>NZ_CP060497.1:4894923-6118654 GCF_014334135.1 Olivibacter sp. SDN3
GAAGGATTTCCGTTCGACAAAACCCCGGCATTACGCAACTGCGTCCAGAGTAGGTCGCCGAATTGCTGCGGATTTCTGATAAGCCCCAAATTGACCTTTCCTGTTTGCACCCCTACACGTGAATCAAAGCTTATGCGTGACTCACCGGAGGTTCCCTTTTTCGTTGTAATAATTACCACTCCATTTGCAGCTCTAGAACCATAAATGGACGTAGAAGATGCATCTTTAAGTACCTGCATAGACTCAATATTATTTGGGTTGATGCTATTCAAGCCCCCTTTTGTAGGTACACCATCGATAATATACAAGGGATCATTATTGTTAATGGTACCGAAACCTCGAACCCTCACCGTCGCTTCACCTCCCGGGCTGTTGTTGGATGTCACGGTAACCCCGGCAGCTCTGCCCTGTAATTGCTGGGCTACGTTCGGGGCTTGCACTTTCGTTAACTCTTTGACGTCAACGATCGCTACCGCACCGGTAATATCTTTTCTAGCTTGCGTAGAATAGCCGGTTAATACCACTTCTTCCAAGGTATTTAAATCTTGGTTAAGTGTGATCGAGACAGGAGATTGATCACCTACCGTAAACTCCCTTGTCACATAACCCACAGACGTAAATACGAGTACATCGCCAACCTTCGCAGGAAGGCTGAACGTTCCATTTTCATTGGTTACCGTGGCACGATTAGCTCCTTTTAGTTGTATACTCACACCCGGTATAGGAGCAGGAGGATCACTATCGTCCCTTACGGTACCGGTAATCGTTGAATCCTGATTATCTATGTTTGCAATAACGTAGCTACTGTTCAGGTTATTGACTGTAATACCCTTAGCCAAAATTGGACAGTAAAGGAATACCAACAATGCTACTAATATTCCTATAGAAGTTTTTAGATGGATTTGTTTTTTTTTCATCTTTTATTTTTTATGCTGTTTTTATAAGCGATGAGCTGTACGCCTACATCCCTCGTAAGTTCTGTTTGATCGTCATCTCGACTGCAGGCACACAAACGAGCCTGCAGCAGGGAATTTTGATGATTAGATTACTTATCCACGTGTATAATGCTGATCTCAACGATCTCTGGTTCAAAGCATTTTGTTCTAATTAAATTTGCCCGTTAGTTAAACACGAGCATGTCGACATTTTTACACGAGGTTAATTGATACAAATGAATGTTAAGTGCCCTGACAATACCTCCTTCCTTTCTTTTACTAAAATTTAAGTAACTAATGATATCTTAGTCTGCGGGGTGTGACCCCAATAAGACAATAAATGAATTTTCACACTTTTATAGGCGTCAGAATACGCTCAACGGCAATCAGACCGTCTGGTAACGCCATATAAAATGAAAAAAAGAGTACCCGAGTTTAATACGGTATAATTGGTTATAATATGGTTGGTATTACTACCTTAGCGAAACAAATATAACTAACTAAGCAAACTTCGCAAATAAGTGCCTAATCAATTTATGGTACCTGTTATTCCAACAGGATATCTTTCATTCTTTTATTTATAAGAAACGATTGCCTAAAAAATTAGGCAATCGCTTCTTATAATTTACCATCCAGGGTTTTGGCCCAGATTAGGATTTCGTTCTAACTGTGGCTGTGGCACAGGCCATAAATAATTCTTAGGGTCATCAAAACGCCTATTCCATTGCGCCTGCAGATAACCGTCTGGGCCGATGCGAAAAGAGCCGCTCGCCAACTCCGGAAACCATTCGGCTTTTACGCCTTCAATTGGATTGGCCAAGCGCTCGCCTTCTTTCCATCTTCTCACATCAAAATAACGCTGCCCTTCCAATGCTAGTTCAATCCGTCGTTCCCGGTGGATCTCTTCCCTAATATCCATACCGTTAGCTGCAAGAAAGCCTAGGTCCATGTGCACCATGCCTACCCGATCACGTAGGAGATTGATGGACATGTCCAGATCCTCCTGTGTAAGTTTTCCCTGTTCAAAACGGGCCTCTGCATAGGTCAGCAATACTTCTGCATAACGTATCAGATGGATGTCGTTATCATCTCTGCCGACAAGTCCTACTGCCGAAGGTGTTACATACTTTTTATAGTAATAACCCGTCGTCGTCATACAGCCGCGTCCGTCCTGATTAAATTTTGGCCGCATAAATATATCCGGATCATCATTTTCATCGATAGGCCTGCCGTCATAGCGGCCACCCCAGGCATCACCCGGAACTAAAACCGTTTGCGTCATCCGTGGATCGCGGTTCTGAAAAACACTTTCATACGTGCTATCCCGGTAAAGCGGCGATCTATCAATCGGTAACCCATCCGAACATAAATAAGAATCAACGAGCGCGCGCGTAGGAACAAAACGAGCCGACTGATCGGGCACCTGAATTTCCCGGCTTAAATTATGCATAATAATATCTATTAAGTGCAAGCGTGCCAGGATTGTCTCTTGATTACGACCATTAGCTAATTTGCCTGTATTGGTAAACAGTTCCCAATATGAAGTCTCCGGATCGCCATTGCTATATAAACGATATACGCCCAGGTCCATTACGGCTTTTGCCGCTTCCTCAGCCACCTCATAGCGCCCCTCGGCCAAAGCAATCCGTGCTTTTAGGGCCAAAGCTGCGCCTTTATTTATCCTCCCCAATCGATCTCCTGTTGGAATTTCCGGAGCTAATACAGCCGCAGCCGTGTCTAAGTCTGCCAATACAAAATCCACTACTTCTGCACGGGGCGTTCTTTCTCCGTACAAGGCTTCATCGCCCAATTCCAAGGGTTCCAATATTAAGGGTACATCGCCCCAGAAGGAGATCACAAAGCTATAAGCCAAAGCCCGTAATACACGCACCTCTGCCGCTAACAACTCATTGGCGCCCGGCGTTGTTTCTTCCGCATTTTGATAATTTATCAAAAAAGTATTCGCTTCGCGGATATCCCGATACATATTTCGCCATTCGTTATTCACAGTGGGTTGTGTGATCGGAAATACGCCTGAGCCAATATCTTTATATTCATGGGTACTTGGCCACATGGTGTTCTCTCCCATATTTTCCATATCAACCGTATTTTTTGCTTTTACCCTTGAAAAAATAGCAGTCATAGCCATCTCCAATTGTTCGGTATTCTGCCAATACTGCTCGTTAGGTATGGCATCAATAGGATCACGGTCAAGATAATCTTTACATCCTGCGATATGGATAAAAAGCAGCAATATCGCCATATAAAAACCATACTGTTTGATCATTAACATCTTCATCTTTATAAAATAACAAGTTCAGTCTATCTAAAATTCACATTGAGGCCTACAACAAAAGTCTTCAGTTGTGGGTAAAAGTTTGCTCCCTGTCCAACAGACGCTTCGGGGTCATATCCGTAAAAGAAATCACTCATCGTAAAGAGATTCTCGGCAGATACATAAAACCGTAGCTTGCTCGCCCTGAATTTCTCTGTAATACGATCGGGCAAGGTATATCCTAACTGGATATTCTTTAAGCGTAAATAGGCAGCATTTTCAATCCAATAAGAAGAAAGCCTCGTATTATGGTCTCTGTTAAATACAAACCTGGGATAGGCCGCACCTGTATTCTCCGGTGTCCATCGATCTAAATGTACCTCTTGAGGCATTGCGCTGTTGTTCATGAAGGGGTGACGGGCAGACCCCGTTAACCATCCATCCGCTTTACCAACCCCTTGTATAAAGAAACTGAAGTCGATTCCTTTCCACGCCAGGTCTCCCCTAAACCCGTACGTGTAACGCGGAATATCACTGCCCAGAATATGGCGGTCTTTACCAACGGTAATTGCCTCGTCATCTTGATTTTGCGGGCGGTAGATCAAATCACCCGGACCTACCAGATCTCCGGCCTGGAAGGGAAACCTTGGCACATATTCGCCATCGACGAGATCAAAATCGTCTACCTGCGCAATGCGATCTGCTATAAAACCATAAAGCGCATCGATGGGATGCCCTACCAAACGAACCTGATTGCCTAAATTTTGTGCATAATCATCCAAGCGGGTAATTTTATTCCTAACATCCGAAAGGTTGACATTCACGCCATATTTTACTTCTCCGATTTGATCCTGCCACGCCAAATTGACCTCCCATCCTTTATTTTGTACCGCCCCTGCATTCTGCGAGGGGTAATTCGTGCCCATACCGATAACATCCGGTAGCGGTGGATTCAATAAAATATCATTGGTATTATTGATAAAATAATCGGCTGCAATATCTAGTCGACCATTTAACATGGTTAGATCCAGCCCCACATTGAACTTCTCCGCCTGTTCCCATGTCACGATACGATTGGCAAACTCTGTTTGTCGAAAACCGATGCGGGGTTGATTACCAATGGGGTTGTTTGACCCAACTTGCGCGGGTTCCAGAATAGACATATAGGGATAGTAAAGATCAACGTCTCCTCTCCTTATACGGTCATTTCCCTGTGTACCATAAGAAGCCCTCAATTTAGCGGTTTCAATGGTCGAACGTAAATTCTCAAAGAAATTTTCGGCAGAGAACACCCATCCAACAGAGGCTGATCCAAACCAGTTCCAACGTACTTCGGGAGCAAAACGCGAAGAACCATCATAACGGAAATTTCCTTCGAACAGGTATTTACTATCGTATGCGTAATTTACCCTACCAAAAACGGATTGTAGCGCATATTGATATCCGCTACTTGTATTTAGCGGGTTATCAACGCCCAGATTCAGTGAGGGTATGGTCTCCACCGGCAAATTCTGACGGGTCGCTTCGAAATAATTATTAATATTTTCCTCCTGTGAAACACCTAAAAGACCGCTTAGCTCATGCTTTTCTGCAAAAGTTTTGGCATAATTAACGGTACCGATAAAGGTTTGATATAAATTGGTATAATCCCTAACATCTATTGAATTGGGGAAATTATTCTGATAAATCCGCTCGTTGTCGTCTGGACTATAGTAGTTGATGGTAGAATTTAAAATTGTTCGTTTTCCATTCGAACGAACCAAACCATACTGCGCTTTCACATCTAAACCATCAATAATCTGGAGTGTAGCACTCAGGTTCGCGGTTACCTCCTGCGAACCAAAACCATTATATCCGCCATCATTTGCCAGTGCTACGGGGTTACTCTGGCCGCCGTGATAACCCCAGCTTCCGTTTGTAAACCGTACCGGAACCAATGGGCGTATACTGGTAGCTGCTGCCAATAGATCCCGCCCACCGTTTCCGCCAGCACTACTATTAACATCTCTGTCAATGTAACCGATATTCGCATCAATGGCCAAACGATCGAGCACCGTGGTGTTGATACGCGCGCGGACATTATGGCGATTAGCTTTAAAGTTATCGCCTACCACCAATCCACCTTCGCCTAAATAGCCGTAGGAAAGAAAGTAATTCATATTCTCCCCACCGCCATTAATATTCAGGTTATGCCCCTGTTGTGGTGCATAGTCTTTATAAACTTCATCTATCCAGTCGGTATTGGCAAAATAGTTTGGATCAGAACCGTTGCGTGCTGTCTCGATCTGGTCGGCGGAGTAAACGGGCGTTTGCCCTGCGTTTCTTGTAGCTTCATTATGTAGTTCCATAAACTCTGGAGATCCCAAGAAGTTGGGTAGTGCCGTTGGCGTTTGCCGTCCATAATAACTATTCAAAGAGATATTCGGGCTCGTTCCTTTTTTCCCGGTTTTTGTAGTAACCAATATGACGCCGTTTGCACCCCGAACGCCATAGATAGAAGAAGAGGCCGCATCTTTTAATACCGAAATACTCTCGATATCATCGGGGTTTAATATATTTAAATCGCCACCGGGAATTCCATCTATGACAACTAGCGGCGAGGCGTCGCCCCAGGTACCAACGCCGCGTACCCGAATAGATGGGGCGTTCCCTCCGGGCACCGTACTGGTATTTCTAACGGTAACACCTGGCAACAAGCCCTGCATCCCTCTACCAACATTGGTAATCGGTCTGCTTTCCAGATCTTCACCCGTCATCGCCGATACCGCACCGGTTAGATTTATCTTTTTCTGCGTACCGTACCCCACTACTACCACCTCATCCAAAGACGCTACGTCTTCCTCGAGAAACACGTTAAAGTTATCATCGGCACCACTTATACGTCGTTCGGCAGGAAGGTATCCCAAGGAAGAAAAGACCAGGATATCACCAGGTTTGGCCTGAACAGAGAAAGCGCCATCCTCAGCAGTGGTAGCACCACCCTGGCCGGTTTTAATCCGAACGAGCACTCCGGGCAAGGCGCCTGCTGGTTGCTGGTCGTCATATACCTTCCCCCTAATGGTGACTGTGGAGTCCTGTTGGCGTGGCCTGTTCAGCTTCAATCTTGGTTTCTTGCTTTCTTTTATCGTTATCTGATTACCTGAAATACTGTAAATAAGAGAATTATCGGTTAGAACCTTATCTAAAACATCAAGTAATTCTTCGCCATCAACAGCTACAGACACTTGTTTCCCAGCGACAATTTTGTCACTATAAAATAAAGAATATTTAGTTTGTCGCTGTATTTCGTGAAACAGGTCCGTGAGTTTTCCCTCATTGATCTGTACACTGATTTTACTCTGTGAATACGAATTAGCGTATACACTAACCATGTTAATACATACCATAAATGCCGTTAACCTCAACATTCGGAAAATTTTTGAAATAAAACCTGCCTGTACACTACAGGATTGGCAGGCATAAAAAAAATGCATACTTTAGTAAATAATTAATTGATACTCTAGTTAATTAGTTCATTAAACGGGAAAGTGTTCCAGCACTTGTCCCGTTTACATACCATGCTTTAATGCATTGCTTGGTTTTATTTTCTTTTAATGTATACCCTCCTTTCTATCTGGGTAGCCGCATATTCTTCCTGGTCGTACACGTGCTGTAAAACAGCTAGTAAAGGTTGACTTAAATCTAAGCTACCAGAGAAGGTATCCGCAGCAGGTAATCCCGTATGATCAAGAATTTTTGTATTATAAACACGTTCCAGTTTTTTTACAATTTCACTTAAAGGTGTTTGGTTTAATAACAACTGTCGTTTCGTCCAGGAAATTGATTCTTCAATTGCAGCTTCCTTAACTGCGATTGTTCCCTTTTTGCGATCGACGGCCGCCATTGTACCTGGCTCAAGTATTTTTTTATCGAAATGACTTTCCTTTGTTTCGTGCACCTCAATGTTTCCGCTCAATAACACCGCGGTATGCTGTTGGTCATTGGCATACACACTTAAATTGAATGTAGTTCCGAGTACATTAATATCCATATAATCAGATCGGACAATAAAGGGTCTATTCGCTTCGTGTTTTACTTCAAAATAGCCCTCACCCTCCAAATATACCTCTCGTTGATTTCCGGCAAACTGCTCGGGGAAAGTTAGGGTCGACCCCGCATTTAGCCATATTTTCGAGCCATCTTCCAGCAACACTTCCGTCCGCTTACCATACGGAACGTTAATAGAACTAAATCTGGATTGTTTATTCTGCTTGCTTACAACGGGAACAGTCTCATGCAGATCAGCTGCATCAGTATAATTGACAACGGAATCGGCCATTAGCTCATGGCTTCTCTTATCAGCATCCAGTAGTTGGACCTCCCCGGTATCCCGAAAATGCATTTTATTCGTTTTTGCTATTACTACGATATCTACATCCGTTTTTTTATAATGGTAAAAAAAGTAAAATGCTCCAAAGAAAACAGCTGCCATGGCAACAGATAACCACCCAACGCTCCGTCTTCTATGCCGTTTTAATACAGGGCTATCAATGGTTCGAGTCACAATACTTGCCCAAAGCTGTTCTTTCTCCTTTGTCGTTAATTTTTCCGCACGAGCATTTTCAAGCGTGTTTTTGATGTTTTCTGTGATGTTTCTCCTTTTGTTCATGCGGGCTACTGCCATTTTCATTCCGCATACCTATGCGTCCACCCATAAGCGGTGATCATGGCCTTTTTATAAGAGAGAGGGGATAAACTCTTTTTTATAGACAATTATTTTATCTTTTTTATTAATCGCATGTGTGGTGACCGATTAAAGATAAGAGGTTAACCTATGGGGCTTGTCATTTCATCTGCTGACGACCAATAACCATACAGAGCAGCTGTATCACCTGCACATGATCTACCTTCTCCCGTATACTTTTAATTGCTCTGTAAATAAGTGTTCTACAAGTGGCAACCGAAACCTGCATAAGTTCCGCTACTTCTTCATAACTGAGTTCTTCATGAAATTTCAGGTAAATCGCTTCTCGCTGACGGGACGGCAGAAGCGTAATAAGCTTTTGAAGTTTTCGGTAGAGATGCTGATTTTCTTCCCGTTGAATCCACTGCGATTCTGTACTCCATTCTAAAGTAAAAGTATAATATAATTCCTGAGGGAGATCGTGCGCCCTATTTTCCTTCCTGATTTTGTCTAATATAATCCTTCGTAGAGAAATGAAAAGATAAGGCCGTACGTTTACGTTAGGGTTGATATTATTTCTATACCTATAAAGGTCTGTAAATAAATCCTGTATACTGTCTTTGACTAACTCACTATCGCGATGATATTTCTTTCCAAAAGTGTATAAACGGTCGATATACATATTGTAAAGTTCTTCAAACGCGCGATCACATCCTCCGATAAAATCTTGCCAATAGGTATATTCTTTTAGATCTGTCATTTATAACCCTTTAATAAAATTGCATTAACTTAATCTCATCAAAATTAAGTATTACAGGCCCCACGTATATTACAGTAAAGTTAAGTTTATATTAAAATGGTTAAACTGTACAGGCTCATGGATATTTCATCTCATGAGCCTGTTCAAACTTAAAAAAATTTATTTTATATTATAGCATGGCTTACAGATAAAATAAATGCTAAAGACCTTTTTATTAAGATAAAACACAGCATCAGCTGTATTAACTAAGTTTTTCTCCAACTTTTTCAAGGAGTATTTTTGATTTCTTGATACCCTCTTCTTCACTTAAATTGTCACCTTCATATTCGATACCAACGTATCCTTTATATCCGGCATCTTTTACAATTTTAAGCATGCGGAGATAATCTACTACGGTATCATTTCCCTCATCATCAAAATCATGTGTTTTCGCGCTTACTCCCTTGGCAAAAGGCATTAAATCGGTTACGCCCTGATACCTATCGTACTCATAGAAATTACCAAAATCCGGTAAGCTGCCACAATTCTTTTTACTTACTTCCTTTAACACCGAACTTAACCATTGGCCATCTGAAGATACACCACCATGGTTTTCTACAATCACATTAATTTTATGCTTGGACGCAAATTCACTTAACGACCCTAAACCATCAACAGCGGCTGCTTTTACTTCTTCAGGTGTTCCTTTACCGGCAGCGTTTACGCGAATGGCATGACATCCCAAAAATTTAGCTGCTTCTACCCACTTATAATGATTTTCCACCGCTTTTTTTCTTTCCGAGTCGTCTGGTGCGCCTAGGTTTCCCTCACCATCAATCATGATCAGCACATTTTTAACACCATTGTCTTTCGAGCGCTTCAACATTTCCTGTAAATAGGTTTTATCGTTCGCCTTGTCCTTAAAAAATTGGTTTACATATTCTACACCAAAAATGCCATATTTTTTTGCAGCAGTTTCGGCAAAATCGAGATTGTCCAGTTCTTTTGCAAAAAGCGTTTTGTGCAATGACCATTGTGCCAATGAAATATCAAAAAACATTTTTTTGCCAGATGAAGCAAAGGCTTCCAAAGGTAAATTTGGTAAAACAGAAAGCCCCAAAGCACCCATACCCAGCTGCTTTAAAAATTCACGTCTATTGTTCATGTTGTAAGGTTTTATAGGAAGGCAATTTAGGAAAAAAATTGAATATATAAAGGAGTTAACCTATTTTTTGGTTGGCAGTTTTGGTAAAACCAGTATGCACACGCTTTGATCTTGGAACGGGCTAACCTAAAAGTTACACCGCATCTTTATACATAGCGTATTTGTTTAATAATAATGTAAGCGCTGTTGTTTATCGTCTAAGTACATGAATGAGAAAATAGCGCCGGTAGGAGTATTACGATTGCTCCTACCGGCAGGACTTATCGCGCCATTCGACTAATAGGTTCGCTCCAATCGCTCACTCCTTTACCGTTCCGCGACCTCACCTTAACACGACAGATTATACCTGGCTCCAAGGGTGCCAGCACATTGTTACGCGACGACGTACTGGTGAACAATTGCTCCCAATCAGGCTCGCCCTGTTCATCCAATGAAGTAGCGTACCTATACTCATACTCCCAGGCACCCTTAACGGCGTTAAAATCTAATCGCAGTTGCCCGCTTTGCGATGTGTCCATTAATCGTAAACGCTCCGGGATAGCTGGGATGTCTACCGACGTTCTCGATTGCCGTACAGGAAAACCCGAGCTTAAAATAACGTGTAAAGCGCCATCCGCTACCGTGTTGACGTAAAAGGCTAATTTTTTCAGTTCGCCTTCCAAAATTTGGCGACTATGATTCTTTTCACTGGTATTCAACGGGCTGCCCCTTCTGGTGCTCGCCAGCTTTTCACGGAAGTCGTCTACCAATATTTGCACATCCTCCAAGGCCGGTACCGGCGTTCCAAAATGCGGATTGTCTGCCATTGCAGTAATCACCGTAACACCTAATGTAGCGAGTGCATCGTCTGAAAATCTTTTAAAACCTAAATTTGCTTGTCTATTGTTTTGCATAATTTCTAAAATTTAAAATTTGTGAAAAATTCTGTTGGTTGATCGTCTCATTGATCGTCACCGTAAAGTGCAGCATAACTGCACGATCTTCAAATGAAATACCGCCAGTTAAGGAGGTCGACATCGGCTTCTTTTTTTCTTTTTCATATACTTTTATAGTTTTCAATCTTACATCACTCCTTGATGTATGTTACAAAGGTTAGTAGATATAGAAAAAGGCATGTCCGATTTTGACGCTTTTGTCGTTTTTTGACGCTTTTGTCGCGTTTGTTACAAAAAGAAATCGATAAACCTCGCCGAAAACCATTGTTTTTTCTGTATTACCTGGCAGCAAATCTGTATGGGTTCATGATGAAGTTAATTGACATTAACGCATTGCTAATTGACTTAACCTTGAAGTAGATCGTCTTCATATTGGATCCAATCGAATGGAACATCAAGATGATTGTTGCTAAGATCAAGTCTATTGCATTGCATAAAAAACCTGTTGTCTTTCATCTATTCCCAGTTGGACCGCTTCTATTTTCAATTGACCTGAAGTTCATGCTAATTGGATTGAAGTTCAAGTCAACTAGCATGGAAGCAAAAACAATCAACTTGAATATCTAGCTCAATGGGATAGCTTTCAAGTAGTATTAATTAGCTGTTGTGTTATTTGAATTTGCGATCAAGTTGATTGGTTAAAAGTCGTTGCCGCTTGACTTAACAATAAAATCAACAGGTATTAAGGCCAAGAAAATCGGAAATGCTATAAAGTCAATCGACATCACCTTCAAGTTGATCAACTTAATCTTGAAATCAATAGACTTCACGATAAAGACAAGTGGAAATATGATAACGATGATCAGGTTAGACACATAAAAAAGCCACGGCTTTCATTGCGCCGTGGCTATTTATTAAAACATGAAATTTTCACTTCGAGCGGAGTGTCCGCTCGCCATTACTAAGCGTTACTTCCTTCGCAGCTTCAGCACCCGTGCAATTTCCGCTACAGATGTATCCATGTAGTTTGAAACATGGTAGATCGTCACCGGCTGCCAACTTTTTAAAGCGAAAGTATCTCTAATCTGTTGCATCATCCGTTGGCAAGTGCGCATACTCTTGCCAGTTAACCGCTGCAAATCCGAAGTAAACATAAATAAACGTTGTAAAGCTATCTCCATATCTTCCTTTTATTGCTAAAGCAAAAATAGCAACGTAAAAAGAAACTTTAGACAAAAAACCTAATAAAATGCAGCTTCTGTTGAATTTTTGAAAATTTTTCAATGCGTGTAAAACGTGCTTTACAAATTTGTTAACACCGATGTGTAGCTGTCTTATGAAAATGACAATGTTTTGAAAAAGCTTTTGTAACAAAGGGTGCTTCACGATAGGGTCTTCCCTAAACATTTCCCCAACCGTGCGCCAAAACATCCGCCAGATGCATCGTTTTCATCGTCAAATTATGTTTATCGATATATGCCTGTAAATGGAGTAAACAGGAAGCGTCGGTAGAGATAATGTATTCTGCACCTGCGTCCAGTGCGTTATTTACTTTCTGCTCAGCCATCGCACTGGATATACCACTAAACTTCACCGAAAAGGTACCACCAAAGCCACAACACATATCGGTATCGCGCATCTCCATCAGTTCCAGTCCATCCACGTTTTTTAGCAAGAGCCTTGGTTCTTCTTTAATTCGACACTCCCGAAGTGCCGAACAGGAATCGTGATAAACCGCTTTTCCCTCCAGTTCAGCGCCAAAATAATCCTTCTTTAAAATATTAACTAAAAAATCAGATAACTCATAAATGCTACCTTGTATTGATCGGCATCGATTATGTACCATAGAATTAGTAAACAAATCGTTATAGCCATTTTTAATCATACCCGTACAGGAGGCCGAAGGTGATACGATATATTTTGAATCGGCAAAATCTTCTAGAAATTTAGTTCCAATATCTTTGGCCTCATCCCAATAACCTGCGTTGTAAGCAGGCTGCCCGCAACAGGTTTGCTCAACGTTATATTGTACGCTACACCCCGCCTTCTCTAAAACTTTCACCGTATTAAAAGCAGTTGTTGGGTACAATTGGTCTATAAAACAAGGTATAAATAAATTAACATTCATGTTGCTGATTATTTTCAATACGTACTGTGCTAGATACCTGCTTCGGTATTACAGCACATGCTCCAAGTGTTTTCTTCCCCTTTTATTTTCAAGCACTATTCTAACTAGCAAAAATAGGCCCACAACAAAGTACAAAGCTAAACATAAAGCCGAATATCTGATATTAGCCGTTAGCTCCTCTATGAAAGCGAAAGAAAATAAGCCAATTACGATGGCTAACTTTTCAGTAACATCATAAAAACTAAAAAATGCAGTTGTGTCTTTTTGATCTTTCGGAATAAGTTTAGAGTAGGTGGAGCGTGAGAGCGACTGTATTCCGCCCATAATCAATCCAACAACGGCCGCCAGTAAATAAAACTGCACTTCTGTATTTATATAATACGCGCTAACACAAACAGTTATCCATATCAGAACCACTATTGCCAGGACCTGCATGTTGCCCATCTTATTTGCCAAATAAGACATCATATAGGCACCTAAAATAGCTACCAATTGTATAATTAAGATCGTTGCGATTAGCTTGGGAGCGCCCAAATGTAATATCTTCTCGCCAAAGGCAGCAGCCACCAGCATGGTTGTCTGTACGCCCATAGCGTAAAAGAAATAAGCTCCCAGAAATTTCCGCACACCGTCCAATTGTTTTATTTGCCTCCAAACTGCTTTTAGTTCGCTAAAGCCGCTTTTTAATACGTGTTTACTCAACTTTTTCCCATTAGCTCTTCCCTCAGGTAATTTTTTAAAAGGAATCTGCGAAAAAGTCATCCACCAAACACCTACCAATAAAAAAGAAAGACGCGGTGCAAAACTGGCATCTGCTATGCCAAACCACTCTGGCTTCAGTACAAACACAAAGCAAATGATCTGAAGCAGTACGCTACCGATATAACCATAAGCAAAACCTTGGGCACTTACGCGATCTTGTTGGTCAACACTTGCAATTTCCGGTAAGTATGAATTATTGAAAAGCACTCCCCCGATATAACCAGTAGCGGCCAAGATACTACAGATAATACCCCATTCCAATGTTTCCAATTTAAAGAAAAACAGTCCTATGCAGGCAAAGCTACCTAAATAGGTAAAGCCTTTCATGAAAGTTTTCTTATTGCCTCTATTATCTGCTGTGGCCGACAAAAGGGGTAATACAAACACCATGGTTAAATAAGCAAAAGCCAAAGAATAATTTGCCAGCGCAGTATTGATAAATGTTAAACCAAAAAAGCTTACACGATCTCCCCCATCACTTGCGGTGGTAATAGCCGTATAATACGCTGGAAAAATAGTGGATGTGATAACTAGGTTATAAGCAGAATTCGACCAATCAAACATGGCCCACGCTCGTATGGTTGACTTATCGTTTTTCACTACAACACAAACCTACTTTTTTCTTTTGAAAGTAAAGCTATTTTTAAAAAAAATATGCCGGTGAAATAATATTTCACCGGCATAATAACACATTCCGAATATTTTCTTAATAACCTGAGTTTTGGGTCAAGATGCCCCCGCTTCGATCAAGTTCTGTCTGTGGTATCGGATAATACTCATTTTGGGGTTGGAAGCTTAAGTTTCTTGAGATGCTCAAGTAACCTCCTTCAAAGCCCGAATAACTATCAAGTACCTGTTGTGCGACACCCCAACGCACCAAATCATAAAAACGGTGTCCTTCTAAGGCGAGTTCCAATCTTCTTTCGAAGCGTACTGCGTTACGTGCATATTCTGCATTGGGGAAGGACTGGTACGGCTGTACGTCATAGTCAGCAACCGGTGAACCCCCCGCAACTTTTGGTGCTAAATTAGCCGCCCTACTACGTACTGCATTGACCAGCTCGAGTGCTCCCGGAAGGTCTCCCAACTCTACTTTACACTCCGCTGCCATCAGGTATACATCGGCCAATCGAATGATTTTTACATTTAAGCCAGTGACCTGTACCGTTCCTGCCACGGTATTGCCTGCAAACTGTGCCTGTTCAATGGTATGTTTTATGCCAACGAACGGACCTGCAAAACCTGGATCACGTATCCATGCATCTCCTGGCATAGTTCCCCAATCACGGAAGGGAACGCCCCTACGGCCCACGGTATAATCTAAACGTGGATCAACCCGCAAGGTGCGGTCGACCTGATAATTACTTTTGTCGCTTCCAGTCAATCCAAAATCGGAAAGGTAAGGATCATCCCGATAACTTCCGTCCAACATCGGCAGCCCATCATCATCAACACGAAAAGCATTAACCAGATCGAAGGATGGTTGCAAGAAGCCACAGCAGTTGATCGGGGCATTTCCGTAGAAGAAATTCAACATGTCGCCGGTATTGGCATTATCACCGCTTCCATCAGGATTCAAACCATGCTGTACTTCAAAAATCGATTCCGGTCCATTCTCGGCCGTAATATCATAATTATCTGTAAAAGATAAACCTGCAAGGTCTGGCTTACTGTCTATTACAGCTTGCAGAAAAGGCAAAGCTTCATCATGTCGTTGCTGATATAGTAAAAATTTACCTAGATACGCCTGTGCAACAGGTAGATTGACACGACCAACTTCTCCGTTATACTTTTCCTCTGTTAAGTTTTCGATGGCGAAGCGTAGGTCTTCTTCAATCATTGGGCTAATATCACTATCATTCGGGGTATTGGCCGCATCTTCCGTAGAGGTGACGCCTTCATCTACCCAAGGTACGTTTACAAATAAACGTTTGAGCATAAAATAGTAATGCGCACGTAATAAACGTGTTTCGCCCTGAATCTGCACGGCACGCTCCTCGTCAAATTTCTCGTCGTCTCCAGCCTGGAGATCTGCCAGTACCCTTAAAGTATTATTACAACGCGTGATACCTTCATAAAAACGGTTCCAAGCCACTTCCAATTGATCATTAGTGCTCGTAGGCCGATTCTGCTCAATGAAATTCATGTTCGGTTGATCACCATTGTTACTGCCCTTATGTGCATTATCTGCCGCAACGTCGCCAAACAACCACTGACTGGGAGCCGAACTAAAGCTAGCCCAAAGTCCTTCTATGTTGCCGTTCAGCATGGAGTAAGAACCAATCAGTAAACCTTCCACTCCTTCTCTACTCTCTACCTGCGGAAAAGTCAACTCCCCTTGAGGATTAGGCTCTAAAAAACTCTTACTACAGGAAAGTATCGTTGTCAACGTTATCACTGCAATACATATATGTTTTAATCTTTTCATCTTCTTTACGCGTTTAATCCAATTAAAAACTTAAATTAACCCCGAACAAAAACTGCCTATTGAGCGGATAAATACCGCGGTCTACCCCAAGCACCGGATAGGCCCCGCCTCCTGCCTGACTGACTTCAGGATCAAGACCAGTGTAATTGGTGATCGTGAACAGGTTCGTTATTCCTAAATATATCCGCATTCTATCAATACCCCAGTCTCTTGTAAACATATTTTCTGTTGGCAGCGTATAACCAATCTGCAGGTTACGCATTCTAAAGAAACTGCCATCCTGTACATAATAACTGGAAGAAGCGTATTCAAAATCAGAAGCTCCACGGTAAAGAGATGGAATATTACTGCCCGTATTGGTAGGACTCCAAGCATCCAATAAGCGTGTGGTTAACGCACCATCAAATGTGGTAAAGTCTGTGAAATAACGAGTTGCTTCGTACAAATCATTCCCCTGCGATGCATTGAAGAACATGGAAACGTCAAAGTTCTTGTAAGATGCGTTGAAGCTGATAGAATAGATAAAATCAGGATGCGGGTTACCGATGATTGTACGGTCTTCTGGGTCAATAACGCCATCGCCATTGATGTCGGCATATTTAAGTCCACCTACACGAGCACCCGCATACGTTGCTTCTGATTCAAGTTCCGCCTCGTTTTGGTAAATTCCCGCTACTTGATAGCCGAAGAAAGAACCAAAAGGTGCACCTGCTCTTAATACAGTAGTAGATAACGTTCTAAAGTTACCGTAAATCTGTTGAGTGACGCCAGGTGCTAAACTCAATACTTCGTTGACATTTCGCGTGAAATTTAGACCTACATCAAATTTAAAAGGACGATCATCTTCCCTGCCATAGTGGTATCCTAAGTTAATTTCAAAACCGCGGTTGCGCATATCTCCCACATTCACGTAGGGAGAAGTACCACCGCCCACGGCTACTGATGGCAAAGGCACTTGGTACAACATATCTGTTGTCTTTTTATCGTACCAATCGAAGGTTCCATCGAACTTTCCATTAAACAACGTAAAATCTAAACCAAAATTCAGCTGCGATACTTCTTCCCATTTTACATCCGGATTGCTATAAGCATGTTGGCGGATACCTGTCACACTTCCCGAGCCATTGATCGGGTAAGTGGAAGTGATTAACGATGATTGGATACGGTCAAGGAACTGGAATGCCGGTATACGTTGATTACCTGTGATACCATAAGTTGCTCTGACCTTTAGATCTGTGAGCCAATCGGCTTCACTCATGAACTCCTCTTGTGACAAGCGCCATGCAAAACTACCGGCGGGAAAAACACCATACTTATTTTCGGAACCAAAATTCGAAGAACCGTCTCGACGAACCGTTGCACTGAACAAATAGCGGTCTTTGAGAGAGTAGTCGGCCTTGGCGAACAGGGAGAATAAAGAACCTAAATCACCGAAACTTGAATTACTGATATTAGACGTTCCGGTATCCAGATAATAATAATCTAAATTACCTAATACAAAAAAGTCATTACGTGCACCATTTAATTGTCGGCTTCTATTACGGATGGCTTCCGTACCAGCTAAAACGGTCAGTATGTGATCGTCGTTAATGTTTAACCGGTAGTTTAAGGTGTTGGTCCAAGTCCATTCTGTATTGTATCCCTGGTATTCGCTCAGGTTATTATTGTTTGTGCCCTCTGAAAATTCGAGGTTTGGATAAGCCATACTCAAACCATTATAATTTTCATACCTTAACCCAAAGGAGGTACGCGCAACAAGTCCTTTCGCTAAATCTACTTCACCGAAGACGTTTCCAAAAAAGAAATTACTTCGGTTCTTGTTATCTTTTCCCCGATACAACATGGCTAAGGGGTTCTGAGCATTACCTAACATCCCCCCTCTGGTTCCCGCAAAATTCCCCATGACATCGTAAACCGGGACTATTGTTGGAATCCTATAGGCAAAGCCGAGAGGACTACCTTCATCTTGATATTCACCCGGTACATTTACGTTAGACCCCATTCCAAAATTTTCGGTATAGCTGTATTGTGCATTTTCACCAAACCTGAACTTATTATTGAATGCGGAGAACTGGGTGTTCGACCGAAGATTAAAACGCTCAAAACCTGTATGTTTGATAATACCCTTTTGGCCAAGATAACCAGCAGACATCGCATAGGTTGCATTCTCGCTACCGCCTGTGGCACCAAGTTGATAGTTCTGCATGGGTGCACTGCCCATCATTTCGTCAAACCAGTTTGTTCCAGCTTGATTGGCCTCAGTGATTTGATAAAATGTTCCCGGATCACGTGAGTAATTGTAATTGGCTGGGTCTGCCAGTTCGGGTGTGACATCAGCGCCAATAGCTGAACCCGCTAAAAGATAGCCCGGTAATACGGGGTTTTCTCCACCTCCGTAAAGCCGAGACAGTTCACTTGCAGGATTTAAACCTGAATTACGATACGATTGATAAAGATTTTCTGCGTATTGCTGTGGACCCATCATCGTTGGAAAGCCCGACGACCGGGGCACTTGCGATCCATAATTAGCATCCAACGTAATTCTAGGTTTTCCTTCCAACCCTTGCTTAGTGGTAACAATCACGACCCCATTGTTTGCCCTTGCTCCATAAATAGACGCTGCAGACGCATCTTTAAGTACCTGCATACTTTCTATATCATTTTGGTTCAACCAACTAAGCTTCCCTTCATAAGGTACACCGTCTATTACATAAAGCGGTTCATTATTATTAATTGTACTGAAGCCCCTGATACGGATCTGCGGAGTAGAACCCGGCGCACCATCGGTTACGATATTCACCCCCGGTGCTCTTCCCTGCAACGCTTCCACAGCACTTGCCGCGGGTTGACTCTTCATCTCATTTACATTTACCACGGCTACCGAGCCTGTGATATCCCTTCTACGCTGGCTTGAATAACCTGTGACTACGACTTCATCCAAATCGCTGGTCTGCGATTCCAAACTGATACTATAGGTATCCTGTTCCGATGTTACCGTAAATTCCTGACTGGTATAACCGATATAAGAAACAACGATTACATCGTTAACATTTGCCGTCAGTGAAAATGCGCCCTGTTCATTTGTTAAAATACCACTGTTGGTGTTTTTTACCAATACGCTAACGCCAGGCAGTGGTTCATTGCTGGCAGCATCGATTACCCGACCGGTGATTTCTTTCTGCTGGGCCTGTTGCGATAATAGGATCCTTCCATTATCAATTTTATAAGCAATATTCAACGGAGCAAGTACACCGTCTAAGACAGCCGCTAAATCAGATGCTTGTATATCAACTTCCACTATCCGGTGTGCACCAATAGCAGAAGGACTGTACACAAACTTAACCTGAGACTGACTCTCCACCTGTTGTAACAAGTTTTTCAGGCTCATTTTCGTCGCTGTTATATGGACGTTTTTTTTAAGTACACCCTGTGCTTCCGCGGAATTCGCATAAGAAGAAAATGTACCTATAGAGATGAGCAAAGCGTGAATAAAGGATATTCTCATCGCTGTTGTAATTAAAGCAGTAATTCGTTCTTTTTTCATAAATTAGAAAAATTTTGGTTTGTAAGGGCTTCCCTTCGACAGTGGCCCAAAAAATCATTATTTTATCCTTTAAAGCCGGCGATATCCCCATATTGCCGGCCTTTTTTTCGTTAACTGCTGTCTGTTTTTGTCATGTCATTGGTTTGTTTTTGGTTGTTATTGTTTATTGTTTGATTAAAATCTTTTTGCCTTTTACGGTATAATTTGTTTGCGTTACCTCACAAATAATATCCAGCTGATCAAATAGACTCATATCTTGGATGTCTCCCGTAAAAGTCGTATTTGTTAAAGATGGGTCAAGTGAAATAGGTAGGCCATAAATAGCTTCTAAACGACTGCTTAATTCGTGCAATGTAATTTCAGTAAAGTTTAAGGAAACTGAAGACAATATCGTGGGAGAAACCGGAACAGGATGTGCAGCTATTCCTTCTTCCAACCGCCCTTTTGCATCGTCCAATACAGCGCGGTGGTTTGTAGTTAATTGAACTTTTTCAGGTTTTGACAACACTCTTTTTAATACATTTTTTCGTCTACTATTATCTATTACTTCCACCTTACCGGAAAACACAGTGATTTCCTCTGTTTCCTTTCCCGGCATTTTACGAATCAAAAAGGATGTACCCAATACCTTGGTAATGGTTGTGTTATGAAAAACATAAAATGGTCTACTGGCATTGGCTTTTACCTGAAAATAGGCATCACCTGTTACGTGTACCTCTCTATTATCCAAAAACGTAGCAGCATACCGTAAACTCGCCTTGGCAAAAAGCTTTATGGTAGAACTGTCTGGCAGCACTACCAAGCTAACCGAATCTGTATCGTTCCTGATAGTGGTAATCTCATTGGTAGGAACATTTGACACAAAGGATGCATCTGTTGGATATTCTTCTAATCGCTTCTGCACAAACCACAGCGTGGATAGCAATAACACACTACAAGAAGCTGCTACCAACCATATTTTAGGGAAGTTTATCGTTTTACTTAACGAAATGGTTTTTGAAGATGATGACGGTTGTGTCTGCTGATTGATTTTCTCCCACAGCTCCTTTTCCAGTGAATTTAAATCAATGGACGCCTTATCTCCCTTAAACTCTTTATTCAACTCGTCATACCAGCTGTCAATCCATTCTTTTTCTTTGGCACTGCACTCGCCGGATAGATAACGCAAAAGTAACTGGTGAAAATCACGTCTACTCATAATTTAGCTTTATATAATTGGTCTTTTTCCCCGACCTATCATATAGAGTCAATTAAGTAAGTTTATACCCTAAAAATAAATTTTAAAAAAAAGGAAAACACTGTTACACAGACTAATAAATAATCTTTCAACGACACACGTAAACTTTTCAGGGATTTGGTGATATGATATTCAACTGCTTTTTCAGATAATTTTAAGCGTTGCGCAATTTCTTTGATAGAAAAGGCTTCCATTCGACTTAATTCAAAGATTTCCTTGGTTTTAACAGGTAATTTGGCAATACCCTCTTCAATAGCTCCAGCTAAACAATTATAATTAAGTTGGTCTTCCACAGAATTGTCTACCAGTGTCTGTTCCTGCTGATTGGCTGTATACCTTTCTAAATGTAACTGTGCTCGGATGTGATTAATAAATTGGAACTTAATAGCGGCATGAAGATAAGATGGAAGATGTTGGATATTTTGTTGCTCTCTTTTCTCCCATAATGAAATGAAAATTTTTTGTGTAATCTCCTCCGCAAGTAGCTCATTTCCTGATTTTTCAACGACCTTCCAATAACACATTTTCCAATACTTTTCATATATTGCTTGGAATGCCTGATAATCATTTTCTGATAATCTCCTTAAGAGTATAGCATCTTCTTGGTTAGTGTTTGGCATATGATTTTCTATTGGTTGGTAACAAACCTAATAAAAATTATGAAAAACCCCAATAAAACACGTTAATACCTGTATTTATGTCATCTGATTTTTTCGATCGAAGTAAAATAAACGAAAGTCCGGTTGGATGTATCCAACCGGACTTTCGACAATATTGTATTCCTATCAAATACAATTCTTTCGTTAATAATTCGGATCCTGTTGAAGTGTTCCTCTGCTCTGATCAATCTGATCTTGTGGTAGTGGATAATACGCATTTCGCGGCGCAAAAGAAATACCTCTATAAGCTTCCAAAATACTTCCTTCGAACGATGAGTAACTTGACACAACCTGCTCGGCCACACCCCATCTCACCAGATCATAAAACCGATGACCTTCAAAAGCAAGTTCCAAACGACGCTCAAAGCGCAGCGCAGTTCGTGCATATTCCGCATTTGGAAAACTAGGGTACAATCCTATTTGGTAGTCTGCCGCAGGCGTTCCTCCTTCTGTACCATCAAGCGTTTTATGCGGAATATTTGCTGCCCGCTGGCGTACGAGGTTAACCAAACGTAAGGCTTCTCCCAAGTTCCCTAACTCAATGTTACACTCGGCAGCCATTAAAATCACATCAGATAGACGAATCAAATTCACGTCTAGTGCCGTTATATATGCAGCTCCCGCAACCGTATGACTAGCAAATTTACTTTGAGGCACCATGGTCTTGATAATAATGAAAGGTCCGGCATATGCAGGATCGCGAATCCACGGGTCGCCGGGCATTACACCATAATCTAAATATTGTACGCCCCTACGTCCTACATTGTAATCCAACCGAGGGTCAAAACGTAAACTGGTGTTCAGCGAATAATTGGTTTTCGCTGATCCCGACAAGCCAAGATCAGATAAATAAGGATTATTACGATAGGAGTTGTCCAGATAGGGCAAACCATTGGTATCCACCTTATAGGCATTAACCAGATCGATAGTGGGCTGGTAAAAACCGCAACACCCAACGGGTGAGGTGCCGTATAAACCGCTCAACATATCTCCTACGTTTGCATTATCTCCGCCACCGTCAGGACTGATGGCATGTTGTACAGAGAAGATAGCTTCCGGACCATTTTCAGTATCCAGATCAAAGTTATCCCAATAATTTAGGCCTGTTATAGCAGGCCTGCTGGCAATAACTGCATTGAACAAGGTAAGGGCCTCATCATATTCTCCAAGGTATAACAGCACTTTTCCTAAATAGGCCTGTGCAATTATCCTGTCTACTCGCCCTACTTCGTTATTGTATTTAGTAGCCGTAAGATTGTCTACCGCAAAACGTAAATCAGCAACAATTTGTGGATATACATCTGAATCGTTAGGTTGTACAGCGGCTTCCGTGACCGGAATGTTTTCGTCGATATACGGAATCCTGGCAAATAAACGTCTTAATAAAAAGTAGTAGTGTGCCCGTAGTAACCTTGCCTCTCCCTGAATTTGAACAGAGCGCTCATCACTAAAACGTTCTTCACTTTCCTGTACAGCAACCAAGGTACGAAGCGTGCTATTACAGCGCTGAATTCCTTCGTAGTAATTGCGCCACATCACCGATAAATTATCGTTGGTACTGGTCGGTTGGTGTGACTCAATCAGGTTCATGTTTGGCTGATCGGACCCTGTACTACCTTTATGGGCGTTATCTGATGCCACTTCGCCAAATAACCATTGACTGGGAGCCGAAGCGTAGTTGCCCCAGGTACCATTCACATTGCCATTGAGCAAGCCATATGCCCCAACCAACAACCCTTCTACTCCTTCCTGTGTTTCGACTTGAACCGGAGATAATTCTCCCTGAGGCACCTTATCTAAAAAATCCTGCTTACATCCGTAAATTACAGTTAACGTAATCAACAGAATGGAATATGTTATTTTTTTCATCGTCATCTCATTTAAATTTAGAAACCTATATTTATACCGAATAAATACTGCCTTGACATGGGATAAACTCCCTGATCAACCCCCAAAGCAGAGAAGGTACTACTTGAAGGAGGAACTTCAGGATCAATTCCGGTATACTTGGTGATCGTGAACAAGTTAGTAGCTGTAGCATACAAACGGATGCTGTTTACACCGGTTCTTCCTCCGAAGAATTTTTCAACTGGTAATGTATACCCGATCTGCAAATTCCGCATACGGAAAAAGCTACCATCCTGTACATAATAACTCGAAGACGCATACTCAAAATCAGAAGCATTCCGATAAGGAGATGGTACTAAGCTACCGGTATTGGTAGGGCTCCAAGCATCAAGTATACGCGCACTGGTAGCTCCATCAAAGGTCCCAAAGTCTGTAAAATAGCGGGTCGCTTCATAGATATCATTTCCTTGTGATCCATTAAAAAACATGGAAATATCGAAATTTTTATAAGATGCGTTAAACCCAAGTGAATAGATAAAATCCGGGTGTGGATTACCGATAATCGTACGATCGTCCGGACCGATCTCACCATCTCCGTTAATATCGGCATAACGCAGGCCACCAACCCTCGCACCGGTATACGTGGGCAAGGATGCCAGTTCTTCTTCACTCTGATAGATACCTGCGACTTCGTAACCAAAAAATGAGCTAAAAGGAACTCCTGGTCTCAGGATAGATGTTTGCAAGCTCCGGAAATTACCATACAATTGCTGTGAAACGGATGGCGCCAGGCTTACCAAAAGGTTTTCATTTTTAGAAAAATTAGCCGTCACATCAAATTTAAAGGGATTATCATTAGTTCTTCCATAGTGATAAACTAATCCCAACTCAACTCCTCTATTACGCATATCGCCAATATTAACAAAGGGAGAGCTACCTGCACCAACGGCTATTGCCGGAAGAGGCACCGGATACAACATATCTTTTGTATTTCTATTATACCAATCGAACGTACCTTCAAACATGCCATTCGCCAAGGTGAAATCGGCACCAATGTTCAAAGAGCCTACCTCCTCCCATTTTACCTCTTCATTGCTATAGGCATTTTGCCATACACCAGTGCTTATACTGGATCCTCCGGGAGTTGGATATGAAGAGCTGGCCAAACTTGCCTGATAACGATTTAGAAACTGAAAAGCTGGGATATTCTGATTTCCGGTAAGGCCATAACTTCCCCTGATTTTAAAATCATCCAACCACGATACGTCTTTTAAGAAAGCCTCTTCCGATAAACGCCAACCAATACTTCCCGCAGGATAAAATCCATATTGGTAGGTCGGACCGAAATTGGACGAACCGTCCCGTCTGGCGGTCAGGCTTACCAGATATCTGTTAGAAAATGAATAGTCGGCTTTAGCAAAAATAGAAAAAAGTGAACGCTGCGTTCCATTACTGTTATTGGTAATATTTGCCGTACCTCTGTCGAGATAATAGTAATCGAGGTTACCTAAAATAAAATAATTGTTTCTACCTCCCCCCATATTACGTTCAACGTAATTAATAGCTTCCGTTCCAGCTACTACATTCAGCAAATGTTGATCATCGATATTGAGGTTGTAGTTTAAGGTATTGGTCCAAGTCCATTCGGCATTATAACCCTGGCTTTCTGACATGCCATTATTGTTACTACCTTCAGAGAACTCGAGGTTTGGATAGAAGATGTTAATTCCCGCCCAATTTTCGTAATTAACACCAAAACTGGTCCGGGCGGTCAAACCCTGAATAATATCGGCCTCCGCATAGGCATTTCCAAGGAAACGATTACTTTTGGTACGATTATCCTTTGCCCGATAAGCTAGTGCTACCGGGTTCTGGGCATTTCCCAATTGACCGCCACGGGTACCGGCGAAATTACCCATGATGTCATAAACCGGCACAATTGTCGGCGCCCTAAAGGAGAAACCCAGAAGTGAGCCTTCGCCCTGATAGTCGCCAGGAGTATTTACATTGGCGCCAAAACCCAGATGATTTGTATAGGTGTAATTGGCATTTTCGCCTATTCTCAATTTGCCGTTTAGGGCCTTAAGCATCGTATTTACCCGAATATTGAAACGGTCAAAGTCTGTATGAATAATAGAACCCTGTTGCCCGAAATAGCCACCAGACATCGCATATGTAGCGTTTTCGGTGCCCCCATTGGCACTTAATTGGTAGCTTTGCATGGGCGCATTTTTGGTCATCTCATCAAACCAATTAGTTCCTGCTTGATTGGCACGTGTTATTTGATAAAAAGTGGCGTTCTCGCGACTATAATTGTATCTCGAAGGATCTGCATCAGCCGCCGTAATATTATGGCCCAATGCTCCTCCGGCAAGTAAGTACTCAGGTAAGGTCGGAGAAGCACCCCCGCCATACATGGTAGCCGTAGCAGTTGCTGGATTTAAACCCGCATTTTGATAAGCCAAATAAAGGTTTTGCGCCCACTGCATAGGATTCATCATCTTTGGAAAGGCGTCTTTACGGGGATTTTGCGTGCCATAATACACATCTAAGTTTATCCTATTCGGACCTACCGATCCCTTACGTGTGGTGATGATAACCACACCATTGTTTGCCCTAGAGCCATAAATAGAAGCTGAAGCTGCATCTTTTAATACTTGCATCGACTCTATGTCGGCTTGGTTCAACCAACTTAATTTTCCCTGGTAAGGTACACCATCCACAATGTATAGTGGATCATTATTATTGATGGTACTGAAACCCCGTACCCGAATTAACGGTGTGGATCCCGGAGCACCGTCTGCCACAATTTGAACCCCTGTGGCCTTACCTTGTAAACCCTCTACTGCACTTGCTGCTGGTTGTGCCTTTATCTGATTGACATCAACCACGGCTACAGCTCCAGTAATATCTTTACGTCTTTGGGAAGAATATCCTGTTACCACAACTTCTTCCAGGTTTCCAATTTCTGTTGTTAAGGCTATATTATATATACTTTGGCTTTCGATGACCGAAAACTCCCTTGACACATACCCGATGTAAGTAATTTGTATCAGATCGTTTGTACTTACAGTTAGGTTATATCTCCCCTGTTCATCAGTTAATACCCCTGTTCGGGTTCCTTTAACAAAAACACTTACGCCTGGCAAGGGTGAACCGTCTTCTGCATTGGTGATAACTCCTGCTATACGCTGTTCTTGTAAAATAGTTAAGTTATTTCCATGAACAATCGGGCCGGGTACCGATGGTTTCGCATATCCATCTTCCCCGATTGTGATCATTAATACCTGAAGTAGGCATAGGCTTATTGCGGTCTTTGACCATGCAACAATTTTCTCTTGTTTCATAATTTAATACATGAGTGTTTGGTTATTTTGTTGGTTTACCACAAACGTATCTAAACGCTGTTCGGTTGCTTTGGAAGTACGTGAATGCTATGTCATACAAATAGGTTTTAAGCAGATTTCATGCAGGGGAAAACATCATCCTCTTCGAACATAAATGGATTATTTTCGACAAAGGATTGCCTAGGGGTACGCATTGGTCCACCCTTGCTATCATCTGAAATTGGTTTAAAAATTTAGTTTATAATGGTCGATCGAATCTTTTACTCTAAGTTAAGATTCTCAGAAATTTGGTAGACTATTTATCCATATAATTTCATTTAACGTACTAAACAAACGTAACACAATTATTACATATTTGCAACAATAAAATTCATTTTTATACGAATGCCTATTGAATCGAGAAAAACTGTGCTAGAGAGGTTTAGAGGTAATACTTCCCATTATTTAGTTTAATCATCCCATTATCTACCAGGTTGCGTATCACCGTAATTCTATCTTTTTCCTGCCCAAGATGTATACTTCCAATCAGGTCATCCAAGGATAAATGTTCGTTTGCCAAAAGATTGGTGATTTCAACAACCAATTTATCTTCTATGTCCTCTTGGTTAACTTGGCGGTTTTTACGGCGACAATAATCACAAATCCCGCAATCTGCTACCTCTTTCTCTCCAAAATAAGCTAACAGTTTCCGCTGTCTACAGTCGTCCTCCTCTAAGTAGTTGAGCATGCTGTTCAACTGTTCTTTTCCAACTTCCTTACGTTCATCTAAATGTTTTTTATTAATGTTTAGGTGCTGGGAATCACTTCTAGGTTGCAAGAACTGTAACTGAGGTTTGTCCGTTTGCGGAAGATAAGTAACTACGCCGTATTGCTGCAGTTGTTGAAGTAAACGCACTACTTCCTCCATTTTTATTCCTACTTTTCGGGCCAGATCGGTTTCCCTAAAAGGAACATAATAATCAAAAGCACCACCATAGGCCCTTAAGATCGTTTTTATGAATCCATCCAGGTTAGCATGCGCCACCTGAAAACTATATAGATCATGTGAGGATACTTCAAACTTTAACCTCGAAGGTATATAAACATTTTCTGACACAGCGATCCATTCGTCGCGTTCTAAAAATTTCAGGGCACTGATCGTTTTAAGTGGTTCTAATTGGTAGCGATTGCAAAAATCTGCCAAATCAAAATCGAAACTGAGGTACTGTCCGGCACCGTAGGCTAATTGAAAATAATTTCCCAAGTGATAATAGATCTGAATAATTTCTTTGATGGTGGGAAAACTCTGTTCGAAGTTTCTTTGGAGCTTAATTCGATCCTCTTCATTAAACAGCAAAACCGCATAGGCGCTTTTTTCATCACGACCGGCTCGTCCTGCTTCCTGATAATAAGCTTCCAGGGAATCTGGAATATCTAAATGCACAACAAAGCGCACATCCGCTTTATCAATTCCCATCCCGAATGCGTTGGTTGCTACCATGACCTGTGTAATACCTTTTTTCCAGGACTCCTGTTTCTTGGTTCGTTCCGGAGTTGATAAACCAGCATGATAAAAATCTGCATTTACCTGCTCTAACAATAATAGCCGCGTAACCTCTTGCGTTTCCCTTCTGTTTCTAACGTAGACTATTCCACTTCCACCGGTATTTCTTATAATATTGAGTAATCGACGTGCTTTATTAGCTTCTTCGATAACGATGTACGCCAGGTTCGGTCTTACGAAACTTTTAACAAAAACGGCCGAAGTGTCTGTTTTCTGCCGCCTAAATTGTAATTTTTCTTGAATGTCAATAATCACTCTTTCCGTAGCAGTAGCTGTCAAAGCCAGATAAGGCACCTCGGGATGTAACTGCCTAAGCTCTGCCAGATGCAGATAAGGCGGTCTGAAATCATATCCCCACTGCGATATACAATGCGCCTCATCTATTGCATACAGATTGACCTTCATATAACGAATGCGCTCACGGACCAAATCACTCATCAAACGCTCTGGAGACAAATAGAGAAATTTTATTTTTCCATAAATACAATTATCCAAGGTGATATCTACTTCCCGCTTCGTCATGCCTGCATATATTGCTACCGCTTCAATGCCCCTCGCCCGCAAGTTTTCTACTTGGTCTTTCATTAACGCAATTAGGGGAGTAACCACCAGGCAAATACCTTCCTTAGTCAGCGCTGGAACCTGAAAACAGATAGACTTTCCTCCTCCGGTGGGCATTAATGCTAAAGTATCATTACCAGATAATACCTGCTGGATAACCTCCTCTTGCAAAGGTCTAAACTTGGCGTATCCCCAGTAATGTTGTAAAATTTCTTGTATAGACATTAGTCACTGCTTATTAGCATCCCAAACATAAGCAAAATTATCCTTTAGTACATAGGTAGAAATACCCAGTATACCCGCTTTCGACAGCAGTGCATTTAGTGTTCTCTTATCGTTTGATGCATCTAAAATCAGTACGATATGTTGTCTTATGTTATTCGGTATCTCAGTAAGGTCTATCTGTGCATTGTTTCGAATCATCAGCCATCGCAATGTTGCCCTGAAATGTGGCGTCGAATGCGCACCATCCACTATAAGCAACTCTCTTTCTCCGAATCTGATTCGACTATTTTCAATAGCAATACCTGCCCGACTGGCGAAGAGACTTCCTTTGTTAACAAACCGTCTATTTCCGCTAATAGCGTAGGCCCCTACCGTTGGCATGACAGCATATTGAAAACCGGCATCTTCCGTAGACGGAACATTACTGTACACCACCACATTTCCGCGTTTTATCATACCTACCGCCAGTTTCTTCCGCATATTAAAAACAATGAGTTGTTCTCTTTCATAAGCGTACCAACGTTTATAATTAAATATGACTCCCAGTAAAAGCAAACTCGCGACGCCTAAAAAAAGCTTCTTTTTGCACCCATATTGAAAGCTAAGTACAAGGAGTACTATTGACAGATAGGTAAGCATATATTGAGGAGCGGTTATCCAAATATCTTCTATCGCCGCCATTGGCCAGGATTCAATAGCCATAAGTAACCTGTTCATTGTCAGAATGAATTTTTCCAAACCGACGCCCAATGCAATACTAATGTTGTTGGCAGGCAATAATAATAACAGAAAACCTCCATAAATAATAATACTGACAGGCAAGACAATCAACAGGTTGGCCGGAAGAAAATAAACCGGAAATAAATGAAAATAGTACAGCACCAAAGGAAATGTTGCCAACTGTGCGGCACATGAAAGTGATAAATAATTATACAACCATCGTAAAACCACCTGAGTATGTGTAAACAAAGCCATTAATTTAGGCATCAGCCATACAATACCGAGCACCGCAAGGTACGACAATTGAAAGCCTATTTCTGCAATATATTTTGGGTTATACAATAACAAAAAAAAGGCTGATGCAGCAATGTTATTATAGACATTACGTTGCCGACTAAAAGTGTTACCAATTATTACGAAACTGATCATAAATGCCGCACGAAGAACAGAAGCCGAAAAACCTGTAATCAAGGCATAAGTCCATACGAAGAGTAACAACAGCAGCAGTCGAATAAGCTTTAACTTCTTTTTTCCTTCCATCCATTTTAAACCGAACGAAAAACAGGCAAACACAATACCTACGTGCATGCCTGATACGGCAAGTACATGAATGGTTCCAGTGGATGAAAAGGTTTTTACCAGCTCCTTATCTAGATCAGCCCGGTAGCCCAGCACCAAGGTTGAAACGATAGCTAAAGCATCGTCGTCATTGATGTACTGACCGAATTTTGTTAACATTTCCTTTCGGCGATTTAGTGCATACTTTATCAATTTGTTCCCTTTACTCAAACCGGTTTTTTTAATCTGATACGCTTGCAAGTAAGATTGGTGCCAAATATTACGCTCCTGGAGATAAGCGCCGTAGTTAAATTCGTGCGGGTTAAGTGCGGCAGGAACAACTTGTATATTACTTTGTATGAGTAGCTGATCCCCATAGAAGAGGTTTAATGATTTCACAGAAGAATTAACACGCAATAAAAGCTTTCCATCTGCTGGCAACCACTTCCCAGCTGCATCGCTTAGACCGCTAACACTAAATTGAAAGGTAGTCATGCCAGACCTCACTTTTGGCTCACTGGCTATTGTCCCTACCAGATAAGTACTTGATTGATGGCTAAAATGTAAACGGTTGATTTTAGGATGGTTCTTCCAAGTAAGCAACCAGCCAAAAAAGCAGATGCAAAGAAAAAACATCGGCCCTTGCAAACAACTTCCACCTGAAGCAGCTCTGCGTTGACTTTTTCGGAACCTTCCAGTAAACGGAATCACGAAAAACGTTATAACAGCTAGTAGAAACAGGCAACATAATGTGTGATAAACAACTTTGGAAACAGGTATGCAATAAGATAGGCCAATACCAATCAATAATAAACATACGAAATGTGCAAAAGGCACTTTACTCCGATGAATCCTTAGGTTCTCCAAATCGTTATTAAACATCAGAACCGACATCTTATCTGTAGCTTGACTTCCGGCTTATGGTTTCCTTCCAAACGATCTAAGCCGGTACCGGTATAATCGACACCATCATATCTAAAAGATGCATACCTGCACCATAAATCTATCCCTCTAGCAACCTTATACCGTAAGTTGAGGTAATAGCGGAACCCCTTATTGCTGTAAAGCGGAAATGAATATGCATAGAGTACATCACTCTCAAACGCATAGATACGCGATTGATAACTATCGGTGTTAAATAAAGCAAACCGCATATTGCCCGATAAACTGGAGGTTAACGGCGCATAAATGATATCCTGATATATCAGGTAGCCATATTCTTTTATGCGATCTTTTTTATATTGAACCACTTCCGCCCTATTGCGCATACGTATTGTCTCATGGAAACTATATTGCACTTCCGCCCGGCACTGTTGCCTGACAACATTTTCTAAAAAATTTACCACCTGCTGCTGCCCATTCTCCGATTTTCCACGATACCGATATCGCAATGCGTAACGTGTTTGCTTATTAGGTGTGTAAGTAATTTGTGAAAACAGATCAACACCATCAGAAGGTGCATCTACACGGTATCTCAACCACGGAAACTTAAAATAATCGGCATACCCCACCCATTGAAAGGCTCTGCTGGGTTGAAAAATCAGGCCGGTGTAGAATCCAGCTTCGTTCACGGCATTACTGCCCTCAGCTATCGCTTGATTGTAAAAAGCATGGTAGTCTCTTTGGTAATTGCGTTGCTGTAATACCAGCGAAAACTGGTGCGATAAAGTAGCGATAATCCCATTAGTATATGCGATGCCAGTACCTAAGCTATGAGCAAATTCGCCAAAAATATAAAGGTTCATCACGTTATAATTGTAATAAATACTCGTATTGGTTAACTGTTGGCCACGAAAGAAATAGGCATTGTATAATTGGGGTCTTGGCGACAGTTCACCATCAAAATGCGTTTGATAAATAGTAGAACCTAAAGTCAATTTAGCAGTTTGATATTGTGCGTTTGCACCAAAAATAAACTCACCAAGATTATGTTTGTTGGCCACCTCGCTTGGTGTTCGATGTAGGCCGTTTTGGCCCAGAGCACTGAATTTATTTCCGTTTTCTCCTTCCTCCTGCAAAGTGGCTGTTAATTTTTTGTAGGATACAAAGGGCGTAAATGCAATTTTTTTTAGGCTATAAGTTGCAGCAAGACCCCGAAAGAACGAAAACTCATTGGTAGAGGTATAAGGCTGTAAACCACCACCCTGTCTCGCCATATGCTGTACCAAAGCCCCTTTTCCAAAGCTCAACCCTGTCCACAAAGCCAAACCTTGGCCAAACTGCATCGCATAATCGCCTAACACTACATGTTTCCATCTTTTTTGGTTGCCGAGGTAAATGCTTCCGGAGTAAAAATCAAACCCGTAGGGTTGTGCACCAGCGAAGAACTGTTCGCCGGGATCTTTTTTCATATTCAATGACAAACGAAAGTCTGGTGTATATTGATACCGATAACGCACAAATAGGCGACTTGGAGACCCCAGATACCTTGATCGAGTGGAATCTTGGATGGTGTATCCCAATTGATTTCCTATCACCCTTCCATACCGCATCATCAAATCGTGTTTACCCTCACGCAAATAATCATAAACATCAGCCCCTTTCAATGCTGAAATTTCATCTACCTTAACAAAGGGCAATAGCAGCCTGATGATATTCAGACCTAAATCCTTCACTGCCTGGAGCTCGTAAATGGTTATATAATCGCCAGATGTTCTACGATGTTCAAGGATGCCCGATACTTGCATAGGCGACAATATCCGGAGTTCTGTCAGCTCCCTTCCATCTGTTTTGTTTAGATTAATAGGATGTATACGATAATAATTTAATTTTTCTGTTAATTCCGTATAATCGAAATCCTCCCCCAGTTCTTCCACCATCGACTCAACAAGCTGCTCAATCAGTAGATCGTTAGTTTGCGCACAAGTATAATAGCAACACAACGATAGGAAAAGAGTTGCCAAGGTGTATTTAAAAAGCATAGGCAATAAATGTTTGTGGAGAAAGCCCGAGCTTAGGATGTATAACCATCGCCATGTCTAGGAATATACCTTTAAAAAATAGGCCTATCCCACAAAATTGCTTAAATTCATCGACGGCCAATCCTCCGCGGAAACTGATCCAACTGATCGGGAGATATTCTAAACCGGCACGAACATCTACCCTTTCCGTACTTATGATTTTATCGACATCTGCTGTAAGCAAAAGATTGGTATTTACGCGATACCCTGTTCCCAATTTTACCTGAGCCGGTACCGCAGCATGGGCAGTATTATGGTATTTAACATTGCCGACGTTGGACATATGCACACCAACTGTCCAGTTGGTATTGAGGTAGCATTGTAAACCTATGTCTACTGAAAACAACTGATCTCCACCGTATTTATCTATACGGAGCTGATTATAATTAACGGTTACTGCAGTGGCCAATAACTGACCGAAATGGCGGGCAAAAGAAGCCGCCAATTTCAACTCGCTATACGTTCCTGTAATACCGTAATCAGAAACATGCGCACCCAGAACGCCTAGTTTAGTGGGCTTTGCGACAACTGCTCCCTGATAACGGATATCGCTTTGCATGAAATGCGCTTGATAATAAGTTCCCACTTCAAGTTTTTTTAACGTAATTAAACCTGCCGGATTACTCGTAAGCGCGCTCAGCCCCTGAAGTGCGGTACCCGTATTACCCATGCCGCTAAAGCGAGCAGCAGGATTGATTTGGGCCACAACCGTTAATGGTAAAAATAGTTGGATTATAATTTTGAAAAACATATCACCATAAAGGTACTTACAATACGGTAACTCGGTGATCTGTTCAGTAGAATGAACAAAATGAATGAATTAGCGCTGCATTATGGCGATGTTTTACGTTTCAAAAATTCCGCTAAGGCTATTTGGTCTGTTTTAAAGGTTAAATCTGAAACCTTCATATTACTGATAGGTACCCATCGAAATGACTGCAAAACCTCTCCCTCCGTCTCATCAAAATCGAAAGCTCTTGCCTTAAAATTTAGTGTAAAAGGTTCTTTATTTATTACTTGATAATAGATGGAAATAATCTGACTATCGTTAAAATAAGAATGCTCATAAAAATCTGTGGTATAGACATGTCCCAATACCTCCACCTCAATCATGCACTCCTCAAAATATTCCCTTCGCAAACCCTCGCGAAGCCCCTCTCCGTATTCAAGGCCTCCTCCAGGAAATTTACTGAATCGCTTACCATATTCCTGCTCATCGCTTATCAATAATTCGTTCTGCTCATTTAAGAGTAAACCATACACCCTTACATTAAATGGATACAATGCCTGCATACGTCTTTTAAGAAATTCAAAAGTAAAAATATAAATTAAAAAAATTAACTTATCTAATAAACCTTAAGAAATCGCTCCAACCTAGACCACTCAGCTAACATTTTTTTTCTATCTTTACACCTCTAAAAAAGGCAAGAACATTTTGGATTATTTAAAAGGACTAAACCCCTCTCAGCGAGCTGCAGTAGAGCAAACAGAAGGACCGGTCATGATTGTTGCGGGAGCTGGGTCTGGTAAGACACGCGTAATTACATATCGAGTAGCCCATTTAATACGTAAAGGTATAGACCCATTCCATATTTTAGTGTTGACCTTCACAAACAAAGCCGCGAAGGAAATGCGCGAACGCATTATGAATGTGGTCGGCAATGAGGCAAAAAACATATGGATGGGAACATTCCACTCGGTATTCGCCAAGATTCTTCGGGTTGAGGCACAGCACATTGGATACCCAAGCAACTTTACCATATACGATACGGACGATAGTAAAAGTTTATTGCGTTCGATTTTAAAAGAAATGCAATTGGACGACAAATTGTATAATGCTAATTTTGTATACAACCGCATTTCAGCGGCTAAAAATAATTTGATATCCGCCGCCGAGTACCAAAAGAATGCGCAAATTCAGGCAGAAGATCAATCCGGTGGCAGAGGACAGCTCGGATTGATTTACCAAACCTACACGCAGCGATGTTACAAAGCGGGAGCAATGGATTTTGACGATTTACTATTCAAAACCAACGTTTTGCTCAAAGAACACCCCGAAATACTATACAAGTATCAAACCAAGTTTAAGTATTTAATGGTAGATGAATATCAAGACACCAACTTTTCGCAGTATCTAATTGTGAAAAGATTAGCAGCAATTAACGAAAACATCTGTGTTGTGGGAGATGATGCACAAAGTATTTATGCTTTCAGGGGGGCCAACATTCAAAATATATTAAACTTTGAAAAGGATTATCCGGATTTGAATGTATTCAAATTGGAACAAAATTATCGGTCTACCCAAAACATCGTCAATGCCGCCAACAGCATCATATCCAACAATAAAAACCAATTAAAGAAAAGCGTGTTCTCTGAGAATGAGACAGGCGATAAAATAAATGTAGTACGTGCTTTTAGTGATAATGAAGAGGGAAAAATGGTTGCGGAAAACATTCTTCAGGATCGATCACTTCATTCCCTAAGGTTTAAGGATTTCGCTATATTATATCGAACCAATGCGCAGTCCCGCGCCATGGAAGAGTCGCTCAGAAAACTGAATATTCCCTATAAGATATACGGCGGTACGTCTTTTTATCAACGAAAAGAAATAAAAGACTTAATAGCCTATTTTAGACTTACATTTAACCCTAACGATGAAGAAGCATTAAAGCGGGTTATCAATTACCCACGAAGGGGTATCGGCGATACTTCCGTGGAACGCATTTTTATAGCCGCGGATCAACATCAAACAAGCTTATGGGAAGTCATTGCCAATCCGCAAAATTTCCTCGATGGTCGAACTGCTGGCGTAGTGTATCCTTTTGGTTCGCTCATACAGAGTTTCCAGGTTCTGGCAAAGAATAATAATGCCTATGACGTAGCCTTACATATCGCCCAACATTCGGGCATTCTGAAAGATCTATATGAAGATAAATCCGTTGAGGGTTTAAACCGATACGAAAACATTCAGGAATTACTCAATGGGATTAAAGAATTCAGCGAACGTGAAGACATTGAAGAAAAGGGGCTCGATATTTTTATGCAAGATATCGCTTTGTTAACAAATGATGATAAAGACAAAGATCCGAATGCCGATACCGTTTCGTTAATGACTATACACTCTTCAAAAGGCTTGGAGTTTTCGCAGGTTTATATTGTAGGTCTAGAAGAAAACCTATTTCCTTCACAGCTATCACTTAATTCGCGAAGCGACCTCGAAGAGGAACGGAGGTTATTCTATGTAGCCGTTACCCGTGCTGAAAAAAAACTGACCTTATCGTACGCAACTTCGAGATACCGCTGGGGGACGCTGAACAACTGCGAACCCAGTAGATTTATTGATGAAATAGATCCTCGCTATCTGGCACTTGATTTCAAAGCTCCTGGAGCTGATACGATACCAAGCACCTCTTTTGGTAGAGAGCGTGATAGCTGGGGCCAATCATCACAGGACATCTTCACCAAGCCGAAACCGAAAATTGCTTCTAAAACTACCACTATTCTACCCAAAGCGCACCAACCAACAGCTGGCTTTGCGCCGTCAGACACCAGTAACCTTCAAGTAGGAATGGAAGTAGAACACGAGCGCTTTGGTTTTGGAAAAGTTCTTAATTTAGAAGGGAATAAACCCGATATAAAAGCAACTATTTTTTTTAAAGAATTAGGACAGAAACAATTGTTGCTTAAATTTGCAAAACTTAGAATTGTCAATAATTAAGTTATATGGCTTACGCATCGATGTGTGAATGAATAGCCGATAACTTGTAAAAGGAAGAATATGGAATTTGATTATAACAGCACCCGTAAAAAGTTAATACTAGCTGAATACGGCCGTAACGTACAGAATATGGTAGCCTATATCTGTACGCTTCCAACCAGGGAAGAAAGAAATCGCCATGCACAGGTGGTAATAGATCTTATGGGTTTTTTAAATCCACATTTAAGAGATGTTTCTGATTTCAAGCATAAATTGTGGGATCATCTACATATTATCTCTGATTTTAAAATTGATGTAGATTCCCCTTACCCAGTACCGATACCTGGAGCGATACATGCAAAGCCAGAAACCCTTAACTATCCACAACATCGCATTAAGTATAAGCACTATGGTCATACCATCGAATTGATGATTGAAAAAGCTAAAAAAATAGAAGATCCTGAGCGTAAAAAGCAGATGGTTCAAGCTATGGCTAATTTCATGAAGATGGCCTATGTAACGTGGAACAAAGATTCCGTCACGGATGATCATATCATACACGATCTAAAGGAAATGTCTGAAGGCATATTGGAGTTAGATGAAGACATTAATCTTACCAAACTCGAATTTAAGACACCTCCTCCAGGCAATCGCACAAAAGGTGGGAGCAACACCAATCAACAAGGTGGAAATGGTGGCGGTCAAAAAAACAGGCAACAGCATAAAAACCAAAACAACAATGGCAAAAAGCGTGGCAAACGCTTTTAAAGCCTTCGAATAGCTTATTTTTAGTCAACCGGCCTATTATCTTTGTGTTTTTACGAACAACGAAAGATATAGGGCCGGTTTTAGTTTTTTAAACACAACCGATCTACTTGAATGAACGCATTTGAAATTTACGGCGGTCAAGCGCTAAAAGGGGAAATCACACCACAGGGGGCCAAGAACGAGGCCTTACAGATACTTTCTGCAGTATTGTTAACCTCAGATAAAGTAACCATAAGTAATATTCCTGACATCAAAGATGTCAACAAACTCATTGAATTACTAGCAGACCTGGGCGTCAGTATAGAACGTATTAACAAAGACACCTATACTTTTGAAGCAAATAATATTAACATAGATCATTTCCAGTCAGACACATTTAAAACAAAAGGCGGTAGTCTAAGAGGGTCTATAATGATTGTTGGTCCGCTATTGGCACGATTTGGCAAGGCGTCTATCCCCAAACCTGGTGGTGATAAAATCGGCCGTAGAAGACTAGACACACACTTTTTAGGTTTTGAAAAATTAGGGGCAAAATTCAATTATGATCCCGACGCCCATTTTTTTCATGTGGATGCAACGAATCTCAAAGGCACCTACATTTTGCTGGATGAGGCGTCGGTAACGGGTACAGCCAATATTGTAATGGCTGCGGTGCTGGCTAAGGGTACAACTACCATCTATAACGCCGCTTGCGAACCATATCTTCAACAGCTCTGCAAGATGCTCAATAGAATGGGTGCTAAAATAACAGGAATAGGCTCCAATTTGCTAAAAATTGAGGGTGTGGACAGTCTGACAGGAACGGAACACCGCATGTTACCCGACATGATTGAGATTGGCTCCTTCATTGGCTTAGCAGCTATGACAGGTTCGGAAATCACTATCAAGGACGTACACTTCGAGGAATTAGGAATCATCCCTACTGTTTTTAGAAGATTAGGTATTCAGTTAACACATAGGGGTAATGACATCTACATCCCAGCTCAAAACTCTTATGAAATAGAAACCTTCATTGATGGCTCGATACTTACCATAGCAGACGCGCCCTGGCCTGGCTTCACCCCAGATCTATTAAGTATAGTACTTGTTGTTGCCACGCAGGCCAAAGGAAATGTACTGATTCATCAAAAAATGTTTGAAAGCAGACTATTTTTTGTTGATAAATTAATAGATATGGGGGCACAGATTATTCTATGCGATCCTCACCGCGCTACTGTAATCGGACTTAACAAGGCATTTAAATTACGTGGAATCGAAATGACCTCTCCGGATATCAGGGCCGGTGTATCGCTCTTAATAGCTGCCCTCTCAGCGCAAGGTAAATCTGTTATCTACAATATCGAACAAATAGAAAGAGGGTATCAACACATTGATGAACGGCTACAGGCAATTGGTGCACAGATAAAACGAATAGATGCAAACCCGGGACATTAAATAACGTAATGCAAAACTTTTTTATCATATTTCTGTTAAAAAAATTGTCTATATTGTTCAATCTATTTATTCTTACTTTATTTGTGAAATAAATGTTTAACCATTTATTTCATATGAAAGTTTAAAACGTTAACCCAAATTAAAAAAACGATGAAAAAAAAGTTTATCTTATTCGGTACGGCTATTGCATTACTATTAGCCTCATGTGCAGGTAATCCTGAAGGCACACGTTCTGACGCTACCGACGCGACTGAAGTTGGCGAAGCTGCAGGCGCAGAGATTCCCGTAGATGCCAATGCTTCCGAAGTGAAGTGGGAAGGCACAAAGGTGACAGGGAGTCATTATGGAACTGTCGACATAAGTTCTGGGAAGCTATTTATAGATAATGATGTATTAACCGGAGGTGAATTCGCTTTTGATTTAAGCACGATTAAAAGTGATGACCTTGAGGGAGAATATAAAGAGAAATTGGAAGGTCACCTGAAAAGTGATGATTTTTTTGACGTAGAAAATCATCCAGAAGCTACCTTCGTTATTACCAACGTAACACCTGAAGAAGAGAACAAATTAAAAGTTTCAGGAAATCTAACGATTAGAGGAACAAGTAAAAACATCTCATTCATAACGGATGTAACTGAATCCAATGAAAACAAATTTGATGGTATTGCAGATTTTAATATCGCGCGCGAAGATTGGGGGGTTAGTTATGCGGGTCAAGCAGATGATCTAATCAGCAAAGAAATTAATTTCAAGATTCATTTGGTTGCGAGTAAATAAAATAAAAAATTAAAAGGTATAAGGATTAAACGTCGTAGAAAATCAAAGCTATCTATCTTAATTCTTATACTTTTTCCTTCCATTTATTCGGCCAAATGCTATTCTTCATAAAACACACCTTTCATACAACCGGTTCATTTAACTCCGTTGTTATTCCGATATGGCATTAATGATGTCATATTGTGTGATGATTTCCAGCTTGCCTTCTTTATCTTCCACCAAAACAGCATTATTATTTCGATCAATCAACGCGGATAGTTTATCGATTGACGTGTTTAGATCTACAAAAGGAAAAGGGGCTGTCATGATATGCTCAACCTTGCCCGACTTCACTACAGGATTTTCCAGCAAGGCATTTAATATATCAGCTTCGGTTACCTTTCCTACAACCATGCCTTGTTGTGTGACCGGAACCTGAGAAATATTCAATGTTTTCATCATATTGAAAGTCTCGATAACAGATTGCTCTCCATTTACCATTACCGTGTCCTGTTCTCCTCTCAATTTCAGTATTTTTTCAGCTGTTATCTTCTTATCTTTAAGAAAACCTCTTTCACGTAGCCAATCCTCGTTAAACATCTTACCCATGTAACGTGAACCATGGTCGTGAAAGATAACTACGACCACATCTCCCTCTTTCAATTGATCGGCAAGTTGCAACAATCCTGCTATTGCAGCCCCAGCAGAATTCCCAACAAAAATCCCCTCTTTGCGAGCAATTTCTCTAGTCATAAGAGCAGCATCTTTATCCGTTACCTTTTCAAAATAATCGATTACGTCAAAATCCACATTCTTAGGTAGAAAGTCTTCACCAATGCCTTCTGTTATATAGGGATAGATTTCATTTTTATCAAATACGCCAGTTTCTTTATATTTCTTAAATATCGAACCATAGGAATCAATGCCCCAAATTTTAATCTCCGGATTTTTCTCTTTCAAATATTTACCCGCGCCACTGATCGTTCCCCCGGTACCAACGCCCACAAGTAGATGAGTGATTTTTCCCTCCGTCTGTTCCCAGATTTCTGGCCCAGTTTGCTCATAATGCGCTTGTGTATTTGACAAATTATCGTATTGATTGGGTTTCCAGGCATTAGATGTCTCCCGTTCGAGCCTACTTGAAACGGAATAATACGAACGGGGATCCTCTGGTTCAACGTTTGTAGGACAAACAATTACTTCTGCTCCAAAAGCCCTTAACGCATCAATTTTTTCTTTCGATTGTTTATCAGTTGTAGTAAAAATACATTTATATCCTTTGATTACGGCAGCCATGGCAAGTCCCATACCAGTATTCCCTGAAGTACCTTCGATAATCGTTCCACCCGGCTTTAAGAGCCCTTCGCGTTCTGCATCCTCGATCATCTTTATAGCCATACGATCTTTAATAGAATTTCCAGGATTGGTCGTCTCTATTTTGGCAAGCACAGTAGCCTTAATATCTTTGGTTAAGTTGTTTAGCTTTACCAATGGAGTATTTCCTATAGTTTCTAATATATTATTATACCACATGTGCTATATATTTTATCACTTATACAAAAATAACTAAATTGACTTGTTAATGCAATGATGCACCCACGAAGTGAACCACAGATTTAAAACTTCAAGTGTTTTACGGTCAACCCATTATTAATAAGCTGTTTTAATGAGTCTATCCCAATCTTTAAATGTGTTTCTACATAATTGACGGTTACAGCCGAGTCACTTTCCTGTGTTTTCACGCCTTCGGGAACCATCGGTTGGTCTGAAATAAGCAATAATGCACCTGTAGGAATTTTATTGGCAAAACCTACCGTAAATATAGTTGCTGTCTCCATATCTACGGCCATTGCCCGCAGTGATTTTAGATATTTCTTAAAATCCTTATCGTGTTCCCAAACTCTCCTGTTTGTTGTGTAGACGGTTCCCGTCCAATAGTCGAGGCTATAATCTCTGATAGTGGTAGAGATTGCTTTCTGCAAGGCGAACGCCGGTAGCGCTGGCACTTCTGGGTGTAAATAATCGTTAGAAGTACCTTCACCCCGAATAGCAGCAATGGGTAATACAAGATCGCCAATGTTGTTTTTCTTTTTCAAGCCCCCTGCTTTGCCTAAAAAAAGAGCAGCTTTCGGCTGTATCGCCGATAGCAGATCCATAATAGTAGCCGCAACCGGGCTTCCCATCCCAAAATTAATAATGGTAATACCTGCAGCAGTTACACTCTGCATTGGTTTATCCAAACCATAAATAGGTGCGTTGTCATGCCACTCGGAAAAGAGTTTTAAATAATTCGAGAAATTTGCTAGCAAAATATACGCTCCAAACTCCTCCAATGGTCTTCCCGTATACCTGGGCAACCAATTTCTAACAATATCTTCTTTATTTTTGAGACCAGATTTTACAGGTGTTTCAACTTCTTTTGTTTTATTCGCCATAATATCATCTTTTAGAAAAAATCGCCCAAGCTTAAAGCAACGGCTGAATGGGTATGGATCATTAAAATATGCGTAACCCGCAAAATTCAATATACAAAAAATCCCCCGATTTTAGCGGGGGATTTACAACCTTTATGCTACCTGCAATTTCTTCAGGTCAGATTTTTCGAATTTCTGTTTTGCATAATCCAAGGTAACGAAAAGATCTCCTCCCCCCTCCTTGTCTTTAGACGGTATTTCGAACATGGCATCTAACATTATGGCCTCACAAATGGCTCGTAGCCCTCTGGCACCCAGTTTAAATTCATTTGCTTTATCAACAATAAACTCATAAACTTCCGGTTCGAACTGTAGTTTTATATGTTCGTAGTCAAATAATTTCTGATATTGCTTGATCAGCGCATTTTTTGGTTGCGTAAGAATACTGAGCAAAGTATCTCTATCTAATGGGTTTAGATAAGTAACAACGGGTAACCGTCCGATAAGCTCAGGTATTAATCCGAAAGCCTTTAAATCCTGTGGTGTTATATATTTATAAAGATTATTTAAATCTATCTCCGCTTGATCCTGATTCATCTTGTATCCAACAGTTTGCGCACGCATACGATTGGCTATCTTTTTCTGTATACCATCAAAAGCACCTCCACAGATGAAAAGAATATTACTGGTATTCACTGCTATCATCTTTTGGTCGGGATGTTTTCTACCCCCTTGAGGCGGCACATTAACTACAGTACCTTCTAAAATTTTCAAAAGAGCCTGCTGTACTCCCTCTCCCGACACATCTCTTGTAATAGATGGATTATCACTTTTGCGAGCGATTTTATCTATTTCATCGATATAGATAATTCCACGCTCCGCTGAAGCAACATCATAATCAGCTGCCTGCAATAATCTTGTTAAAATACTTTCGACATCTTCTCCCACATAACCAGCTTCTGTCAAAACAGTAGCATCGCAAATGCAGAAAGGCACGTTCAGTACTTTGGCAATTGTCTTTGCTAACAAGGTTTTTCCAGTTCCAGTCTCTCCAACCATAATGATATTGGATTTTTCTATTTCTATCTCATCTTTTTCTATCTTTTGGTTTAACCGCTTATAGTGGTTATAAACCGCTACAGAAAGAACCTTTTTAGCGTCATCTTGTCCAATAACATACTGATCTAAATGTGACTTTATTTCAGCAGGTTTCAACAATTTCAATGCCGCTTGTACACTTTTATTTTTACGTAAGGTGAGCTCCTCGGCCAAAATCTCGTTTGCCTGTGTAACGCATCGATCACATATATGGGCATCATTACCCGCAATGAGCATCAATGTCTCGGACTTTCGCAAACCACAAAATGAACAAGTAACTTCTCTTGAATTCTTTGCCATTTTATTTATCCTTCTTTCCTGTTAATACCTCATCAATCATGCCGTTTTCTTTAGCCTCCGATGAAGTCATCCAAAAATCACGATCCGAAGCCTTTTCAACCCAATCGTAGGGCTGCCCCGAGTGATCAGCAATTATCTGATAAAGTTCTTTTTTCAACTTCAGCATCTCGCGAAGATTAATTTCCATATCAGCCGCAACACCCTGCGCACCTCCCGAAGGTTGATGAATCATCACACGGGAATGTTTTAAAGCTGCTCGCTTTCCTTTTGCCCCAGCGACTAACAATACAGCACCCATAGAAGCCGCCATACCGGTACAGATGGTAGCAACATCGGGAGCTATGTACTGCATGGTATCATAGATACCTAACCCTGCATACACGCTGCCACCTGGGGAGTTAATATAAATCTGAATATCCCGATGTGCGTCGGCAGATTGTAAAAATAGCAGCTGCGCCTGTATAATATTAGCCACTTGGTCAGTAACAGCATCGCCTAAAAATATAATCCTATCCATCATCAAACGAGAAAAAACGTCCATCTGGGCTACATTTAGTTGACGTTCTTCTATAATGTATGGAGTTAATGACACAGGCGATTGTTGTTCTACCTTATTGATAAATTTATCTACATGCTGGCTCCCGATACGATGGTGCTTAACAGCGTATTTTCGGAATTCATTTTTATCTATATTCATACGATTTTACTTTTTTGCCTAGCTAAGATATAAGATTAATTCTAAAATCTATAATCACAGACAACTTGATCACATTTTTTACCTGGCACATATACAAAGAGTACGCCAACACCCTGATTGACACATTTTCAAGAAAACCACCTGACAATCTGCCTGCATTTATTCTAAACCTGACAAGATCTTCCTTGAACCAAGATAAAATCAAAATCGGACCAAACTAAAAAGGCCGCCCATTAATAACGATGGACGGCCTTTTGTTATCTCTTTGTAAGAAATTACTTTAGTTCCAAAAACTTGTTATAATCGATATCCTTCTTATTCAGTTTAACAACTCCTTTTAAAAAGTCAAATACTTTCAAGGCCTTTACTTCCTCAAAAAGCCTGTTTGCCTGTTCCTTATCCTGTAAAAACTGAACAGTATACTGAGATAGCTGCTCTTCACTTACCGGCTGCGGACTATACATTTTGAACTGCGCTGCAATGCGCTCCTTTGCAAGTTTAAATACCTCTTCGTATTTAATCTCCAACTTATTCTCCGTGATGATTTTATTTTCAATCAAGGTCCACTTCAGGTTCTTCACAAAATCTTCATATCCTTCATTTAATTCCTCATCGGTCAATTTCTCATTCGTAGCTTTCAACCAACGCTTCAAAAATTCGTCTGGAAACTTGACGTCCACTTTCTCCATACCCAAAGTGTATAGATCATTTTGCAAACGCTGATCTGAATTCTGCACTAGCATAGATTCCACCTCGGTTGTTACACGAGCCCTAAATTCCTCTTCCGTTTTTACTTCACCCTCACCAAAAAGTTTATCAAAAAATTCTTGATTAAGATCGGCTTCTTCTAATCTATTTACATTTTTAACGACTAACTTGAAAGTTGTGTCTGCCAAGCTCGCAACCTCTTCTTCTGTAATATTCAGTAATTTCGCGATGGCCTCATCGTTAAAAGCCTTTTTAAGATCAATACTAACCTCATCGTCCTTCTTCAGCCCGATCAATGCCTTCTTAGTTTTCTTATCCTCCACCAAATCCGTACGAACTGATGCTGTATTTTCTATACCACCTTCTAAAGGATTACCTTCCTTATCAAGCTGGGTAAGCGTACTGTACAAGACATCTCCATCTTCAGCGACCTCTGGATTGGTCATTTTACCATAACTCTTGCGTAAGTTTTTTATACGTGAAGCTAAAGTTTCTTCATCCACTTTAATGTCATACTGTGTCAATTTATCTTTTTCACTGAAGGGCGCTTCAAACGTTGGTGCCAGACCTATTTCATACTGGAACTTAAATTCATCATTAAAATCCCATTTGTATTCTGTAGTATCCCCTTCTTTTGGTAAAGGCTGACCCAATACTTCAATTTTATTCTCACTCAAGTAGTTATTCAGACTGTCACTTACCAAGCGATTAATCTCATCAAAAAGAATGGCCTTTCCATAGGTTTTCTTAATATGTGAAGTGGGTACCATCCCTGGACGGAAGCCAGGTAATTTTGCTTTCTTCGCTTGTTCCTTAATTGCCTTGTTTACACTCTCCGTATAATCTGCAGGAACAACATCTACATTGATAACTGCATTCAGGTCGTCTACTTTCTCCTGTGAAATGTTCATTAGTTGCGTTTTAATATGCTCAATACAAAAATTCCCCCCGATGTTGTCGGGAGGAATCAAGTGCGGAAGAAGGGACTCGAACCCCCACGCCTCTCGGCGCCAGATCCTAAGTCTGGTGCGGCTACCAATTACGCCACTTCCGCAGTACTTAGTGTTATTTTGGATTGCAAAACTAATACATTATACCCTTCTCTCCAAATATTTTTAAAAGAAATTGATACGCCTCATCCTAATAAGCTGATTTATGGGGTATTATTTTTCCTATCAAACTAATTTGCGGCAATATTCCTTTAATTGCGCATCAGAAAGTACTGCCGTAACGGAATTTGTTTCTATTGCTGCTTTAGGCATAACATCCACCTCTGCGAATTCAGGATTTTGAACCAATGTTACTCCGCCATATCTGTGTACGGCGCGGAGGCCCTCCGCACCATCCTTATTTGCTCCTGACAATAAAATAGCAACTAATTTATCTTGAAAGACTTCGGCCGCGCTTTGCAATGACACATCAATTGACGGCCTACAATAGTTCACCGGTTCTGAAACGTCCAGTGCCACTGTCTTATCGGTTTCAATCAATAAATGGTATCCCCCCGGCACAAAATATATTATCCCAGGTGTTAGTTTTTCTTTTTCTTCAGCCTCCTTAGCCCGCAATCTACATTTCTGTTGCACCATTTCCTCCAACGTACTATGGAACTTATCATTTCTATGGATAATTACCAATATAGCAAATGATATATCCGACTTAAGTTCCTGCAACAATTCCATCAACAACATTACACCTCCGGCAGAGCAGGCTATAACTAATAGATCAATCTGTTTATCCTGATCATACATGTCTATCTCCCCGCATCTTCAATATTTTTTAAGCAGTGTACAACCTATACCCGCACTGGTAGGCAATTTACGCAGACTGTAATTAAAATACAATATTATCACAAGGTGTTTACATAATATTTGCCTTAGCTAAACGGTTAACTATTCACTTTAATTGCCATGCTAAACTTAGCGAAAGCCCTCTACTTCTTTGTAAAGTATGCGCAGTAGTATACAGAATTAATGCACTTGACAACACGTCGTTTCGTTGACTAAAAACATGAAGCCATTACTATTATTACTTTTCTTTTTTATATACATTTGCGGGACTACTATTAAGAATTATTATAAATAAACACCAGGATACAGAAGCATAATAGTAGAAAAATACTACGATACAGTTAATTCAAATGCGTATCGAATTTTTTTATTATCATTTTTTTGATCATGACAAAAAAAATAGGTTTAGCAATGTTTCAGGAAATATTCAGAGCTGAAGCAATAACGAATATGTCAGATGCCTATATTACAGACGAGGTTTACACAATTAACCATCTTCATCTAAGTGCAAAGCATCGGATTATTAAATTTGAAGGAATTTCTATCATTTATCGTGATTGGCAATTGCCTGCACCTATATCCCTATTAACTAAGCACGAAAGACCTTTTTTAAAAATGCAATTTGAAATTGAGGGGTATTCTGATTTCGTAAGTGATGTAAGTATACCCTACAAAAGTATTGAGATACCTAACGGCAGGCATACTTTACTTTTCTTGCCTGAAGTAACTGGCACACTATACTACCCCAATTCACGTAAGGTATTAGATGTCATATTCACGAAAGAATACATTTCTGATCTTTTTGGAAATGATCTCCGTTGCCTGCTCCATTTCGGAAAAAGTATTGAAAACGGACAACCTTCGCTAATTGGCAACAACAGCTTGTTTATCACCAATCAGATGAAACGGATTATCGCCGAAATCTTGCATTGTACCTATCATGGGATCTTTAAAAAAACCTATATTGAAGCTAAAATCGTAGAGCTTCTAAATCTGCAGATTGATCAATTTACAAATACGAACATCTCCGCTACCAATACGATCAAATTGCATAAGGAGGACATTGACAAGTTGTACTATCTGAAGGAAATCATTGATAAAAAACCAGGAGCGAACTATTCACTTATGCAACTCGCAGAAATTGGCGGATTTAACGATTTTAAACTAAAAAAAGGTTTTAAACAATTGTTTGGTAATACTGTGTTCGGATATATCAATGATGTAAGGATGGAAAAATCGCATGAGTTGTTGCGAGAGGGAAAAATGAGTATTGCCAATATAGCATTTCTAATGGGTTATAAATATCCACACCATTTCTCCAAAACCTTCAAAAAGAAATTCGGCTATTTACCAAAAGAAGTAAAAGCCTAAAAAAGGCTGATGATCTATTTTGTTTTTGGAAGAAAAAAGGGTGTTTAATTTAGTGTTTATCATCCGAAACTACCTTTTAGTGTAAGGAAAACACCTATTGGTGTAAATTTTTCGTTTTTTTGAATTGAAACCGTTTAATTAGCATTAGTTTTTATATCCATAAGGCATTTAGCTCATTAGGTTAGGTTGATTAAAAAACAGTAGTTTTTAACCTCACTTCCCCAAAGTGAGGTTTTTTTATTTTCTATAAATTAGCTCAACTACACGTTGATTCACCCAAACGGCATTATGGAAAGCTTATCATACTAAAATCATTTCGTCTATTGCATCATCATCTTGTTATCCGTTTTGCATGAGATAGATGAGCCTGTAAATGGAAACGGATGTAAAAGGAATTTATTACAACAATAGGATATACCTATTCGCTACAGATCGCAAGAGCCAAGGCAGGGATAAAAAAATCGTCTGTAAAACATTTTACAGACGATCATCCAATTTTAAGTACCGTCCAGGGGGAATACTTTCAACATTTGAAACGCTTTTTAAGGCTTATTGAACCTAATTAATACAAGATTTGAAGATTACTGTATTTCTTCATTCCTGAATGTTCGAGTATCAATTTTCAGAATATTATCATGTTGATTCGTAATGACGCTTTCAACATATTCATTCTCCTTCAGCTGTCTCCTGTACTTGCTGCACATCTGTTGATAAAGCTGTTTTACTTTTCTGCGATCGCGGTATCGGACTAGGTATCCCTTTGCTTCACTAAGGCCAAATCCAATTACTGCACCAACAATACGTTCAATGATACATAGCCTACTACGTATATAAAATTTAGACCCAGCCAAAAACAACTATTTTTTCTTCCACACCACTGTTGCCGTAACAGCCCCGCCATTGGTAGTATTGGTTACCACATAGCTCAACATATTATTTTCAAGTTTGTAAGAACGTAACTGCACATCGCCCTCCCAGTTAGGATAAAAAGCATACTGTACATTGAAAGTAATCGTGTGCTTTTCAGGGTGAACAGTATATGTACCAAAATGCGAATTGTTGCCCTGCACCAAGGCAAGGTTTTCATCCGGCGTAGCCTTATTCTTGTCTCCTGCTGAGACTTTTGGACGAGTAGCTTTTAAAATTTGTATAGCGTAATCACCAGCGTCAGTAAACACAAGCAAACCCACAGGATTTTCGCCGTAAGGCAATGTTTTGCTTCCATCTGCATTGATATTTTCTACTGCTATCAACGACCATGTACCGACAAATTGTTTTCTGGTTTTTTTTGACAGCCTTAGATCCTGTGCCCGTAAAGGAGTAAATAACATTATAAATGCAACACACATTAAGTATCTCATAAATCATTGTTTATTTTTAAAAATTTAGTTTGTTTAATGTCGCAACAAGTGCCTGTTGCAATAACCTGCTTTTGTAAATTCATCTACACTTGAAGCTATAAAATCAATAGCAGGAAACAAGCCTATCAGTGTTTTTACAACACGTTGCGACAAATCGGCTTTTTGTTCTTCCGTTCTTCCTGCTAGAATATATCTGAATACATGAATGAAGTCGGTCTTTTTACCTCCAACTTCGTACCGCACATAAGGGTTCACTCTTACTTTAATATCTTCTTCTATAAAAAGACCACTTGCAATAGAAGCATCAAATACTGCTGTTAAGATCTCTGGTTCAGACACCTGTGTTAAAACATTTGCCGAACAATCAATAATAAAATGTGGCATAATTTATTCGTTTTTTAATGGTAGCCAATTCGTATAATTTCTCCGTTAGCCGAAGTTGCAATGCTTTTTAAATAGCCTTTAATCAAATCTTCGGCAGCAATGTCTGTGATTTTTGATGGGCTTATCACATTAATCCTGATACCTCTTGGCATTTCCAATGCAGCTGCCAATACAAAGCTGTTTACAGCGCCATTTGCTACAGCTTTTCCTGATGAACCTTTTGCAGGATTTTCACCCATTTTGCCTGATATGAGTGTAAATGAACCATGGTCATGGATGTGTTTCAGACCTGTAATTACAAGATTTATTTGAGCCAATAATTTTTGTTGCACTCCTGTAAAATATTTCTCATCCGTCATAGAAGGTAAGTCGCTTGTAACACTGTCGCCTGCCGCACAAACAACCGCATCTACAGTTCCTATTTGTGCAAATAGATTTTCAAGGGAAGCGATAGAAGAAATATCCGCCGAAACATCGCCACTGTTTCTTCCTGCCGTAATTACTTCATGTTTTTGTTGTAAGGCAGGTGTAATAATTTTTCCGATATTGCCATTTGCACCGATAATTAAAATTTTCATTTTCTTATAATTTGATAACGCAAAGTTATTCAGAAAATACACCTCTTAATTTGTACTATTTTACACTTTTTTTGTATTTTTACTGCTATGAAAGGAGAAACTTTGTACAGGCCTTATGAAATAGAATGGAAAGAAATGCTACGCTTCCCCAAAACCACCAAGCGCAATAATTTTTTTGAATTGATTTATGTGATAGACGGAACAGGCATTCAAATAGTAAACAAAAACAAGTTTAACTATCGCAAAGGCAATTTATTTTTACTAACCCCACAGGATGTATATTCATTTGATATTACTACGCCAACAACTTTCTTTTTTCTCCGTTTCAATGAATTATTTGTAAAGGAAAAAACCGACAAAGACAAAGATGCCGTAAACCAGGTGGAATATATTTTGCAAAATGCCAGTCACCGCCCGGGATGTATTTTAAAGAACAAAGTGGACAAGCCATTGATCACATCGCTTATTGAAAGTATCCTAAACGAACAAACCAATCAACAGTTGTACTACAATCGCATTACAGAGCAAATTACTAACACCATCATTACCGTTGTGGCAAGGAATATTGCTTTAAAACTTCCAAAGAACATAAAAGAAAGCACCGGCGAGCCAGTATTAGAGATACTGCAATACATTCAGGAAAATATTTTTGACCAAGAAAATTTAAGGGCAGAAAAACTCAGTGACCATTTTAATATATCGCTGAATTACTTGGGACGTTACTTTAAAAAGCAAATAGGTGAAACCCTGCAAAGCTATATCGTCAACTACAAATTGAGACTGGTAGAGATAAGGCTGCTGCACAGCGATATGCGGATAAATGAAATCGCTTACGAACTTAATTTCTCCGATGAAAGCCACCTGAACCGTGTATTTAAAAAATATAAAGGGATGAATCCGTCCGAGTTCAGAAAGACAAATAACACAAATTGAAAATTCAGCAACAGCACTTGTGTACGCTAGCGCACCAAGACGAACGGCGTCTGTTACGGCAATCACGGCCTTTTGATACAATTCTTGCGCACAAAGGTTAAAAATGGATTAGGTAAGTTCTGTTTGCATTATAGAGCATTGTACGACCATCCAAATAATGATTGTCTAAGAGCGGTTTTGAACATCGAAATGATAGACAATAATCACTACTTTCCTAATCCCGGATACAGAACCTACGACCAACACTTTTTCCCGTGTCCATTGTCTATTCTGTATGTTCAATTAAACCATATTGAAGTTCTAAAAGATAAAGAGAATACATACATTAACGCAGACATAGTCATTTTCTCAAAAGACTTTAAATAAAGGACAATACAGGGGTAGACTATGATTTCCTAAATGAAGTCGCCAACATGGATGAGCAGAAATTTTATGACGAATTGGAATATCAAATATTCAAATACCGAGCAATGGAGCCAGCAGGAAGCCGATGAATTGGAAAAACTAAGCCTGTTGGCCGAACGGTACGAGGATTAGGAGATGAAACTGATGCCCATGCCAGTAATGCTTAGTGCCGTGGTGGAAGCAAAAAAAGAAGAATTGGGCGTCACCCAAAAAGGACTGGCATCCATCCTTGGCATCGGCGCACCGAAATTATCCCAAATACTCAACGGAAAACGTGATCCCGATGTGGGTTTTCTGAAATCATTGCATCAAAAATTGGGGATTGATGGGAATTTTATTTTGGAAAAAGTATAGAATTTATTGCACTTTTTTAAACTCTGTAAAAACAAAAAAACCTGAAAATCAACTGATTAACAGGTTTTTTTAGTACCCAGGGCCGGGATCGAACCGGCACGGTTTCCCACTAGTGTTTGAGACTAGCGCGTCTACCAATTCCGCCACCTGGGCATCACATTGTACCGCTAACGGGATGCAAATATATCTGTTAATACTACAATCACCAAATAAAATTAAAATTTTATTTGGTGATATAGCTGTTAAGGTAATTTATCACCTACGGCCTTCATAATATCATTTCCCAGCGCAAAAATCATTAGTGCTACTATAATAATGAAACCAACAACTTGTGCCCTTTCCATAAACTTATCACTCAGCGGTTTACCCTTAATCATCTCCACTACTAAAAAGAGCGCATGCCCCCCATCTAAAGCCGGAATAGGTAATATATTCATAAGCGCTAACGCCATTGATAATAAACCCACCAAACTCCAAAATTTCACCCAATCCACTTGTCCACCGAACATTCTGGCAATCCCCACAGGGCCTGATAAAGCCTTATTCGCCTTTACTTGCCCGGTAACCACCTTACCTAGAGCCTTAGCATTATCTGTCAAAGAGCCCCACGCTTTAGCCGCACCCACTGGAAGAGCTTCTAAAAAGCCATATTTAACCTGCTCCTGGGGAATACGACTAAGATCCCTTCCAGTATAAACACCCAATTTTCCTTCGGCATCGATTTTGGCCTGCACCGTATCCACCGTGCCCGCCCTGGAAAAAACAATGGTTGCTTCTTTATTTTTACTTGCTTGCAGCTGCTCCGTCATCTGATCCCAAAAAATAATAGGTTGCTGATTGATAGCTATTAAACTATCGCCCTCTTTTAGACCTACTTTTTCAGCGATCCCCCCCTCTTCCAACTGTTCGATTTGTTTAATTCTTATACGAGGTATTACAAATTCATCTATGCCTAAATCAGAAACCTCATTTAATATATCACCGGGAACAGTTAAATCAATCAGTTCACCGTTTCTTAGAATAGTTAATTTTGTGTTTCCCAGTAAGACCTTTGGACTACGCACGTCTTCAAACCGTACTACACGTTCATCATCAATAGCGGTAATTAAATCACCTGCTTGCAGGCCCACCTGCTTACCAATAATCCCCGGGGCCAAACCATCAGCTAATTTATCATTTGGAATAAACGTTTCTCCGTAACGGAGTGTAAGCATCCAAAAAATAAATATCCCTAAAATAATATTGACAATAATTCCCGCCAACATGACAATTAGTCGTTGCCAAGCGGGTTTAGATCGGAACTCCCAAGGCTGTGGTTCTCCTTTTAACTGATCGGTGTCCATGGATTCATCGATCATACCGGCAATCTTCACATAACCTCCCAAAGGTAGCCATCCAATGCCGTATTCACATCCTTTATAGTTAAACTTAAAGAGCTTTACGCCCCATGCATCAAAAAAAAGATAAAACTTTTCAACTTTTATTCCAAAGGCTCGGGCAGCTAAAAAGTGTCCCAATTCATGTAAAACAATCAAAATAGACAGACCAAGCAATAATTGGCCCGCCATAATTAATCCACTCATTCTCTATTTTTCTATTTGATATACTTTTTTCTTTTTTGTTACTAATTGTTCGGCAAAAAGTCTTGCCTCCTTATCCGTTTGCAAATAATCATCAAGCTTGGGTGAGGCGATGAATGGAATCTTCTGAAGCGTTTCACTGATGATCGTACTCATTTCCCTAAAACCGGTTTCATCACGCAAAAATGCTGCCACAGCCACTTCGTTGGCAGCGTTTAACACACATGGCATATTGCCTCCACTTCTTAAGGCATCAAAAGCAAGCGCTAGATTTGCAAAAGTCTTTGTATCGGGTTGTTCAAAGCTTAGGCATGGGTGCTTTAGAAAATCAAAACGTTCAAAGGTATTCGCTAACCTACCAGGATAAGTCAGTGCATATTGTATAGGTAATTTCATATCTGGCAATCCCATCTGCGCCTTTAGTGAACCGTCTTTAAACTGCACTAGCGAATGTATGATTGACTGCGGATGAACAACCACCTCAATTTGATCCACATCCAATCCAAAAAGCCATTTCGCTTCAATCACTTCCAAACCTTTATTCATCAATGAAGCCGAATCGATTGTGATTTTTTGTCCCATTACCCAGTTGGGGTGCATGAGTGCCTCTTTCTTAGTGATGGTTGATAAAGAAGTGGCATCCTTACCTCTGAAAGGCCCTCCTGAGGCTGTCAGATATATTTTTTCCAGTGTGCTTTTTTCCTCACCCACTAAACATTGATAAATAGCAGAATGCTCGGAGTCTACTGGCAAAATGGCCACCTCATTTTTTTCTGCTAACTTCATGATAAGTTCTCCGGCCACCACTAGCGTTTCCTTATTAGCCAGGGCAATATTTTTACCCGATTTTATAGCCGCGATTGTGGGTTTCAACCCTGCAAACCCTACTAATGCAGTCAACACGATATCTATCAATGGCCGCTGCACTACTTCTTCCAAGGCCTGCTGTCCACTCAGCACTTCGATACCTTTTGAGCCAAGCACTTCGTCAACCGCAGCACGCTTACTTTCATCCGTAATGACCACAACCTTTGGCAGGAATTCCATTGCCTGTTCAATTAACAATGTCGCATTGCCAGCGGCAGTCAACACTTCGACATCAAACAGCTCCCGATGTTCTCTAACAACAGATAAAGCCTGTGTGCCGATACTTCCAGTAGCTCCTAATATTGCAATTCTCTTCTTTTTGATCACTTAATATAGTTTTCTAATTGATCAGCAATTATACGATCATTTGCCAGACGAGGCAGCTTGTTCTGTCCTCCTAATTTCCCCAAAGATCGCATATAATTTATAAAACTTCCCTTCTTCATTGATCTGATGATTAAAGGTTGCAGGATTTTGCCTTCGATCAAGTCGAAATAATAGCTATTTTTACGTTGGAGCTCTTGATCCACTTTAGCTCGGAATTCGTTCAAATTAACCGGTAGAGTTCCAAATTCAATAAACCATTCGTGATATGGCAATTCGCCCACTGGTGGATTGACCTGCGGAGCCACCGTAAACTCTGTAACTTCCACCCCTTCACTTCTGGCAACGCTCATCAATGCATGTTCCACTTCTTCGCCAATTACATGTTCACCAAAGGCAGATATAAAATGTTTTATCCTCCCAGATACCACAATTCTGTAGGGGTTTAAAGATACAAATTTAACCGTATCTCCTAAATTGTAAGCCCAAAGCCCAGCATTGGTACTTAGTATAAGGGCATAATTTCTGTTTAATTCCACTTCCGATAAGCTTAACCTGGTAGGTTGCTCATGAAAAACTTCCTCTGCAGGAACAAATTCGTAAAATATACCCGAATCAGGCAGCAATAACATCCCCTTTTCTTTTTGGCTATCTTGAAAAGCAATAAAACCTTCCGAAGCAGGATACGTTTCTATCGAGTCGATCCTTTTACCAACGATCTCCTCCAAACGGCTTCTATAGGGTTCGAAATTCACGCCTCCATATACAAAGAGACTGAAATTTCTAAAGATATCTTTTATTCTTTTACCATTTGTTCTTGCAAATAACCTTTCAAAATACATTTGGACCCACGGAGGGATACCTGATATTAGCCGCATATCTTCATGGAGCGTTTCCTCAACAATTTTATCAACTTTTGACTCCCAGTCCCCCATGCAATTTGTTTGAAAACTTGGTAATCGATTACGTTGTAAATAGGTTGGCACATAATGGGCAACGATACCCGATAAACGGCCAATTTTAATACCATTTTTCTCTTGCATAAGTGGACTTCCCTGCAAAAAGATCATCTTCCCTTCTACAAAAGAAGTATTTCCAGTTTCATGAATATAACTTAGTAAAGCATTTCTTGCAGCATTAATATGCTCGGGCATAGAATCTTTGGTTAGGGGTATATATTTCACTCCTGAGGTCGTACCTGAAGTTTTTGCCATATATAACGGCTTCCCGGGCCACAGCACATCGATTTTACCAGAAAGCACCTGTTCGATATAAGGTTTAAGTCCTTCGTAATCTCTTATTGGTACCTTTTCTTTAAAATCAGCGTACGAACGTATACCATCAAACTCATGATCATTTCCAAACGCTGTATGCTTGGCAGATGAAATCAGTTGTTTGAACACCTTCTCTTGCGATTCTACCGCACTCTTTCGCCATTTATTTATTTTCCTTACTACGAACGCGGCAAAAGGTTTGCTTAAAGCAGCTTTTATACCCATAATAATAATAATGGATGTTGGTTGATTATAAAACGAAACCTGCATGAACTACCGCACAAAAAAAAACATGACCTTACCGCAGCGATCTTTTGAACGTCGTCGAGAAAAAACGTAATATGAAAAATAAAATAGCTCATGCAACCTTCATTGCCGTTAAAAACTTAGCGTAGCGATCTCATTGATACCGCTAACGGTCAAAAATACATCAATAAACAATTTATTATAATGAAAATCAAATAATATTTTTAATAAACCCAGGATCATCTTCTCCCTTATATTCTTTCATCATTTGCCTATACGCCAAAGCAATTGCTACACTGGATAAAGGAACTATCAGAAATGAGTTTACTAAACTCATACCCGCCGATAACATCGGATACGACCTATAGTTAAAATATATGGACAATAAATGTAAAATGGTCAAAAATGTTAACAAAAGCAACAATTTAAAAAAATTGCCTCTCGTAATCGCAAAACTTAATCGGATTGCCTTAAAAGGTCTTTCATGTCTATCAATGATAAAAAACGGATAAAAAGCTACCCGTATCATAAAGCTGATAAAAAAAACAATGGAAAGAAAAGCAAATAAATCTACAGCACGTTCGGTGCTATTATATATGTATATAACCGGTAATATGAGTACTGCCAACAAAGCGAAAGCTACTAAAATAATTAATAGAAGTCCCAACATGGCAATAAAAAAGTAACTCAGCTCTTTTGTTGAAGGTATGGTATCTGATAGCGAAACATGTTCCCTCTCGTCATCCATTACGTGAAAAATGTATTTAAACAATGTCAATTGTATACCAAAATAAATGACTACAAAAGAGATTGCCATAACTGAACTGAAAACCGGGTTAAAATCCCTGAAATAAAAGGCTAAAATCCCTGAAGTGTTGGACGTAAGAAAAAGTAAGAGGCAAAGTCCGGCAATAGAAAAATAATGCCTTTTCAAAACATCCCAAGCAGAATTTATCACCTCGTTCACGGCAAATGTACTATCTTTTAAGAATTGGATCATTTAATGTGTATATTAAGTACAAACCTAACATAAAATTTTTTTATTAGCCTAATGTTCATAAAACAATCTCAACATTTTGCTGTTACCGTAATCGTAAAACGGTATTTTTGCCGGGATTGTGTTATTTTAAAATATTTATCCGTATTTTTTTATTCCTTATATGATTGTAGAAACTAATGTCCGCGCAAGCCATATGTTCAAACTTATTGGCAAATGGCTCATCATCTATCTTTTGCTTGCTCTTTTTGTATGTGTCAGTTACATTGAATGGGGCTGGGATATCGCCATACCGGAAACCGAGATAGCTATCATGGGTACAGCACTTTCCATTTTAATGGGTTTCCGGGTCGACGCGGCCTACAAGCGATGGTGGGAAGCACGCATTATCTGGGGAGCAATTGTCAATAACTCAAGAACGTTTGCCCGAGAGGTCGTTAATTTTGTTGGAAAACACGACCCGGATGCTAGTAGACAATTGATTTATCGGCAAATTGGTTTTGTGGAGGCTACAGGTAAACATCTGCGTAAACAGGGAGGGAAAGAACATTTAGCACGCCTATTGTCAGCAGAAGATTTTCAAACAATCCAAACAAAAAAGCATGTTCCCAATACGCTCTTAATGATGAATTTGAAGCAACTAACTGAATTAAATCTTCAAGGTTCGCTATCTACCTATTTATTGGTTCAGATTGAAACGATCATCCATAACTTAACGGATGAACTGGGAAAAGCGGAAAGGATTAAAAACACGCCATTCCCTGTTCCCTATGGATATTTTTCGTGGCTTCTAGTGCATTCCTTTGCTTGTTTAATTCCTTTTGCAATGGTGAAAGAACTAGGTTACTTAACCATTTTACTGGCTATTATACTTTCGTTTATCTTTCTTATTATTGAGCAAATAGCTATTCAGATACAGGATCCGTTTGAAAATCGGCATAATGACACACCTGTTACAACAATTGCTAAAAATATTGAAATAGATCTGAGAGAAATTCTAAATGAATCTCCACTTCCAGCACCATTAACACCAAAAGCTGGTGTCAGTATGTAATATACTAGAAGATTTTCTCCTCAGCAAAAAGCGGTTATGTTTCAAAACATAACCGCTTTTTTTCGCAACAGACCTATTTTTATATAAATTCAGCCTTTTCAGGATGATGCGATTCTTTGACAATTAAACGTTTCACATCACATGTACCCGTTGCCCCCCTGTAAAGTAGCGCACTGCCAATCGCAACCTGTCCTAAAGCCAATAAAGGTTTTTTGAAAAGTTCACGCACACCTTTGTAAATCATATATGTTCCTGTACCTATTGATATTACACGTTCAGAAAAGTCAATATTTGGTGTACAATCATCCTCTAAAAAGTAGTCTCTGTTTTCAACGTTTGTCATGATACAATAATTAAGTTTATTTTATATAACAAATGTCTACTCATTAGGTTTTAGCTTTCCATACCGATCACTAAACAGGTATTGCTAAATCCGGATTAAAATCTTCATCGTGCAAGTGGCTGATCTGCGTAGCTTTTTCATAGTTGGTAGACTTTTTAGAGAAGAAATCGTGTTGAGTGGTTTCTAGGTTGAGCCCGTTTAATACTATTGAGTTCACATCCTTCACTTCAAAAAGCTCGTCAAAACCCAGATTCATCAAAGCTTTATTTGCATTATAACGCACATATTCTTTAACCTCCGCCGTTAAGCCAACATCGGTATAAATTTCTTCTGTATATTTTAACTCATTTTCATACAGTAGCGTTAAAAGATCCAACACATCCTGTTTGGTTTTTTCTTTATTCGGCAATTTCTTAAAGACGTCCTGTGCCAGCATCCCTACAAAAACACCATGGATAGATTCATCAGCCACAATTTTTTTAATGATATCCGCACTGGCAACCATCTGCCCCTGCCCTGCTAGCCATAATGGAATAAAGAAACCGCTATAAAAAAGAAAAGATTCTAAAAGCACCGATGCTGCCAAAGACATAAACAACTCTTCATTAGTTATTTTTTTCTTATCCAATACACGATAATATTTGTCTATCGTAGCAGCCTTAAACTGTAGGTACTTATTTTCCTGTACCCACTCAAAAAGCTCGTTAATCTCAGGTGTACTAGCAACGGTTGTAAAGATGGTGGAATAGGATTTGGCGTGTATCGCTTCCATCATGCACATATAGGACAATACAGCTTTGCTCTGTAAACCATCAATATGGTCTATAATTTTTGGCATCCCGGTATGGCTTTGCAGCGTATCTAACAACGTTAAGCCACCCAATGCCTTTTTATAAGTCTCCTGCATTTCGGGAGCAAGTTTTTTCCATACATCGATATCTTTTGATGGAATATATTCTGTATCTATCCAGAACTGCCTGATATTCTGTTCCCAAAACATTCCTACATAATCGTTCTCTGGGGTATTCCAATTTACTGCTTTATATTGATTCATTTTTTTTATTCATATATGTTTCAAGAGTGTTTTCAGAAATATTTCTGAAAACACTCTTGAAACCCAACCTAATTCTTCTTAATACTTCAGCCCCTTATACCGAACAAGAGATACATTCATCTATTGATGCTTTTCTAGTACGCGTATAGTATAACGATTTCAACCCCACCTGTTGAGCATAAATATAATATTTAGCCAAATCACGCGTGGTATCCTTCGAATTTGTGTGTAAAATGGTTGAAATACCTTGGTCCACATGTCTTTGTATAACGGAAATTAAACGCAGGACATTCTTCTGATCCATATCATATGCCGATTTATAATAGAAATAATTATCATTATTTAAATAGGGCATTGGATAATAAGTTGTACTATCACCATACTCACGCACTTCTATAGTATCTACAACCGGCATTACAGATGCAGTTGCGTTCATAATGTAGGAAGTAGACTGGTTAGGCGCAATAGCCATACGATAAGCATGATATAAACCGTGTTCCATTACCTGTTGGCTTAAACTTTCCCAAGCTGCGCGGTCTGGTATAGCAACCCCCTCAAATAATTCTTTTATCCGATCGGTTACCGGTAGAAAGTCTTGGTTGATATATTTACCAAAGTAACTACCATTAGCGTAATCAGATTGCTCAAAACCTTCAAACTTTACCCCTCTTTCCCTGGCTATTTCCATCGAGCTTTCGATAGAGTAAAAATTAACCATCATGAAGAAAACATTACAGAAGTCTAACGCCTCTTTACTTTCATACATGATAAAATTCTTAGCTAGAAAGCCATGTAAATTCATTGCTCCTAAACCTACGCTGTGCAGCTCTCTATTTGCCTTCTGGATGGTCGGAACCATTTTGATATCGGTAATATCAGACACCACTGTCAATGAACGCATTGCTGTCTTTACTACTTCTTTTATCCGTTTATTTTCCATCGTAGTAGCGATGTTCAAAGAGCCAAGGTTACAGGAAATACCGTAACGAACGGTATCTTCTTCATGGTAGGCATTAATCTCTGAAACTTGCGACAATTGCATGATTTCGGTACATAGGTTAGAAAACTTCACCGATCCCAGGCCATTCAACGCATGCCCTTTATTCGCATTATCTTTGAAGAACAGGTAGGGATAACCACTTTCTTTCTGTGTTTGCGCAATTTTAATAATCAGATGTCGGGCATTTACTTTTCGTTTCTTCACTTTAGGATTACTAATTAACTCGTCGTACATCTGCCCCATATCCATTTCATCTAAATATTGGCCATATTCCTGAAAAACAGTATGTGGGTAGAACAAATAGCAAACCTCATCGGCAGCAGCAATTTGCATGAATTTATCAGGAACGATGACACCAATAGAAAGTGATTTAATACGTAGTTTCTCATCTACATTAATTTTCTTACAATCTAGAAATTCTTCGATATCCGTATGAAAGATATTCAAGTACACCGCGCCTGCTCCCGGTCTTTGTCCAAGCTGATTCGCGTATGAAAACGTATCTTCCAATATTTTCATTACCGGTAATACACCACTTGACCTACCTTCAACTCCTTTTATCGCTTCTCCTCTGCCTCGTACCTTTGATATATTGAAAGAAACTCCCCCTCCAATGGAAGACAATTTCATTGCCTCATCGACAGCATAGCTAATGCCACTTAAATTATCACCAATTTCATCTAAAAAACATGAAACTAATTCTCCCGAACGCAATTTACCCGCATTCAAAAAAGTTGGTGTAGCGGGTTGATATTCCTGATTGATCAGAATTTCTGCATATTCAAGCGCTCGCGGTACATCCCCCCCGGCGAGATAAAGGGCAACACATACTACCCGATCTTCATAACGCTCTAAAAACTTCTCTCCACTATCATCGCGTAAGGCATAACTTTGAAAAAATTTGAAAGCACTCATGAACGACGGAAACCTAAACTTGCGTGCGTAAACGAAATCATAAACTTCTTTTATTTGCTCAAACGTGTAATGCTCGTAGAAGTTTACGTAATACTTGTTTTCGATTAAGTAATCTATCTTTTCCTTCAAGGTATAAAAGAATACCGTATTCTTATTAACATAATCCAAAAAATACGATCTTACTGCTTCTTTATCTTTATAAAGACGAAACTCATCCTCGTCTTTGGTCATGATTTCGTTATTAAGCAATATCCATTTTTTGGTAATCATTGGATTCTTGGTGCTCGTAGTATTCATGGTACTCAATTATTTTGTCAATATACTGCTGAACGTCTAACATACTGCCAGATAATTCAAACTTAAACAATAGCGGGAGTTTATATAATGCAGCCACCCGATCCGCTGCCCGGCCGTAATTCTGCCCCCAATTTTTATTTCCACTTGCCGAAACCGTTCTTATAAAAGCGTGATTTTGCTGCATAAATCTATCGGTAACGATGGGCACTTCACCTTTACCTGTTGTAAACGTTATCAAATGCCCTGGTTCGGAAATCGCCAAATCTTCATTTATACGCCGTATAGTCCACCCAGTCTTTGCTTCCAGTTTGTGTACAAACCGATCAACATTACCTGTTTTGCTATCGTAATAAATCCAATTTTGCATATACTCAAAATGTGTAGCCGTCTACATAATCGTTATAGCAGAAAGTTCATCTGGTTTAAACCCGATAACGCGTTTCACTTCTTGGTTCTCATGTGTTACAATAACTGTAGGCACCGACCGAACTTTATATTGCATTGCTAACTCAGGGTTCTCAAAAGGGTTTATTTTTTCGTAATTAACCCCCTTATTATCAAGAAATTCCGACACCATATTGCAAGGTGCGCAATCATCTTTCTCAAACTTTATAATTCTAACCATAATGCGTATTTTTAGTGAAACTTTTCGAGGAACTCCTACAAAAGTGCAGTATACCATTTAGAATAGGTATAAATAATTATCAACACTAGTGGATTATTCCACATTTGTAGTTTTAGAAAAAATTGGTATGATTTTTAATCTCGAGAATAAAGCAAAATAAACAGCGTTAACGAGGCCATTAACAGCTTAAAAAACATTCGCCCTTTGATCACAAAAAACGGAAACTGTAGCATCTACGTTAAACAATTATTACCTTCTTATTAAACAATTGTTACTTTCACTCCCATACTTTCCAATTCAGACTGCATGTGTTGTGGTATTCCCTTATCGGTTATAATCTCATCAATTTCATCCAGCCCACATATTCTTCCGAAACCACGTTTACCAAATTTAGTCGAATCGGCCAATACTATAGTTTTTTGCGAAACTTCAATCATTTTCCTATTAAGATGAGCTTCCTGACCATTAGTCGTAGTCAACCCGAATTCGGGATCTATTCCATCAACGCCCAGAAAAAGCTTACTGCAGAAAAAATCTTCAAGTATTCTCTCTGCATATGGACCAGCGACCGATGCAGAAGTGGTACGTATCATCCCTCCCAGCTGCAAAATTTCTACATGCTGATGTCGGTTTAATTCAATCGCTACATTCAACGCCGAAGTTACTACGGTCAAGCTCTCTACCGGATGAATATGCCTAGCCATGGCAAGCACTGTTGTGCCCGAAGCGATAATAATTGAATCGTTCGCTTCTACCAGTTTAGCAGCTGTTACGGCAATCATAGCCTTTTCTTCAGACTGCATTTTTTCCTTCTCAACCACTGAACGATCGCTGGTATAGGGATTGTTTAATGTTGCTCCGCCATGTGTGCGGAACAGCATCTGCATTTCCTCTAAGAGCTTAAGGTCTTTTCTGATGGTAACCGAAGAAACATCCAGCTCCTTACACAAATCCAGCACATTAATAGACCCTTTCTCATGAAGATACTTAAGTATAAACTGATGCCGTTCTACGCTATTCATAATATAATAAGTTTGAAGCTAAATTACTGCTTTTCTACTAAAAACAAAGCATTCGTCAAGTTTCATTTTGTTTCGATATTATTTCGATAGTTTTTATTTGATTTCTAAAAATTATCATTTACCTTTGCTTGACACCAGTTGAAGCGTAATATTAGGCTAAAATTAATATTTAACTCTGCTATAACTATTATCGACATATGCCGAACACCAAAAAAAACGATCAGTTAATGAATCGCGACTCGAGCATTCAATATGTAAACCAGCCTCAAACATGGGACATCGCCATTATTGGGGGTGGTGCAACAGGCTTGGGGATTGCTGTAGACGCTGCTTCAAGAGGATATAAAACCCTTTTAGTCGAACAGGCAGACTTTGCGAAGGGAACCTCCAGTAGAAGCACTAAACTTGTTCATGGTGGTGTTCGTTATTTGGCTCAAGGAGACATAAAGCTGGTTTATGGTGCACTTCGTGAGCGTGGAATTTTATTTAGAAACGCGCCGCATCTTGTGCACGCTCAAAGCTTCATTATTCCCTGTTATACGTGGTTTGCTAAACTAAAGTTTTTAATCGGATTGAAGATTTATGATTGGATGGCCGGCAAATACCGCATCGGCAAGTCGTCTTTGTTATCTAAAACGAAACTTGCAACGTTTATCCCAACTATAAAAACGAAACAATTAAAAGGTGGTATCGAATATTTTGACGGACAATTTGATGATGCGCGACTTGCGATCAATTTAGCTCAAACAGCCAATAAATATGGTGCAACACTTATCAATTACGCCAAAGTAACAGAACTGGAAAAAGATAATACAGGAAAAATCACCGGTTTCATTTTCACAGATCAAGAGACAGGCAAACAATACGGTGTCCAATCTAAAGTTGTGATCAATGCAACAGGCGTATTTGTAGATGAAATTTTAACACTTGAACAAGCCAACCACCGCCCACTGGTACGGCCCAGTCAGGGAGTACATGTGGTTGTTCCGTTATCCTTTTTAAATGGCAAAAGCGCACTTATGATTCCAGAAACAAGTGACGGAAGAGTACTTTTTGGCGTTCCCTGGCACGAGCATTTGATATTGGGAACGACAGATACGCCGTTAAATGAACATAGTTTGGAGCCTCGGGCCCTAACCGAAGAAGTTGATTTTATTTTAAATACCGCTGCACAATACCTCACCAGAAAGCCCGGCCGCTCTGACGTGTTAAGCGTCTTCGCCGGCTTGAGACCTCTGGCCGCCCCAAAAGACGGACAAGAAAGTACAAAGGAGATTTCACGCGATCATAAATTAATGGTTAGCACTTCTGGTTTAGTGACCATCACCGGTGGGAAGTGGACTACCTATAGAAAAATGGCAGAAGACACCGTTAATCAATGTATAAGATCTGGCAATCTACAGCCTGCAAATTGCCAGACAGCGGATATTAAAATACATGGAGCCACAAATGGTGTCTCAAGTGATCACTCATTAAAAATATACGGATCAGACGCTGCTCAAATACAATCGCTCGTCGCTGAAACTCCCCGGTTAAGTGAAAAAATTCATAAAAACTACCATTATATCCATGCAGAGGTTATTTGGGCAACTCGACATGAAATGGCACGCAATGTGGAAGACATTTTAGCCAGGCGCTTACGCGTCCTCTTCCTCGATGCGCGGGCTGCCATAGAAATGGTTCCTATCGTGGCAGCATTAATGGGCCAGGAACTACAGAAAGATGAAACATGGCAGAAACAGCAAATACAGGATTTCAAACAGCTTGCACAGGGGTACTTATTAGAAAACAAAAATAACACACCCTATCAAAAACATACCATTACTAAATAATATGCGTTTTTCTTAATATGTAAACCAAAACATCGTAGACCAAAAATAAAATTATGACAAAAGCAAAATACATATTATCACTTGATCAAGGTACCACCAGCTCAAGAGCTATTGTTTTCGATCATTCGGGAGAAATCATTTCCATAGCCCAAAAGGAATTCACACAACTTTATCCTAAATCGGGTTGGGTGGAGCATGACCCACGTGAGATATGGTCTTCCCAGATAGCCGTAGCAACCGAGGCATTGGTGAGAGCAGATATAAAATCAGCAGAAATCGCCGCCATAGGCATTACAAATCAACGTGAAACAACCATCGTTTGGGATAAGGAAACAGGTAAACCCATATATAACGCCATTGTATGGCAAGATCGTAGGACCGCCCCCTACTGTGACGACTTAAAAAGTCAGGGATACGAAGAAAACATCAGAAAAAAAACAGGACTGCTTATAGATTCTTATTTTTCCGCTACAAAAATCCGGTGGATTTTGGAGCACGTGGAAGGAGCTAAAGAAAAAGCTGCCGCAGGGAAATTGTTATTTGGCACCATTGATACTTGGTTAATTTATAACCTTACCAATGGAGAAAACCACGTAACAGATGTCACCAACGCCTCAAGAACCATGCTTTATAACATTGTTGACATGAAGTGGGACCAAGAGCTTCTAGAACTCTTCGAAATTCCAAAAAGCATGCTACCGGAAGTTAAAAGCTCAAGCGAAGTTTACGGGAAAACTGCTGGAAAAATCTTAACTGAACGGATCCCGATCGCCGGTATTGCAGGAGATCAACAGGCAGCGCTGTTCGGACAGCTATGTACAAAGCCGGGCATGGTTAAAAACACCTATGGCACTGGTTGCTTTATGCTCATGAATATCGGGCACAAACCAATCGTTTCAAAAAATAATCTTGTTACTACCGTTGCTTGGCAAATTGGCGATCAGGTAACTTATGCTTTAGAAGGAAGTATATTTATTGCAGGAGCTATTGTACAATGGCTACGCGATGGCTTGGGTATTATCAAGTCTTCTGAAGAAATAGAGTCGTTAGCGGCGCAAGTGCAAGATACTGACGGGGTATACCTTGTGCCTGCCTTCGCCGGACTGGGGGCACCTCATTGGGATTCCTATGCCCGCGGAACCATAGTAGGCCTGACACGTGGAAGCAAAGCTTCGCACATAGCACGTGCGGCACTGGAAGGTATCGCTTTTCAAACAGTGGATATATTGAAAGCTATGGAAGCTGATGCAGAAAAAGACATACATGAACTTCGCGTAGATGGAGGTGCCACCAACAATAATCTGCTCATGCAATTTCAGGCAGACATCCTGCAAGCAGAGGTTGTTCGGCCGAACATAACAGAAATCACTGCTATAGGTGCCGCCTATTTAGCTGGATTAGCTGTAGGCTTCTGGGAAAATATAGACGATCTGAAAGATCAATGGCAAGTTAATAAAATCTTTAAACCAGATGCAGCTACTCCTGTAGAAGAACAGCTCGGCAACTGGCATAGAGCTGTCGAGGCCGCAAAAGCATGGGCCAAACTAACAGCATCTTTTCAACAGAAACAAGAACAGCTAACATCCGAAAATTAAAACCAATGAATAAGGTCCCAATGCAATCGCTATTGGAATTGGGACAATCAGAACCAATATCTAATTATGACACCTTTTATTGCAGAACTGATCGGTACATTCATACTTATACTACTGGGGGGAGGTGTAGTAGCAAATGTACTCCTAAAAGACACTAATGGTAATAATGGCGGATGGATCGTCATTACAACTGGCTGGGCATTAGCTGTTTTCACTGGCGTAGTTATCGCCGGGCCTTACAGCGGAGCTCACCTTAATCCAGCGGTCACGTTAGCGATGGTGATCACAGGTAGTTTATCATTAAACGATGCCGGCTTATATGTCATGGCACAGTTTGTTGGTGCAATGGCCGGATCTATGTTAGTATGGGTCATGTATAAAGACCATTTCGACAAAACAACGGATGCCCCGGCAAAGCAAGCCGTGTTCTGTACTTCTCCCGCTATTCGCAATTTGCCTATCAATCTCATTAGCGAAATAACCGGGACATTCGTACTTATTTTGGCAGTATTCTTTTTCACCGATGGAGAAATCGCTTTAGAAGAAACAGCAACGCCTGTTGGGTTGGGCTCTATAGGCGCGATCCCCGTTGCTTTTGTCGTTTGGGTTATTGGCCTCTCGTTGGGCGGAACCACGGGTTATGCCATCAATCCGGCACGCGACCTCGGACCACGCATTGTACATGCCCTTCTACCTATTGAAAATAAGGCCGGTTTCAACGCGGGGTACGCTTGGGTTCCTTTTTTTGGGCCTTTAATCGGCGCGTGTATTGCTTGTCTATTTTACCTGATGCTACAGTAAAAAGAAAGTAAACGTAAAAATCACAATAACACACTAGCTTCTAGTACCAAAAAGCCATAGTCTCCCTGTCCAAAGGGTCGTTTATGGCAATTTATAACCAATTAATAATTACTTAACATAACGTTAACTGTATTAAAACCTAGCAATACTAATATTGCAGCTTTCATTTTTGGTGCTTTTGCACAAAGCGGAGCACCTATAGACGATTTAATGAAACATTATGAAAACAACTGAAACCAAAACTCAACTTTTGCCGTTAACCCGAGCTTGCACAAAGCGATCTCCCCTGTCCAATTGGAAAGCTATTTGTTCTATGATGATCCTTTTTTCGTTGGATTTAAGCGTAGTCCACGCAAAGATAACGCCTAAAGTCATCACGAACGAAGTTAAACAAGAATCCTTCGAAATTTCAGGCATTGTAAAAGATGAAAACGGAGAACCGTTACCTGGCGTAACCATCGCTTTAAACGGTAAAGCCACCACCAGAACAGGTATCAATGGCGAGTTTAGTCTCAAAGCTCCGAATAACAGTACCTTGTCGGCCTCTATGATCGGCTATCAAATGTATACTACCACGATCACTAAAGCGGAAAGCCAACTCGCAATCATGCTGAGTGATGATGCGAATGAGCTGAATGAGGTAGTAGTTACCGCACTGGGGATCAAACGGGAATCCAAGGCATTGGGTTACGCCGTGTCCACCGTTAGAGGTAGTGACATTTCAGAAGCTATGCCAAACAACTGGACAGACGGTTTAAAGGGCAAAGTAGCGGGTCTGAATTTAACGCAAGCAGGCTCTGGCCCTATCAATTCCACTAGAATCAATTTACGGGGAGACCGATCTTTGAATCCTGCGAAAAATGAAGCTTTAATTGTGGTGGATGGCGTACCAATGATTAATGGCAGGGTTAGTTCCGGTGTAGATCAGGCTTACGGAGCAGGGGCTACTGGCGAAGATAAAGATGTGCCTGTAGATTTTGGCAACGGGCTATCAGATATTAATCCCGACGATATCGAATCTGTAACAGTATTAAAAGGCGCTGCCGCAGCTGCCTTATATGGCAGTAGAGCTGGTAATGGCGCACTCATCATTACCACGAAAAAAGGAAGTAGAAAGAACGGACTGGGCATTACCATAAATTCCAATAATAGTATAAACGATGTTCTTCGTTGGCCCGATTACCAATACGAATATGGACAAGGTAATTTAAATAGAAATAGTGCAGGTGATTTATATTATTCTTATGGCTTATCAGAAGATGGAGCAAATACAGGCTCCACTTCAAGTGCTTTCGGACCAAAGTTCATGGGACAATCCTACTTTCAATATGACCCAAGTGTTGAAGGACAATCGGCCAGTCGACAACCGTGGAGGCCTTATGAAGACAATATTAAAGACTTTTGGCGCACGGGCTATACCCTTACCAACAGCGTAGCGGTAGATGGCGCTGGAGATCGCTTTTCGGGCAGAGCGTCCATTACTCATACCAAAAACGAATGGATTATGCCCAACACTGGTTTCGAAAGGCTAGTTGCATCTTTTAACTCCAGTTTACAACTAACCGATAAACTTACCATCAATACCAAGGTAAGTTATACAAATAAGAACAGCGACAATTTACCTGCTACGGGCTACAACAATCAGTCGATCGCCTACTTTATGATTTTTCAGAATCCAAATGTGGATCTAAAATGGTATGAACCCCGCTGGCAAAACGGTCTTGACCAAATACAACAAATACATCCTTTCAGCTCATATATCGAAAATCCTTATGTTATTGCACACGACATGACAAACTCATTGGATAGTTATAATATGGATGGAAATTTACAGGCTCACTATGCTTTCAATGACAAATGGAACTTAATGTTGCGCTCCGGCTTAAATATGCGACAAGACCGCAGGACACAACGTAGACCTTTCAGCTCCGCCAATTTTCCTCAGGGGTATTATAAAGAGCAGGATGTGTATTTCTATGAATCAAATACCGATGCTTTACTAACCTACACGGAAGATCTCAGTTCCAGAATAAAAATGACGGCTTCTTTAGGTGGCAACCTATTGAGTAGTCAAATCAAAGAAAGTGTAGGAGTTGCGCGCGGACTGGTAATTCCCGGAATTTATAAACTATCCAATGCCGCCAATCAAGCATTAGCAGAGTTTGACTTGTCCAGAAGAAATTTGAATAGCGTTTACGCATTGACTAATTTTTCATTTGATGAGAAAGTCTATGTAGATGTTACAGCCCGCAACGACTGGGCCTCCTCCCTACCCAGACATAACCATTCTTTCTTTTACCCATCGATAAGTTCGAGTTATATTCTCAGCGATATATTTCAGTTACCGCGGCAGATCAGCTTTGCTAAAGCCCGCTTATCTTGGGCGCAGGTTGGCAACGACACAGATCCTTACCAAACTGCGAAGTATTATGCCACTTCAGCCTTTCCCGGCTCTTCACAGGCTCCGTCAGTGCTTTTCAATGCAGATTTGAAACCGGAAATATCAACTTCTTGGGAGGCTGGTTTAAATTTCGCCTTATTCAATAATCGGATTACTTCGGACGTAAACTTTTACACAAATAGGACGGTCAATCAAGTATTATTAGTGCCCTTAGATGTAACAACGGGTTATAGCCAAGCGTTCATCAACGGTGGTACTGTTCGAAACCAAGGTATTGAGCTTATGTTCACAGGCACACCTCTAGCCAGTCAAAATTTCACTTGGAACTCTACCATCACCTGGGCTAAGAACGTGAATAAAATTTTGGAGCTCAGTGACGATATAGGTGGCGATCAACAAATTATAGCACAAAGTGGTACGGCATCTGTCATCGCTAAAGTTGGTGGTACTACCGGTGATATCTATGGTTTTGGCCTAGTGCGAAATGAAGATGGCGAAGTTGTTTTTGATGCACAAACAGGTTTAGCTTTACGCCCCAATGATATACAAAAGATAGGCACCGCTTATCCAGATTGGAGAGGTGGTTTTCTCAACGAATTCAACTATAAGAACTTCCGAATGTCGGTTTTACTAGATGGTCAATACGGAGGGATTGTTTATTCACAAAGTTTCCATAAAATGAGCGAACAGGGAAAATTAACACATACCCTAGCTGGTCGCGAAACTGGCCAGTTAGTTGGTGAAGGCGTTGTTCAGAATGCCGATGGATCTTACTCACCCAATACAACTCCGGTAAATATCAATACCTGGTATGGCGATTACTACAGAAGGGCCAATATCGAAACCAATAGTTTTGATGCGTCTTACATCAAGTTACGAGAAGTTAGGATTGAATACACCTTCCCACAAAGCTTGGTCTCACGGTGGCGGCTTAACGGTGCCAGCGTCGCGATTTTTGGAAGGGATTTAGCCATGATTTCAAAATTTCCGGTATTTGACCCTGAGACAGCGGCCCTGAATGGTGCTGTTGTTATGCCTGGTGTTGAAATGGGACAATTGCCAACACCACGGACATGGGGACTTAACCTCCGCTTGCAACTCTAAGAACCAACAAAGTATTCAAACGAATTTAGATTATTCAAATGAACCGCCCATGTTTTAATTCTGTTTATCAGCAAAGGAGTACAGCCTTTAGATACCATCAGCTACTTAGCTAGTGTCGACCAAACCGCACAGCGGTTCATAAGTCTCTTAAAAATAAACATGGACAAACTAATTATTTAAGGATGAAAAATATTATTATAACAGCAATAAGTTTCGCTACATTATTCAACTTCTCTTCCTGCACGAAGGATTTTGACAATATAAATACCGACCCCAATCGATTAGAAAGAGTTACCCCTGGTAGCCTAGTAACCCCAACGGTATATGGCATGGCCACTTATTTTACGGTTAGGAGTTATGACTTTACCTGGCAAATCATGCAGGTAGGTCTACCCAATCCAAGTGCAGCTAACGGCGTGCACCGCTATGAAGTCAATGAAACGGCCGGTAATGGCACTTGGAACAATGCCTATCAATATTTAAGAAATGTTCGTGAAATGGAACAAACTGCCGTCGAAAATGAACAACCTGTATACCAAGCTATTGCCAATACGCTTAAAGTATATATCGCCGGGATTCTGACGGACAGCTTTGGCGATGTCCCTTTCTCCGAAGCACTTTTGGCAGAAGATGGCATTACCAGTCCTCGCTTTGACGAGCAAGAGCAAATTTACCACAATTTCGTCGACCTGCTGGAGCAGGCCAATCAGATATATACTCAGGACGGTGAAATGACCGGAAATGACTTGCTTTATGCCAACAATAAGGGACTTTGGCGAAAATTCAACAACTCTTTATTACTCCGGGTGTTGCTTAGGGCATCGAAAAGACCTGAATTCAACAGTTATGAAAGAATTCAAACCATGTTAAATAACCCAACAGATTATCCTATATTTGAAAATAACGAAGAGGCTGCCTTTGTAACGATCAATGGCAATTCACCTTACGACTATGCTTGGGGCCGCAGGCAAGATTATGTTAATTTCGAAGCCATGAGTGAATTTTTTGTAGACATATTAAACGATCTTGAGGATCCTCGCCGTCCCCTATTTATGACACAAGCATCCCGCCTTGTAGACGGTCAAATACAACCGATCGGTTACAAAGGTATTCCCAGCGCCCACTCGGGTGACGAGTCCCAATTTGATTTTAGTCCAAGCACGCCCAATGGCAACCTGATGGTTTATACGGAGCTTGGCACCGAAATAATCGAAGTGATCATGAGCTATGCTGAAGTAGAATTTATCAAAGCAGAAGTTGCCCTACATTTCGGCGACTTAGAGGCAGCGAAGATTGCTTATGAGCAAGGTGTAACGGCTGCAATTACCCAATGGAAAGACGGTGCGATTGCGGCAGACTATTTTGAAAACGAGCACGCTAAATTCAATGGCACATTGGAACAGATTATGAATCAAAAATACCTAGCGCTTTTCTTTAATGATTACCAGCAATGGTTTGAGTATAGGAGAACTGGCTTTCCTGTACTCCCTAAAACGGAATACATGTGGCACGATGGCGTGATGCCCACTCGATTTATGTACCATATTGATGTTAGAAGGTTTAATCCGGAGAATTACCAGGAAGCTGTGGAACGGATAGGCGGAGACAACGTACTGACTAAAGTTTGGTGGGAAAAATAATACAACAAATGTAAATAACAAAAAACAGACAAAAATGAACAGACATTCCTTTTTATTTACTTTAATTTGCTTATTTGCAGTCATGCAAGTAAGTTACGGGCAGTTTAACAAAAATGTAGTCATCGCACATCGAGGTGCTTGGAAAGCACAGGACATTCCGCAAAACTCCTTAGCATCGTTAAACCAAGCCGTAGAGATTGGCTGCCATGGCTCAGAGTTCGATGTTCACCTTACCAAAGACGAAGTATTGGTAGTTAACCATGATCGGGACTATTTTGGCTTGGACATTGAGTCGTCCACCTATCAAGAACTATTAGCAAAAAAACTCCCCAATGGCGAAAGCATTCCTACATTGGAATCTTATCTGAAAGAAGGGATGAAACAAAAGAAAACCCGACTAATATTAGAAATCAAACCGTCGACAGCCAAGAAAGAACGCGCTTTGAAAACAGCAGAGCTATGCGTAAGCACCGTAAAAAAGCTGAAGGCACAAAAATGGGTTGATTATATCACTTTTGATTACGAGGCAGGTAAACTGGTAGGAAAGCTAGACCCCAAAGCTGAAGTAGCCTATTTAAACGGCGACGTTGCACCCGCCCAAGCAAAAAAAGACGGTTACACTGGCTTAGATTATCACTTCAAAGTGTATAAGGCCAATCCAACATGGATTAAAGAAGCCCAAGATCTTGGGCTCTCCGTTAACTGTTGGACTGTTAATGACGAAGCTGATATGGCTGAATTATTAAATCAGAAGGTCGATTTTATTACAACAGATGAGCCGGAAAAATTATTTGAGGTGATTCAGGCACATGAATAATAACTTTACAGTTAAATAAAAAGATTCTTCCCTAGGTTGAACCTTAAAAAAAGCTCAGCCTAGGGAAAAATGATATTGCTGTATTAGAAGCGCACCGATATTACAAGAAAAACATTTATTATGAACCTGATAAAATTATTTACCATATGCTTTTGCTTTTGCGTTAACCAGTTGCATGCTCAATCCAGTGTATGGGATAGCACCCATAGACCTGATAGTTACCAGCTAAAGGTAAACCAGTTCAAATCATTTAAAAAAAGTAAACAAGATATCATATTTTTAGGCAACAGCATCTCTGCCGGTACAGATTGGAGCGAACTATTACAAATTCCTGAAGCAAAAAACCGTGGAATATCTGGAGATATTACCTTTGGGGTACTCGAACGTTTAGATGATATAATAGCAGGGCAACCAGCAAAAGTATTTGTTCTCATAGGTATTAATGATATCTCCAGAAACATTCCCGACGACATCATTCTTTGCAATTATGAAAAAATAATCGACAGAATACAAAAAGGTTCTTCTGCTACCGAAATCTATTTTCAGACCCTACTCCCGGTAAACGAAACATTCAATAAATTTAAAAACCACTATGGTAAGGATGAACACATTCTCTACGTTAATCAAGGACTTAAGAAATTAACGCAGATCAAAAACGTGCAACTCATTGATCTTTATCCTGCTTTTCTCGATTCGAACAAGTGTCTGAAAGCCAACTATACCTATGACGGATTACACCTTACCATTGATGGGTATAAAGCCTGGGCAGAGCTACTTAAAGAAGGAGGATACCTATGAAACGCTTCGTGGTAACTATATGTATTTTAATAATTTGGATAAACTGTTTCACTAACTCCCTTGCCCATTGCCAATCGTACATTCGGCCAGCCCTTACAGATTCAAGCTCATGGTCAATGGTACTGCTGCCAGACCCTCAAACCTACGTAAAGTTTGCGCGTAACCAACCTATTTTCGAATTGATGACCGCATGGATCAGTGAGAATATTCAACCCTTAAATATCGGTATGGTCCTTTGCACCGGCGATTTGGTAGAGCAAAACAACATCTTAACAGGCGATGGAAAAAATGGTGATCAAAACAGTGGCGAACAATGGCGATCAGTTGCTAGATCTTTTGGCAGACTTGACGGCAAAGTGGCCTACATAGCGGCAACAGGCAATCATGACTACGGATTTAAAAGTGCCGAAAATCGCGAAACTGTTTACAACGACTATTTTCCCGCCGATAAGAACTCAAAATCGCAAGCGCTTTTAAAAGAGGTCGGCCTAGATGTTCAAGGTCGGCCGAGCCTCACCAATGCCGCTTATGAATTCATCTCCCCTCAAGGCACCAAATACCTTTTTATGGTTTTGGAATTTGCACCACATGATAAGACACTAGCCTGGGCTAAGGAAGTTGTTGATGCGCCTAGATATCAACAACACAAAGTTGTTTTGTTAACACACTCCTATCTAAATGCCAATAACGAATATATAAAGCAAGAGCATTACGCAGTGGAGGAAGCGAACTACGGTAAGGCCATCTGGGAAAAACTTGTCAAACCATCAAAAAATATAGTTCTGGTTTTTGCCGGACATATCGGTGCACCAGATGACGAACAGGCACATGTCGCATTTAAGACGGATGTAAATGCGGCGGGTAAAAGAGTGCAACAAATGGTGTTCAATGCTCAAGCGCTCGGTGGTGGTTGGCATGGCAATGGAGGCGATGGTTGGCTAAGGATATTGGAATTTCTTCCCAATGAGAAGACCGTAAAAGTCAAGACATTCTCTCCCTTCTTCGCTATTTCGCCTACTACACAACATTTGGCTTGGCGAACCAAAGACTACGACGAGTTTTCATTCGAAATAGATTGATAGCCAATCCATCTGATTTCCGTACTAAGCTATTTAGAATTTTGAGTACAAAGCCGACTAAATGGCCTTGCGCGTGACCAAATAAAAAAGACCTCCAACCGGGGAGATTGAAGGTCTTAACTAACCAATTATAAACCTAAATTATGAATGACACAAAGATAGTGTGTATTATACACTATTAAAAATATTTTTATCGAATTCACATTTTCATGACAATATCAAAGTTAAAAATAAGCCCTGCAACGTTTTACTTTTTGCAGGGCTTAACAAACCCAATATAAACAAAAACTACCCATAAGACGCGAGATATTTTGCAAGGTTACAAATAGCTCACTATATTTAACACTATTTAACAGATTTGCCATCAACTTCAAAATTATCTCAGAATTTGCGTATATTTTGCTTCAAATTCGCATACTAAAGATAGAAAGTGTTGTTTGAAGCATAAACTTTAGCTATGTTTATTTAAAAATAAAGTTTAAGAAGTGGAACCTACATAAATTAGCTATCGCCCTTAAAAGTAAAATATTACAATTGAGAAAGCCTATGTAACTCTACCTACGGTAGGCAGGGTTTCATCGCCTTAAAACACAAGTTTAGAAAGATGAAAATATTGGCCATAGAAGATAATGAAGAGCTTGCCAGCAGCATTTACGATTATCTTGCTCACGAAAATTATATCTGTGAACTGGCTTATAACATGGATCAAGCTCGTGAGAAGTTGCTTTTCTATTCTTACGACTGTATTGTCCTGGATATTATGTTGCCTGATGGAAATGGCCTAGAATTATTGCATTTCATGAAAAGCGAACATATACAAAGCCCCATATTGATTGTGTCTGCCAAAGGAGCGCTCGATGATCGGATACAAGGTCTGGAAAGTGGTGCCGACGACTACCTCACCAAACCGTTTTATTTACCGGAGCTTCATGCGCGACTAAGAGCTATTCATCGGAGAAAAAATCTAGATGGCAACAGCATAGTATCTTTTAAAGAAATAACCCTTAACACGAATACCTTTGAATTACAGATATATGGAAAAACTGTTGACATTACCAAGAAAGAATTCGAGCTGCTTCTTTATTTCCTAGTCAATAAAAACCGGGTAATCTCCCGACAAGCGATAGCCAATCACCTGTGGGGTGATTATACAGACAATCTCAGCAACTTAGATTTTGTTTATCAGCACGTCAAAAATCTTCGTAAAAAAATCAATCATGCCGGCGGTGAAGATTATATTAGCACAGTATACGGTTTAGGGTATAAATTTAATATTCATAAGACATAAAAAAATAGGTTCATCAAAGACTAATAAGTGAACCAAACATTGTGAATACATTAATATCATATAAAATAACGAATAATAGTAACAAACAACTAAGAGGTAACTTGATGCTTGCCTCAGAACACATATAAAAACGAATACATTACATAGATGAAACTCGCCAATAAATTTACGCTATGGTTCATCGGAATTATTCTTTTAATTACACCGATTAGCATGCTCAATACCTTTAACGGTATTCGTAAAAGAATAGATAATTCAGAAATCGAACGGCTTAAAACCGTTAACGACGAAGTGTCAAAACAATTAAGTGAAGGCGTCGCTCCCGATAAGTATACACAAGGCAGGCCTATTGTTATTACACCGCTTGACACACCTATACCCGAAGAAAAAGTAAACGTACTGAAGCAATGCTATGATGCCCAAAACACTGACGATGAATGCCGCATCACCGTTACCAGTTACTATGCCATCAATAATCACTTTTACAAAGTTTCATCATATAACTACGTTACCCAGTCCCGGCAAATTTTTAATGGCATGCTCCAAACAGCTATCATTAAAATATTGATTACCAGTCTCATTGTACTGGCAACCGTACGCCTAGTATCCAAAAAAATTTTATCGCCTTTCAATCAAACCCTTCGAAACATTCAACAATTCAGTATCCGGAAAAAGCAACCATTAATTTTAACAGCCACCAACACTATCGAATTCAAGGAACTCAATCAATTCTTGAAAAGAATGACAGATAAAGCTATAAACGAATATGGATTAGTCAAAGAGTTCAGCGAAAATGCTTCTCACGAGCTGCAGACCCCATTAGCAATTTTACGTAGCAAACTTGAACTTTTGACAGAAACAACCATCCAAAGTAACCAGGCACTACTCATTGTTGATATGCAGAATGCTATCGAAAAACTTTCCAGGATCAATCATTCACTTTTATTATTAACAAAGCTCGAAAATCAGGAGTTCGAAGTCACCCATGAGATCGATTTTTCACAGCATGTGCGAGAACTGCTATCTGTTTACGAAGATCGCATAAGTATCAAAGGCATTACTATCGATCCTCAAATCGAGGGATCCGTCTATTTAAAAATGAATGCCGCACTGGCGGACATGCTGTATGACAACCTATTAAGCAACGCCATCCGTCATAATATAAACAATGGCAATATATTTTTAACCGTCAATAGCGCAGGCATCAGCATCAGCAACACCGGACCGGCACCCTTCTGTCCTACCGAAGAACTGTTCCAACGCTTCAAAAAAAGCAATCAATGCAACAACAGCATAGGCTTGGGTCTTTCTATTGTCAAGAGAATATGTGAATTGAATAATTTCAACATATCCTACGTGTATCAAAACGGTTTACATACATTAAAGGTGATATTTCCGGAGACAGCGCTCACTAAAACAACAACAATGATGGCAGGTAAAACATCTACCAGCAAATTGTTACAATAAAACAGAAGAATATCAAAAATCAGCGCATTTTCTTCAAAATTTCTTCAAAATCGTGTACGAATTTTACAAAAGACATTAACAATACGTAATATTTTTGTGAAATACAGATTCAGAAGCGTAATAAGACATCTTATAACATGTCTTTTGCCATTAGCCCTTACAAATGGTTTGGAAGCGCAGGAAATTTTAAGCCTGAAAGAAGCGCTGAATACCGCCGTAAATAATTACAGTACCGTTAAAGCCAAAGAAAATTTTGCGCAAGCTGCACGGCTTAGCGCCGAACACGCAAAGCGGGAATATCTCCCGAATCTCGTGCTTTCAGGTCAACAAGATTACGGAACCATCAACGGACAAAATGGGCCGCTCTATGGTTTTGGGGGATATGGCGTAGCTTCTTCCGGTCTGCCACTCCCGAACCAGAACTGGAATGCTGCTTTTGGTTCGCTTTATTTAGCTAATATCAACTGGGATTTTTTTGCTTTCGGAAGAGCAAAAGAGCGCATAAAAGTCGCCCAACAAACAGCCGATAGAGAAAATAGGGATCTACAACAAGAACTTTTTAATCATCAAGTAAAAGTAGCAGCCGCTTACCTAAATTTGTTAGCCGCACAAAAACTCACACAATCTTATGAAAAAAATCTTCATAGAGCCGATACCTTTCGGCAAGTAGTGGTGACCAGAGCATCTAATGGATTAATTGCCGGGGTAGACTCTTCTTTAGCGAATGCAGAAGTATCTAATGCCAAAATAGCGTTCACGAACGCAAAAGACACCGAACAGGAACAGGCTAATTCTTTGGCTCAGCTCATGGGCGTTCCGGCCCAAGAGTTTATACTCGATAGTATTTTTATTTCAAATGTGCCTCGTGATATCGAGCATGTAGTAACACTCGATTTAAAAGCGCATCCCGTTCTACAATGGTACCAATCACGCATCAACGTAGGTGAAGAACAATCGAAATATCTAAAAACATTCTATTACCCAACCTTTTCGTTAATAGGTGTCATGCAAACACGGGGATCCGGCTTTTACAGTGATTACGCAGTAAATCAAACATCATATACACAAAATTATTTTGAAGGAATCAAACCTACCCGTAGCAATTACCTCATTGGCATCGGCCTTACCTGGAACATTACCCAACCACTCCGCGTTTCAAAACAATTAAAAGCACAAGACTTCAACAACCGCGCATTGGCAAATGAATATGAACTGGCAAACCAACAATTAAGTGCCCAACTCGTTCTCGCAGATACTAAAATACAAAATGCACTCAGCAATTATCGGGAGGTGCCTACACAGATTAAAGCCGCTTCAGATGCTTTCTTACAGAAGACCGTATTATATAAAAACGGACTTACCAACCTGGTGGATGTCACGCAGGCACTCTATGCTTTAATAAGAGCGGAAACAGATCGTGATATTGCATACAATAACCTTTGGCAGGCTTTGCTTTATAAAGCGGCCGCCGCTGGAGATTTCAGTTTATTTATTGATAAAGTTACATCATAAGTAATTGTTTTTTCAATTGAAAAAATTAGTAAAACGCACATAAACTAGCTACTATGAATTTAATTCGCTTTGCATTACGTAAACCTATAACCATCATGGTTATTGTAGCAGGGCTATTCTTCTTCGGCATTAAAGCCGTTACATCTATAAAGATCGACATATTCCCAAAACTCGACATGCCTGTCATCTATATATCGCATCCATTCACAGGATACACGCCGGAGCAGATGGAATCATTTTTTGCTAAGCAATATGTTAACATATTATTATATACCAATGGTTTGAAGAGTATTGAGACAAAAAACATTCAGGGTTTAACCCTGATGAAGTTAAGTTTTTATCCCGGAACCGATATGGCACAGGCCGCGGGTGAACTCGCCTCATTCACCAACCGTATCCAAGCTGTTTTCCCTCCCGGGTCCAATCCACCATTTATTATTCGTTTCGACGCCTCTACCTTGCCAGTTGGTCAGCTGGTAATCAGTAGTAAAACACGTAATAATAATGAGTTGTCCGATTTAGCTAACACCTATGTTCGATCTTCCTTCACCTCAATAAGCGGATTGGTAGCTCCTCCCCCTTTTGGTGGCAACGTTCGTACCGTAGTTATTAATGCCGACCCGGCCTTATTACGGTCGCATAATATGACGCCCGATCAGTTGGTGGAGGCACTTCGTTTAAATAATCAAACGGCACCTTCGGGAAATGTCCGGATTGCCGATAAAAATTATATCACCCCTACTAATACAACCATAAAACAAGTAAAAGACTTTGAAGATATCCCCTTATTTAAAGAGGGTGTACAAAACCTGTACCTGCGAGATGTAGCTAATGTGCAAGATGCGGCCGATATTACTTCGGGGTATGCCCTTGTAAATGGCAAACGTTCTGTATATCTTAACATAGCCAAAAGTGCCGACGCTTCCACTTGGGAAGTCGTAAAAAACCTAAAGGCTGCTGTACCTCAAATTCAAAGTCAGTTACCAGAAGATGTAGAAGTCAGCTATGAATTCGATCAATCGGTGTATGTTATGAATTCTGTTAAAAGCCTGCTTACAGAGGGGGCCATTGGGGCTATTTTAACGGGTCTAATGGTGGTGCTTTTTCTTGGCGACCTGCGCGGGGCCCTCATCGTAATATTAACGATTCCTACTTCCATTATATCGGGTATTCTATTTCTCGATCTTTTTGGACAAACCATCAACATCATGACCTTAAGTGGCCTTGCCCTGGCCATTGGTATACTGGTGGATGAAAGTACGGTAACCATTGAAAACATCCATCAACATCTGGATATGGGCAAACCCAAGGCTTTAGCCATCTGGGAGGCTTGTAAAGAAATTGCCTTTCCTAAACTGCTCATTCTATTTTGTATATTGGCTGTTTTTGCCCCGGCCTTTACCATGGGTGGTATCCCGGGATCCCTCTTCCTTCCTCTGGCTTTGGCCATAGGATTCAGTATGATCGCTTCCTATTTTCTCGCACAGACCTTTGTACCTATCATGGCCAACTGGATCATGAAAATCAAACACCATCAAAAGGATCAGGCTACTCCCTCAACGGAAACTAGACAGCAACCATCGTCGACGGAGCAAAAAATCGCTTCCGCTGAATCAGCGGATATTAACCGTGACGGAAAAATCGGTATTTTTGAACGCCTACGTAACCGATATTTACGTTTTCTGGAACGCCTGATCCCGCATAGAAAGCCTATCGTAATCGCTTATCTAATCCTTATTTGTGCATTAGCTACATTATTGATGTCACAAATTGGCCGTGATGTGCTACCTAAAGTAAACGGCAATCAGTTTCAAGTGCGCTTACGTGCCCCTGAAGGCACTCGAATTGAAGCAACCGAGCGCAAAACCGCCCAAGCGATAGATGAGATCAGAGAACTCGTAGGGCCGGATAATGTGTCGATTACATCTGCTTATGTGGGTACGCACCCCTCTTTATTTTCTACAAGCCCCATCTACTTATGGATGGCCGGACCACATGAATCGGTTATACAAGTCGCACTGGAAGAACACTTCCATACAGATATCGACGAATTAAAAGAGCAGATCCGTACCGCATTAACGAAACGTATGCCCGAAATAAAACCCTCGTTCGAACCGATTGAGTTGACAGAAAAGATATTAAGTCAAGGTTCTCCAACCCCTATTGAGGTACGTTTTTCGGGCAGGGACAAGAAACTCAATGAAGCGTATGCACACCAATTGATTACCAAACTACAGGCAATAGACTACTTACGCGATGTACAGCTGGGTCAGTCTACTAAATATCCTGCCATAAATATTGAAGTGGATCGCATGCGAGCAGCACAATTGGGTGTCGATATGAACGATATATCCCGATCGCTTATAGCATCTACTTCCTCATCAAGATATACGGACAAAAATATATGGATTGATCAAACAATCGGCAATAGCTACAGTGTACAGGTACAAATACCCGAAGGTAAGATGAATAATATGGATGAGATCAGCGAAATCCCTTTGCTAAGGAACAGTTCCCGGCCGGTACTGGGTGATGTTTCCCAACTCACAACAGGTACCACGTACGGTGAGGTGGATAACCTGGGAGCCATGCCGATGCTCACCGTAACGGCTAATATTAGTGACAAAGATTTGGGTACAGCTGCTACGGACGTAAAAGCGTCCATCGCATCAATGGGAGAATTACCGAGAGGTCTTGAAGTAGAATTAATTGGCTTAAGTGATACGCTTGAGGAAACGATGGGCAGTCTCGAAGGTGGGCTACTGATTGCAATAGTAGTTATCTTTCTGATGTTAGCCGCTAACTTCCAATCTTTTAAAGTTTCTGGTATCGTTTTAGCTACCGTACCCGCTGTCATCATGGGATCAACGGCATTGCTCATGCTTACAGGGGCTACTTTAAACCTGCAATCCTATATGGGCTTGATTATGTCAGTAGGTGTGTCGATATCCAATGCGGTTTTGTTGATAACCAATGCAGAGGAAATACGAATGACAACCGGAGATTCCATTCTTTCCGCTACTAAAGCTGCTTCCCTCCGGTTACGCCCTATAGTTATGACGGCCTTGGCCATGATAGTAGGCATGATCCCATTAGCCAGTGGACTGGGAGAGGCCGGTGATCAATCCGCACCACTTGGAAGAGCGGTTATTGGAGGGTTAATCGCTTCAACCTTTGCTGCACTATTTATTTTACCTCTAGTATTTGCATGGGGACAAAATAAAACAAGTATACAAAGTGTTTCGCTTGATCCAGAAGATGAGGAAAGCATTCACTATATACCTTCTATCACTAAAAGAAATTAAAAAATTAAGCCATGAATATTAATCGAATTATCACTTTGTGCTGCTTTTCCCCCATTGTGTGCATCTTCGCTAAATGCGCTTCACCGTCCAATAGCGCTGAAAAAGCACGCGACGATAGCAATACTGCCGTTATTGAAACCTTTCAATTAACTAAGGGGCAATTAGTTTCTGTCATCCGGATACCCGGTGAGCTCATTGCCTATCAGCAAGTTGACATCTATGCAAAAGTCAATAGTTTTGTAAAGCGGCTATATGTAGATGTTGGAAGTGAAGTGAAGGCCGGCCAATTATTAGCTGCTATGGAAGCTCCTGAGATTACTTCTCAGCTATCCGGGGCGGCGTCTCGTTTAAAATCTCAAGAGGCAGTTTATCTAGCCAGTAAAGCGACTTATGATCGTCTGCTGGAAACCAGCAAGACACCCGGCACGGTATCACAAAATGATCTCGACCTGGCGTTGGCGAAACAAAACTCCGACCTTGCGCAATTCGAAGCTGCCAAAGCAGCATACAAGGAAGTGGACGATAATAAGAATTATCTTGAAATAAGAGCCCCTTTCGCTGGAATAATTACTGGAAGAAATGTAAGTTCCGGAGCGTATGTGGGCCCATCGGGAAAAGGTTCAGAGCTACCAATATTTACTTTACAGGAACAAGATAAGCTGCGTCTGGTGGTGAGCGTACCAGAACTTTACTCTTCTTATCTCAAAAAACAGCATGAGGTAAGTTTTACTGTCAAAGCTCTTCCGCATAAACCCTTTACGGCAAAAGTTAACAGACTTGCCGGGGCGCTCGACACCCGTTTGCGTGCGCAACGCGTGGAAATGGATGTCAACAATACAGATAAACAATTATTACCAGGTATGATTACAGAGGTAGACATCCCACTTAACGGGCAAGATGAAACCTTTATAGTACCCTCTGAATCAATTCTGGAATCTACCATGGGAACGTATATCATTAAGGTTGAACATGATAGCACGAAGTGGGTACCTATAAAGTTAGGTCGTCAGACAGATGATAAAACTGAAATTTATGGCAACCTTAATGAAAATGAGCAAATGATTAAATTAGCCAGTGAAGAAATTCGAGATCAAAGCCCTGTTGCCGGAACGCTAAATATAAGCCAATAACTCGATCTGTGTATTAGCTACCATAGGTGAGTGCATCATATATCTCCGTTCGCAAGCTCTTCTCCTACGCTAGAGGCCGATCCTGACTGTTTTTGCGTAACGTTAAGCTTTGACTTAAAATTTATGAAAATCCCTTCGGATTTCTACTTGTCTTTGGAGCATCGTGTTTTCTTGGATGTTTACTATCCGAAAAACTCTCATCCCGGTCTTTAATAGCTTTTAATGCTGCAGCGGAGGGATTTGATTTACTCTCTGATTTTTTCATCTCGTTTTTTGACGCTTCTTTTTTATCCTTATTCATAATCAAGATATTAATTATTTATAACCTATTTTCATTACTACTTTATAAAGCAAGTTTATTATACATAATAACAAGAAATCTCTCAATATGTTTGTTAATATCTATTTAAGCTAGCATTGATGTCTGCCAACCTTACAGCTAGTTTATCAACCCCTTCGGTCTGAATACCAAACAGCCCGTTTAAAACCTGCAAGACCTCTTCTACGGATCGAAGTACTTGCGTTTCCTTCTTACCACTCAAGAAACGGATAGTTAGCACATTATCGTTCAAAGAGTAGCGAACCCCATCATCGACTTTCGCTGCAATCAACTGTTTTCTAAAGTGAGAATTAGGATGGGTTGACACGTACCAGTTACCCACTTCATAATCAGCAGGGGCAGTTGGTTCTGTATCAAAATAATAGACGGGTCGCCACTCCTTTTCTATTAAAACTTGTTGTAAATAGATCTTTTCTTTCTTTATTATCCGAAAAATACCGTGTGGGGTCTCCTGCACGACATTGGGTGCCAAGAGCAAAGGCGCAGTTAATGTCATCACGCCAAAACCAACATCTACAACATATTGTTGTTCCTCGAGTAACACCAACAATAACATATGTGTACGCGCCGTAATCACTGATGCGTCTATATTCCACGCTACTCGCCCCGAAAGACCCGTAACTTCAAAGCCCAATGCTGTGAGTGCCTCTTTCAGTAGCAAGTTTTGTTCAAAGCAATAACCTCCCCTACGTTGATATACCAGTTTCTTATTAACATCTTCGATCGCCAAGCTAACATTTTTCCCGGTCAATGGATCCAAATTTTCAAAGGGAATATGTTTAGGATGCAAACGATGAATTGCCATCAACGATTCCAACGAAACGTCTGTGCGTCCACTATGGTGAATCCGTTCTAAGTATGCGTTAACATTCATCATAACGTATCTTTTATTTTTTAATTTACTTGAGTACCACTCTAGCAGTGCGCCATTTGGCCCATTGACCGTTCACAAAATCCAATTGCGATATCAATAAATTCTGCTCGGCCAGCAATATCGCTGTATAACAAGTATATGAACCGTAATTTAACAGTTTTTATTGTAATCTATGTTTTTTCCAATGTTTTTAACTGTCCGGTTCTTTCCCATTCTTGTTTCAAAGTTGTTTGATAGTTACAAAGTGCATCAGAAGCTTCCTTAACAGCTTGTGGCACCAACTTTCTGAAACCTAAAAGTTCCCTTAGTTGCTCACGCTATGCGTAGGAGCATACGGCTGAATATCAAAATCATCAAGATTTATTTTACTTATTAAAAGCATTTTCCGGTATATGGTCCTGCGCGGATCTAATTAAGGCTTTATCAATCTGGATTCGCCTTCAAGCGATATTAGGAGCAGATGCAACTATAGAATGGATAGACCATACATTAACTGGAGTAAGAATATGTGCTGACAAGATCACTAACTGTAAGAAACGATATAAAAAAGATCTTCAATCGGGGAGACTGAAGATCTTTACTAACCAATTATAAACCTAAATTATGATGAAACAAAGATAGTGTACTAAAAACACTAATACAAATTTTAATTGTAATTTATTTGTAACCTTAAACCATGCTAATTGGCTTTTTCGTTTACCTGAAGAAACCTATTACGATATGTTAATGGGCTTATTTTCTTCCTTTTCCTGAACGTTTTGTAAAAGCTAGACACATCATTAAAACCACTTTCCAAGGCAATCTGAGCCACCGGCAAATCCGTATAAACTAATTGACGGGCAGCCAAATCGATTCTATAATCAATAACCATCTCCATCAGTGTCTTGCGTGTTATACGTTTAAAATATTTGCAGAAAGCATGGGGGGTCATGTGGACTAAAGCAGCCACTTCATCTACAGACACCTTTTGAGTAAAATGCTCAACGATGTATGCCGTCACACGATTAATTTTTTCTCTTTCAACTACCGCCATACTGTCGTAGGGATTCCCTTTTTCCAACACTACAAAATCTTCCCAAAAAGCTAGTTTATTTAAAATGGTAAGGAAAAGGCAAACCCTCTTTACGGGGCTTTGTTCATCCAGCAAGTCCAGCATTAAATGGTAAACTTCTTGAACCCCACGACCTGTAAACTGTAACCCGTTTTTACTTAAGTCAAGCAGTCTGCTTACTGCTTTCATTTCTGGAATATCAAAAAAATTGGTGCCTAAAAAATCTTCTTTAAACTGGATTACTATGGAGCTCGCATTAATTTCCCCATTAACAACCTGTTCTGTTTTCCAGCAATGAGGTAAATTCTTACCTAATAGGACTAAATCATCCTTATTATAGTCGTCCATCCGAGTGCCTACATACCTCTTGCCATAACCTTTAATAATAAAGGTCAGCTCAAATTCCGGATGATGATGATAAGGTGCTGAAAAATATTCTTCTTCAAAATGCCTAATCGTAAAAGAGGTATCTGCCATATTAGCAACTGATTCGAAGGTTGCTTTCATTTGTAAAACTTGTTAAAAACACTAATATATAGACAATATTAAGCTATTATCTCTAAAAATATCATCAAAAAACAATATTATCCAGTAAATAAACAATATTCCCCTTTTTTATCCATCAAATCGAGCGTTATTTTGAAATAAACAAAAGCAATTATGCGTACAATGGTTCATACAAGGTCTGACAAACTATTTAACAAGATGCTAGCCATACTATTTGTATTTTTAGTTACCGACTATTTAACAAGACCAGTTTTTGGGCAAGCACAACAAATACCTGCTAAACGCTGGACAAAAAAACAAGCTTGGGATTGGTACAACAAGACTTCCTGGTATTGTGGATTCAATTATATTCCCGCATATGCTATCAATTACACTGCCATGTGGGATAAAACATCCTTTGATCCAAAAGCAATAGAGCGAGAGCTGGCGCTGGCAAAAAAAACAGGCATGAATGCCTTAAGAGCCGTTTTACAGTATGCTGTTTACGAAGAAGATCCGCAATATTTCTTAAACACTTTGAATACCTTTATGGACATATGCGCAAAGTATGATATTCAATTTATGCCTGCCTTATTTGATGATTGTTCTTTCGGAATTGAAAATGATCCTAAAACAGGTAAACAACCAGAACCGCTAATTGGGTGGTATGCTTGGGCTTGGTCGCCTAGTCCAGGACATAGTATGGTAACAGATACTAGCAGCTATCCAAAATTAGCACAATACGTAAAAACCGTCATCAGTCACTTCAAGGACGATCAACGCATTATGTTATGGGACCTTTACAACGAACCGACAAATAGCGGGCTTGGCACAACCACTTTACCTCTTCTCCAAAAAGTCATTATTTCAGCCCGTGAAGCAAACCCAAGTCAACCTATAAGTATTGGGGTATTTGATCAAAACGAGCGTCTCAACGAGATTATACTTAACAATTCGGATATTATCACTTTTCATAACTATGGTAATCAGGAAAATCTGCAAAAGCAAATAGAAGAATTAAAGAAACATGGACGCCCACTCATTAATACGGAATGGCTCAACAGGCCCACTGGCTCCACGATTGAAAATAATTTAGCAGTTTTTTTTGAAGAAGGGGTTGGGTGTATGCTTTGGGGTTTAGTAAATGGCAAAACACAAACGCATTTACCTTGGGGACATCGACCGGGTGATCCAGAACCAAGTGTTTGGCAGCACGATTTATACAATGGTAGTTTTAAACCTTACCGCAAGGAAGAAGTGGCGTTGATCAAAGCATACATCAATCGAGCAATGGAGAAAAAGGCAAGTGAAAATTAGGTTTAGATTGACTGTTGAATTACTTAGTTGGCACTGTTACAACGAACGATACCATAAAAAGGATCGCTTTCTGTGGGTGTTGCAGTGCTACTAACAGAACTGCATACCCTAGAAAAATTGGCTTTACCGCCAACGATGTCACGCGATTCTTCAACAGTAATTTCTAATAAGTCTTCCGATTCCAATTGATTTTCCATTTTTACTTTATTTACTCTTTTACCTGCTCTTCAGGGTTTCGGTAATCCCTGGAAGCAAATATCTTTGATGAAATCTAATGTATCACCCCCCGAAATCAGCTATTTTCAATATCTTATCACCAGACCTTTTTAAATAAAAGGGCAACCCAATTCTTTCTATCCTTATCAGCTTATTATCCAAATTGAAGCATAAATCACCATTGCGGTTGATATATAACTAAAGGATATTTTTGATTAATCCCACAAAAGATGAGAACAAAAAAGCCTAGCTTTGGAGCCAGACTTTTTCGTTTTGATTTAGCCAATCGCCGTAGAGCTGGCAGCAAATTCCTTTCCCAATTCGGCGGCCCGTTTGAAAGCAGCATATGCAGCATCTTTTATCCTCTCCTTCACATGATTTTCTTCCATTGATTCGAGAGCTGCTTGTGTAGTACCTCCTTTTGAGGCCACCTTTCTCATCCATTCGTCAGGATTAAGGTCAGAAGAATTAAACAACTCAATAGCACCCAAAAAAGTTTGGCTAACTAATAGTCGGGCATCTTTTGTTGAAAAACCCATCTTTAAAGCCGCTTCCATCATTGACTCCATAAAATAAAAAACATAAGCCGGTCCGCTACCCGATATACCGGTGGAAGCATCAATTTGCTGTTCAGACTCCATTCCTATAGACCTACCCGTGGTATCTAACAAATTTTCTACTGTAGCGAGCTCCAATCGCGACACTTCGGCCGCCGCAGTGAAGGAAGTCATCCCCAACCCCACCAATGCTGGCAAATTTGGCATAGCACGCACGACCTTAGTTATACCTAATCCGTTTTTCATTGCCTCGATAGTAACACCTGCCATAATTGATATAAACAGCTGTTCATTACTCACCAGAGGATTCATTTGCTGCATAAGTTCAGCGGAGTGCACGGGCTTTACAGCTAGAAACACCACATCAGCTTGAGGGAGGCAATCTCCCAAACGATCATATACATCAAAAAGTTTTCGCTCCCGCAACTCATCGAGCTTAGTCTCACTCTTGTCGAAAATCATTAGATCCCCGTTATTTAAAAAATTAGATTTGGCAATAGCTTCTGCATAAGTTAGCCCCATGTTTCCACCTCCAATTACAAGTACTTTCATTATTTATTTATGTTTTTAATTCCCAGATATATTTTCCGGCTTTATCATTACTTGGCATAAATAGCACAAGCATCGTACTGTTACGCTATTTTTTGTCAAATTGTACCATTCTTCACATCCAAAATCAACAAATAATATAAATTCAGGTATGCGAACTAGCCCTATCTCCTTCAAATCGTGTACCAAGTACACGAATGTAAATATGACAGTCTAAAAAAAATAATTTCATCATTAAGTAAATCTGTCAGGTAACATCTATTGCTTTACCTTATCACTAAAGCACTTAAAAGGGTTATCAAACAAATGTTGGCAACTACTGTTATTAACGTAACTATTAACAAAACGGAGGAAAAATGAGTAACTTAAAATTGAGAGGTTCTTGGAATGAATTAAAGGGCAAGGTTAAGCAAAAATGGGGAGAGTTAACAGATGATGACTTAACTTACGCAGATGGTAAAGAAGAAGAGTTGCTCGGAAAGCTACAGCAAAAAACCGGCAAGACGCGAGACGAGATTGTTGATTATCTCAACAGCCTATAAGATATTGGGCTGATTTAATGTGCAAGGGTCGTCCTTCTGGGCGCCTCTTGCACATTAACAAACATTTATCGAAAAGTAATATCAAAAAACCGGCAGACACCCGTTCTAAAAAGCATATCTAACTCAACCGATCTATAATTGGAAACCATCTTTACTCTTAACAAAAAATTGATACCTGAATATTGATTACATTCACGCTTTGTGACGTGTCATACTTAAAAGCAGCTACGACATCTGTTCATTTTGAACGAGCGATTTGATCTCATAAATATTGATTTAATAAGTACGGCCAATCGTCGGTAATTGTGTCTTTTCACTATGTTAAAGTTTTAACATTTTACACAGCCATTACCTGCCTCACCTGTATCAGAACTCCCAAGTCAAAAAGAAAGGTTTTCTTCGCCAAAGAAAAACTACAGCTGATATTGGCAATTTAAAATTTGCAATATAAATTTATAACAGCTATTTTTATAACAATGATAAAGATTTACCAAGTAGACGCATTTACCGATCAACTCTTCTCAGGCAATCCGGCTGCTGTGTGCCCGTTAAACCAATGGTTGGAAGACGATATACTTCAACGTATCGCTGCGGAGAATAACCTATCAGAGACGGCATTTTATGTAAAGAAAGAAAATTACTATGACATTAGGTGGTTTACGCCAACTGTAGAGGTTGATCTATGTGGCCACGCAACTTTAGCCGCAGCTTATGTACTTTTCAATTTTGAAGGACATGCAGGAAACACTATTGCCTTTCACTCTTCTAGGAGTGGTTCTTTACCAATAACAAAATCAGGCGACTTTTTTTCACTTGATTTTCCTGTCGACACACTCGAACAACTACCTCTTGAAGAAAGCTTTCAGCATGCAATTGGCATCAGTCCAATAGAAGTATATAAAGGCAAAACAAATTACATGTTTATTTATCAAACAACTGAACAGATTTCAACCGCCACACCTAATCTCTATTACATACAATCTCTGAACGTGCGCGGCCTGATCATCACCTCCCAAGGGAAAGATGTTGACTTTGTCTCACGTTTTTTTGCGCCGCAGTCGGGAGTTGACGAAGACCCCGTTACCGGCTCTGCACACACCACATTAACGCCCTATTGGGCGCGACAACTTAGAAAGAAAAAACTGACAGCCATGCAACTTTCCTCACGCATGGGTTTTCTCAAGTGCGAAAGCACTGGCGATAGAGTTAAAATATCAGGTAAAGCCAAACCGTTTCTTATTGGAGAGATTATGCTGTAATGTAAAATGCCATTTAAAAACTTTGATGTTAATGGCAACTTGGTTTGGTTAGATTGTGTAGACAATTATACGCATTCAGAAGTATAACTGGAATTAAAAACATCTGACGTGACTTCTACCACTGACTGCCTGAATAGCAGAGAGATAAACACATGTGATAACTTAGAATAAATACCTGCTGACAAAACAGTGGATTATGGATCCTGCTGGTACGGTTTTTATTTTCAATAAGGAAAAAATGACTGTCGCTTTTGTTCTATTTTGAATTTTAGCACCTAGCTATCTTTACCAAAAAAATCTAAATGCCATGACAGTCAGACTACTCTTATTACTAACCACATTGACAACCGGCTTGATCAGTGGTTTTTTCTATGCCTACTCATGTTCTATAAATATCGGTTTGAGTAGACTGACCGATGCAGAATATATTCGAGCAATGCAGCATATCAATCGTGCCGTGTTAAATCCCACCTTCTTCTTAAGTTTCTTTGGCACACTAATTTTACTTCCAATGGCAACCTGGGTAATTTATGTAACAGCAGGTAGCACTTCTTCTTTTTACTGCCTTTTGGCAGCTTGTACGTTCTATTTTTTTGGTGTCTTTTTGATAACGGCCATGGGCAACGTTCCTCTCAATGAGTCTTTAGACCATTTTAATACTTACGTCGCTACGGCAGAGGAGCTAAATGAGCAAAGGATCGCCTTTTCCAATTCATGGAACCGTTTCCATACAATCCGCACCCTAGCTAATATAATCACTTTTGTCAGCTTGATTTGGGCAGTACTAAAATGGGATTAAAACTTCTAACAACTAGGGGCTGTTAAATGCTTAAATTTCAACGGCCCCTAATCCCTAAGGCGATAAGATATACAACAGCCGCTTGTTTACAAAACCATAAAATTATCGTATAACCTCTTCACTATTTTACTGCAGTTAACGCAGCATCATAATTTGGCTCCTGTGCAATCTCAGGCACTTGTTCTTCATATATTATCTTACCATCTGCATCTATAACCACAACTGCTCTACTCAATAAACCTCTTAACGGACTATCTCGCAATTCTACACCATACACCTTACCAAAGTCAGTGCGGAAGTCTGATAACATTACCACATTTTCTATTCCTTCTGCACCGCAAAACTCGGCTTGCGCAAAAGGCAGGTCTTTTGAAATACATAAAACAGTAGTATTAGGCAGTTTGGCTGCATCTTCATTAAATTTGCGTACGGATGCGGCACATACCCCTGTATTTACACTCGGAAATATATTAAGAATAATAGACTTCCCTTTAAAATCCTGCAAGCTTTTTTCAGATAGATCGCTAGCGGTCAAGGTGAAATCTTTAGCTGCAGTACCTATTGTGGGAAGCTCTCCTATCGTATTAACAGGGTTACCTTTAAATGTGATATTACTCATAGTTCTAAAAATTATTTTATTTCTCCTGTCCAAATTTACATTTTTTTTCTTCCTTAAGTTCCTTCACGCTGTTACAATAAGTAAATACTTAGTCATTTTAAGTATCTACATAATCTTTAATATTTTCGAGATAGCTATATCTTCAGCTGAACAGGTCACCAAATCCTGGCCAAACGACTGCGTTATATCGGAGGTGATTTGTTTTTTATTGGGGGTTAGCTTTGGTTTCATCGGGAAATGCATAAAAAAACCGAACTGAAACTAGTGATGTTTTAAGAATGAGGTATACCTTTCTTACCTGTGAAGAATAAAAATTAAAAGCAGGTCCTTTAATATAAAGGCTTATTTCCGTATCCTGCTTTTTAATAACTCGTACTGATAATATTTGTGGGAAATACAGGGCTCGAACCTGTGACCCCTGCCTTGTCGAGGCAGTGCTCTAAACCAACTGAGCTAATTTCCCCTATTGTTTAAGTCAGCAAAAATAAACTTTTTTTATGTTTTACTGTTATAACTCATCTGTAAATCAATAAAACCATGGTTACCAAATAATAAGCCTATTATGAAGAATCCATACAACCGACGATCCATAAAAAGATCCAGCACCAAATAAGTGAACTCGGGCAACCTTACCCTTATATCCCAGAAAGGATTAATTGCTTGAACCAATACATGTTTATTGCGATGCATGGCCGCTTTATAAAGCGTTTCATACAAAAATAACAAAATGAAGCTAAAATAAATAGCGGATAGAATCTTTTAAAGCATATAGTCTGCAGCTTTAAGAAACTACCGAAATATGTCTGGTACTGGGAAGAAAAACCTGTCTTTGTTCGTCGACCTTTTTGTTGATTTTCAGATCAACTAATCCATAACAATATTTTGCCAACTCTTTTATTTGATTAAAAGCTTCTATCAATAACGATTTATTTCGGTAAGTTGGAAGTAACGTTCCTCCAAAAATATGTTGATTCCCTTTGTTTATATCACGGTATATCAGACACGCTCCTATAATTTTATCCGGATCCGATTTTAAGCGAATGGTATAAGCGCATTTCGAAAGCCATAGCAGTCTTTGCGTAAAACTTACACCAGATTCGCCTTTAACATATAGTGCTTCAAAATAACTACCGCATACTGTTGGATAGTTGTGTAAACTAAGAAAACCATCAGCTTCTTTTACATCCAATTTTTTTAAAACGATACCTGAAGATCTTTCCTCTTTCATAACGAGCAAATTTAAGTTAGCGAATAAGTTTATTATTCAAATTTATCGTTTTACATAAAGTTATTTAATGATAAAACACAGTGTTTTAAGTGATTATGATCACATATCTTCCCTTACCACACAATAACCACTTGCTAAGATTTAAAAAAGGATTATTATCTTCGCAACTTATCTGTCCAAGTTTTCGGGTTTTATGGTAAATGAGTTTATTGTATGATAGTTATTGTTAACTTCCAGAAAATGTAGGTGATTACATTGCAAAACCTTCATCGGTGATTTACAGGAAAAAATCAGGAAACACCTTGTCTAATGAAGCTAAATAGCCATTGGAGTTACCAAGCATTACCAATATATTGATTTATCGATAAACTGTCTAAATGCTGTTTCATCGTATCTATACTATGACGAGGTAGCATTCTCGTCAGTGGAATATCAACCTTAAGCGGCAACTGCAATGCTGTATCAGGTTTATTGGCTATGTTACGTAACATATTTTTATAACTGAAACGTTGATGCCCACCGAATGGGACATTGAAAGCCGCTGTTAGTGTATTAAAAACGGTAGACGACTTATATAGAATAGGAACAAATTCATCTCCCATAAGGCTATTCATCACATTAATAGCCACCAACCTGACATTTTCGTACTTCTTATCTGCAATATGTTTACGCAGCGCTTCATATATTTCTAAAGTAGTGGTAGTTCCAGAATTCTCATACATTCCCCCATCCATTAACCTACCGGTAGATTCCATATAATTATATGCGTTGATAAAAGGAAAAGCCTGACTTTGATTTACACATGTAATGAGCGGAATATTATAGAGATGACTCTCGTAGTATGAACCGACATAATACTTAAAATTTGCATATAAATCTGTAGCCAAACTGAATTCTTCCAAACGTACTGGTGAAAAGACGCCACGTTCTCCACGTTCAACAATGCTGGAGTTGATAAAGAACAAGGGTAAGGAATAGTTATCGATTTTACTATTTTTTTTATCCACCTCGTTACCCTGCCTCGTTAAAAAGTAAGATGCTAAATAATCATTTCTAAAAAAACTATCAACTTGTGCATCAAATTTAGTTCCGACCGAAGCTTTATAGGCGTTTATCTCCTCTTCCTGAAAATAATAGTTTCGATCTTTGGGAAATTCCTTTCGCGCATCCTGTAAAAGATGCCTAAGCCCCTCGTACCCATCGCCTAGTAGCAAGCCCCAAAGTGCGCTGCTGATATAGTTTCTGCCATAAATGGTCTGAATACGCTGCACATTTACCGAATCAATGGACTGTTTTAGATGGATATCTGCCAGGTACATAGCAGCTCCGGAGGTGGATCCTGAAACCGTTGAAACAGCAAATAAATTTTTGCTAAAATTCGGATCCAAAGTATTAAGGTGTTGCATGGCCATTATGAACCACGCCGCTGCCCGAGAGCCTCCCCCCTGTCCCGAAACCAAATAAACAGTTATTTTTTCCACTGTATCCCTTTGGGCTAACCATCCATCAAAATAATCTGTTAATGCTGGACGGGCATCTTCTTGAAAATATGCTGCCAAACCAACCCGCTCGGAACGAATACGATGTGAATTGATAGCATTAAAAAAGACTATATATATAAAAAAAAACACTGCTGTGTAGATAAATATTTTATAGTATTTGCTTACGCGGCCACTATACGTAGTCAATACCCGTTCCTTTTTTCTTATACGATTATAAATCCCCGTGATATTCAGCTGACTTGTCACCAAAATATCCACCGTAAAGAGGTAAAAAGAAATCACGATAATCAGTACATATACCGGGGAAAAATAGCCGATTTCTGCTGGCCAGAGATATTCATTACTCAGACCTAACATGACAGCCGAACATCCCATAAATGCCAAGCAAGTGAGATGGACAGATCTGCTGATCAAATAAGGTTGCTCAATATCTCGAAAATCTTCATGAATATTTTCTGAGAATTGCATAAATAAATAAATCATCACCAAGCCAACAAGATTGATAATTACAATAAAGTATTTGATTACATCGTTGTTGCCAGGCCCTGCACCGACAATAGCTGATATGAAACCGGCGAAAACTAAGAAAAGTATAAATGACAATGCCAACAATCCAATATACAGCCAAGCCTTTACACGTGAATCTGCACTAATACGCATTGTTGCACCACACATACTCCGAAAGAAAACAAATACAAGGTTCTTCTTATAAAAGCGATCTATCAGGACAATAATCAGCCAAATTATAAAAAAGGCAATAAAACTTAAATATTCCCGATGTTCAGGCAAGAAGGACCGTACCACAACAAATAAAAAAATGCTCCAAGGTAATATTGCCACATACCGCGATGGAAACTGCAGTTTACGACCTCCTCCCTTCGATCCGTTATACAAGGGAATAAGCCGAGCATATATGAAAAGACTATTGGGCTTTTTTCCAGTAAAAAATTGCCATACATTTATTGTAAGAACCGGGATAACCCAATTACTTAATGTTAATAACGTAAATGATAAAATAATCAATGGAATATTTATGAACTGAAAATTATGTATCTCGGTTAAATCCAAAACGATGTCACGCCCAATATCGATAGCCCATAATACAATGGGCACAAAAAGCGACAAGATGATATAGAACCAGTTGTAAACAAAGGTGTAATATAAACGGGCCAAGTAGTTATATAACTTATCGAAGATCATAATGCACGTTTCTTAAATATATAAAGCCCTTATTAAAGACGTCTATTTTATATTCAGAATAACTTTGCCACCTCAAAATGCATCCCATCCTTTCTGGTAAAATGCCCTCCCCAATAAAAGCCGTTGTTATTGGCTATGCTCACCAACTCCCTTACGGATCCTTCTTGCCCCACAAAGGCCGGTATGGCTCCCAATGGGTTCCAGGCCGCATTAATATCGAAAGCAGTACCAAAAGCATGGTTACTCAGTGACGTACGACTTCCTCTAACAAAACGCGAATTGAAACTTCCTTGCCAGGTTAATACTAGAGAAAGTAATCCCAACGCTTCCCAATCAGACCATAACTTCTGTAATTGCTTAACAGCCAATCTATGAAAATTAATTCTTTCAATACCGGCAATAGCTGTGAGTTGCGGAATTTCTACGGCAAGAATATTTTCGCTCTGCCAATTACCCAATATCCTAATGTGTTCAGGGTCTCCCGGTACAGGGTGGTGCTCATATGAAAATTTACCAAAAATTCCAGCTCTTTCAGCATCATTAGTTAAAGGTTTAAAATCTGGCTTTGAAGGCCAGTTGCTCGCTTGCTTGTCAGTTGCTGTATCTGTCGCCCCTTCGAAACCAATTAACATAGCTTTCCCATAGGTCTTGTTACCGACCACGCCATCAGGAAGGAGACCCTGTGACTGCTGAAATGCTTTGCTTGCTTCAAGGGTTAACAAACCAAACTTTCCATCGACCTCCCCTTTATAAAGCTGCTGGCCAAGAAGAAAATATTGCCATCGCCTCACCTCTACACCCTTGCTGCCAACATGAAGTGCCTTCAGATTTGCCATGATTCTTAACGATCTAATTATTGATAATATTAAGCAGTGGTGATAGCCAAAATCTATTCGCAGCCAGACCATTACCTACTTCTTAAACAACCAATTGGCAGTGGTTTTGTTAGCAAAATATGCGAGAGAATTCCATATTTCTTAAAGCTTGAGACGAATATGGATTTTGGCTAATGCTATTGCAAATCCAATCATTGCCATTGCCCACACCAATGAGCCTGCCACAGCTAAAAGCTGGCTCGTTTCCTGTTTATAGAAAAAAAGTGGTACTCCCAATCCCCAACAAACGAAATATATCACATCCGGCGCTAAATATGTTGTCAATGAGTTTTTTCCAGCTGCTCCGAACATGTTTATCCACCGATAGTATCCTAAAACGTCAACGATAAAATACAATAACACATATATTAACATGCTTACTCCGTTACAGATCATGGCCCAACTGGGTGTACCATATATCTTTGAAACAATAAACCAGTTACGTAGAAAAAAGCCTAGCAATAAACACCCTATTCCAAGTGATATAATTATCAACACCAACTTTTTATGGCGTCTTTCTGGCATACTAAGCAATGAACCCACCACTAAACCGGCAAGCACGATGGCAGGCACATTGCCACTCAACAACACTCCTAAAACAGGTGTCAAAAAATCAAACCATTTCAATAAATCTATTTGGTTACCTATATTTAACAAAATGAAAAACAACCATACGGCAATATTTGCAAGCAACTTTGAACCACATAGCAAAAAAGTAGTAGCGGCAGCGAAATATCCCCACCCAATCAAGCCAAGAATACCCCACCAACCGATCTCCAACCATGCTGGTTCTGCCGAGCTTCCTGCTCTGAATATACAAGCAAGAACCACCAAACCGACTATTCCCATAACCCGACATGTAAGATAAAGTTTGTTATGGCGACTGTCAGTGGGATAATTATTCCAAATCAAAAAGATAGAAACATATAATAATATTGCCCATAGATTCCGATCGATACCCGTTAAAGTCGGGTTGAGTCTATCGATATTCATAATCAACACGCCAATCAATAATAAACTAAGGGTACGCAGAACAATATGGCCAAAAATAGTGCTATTTGACTGTCCCTTCTTTCTCCTAGACCTAACTGCGTATGGAACAGACATGCCAACCATAAAAAGAAAACCAGGGAACACCCAATCAGCAAGTCCCATACCGTCCGCGGATGCTTCAGTGTGTACCAACCATGAAGGTACACCTGGTATATATAAATCATTCACGAAAAGCATCAGAAAAAGGGTCAGCCCTCTCATGATATCAATTGACAACACGCGTTGCGTTGGTGGCTGGTAGTTAATCCATCTTTCGTTCATAAAATCAGTTTATACCTAGTGAAGATATTAGTAAGAAAAGCGCCATTGTCTATAGGACAAAGTTGCTTACTTTGCCATTTTTTCTACATCGCGTAGGGTAAGCACCCTATAATCGATATTCATTTTTTTTGCATTTTCTTCAATGGTATCTTCAAAACCCGCCTGCTGTCTGCGTTTATTAACGTTAGCGGGATCTTTGACCGGCCAAATAAAATAGATAAACTCGTTCTTACCCTTCTCCACATTAGTTACAGTCATACCTTTGGCTTGAGTACCATACAACTGCTCTTTACCTTCATACATTAACAACCTATCTTCCATCATAGCAACTAATCGAAAAGGTATTTCTCCTTTTTGTCCGGCTTCTTTCACTAAAGGAAAATATTGCGGTATTTTATCCGAATGCTGAAGTACCAGCCATGCAGTTTCATTGGTCGGCTCCCCCACCAGCGTTTTTCCCGGATAACCAACACCAGCGATTATCTGCTCTACAAAAATTAAATTCAGCGAATCATGATAAGGTAAAATCTCAAATTTGCGCTCATCTAATTCTTCTACGGTATAACCTACAAGCTGTGCGATTGAATCTTTTTGAAGTGAATCGCTATTTCCCATATACCTCCTCAAACCCTGGTCAAATGCATAAATAGAGTCTAATCTCTCTTTCAGGTCGAGGTTTAAGCTATCCTGTCCTACGCTTAAACCGAAGTTGGTGAGCATTAATAATATTACAAGAATTATACGCATAACTGGAAGTTTATCCGTTGAATATAAACAAATAATTTTAAATGTACATATCATTACACATCCATTCTGACACTGTATACTCGCGTTAAGATCCGTAGTTATTTCAAACTAAAATAGACGGTGATACGTTGCACTTATATACAAAAAATAGTTTTTCCCGATTAAAACAATTAACTATGAAAAAACAACGGGTCCTAATTATTGGAGCAAATGGAAAAATTGGTAAACTTGTTTGTGAAAAATTAATACTTTCGAATGAATTCGAGCCAATAGCGGCTATCAGAAATGCAAACCAAGCAGCTCATTTTAATGAACGTGGAATAGTATATCGTTTAATTGATCTGGAAGGCAGTGTGCAAGAACTTCAGCAAGCATTTGAAACAATAGATATTATTGTTTTTTCAGCTGGATCAGGCGGGCATACTGGGCATGATAAAACACTGACCATAGACCTGGACGGAGCAGTAAAAAGCATGGAAGCCGCTAAAACTTCAGGAATAAAACGGTATATAATGGTAAGTGCTATACATGCGGATGACCGCGAAGCTTGGGATGAAACCGGCATTAAACCCTATTTTATAGCAAAACATTACGCAGATGAGCTACTGAAAAGCAGCGAATTAACATATACTATTCTTAGGCCAGCCAGATTGTTAGATGGTAAAGGTACTGGAAAAATTTCTACGAGCGTTAGTCCAGAAAGTGATCTACAGATTTTCCGGGAAGATGTAGCAGAAGTAATAATAGAAACGATACCAAATGAGCTAACCATATATAAAGTGATTGACATTATTAATGGCCACCAAGATATTTCCAAAGCATTAGCTTCCCTATCATAATTTTTTTGGGCATGCTGTTCGGCATGCCCTTAATTAATGAGCTGAAATTGTAATTATTCAAGACAAAACTGTGCTGTACCGAGCAAAGCCCCCCCTAACGCGCCTATAGCTGCTCCTCCTAAAGTTCCGATTACAGGAATCACCGAACCTGCAGCAGCTCCAGTTAGTGCACCGCCAATAGCAGATCCTGCTGCCCCAGCATTACACCTTAAGGTTGTGCCCCCATTTACATCCACTAAATCCTGATTGCTTAATTCTTCAAGTCCTAAATTTTCTACTGATAATGTTCTCATTTTAATAGATTTACGAATTTTTGCCTACTCTATTTAAGCTTTTCGGCTTTCGCTTTTTAATCAATTTATTTAACAACAGCTAAATTAAGCTCGAAACCTACCATTGTCAATCCCAATTTATGGTGATTTATTCTCCCTATAATCCGGGATTTCACGTTTCTTGAGATTCTACTACTAACAAAACACTGATCATTTTGAAGTTTAAGGGCTGAAATGATCTTGTTATAATTTGTTATATATAGGAGCGATTACAGAAACACTTTCATCACAGTGGCGGAAGACTGTCGGGCTGCTCTAGGGGAAAATCCATCAACAAGAAGAGAAAAAAAACACTGTAGGCTTACAATTCGACCTCATTTATAATAATCCTTATAAATTTACGTCAGATGATATATTATTTCAGGTTTATGCTGAACGGAATAATTTGGCGAAAAGCGGGCTCGAAAAAGCGCGACTGCTTTTTTCCCTAAGGCCAACCCTGTTTCAGAGCAACACCGCTTGCTAAGCGCTATGGATGGGGTGTTCACCATAATGCAGAGGAGAAAGTCGCCGTCTACGGCTGCGAAACGCCCGAATATCAAAAACTTGCAAACGACAATAAACTAACGACTGTTAAAGCAATGAGGTCGAGCAGATGACTTACTACTTATTTTTGTTGCTAATTACTGATATTTATTCATTTTAAACGCCTCACTTTAATATTTCGAAAAAAAACCGCATCATTATGATCTTGCAGTATCAAATGTCCGGAAGCTGTTTCTCCGTAATTTCTGTACTCTTTAAATTTGGTTGTTTCTATCAAGTTCCTAAACTCTTCCGAACCTAGTTTGTAATCAACCACCTTTTTCCCGTTGAGCCAATGTTCAACACTCCCTCCATTTGAAACAATCCGCATGGTGTTCCATTTTCCAACAGCTTTTAATTCTTTATCCTCTGGCGCATAGATTAAATATAAGGCTCCGGTACTACCTTTTCCATCTTGATCGCTTTTTACCTCAGGATGATTAAAATCGTCGATGATCTGAAACTCTGGTCCGTTGAATACAATTTTATTGCTTTTAGCACTCTGTAGTTCGTTTACAAAATATTTCACCCCGCTGTTGGCACTTTTAGTTAATTTAAAATCTAACGTTAATTCGAAATCCGAAAACTCCTCCCGGCTGATGATATCTTTCCCCCTACCTCCTGGTAAGATCTTTAGAGACTCCTTTTCTATAGTCCATCCCTCCTGGGGAAAATCGTCTCCGTTAACACTTCTCCAACGAATACTGGGATCAACACCATCAAAAAGTAATTCCCAACCGTCGGCCTTTTCCTTGGCAGTGAGCCGATTACACCTTCCTTTTACTGTTTTTCTATTATTAATCACTTGATGCTGTACTTTTAACATTGCTTCTGCAAAACGTTTTCCAAAAGTAGAAGCAGAAGGACTATCAAAATGAGTTCCATCACCTTTGTGCCACAAACCCTCAGATGAGACCAGATATGTATGAGGAACCTTCTTTGGAAGGTCTACTAAAACTTTATTAATATTCAAATAATCAGCCCGGTATTTTCCTAGCTCACCAACCACAAAAGGAAGCTCAGGGTTGCCTACAACATCCCGCAAACGCTCAATAAGTATCGCTAGATTTTCCAGATAAGTGTCACTGCCCGACTGGCTATCTCCTTCTCCCTGGTGCCATAAAATGCCTTTTATAGTGCCCGCTTTCATCGCCTCTTTAATGCGAAGCACGGCGTCGTCATAAGGGTGTGTATTGGTAACATCGTCATAGGCATTTGGACGCCATTTGGTAATCGATGTCCCGCCAACTGCGCAAGGGACCAATCCAATTATATTTTCAGGATAAGCTTTTGCCATCTCCACTCCAAACCTTAGCCCTAAACCAACACCTGCTACTTCAGGTTTATCGAAATGTAAGGGGTGAGATGCCTTCACCCAATCATTATTTTTATTCAGCATCAAAACACGGGAGTGGACTTGACTACGATAGTATGTTGTAACCTCTCCCCTTCCTGCCATATTTGACTGTCCTAATAAAAGGTAAATATGATAACTACTATCCTGATGCTTGATGTTTTGGGCCTTTAAAAGAAAAACCGAGGTCATCAAAGTTAAAAAGATATATATATATGATACTTTTTTCATATGCTTTATTACTTAAAATCCATCACTTCCTTTATTCAATGTTCAATCATGGTTTACTAAAATCTCCATTGCTGAAAAGTTTCCTTCTCTGCCGCCTCATTGGCCATACACACAGCAATAGCTGCATCTTTGCCCGTAAATACATCCGAAAAGGGTTTTTTACCCGTACGTATACAATCGGCAAAATCTAGTAAGGCATAAGCTGTTGGGTCCCGTTTCTCTTCATCTTGATAGTCAAATTCCACAGGTATAGCTTCTCCCTGCCCCCAAGAATCGGCGGTAGCGCCTGTTACACCATCTACAACCATCTTTTTTTTATTTTTAACTTCTTCCCGATACATATAAGCTTTTGATTGTTGTATCTCAATAGTTGCCTCGGTTCCTAATATACGAATCGAATATCCTTTAAAAGCATTGCTAAGTAGAGCACTCACATTGGCCTTTACACCTTTAGGGTACTCGAAAACGGCCCTTATATTATCATAAGTTTCGCGTCCATCCTTCCAGTTATCTATACCGCCCATTGCTGTAACTTTTTGCGGATGACTATTGGTTAACCAATTAACCACATCTATTTGATGAGAGCATAATTCGGCCATAAGACCTCCAGAATATTCTTTATACATACGCCAGTTAATCTGCTGATCTTCTGCACCTTTTGGCACAGGTTTCCGCCAGTCGTTATTACGGTGATACTGGCATTCATATTGCTTAACCTCGCCTAACCAGCCTCTGGCAATCATATCTGCTATTTTATGATAAAGTCTAAAATAACGGTACTGATGTCCTACTTGAAAAACCAAGTTTTTATGCGCCTCTACCTTTTTTACTAAGTCTAGCGCTTGCTTAATGTCATAGGTCATGGTTTTTTCCAGGTATACGTGTTTACCTGCCTCCAATGCGTCTATTGCCATCTGATAATGTAAATACAACGGTGTAGCAATGATTATAGCATCCAAGTCTTTATTGTCAAGCATTTGTCTATAATCTGTATATGCTTTAGCCTTAGGCGCTGCTAGTGCCATTGCCACCCTTAAATGCGGGTCGAATACGTCACAACAGGCCGAAAGTTCAATTCCCGGTAAACTTTTCACAATATTGGCTATTCCAACACCCCGACTACCTGTCCCCAAAATTCCCAATCGGATCACCTCCTTACTTGACTTTGTCATATTAATCAATGGCACTGGCACCAAAGGGATTAGGCTCACCAGAGCTAAACTACCTCTTGCCAAGAAATTGCGTCTTGAAACATTTTCCTTCTTCATTTTTTTATAAATACTTCGTTATTACCAACCTTAAATATTATTACTGGAAGCATTCGTAGCTTCTGTTTTGGACAATGGTAAGATCACTCTTCCTTCAGAAATCTGGATCTTACCATTACTACCTACCTTATCTACTATTTTTGATTACTAAAATTTTATGACCGGTTACCTATAGCCTGGATTTTGCTTTAACGTCTCGACACCGTCTTCACTGCTTAGAAAAATTTCATTCAATGGTATAGGCATATATTCATTAATGCCCGTACTAAAACTTCCACCTGATAAATAGCCAGTAATACTACTTTCCCGCTCAATATATCGATTAATGGTTTGGTCCGCAATGTCCCATCTAACTAAATCAAATGCACGATGGCCTTCAAGTGCAAGTTCTAGTCTCCTTTCAAAATAGACCGCATTTCGGGCCATTTCTTGATCGGTCCACGGAGTTTCATATAAAGAAATTTCATAATTCGCGGCATTGCTGCCATCGTCCATCTTTACAAAACCTTCGCTATTAGCTGCTCTTTCTCGAATCATATTCACATATGTCCGGGCCTGTTCAAGCGTACCGATTTCTACTTCACACTCTGCGGCCATCAGCACGACATCTGCTAGGCGAATAACATTAATATTCACGGCATTATCTCTTGAATTTGCGCCTTCAGAATATTCGCCATTCTGATCTTTAGTATAGGTATATTTTTTTGTCATATATGGCCCACCATGCGACTGATCTCTGATCCAGTTTTGACCAGGAAAATTTCCCCAGCCCAAATAAGGTATTCCTCTACGTGCTACGGCCCAATCTAGTCTGGGATCTAAGGACCCAGTATGAGGTTCAAAAGGTTGGCTTGACGAAAGTCCCAAATCGCTTTTGACCCCTTCTAAATAATACTCATTTAATAAAGGAAGTCCATTTTCCGTTCTAAAGGCATTAACTAAATCCTGCGAGGGCTGAAAATAGCCCAAAGAGTTAGGTGCGTCTGGCCCTGCGTTGTATACACCAGTGCCCCAATTCCCCCTATTACCATTTGCGCCGTTCGCTCCATCATTTACCGACATCTGAACTTGGAAAATCGCTTCAGAATTATTTTTAAAGGCAGCATTAAAATTTTGCCAATATAGTGGAGCCAAGCTATAACCGCGCGCAGTTATGACCGTTTCTAATAGCGGTTTAGCGCGTTCATAATCTTTTAAATACATATATGATTTAGCAAGATAAGCTTCTGCTGCACCTTTGGTAGCTCTTCCGGGTTGAGATTGTGTTTGTGGAAGGTATTCTGCTGCATATTCAAAATCTGCAAGAATATCCGGCCATATATCCCGGTCATTGGGCACATTGTGATTTTCCAGATCCTCACCTACATAAGGCACATTATTCCATAGTCGCTTCGCTTCAAAATGATAGTGTCCTCTTAAGAACCGCGCCTCAGCAGTCAACTCATTTCTCGTTTCGTCGTCTATTTCTTCAACTATTTTAATGAGTGATAACGCGTCATTGCACCTGCCAATAGCGTGATATAGACCTTCCCATTTCTCCAATAAATAGATATTAGCTGACTGAGGTTCCTGACGTTCTAATTCGGCCATCTCAACACCGCAGCCTGGATCGCAACCTTTGTGTAGTTCATCTCCCCGTAAACTTCCCCATATTAAATTAGCGGGATATGCACCCATGGTACCATTACCATCCAGCAACGCATAGGCACCAACCAATAGTGCGTTAATACCCGCTTCATTTTCAAGAGTTGAAAGGTCGACTTCTCCCTGTGGTTGCTTGCTAAGAAAATCCTTGCCACAAGACACTAGTAAAATAATGCTTATGAACCATAATATACCATATTGTGTTTTCATTATATTAATATTTTGATTTATAGTGATAGATTAATACCGAGATTAACAGATCTTGTTACAGGATATGCGCCCTGATCGATGCCCATATCTACCAAACCACTATTAAACAATTCGGGATCTATACCTGAATATTTCGTAAACGTTAATAAATTAAATCCCTGTAAGTATATCCTACAATTTTGAATCTTAATTCTTTCAAGAAATTTCGGTTGCAGGTTAACGCCTAACTGAACATTTTTCAATCGCAGATAAGAACCGTCTTCGATATAATAATCAGATGCCCTAGAATCCAGTTGTGTCCTATTTCGATTTAACAGAGGTAAGGTGGCATCGCGATTTGTTTCAGTCCAGGTGTCCAACATACGTACACTTCTATTTCCTCCAAAGTTGTCAAAATCAGTAAACCATTTCAATGTATTAACTACATCATTACCTTGCGACCCCTGAAAGAAAAGCACTAAATCTATATTTTTATAATTGAGTGATAAATTCAATCCATAAGTAAAATCAGGATGCGGATTACCTATCCACGTCTGATCATTTGCATCAATGATTCCGTCGCCATTGATATCTTTAATCCGAAAAGCGCCAACCGCTTTCCTTTCCTGCGATGCATGTGCTTCAACTTCCTCCTGGTTTTGGAAAAAACCATCGGTTTGATAGGTATAAAAAGCAGATACGGGATGTCCTTTTTGTATTCTGGTAAAAAAACCGGGTCTGGTATCACCACCAGCGATAAAAGTATTATCATTATCATCGATCTTAAGCACTTCATTCCGATAGAGCGAAAAATTGCCACCAACCGCATATTGCAGATCCCCCCCGATCGTACCTTGATAATTCAGCATGATATCTATCCCTTTATTAACCATTTCTCCAATGTTTTGAAAAGGGGGAGCGGCACCCCCGGCAGTTGAAGGCAGCGGTGTTCGATATAGCATATCTTTAGTTACATTCCGATAAATATCTATCGTCATATCTAAGCGGTTATCCATCACCGCTACATCTAAACCTAAGTTTGTTGAAATAGAGGTTTCCCACCTCAAATCAGGATTACCCAAAGCCGCTATTGCGAAGCCATTGATAAGACTACCGCTTGTGCCCGCTAAATCATACGAAGTAGTGCCAGGAGCTGTAGTATAGGTACTAAACGCAGCATAGTTGCCAATTTCCTGATTACCTGTTTTACCAACCCCACCTCGGAGTTTAAGATTATTGACGAAAGTTGAATTACGGAGCATATCTTCCTCCGAAATAACCCACCCTAATCCTACTGCCGGAAAAAAACCGTATTGATTATTTTCTCCAAAACGTGAAGAACCATCTCTTCTTAATGTGGCGCTAGCTAAGTACTTACTTTTATAGCTGTAGTCTATTTTTCCAAATATAGAGAACAATCCCCATTGTGCTCCGGTACCACTATTAACGATATTCGTTTCACCAGCACTCAAATAACGATAGTTTGGGTCTAGGGTAAAGTAATTTTCTCTACCTCCACTTATACGCCTAAAATTATCCTGAATAGCCTCCGTTCCCCCTAACACATTTAATAAATGAGACTCATTAAATGTTTTACTATAGCTCAAGGTATTCGTCCATGTCCAATTTAGCGTACTCTCGGCATATTCACTCAGTCCGTTACGCAAGCCTGGTTCGGAAGCTTCAACTTGGACGAAATCAAAACTATGCCCGCTATTATAGGCGTAATCTAATCCAAAATTACTTCTTGCCTTTAACCCTTCAAGGATATTTATTTCCGCGAACATGTTTCCAAAAACACGACTTTCCTTAGCCCTGTTATCTTGTCCTCTACTTAATTGCGCTAATGGGTTATACGAGTTTCCCAGTCCAGCGGCACGGGAGCCGGCAAAATTTCCGTTAATATCATAAGCCGGTATGATGCGGGGGAGCCTGAATGCCATTGTTAACGGATTGGTTTGACTCTGATAGCCCGTCACTCCCCGATTCTCCGTATATGCGAACTGCAAATTTTCACCGATTTTCAGTTTGTTGTCTAAAAAACCAAACTCTGTGTTTGCCCGGATGCTGTAGCGATTAAAACCGGTATATTTTAAGAGGCCATCCTGTCCGAAATACCCGGTAGAAAACACGTATTTACTGAGATCGGTACCGCCGGTCGCCGTTACCTGATAACTCTGAATAGGTGCTGACTGAAAGATTTCATCAAACCAATCGGTACCCATTTTATTTGCTCGAGTTATGGGATTATCTTGGCTGGTAACCATCAGCGGATTATAACTATATAAAGCTGGATCTGCCCTAGGATCACCATCCATTGCTCCCGCCGGCCAAGTGTAGTCTGGCAATACCGGGTTGGTTCCGTTTCCATACTGTGGATGGCTCGGTGTGAGCCCAGAATTTCGTTGTAGTGCCCACTCTATCTCTGCCGCCTGTATTGGCGTTACCATCTCTGGCATTTTGCCGGCAGATTGGATGCCGTAAAAACTTTCAACAGCGAGCCTTGGTTTTCCAGATCGCCCTTGTTTCGTTGTGATTACAACCACTCCATTACTTGCTCTAGAACCGTAAACTGAAGCTGCGGCTGCATCCTTTAAAATCTGTATCGTTTCAATATCGTTCGGGTTTATGCTATTCAGGTTTTGTTTTGTGGGGACTCCATCAATGACATATAAGGGATTACTATTATTTATGGTCCCAAAGCCTCTAATCCGTACGGTTTGATTACCTCCGGGCCGCCCATCATTTACTACAGTTACTCCCGCAGCTCTGCCTTGAAGGGCTTGTCCTAAATTAGGAGCAGGGACGGCTTTCAAATCTTCGGCAGCAACGCTGGTGATAGCACCTGTTATATCCTTCCGTTGTTGCGTACCGTATCCAGTAACAACTACTTCGTTTAACGACTGAAAATCTTGTGCTAACAAGACTTTTAACGTGTCTTCCGAAGTCTTCAGCTCAAGAGGAATGTATCCTATCGAGGTAAACACTAAGACATCTTCTATGTTAATGGTTATTTGAAACGTTCCATCGGCAGACGTGTTAATATGCTGTCCACCAGGTTTTGCAGTAATATTGACTCCATGAATAGGCGTTTGGGTTAAACTGTCGAGCACTATTCCAGTAACCTCTCTCACGTTCTGCCCCCTGGCACTTAAAGCAGATAAGACCGCAAATAAAAATGCTATTGCCTTAAATTTATAACTTTTCATTATTTTATATTAGCGTTAGTTCATCTAATGATTGCTTTCAACATTTACTTTGTCAACACCTATTTTATGGGGATCTACACCTAAGAAAATAAATATTCATAATAGTGGCTTTTGGTATAGTCTTACAAACAATGTTTGAAACTACGTTAACGTTACCGTTATTCTATCAATAAATAGTGCTTATTATATTCAACACCACCGATACTTAAGCGATCAAGAGATATTTATGTTCTTGATGCTTACCTTTCAAAAAAAATTCCACGCAGTTTCTCATATATCGGCTATTTTTATTAACACTGTATTAAATTTAACCGGGATGTTATGGTAACTTTCCCGAATTTTTACAATGAAATCACTAAATATAGCTTACAGACCCGAAGCAAATTATTGCTTAAATGGCAAACAAAATGTGATTATCAATAAAAACAAAGCCTCAGGTTTACAATTACGTTAGCGTTACCGTAAACTAAGGTAAAAAAAAGTTCTCATCCAAATTTTTATTGATTTTTATCAAAACGTTTTGAACAAGACATCGATATAAACTTATTATTTTCACACATTAGCGTAGCGGTAATAAAACAACTCACGACAATCTTAGCTGACGAGAAAAAAAGAACGATTGGGAGTCTCCTTCCTTTTATAAATCTGCAAAACATGTTTCCAATAATACTTGTTAAACATCATATACCATCCAGCAACATAAAGACATTGTAATGCAGGAACGCTTTGCTTTATATATATCCGAAAGTAATAGTGAAATAAACATCAACACCTGAAGGTGAGCTCTTTTTTAAAATGATCAACAATATAAAAAAGCACGCATGACAAAAGAAGAAACAATGATCAGGGAATATATCGACGCCTACAACAAGTTTGATATCGAAAAAATGCTCGAAAATCTCGATGAAAATTTGAGATTTGAAAATATTGCAAACGGCGTATCCAACATGATACTGAAAAATAAAAAGGAATTTAAGGCACAGGCTGAGCTTGTCGTAAGCTTCTTTTTAGAAAGAAGACAAGTAATAAGCAGTATATCACATAGAGATAACACGTATGAGGTAATATTGGACTATTATGCTAAACTTGCCAAAGATCTTCCCAATGGTCTAAAAAAAAACGAGACAATAAACCTTCAAGGAAAATCTATTTTTAAAGTTTCAGGTAACAAAATTGCTGCAATTACCGACATAAGTTAGCGATGTTTGTATCGATTAGCTACGATTGTTCAGTGTGATGTTATCGTCTGAAAATTAATGAATGGATGTTTTTGAAAATAGATTAATAACAATTACACCTACAATAATCAATACCTGTCCAATAACAGCGGGAAAATCTGGGACTTGCTTATAAAGGAAAATGCCAACCACCGTTATTAAAACTATCCCTATACCTGACCATAACGCATGCGCAACGCCGATTGGAATAGATTTAAGCGTTAAGCTCAAAAAATAAAATGCTCCAATATATCCTGCAAGAGTTACTGCTGTAGGCAGCCATTTACTAAATTGATCTGAACTTTTCATTGCCGAGGTCGCTATAGTTTCCAACACTATGGCAATCGCAAGAAAAAGAAATTTTTTCATATTTACTTTTTTGATAGAAGCAAATATGACAATTATTTGTATTCATAAATTTGACATATGTCAAATTACTCTTTTCTTATTCGACTTAAGGTCTCTTGAGTCACTCCCAGAAAAGAAGCAATGTGTCCTAGTGAGACCCGCATAACTAAATCAGGGTAGTCTCCCAGCAGTCTTTTATATTTTTCTATGGCGGTTAAGGTCTGCAACGCAGCTATACGCTCTTCTAAAAATACACAGTAAGATTCCGCAGTTTTTCGCCCTATACTGTTCATCTCAGGAAAATCACTATAGATTTTAAGTAGATCTGTAGTTGTTAAAGGGTAGATTGTCGAGTCTTCTAAACATTGAATGTATTCTGTTGCTGGTTTATTAAGGTATAACGGCAATGTAGACCCTAAAAGGGTGTGTTCAAGACCAAACCAAGTATTGATTTCTTTATCAGTCTGTATATAAAAAGCCCTCACTAACCCCGTATCAATTACAAACAGGTTACCAAGTATTTGTCCGGCTTTTAATAAATAGCCTCCCTTGGACTTCTGAATAATTTTGGTTCTGCTGGTTATAACTTTCTTGACGCTTTCTGCTATATGACCAAATTTTTCCAATTCATTAATTAGTGGATTCATTATATTTTAGGAATTCAAAATACTAATGGTAAGATTAAACATCATACCATAGCTGGACTAATCCAGAAGGAAAGGTAATACTCTTTTTAAAATTTTAGCGATATAGCCATCCAGGCTCATAGCTGTGTAAAGATTTAATTTCCGTTCCATTTATGGTTTATCCGGTTAAAGATACAAACTGATGTTCATAACAGACAGCCAATTAAAATCATTCAAATAGACTTATTGTATAGTCGAGCAGTTCCGCCCCTCCCAATTTTCCATGCCCAGGAACAACTACTGATGTTTCAGGATACTTTGCTTTCACCTTTTTGACTGTTTTCGCCCATTCTTCCACATTAGCATCTTCTAAATTTCCCTTGGTTGCATTTATCTCCTTTATCAAACAACCACCAAACATGATTTTTTCTGTTGGAAAATAGCCTATTATATTGTCTCTCGTATGTCCTTCCCCAAGAAATTCTACGTTCACCTTTTCATCGCCTACATTCAGTTCGAGAAACTCTTCGAAGCTATTTTGTGGCAGAACTATTTCCTGCTCTTTTGCCAAGTCTATAGTACGTTGATTTGCATAGGAAGGAACGCCATGACTATGAAAGGCCTGTAAGCCACCTAAGCAATCGTCATGAAAATGCGTTGCAACAACCGATTTTATCTCCGCTTTCAGTGATCCTTTCACCCAATTTATTAATTCTTCCGAAGCTTCATTATCTGCTGGTGTATCAAAAACTAGTGCTTGACCATCGTCTAAAACGATCATTCCATTGCAGGCAACTTTCCCAAAGCTTTCGGAGTTAAAGAAAGACATATGTGTGTAAACATGATCTGAAATTTTATCAATGACTAAATTGTCTGACACATATTGCTCACCTTCTTCCTTAACTTTTGAAAAGTTACAACCACAAAAAATACTTCCGACAACTAATAAGAACAAAATCTTCTTCATACCTCTTTTTTTTAAACTAGATGGATAAAAGTACATAAAATCGACAAATTATTCGGTGCTTCGTAGATAAGTATTATTTAATTAATAGGCTCACCAACTTCATCTTATCTTTTAGTTATTTAACATGTAAACTTGCATATATAATCAAGATTATATAATATTGCAACATGTTTGTATATATACCAAAAAGGTAGCTACTCTACCAATAGACCTTTCGAATTCTATTCTTCTTTTTTCTTTGGGAGATATTTCTGTTGTTGATTTTTACACATAACAATGGATTCAATTGGATAAAATTGAGAGAACTCAACGAGTGCCTCCTGTCGACGAGTCAATATTGATCTATTTTTATCAACACATTACCTTGAAAGTGAAAAGAAACAGAGAGATCTATAAAACACTACTAAATGGATTATTAGCTTTAAATTAACACCTATAACATTGTTTAAAACGATTACCCGCAATGGAAAAGACTTCCCCCTCCTCTTTCAATAGTTACCAGATACTAGTCATAGCTATATTAGCCGTCACGCAGTTCACGGTAATTCTGGATTTCATGGTCATGTCGCCCATGGGGGATCTGATGATCAAGTCGATGGACATGGACGCAAAAGCATTTGGTTTAGCGGTATCTGCGTATGCGTTTAGCGCTGGAGCCTCAGGATTGTTGACAGCCGGTTTTGCTGACAAGTTCGATCGTAAAAGACTGCTGTTATTCTTTTATGTCGGCTTCATTATTGGCACCTTTCTATGTGGCTTAGCAAACAGTTTGGTAACATTAATTGCTGCGCGCATCATTACAGGACTTTTTGGTGGCGTTATTGGATCTATTTCTATGGCAATTATCACCGACCTATTTTCACTTGCGCAGCGAGGTCGTGTTATGGGCTTTGTACAAATGGGCTTCGGTGCGAGTCAGGTTCTCGGAATACCTATCGGTTTGTACATAGCTAATAAATGGGGATGGGAAGCGCCATTCCTAATGATTGCCACAGCTTCTATTTTTATCGCATTAATCATTGCCCTGCGCTTAAAACCTATTAAACAGCATCTTGGTATGCAACAGCAGCAAAAAGCCATTAGCCACTTGTGGCATACATTAAAGAACAAACATTACAAGGTTGGCTTCGCTGCAACAGCATTCCTTTCCATCGGTGGATTTATGATGATGCCCTACTCAACGGTATTTGCTGTAAACAACTTGGGTGTAGATCACGAGCAACTACCTCTTTTATTTATGGTGTCTGGTGTTTGTGCCTTAATTACTATGCCAATTGTAGGACAGTTAAGTGACAAAGTGAGCAAGTTCAAACTTTTTGCAATAGCCAGTATATGGCTTATGATGATTTGTGTAATATACACCAATCTGTCAATTACTCCTTTTTGGCTGGTCATTTCACTCAATATCTTGATGATGATTTCTATTATGGGAAGAATGGTACCTTCTTCGGCTTTAACGAGTGCCGTTCCACAAAAACAAGATCGAGGGGCTTTTATGAGTATTAATGCTTCTCTACAACAGATAGCTGGTGGTATTGGAGCGGTGATATCCGGTTTGATCGTTTATCAACAAGACAAAACAACTCCTTTGATGCATTATAATTACGTGGGATATACGGTGGTGGCCATAACCATTATTAGTATCTTGATGGTAAGACGAGTGGATGGTTTGATTAAAGCACAGTCTGTAGCTATAGATGATAATCTGCCTCGAACATCTAGTTAACAGTATTATGACACGTCTTCAAGGTTGACGTGGCCCAATCCCCCCCTTCCAATGTCGTTTTCACATCCCTCACGGAAAGGATTAGCTGTGTATATTTGCTATATATACTATAAAACAACTGAACTATGAAGAACTTAATTTTTCCATGTCTTTGGTTTGACGGTAAGGCAAAAGAAGCGGCAACCCTCTATTGTTCGCTTTTCAATAATTCGAGTATCACCACAGAGACCGAAATGGTCGTAAACTTTAAATTGAACGGACAGCTCTTTATGGGTCTGAATGGCGGCCCACAATTTAAACCAACTGCGTCAATATCATTTTTTGTTACGTTTGAAAATGATCATGAGCTTGAAAGAGCCTGGAAAGGTCTTGCAGACGGCGGCTTTGTTTTTATGCCATTAGATAAATATGATTGGAGTGAAAAGTATGGTTGGGTACAAGACCAATTCGGTATCTCTTGGCAATTAAGTTTAGGGAACATAAGGGAAATAGGACAAAAACTTGTTCCCCTACTAATGTTTTGTGGAGATTATCAAGGAATGGCGAAAGATGCGATAGATCATTACGTTTCAATCTTTGACCAGTCTAAAGTAGATATGATAGCTACGTATAAACCAGAACAGGTAACGCTCGATGCAACAATTGTACATGCTCGTTTTTATTTAGGGAATAATCTATTAATGGCGATGGATAGCAATGTACCGCAGCCGTTCACTTTTAACGAAGGTATATCGTTGGTTGTTGATTGCAAGACGCAGGAAGAAATTGATCATTATTGGAGTAAACTTAGCGAAGGTGGCGAGGAAAGTATGTGCGGCTGGCTCAAGGATAAATTTGGCGTATCATGGCAAATTGTACCTACCGTCTTGCATGAGCTCATGAGCGATGCCCAAAAAGCACCTAAAGTAATGCAGGCCTTTATGCAAATGAGGAAGTTTGACATAGAGGGTCTCTTAAGAGCGACAAAAGCATAACGTAGCCATGTGAAAGGGATAAGTATTTACCAGTCTACTTATCCAGGTAAAGAGCTGGATTCATTTCCGGCAGTTTTACCTTTAAACAAGACTATAAAAACAACTAATACAGCAGCGGCTATCGTTGCCGGGTACATCCATAACTGCCACCAATAATTCGTTACGTCCTTTGCTTTCAAGTACTCACCAATATAGCCTGCAATCCAGAAACCTATCAACATCCCTACACCGTACATGGCGACCGTAACTAAACCCTGCGCGGAAGATTTATATTGTTCACCAGCTATTGTATCGGTATAGATTTGCCCTACTACAAACAGGAAGTCATAACAAACACCATGAAGAATTATCCCTAATATAAGCATAAATGCTAAACTATCTGCATCGCCATAAGCAAATAGCAAGTATCTGATGACCCAAGCAGTGATACCGATTATAATCATTTTCTTATATCCCAATTTACGAAAGAAAAGGGGCACCAATAACAAACACAATGCCTCGGAAAACTGGCCCAGTGCCATTTTAGCTGTTGGATTTGGTAACCCAATAGCGGTTAAAAATGGATTAGCATTTTGATAGTAGAAAGACAAAGGAATACAGATTAAGATCGCTGTTATGATAAATATAAAAAAATCTCTTCTCCTCAATAGACGGAGCGCATCCAGCCCAAGCAACGTAGTAATATTCTTTGATGCTGTTATATGCTTAATAGGAGGTGTTGCGGGAAGTGTAAAGCTAAATATTCCCAACAATAAGGAAAAGAGTGTTCCCAAAAGGAAAGTGTTTCCAAGCGCACCCATTGCGATCGCCTCCTGTTGATCCCAATGGAAAATATAACTAATCGCTACGCCTGAAGTAATCCACCCGATAGTTCCCCAGACACGAATAGTCGGAAATTGTTTCTTAGCATCAGGTAAATGCCTGAATGAAATCGCATTGCTTATGGCCAACGACGACATATATGCAATAAAGTAAACCAGTACATAAGGATAAAAACTTGCTGCGCTCGTAGAGCTGTACATCATATACAGTAAAAAAGCTCCAAAAAGATGCAATACACCCAATAATTTTTCAGCATTGATATATCTATCTGCTATAAGACCGATAAAAAAAGGAGCAATTACTGCTCCTAAAGACTGCGTCGAAAAAATATTAGCAGTTTCGAGCCCAGTAGCCTTTAAGTTAGTTGCAAGGTAAGTTCCAAGTGTGACAAACCATGCGCCTTTGATGAAATATTCCAAAAACATCATCAAAGACAGTTGAAAGCGTAACGTAAAATCCATAGAAACATAAAGCTACACAAAAAAATTATTTCAGGTCACACAAAATGTTCTGCTTACAACAATTTGCAGTGCTTAGATAAGGCTTAGACAGGCTCGTTGTTGTGTTACGGTCAATGAAACAATATTTAATAATAATAAGCATATACCTAAGTTTTTTTAGGTATATGCGCTATAAGTACCCAATAAGTAAGACAAATAATTTACAGCTGAATAAAATAAAACAGGGATAACCTCAGCTACACTCCAGTGAACCTTGAACGGGAGAAGGATCGGCTGCGTCGCGCTGGTCGTTCACACAACGGCAGCAGCCACCCCTATATGGGAGGCGCCAAACAATAGAAAACCCGACGATGAGTCGGGTTTTCTATTGTTTGGCGGAGAGAGAGGGATTCGAACCTTTCAAACAAAATCATGATCAATCGTTCTCAATACTCTTAAAGAAAAGCTTATAAGCATCTTTAATGTAGTATTATGCTTGGATTTATTTGGATTTGTCTGGAAAAATACGCTACCTTTTTTGCTACCATATTGTTTTTAGGTAGCAATTGTTTATCTTTGACGTGAGTTTTAAAAAGCAATATTATGAAAGGTACTACACGCCTAAACCTCCGCCTTGACAAGGTGAGAAAAGACGGCAAATGCTCTCTGGAAATCATCTATTCAGTCCGGGGTCAGCGTAAATACATCTACCCTGGTATTAGCGTTTTCCCTGAGCAATGGGATGACAACAATCAGCGCTTTATAGCTATCGATAAAAAGTCGGCTAAAAAGATCGCTCCCAACAGACCCTATTACGAACTATCAGATCGTGACGACATCTCCACCTTTGAAGGAGTCATCTCAGACACTTTGTTACAATTGGACAGAATCGAGAAGAGATTTGAGGTCAATGGCGAGGCTTTTAGCGCAGAAATGGTTACTGGAGCATTCAAGAGTAGTAAGCCGGGAGCGACAAAAAAAGAGTCTTCTTCCAAGATGGTATATGACTTTATTGATAAGTACATTATCGAAAATGCACCAAGTAGAGCCAAGGGCAGCTTAAGTGTTTATAAGGCGCTAAGAAAGCATTTATCGGCCTATGAAAAGCATACAAGAAAAAAGATACGTTTTGATGAAATGAGCTATTCTTTTATGCAGTCTTTCCATAATTTCTTGATTGAATACGTAACAGACAAAGGAATAACCCTCAACAACATCACCATAGCCAAGCAAATAAGTACGCTTAAGACTTTTTTAGGTTATGCAAGGCGACATAATATCCATATTTCGGATGGATACCGAGATTATAAAGTCACCCGTCAAAAACTTGAAGTTATAGCTTTTACTGAACGGGAATTTCTCTCACTATACAGACTTGACTTATCTGACGGTACAAACAAAGCTCCATTAGTAATAGATGACGAAGGAAATGTAACAAGATATATTTCATACGATGCTTTGGCGAAAGTGCGCGATGTATTATGCTTTAGTTGTACAACAGGGCTTCGCTATTCGGATCTTGAGCAATTACGCAGAACACATATAAAGGAAACAGAGATCAAATTGACGGTTAAAAAAACACGTGAAATGTTGACCATACCACTTAATGGTTATGCTTACGAAATACTATCCCGTTACAATCACCCATTGTATCCGCTGCCTATCATCAGCAACCAGAAGTATAATCTTTACATAAAGGCCTTATGCCGACTTGCCGGCATAGATGATACGGTTGAAATTATCCGTTACAAAGGCGCTGAAAAAGTTACTATTGAATATCCTAAATATGAATTGATTAGCTCTCATACCGGACGAAAAACATTTTGTACATTATCACTGGAGCGTGGTGTACCCGCAGAAACTGTAATGGCTACAAGTGGGCACACGGACTATAAATCATTTCAAAGATACGTTAAGGTCACTGAGGAGCGCAAACGCAACGAAATGCAAAAAGCATGGGGCGCTCCGAAACATCTTAAAGTGGTCAACGAATAAATTTTTCAGATATTTGCTATCAAAGTGTTATATAATGGAACAAAGAGAGCTTAAAAAGCCGAGAAAAGCCGATAAGGATATTGCAGCCAGATTCAAATCATTCCGCCTAAGCAAAGGCCTAACGCAAGGCGATATTTCCGGAGATACAAGCTATAGCCGTAAATATATCAGCGAGATCGAGCGTGGCGTAGTTTCGCCAAACACAGACCTTGTTACAAAGATGTCAGATAAATATGGATTAAATGCCGAATGGCTCACTACAGGTAAGGGTAAAGCTGATAGCAGGTCCAAAATAGACGAATCTTCTAATGAAAATATATTAGCCAAGGTAAACAGGCTAGAAAGGGAGCTTACCGATATTAAGGCGCTGGTTGTCAAGTTGATTGATAAGATTTAGAATGTTGCAGAGAAAAAACCATTTAGTTACATAGCAAATATTTTAACATTTTTCTGATAGTAAAATTTTGTTTTGAGAGTATTATTTTCTTTATATTGCATCATTAACTAGACCATGACAATACTAGAATCAAGACTTCCAAGATCTTTTGCTAAAGCTTTGGTGTGGATGTTTTGTATTGTGACTGTAGGCTGTGTGCAAATTGGAATAATTCTCTTTCTTTCTTTGTTTTCTAATGCGGTTGGATTGAACTTTATAAAGATAATAGAAGAGGGTTTTCTGTTGCTTCTTGGTATATCTATCGTGTTCAGCGTTTGCTATGAGTTTTATATGGAAGCTAAAATTAAAGCGAATAGATACCTTCATGTTGCAATAGTGATTGTTACGTTCGGGATAATACTTGTAGCAATGGGTTCTTACGCTATAGCTTATTTATCCAATGCACTAAATAGCACTCTTAATTTCAATTTTGAGGTGTTTCAAAACATACAGATGTTCTTATTTGTTTCAAGTATATGCTGGACAGTTATTTTAAAAACGGCCATATATTACGAATCTTATTTGAATAGTAAAACAATTAAAAAAAGTTAGGTCATGGAGATGTTGATATATTTTTTATTAGGATTGCTGACGTCAATATTTATTGCCGCATCGTTTATTCTATTTAAACGATTGTACAAGGAAGAGCAAAAATTGTACGATATTGAAGAAGCAAAATCTCTTGACAATATACAGCTAATTAAAAGATATATAGAACTGAAGAAATTTCATATACAGTTTGATGCGCACGTAGATGATTCCTTCGAAATATACGTCAAAAACCTATATTTGCACGCCTCTGAAGTTAACGAGCAAAGAAAAAAAACTCAGAATATAAAGAAAACCCATTTAATAAAAGATGTAATCACCCCTAAAAAGTTGGAATATCATTATGAATTTAATTACAACTAATTACTAATGTTATCATCGGAATATAGGATAATATCAATAGAAAACAACAGCCAAAGCATAAATCTGCCTGACTGGTTTATTGATGATTACGATAAGTTTAAAAAGGAGGTAAAAGGGAAAACCTCGTTTGGTATTGGCTTTAATATTGAAAAAAAAATTATTTCTATCGAAGTTACAATTTCATACCATATAAATGTTAATGACAGTGATTTAGAGTTGTTTAGCGTGAAGGTAAACACTGGTTTCCTTATTTCTAATATTGATAAATACATTAGAAAGGGAGACGATGGAAATGTAATAGACAATACACTGCTATCCGAATTAACCGCCGTTTCCATGTCTCATTCCAGAGGTATTCAATCATTTTTAGTCAGTAATACAGTATTAAAAAACATGTTGCTTCCTAATAAATTACCAAACTTCGATTCTCCAGATTCATAATTACAGCTTATGTATTAATCCAACATACTTTACTGCCCCCCCTTTTTTTCCTTCAATTAACCGAAGCAATATTACCGCCTTCCGTCACACAACACATTACCGCCCGTTGTACCCTGTCTATCCTCATCAAAAGTGCTTTAAATTTAGATCCACGAAAGTGGGTGGTCTGGCCCGGTAACTCCGGGCTTTTCTTTTTACATAATGCCTATTTTAGATATTTTTACGTCCCCCTGCCTTGCCGCTTCCAATTCAAGTCTTTCCAGCCTCCAGTGTTTATTTTTACCGGATTGCCTCTTTGTTATCTTTTTTTCACCCAACCATCTGTTTACGTTGGCCTCTCCATATATCCTATAAGCCTCCTGCTTGGTCAGGTCGGGTTTTATAGCCCCCATTCGGGTAAGGACATCGACAGCCGTCAGCGTTGCTGCCACCTTGGCTATTATTTCGGCCTCCCTTAATGAGTATACTTTAGTTTCCATTATTTTATTTATTAATTGTTAAACTTGTTGCAATACTTATGGGCGTCGCGTTTCACGACACCCGGTGCTCTAAATTCATTTTTTGATGGCCACGCCAGCATCCATGTTGGTTATCCAATTATTGGGATCGTTAACACCTTCACTGAATCCGTCTACGAAAGACACACTACCGTGCAGCGCGGTTATAGTGCCTAAAATATACGTGACTTCATTTAGTGTTTTCAGATCGTCCAATGTTAAGGATAATGAATTGTTTTTTTGTGTACCAATTGATTTGATTTTATCCCTTGTTATGGCGGCTAAACCAGCTATTAACTTATCCAAATCACATTCGGACACCACAGAACTTACCTTTTCCCCAAAGCTCGTATAGGTCTCTTGAGATAATTCAGATAACGATGTTCTTTGATCACTCATGGCAGCTCCTTTCTTTCTTTACAACCTCCTTAATCCAATCGGCGCACATTCCTTCAAATTCTTTGATACCGGCCAGCACTTCTGAGTATGCATTGATTATGTAAGTGTTGCCGTCCGCAGAAGCGATCCGAAGCAGTTCAGAGGACTTCTTACGGTTGGAGCTAAAGAGATCTTTACATATAATTCTGGCTCTCGCGCTGGAAGCGATGGAAACCCCGCTTACTGATTCCGGTTTTTCGAACATTGGATCGAAAGCGCTGTTTTTTATGATTTTATCCAAATATCCGGTGTTCATTTTTTCGGAGCGCGAGAAGAAGCGTTCCAGCATAAACTTGGCAGAAATGAGAGTATTTACGATAAACATAAGACCTGCGCCGCTATCTATACGCCATTCGAGATCCTTTTCAAATTGATGTTCGCGTGAGTTTTCTTTAGTATCACTGGATATAAGTATCGATAAATAGCTAAATAGATCCATGAGTTCTTCTATCTCGAGAGAGTTGAACTTGGTCTGCAACGCCGATAAAGTTTCGTTACAATGCTTTACCTCAGAGGCCAGGTTAGCTGCGGTTACACCGTCAAGTTGTAGCATAGCCATGTCGCGAGATTCGGTCCTTGACTTCATCCCCGATGATCTTTCGGTATACCCCATAGCTTAACTATTAAGTGGTGTATAACTTTTTATATGGTAATAACATTCCGATATTGCACAGATAACATTGTTCAGGCTCTCTGCCTCATCTAGTGCATACGAGCAAAGCTCACTGTCTCCCTCATCACTGTATGACCCCGCTTCTATAAGCCGGTCACTCAAAACGGAATTGAGCGTTTGTAACACAGCCGGGACTTCAAGGGCGTTGATAACCGCGGCTATCGATTTGACCAGTTGTTCTAATTCTTGATTTCTGACGTCGATATTAGCGTCGTTTTTTGTGGATGCAGGTTTCGCAGTCCTGCTGATAATTTGGGTAGTTCCCATGATGACTTTTATTAAATAGCCGGGTCGCTGCGAAACACATCCAAAGTATGGAAAGTTTCGGTACTTTCACCCGATCGCCCGGCATTATAATTAATAAATTTTTTATCTGAATCTCTTCAGATGTGTTTCGCACTACAATAGTACGAACGGGAAACAATATTAGCAAATAAAACTTCAATTAACTTTAAGTGTGTAAAAATTGCTACATATATACATTATATCACAAATTTGTAGGATTATATTTCATAATATTTAACATTATTTCTTTATTGATATTGTTCTATCCTTACCTATATTTGTGTATAACTTACTTTTCGTTAGATATTTAGATAAAATGAGCCAGCGACTAGATCTATTGCATAATTTCACTATCCAGGACCTCTGTTACAAGATGCCTAAATCGGGCACCCAAATATTCAAATTGCTGCTTTGTAATAGGAGTGGTGTATGGGTAGATATATCGGGAGCCATCGAGATTGAGGGGAACGAAGGGTATATAAATCTAAAATACTCAATTAGAGGCTCTCAGCTGCACCAAACTATACGTCTGGCATCAATACCTTCTAATATCGGAAATAGCCGCGTGTGGTACTTTATATGTCCTTTCACAGGTCGTAGATGTCGGAAAATATATTTGTACAGATCATATTTCAGGGATCGGCACAATTTTGACCATATTTACAGATCTCAAACACTGACCCCTAATCAGAAGAACTACCTAAGGATTGCCGAAGCGGCCAATGAAGTTGATCGATTGACTACGATGTCCTTTGAAAAGAATTACCGAAAATTCTATTACAATGGCAAACCGACAAAATGGCTTAGCCCTATATTGGAGGCAAGATCAATGCTTGCTAACGTTGATAAAGTAGCTTACCAAAGAAGCGGTTATAAATACGGGTGGTTGCTTCTTACTTAATAAGAACAATCGGTCTAGTCACCCCTCCCTCCCTAAAATCGACCATGAAGAGTTTTGTAAGTCCATAAAAAAGGGCAAAACCTAACAAAACACAATACTATAAAAATCGATCGCAAAAAGTGCACGAAGAATTTTGCGAGTCCAAATATATAGCCGTCAAAGAGTTTTCCGCCTCCATAAAAAAAAGTGTCCAGTACGTCGGTTGAGTTTTCTAAATAGCGCTACGAACGATTTAAAGTATTTTCCGAGTCCATTGAAAAAGGTTCATGTTGAATTCTGCGAGTCCATTCATAAGGGCAAGGAGGTCGATTCCGCCAATATTCCCACCGCTACTAATAGCAAACCGCCAAACCGCCAAATTTCCGCCAATTACATTTTTTTATAACTAATTGTTTTTTAATGAATTATACTTTAAACCGCCAAACCGCCAAAACCGCCTATAAAAGCTATTTTCTATTATTATTATATAAATATAACATATACGGCGATTTATATACTATTGTTATTAAATGTTATTTAGTGGCGGTTTTGGCGGTTTTGGCGGAACTCCATTTAAAACACTGACAGTTAACTTATTAAGAAAACCGCCAAAGTAAAATCATTTTGGCGGTTTGGCGGAAACTGTACCATTGGTATTTACTTCTATGAAGCCGTTTAATATGCTTTAATTACTACCATAAAAGCTACCATATTTTTTAACTATCTATTTATCAAATATTTAAATACAAAATTTAAGAGAAATGTGGATTATAACCTACTTTTTTGACTTTACCGACCTTAATGTCTTAAAGTTATAAATTAACTATTCATAAATACAAATCCGAAAAGAATAATACATTTTATAACACTATATATCAATCGTTTACATACAAATCGAGTAAAAACAAATGTAACCTATAGGTTTATTAGTGAAACCACAATATCTTTGAATTATCAAAACATCACACGCTATGCTAGTAATTAATAGTAAAGAGGATTTTAAAAGATTGCTTATCGAATCTTTGATTGAATCAGGGATATTGAAGAGATCAGAGACAGCAACTAAAGATTTAGCTGTTGAAGAGCTTATTGACAATAACACACTGATGGAAAGGCTTAATGTTGCAAGGTCTACGATTATTGAGTGGCGCAACAAAGGTAAAATTAGGTACATGAAAGTTGGGGGAACGTATAGATATAACTGGAAACATGTCCTTGAGGATTTAGAAAGAAAGGGGGCATAGCATGAGAAAAGATCTAACCCCCGCTCTCAACTCAGAACATGACAAATATAACGAGGAGAAACTGATTTTCAAAGCGCTATATAAAAACCAGCCGGTTACTCGGCGTGAGTTATCTAATGCTACCAATATCGAGATAGCTTCTCTGTGCCGTGTATTGTTCAACTTAGTTTATTACACCGGGCAAGTGAAGATAGCGTACCGTAAAAAATGTCCGAACACTGGACGTACGGTTATGCATTTTGCTTTAAAAAATTGGGAGGGATAACAATGGCCGGGAGTTTAGTGAAGTCAATGAGCGATTTTATCGCAAGATCTGAAAGTATAAAACAGGGTTGTTCATTTCCGATTGAAGTGTTTCCTAAGAAGTTTCAGAAAATCTTAAATCACTACTCATCCATTAAAGGTTATCCGATAGACTACTTTGGGTCGTCGGTAATAGCGGCATTGTCGGCAAGCATCGGCAGTAATTACTCACTACGAACCATAGACGGATATAAGGTGAAATCAAATATATATTTAGCGATAGTCGGTAGTCGAGGCCTGAATAAATCAGAAGCCGTGAATGACGCCTTTAAGCCGGTGGATGAATACACTTCTGAACTCTATTTGCAATACAAAGAGGAAATGGAGGATTACCGTGAAGCTAAAGAAAATAAAGACGAGGGCGCGATAAAACCGTTGTTTTTAAAACCCATAATAAATGATGCTACACAGGAAGCTGTCATAAGTCAGTTAGCGAACAATTATAAAGGTACTACTATAAAGGTCGATGAGCTTGCCGGACTGCTAAAATCATTTAATAAATACAGGGAAGGCGGCGACCAAGAATTTTACCTTTCGGCATGGAGCGGCGGATCTTATAGCAAGGAGCGTGTAGGAAGTGATCATGTTTATATAGCTAGCATGTATCTTTCAATCGTCGGAACTATACAACCAGCGGTAGCAGAGCAATGCTTTCAAGACAAGGAAGAGTCTGGACTATTTGATAGATTTCTTCTTTGTTGGCCTGAGCGAACAGTGAAGCCATACCCATCGCATAGATGGTTAGACCCTGCGATTGAGGGGGAATATTCTTCAATGCTAACGCGTCTTCTTAAATTCAAGTTAAAAACGGGAGAACACATAATACAATTGTCCTATTCTCGAGAATCTGGAGACATTGTGAATAACTGGGTAATGGCGAACATTGATCACGAGAACATAGATGAAATAACAGAGCGAGAACGCGGTATAAGAGCAAAATTGGATATTTACATACACCGGTTTGCGCTCATTATGCAGATAGCCTACAACGTCTCAGACGATCTTATAGACGATGAAATGACTTATATATCCACTGAAGCCGCAACCGCAGCTGTGAGTCTATGTAATTACTTCTTAATCATGGCTGATAGAACTCGGTTAAAACCAAAATCCGACATGCTGACCGGCAATTGGAAGGAACTGTACGACATGCTGCCAGATGATGGAGCAACATTTAATACGGCGTCTTTTAAGCTTGCTGCTGAAATGATAGGTATTAGCCCGCGAAGTGCGGAGCGGTGGTTAAAAGATAATTCGCAAAGGAAAGATCCTGATAGGATTTTTGAGAAGATTAAACATGGTCATTACGCAAAAACATTAAGAAATGACACCAGTAAAGTTAATGGTTGAGTTGGAGGATTTTAGAGCCAATGTGCCCGAGATCAACGGCAAACGGCAGGCTATTCCCATTAGAGTGGGAGGTGTTACATGGCCTTGTGTATTTTCCGCTATAAGCGCACTGGTTGATAGGTTTCTAATGGCTCAACATGATCAAAGCATAATATGTCAGATGAAATCGTTTTACGAAGTAATATCTGGAAGCGCTATTGAGCTGGATCAAGTAACAGTAGTTGACCCAAATAAACAGCTAAAAAATCTATTTAAAGAGATTCAAAGGCTTTTGGAAGACAATATATCTTGTACTGTCGGAGGTGAGCCGGTTTCATGTCTCAAGAGCACTATAAGAGCTATATGGGAGGGATATAGATGCACATTGGGACGGCAAGAAAACACTTACTGGCAAGATCAGATAAGGAATGTATACGAAATTTTTAATTTAAGCAATTCAGAACAATGAAGAAGAACAAAAAAAACCGATCTAGTAGACGATCATCCAAAATGGGAGGCATCAAAATAACCGACCTGATACCTTCCAAGTACGTCAGGTTAATGATGTCTATACAAAACAAATCACACATAAAGGGAATGCCCGATCTCTTTGATCCTGTCGACCTGTACTGCATGTTCATTCACCGAAACGTTAATTTCTTCTTAGGAATTCGAAACGGATTTCCAGTGTGTGTTTTCCATGCCGAAGAGATAGGGAAATTCGGGTTTATTATGGACGACATGTTTGCTAGATCAATGGGATACAGAAACGCTGACGAAATGGCGGGCAGCGATGAAATGCTGGATTTAGCAAACAACCTATCAGGTACGGGAGAGGAATTTCCAATAGTAGATTCGATGAGAACCCTGCTAAAGCAAGAAATAAACAAATAAAAACAATCAATATGAACACAGCAATTGAAAAACAAAAAGAAAAGGCTTTTGAGCCTATATTGATCTATGACGGAGTCAAGGATGCTAATGGGTTTCTTTCAAAATTATCGCTATTAGGGATAGATTTGCGGAAACTGAAAAATGACTTTATAGAATTTGCGGAACCCATTGGTGGGGTATGGAATAAACAAACCGCTAAAATCGCTATAAATAGTGGAATGACAGCGTTGATAGACAGTTTATGTATAGATTTCATTGGTAAACAGAACAAATACCTAAGAAATGCCGTAGATAAAGAGCTTGCCCGCCCACGGGAAGAATTTGACGCTAAAGTATATGTTTTTAACCGGGCTGTGGAAAGGTCTAGAATGGATAGCGTACACGGTTATTACCCAAGCAATTTAACTTCAGCAGACTTCCTGCCCATCAATGATACCGGTGAAATCGTGGTAACAGAGGAATATAAAGCATTGGTGAAGGAGCAGTTCAATAAATATATAACCAATGAGAAGGATGCCGAAATTTTAACCTTGGTAAAAAACCTATTAAAGGAATGGGACGAAATGAAGTCTAAGTTGGGGGACTATTCTTATCATCTATTATCTAGTATGAAAACGGATGGTCCTGACGGTTCGACCTTGAAAATGCCTTCAAGTACAACTCTTGCATGGATAATTGAAGAAAGGAAAAAAACAACTAAATAAATAAGGAGGAAATAAATATGGATTTACATAGAATTGCCCAAAAAGTAGTAGCTGATCAAAAAAAGAAAGAACAAGAAGGGGCTCAAAAAGCTTCTGCTAGCGAAATGGTTGATCTAATGAAACAGATGGCCGCGGAACTACAGGCTTTAAAGAGCGCGAATCCCACATCCGGTCAGGCTGATAAATTAAACCAAAGTAGAAAAGAGGATCTTTTACTAGCAATTACAGAATCGAGCAAAGAACACAAGCAAAAGGTATTGAGGAGCTTCGAAAGGATGAGTTTCACGTCGGACGACGACTTTAACCAATTCCTTGAAGATGAAAAGGCGTACGTGCAAACACTTCAGCAACAGGAATCGAATTCGAAGCTTGGAAAGGATTTTCCCAAGCCGGGTATACCTGGTAATTCTGGCGTCGCCTCTATTGACGACCCGGTACTTGACGAGGTTATGAAGAATATTCGTATTTAACATTACCGCCCCTGGTAAACAGGGGCGTTTAATTTAATGTAACGATGAATAAAAAAAACAGCCCCCCCCTACTCACCAAAGAACCGGTCGTCATAACCAACATGGATGATGTTCAGCAGTGGAAGGCAACTTACCTATCCCTAATACCCGCAGTGGACCTAATTAGGAAATGTTACAATGAGTTGTCTACTGTCACAAAAGATAGTTTTTCGCAAGGCACACTGGTTAAAATCTATAAGGACCCGGCCTTTATTCAAGATGTAGTTGACAAAATTGAAAGCCACTACGGCACGAAAGATTTTGTCTTATATATGGCGAAGGTTGAAAAGCTATATCAAGCGATAGATGCTTTTAAAGGTATAATTAAGCTCGATAAAAACCAGCACAGCAACATTGACGGCCGACCATTCGGTAAAGACGATCTCCTACACCCTTCAAATTATCACTTTGATGGCGATAGGCTAGTGTGGTCAGGTCAATACGAAATGTATGTTAAGTATTATTTTCGAGAGTACATCATTTGTGAAGATTAAGTTTGCTATCGGGCTTACTCGATTTTAGGCTATCAAAACAAACATTTATACCCTGAAATCATAGGTTCGAATCCTCATCACTCTCACAAAAGCGCAAATAAATATTCTTATCTGGACTATACAGGTGTATTTTTTATTTTAGGCAGCAATTTTGGTAGCAAACAACCTTCAATTCGTTGCCTTATTTTATTTTGTTTTTCCGATTGGCCTGATTGAACACTATCCGTTTTCGTAAGTGCTCGCTTCTACCCTACTTTTATATAGTGTTTTCAAGAGATATAAAAATGAATAAGGAGTTTTTAAGGATTAATGATGCCGCTGAGTTTCTCGGTATTACTAAAAAAGCGTTGTATATACAGGTGTCTAGAGGTAATATCACCCCTTTACGTCGCGGAAAGCTGTTATATTTCAAACAGTCATATTTAAGATCACTAATAGAAGGAGAAGTATAATATGCCTGAGTTAAAGTATGTTATTACCGCTAGGGATGATAAAAGCCTTGAAAAAGCCTTGAAGCGGGCAAATAAAATGGCTGCGGATGCCGGCAAGGCAATGACGGACGCCGCCGATAAAGGCGCAAGCGGATCTAAAAAACAGGCGGAGGCTGCGAAAGAGGTTACTAAAGCCGTACAGGAACAGGGAGAGGCCGCTGCAAAAGCGGCAAAAGACGTTACGGAAGGAACCGATAAAGCTACCGAAAGTGTAAAAAAAGAGGCCGCTGCACTAAAAGAAGTTGACAAAGCAGCGAAAGATGCCCATGATTCGCTGTTATCTGCCGCCGGTGCCGTAAAGTACATGGACGAAGAAACGCAGAAACTTACCCAACAGAACGCTAAGCAGTTAGCCGTTTTAAGTCAAGTTGGCAACAAATACAAAAACTTGGTAAGCGATAGTATTTCCGGTTTTGAGGCACTGTCCGCCACTACTCAACGTCAGTACGATAGACTGTCAAAATTGGAAATTGAATTAACCAATATAGCTGCTGCTCAGAAAGATCTATCGAAATCCTATGATTCCGGGAATATCACCCAAAAACAATTCCTTGAAGGCTCTAGAGCGCTTTCTGTACAGGAAAATGAAACCCGGCAGCGTATCTCGCAACTTAACGCCGAGATACAGCGAAACAGCAACATTGAGCGAGCAGCTATAGGATCTATTGCAGAAAAGACCGCAAAATTAACGCAGCTCCAGCAAGAATATACCGCCCTGTCTCAAGCTCAGCGGGAAAATGAAAAAGTTGGCGGCAGGCTCCGTAAAGAATACCAGGCCCTGTCAAAAGAAGTAGAAGGACTGAACAAAGATCTGCAGGGATCATCGGTCGGGGGATTGGGCGGGCTTCTAACCGGACTCAAGGGGATAGCAGCTGCGGCAGGAATTGCTTTTGGTACGCAGCAATTAATCAGTTTCGGTATGGAGCTGTTTGATATAGCTAAGAAGTCAGAAGGTGTGAGGATAGCTTTTGCACGAATAGGTGATTCAAATGATCTTCAAAACTTACGCGAAGCAACAAAGGGTACCGTAAACGATTTAGAGCTCATGCAAGCAGCTGTACGGGCAAAAAATTTCAAGATCCCGTTGGATGTACTGGCAAAAGGATTACAGTTTGCGAAACAGCGTGCTTCTGATACCGGAAAAGAAGTAGATTTCCTGGTCAACTCTTTTGTAGATGGTATTGGGAGAAAATCATCACTCGTATTGGACAACCTTGGTATATCTGCTTCGGAGTTACAACAGGAAATTAAAAAAACTGGTGATTTCGCTCAAGCGGCAGGGAATATCATACAGCGGGAAATGGAGGCCGGTGGGCGTGCGGTTACCACGTTGTCTGACAGATCCAGCGCTCTAGCCACTATTTGGGCGAATCTTAAGACTCAGATAGCCGGCGTCTTCTCGTCTTTTGACACAGACAAGATAGGCCGTATGACAAAAGCTTTTGAAAGAAACAATCCAATAGATAGGCTCAATCCGGAACAGCGCGTTAGGGCCATAGAGATTCAAGGTGAAAAGATCATCAAGGTGCAGCAAAAGATTGATGAACTGGAGGAGAAAGCTTCAAGAAGGGATGCGTCCCGCACCTCCGGTGAGCAAGCATCGATAATGGCGGAAATACAGCGCCTACGTGAGCGGGAACAATGGTTATCAAACGGTTTGAGCTATCTTAGAGAGCAGAATAGAGAGCTTGCCAAACAGGAGCGTATTTCAAATGGGTTGGTATCCAATGAAGAGCTGAAGCAACAAATACAGGCAAAGCAGTTAGAGGCTGACCAGCTGATTGTTTTCGGCAAATATGATGAGAAACGGCTAAAGGCTCTGAATAAAGAGATAACCGACCTGCAGGCTTTACTTGACAAGAGGACAGGTAAGCAGGATAAAAAAGATAGTGAATCGGCTATAAAAGCATTAGAGCAGGAAGGGAAGGAACGTAAACGGATATTGGAGCAGTATGCGGATGTTACTACGGAATATACCCGTAAAGGAATGAACGAAGACGAGGCTCAGATACAGTCAGTCCGCGATAAATACTCGAAGATACGCAAGATAATTGCCGATTTCAATGCAAAAGCCAAAGGTGAAAAAATAGGTCTGGACGGTATAGATATTGATGAGCAGCGCGCTATAGACAATCTTAAGTATCGTCAGGAAACGGAGCGATATATGCAGTCTCTCGAAGAACAAAAGGTATTATTTCAAAATTACGAATCATTTAAGACAAAGTACGGCCAAGATGAAGCGGATAAGCGCTACTCACAAGATCTAGATGGATTTAAATCGTATGTTGATAAACTCCAAGACGAAATGAAAAAGCTGGAAGATACCGGAGCAACCAGAGATCTTACAGGCCCTGAGCAGGAGCGTTTAAAAGCCCAAAAGGAAGAACTGAAGAAAGCTAATGCAGATGTTGCCAAACAGGAAGAACAACGGTACATCGAAGCTTTTGAGGCGGCTATTACCCATAATCAGCGAATGCTTGAAATTGACAGGGATTACCATACTAAAGTGAAAGCTTTAGGCGAAACCGCATCTAAGGATCAATTGGCAGAGTTAAAACGCGTCAGAGATCAGCGCGTGAGCGAGGAAACTTCTGCGAACCTAGCTATCATTAACGATTGGGAAAATATGTTTTCGGTAATGGAAGGTTTAGGGCGGAAATCTGTTCAAACGTACCTAGATCAAGTTCAGGAAAGGGTTGACGCAGAACACAAAGCCGGTAAACTTTCGCCAAAGGATTATCAGGAATGGATTGATAAGTTGAATCAGAGTAATGAACAACTGATGCACCGCAACCCTTTCATAGCACTTACTACCCACATAAAGCGGTACATCAAGGCGTTATCCGATAGTAACAAAAAGGAATCGGAAAAACTGGAACTGCTGCGAAAAATCGGTGCCGCTGCAAATGTTGCTTTCGGAGATTTGAACAATGTAGCTTATACGTTAGCAGACGGTTTGCGAGAGGCGGGTATAGGTGGAGATAGACTAGTTGAAACTTTAGGGCGGGTTGGTAATGTTCTAGGAGGGCTCTCTGAGCTTGGTGAGGGTTTAGCCACTAAAAATCCGGTTACAATAATTACAGGCGCTATACGTACCCTATCGAGTGTTATTGGATTATTCAATACCAAAGATAAGCGTATCCAAAAACAGATTGAAGGCTATGAGAATGCGCTTAAATCACTGGAAAGGCAGTATACCCAGCTACAGAGATCGATCGAAAACAGTGTTGGGAATTCATTCTACGATGACAGTGCGGCTGCAGTCAATAACCTACGTCAACAAATAAAAAATCTGGAAGCGGCACGGGACGCCGAAAGCCGGAAGAAAAAAGCCGACCAGGGGAAAATAGAAGCTTACAACGACCAGATAAATGCCGTCAATAATACAATACAGGACCTTCAAAAAAGCATAAGCGAAAATCTGTTACAAACAAACTTCAAGACCTTATCCGACAACCTAGCCAATGCTCTTTTAAGCGCCTTTGAAGCAGGTGAGGATGGTATAGAGTCAATGAATAAAACATTTGACGCCTTTATTAAGAATGCTCTGGCCAATAGTCTCAAACTAGCCATGATAGAGCCTCTTATGGAACAGATGACCAAAGATTTAACAGACTACATGCTGAACAACAATAAGTCGCTTGTGGGCTATGATTTTACCGGCTGGAGGGATCAACTCAACGAAGCGGGCAAAGATTTCAATAAAGCACTCGAAGAAGCATATAAAGGGTTGGGTCTCACGACGGAAAAAGAATCTCAACCGCGCGGCATGTCCGGGATGATCGGCCGCGCAATAACTGAGGACACAGCCAACAAATGGATGGGCGTCCAGCTGAATATGTACACTATAGCGAAAAATCAATTCGCGGAAATACAGTCGCATTCAAAATTGATGCAGTCATACGTGTCGATAGCTCAAAAGAATCTCGATACCGCCTTGGGTATCGAGAGAAATACGGCTGAAACAGTAGGACAACTTAAAGTAGTGGTAAATAGGTTGGACTTAGTGGTCACTAACACTCGCCCGCAATATGACCTTGCAAGAAATAAAGGATTGGGATAAATAAGATAAAAATGAATAGAGAACAATTGATAAAAGATGCTAAATCTGCCGGTATAAGCCCGGATTGTTTGAAGAGGCTACATAGATGCAACACAGAAGAAAATCTGATACAGTTCTATAAGGATGCTATTGATTTCGGTATGGAGCATAATTTTCCGTCTTGTGGGTTCTGGAAGGATAACAGCCCAAATAAAGAAGAGTATGGTATACATGTGGATGAGACATTCACTTCAAAAAATCACGAATTTAACGTGCTATTGGGAAGTTGTGACGCTAATTTAATCTTTGATGGTTACACTGTAGCTCAGGCGTATGTAAAGGATAATTCCAGCGTGGCAATATTGGCATCTGATAAAGTCTATGTAATGATCGATTGTTTTGACGATAGCGCTGTAAATATTGATGCCTCCGAAAAATCAAAGGTAGTGGCCAATGTTTACGGGAATGCTGTTGTAACATGGACTGATCGATCAAAAGGCGCTGTGATCGTTAATCAGAAGAATAAGGCATGCTATTGATTTTTTAGCACCTTCGCACAGGTTTAGGTTGATTTGACCCTTCCATACGAAAGCCCAAGTAGTTAAGGAGGGGTTCTTGATTATGTAAAACTTAGGGCAGCTGATGCTCTGATTACCGTCCGTACCTACCACGTGCGGGCGGTTGATGATATCGTTGTGGTTATAGAGATCATTCGGGGGGTTCTTTAGAGGTGTAATCCAGGTACTCAGCATGTACCAAACCGTCAATAGAGTCAGTTAGATGTTGAATTTTGTCATCTAGGATGCGATCCCATATTACGTTGGTCGGGTAGCTATCACACTCTGTAATGCAGCCATTCTCCACCTTCATACGGAAGCAATGAGCTTGCATTCTATTAGGATTTAGTTTTTTACGATAGGTGCCGCTTATTTCTCCATTTTTATCGTTCAGATCGCCATCTTTAATCTCTACCCGGATACCTCCGAATTCTTCTTTAACCTTTTCAGATATTATTTCTTTCGTTAATGCCATAATAGCAAAGGTACTTGAAAAATAAATTAGATTCTGTTAGGGGTAAACATTTCTGTTAGGGGTACAGTTTTAGGTTGAACGCCCCTCCGATCTTGCTAGAGTGAGGAGGGGTTATAACACTCTAGTGATCTGATAAACGACATGGTGACCGCCGTCGCCTTCCCAGCCTTCAACATGCTTAAATTCATAATATTTACTCAAGAAGGCTTTAAATTCATCCACGTTTTCAAATGTTCTCTTCCCGTTTATCTCGTTGCCGTGAATTATATCAAACACCACATATGCGCCCTCTACAACTCCAGGATTTCCTAATCTGTCAGCACAATCTTTAAGGTAAACAGGGTTAAATGGATACTGATACTTCTGGTATTTAGTTAAATCTTTCTGTAACATAAGTAATATAATATATATTCAGCACCATTACTGATCAATACAAATATAAATACAAAAAACGGTGAAGTGTTGTGGTGTGATGCATTGGAACTGAGCAGGTTTTTATGGTTCTAAATCCGGGAAAAGGTACTCGAACATCTTGTTTGCAGACTCGGATATATCCTCATGACCATCATTGTTATTGTTGAGAACAAGGTATGTACTGTTATTAATATCTTCGAAATGACTAAATTGTTTTTCTCCAAATGTGTTTTCTATAGCCCTTCTGTATATTCTAAATCGCTTTGTATTTCTTCTGTTCTCTTTTATCCTGTTAACCGGATCATAGCTGGTAGACCCTAAAAACCCAAAGTTAGCAAACTTGTCTTTTTTCAGTAGATAAAGCATGATCTTAAGGCATGTTGCAACAATCCTAGAGCACCTATGTTCACCTGTAAGTATATTAAATCGCTTACTACTGCCTTTGAGGTATTTCGGGTAATACTTAATAACGTAAATGTTATTAGTATATTTTTCAACTTCAACGATGTATATCCTGCCGCGTCTGGCAAATTGGGAGGGGTCTGTTTTAAACTTAAACGTTATTAGACGTTCAAAATATTTCTTTCCATGTGAAATCTGATCATCAACCTTTTGGAAATGGTATGACCCGTCGAACATTAGGGGACTAGGTACTTATAGGCAGAACATCTTGAGTTTTTTAAATCTTTTGTTGCCCTCCTGACGAAATTTGATTTGCCAGCCTTTTTATATTGATTCAATGGTTTTATAGGAGACAAAGAAACCATAGTGTCGTATTGCGCCTTAAGGCTACTACCTGAATGTGTTTGAGGAACTAGGATACCCATATCAATTAAAAAATGTGAGACGTTGATACCATGCAAACATACATAATTTCGAACAAGTTTTAAAAAATTGAAACACTATTTTTATATTACTATTACAAACTATGCAACAAAGCGCGGTAAAGCGGAGTAAATATATATAAAATATTCCACCTTTTCCCTACCTATGACTCCGTCCCACATAAAACAAATACGCCAATCTATACGTTTAAAGGATAAAACCCATGGCAATAGCAGCATTGATAATCGGAATGATAGTAACACTGGCAAGCGTACTTCCGTTGCCCAGATACTTTACAAACTTTTTGAATAAAAAGAGATTCACTAAATTATAGGGAGCCGACATAAGATATAAGCCCTACACCACAAGGGCGCACACATCAGCGTTAAGATGTAATCCGGTTTCTCACACGGCGTCCGGCACTAACGTTAAAGTGCCTATAATCTTATATGATCCGTATATTCAAGCAGTGCTTCGTCCATCTTTCGGTAAGCAATCTCCACAAACAATTTAGGCCACTTTAAACGTTTTAGCGAACAGTACTTCCACGTATCACCTGTGCGCCTAAAGCGATGCCTTACCCCGTTTTTATCTGGCAGGTCTATGTAATAGCTATCCGCATAAAAAAACAGCGTATACTCTATGAAAATAAGCCTACCATCAAAGTCAATTGTTATCGTCCCCTTGCGCTCCATATTTACTAATATTATTAGCAATTATAGGGAAAAATCACGAGTTTCAGCAAAACAGAATCCTGAACACATTTTCTCATATTCATAGAAATTTTTACATACTTTTGCACAGTATTATCAATTTAAACTATTATTAATCATTAACCGGGAGGTAACACGAAAAAAAAGGACATACTCCCAAACACCCTAAACTAAATCGAATGAAAAAATTACTACTATCGCTTATGGTCTTTTTGCCCGCTTTCGGGTTTTGTCAGACTATGGAATTAACGCCTAATGGATTCGTTGACAAAGACGACAACAGCAAAAGTTACGTGGTCCTAACCTTCGACGGCGTAAGTCAGGCCAATCTATTCAAGAAGGCTAAGCAGTTTGTCAATCAAAGTTACAATAGTCCGAAAACTGTATCGAGTGAAATATCAAATGAACAACTAGTAATTGATGGACGCGATTCTAAGGATATTCGCGTCATATACCACGTTAGCGGGCCTAACTTATGGAATTTCACCTATAAATATGAAATGCAGTTCAAGGACGGGAAAATACGTTTCGCGCCCTTGTTCAAATCGTTACGGAATTCAGAGAATGCATCTGAGATCACCTTAATAGGCGCCGGGGTGTTGGGTTCAGCAACCGGCATGTTTAATAAGAAAGGTAAGGCATCTAGGGAAAAAGGCAATCAAGCAGTAGAAGAATCCGTTAACTCATTTATTAGTGAGCTCAAGAAAGCTATTGTAACAAAATCTGACGATTGGTAAAGCAAATAAAAAAGCCCTTGTTACAATCGTATCAGGGGCTTTGAGTTTTAACCTTCACAGCAATTTATGAAGTGATACAAATATAGTAAAAACTATTGATCAGATTTATTTTCATAATCCTGAATAGCCTCATTTCCCGCTTTCGTAACAAGTACCCGATAAGGTTCCGACTGTTGTTCTATTCGAATTATTTCAACTAGCCCTTCCTTATCTAAATGTTCAATAACACTTGGATTGAATGATTTGTAATCTCCGCGAGAGCTTAACCCTATTAGCGTTTCATAATGTTCACGAGATAATTTCATAATTGGAAAATTAATGGTTTAACAATTTGTTTGGTTTACTACCCTTTTTACCACCCCTATCTAAAAAAGAAAGACAACTAGTTAAAAATCAACTAATTGCCTTTCATAGGTGCGGAGAGAGAGGGATTCGAACCCTCGATACGCTTTTGACGTATACACACTTTCCAGGCGTGCTCCTTCAACCACTCGGACACCTCTCCAAATAAAATTCATTGCCTTAAAAAGGAAAGCAAAAATAGCGTCTTTAAACCAGTTGTCAAAAATTAAATAGGATTCTTTTTTAAAGAATTGATATTAAATGTTTTAAACCTGAAAAATTCATCAAAAACGTTTTTTCAATATCTAATCGTTTTTCTTATGTACCTAAACTGCCGTTGCTTTTAACATGAAGTTATGTAGCTCATAATTTTTTATAAACGGCTTAAGTGTTTCACTACCTGGTCCAAACATGGTCAATTCAACAAAATCCGATGAATGATCCATCGAACCCCATCCAATTGATAAGTATTTTTTCTGAATCTCTGCGTAAAATCCAAAAGGTAATTTACGCGGATTATACAACCCATCGCTGTCTAATTGTTTGTAGTGTGACAACAATTCTTTAGCTTCCGCATCAGCTAGACGATAGCCCTGCGCGTATTCTATACGCTCAATCAACTTGGATGCCGTATATGAACGATCCACACCAGTTAAAATCCAGTCGTTGGTGTGTTTGAAGTTTTGCACGCGATCAAAGTTACTATTAGCATTTGATCCCGAGAATAGTCCTGGATTTGCGTTTCCATGATCAGTTGTAATAATTACAAGCGTTTCATCATCCCTCTCAGCAAAACCCATAACTTCTGCTATTGCTTCATCAAAAGCTAGCTGATCATAAATCAACGCACCAGCATCATTAGCATGAGCAGCCCAGTCTACTTTCCCGCCTTCGACCTGCAACACAAAACCGTTTTCATTATGCTGTAATTGACTGATTGCCGTACGCGTCATTTCCGCTAACGAAGGTGTATCTACTTTCAACTCTTCGTCAGACGCACGATCTAATGCATACGGTAATCCATCTTCATAAAAAACACCTAACAGCGGCTTATTCAACACGTTCAACGCAAGCATTTCGTCTCTATTCCTTACAACTTCGAAACCATCCTTTTTATAAAGCGAAAAAAGATCTTGTTTATCTTCCCGTTTTTCAGCAGTAAAAAATTCAAGCCCACCTCCCATCATTACGTCAAAGCGTAAATTGTTGTATTGCTTTGCAATACCAGGTTGATCATCGCGTATGCTACTATTTACACAAAATCCCGCAGGGGTGGCATGCGTAATAGGAACAGTTGTAACACATCCTACTGATTTACCTGCTGCTTTAAATTTTTGTAATATGGGCTCATTAAAAGATCCATCCGCGTTTACATTAAGCGAACCATTATTTACGCGCACCCCGCCTCCCCATGCTGAGCTGGCAGCTGCAGAGTCGGTAACCAACGAATTGGCGGAAGCCGTATCCATCAGTGCCCGAGAAACATGCCCTCTTTCATACAACGATAGCCAATTACTTGAGCGCCCTTCCTTACGTCGCAAGAACATATCGGTCATTGTTAGTGTACCGATGCTCATACCGTCACTCACCATAAAAATTATATTTTTCGCCCTGTTTCCTAACGTCTTGTCTGGCGAAATTGAAGAGGTTCCTGCCAACAACTCGAGTGGAGATAAGAAAGAGGTGCCTAAGGCGGTCAATGCTGTATTCTTAAAAAAGTCTCTGCGCTTCATGCAAATTCGTTATTTGTTTTATCAATCAATTACATGGGTTTTCCAATGAAGTCACAAATATATCCCATTAACAATAAAATGCAACTAAGTTTCATTTTAATTTTGTGTTAACTAATTGTCATCGATAAATTCTTAATTGTTTTGGTCCTCCATTTGCGCATCAGGTTTCTGGTAATTTCATCAGCTAAACAAATGTCGCCCAACCTTAAGGCTTACGCTTACTCCATCTCTCCTCAATTTTTTGTTTTAAATTGTGTAATCAGTATTCTGGATATGTTCTTCATAAGGAAAAGCCAAGGTCTAGTAAGGGTCCATTAATATAACAAGAAAGGGTTTATTCAATGTTGATTTAGAAAGAAGCGAATAGATATACATAATTGACAGTCAGACGCTCATATAGCACCTATATATTAGATCATCTTATTGCAGAAATTTTAGACACTAATAAGCTGATCAATAACCCGAAGGCGCCGATGATTGCATAAGAGTATTTCAGGTTGGCCAATTCAGCCACATAACCGATTAACGGTGGTCCCATTAAAAAACCCAAATAACTCACACTTGAAACCATGGCCAACGCAATACCAGGCGGTACTTTCGCATTTCTTCCCGCTACACTATAAACTGTAGGCACGACTGTGGCAACTCCTAAACCAACCAACATAAAGGCTAAAGTTGCGGGGACGATAAACGGAAACAGGACGGCAATAAACATTCCGATGGAAATGAATAGTCCACTAATTTGAAGAACTCTTTTTCTTCCTAACCGGGCGATCAATTGATCGCCCACAAACCTACCACCAGCCATCATGATCATAAAGGATGCATAACCGAGAATCACTAAGGATTGCGGCGCATGTACAATTTCTTTAAAATATACCCCACTCCAATCGAACATAGCGCCTTCAGTAGCCATGCTACAGAAACCTATTACACCTAATTGTAAAAGAACGCCTTCGGGTTTTGAAAACAGGCGCCCTCTTTTCGCAGATGGATTAGTTACTCCACCGATTAAAAATCTTCTATTGACAAATATATTTATCCAAACCAGAAAAGTTATAAACCAGAAGTGCGTATAAGGACTCACCTGTAGATTTATCATCAATAAACCAATCAATGCCCCCGTGAAGCCAGCAATACTCCAAGCACCATGAAAAGATGACATAATAGGTTTTTCGAACAAGCCTTCTGCTGCCACTCCTTGGGTATTAACCGCGATATTACACATGTTACCCACTACGCCAAATAAGAATAATGCAACTCCCAAATGCCAGGCCTGACTGGCCAGTCCTAAATTTGTTAGTGTCAACGCGTAAAGTGCTGCAGCTATAGACAACACACCTTTGCTTCCATACTTGGTAACTAAGCTGCCTGAAATTGCCATAGTGGCCAGTTGCCCCAAAGGTAGGGCAAATAATAAACTTCCGAGTTGGCCTTCCGAAAGGTTTAAAGCAGTCTTGATATCTGGTATTCTACTTGCCCAGGAAGCAAAAGCCAAACCCTGACCAAAATAAAACAGTGAAACAGCTAAACGGATGCGATCACGGTTATACGTAGCGATTGTTTGAACTTCTTTTTTCACAAAAATGACGCTTTCTTTTTCAACACAAAGTTTATAAAAAGAAAGCGTATAATCTATGATATTTTAAAAGATTCTTATCGATAGATTATACGCCAGCTGATCAAGTCGTTTTATGCGTCTATAGGTTACAAATCGCTAATGGGTCTATATTTAGGCACCAAAAATTTCATAATAGCCCAGGCAATAAGGTATGCCAGTGCACATATGGTAAACATAATGGTATAGCCTGTTTGTATATGTCCCAGAGCTTTATAATGATCGAACAATGCACCACCAAGTTTAGACATCACGACGCCGCCAATTCCCCCGGCCATGCCGCCAATACCAACTACAGAACCAATTGCTTTCTTAGGGAACATATCAGATACGGTGGTGAAAATATTAGCGCTCCATGCCTGATGGGCTGCTGCTCCAACTCCTATTAATAAAACAGGCACCCAGTGACTAATATGTCCGAATGGTTGAGCTGCCAAAACCACTAATGGAAAGAGCGCAATCACAAACATAGCTCGCATCCGCCCATCGTAAACCAAGTACCCCTTACGTATAAAAAACATCGGAAGCCAGCCCCCCCACACACTTCCTATCATAGACATCGTATATAACACTGCTAGCGGGAGCATGACACCTTCATCAACAATATCATATTGTGCTTTCAAAAATGCTGGAAGCCAAAATAAAAAAAACCACCAAACGCCATCGGTCATAAATTTACCAACGGTAAAAGACCAAGTCTGCCTATACCCAAGTAGCTTAAACCACGAAACTTTGTCCGCCGGCTTTACTGGCTCCTGCACAACTTCCTGTGCTTCATCGTCGTCATTTATATATGCCAGCTCTTCAGAAGATAATCTTTTTTGCTTTTCTGGATTATCGTAAAAGATGAACCAAAGAATAAGCCAGATGAAACCGACGGCACCAACAATAATGAATGCCGCTTCCCAGCCTAAATGGCTATAGATCCAAGGAATAGTAAGCGGTGCAAGAACTGCACCTATATTGGCTCCTGAGTTAAAAATGCCTGTTGCCAAAGAGCGTTCTTTCTTTGGAAAATATTCGGCAGTTGCCTTAATTGCCGCTGGAAAATTACCTGCTTCACCGAAAGCTAGAACGGCCCTCGCAAACATAAAACCGACAACCGAAACCGAAAACGCCGATAAACCAACGAAGCCCAAGATGGCAACCAATGACTCGCCAATAGGAATAGCCAATGCGTGGATCATTGCCCCAATAGACCAAACAATAATAGCCCAACCATATCCCCATTTAGTTCCTAATTTATCAATAATACGTCCTGCAAACAACATACTAATCGCATAGGCAAACTGGAATATTGCAGTAATGTTTGCATAATCGGTGTTTGTCCACCCGAAAATTTCCTCCAATCGGGGTTGTAATAAGCTTAAAACCTGTCTATCGAGATAATTTACTGTTGTAGCAAAGAAGAGTAAGGCGCAAATCGTCCACCTGTATTTGCCGATGGTCTGTTTTTGGTTCATTATTTCTGGTTATATCATTTAATTAGGTGAAAAGAAGAAAACGTTTGCACGTATTAATTTTATTAAAAACGCCTCTTTCGTCTACAATGATATCAATTTTTTCATCAATTCCAAAGCTTTCATCCAATCCCTATCACAATTATACATTATCTATTGTCACGTTCCACCTGTTGCTCGATTACAACGTTGTATCTAATTTTTTCGGCCAATTGAAATAGTGTTTTGCATTATTATAACATATATCTTGTATAATTTTGCCTATCCACGGTAAATCATGCGGTAGTTCACCACGCTCAACTTCATCACCAAACTGATTACATAATATTCGCCTAAAATATTCATGCCTCGGATAAGATAGAAAACTCCTCGAATCGGTTAACATCCCTACAAACCGACTAATCAAACCCATATTTGCCAGAGCATTCATCTGCCGAATCATTCCGTCTTTCTGATCTAAAAACCACCAACCAGATCCAAATTGTACTTTTCCGGCAACCGATCCGTCATTAAAATTACCGATCATTGTTGCCATCAATTCGTTGTCGGAAGGATTCAAATTATACAGAATTGTTTTTGCAAGTTTGTCTTGACTATCAAGTTTGTCTAAAAAGCCTGCTAAGGCCTTTCCTTGCGAAAAATCGCCGATAGAGTCCCACCCTGTATCTGGTCCCAGACGCCCCATCATTCGCGAATTATTGTTTCGCAGCGCTCCTAGGTGATACTGTTGCACCCATCCTTTTTCGTGATCCCATTGGGCAAAATGAGTCAACATTGCCGAACGAAACTGACGATGTTCATCCGCTGTTATTGGACTTCCGTTCAAAGCTCTGAAAAATATTTCACTGATATCCTCGGGTTGATAGGCCACATTGTAAATCTCTTCCAGACCATGGTCCGAAACGCAGCAACCATTTGCGGCGAAATAGTCATGACGCGACTTAAGAGCGTGTAAAAAGGCCTCGAAATCGCCAATCACTATATCGGATACTATTGCCAACTTCTTAACGTAGTTTTGGAACTTAGGTAAGTCAGACAAATTCATAGCGCTGTCAGGACGAAAGGCTGGCAATACCTGAATTTCAAACCCTTCGTCTTTTAGCTGCTGATGATATTCCAATGTATCTGTCGGATCATCTGTAGTACAAACAATTTTCACATTCATCTTACGCAACAGATTACGCACACTATAAGTGGTTTCCTGTAGCCGTTCATTGCACGTATCATAGATCTTTTCGGCAGTTTCAGGGCTCAATAGTTCATGCACGTCAAAGTAACGCTGTAACTCCAAATGCGTCCAGTGATATAACGGATTCCTCATTGTATAAGGTACCGTTTCAGCCCATTTCAAGAATTTGTCACGATCACTCTGATCACCGGTACAATAACTTTCATCTACTCCATTTGTTCGCATCGCTCGCCATTTATAGTGATCACCGTACAACCAAACCTGCGTGATGTTTTCAAACTGAACATCCTCCGCTATCTGCTTTGGCGACAGATGGCAGTGATAATCTATAATAGGCATTTGCACTGCATAATTATGATATAAAGTCTGCGCCGTCGTGCTTTCCAACAGGAAATTCTTATCTAAGAAAGGTTTCATATTTATTTATGTTTTGGCTACCGATCGCCAATAGTTTCGATAACTTTACTGTTTTTAACTTATGCTTATCTTCTACTATCTTATCAAATACTTGATAGTTATTAACCTGTTTAAAGATGTCAGAATAATTTTTTTATAGGGAAACCCCTCTCTTCCAAGGAATGAAATCGTCTTGGTTTAACGACACAGCCTTAGGAGTTATCTCGCCACTAGCGGCTTTAATACAATATTCTAGTATATCTTCCCCCATCTGTTCTATCGTTTTTTGTCCAGATATGATGGGACCACAATCTATGTCGATAATATCGGACATACGCTCTGCCAATTGCGAATTAGTTGCTACTTTTATAACTGGGCAAATAGGATTTCCGGTCGGCGTTCCCAGTCCGGTTGTAAATAAAATCAATGTTGCACCACTGGCGGCCTTCCCTGTAGTCGCCTCCACATCATTTCCTGGCGTGCAGACTAAATTTAATCCCGGTTTTGTTGCAGGTTCTGTATAATCCAATACATCTTCTACAGGAGCTGTTCCTCCTTTTTTCGCTGCACCATTACTCTTAATAGCGTCTGTTATAAGACCATCCTTTATATTTCCAGGAGAAGGGTTCATATGAAAACCGGAACCTACATTTTCAGCAGCCTGACTATAAGCTTTCATCAGCTGGATAAATTTCTTAGCGGCATGTTCATCCTTGGTCCGATCAATTAAGTTCTGTTCCGCCCCACATAACTCGGGAAATTCTGCCAACAAAACTTTCCCGCCCAAGGCTACCAATAAATCAGCGCAATAACCTACTGCCGGGTTAGCTGATATACCGCTAAACCCATCACTGCCTCCACATTTAACACCGAGTGTCAACTGACTTAATGGCGCTGGTTTACGCTTCAGCTTATTTGCCTCCACTAAACCAATAAATGTTTGGCGGATAGCTTCCGTAATCATTTCCTCTTCACTTTTTGATTGTTGTTGTTCAAAGATGTACAGAGGTTTATCGAATGTTGGATTACGCGCTTTTAGGTCGGTTAAAAAGTCCTGCACCTGTAAATTTTGACAACCCAAACTTAATACGGTTACTCCACCTACGTTGGGATGGTCGGCATAGGCCGCCAACAGTTTACTTAGCACAGCGGCATCCTGCCGGATGCCACCACAGCCCCCCTGATGATTTAAAAATTTAATACCATCTACATTTTTAAAGAGTCGATCTGTTGGCAAAACAGCTTCTTTTAAGCCTAGATCAACAGACGAGACATCTTTTCCACTTTGATACCACTCTTTTAGAAGTTTTGTCTTCTGTTTATACTTATCGGTGACAGCATAACCCAATTCATTGTGTAGCGCTTCTCTTATAACATCCAGGTTCCGGTTTTCACAGAAAACTGTTGGTATAAATAGCCAATAATTAGCGGTACCCACATTGCCATTACCACGATGATATCCCATAAAAGTACGATGAGCAATTCGCGATACATCTGGAGCTTCCCAATGATATTGATATGGACGATAAGTATAAGTGGCGGCAGCATGTTTCAGGTTGTCGGTGCGCATACGTTCGCCCTTCTTCACAGTGCATTCCGTTTTACCCACCAACACTCCGTACATAATCACCTCCTCTCCTTTTTCCATGTCGAACATATAAAATTTATGCTTCGCTGGTATATTTTCCAATACCGGATAGGTTTCACCCTTATAATCTATCTGCTCATTGGCTGTAATATCCTGTAAGGCTACCAAAACATTGTCGTTTGGGTGTATCTTTAAAACTCGCATTCCCATTATTTTATTCCTTTTTCATCATCTAAACTGATCTCATTTCTCCTGTTACTGATATAATGACCTGCAGTACATTTTTTGCTTGCAACTCAGACAGGTAATGTTTCACTCGATCAGAAAAATGAGGTATTAAAGTTAAATCAGTCTTCCATAGTTTTTGATTTTTCAATGCTTTATCTACCACATCGTCCCCTTCATTTTGTTTCCACAACTGAGCAAAGTATTCAGCCTGTTCGTCATTAATTGGGTAGTATCCTTTGACAGTATAACCTTTGTATACCTCATCAATACGCTTATTACCCTTCATAAACAATAAATAAGCAGCAAAACCCAAAGCCATGTATTCGGGTGAATTACCGTTATGTTTAGCAAAACCATTTAACAATGCCACATTCCGCATTTCCATTTTAGAAGAATAATTCAATGTAATATTGATCCACTTATGGTCGAGTGACTGGTTACGAAACCGATCTAACACATGTTTAGCAAAACTATTAACTTCAACTTCAGGTAAATTTTGCGCCAGAACAGTTGGTACAATTTCCTTAAATAACAGTCCTTTTACGAAGGTTTCCATGGCCGGATTTGCCAATGCTTCTTTTACTGTGTCAAAACCGGCCAATACCGCCAATCCACAGGAAAACGTATGAGTTCCATTTAGTAAACGAAGCTTGAGTTCCTTAAATTTTTTAATATCATCAGCTATCACCATCCCCTCATCTACTTCACTAAACGACAAGACTTTTTTCACCTCTTCACTATCAGATTGGATAGCCCATAATCTAAAGGGCTCTGCCATGATCATCAAATCATCTCTGTACCCTAATCGATTTTCCATTTCCTCCTGTTCCGCATAGGATAACTTACCGGGAACGATACGATCCACCAAAGAATTACAAAAATAATTAGCACTTTCCAACCAATTTATAAATGCTTCTTCCAGTTGATGTGTATGCGCCAATTTTAACACAATCTCTTTCAATATAGAACCGTTATCATTAATCAGTTCGGTAGGCACGATCACCATTCCAGCTTGCGTGTCACCCTTAAAATACTTGTAACGTCTATAAAGAAAAGCTGTTAGCTTTGCAGGAAAAGAAGCCGGGGGAAGAGCAAAAAGATAGTCGTGTTTATCATATACTATGCCTACCTCCGTAGTATTGGAAAGTACGATTTTCATTTCCGGATGATCGGCATAAGTCAGGATTTCCTCCCACTGCGCTGCTGTTATCACCTTTTCTATGGAAGAATTTATAATCTGCTCATCTACCTCTTTTCCGTCCTGTACTCCCTTTACACAAATCGTATATAAGCCATCCTGCTCGTCGAAGCCTTCCGCTTTGCCTTTAGCAGTAGACTTCACCACAATAATGCGACCATTAAATACTCCGGCCTTATTGGCTTTATCTATGAAATAATCAGGCAAGCCTCTTAACAATACGCCTGTTCCGAATTGAAGAACTTTGGGAGGTAATCTATCCCAATCTTCTTTCGGGTAGCTCATGGACTGATCAGCTTTTCTACCTTCAATAAATGCTTTATTTAATTGCTTCATTAAAAAAAATCTATTCGCCTATTATATTTTGATTCTACTATTTCAATAGCCATTTTACCCAGTCATGTGCAGCTGGATAGTTTTGAAAGTCTGAAGGCAGCTTCCTTCCGTCGAGGTACTCGTTGTAAATCCAGGGATCGCCCAATGCGAAAACCTTACCTCTTCCATATTTGGTAGTCGCCATAATATTAATATCTGCAGTACCCAGAATGGGTGAACTCGGTGCGTGTACTATAAGTGAACTGATCTCTTTCAGGTAGAGCTTATACGGCTTCTTGAAAATGCTGTTCTTCTCTTGCACCTGCACCGCTCCTTGCTGATAATTATTTTGCTTAACCATCAAATGATTATCTTTATTAAACTGAATACCAAAAGGCTTAGCTAAGCGATTGAAATGATCAAACTCTGCATTACCGGCATCATTTCCCAATAACACCAGAGTACCACCGGTCTTTACCCATTTTTTGATGGTTTCAATCTCCTCTTCCTGCAAAAAATTAGGATTTTCTGTTTCCTGTTCCGTATCCGGATCAACAATGATGTATACATCGGCCTTTCGCAGATTGGCCAGGGTAGGCTTTACGCTTAGTGAATCTGTCTGTGCACCATAATCTCGAAAAATATGGCCCAGTAAGGAATAGCCATTGTTTGATTGCTCCTCCCAGGTATAGTGATAACGTATTGACCTGCCGAATGCATCTTTTTTCCATTCATTATTATAATAGTAATCCAGTAATACCGTCTTTCCCTTTGCATATCTCAAGGAATGCAGCTTTTCCATCTCTACCGCACACTTTATAAATGCCCCGATTCCTTTCGGATCGTTTTGGATAACCGGTTCGCTCATATAATAATCAAAGCTACCATCCCTATATGGATTTCCACCCAAGCCGGAAACCTTGACGGTGCCATTTAAATTGACCTTGCCCTGACTATCTTCCTCTACAAACTCTTTTAATATCCCTTCGTAACCTTTTCTAGCATTCTTCAAAAATTTGGCTGGTAAATAACCTAGTCTTACCCCTTTGGCCAAGGTATATACAACCATCGAGGAGGCTGACGCTTCTGGGTAATTTTTTTCGCGGTCGGGAAAGTCCACCACTTGGTACCACAATCCATTTTTCTGCTGATAGCGCACCAAAGCTTCAGCATACCTATTCAATACCTCAACGATCCGCTGTCGACCAGGATGGTCACTTGGAAAATGGTCCAAGGCATCAACCATCGCCATACCATACCACCCCAAAGCCCTGCCCCAAAAATGTGGCGAATTGCCGGTTTCCTTATTTGCCCATTGCTGCTCTTTCGATTCATCCCAACCATGGTAAAGCAACCCTGTCTCTTCATCACGCGTATGTTCTTCTATAAGAACAAATTGTCGTGTGATGTCGTCAAAAACCTCAGGCTCATGGAAAAGTTTAGCATACTCCGCGTAGAAGGGTTGCCCCATATACAAACCATCTAACCAGACTTGGTGTGGGTATATATTTTTGTGCCAAAAGCTTCCCTCCTTTGTACGTGGATGCGTTTCCAACTGCGCTCTCAAGGCTTTACTTGCTTTTAAGTATTTTTCTTTTCCTGTGACCTGGTATAAGAATAGCAAGACCTTTCCATTGTTAATAAAATCAATGTTATAATCATCTCTGTCATACGCATTGATCGTTCCATCATCCTGAACATAGTAATCCATTTTACGCTGGATGTAATCGAAATATTTTTTGTCACCGGTAGCCTTCCACACCCCCTCTACTCCTTTGAGTATCACACCTAAGTCGTAGCTCCACTTGGCTGATTTACCTTTTTCTAGCACAAAGGCTTCTGGCCACACACGCATAGCCGTTTCTGACATACGTTCACTGTATTTTTTTTGCTGTGCGGGGGCATTCATAATGTAAACCGTCAGAAAAGCAAGTAGTATATACTTCAGTAATGTAGGTATCTTCATCTTAGTTAATTTTTACCAGGTTTTCATTGGCACCATGATCTGTTATTAATATCTTCTCCGCCTTTGTATGGTCAGAGTTTTTCGCTTCGATATTTTTCGAGCGATCACCCTGCACATGCATGAACACCTGCGCTTGATTATATTGTAAACTATCCAGCACTACTTGATCACCGTTCAGTACATAAACCAGAGGGAGTGTACTTTCGGCCTCAATCCATGCATTTTTTATTTTTATATTATTTCCTTCTTGTATATCGATACCTTCTTTTGCTTGGATTTTAAGATTGTTGAGCTCAATATTTTTAATGGCCATTTCTGGAAGTCCACGGATGAACACACCTTTCGCCGCACCATCACAAATGATATTGGAAATTTCGAAATTGCGGAACTGAGGCGTTTCTTCGGTCACTTCTTTCACCTCCACCTTCGGTGGCTCTCTCCGTTCACCAATCAAAGCGACTGGGTCTGTTCCTTCATAATACATATCGAATAAGATCGCCTCTCCCGGAATATCTTTCATATAGATATTCTTGATATAGACGTTTTCTACAATGCCTCCCCGACCCCTTGTAGTCTTAAAGCGTAAACCAATATCTGTACCTATGAAAGTACAGTCCTCTACATACAGATTCTTTGCACCCCCACTCATCTCACTACCTACTACAAAACCACCGTGCGCATGATAAACAGTACAGTTCTTCACCCATAAATCCTGTGTAGGCATCCCGCGTTCACGACCTACCTCATCTCTGCCACTCTTAATACATATGGCGTCATCACCTACGTCGAATGTGCTGTTCTCTAGAAGTACATTTTGACAGGATTCAATGTCTATACCGTCGCCATTCTGCGAATACCATGGATTCCGAACATTGATATCTCTGATAGTAATATTTTTACTCATCAGTGGATGAATATTCCAAGCGGCCGAGTTTTGGAAGGTCACTCCTTCCAATAGCACACCTTCACATTCTTCAATTAATACCATATTCGGTCGGAGAAAATCTTTGATCGACTGGTAAAAATCAGCTGGTTTATCTCCGGTAATCCTACCGGGATCTTTATTTTCCACTCCTTTCAAGGAACTTTCAGAAGGATACCATATATCGCCTTTTTCATTTAGATGTCCACCAGAAGCCACTAATTTGTTCCATTGTGACCTAGTCATCTTACCTTTTTTTACCATGCGCCAAGCGTCCCCATTCCCATCAATGATCCCTTTTCCAGTAATGGCTATATTCTTTTCGTTTAATGCCCATATAGGCGACTGGTTTCGCTTCTGAGGAATGCCCTCCCAACTGGTTTCTATCAGTGGATATTGATCGAAATCTTTCGTAAATAACAGCAAGGCGTTCTTGGCCAAATGCAGATTAATATCGCTTTTAAGCTTGATTGGTCCCGACTCCCATACGCCTGCCGGAATAAGCACTACACCTCCCCCCGCTTGATGCAGGCTATCTATTGCATGATTAATGCTTTGGGTATTGGTTTGGAAGTTACCCGAAACGGCACCAAAATCGATAATATTGACAGTGTCCTGTCTAAAAGTAGGAACCGGTATCTGACTATTTTGTTCTTTAAAGGATTGCGCTCCTCCACAAGCGGTCAAAAACGCCGCACCTCCCACAACTGTTTTAAGTATCTGATTCATTCCTACGGAAAAATTGGTTCTGTTTCTACAATTCTAAGGCTATAATTAGCGGTTTTCAAACAATTCAGCATGTTTATTTGCGCAATCGTTACCGATAACGATTGCGCTTCCCATAGTATTGGATTAATGTGCTTGATAACCCGGATTCTGAATAACTTCAGCTTCATTTAAATCAATAGCATCTTGGGGTATTGGCCGATATATTTTGTCTTGACCGTCCAAGCCTCTGAAGGCAGCATCGACTCCAATACGTCTAATATCGTAGTTGTACAAACCACAAAATTCTTTCAATTTACCTGTACGCCTTAACTCTGGCCAACGCAAATATTCTCCCGCGAATTCCTTTGCACTTTCAATAAGATATGCATTGAGCGCTGCATCTTGGCTACCAGTCGTTGCTATGTCTATATTGGGATATAAGCGTTCGCCATCTTTGGTATTACCGGGTCGATCCAACACCTGTTGCACATAATTTGCTGCTGTTGCAAAATCATTTAGTGCGATGCACGCTTCAGCATAAATGAAATACGTCTCGGCTAAGCGGGCTAACACGATATCACGTACACTGGACGTTTGACTCCAAATCTGACGGGTTTGTGGGCTATCAAATTTTTTAATAACAGGTGTACTCATATCTGCGTCATAAAATGCCCGGTAGGCTTCCTCATCATATCTAAAAGGATAGTATCTAAAATTGCCAGCAATCCGACCCTGGTGTTGAGCTGCCCAAGCCGACGAATCTGCGGGAGTATACTCTCTTCCCCAAACCCTTGGATAATATGCACGTATTTGTATAGAAGCCGTATCTTTATCGTAATAGTCAAAATATTGATCGTAAATTGTTAACATAAACGTGGCATCGTACCTTGCATCGTTTTCAGCGTAGAAGTTATGTAGGTTCCAAGAAGGATAAAGCTGTGTTGCCATATATTTATGGTTCAATTCCGCACCTCCCAAATAAGGACCAAAAAGACTTTGCTGATTATTTCCGTCTTCTACTGAAGCGATCGATTCAACGTTATACTGCACGGCAAAAATCACCTCATCATTATTCTCATTGTAAGGGCTCCATAATTCTTCGAAGGGAATACTAATGTTTCTACCAGCAATTGCAGCATCAGCATATGTTTTCGCGCTTTCGAAATCAGCCGACTGATTTAAATCCCAGCCTCTGGTCAGATAAACCTTTGCCAGGTAATGATTAACCACCGTTTGGTTAACCCTTGCTTTCTCCTGTCCCACATCCGGTAAAGCAGCCTCCATTTCGGCAATGATGAAGGTGTAACACTCCTCCAATGTATTTCTAGGTGTATTCATCCTCGGCTCAAAAGTTGCCTCAGTATTAATGAATACACCACCAAACTGCTCAACCAATAAAAAATGATAAAAAGCCCTTAGGAAACGAAGTTCTGCCAGATAACTTGCACGTTGAGTATCCGAAATATCGGGAAGATCATTATAGAAGACGCCCATATTGATCGTTTGGATAGCACTATAACAGTTTTGGTAATACGTTTTAACATACGAATCGTTTGAAAATAATTGCTCATACTCTTGAATGGAACGATCGCCGGTACCACGCCCCCGTTGATACATATCAGTACCCGCAAGCAGAAGCCATGGCGTTTCACGAAAAGTAGCGCGAAGCGAATTATAAGAGGCAATAATCAACGTTTCATAACCGGCAGCCGTTTCATAAAACTCGTCATTAGAAATTCCGCCCTTATTATCTTCATCGAGCAGTTTTTTACACCCACTAAGCGAAAAAGTACATAAGATGATAACAATCAAAAATTTATTTAATATATTTTGCCTGTTCATAACAATGTATTTAAAATTTGAGGTTCACACCTAATTGATAGATAATATTACTGGGCCCATTTCCATTCTGCAAAGTTGTGGTAGCATACTCCGGGTCCCAACCTTGATAATCTGTGAAAGTGAACGGGTTTAAGATATTCAGATAAATCCTACACTGACTAATACGAGCTTTTGAGAGCATAGTTTGTGGAAGAGAATAACCTAATATGATATTGCGCACTTTAATGAACGAAGCATCAGTATATTGTGCGTTGCTGCCATAATATGGTCCTGGATTATTAATCGCAGGATATTGAGCATCTTCATTACCTGCCGCTGGCGCCCAGCTAGCGATGGGTTGTCCGTTGGCCCCACTCCCCCAGTTATTCCAATCATAACGATCAATACCGGCGGGCACAAAATAATCGAAAGAAACTTTAGGTCTACCCCTTTGTGTATTCCCGGGTCCGAACTCTTCCAAAAAGCGATCACTCACGAAGATTCCTTGACGTGTAAACAAATCGACAGAAAGATCCCAGTTTTTATATGTAAAACTTGAGCGTAAGTTAGCAGTCCAATCCGGGTTCGAACTGCCCAAGATTACCCGATCATCGTTAGCTGTTATAGCACCATCACCATTCACATCTTCTGCACGTGCCTGACCAGGCTGTTGCCCCCAGCGCGCGGCCTCCTCGATCTCGGATGATTTCCAAATACCTACCACACGATAGTCGTATATCACTTCAATTGGTTGTCCGATAAATCTCGCTTCGCCAGGTACGTCCTCCCGTTTGCCATATAGCGACTCAATAGCATTTCTATTATGTGCAAAATTCAAAGAAGTAGTCCACTGAAAGTTATTGGTACGAATATTTGTTGAATTGATAGCCAATTCTATACCTTTATTACTTACCGAACCTATGTTATCCGTCATACTAGGCACACCAGATTCAATTGCTAACGTACGACTCATCAACAAGCCATCTGACAGTTTATCGTATACATCTAGCGAACCATAAACGCGTTGATTAAAGAAACCAAAATCCAGTCCTAAATTGATTTCACGTGTTTTTTCCCAAGTAATATTTGGATTTACGGGACTTCCGGGCGCAAAACCTGAAACAATACTTCCATCAAAGTCATACCATACCAGTTGGTCTGTCATAGGTGTCTGCATAGACCCATAAGGATTGATACCATTATTATTACCGGAGTATCCGAAACTAAAGCGTGCTTTTAGATCGGAAATAAAATCCTTCTGAAGAAATTCTTCTTCAGATAAACGCCAACCTAAAGCAAAAGATGGAAACGACGCCCATTTGTCGGCCAATTTAGAGCTACCGTCATAACGCACCGTACCGGTAACCAGGTATTTGCCCTTATAATCATAATTCACCCGTGCGGCATACGATAGCAAAGACGATTCGTTATATGCCGTATTAGAGTTTGCGTTCTGAATTGTTCCACTGAACAGATTATACCATAAGGAATTATAAGGTAAATTCTGCGCTGCAGCCTGAATTCTTTCAAAACGGGTTTTATATACACTATTGATAACGGTTGCGTTTAAGTTATGGACATCATTAAACGTTTTTGAATAGGTTAGTTGGTTATCCCAAGTATATTCCAGTGCTTCTGTATTCGATTGGTACGCTTCATTTTGATTTCTGTTGCCCGGCACCACGTCATAAAACTGCCCTATGCGTTCTCTCGTGAAACGAGGCATGATCGTGCTCTTAAAGTTCAATCCTGCGAAAGGTGTAACCTGCACATAAAAACTTCCCAGCACGTCGTATCGTCTGGTTTCTTGGTTACCACTATTGATTTCATTTAGCGGATTAGGTGAACTGGTAAAATTACCCGTACCTAAAATCGCATCAGCAATACCCGGTTGCGGAATCAGGTCGCCATTTTCGTCATAGGCTTTTAAAATATTTGGCATTCGCATAATATCCCGGTAACCAAACTGACTTCCCTGATTGGTAATGGTTTGTGATAAATTGACGTTACCACCAGTGCTGAAATATTTATTTCCTTTATGATCGATACTCAGTTTCATGTTATATCGATCCAGGTCTTCATTGATGAAATTACCCTCTTCATTCTGATAACCCAACCCCAAGTTATACGATATATCACTCGTCATTCCGGCGATATTCACGTAATGGTTTTGTTGCTGTCCGTTTTGAGTTGCTAGACCTAACCAATCTTCATAATCCTCATCAAAGAGGCGCTGTTCCAGTAATGGACTACGCTGCAACACAGAATTCCTATTCGGCTCCGTTAACTCATACTGATCAAGGTTAGGATTGTATGTATAATAGGCGGCGGTACGAAAGTCGACCCACTCTCTTCCTGTCATGAACTGTGGGATGCGAGCTGTTGTCCGAATACCATAAAAGCCATCATAACTTACAGCCATACGGGAAGCAGTATTCGATCCGGCATTTTTGGTACGAACGATCACCACCCCGTTAGACCCTCTAGACCCGTATATTGCCGTTGATGAAGCATCTTTCAGTACGTCAATAGCCTCGATATCCGCTGGATTCAGGAAGTTAATGTCCCCCATGACAATGCCATCCACTACATATAATGGATTTCCTCCAGCCAAAGAATTCTGTCCCCTAATTTGTACAGAAAAATTGCCGCCCGGTCGACCAGAGTTTGAGCTGATATCAACTCCCGGCACGGCACCCTGCAAAGCAGCCATGGCAGAAGTTGTTCCCCGAGACTGGATGGTTTCGGCACTTACCGTTCCGACCGCTCCCGTGAGATCTCCTTTTTTTACAGTACCATAACCAACCACCACCACTTCATCCAAACCAGTAGCGTCTTCTTCCAAGGTGATGGTATAACTGTTTCTTTCTTCTAGTGGTAATTCGAACAATTTATACCCCAAATAGGTTATTACAAGTAGCTGGTTTTCTGCGTTGGGTACAGGAATAGTGAAATTTCCGGACTCATTAGTGCTGGTAGTGACAGCGGTTCCTTTTAACTGCACAGTAACCCCGGCAAGAGGTTCTTGAGCTGCATTTAAAATAGTGCCTGAAACTTGGCGTGTTTGTGCCTTTAGCGACAAAATACTAAAAAGGAGCAAACAATAAAGCGTCCATAGTTTTTTAATCATAGTGGTTACAATTAGTTAAATGATTTGGTTTATTTTCAGGTTATAGGTGGCTATAGTCCTTTTTTCAATACAATAAATTTATTTTTGGTCTACTTTGTAATTGCTTAGCTTTTCGTGGAGCAATTATAGAACTATCTCTTTATTTATCCAACGTTGGCAGGATTTTAAATTACGCAATCGATACCGGCAACGATTGCGTAAAAAATGCATTCTATTGTTTGGTTTATTTCATAAAATTCTGATTATCCTTGCTATAAAACCAATAAGAACGAGGCATTTAGCATACCGAATTAATAAAATTTTCTTTGTACGAGAATTTATAATTATAAACCATGAAGATCGAGCAATTAACAACAGTTCTGATAGTATTATTAACTGGGTATACGAATCAATTAAAAGCGCAAACAGAACAGCATGTACCTTATATTTCCAAAGCCTGGGTGGCCGATCAAGGAAATGGGCAATATAAAAATCCTATTTTGAATGCAGATTACTCCGATCCGGATGTTATCCGCGTAGATGACGATTTCTATATGACAACCTCAAGTTTCGATGCGATACCAGGTCTTCCAATTTTACATTCGAAGGATTTGGTGAACTGGAAAATTATCGGTCACGCTTTAAAAAGACAACAGCCTTTTGATCACTTTTCTCAAACACAACATGGAAATGGCGTATGGGCACCTTCAATACGTTTTCATGAAGGTGAATTTTACATCTATTACGGCGATCCAGATTTTGGAATCTACATGATCAAAACGAAAGACCCAGCGACAGACTGGGAAGCCCCTGTGTTGGTAGAAGCAGGAAAAGGTATGATTGATGTATGCCCTTTGTGGGATGATGATGGGCAAGCGTATATCGCTTATGCATATGCCGGTAGCCGCGCAGGCATTAAGAGTGTTATTGCAGTTAAGAAATTAAGCTCCGACGGGAGAAAAACGCTCGACGAGGGCGTTATTGTGTACGACGGACACGAAATGGATCCTACGATTGAAGGACCTAAGTTTTACAAAAGGAACGGCTTTTACTATATCATGGCACCGGCAGGCGGTGTGTCTACCGGATGGCAGTTGACCTTACGATCGAAAAATATTTATGGGCCATATGAACGCCATGTATCTATGAAACAAGGCGATACTCCCATTAATGGCCCACACCAGGGTGGTTGGGTCGACACCCAAACTGGAGAAGATTGGTTCATACATTTTCAAGATAAAGCTGCTTACGGCCGAGTGGTACACCTTCAACCGATGAAGTGGTTAAACGACTGGCCAATGATTGGTAAACAGATCCCGGGAAGCCAAACAGGAGAACCTGTTCTTACTTTTAAAAAGCCAAACGTTGGAAAAACACACCCCATAGAGACACCCGTTGAAAGTGACAACTTTAACGGTAAAACCATGGGTAAGCAATGGCAATGGCAAGCGAATCCGCGTGCAACATGGTCTTTCTTATATCCCGAAAAGGGCGTACTTCGACTCTATACACAGCTAGTGGCAGACAGCGCACAGAATTTGTGGGATGTACCTCATGTGTTACTACAAAAGTTTCCGTCAGAAGAATTCACTGCTACAACCAAAGTTACGTTTCACCCAAATGAAAAATTGGAAAAAGAAAAAACTGGTTTAATAGTTATGGGACAAAGTTATGCCAATTTAGCTCTGGTCAGTGAAAAAGACGGAATGTATCTTGTTTTTGGCGAAGCTATTGACGCCCACAGAGGTGCGCCTGAGCAGGAGACTGTGCTCTCCAAATTAAACACCAACACCTTATATCTCAGGGTAACTGTTAGTAATGGGGCAAAATGCCTATTTAGCTACAGTAAAGACGGCAAAAATTTCGAGCCTGTCTACAAAGTGTTTCAGGCTACACCAGGTCAATGGATCGGTGCAAAAGTAGGCCTTTTCAGTACGCGTGGCACACAAATAAACGACTCGGGCTGGGGTGATTACGATTGGTTCAGTATAGAAAATAAATAAGTTATGTATGCATCGCTCTTTCAGTACTTGATAAACATTCTTATCGGATTTTCTTCGGTCTTATATTGCGAGCAACTATTCGCCCAACGTAACCTTAGAGAAGATCTTATTGCAAATAATATGTTAGCACTTCAGCGTAATTATGGCGGATGGTCTAAATTTTTCAATCAACGAGCCGTTCGTTATGATAAGCCGCTTACCGACCACGAAATTGCATTAGCAAAAGCACAACAAGATAAAAAAGATGCTACTATAGACAATGACGCTACCAGCAAAGAAATTCGGTACCTACTGTGGTATTACCATAAAACACAGGACAACCGTTATCTAAAAGCCGTAAAGAATGGAATTGACTACCTATTACGTGCGCAATATGCCAATGGAGGATGGCCACAGTATTATCCAGATACGAGCTTATACCGAGCGCAAATCACCTACAATGACTGTGCGATGATCAATGTGCTGTCAATTATAAGAGATATTGTATATAGGCGAGATGGTTTTGATATTTTAGCTACTGGTTACCGTCGGCGTGCCAAAAGCGCACTGGATAAGGGGATTCAATGTATTCTACAAACACAAGTTGTCATAGACGGCAAGAAAACCATATGGGCGGCACAATACGATAAGAAATTATTGGTTCCTGCACAAGCTCGTTCCTACGAATTGCCATCGTTGGCTGCAGCAGAATCAAGCGATATCCTACTCTTTTTGATGTCTCTCCCCAGCCCTTCAGTCGCCATTAAACACGCCATCGAAGCAGGAACTTCTTGGTTTGAAAAGCACAAAATACAGAACAAAACCGACACCATAGTAAACGGTGCCGAAACAGCAAGTGGCCGCGACAGAATTTTGATAAAAAGAGTAGGTGCGATTACTTGGGCGCGCTTTTATGATCTTAACAAACAGGAACCTCTTTTTGCAGGACGAGACGGCACTCCGCAGAAAGAACTCACCTCCATCGAAGATGAACGCAGACTGGGTTACGCCTGGTATGGCAACTGGGGTATAAAAGTGAAACAAAACTATCAAATATGGAAAAAACGCACACCAACTAGCTATTAGGTATATCAGAAAATAGCTTCCATCCTTCGAGGATAATACCTTTTGTATATAAGGCCAGACGTTGGGTGTCAAGTTGCACAATCCATGGCAACCGGCTATCAACCATTGCCGCCAGGTCCTTTACTCTCATATTCCGCAAAAAAGCGGTTGACTCATTTTCTTTCTTATTCCAATTATTCCGACCTTCAGCGATAATATGTTGTTCCATTACACTGTTAATATAAACGACTTTTGCATAGGGCCGCCAAGGTCTTCCAAGAGCCACTGTTTCTTTTGGAATATCGCCTGTTAATCGACAATCTATAAAAACAAAAACCGCAAGCTTTATCTTGAGGAGTAGATGCCGCAGTTATATATCCTGCACCTATACTGTGCAATTGACAATCCACAAATAGCGCCGTCGCTGCACCGAAAATAAAATCCACACTACCTTCTATATAACAATTCTCATAATACTGTAGGCTTTGATTTTCGCTATTGTCCTGAGATCCTTTGGCATACAATGTATCCTGAAAGCCCAAAAAACGACAATTTCTAAAGGCCACCCGATTATCCGTAACGTTCACCGCAACCGCCCTCATAGGACATTTTATTTTAGGTCATGCACTAATTCTAAATCGAGTTCTTTCATTCCTTCTACGGCAAGTTTTGCAACCGCCAAGGCTCCTTCCCTATTCAGGTGAGTATTATCAATAACACCTTCCGGGTAGTTTACATGTCCGGATGATAAATGCAAGAAAAGACTTATTGATTTCTTCTCACCTAATGCTGTTAACAATTTTCCCGTTTTTACCGTTAAATCAATTAAAGGCACGCTCAGGCTATCGGCTACCTCGCGCACCGCATCTGGATATCCCATATGCGTATCAGCAACAACACCTTTCTCAAAATGTCGTCTAGCAATGGGAGTCAATAAAACAGGTTCTGTCCCCTTAGTTCTCGCTTCGCTGACAAACCTGCTTAAATTTTTCTTAAAAACGCAAAGACTGGTACCAACGCCAGGTTTATCTACCTTTTCATCATTATGGCCAAATTGAATAAATAGGTAATCCCCCTTCACTAAATTATAATATACCTCTTCCCAAAGGCCTTCACTAATGAAGGAACACGTGCTCCTTCCATTTTTTGCTTTGTTCTCAACAGCTATATTGCCTTTAAAAAAGGTGGTAAAAGGCATGCCCCACCCTGTTTCCGGATATTTATCCTCATCTTTTATCGACATCGTAGAATCTCCTATCATCCATATTTTCTTCTCTTGTTTATCCGGTGTTGGGTACAAGGTAAAAGGTATTAAACAAAAGAAGATTGCGTAAAAGAAAAGCTTACCACACATCATTATTATTAGATTTATATTATGGAACATACCCCCATCGACACAGGTTGCCTCACTTAACTCTTGCCAATTTTACGAAATTAGGTGATCACATAAATTACAAATCAAACAGAAAATAAACGCAATCGATGCCGGGATCGATTGCAGTTCATATCGACCTAAGTACCTTATGCCAAGCATTACGCTATACTATTATTAAGCATAAGATAAAGCTACAGCAAGATTAACGGTCGTCCCTGTTAAATACGGTGGATTTTCATTAACTTTGATTTTCAAAAAAACTAAATGTGTTTAAACCAATAACCATAAAAGATATAGCGGTTGCACTCAATTTATCTGCCTCTACTGTATCAAGAGCATTGAGTGATAGTTATGAAATTAATCAAGACACTAAAAAACGTGTGCTGGAGTATGCGGAGAAGAACAATTATAAGCGTAACCCCATTGCCCTTAGTTTAAAACAGCGGAAAAGTTACTCGATAGGCATCATCGTATGTGAGGTGGCCAACAGCTTTTTTTCACAGGCGATAGATGGTATCGAATCAGTTGCATATAAGAAGGGATATAATATTATTATTAGTCAAAGCCATGATTCTTATGAGAGAGAGGTCATCAATATCGAGCATCTCGCCAATCGGTCTGTTGATGGTTTGCTGATATCTCTTTCTGCGGAGACAAAAGATTTTGAACATCTGAAAAAACTTCATGCCGGTGGCTTACCAATTGTTTTTTTTGATAGGATATACGATGGTATCGAAACACATAAAGTGGCTTCAAACAATAAAAAGGGCGCAAAAATGGCGACTCAGCACCTAATAAATAAAGGTTATAGAAAAATAGCGCATCTCGCCAACGCTCCCCACCTTTCTATCACTAAAGAACGTTTAGCAGGTTACCAGGAAGCATTAGCTGAAAACGGTTTCCGCTTGGATCAAAAAAACATCAGCTACTGTCACCATGGAGGCAGTAACCAAAAAGAAGTGGAAACCGCTGTACAGTATTTCTTATCAATGAATGAAAAGCCAGATGCTATTTTCGTCGCAAGCGACCGCTTAAGTATAGGTTGCCTTACAGCTCTTAAAAAACTCAGTGATAATGATTACAACCCTGCTATTGCCGGTTTTTCAAACAGTGATGTACTCGATTTATTCCAATCGGATTTCTCCAGCATCCGCCAGCCAGCCTTTGAAATGGGCAGAGCAGCGACAGACTTACTTATACAACTAATAGAGAGTAAATATCCCATATATGAACATCAGTCGGTTGTATTAGATACTGAACTCATCGAACGAGTAAAAGGAAAATCTAAATAAGATTTTCCTTCACATAATGAAAACTTCTCCGTATGCTTTCGTAATGATTATCCATATAAATGCCATCTTGTTCGACAAAGAAATGCGACAGTCCTGCTTTATCTGCAGCTTTGAAAATAGTCTTAAAATCTATGGTGCCATTACCTACTTCTGTAAACCTGATGTCTCCTAAAATTTCCATAGACGGTAACGCATCTTTTCCATGCCCCACTATAACCTCTGGTTTTGACTGATCTATATCTTTTACATGCCACATTTCGAATCTCTTTGGGTAGTTGTTAAACAATTCAACTGGGTCAATACCTGATTTAACGGTCCAAAATAAATCAAGCTCAAATGTTACTAGATCAGGTTCAGTTTGATTTAACAAAATTTCATACCCAGTTTGGTTATCTTCTTCATTTCCCCTGAATTCCCAGAAATGATTGTGATAGCCTATTTTTAAGCCAGCCTGTTTACAATATTCTCCCCCTCTGTTTAGCTGTTCCGCCATGAATTGAAAATCAGGTAGGGTTAATTTATCTAAAAGTTGCATGGGGGGCACTGGTATTACGAAATACTGCTGACCTAGATTTGCTGCGATCTCTACTTGTTGTTTTAGCTCATCATCATTTCCTTTACCCATAGTTAAATAACTGTTTAAAGTATAATGACCACTGAACGATCGAAGGTTATTGTCTGCTAATATTTTTTTAAGTTCGCCTGTGCTCAGGTTCCAAAATTTCCCAGAGCCTTTATTGTTTTGATAATCGTAAAATGTTTCTACATGCCCATAGCCAATATTTGCTATTTTCATAAGTGTCTTTTTAGCATCTTCCGCCAGATCATCACGCATGGTAAATAGCTGTAAACCTATTTTTGACTCTTGAGGTCTTTTGGAACAGGCACCTAAAAGTGCATTTCCAGCTAGCAAGGAAGTAACAGCAAAACCTGACTGTTTTATAAATCTTCTTCTTGGTATCATAAACATGGGAATTTTGTAATTGATCGGTCTAATTTACACTTATTTCCGATAAATCAAATGCTAGATTGATTTTTGTCCGAATGATTATTTACAACTTTATTTCGCACCCTAAAACGACTACTTTACCTCTATTGAATCCATTTTCATCTATCTCCTACGCTCCAATTTATGATCTTGGTTGGCCGCCTGCCACTCATTCGATAATAAATTGGGCTTTACTGGCTAGCAATAGAGCAGATCGACTGCAGATCAGCCCAAGAGGAAATATAAGTCACCTAACCAAAAGCGTAGTATTTCCAAGCAGTCTTCGAAGTTTTATCAGGTATTTATCAGGTCTCGACAGGTTTTGATCAGGTTAACCTGATCAAAACCTGTCGAGACCTGTAAAAAATCTGGAAAACCACCGAATTAGGTATGAAGTTAATCCGAAGACATGCTATACTTACTTAAGTGAATTACTCCATGACTCCCAGCACATCAAGAAAGCTGATAGCGGTTGACCCGATGGTGCTCTATTGATTATTTAACAGCGGTAAATTTTGAGTTCCGTTAACAATCATCTAACTTTACCCGGCATCGGGCATGTTAACTGCACGATTTTATAAATACGTAAAAGCCGAATAAAAATATGGAAAACTTTAATGCAGATAAAAACTTTGAGGCCTTGGGCCTATTCCTGCCTCCTGCACCTGCTCCTTTAGGTGTATATAAGCCCTATCTAATTGACGGAAAATATCTATATCTGTCAGGCCATGGCCCCGTTCAAGATGACAAAAGCTTAATTATCGGTAGAATTGGGGAAAGCCTAAATATGGAGCAAGGAAAAGAAGCAGCACAACAGGTGGGCTTAACCATGTTGTCTACCATTAAAACTAATTTGGGCAGCCTCAATAAAGTGAAACGAGTGATTAAAGTGTTGGGAATGGTAAATTGTACGAGTAATTTCGAAAAACATCCATTTATTATTAATGGATGCAGTGAACTTTTTGCAAAAGTTTGGGGAGAAGAAAATGGTATCGGTGTGCGTAGTGCAGTTGGTATGGGCAGCCTTCCTGATAATATCCCTGTCGAAGTAGAGGCACTGTTTGAGTTGGCTTAATCTGCGATTGTATGGAGAATAATCAATGGTATGCGCTTCATGAAGTCTCGGCCATAGCCACACCGACATTGCTGGTGTATTCACAAAGGGTTCAGGAGAACATAACAAAACTATTAGCGATGGCTGGTGGTGATACCTCTAGGCTACGTCCACATATTAAAACGTGTAAGTCTCCAGATGCGATAAAAGCAATGATGCAAGCTGGTCTATCCAAATTTAAATGCGCTACGATTGCTGAAGCTGAATTGCTGGGAATCTGCGGTGCAACTGATGTATTAATAGCTTATCAACCTGTAGGAGCTAACATTAAAAGATTAATTCAATTAATTAAACAATATCCCGAAACAGCTTATGCTTGTTTAGTTGACAACTTCTCGCTTGCTCAGGATCTCGAACAAGTCGCCATTAAAAATAGGCTTACCATAAAAGTATACATAGATGTGAATGTGGGGATGAACCGTACCGGTATTGCTCCCGACTATTTATGGGAGTTACTAATCGGATGTTCGTCACTAACCCATTTGGCGCTAATCGGCATCCATTGCTATGACGGTCATATCCACGACCACTCATTAGACGACAGACGTGCGAAATGTGAAGCTTATTTTCTACCTATTTTATCGATCACTGAAAAATATGCAAAAGATTATGGCCAGGAATTGACGATTGTAATCGGAGGTACACCTACCTTTCCCATACATATAGAACGCTCGGAAAAAAATATAGAATGCAGTCCTGGTACTTTTGTCTATTGGGATTACGGCTACCAAAACCTTTGCGCAGAACAGCCCTTTTTGACTGCTGCGCTTGTCCTAAGTCGGGTAATCTCTCTTCCCTCTAAAAACAAAATATGCGTAGATCTTGGTCATAAGGCTGTTGCCGCAGAAAACGAATTGGCTAAGCGCGTCCTTTTTCTCAACGCTCCCGAAGCAAAACCTGTTGCACAAAGTGAAGAACATTTAGTGCTGGATGTGGGTCAAAACCATTCTTACCAAGTGGGTGATTTTTTATACGGACTACCTTACCATATCTGCCCTACCGTGGCACTGTATGAAGAAGCGTTGGAGGTAATTGATCATCAAGCACGAGGCTTGTGGAAGATTCCGGCAAGAAAACGTAAAATAAATATTTAGAGAAAAGATAAACAATAGAAAAATGTTTACGATAGATGCACATCTCGACCTCAGCATGAATGCCCTGGAATGGAATCGCGATTTAACAAGGCCTTTGGAAGAGATAAATGCCCGGGAGCATGGATTAACAGACAAACCCGACAGAGGCAATGCAGTAGTTTCACTGCCCGACCTGCGTAAGGGCAATATCGGTCTGGTTGTGGCGACTCAAATTGCCCGTTTTGTGTCGCGCGATAATCCGTTGCCTGGATGGCATTCACCCGAACAAGCTTGGGCGCAAACACAGGGGCAATTGGCTTGGTATAAGGCTATGGAAGCAAAAGGTGAAATGGTACAGATTACAGATTTAGCCTCGTTAGAAAATCATCTTCATTTATGGATGCAGGACCCTGCTCCCAGTTCAGCAAAAGCAATTGGTTATATCTTAAGCTTAGAAGGTGCCGATTCTATCGTAAATATGGATAATTTGCACATTTCATGGCAAAATGGTTTGCGGGCACTTGGACCAGCACATTATGGCCCTGGGAGGTATGCACAAGGAACAGATGCAACGGGTTTCTTGGGGACTAAAGGCAAGGAATTGCTAAGAGAAATGGAACAATTGAATATTATATTAGATGCTACGCATCTATGTGATGACAGCTTTTGGGAAGCATTGGATCATTTCAATGGGCACGTCTGGGCAAGTCATAACAATTGTAGAGCGTTGGTGAACCATAACAGGCAATACAGTGACGACCAGCTAAAGGCACTTATTGCTCGCGATGCAGTAATTGGTGGTGCTTTAGATGCTTGGATGATGGTACCAAATTGGCAACGTGGCGTATCTACCCCGCAAGAAATGGCCTGTAGCCTGGATGTATTAATCGATCATCTAGATCATATTTGTCAGTTAGCCGGCAACAGCCTTCATGTAGGTATTGGATCGGATCTTGACGGTGCTTTTGGCCGTGAGCAATGTCCCTACGACTTACACAGCATAGCAGATCTACAGCTATTAAAGGAGAAACTATCAAAGCGTGGTTACAGTAATTTGGATATACAACATGTTTTTCACGGCAATTGGTTGAGATTTTTAAGGAGAGCATGGGGTAATTAGCTGAATCTATGCTTGAACATCTACTGGGTCATTAATTGCTTTGTCCCTTTTTCTTGAGGAAAAATATTTTCCTAGATTAATCAATCCCAATATTAATAACACCATAAGAAATAGGTGTAGCTTGCCCCATAGGTATGCCAAAAAAAAGGCATACAATAACAGGGCAGATGCGTGGCTTTTCTTTTGCAATAACTTGCGCCCGGCAATAATGTAGATAACTATAGGCAAAAACAATAAAAAAAAGGCTATAATTGGGGTATTAAAATATTGTACGATTACGTCGATTTTTTTTGATTGAATGACTTCACCTTCTGACGACTCAAGTCCATAAAAAGTATCACTATTACCCCTAGAGATATATACTATCAAGTAGCTGTGCGCTTTTAACTCGTTAATCTTAGGACTAGGCAAGTAAGTTTTATTGATGTAGGCATGTTTATATACTTTACCATTTTTGAAGACAATAGAAATCAACTTTATTTCTCCTTCTGCTGTATACTTCTGCGTAATATGTTCCACTTCTCCAGCTGTTTTATGGAGCAAAAAATTAGACATTAACCCCTTAACGAAGCCGATGACCACTAAACAGCCAATAAAAACTAATCCAAGTTTAATGAAGTTATCTTTCTTTGAGGCTTGCATAGCGATAGAAAACATGATTTAATCGTTAGAATTATCCACCAATTTGTATGGTTATATTCCTTTTACATACAAACAATACTTCCTCTTATCTGTTTTATAACCAAAATAAAATCAATAGTACACAATAAAATGACCCACATCGATATGCCCTCGTTTGAGATAGAAGCTATTATAAACGGAATCCCACAAAAGGTTACAGTGAAAACAGAAGAAACTACAGACGGTGTGCCGTATTACGTTTGTTCAATTGCAGGCGAACAAGTGTCTGAAATAAGAAATGATATCGATGATACGTGGTTACAGCTTTGGGGCAATCTAGACAAACAAAGTGTAAAATCTATCGGAGAAGAAATTGAAAAAGTTCATCATTGATTGTTTTGCAACGTCAAGCCTATCGCCCATGATAAAATACAAGAACAGCGATAATAACAATTAAAATCGCCAAAACCAGCATAGCAATCAATAGAAAAAATAGTACCATCTAATCTATTTGCTCATAACCAACGTCGATGAGACCATAACCACAATTCGGGATTTTTAACAATAGCTTCTTCCAGTTGCCGATAATATTTTTGTAGAACAACCAACGGCTTCTCTTCGGCAGCATTGATTGACAGCACGTTAAAACTGTAGCTATAATGATATCTAAGTGTTTTTTTAACATTGAGGAAGAGTACTGCCGCCCCTATCTTTTCTGCTATTTTTTCAGCCCCTACTTGGACAGCTGTTTCTTGTTTCAAGAACGTAAGGTTGTATTTTGATTTTGCGGGGCGTTGATCGGCAATGACAATAAACAGTGTGGGCTTTGTCCTTTTTTCCTTTACGATTGTTCGGTATCCTTCTTGCTTAGTCATCAACCGCACACCGTATTTCTGCCGCATCTTTAACATGCTGTTATGTAAAAAACTGTTCTTTATAGGAGAATAGATAGCTACCACATCGTAATTACTTACGGCTGGCAGTGTATTTATATACTCCCAATTACCATAATGAGCAGCCATTAGTACAACATCTCTATGCTGTGCGTAAAGCTCACTTAGCAAATAGAGGTTTTTGTATTTCACAATGGTCCCGATACTGTTATAACCTAAAGTAGCGGCTAAGAACGGTTCAACGATGAGGTCTGCCATATGGCGATAAAAAGATTTTATTACTCGCTGATTGTTGACCAGCGAAAAATCACCGAACGATCGCTGAAGATTTTCTGAAATCACTACTTTGCGGTATCTCAATATATATCTAATAAAAAAATATAGTACTTCTGCACATACTCGATACCCAGCGAAAATGGTTTTGGTTAATACATTTGAAAATTTCAAAGAAATTATGTGAACAGCTATCGTTATCATATGTAATTTTTGTTTGTATAGTGAAGACAACCAAAAGTCACCTCACCCCTACATCAAATTACAATCGCTATATACCTTTCTCTTATTTTTTTCCGTTAATTATAAAATACCAATCATTAGCTGTTTTCACTGAATTACAAACACTAATACAAAACATATGAGTAATAACACATATCTTATGGTTTACCTGAGGACATACGTTCTTCGATTGATAAATGATTTATCATTGAAAGAACTGAGCACCATACCTCAAGGATTCAATAACAACATTGTTTGGAATGTCGGCCATTTAATTGCTACAGATCAACGGGTATGGTATATGAGATCTGGACTTACTCCTCCTGTGGAACCTAACTTTATAGCAAGATATCAAAAAGGCACTAAGCCAACGGTTTTTGTAGAGGAAGCAGAGGTTATACAGATTAAACAACTATTGTTTTTCAGTTTGGAGCAGTTTGAAGCTGATTTAAACAGTCATTTGTTTGCGGATTATGAAACATGGGCTACGCCTTATGGAAACACCATTCATACGATTGAAGAAGCCACAAATTTTCTACCTTTCCATGAAGGGCTTCACATAGGCTGTATTAAGTCTTTAAAACAGCTTGTTAGCTGATAATATTTGGTCTATATGAGCAAGACAGAGAGTGTACAGGAATTTTATGCACGTAATCCAAAAGCCAATCCTAGTGGCCTTTCGGTTAACAATGCAAATGGCATTGGACATTTTAATGTGTTTTCAAGGGAAAATTGCTTTAGATCAACACCTTATAGCCGTCGTGACTTTTATAAGATTACATTGATTATCGGTTCTGGTAAATTATATTATGCCGACAAGTGTGTGGATATCGATAAACCAGCTTTGCTGTTTTCTAACCCATCGACTCCTTATTCGTGGGAGGCGATCAGCGATAAACAAACAGGATACTTTTGCTTATTTACGCCATCATTCATGCATGCCGAACACCAACATTTTATATTACATCAATCTGCTCTTTTTAAAGTTGGTGGTAACTATGTCTTTTTTCTAAATCCCCAGCAAGTGATTTCACTTAGTGGTGTTTTTATGCAAATGATAGAAGAAATAAAATCAGATTACATCCATAAATATGATCTCATTCGTAATTATGTACAGGTCATTATACATGAGGCGCTTAAGATGCAACCTGCAAACACTTATCAACCACATTCATCTGCTGTCCGTATTAGCAACTTATTCGTGGACCTTTTAGAAAGACAATTTCCGATTGATAGCCAGGAACGGTCGCTCGAATTAAAAACAGCAAAAGATTATGCTTCAAAACTAGCGATACATGTAAATCACCTCAATCGTGCTGTTAAGGAAAACACTGGCAAGACTACTACACAGCATATCAGTGATAGGGTAATCAGGGAAGCAAAAGCGTTATTGATACACTCTAATTGGACAATTGCCGAAATTGCCTACAGTTTAGGTTTTTCATATCCGCCATACTTTAATAATTTTTTTAGAAAACATACTAAAATGACCCCAGGCATTTTCAGAGAGCAGTACCTTCATGTTTGAATATTATAATCTTCTGCTTGATTGTTATAGCAGATGTATATGACTTTCACCTTAAATTTGTTAAAAACTAAAAAGACATGAAGTACCGAATATTAAGTAACACAGCTGAAAAGCTATCAGCCGTAGGCTTAGGCTGTATGGGCATGAGCTTTGCCTATGGTCCCTCAGACGATGCGGAAAGCATTGCTACGCTTCATAAAGCCTTAGACTTGGGAATTAACTTTTGGGACACTGCGGACATGTACGGCAACGGATTAAATGAAGAGCTTATTTCTAAAGTACTGACCTCAAATAGGAGCAAAGTTTTTATTGCCACAAAGTTTGGTTTTCGCTTCAAAAATGGTGTTGCTGGGCCGAGCGCTGCAGCGGGAACTTACTTTGATGGTTCACCAGCGTGGATGAAGGTAGCTGTTGAAAATAGTTTAAAGCGATTGAATATTGATACTATCGACCTGTATTACACCCACCGTGTTGATCCCAATATTCCGATAGAAGAAACTGTGGGTGCGATGTCAATGCTTGTAAAAGAAGGAAAAGTACGGTATTTAGGCCTCAGTGAAGCTTCAGCGGATTCTCTCAGGCGAGCACATGCCGTACATCCCATTGCGGCACTTCAAAGTGAATATTCACTCTTAACCAGAGATATAGAAGGTAAAATCCTGCAGACCGCCAGAGATTTAAGCATTTCCTTAGTGCCTTATTCTCCATTGGCAAGAGGGCTTGTTACCAATACGCTTGATGTGAATGCACTTAATGAAAGTGATTTTAGAAAAACACTTCCAAGGTATAGTGGTGAGAACTTAAAAAACAATCAGTCTTTAGCGCGGGAATTTGCGCTAATAGCCAAAGAAAAAAATATCACCTCAGCCCAATTGGCATTAGCCTGGGTGCTTGCGCAAGGAGACGACATTATCCCCATACCGGGAACTAAAAAAAGGAAATATTTAGAAGAAAATGCCAATGCTGTAGAGGTTACTTTGACAAAGGCGGATTTAGTCAAAATAAAGCAATTGATTGATAAGTATCCCAATGTAGGCAAACGATACAGTGATGGCGCGCTAAAGTTAGTAAATAATTAAACCTACTATTGTTTTATTCTTTCTATATTGATACTGTATAAGAAAGGTATAAAAAGCAAGCGTGGCATTTGCACGCTACACTTGCTTTTTTTAAGAAATATTAATCAACCGTGGCCCTTTTCTTCTAGCTTCTTCCTTTTTTGGGATGGTTAAACGCAGCAAACCATCCACATATTTTGCTTCAATTTTGTCCTCGTCCACTACATCCTTTGGGAAATTGAAACTTCTACGAAAAGATTGGTAGCTGAATTCCTTTCTAGAATAACCATTATCCTCTTTTTTTTCCTGTTGCTCTCTGCTGGAGGATATGGTTAACAGGTTTCCATCCAACTCCACTTTAAAATCCTCTTTTTTCATACCAGGAGCTGCCATCTCTACTTCATAACTATCCGTTGTTTCCCTAACATTAACAGAAGGGATTGTCGTACTCGTTGAAGAAAAGTTCGCATTTCCCCAGTTAAAAAGATCTTGATTAAGAAAATCATCGAATATAGAGGGAAAATTATTCCCGCTTCTTCTCATTAGTGACATCATAAACCTCCTTTTTTAATCCTTCTATTTAAACCACCAAATAAGGCCACGATTACATTTATAAAAACAGTATAAAAAATAAAATGTTTTAGAAGAAATTAATCCACTGATAGTACCTGCTTTTCTTGCATAAGCTCCTCTTTTAACAACTCATAATCAACATCTTGAACTAAATATTCATTTTGTATAGCTTGTACGGCGGCCAACGCTGCACTCTGACTTAAAATCATAAATACCGGTTCCATTCTAATGGATCCGAACGCGATATGCGAACTTGACAAACACACTGGTACCAATAGGTTACCACACTCCTCTTTTTTCGGTAAAATTGATCTGTAAGAAATTTGGTAGGGCTTCTTGGGATGTACACCTATATCACCTTCATTCTGCACAAAACCATCAGGCTTGATATAACGCTGTGCGTTATGAGAATCTAATGCATAAGACCCCATACCTATAGGATCTAAAATTTCCCTTTCACTGAATGTGTCATGTTCTGTCATTACATACATTCCAATCATCCGGCGTGCCTCTCTTACATATATTTGGTGCGGCCAATTGTTATTATCTGTAAATTCGTCTTTAGCTAAGCCCCATTGATTCATTTCCTCACGAACATCCTCAGGTACTTTCGGATCATTCGCCAAAAAGTACATCAATCCTTTTTGATAATCTTCATGATGCTGAACAATCCGTTGTCTTTCCTGGTAACTAGCTTCTGGGTAGTCATAATTTTCACCGATGAAATCTGTACTGAAGGGTCCGTGGTTATTGGTATCAGTTTTTCTATTGGGAATTTTGTCAAATTTCCGGAACGTTTCCCTCCACCCCGAGGCAAATACTCTCGCCAACAATTCATAGTTTGCGGAATCATAATTTGCTGGCTTAGGAAAAGGTATACGGTTATCAGGGTGGTTACTCAAAGTCATGCGAAAACAGTAGGCTTGTAAACGATGATCGCCTTCACCATATTTACCAGGATCTGCTGATGAAACGCCAAACAGCAGTCCGCTCGTGCTATCACCCTCAATTTTATAAGGGCTGATGTCGTGTTTAAAATAATGGTCGTGGTGCAAAACGCCCGTTTGAATGCCATTCCATTTTTCATTGTACTCACTATTTGCTTCACGTCCTACATGGTAACTAACACCTGACGCGGCCATTAAATCACCTTCATAGCTAGCATCTATAAACATTTTGGCTTTGAAGATTTTGCCATTTAAGGTTTTGAAAGCTGTAATCCTGTTACCATCTTTCTCCACGCCTTTTTCGCGATCAAGCCACTCATCACGATACACTTTTATTTCATTTTCGTTCACGAAATCTTCAAACACCTGTTCAGCCACATGGGGTTCGAAAATCCACATCGTACGGGCATCTCCATCAATCGCAGGTGTACCTTGCCCCATATTGCCGTATTCTTCACGCTTTTCCCACGTCCAGGCTGTACTATCCTGATAATGCAGATAAACACGATGATAAAATTCTCGGGAAAGACCACCTATCACCGACTTATCACCTGTATCAGTAAAACCGAGACCGCCGGAAGATAAGCCTCCCAGATGGATATCTGGCGAAACCACCAACACGGTTTTACCCGATCTTTTAACTTGAACAGCCGCTGTTACCGCTGCCGATGTACCACCGTAAATAATTACATCCGCTTCGTGAATTTCACCTTTGTTTTCTGATCTACATGAAAACAAGCAGAGACAGATAACTAAACACAGAAATAAATAGGCTTCACGACAAGCACAACTGTTATAGGTACGGCTTATCAAAAAAAATTGATTGATCATAAATAAAGATTTTTAAAAATAGCTAACTAATCGTTTCCTTTTGGTATAAATAGTAAAGAATTTACTGTAATTATCCCGTCTGCATCTTCGTTACTTACTTCGATAAAAGATTGTTTTCCATTAATCTGGTAATTACCTAAAGGCAACCATTCTCCAGAAGTCTGCCCTTCAATCTGCACACTTGCCAGGTCTAACTCTTTTGTCACAACTTGATCTCCATTGTAGATTTTGTAGGTAACCACATTGCTTGTACCCTCAAGTTTAGGAAAATAGGTATAGATATCATAATATCCCGCTTCTAAATCTATTAATTTGAAGTTCGCCGTACTAGGTTGATCTGCCTTATCAGCCTTTTTATAGGCCAGCCCAAATCCACCTTTGGTTTCCTGCTCCCACGTGCCCGTATAAGTTACTGATTTTTCATCCTGACTGTCAACCCACCTATCAGGTACCCTTCCATCGCCTTTAGGATTTTGTATCCATTTTTCCTTTATTTTTGATATTTGAACCTGTTGAACGGTACTTTTTGCATCAATAGCTTCACACGCAGCGAAAGCAGCAGATTGTGCTAATACCATAAATACTGGTTCCATTCTTATGGAGCCGTAAGCAATGTGGCTAGCGGATAAACATACCGGCACCAACAAGTTGGTACATTCATTTGCTTTTGGTATAATGGCGCCATAAGCAATAGGAAAAGGAGGGAAACCTCCCACTTCCACATTCCCTTCGTTCTTTACCATGCCATTGACCACTAAACGGTCGCAGTTATGCGAATCCATTGTATAAGCCGCATAGCCTATATCATCGTCAACAACTGTTCTTCCCTGGCAATGATGTTGTGTCATCACCGTTTCACCAATCATACGTCTCGATTCACGTATGTACAATTGCGGAGTCCAGTGATTATTCTCTAGATATTCATCTTTTGGATACCCCCATTTTTGCATTTCTTCACGTATAAAGGCTGGAACGGAAGGATCATTGCCAACAAAATACAATAAACCTTTCGTATAATCTTCGTGGTTTTTAATAATTTCTTGCCGTTTTCTAAAATCGGCTTCTGGATATTCCCAGTTCATGCCAATCATATCGGTAGAAAAACCATTTCGATTGTTAATATCTGTTTTACCGTTCGGCATCAAACTCCATATAAACACATCATTGAGTCCTTTCCATGGCCTTTTTTCTTTTAGCCGTTTCAATAGCTCATACTTAGTCGGATCATAATTGGTTGGTTTTTCTATTGGCAAACGATTTTCTGGAACATTCGTCAAGGCAATCCGATAATTGTACGCCTGTACTTTTTGATCACCTGTGCCATCAGGCTGTAGTGTATGTGCATTGATTCCCCACAACAAACCACTGCTTGAGTCGCCTGGAATAACGTAAGGATCGATGCCATCGGGAAACTGATGCCCATCCATTAATTGTACACCATTTAGCGTTTCATCGTACACCTGATTATCTTCACGTCCCACATGATAGGAAACACCGGCTTTAGCCATGAGATCTCCTTCATATGAGCAGTCAAGAAAAATTTTGGCACTTACACTTAAAGGCTCTTCATTTGCTTCGGAAACTGCTTGAACCTCTATTTTAGCGATTTGCGTTTCTTTTTTATGTACTGCTATGAGTGTTTTTTCAAAAAGCACATCGATATCAATAGCCTGGATATAACTTTGAAAGATACTATCGGCCACTTTCGGTTCAAAAATCCATTGTTCCAGTGTGCCATAATGCTGACCTATTTTTCTGTAGAAGTCTAGAGCCAAACCCTTTACCACATACTTATTACCTATATCCGTATAGCCCAAACCGCCAGCGCTCATACCTCCGAATCGTTTTCCAGGATCTATCAGCACAACAGACTTACCTGCTTTTGCCGCCGTATAAGCAGCTATAACTCCTGCTGATGTTGCACCATAGATACAGAGGTCATATTCGGTTGTTTGCTTTGTTTTTGCTGAAATGGTTGACAACAAGCAGCATAATAAACTATAGACAATAATTGATTTCATTTTTTTCTTAATAATCAACATATCAAAACATTTTTTGTTAATATCCAGGATTTTGATCGCTTGCATCCAGTGCATTATTGTTGTCCATCTCCACTCTCGGAATTGGCCACAAAAACTGACTGTCACTCACAGCTCTTCCCTTCGCTTCCTGTATAATAGCCTTAACCCGCTCGTTACCAAGCCTTTTTAAATCGTTCCACCGTTTACCTTCCACCATGAACTCATACGCTCTTTCTTCAAATACGGCCTCCCGGAAACCAACTTGATCCAAGCCCGTTAAATCAACGGTGGCATCGGCAATATGAATAGCCTTGCCATATGCCCTCCGCCTTACCTGATTAATGGCTTCGTAGGCTTCCGGTGTTGGGCCACCTGCTGCTTGACTTGCCGATTCGGCATAGATTAATAGTACATCTGCGTAGCGTAATACAGGCATATCGTTTGCACTGGCATCTGAAGCAACCGATGAATAATCTTTAAATTTCCTAAATTGATAAGGTTCATTGGATGGTAATTGTACTGTAGCCCCGCTATTGCGGTGGATATAGGAGTCATATAAATTGAACTCCTTACGCAGATCTTCATCCGACCAGTCGGCAATTAAAGGAAAAATCTCCCTTGCGTAAATTGTTCTAAAACCATACGGAGCATACAAAGTATTCTCCCCATGGATATAAACGAGGTATTCAAACCCTTGCCCACCAGCCGAGGAATATTTAAAGGAGAAAACTTCTTCTGAACTGTTGATCACTCCAGCCCCAAAAAGATTTTCAAAATCTTCTACTTCGACTACCGGTACCAATTGATACCTGCCCGCATCAATTACTTCGCCCGAAAGGTCACGGGCCATTTCCCAGTCCTCCAACGTGAGGTACACATATGCCAGCAGTGTTTTTGCCGCTAAATTATTTGGTCGCCCCGCAATGGAGGGTACATTAGGCAGATCGTTGGCAGCACTTTCTAAATCTGCTATAATGAATTGATATATTTCTTCTGTACTGCTGCGGGGCAGATCCGTAGGATCATCGATGGATTGCCTCAAAGGTACTCCTCCAAAATTTCTGACCAAGTCGAAATAGGCCACCGCCCGAAGAAATCTGGCCTCGGCAAGCAGTCCGGCCTTATCATTTTCGTCCATTTCTATAGTCGGCACTTTATCTAAGACCGTATTTGCCCGCAAAATAGCTCTATAAGCCAGCGTCCACATACTTTCTGCCCGGGCAATATTTGCGCCATCCAGACCATTATATTCACTTACCGGGGCAAAAGAACCTCTGCCATTGGCATAATCGGAGCACGATTCTGTAAGTAACATATAAAAGCCTCCATAGTAAGACAATTCACGGAAAGGTTCATAAATAGCATTGACGGCAGCTTCCGCATCCTGTGCCGTTTGATAAAAAATCTCTTCTGACAGGCGATCGCTCGGCACTTCTTCCAAAGTTTTGCTGCAGCCTGCAAAGAAAAGAATAGATAGGTATAAATATAGTCTTGTTTTCATTTCAATAATAGCAAAAAGTTTAACCATTTTCTGTTGAGTATTAAAAGTTGGCCTGCAAGCCTACTGTATATGTTTTCGCCACCGGGTAACTCGACTGGTCTATCCCCAGCGTGGTGGCCGACTGCCCGGTACGTGTACTTACTTCCGGATCATACCATGAGTAGTCAGTAATGGTCCACAGATTTTGCCCACTTACATATACCTGAAGAGATTTAAATAAATTCAAATTGCTCACCGGCAAGTCATAGCCTAAACGAATATTTTTTAGGCGGATGAAGGAACCGTTTTCTATGAATCGGTCCGATTCCCGAAAACTCGATCCAACGCTTACCATTGGGTTTGCAGCAGTGGAATTCTGGTTATCTGCTGTCCACCGATCTAAGCTAGCCACCGTTTGGTTTTCACCAAAATTAAAGGCATTGGCATGATTGGATAGATTGAAATTAAATATATCAAGCCCTTGTACCCCTTGGAGGAAAACATTGAGCGTAAAATTCTTATAGCTAAAATTGTTATTAAAGCCAAAAATAAAATCGGGATTCGGGTTCCCGATAATCGTACGATCCAGATTATTGATCACACCATTTCCGTCCAGATCCCGGTATTGTATACGTCCTTCACTGTTTAGGCCATCTTCTAAAAATCCAAAGAACACACCTACGGGGTGACCCTCACGCACTAAATTGGGGCTCACGCTTAAAGGAATCGATAGTGATTGCCCAAATACATCGGCATGATTAGCCAGTTCCAGTACTTTATTTCTATTGGCTGCCATGTTGAAAGACGCATCCCATCTAAAGTTTCCCCTGAAAATATCGGCACCCAGCTCAATCTCCAAACCTTGATTACGGATACTTCCGATATTCTGATACTGACTGAGGTAACCAGTAGAGGTCGGCTGCGGCACACTGGCCAATAGATCTCTGGTATTCTTTATATAATAATCGGCGGTTAAGCGCAAGCGTTCATTCCAAACCCCTAAATCAAATCCAATATTGGTTTGTGTAGTGGTTTCCCATTTCAGATCAGGGTTAGGCCGTATATCTTGTGGAGCGAAACCGGTGTATAAATTATCCCCTAGAATAATATTGAAACCCGACAATACATTCAATGAACCATAGGGATCGATAGCTGTATTGCCCGATTGCCCCCAACTGGCACGAAATTTAAGGTTGGAAATACTGTTAACATCTTTCAGAAAATCCTCTTGATTGACACGCCAGGCAAAAGCGGCCGAAGGGAAGTAACCCCATTGGTTTGTTGTGCCAAAACGTGAGGAACCATCGGCACGTATACTGGCCGTAAACAGGTATCTGTCCTGCAAGGTATAATTGGCTCTCAGCAATCCCGACAATAATTTCCACTCATTCACGCTAGCCTCAGGAGTACCGATAACCGTTGCGGCCTGCAAATTATTGTTTTTCAACACATCCGTTGTAAAACCACTGGCACTTTGAATGTTTCCTTGAGTGACTTCCGATTGATAGGTTATACCTCCCGTAAGATCCAGTTGATGCTCACCAAAACTTTTGTTGTAATTCAATATATTCTCATTAAGAAAATTGGTGCGCGTTGAATATTCGGTCGTTGCATTTCCTGCGGGAGTCGATCGTATCAATCTCGAGGAATAATAGTCACGTTTTGAATTCGCGTAATCAATCCCCGCAGAAACCCGCAGGGTAAGGCCTTCAATAAAGGTATAGGAAAGAGCTAAATTTGACAGCACGCCGCTACCTGTCGTTCTATTCAAGCGCTCGTAAGCCAAAGCCACCGGATTTTCTGCGGCATTGGAACTAAAAGAATAGGGCACCACGTTGGAATAGTTGCCGTTCTCATCGTAAACGGGGATCGTAGGTGGAGCAACCAGAGCTGCGGAGACGACACCCGATCCTCTCGACTGATTATCATTCGTTAAGGCATTATTAATGGTACGGCTAAGGATCGTACTCAGGTTAACCTTGAACTTTTCCGACACCTGCTGTTCCAGGTTAGATCGTATAGAGCCTCGTTTATAACCTGAATTGATTACAATACCATCCTGGCCGAAATAGCTGCCCGATACCGAATAACGCGTACGTTCATTTCCTCCTGCTACATTAAGGCTATGATTTTGTATCGGGGCTGTCCGAAAAATAGCGTCCTGCCAATCGGTCCCCTCACCAAAACCAGCAACTTCGTCTGCTGAAAAATAAGGCGAGACACCGTCATTGCTAGCACGTTCATTGGCCAATTCCGCAAATTGACGGGCATTTAGCATATCTAGTTTTTTAATAACGTTCTGAAAGCCCACATAACTATTAAAACTGACCTGATTGACATCTTGCTTCCCGCTTTTAGTCGTAATAATTACTACGCCATTCGCCCCTCTGGAACCATATATAGCAGTTGCAGAGGCATCTTTGAGTACTTCCATTGACTCGATATCTGCAGGGTCTAATATGGTTGGACTTCCGGAAATGGCAAATCCATCCACCACATACAGCGGCTCATTACTTCCCAGTAGAGAGTTACCACCACGGATACGTACATTAATACCCGACCCAGGGGCACCGGAGCCTTGGATCACCTGCACACCCGCGCTACGCCCCGTTAAACTTTGCATCGCGTTGATTGAAGGCAGAGCGGTAATATCGTCCGATTTCACTGAAGAAACGGAACCTGTCAAATCACCTTTACGAACTGTACCATAACCTACTACCACAACTTCATCCAATGCTGCCTCTTCCGGTAAGAGGGTTACCTCTAATACACTTCGATTGTCAAGGCTTATTTCCTGTTTACCGTAACCCGTATAAGTAAAAACTAAAATAGCCGTTGACGATGCCTTCAAGGAATAATTCCCCTGCTGATCGGTTACTGTCCCTGTACCGGGACTCCCCTTGACAGCCACTGAAACGCCAGGTAGTGCCTCCCCCAATTCATCTACCACTCGTCCGGTAACGGCAGATTGTCTGTCACTAATTTGTTCTGTCACATTCTTCTTTCGTGCCGGCCTTAACACAATCACTTTATCGCGGCGAATTTCATAACCGATCCCCTTTTGTTTTAGGAGTGGCTCTAAAACTTCCTCTAGAGAAGCATTACGGTAATTAACCGTAATTTTTTCGTTGTCGTCCAACAATTGATTACCGTAAAAGACGGTTAAACCTGTTTGCTTTTTAATACTTTGGAATAATTGGTTAAATGTCATCCCTTCACCTTTGATAGTCAGTTTATGCTGCGCAAACAAAGAAATTGCGTGTAACTCCACATGTAGGAATAAGCATAGTATTAGAAAGGTTCTCGAAAAATACAGGTACAGATACCTGTGCTTGGTCCATTTTTTTTGCATAGTTCAACGTTTAAATTGGTTTTTAGCCTGGTTTTACTATAAGTACACGTAACTATGCAAAACGGGTGAACGAAAAAAAATATTTATGAAAGCGTGATACTAATAAAAGTAAACACCTTTCTCGCTGAGTCGATATTTTATATTCAAACTTGCTTCTAAATCATTTAAAAACCCTTCCAAATCCTGTTTTTCAAGTAAACCGGTTATTGTTTTGGATTTTATGTTGTCATTATCAAAAAAAACTGGTAGATCAAACCATCTGTAAATGATATTACCGATCTCAAGTAACGATCTGTTTCTAAAATAACACACACCTTCTTTCCAGCTCAGTACTTCACTTGCGTCAAAACTTTCTTTTGAGAGCATGTTTTTATCATAAACACCTTTGTATCCCGGTATGAGTTCGACTACAGCCCCACCCGAGGTTTCCATTTGCACCTTTCCTTCCACGAGCGCGGTGGTAACAGCCTGCTGGTCATAGGCTGATAAATTAAATTTTGTGCCAAGCACACGAATTGTACTCTCAGCTGTATGCACAATAAATGGTTTTTCCACATCGGAGGCAATCTCAAAATAAGCTTCACCCTCTAGGTACACCTCTCTTGACTCGGCTAAAAAGGCCATGGGAAATTTTAATCGGGAAGACGAATTGAGCCAAACTTTTGTTCCGTCGGCCAACGTAAGCTTATAATCTTTTGTAGGTGGAACAACCAATGTATTGATCTTTTCCAAGGAATTAGCCAAGTCTCTATATATCAGCTCTCCATTTTCTCTTTTCACCGTCTGTCCGGCAACACTTATCGTATTACGTGTATTTTCTAAATCCACTTCTTCCTCTCCTTCTCCTACCAAAAGTTGAACTTCTCTTTTTTTTCCGTCAAACGCCGCAATTTTAGTATTTTCTTCCTGTTTCTTGGAATCATTTATAGTATTGAACAGCTGAAAAATGTAGGCAGCTACACCGAATAACAGTAAAATTGCTGCGGCATGAGTCAGTCCCATTTTTCTTTTATGACCACTAGCATTACTGCGTAACTTACGTTTTACGCTGGTCAGATCTTTTTTCACATCAATGTTCATGACGAAAGCCTCGAGATCGATACGATCCCCCCGTATTTGAAGACGCTGCCATAACTTACGACTCTCCTCTTCTTGTAATAGCTGTTCCTGTAACCACCGCTCATTCTCTTCGGAGATTACCCCAGCTATTTTCTCTATATATAGTTGACGTATACGTTCTTCAGTTGCCATCATCATTACTACACGGATAATATCAATTCGGGTTAATTTTTTTTTAATTTTTCAACTTTTTTTCGGAGATTCTTTAACCCTATTTTTAAATGTGTTTTTAAGGAGTTAATACTGATCCCCATTGTATCGGCTACCTCCCGATATTTTTTATCTTGCAGGTACACCAAACTTATGGCTTCACGTCTTTGTGTAGGAAGTTCATTCAAGTTTGCTTCTAATGCATTATACACCTTTTCTAGTGATCGCATATCGTCTTCCTGTTCCACTGCCGCATCATACTTTTGACAATCGTGATAATTTAGGTGTTTTCGTAACTTGACCTCCCGATTTCTTACATAATTTAAGCATTTATTATGTATAGCTTTATAAAGATAATTTTTCACATCACCTTCTAATTTATCCAGACGTCCTTTTTCCCATAATTCTATAAATAAACCTTGTACCATATCTTTGGCTTCTTCTTCTTCTCTAACAATGAAGTAGGCATATGCACACATCACTTTATAATATCGCTGAAATAAGACCTCAAATGCATCGATATTTCGACCATGATCCTTTTTTAGTGATTTTGAGTTAATGTGCATTGGTTTTTCCGATTTTGTAGCAATACATGCTATATATATGTCGCCAGCGGATTACAGCAATCAGGTTTATAACGGCTTGCTCGTTGTACGAAATTAATTTTTTCCACTATAAAAAACAAATCTCAAAGACAAAGGATAGGCCGATAAACGTAAAAAAATTTGATAGTTTGTTTTTATTAGTTATATTGCGTGTACGTAACCGATATTATAAATTTAGTAGTAGTTTAATGTATTTGAGGGCTATCATTGTAGGTGAATAACTATTTAACCATACACGTGTACGTACACGCGTATAACCTCCCTACAAAAGATAATAGTTAAAACAAATAAAAGTGACGAATATAAAACTTAAGGCCATGAGATCTGAGCTATTCCGAAAACCAATCTACATTTTGCTTTATCTGCTCCCCGTCCTATTTTTTGGAAAACTATATGCGCAAACGCTAACTATTCAGGGTACGGTAATGGGCAAAGACACACGCCCCTTGCCTGGGGTCACCGTGCAAGATACCATCAATAACATTGTTGCAAGCACCGATGAGCAAGGACGTTTCCGTATCAGCACACCTGCTTCAGCCACATTGTCTTTTTCACTTGTGGGTTATATATCACAAGAGGTCGTGGTTAATAACCAAACATCTCTGACAGTTACCCTCTTGGAAGATATCTCTGCATTAGACGAAGTTGTAGTTATCGGCTACGGATCGATGAAAAAATCATCCGTCACAGCCGCAGTAACAAAACTGGAAAATAAAAACCTGGAACAGATTCCGCTTGCTCGGCCGGAAACGGCTCTTCAGGGCAGGCTTGCAGGCGTCAATATTTCACAAACCCGTAGCGCTCCGGGATCAGCCCCACTCATTCGCATCAGAGGTGGTTCCGGTTCCATTGACGCCGGTAACGACCCCTTGATTGTCATCGATGGCTTTCCTGGTGGTTCCTTCGCCAATGTCAATATGAACGACGTGGAATCCATTGAAGTACTAAAAGATGCTTCTTCCGCCGCTATTTATGGCTCAAGAGGCGCAGGAGGCGTTGTTATTGTGACGACGAAAAGAGGAAAAACCGGCCAGCCTATTCTGAATATTAATGTCAATGGTGGAATATCCAATGCCATTGGTCATAAAGATTGGTTAGATAAGGATGCATATTATGCCTATGCCGTTAAATATCAAAACAGGGAATATGCTTATGTAGGAGGAGATACAAGTATACCGATATGGGGAGATGATCGGAGACCCGCACAATACCAGGTGAGTGATGCACTACGGAATAACGCCAATACCAATTGGCAGGATGCATTGTTATCACCTGCGCCTTTCCAAAACTATGACCTCTCTGTGAGTGGTGGTACGGAAAATGTTAAATACTATGCCTCGGCTATTGTAAAAGATGTACAGGGTACGCTAAAAAACACCTGGTTCAAAAGCTATGGCGCCCGGGCAAATGTGGATGTTAAAGTGAATGAAAAAATCAATATGGGTTTTATGATCAATCCCAATTTTACCCGTAACCGTTTGTCGCCCCACTCAATGATCGACTTGGTAAAGTACCCCCCTTTCGTACCCGTACAGAATCCCGACGGAAGCTATCCACGGGCGCGTGACTATTGGGGACTAGTGGTGTCGGGTCAGAATAATCCCATGGCCTTTATGGAGGGGTCTTTTTATTATGATGATGCCATGACCACTATTGGAGAAATGTTTGCCAGTATAGATCTTGCAGAAGGACTGTCTTTCAAAACCTCGGTAGGTACAACAATTGAATACAATACTTCCGACAGATTCCGCACATCCTGGGGTTCAACCAATGAGCTGTCTACGGGAACCGCTGCAGATGCCAGACATATTAATCTTTTAAATGAAAATGTGCTCAGCTACAATAAAGATTTCGGCGATCATCACTTTGATGCGATTCTAGGTGCGTCCTATCAAAAAACCAACTCCCGTTCTTCTGCCATGGGTGCGGTGCCCGGATCATTCAATAATGATATTATCCAAACCTTGAATAATGCAATCATTGACCCTGCCCAAACCAGAACCTCCAAGACACAATGGGGATTGGTGTCTTACTTCTCAAGGATACATTATGCTTACAAAGATAGGTATTTATTCTCCGCTTCAATTCGAACAGATGCGTCGTCGCGTTTTGGACCCGATAACAAATGGGGTTGGTTCCCATCGGCTTCTGCTGCATGGCGTATTTCTGAGGAGGGCTTTATGAGTAATGTGACCACCATAAGTGATCTCAAGCTACGTGCAAGCTATGGTTCAACAGGAAATTTCAATATTGGAAATTTCGACTATCTGGGACAGATCGGAAGTGTTTACTATTCACCGGGCAATGAACTGGTAAACGCACAGGCGCAGACAACGCTGGGAAATCCTTCCTTAAGTTGGGAAAAAACACAGGAATATGACATTGGTTTAGATCTCGGCCTTTTTCAGAACCGCTTAAATATAATTGTTGACCTTTATCAGAAGAATACTTCCAGCCTACTCTATAATGTATCGATACCGGCTATCACCGGATTCACGAGCTGGCTTACTAATATTGGCGAAATCCGCAATGAAGGTATCGAACTTGAAATTTCCTCACAAAACCTACAGGGGCCCTTTACTTGGAACACTTCGTTCAATCTTGCCCGAAACAGAAATAAAGTAGTTGACCTCGGGGGACTGGAAGAACGTATTTATACGGATAGGTTTGGGATGAGCTGGCTTTTACGTTTAGGAGAACCGATGTTCTCATACTATGGCTACAATGCTATCGGTGTATTATCAGATCAGGCTGATGTAGAGAATAATCCCATTTTATCTGGATCAAAACCAGGAAATCCAATTTATGAGGACGTCAATAACGATGGAAGAATTACGCCCGATGACCGTATCACTTTAGGACACTACATGCCTAAGATGATATTAGGCATGGTGAACGATTTTTCCTGGAAAAATTTTGACTTAAGTGTTGCAATACAAGCGTCACTTGGCGCAAAAACCTACAATTTTGAAAATCAGTACTACCAAGGCAATGTGCTTGGGGCTATGCGACGTTCGTTGGTGGAAGGACAATGGTGGTCAGCAGATGAAGCCGGAGATGGGAGAATGCCTGCAGCCGCGCTTAGCCAACTTGAATATCAGGCAAACTCCAGCATTTACGTAGAAAATGCTTCTTTCTTATCTATCCGAAACTTAAACTTTGGGTACACACTCCCCGAACATTTATCAAAAAAACTCCGTATGAGAAAATGCAGGTTCTATACCTCTATTAATAACTTACTAATGGTGACAGATAAAAATTTCCATGGTTATAACCCAGAGGGCTATACGGCCGGTGAAATTGATGGTATTAACAGTACTCCCGGTTATAACAGCGGATCAGAACCAATCAACCGGATTTATACATTTGGAATAAACGTCAACTTCTAACGAATATTCTTATGAAAAAGTTACGCAATACATACCTGGGATTATTCCTACTATTTTGTGGATGTCACGACAACTTACTGAATCCAACCCCGGAATCCATTTTAACAGAAACAAACTATTATAATACCTCAAAAGACATCGACTTGGCTGTATTAGGTATTTATAATAGCTATCAAAGTAGAAAGCCAACAGATTACCGCATTCTGGAAGTCCCTACAGATAATCTTTACCTTGCAAGCAACACCTTGATCGAGGGCACCCCGGAAATGGATATGCTGGCAGTCAACGCAACAAACCCACTGATCGCCAACTTTTGGGAAGCTACCTATAACGGGATTTTTCTGGCGAATGCCGTATTGACAAATATCGACCGCCCTACAGACTATCAGGGAGAAGATCGAGCGCAATATGAAGGTGAAGCAAGGTTTATGCGGGCGCTATATTATTTTGATCTGGTCAGGCTATTTGGCGATGTACCTTTGGTAACAGACATTTTATCCGTTGAAGAAGCCGTAGATATTGGCAGAGCAGATGCGCAGGATATATTCTCTTTAGTGATTGCAGATCTCGAAACGGCTATTAACCTGTTACCCAATAAACAAGCGATTGAAAACGGAAGAACGAATAAAGCCGCTGCTTTGGCACTCCTGATCAAAGTTTATGTTTACCGACAAGACTGGGACAACGCTAATGTCAAGCTGGAAGAATTTTTTGGCACTTTTGGTTCAACTTTCTCCTTGGTAGAGGACTTTGCATCCTTATGGCAGATTGCCACGGAAAATAATGAGGAAACCCTTTTTTCTTTAAATTATATAGATGGTTCAAATGGACATAGTTTATCGACTGATTTCCTGCCAAACTCAGGGGTAATCGGCATTGCTAGTCGCGGTAACGAAATTGCCTTACCTTCATGGAATCTACATAAAAAATACCATCAACTTGATTCCCGCAAAGACGTCACCATAACCGAATGGTGGATTCCGCCCAATACACCGAACGTCCCCGCCATATGGTATCCCTACGTAAATAAATATGCCGTAGCACATACACAAGGCCAGTCCGGCTTGGATATACCTATTATCCGCTATGCCGATGTACTTCTCCTGCAGGCAGAAACAGCCTACCATTTAGGGCAATTGCCTGTTGCCTTAGAAGCCTTGAACACGGTGCGGGAAAGGGCTTTTGGTAATGATGAACATGATTATACCATGGCAGATATTACCTCAAAAAGCGATTTTATAGCACTCTTATTTTTAGAAAGACAATTGGAGTTCGCTTATGAGAACGAAAGATGGTTCGACTTAAAAAGGTCGGGTCTTTTTCTGGAAGTGATGCAGGAAGAAGAACGTTTATTCAATAATGCTAACCAAAGCCCGGTAACCGTTAGCCTTAATCCACAAGCCTATATGACGCTCTTTCCTATCCCACAACGGCAAATCGAGCAGTCTAACGAGGGTGTTTTAGTTCAAAATGAAGGTTATTAATCAAGGATCTGTAAGCGATGAATGAAACAACAAAAAATGAAATTAAACACACTATGACACCGGATAAGTCGAAATCCAATACCAAGCATACCGCCCAGCTTTGGTTAAGATCACTCGGCCCCGGACTTGTTACTGCTGCTCTGGTGTTTGGCCCTAGTAAAATGACAATCACATCAAAATTGGGTGCTGACTATGGCTTTCAATTACTATGGATCGTCGTGATAGCCACGTTTTTTATGATCATATTCACAGGAATGACAAATCGCATAGGCTTATCAACGACCAAATCATTATTACATATCATCCGTGAACGATGGGGCAAAGGCATATCCGTCGCCGTTGGACTCGGTGTTTTTTTTGTCGCAACTTCCTTTCAGTCTGGAAATGCTGTGGGTGTTGGCATTTCCATAGCAGAAATAAATGGTACTTCTGCCACGCCGTGGATTATATTGTTTACGATTATCGGCATCGGATTGCTTTTTCTGAAAGACCTTTACAAGGTATTGGAAAAGCTGATGATTGTCATGATTGTGCTTATGTTATTCGCGTTTGTCACAACGCTGTTTTTCATAAAGCCCGATATCACTGGTATCGTTGACGGTTTCATCCCACGGATTCCGTCGGAATCGGTTGGATTGGTCATTGCTTTCTTCGCTTCGTGCTTTTCAATCGTTGGGGCATTCTACCAGGCCTATCTTGTGCAGGAAAAAAGAAAACTACGTACAAGTCCTGATCAGCATGGCAACAGCAATATCATCGGCATCCTACTACTCGGCTTTATGAGTGCCATGGTCATGATTGCCGCAGCTGCGGTGTTGCACGCCGACGGAATTACCGTAACGAATGCTTTGGATATGGCTAAAGCTTTAGAACCTATTTTTGGTGGATACGCCTCTTATATTTTTCTTTTGGGACTATTTGGCGCTTCTTTCTCTTCGCTGATTGGAAATGCCACAATCGGCGGAACGCTTTTAGGAGACGCTTTTGGTATTAGTCGGGCACTGGACACCAAGGTCATCCGTTTTTTTATCGCCTTGGTCATGGTTATCGGAAGTGTTATTGCCATTGTATTTGGCAAGATGCCGCTGGAGCTGATTGTCATGGCGCAAAGTGTAACCATCTTCCTAGTCCCATTCATTGGTATAGCAATATATCTGATTTCCAGTGACCCACGGATTATGGGATATCAAGTCAATAACACGGTTACAAAAATTTGGGGAATAATTGGATTAATGATCCTTATATTATTAGCAGTCAGAAATTTACAAGAATTATTTTTTTAATCGATAAATATATTTTTATGTCAGATTTAATGCAATTAAGTCAACAATCATATACTCCTTCGGAGGATTTGTTACAAGATATTACTAAAATCGATGGCGACATCCTGTTACTGGGTGTTGGCGGTAAAATGGGCCCCAGCATGGCTAAATTAGCAAAACAGGCTATTGACCATACGGGCCAACAAAAACGTGTTATTGGTGTTTCCAGATTTTCTGAACCGTCTGCACAAAAAGATTTAAAGGCCGCGGGTATAGAAACCATTGCAGCCGACTTACTAGATGAAAAACAATTAGCTTCTTTGCCCGATGCCAAGAACGTCATTTTCCTAGCCGGGCAGAAATTTGGCACGACGGGCAATGAATCCTTTACATGGGCTATGAATACCTATTTACCTGGGCGCGTTGCCGAACGTTATCGAGATGCCAACATCGTAGCTTTTTCTACTGGAAATGTATACCCCTTCTCTACAGTGGTTAGAGGTGGAGCCTGTGAAACAGACGTTCCCGAACCGATAGGAGAATACGGACAATCTTGTCTTGGTAGAGAACGTTTGTTTCAATATTTTTCCACTAAATATCAAATACCTACCTTGATTTACCGGCTTAATTATGCTATCGACCTACACTATGGTGTGTTGATGGAAGTTGCTAAAATGGTACAGGAACAAAAGTCTATTGATCTCTCTATGGGAAATGTAAATGTGATTTGGCAAGCGGATGCCAACGAAATCGCCTTGCGCTCCCTCCTTCATTGCGAAGTACCTGCAAAAATATTGAATATAACCGGACCCGAAACGGTTTCGGTGAGATGGTTAGCCAATCAATTTGGATTATTATTCGGCAAAGATCCACAATTTATCAACGAAGAGCGTCCTACAGCTCTTTTAAGTAATGCCGCTCAAGCCCATCAATTATTTGGTTATCCAAAGGTTACCCTAAAACAAATGATCTCACTCACCGCCGAATGGCTGAAAGATGGGAAGAACACCGTCCGTAAACCTACACATTTTCAGGAGAGAACAGGGAAATTCTAAAAACAGAACAAAAATCATGAACAAGCAAGAACTAGCGCCTGATAAGAAAAAAAAATTACTGGAAGGGACAGTTATCCCTGCGCATCCACTTGCCTTAGACGCCGACAGGAAGTTGGATGAAAAACGTCAACGTCAATTAACGGCTTACTATCTTGCAACCGGCGCCGGGGGAATAGCTATAGGCGTACATAGCACGCAATTCGCTATACGGGATCCAAAAATCAACCTATATGAACGCGTATTGGAATTAGCTGCGGATGAGATCGGATTAAAAGTGGTGGATGCGCTGTTCTTAAAGGTTGCCGGTATTTGTGGAACAACAACACAGGCCTTAAAGGAAGCAGCCATTGCCCGTAAATATGGATATGATTTAGGACTGGTAAGCTTAGCCGGCTTAAATAGCTTGTCGGAACAAGAACTTATTGAGCATATAAAAAGGATAGCGGAAGTAATACCCATCTTTGGCTTTTACCTTCAACCCAGTGTGGGTGGGCGAATTCTAAGTTATGATTTTTGGTTAAAATTCGCTGAAATACGTAATGTGCATGCCATAAAGGTTGCATCTTTTAATCGTTATCAAACCTTAGACGTTGTACGGGCAGTTTGTCATTCCAGTCGCCCGCAAGATATCGCGTTATATACCGGAAATGACGATAACATTGTTGCCGATTTATTAACATCCTACACCTTTCCCATAATGGGCAAAAATATTACCAAACAATTTGTAGGGGGCTTACTAGGACATTGGGCGGTTTGGACACAAAAGGCAGTGGAACTGCTTCAAGAAGTTAAACAATGTAAGACAAACGGATATCAGAATGTGGCTCAGCTGTTAACCAAAGGAACGCAGATAACCGATATGAATGCTGCCATTTTTGATCCTGCTCATGATTTTCATGGTTGTATTCCCGGGATACACGAAGTGTTACGCAAACAAGGTTTACTAAAAGGTAGATGGTGTTTAGATGTTTCAGAGAACTTATCCGAAGGCCAATTAGCAGAAATCGATCGTGTCTGTAAGGCTTACCCACAATTGACCGATGATGCTTTCGTGGAGAAATTTCTATCGACAAACCCAACTGATTACGATGAATAAACCATTAATTGATATTGAAGATAGCGCGTCAAGTTTTGAGCAGGAGAAATTAATACGTTCTTTCGGATTCAAAGGAAATTACCTCACAGCATTATGGCAGGTAGCAAGCCAATTAACAAGTGCCAACGGTTACACAGGCCTCGGTTTGTCCACACAGAGTGTGTTATACAGTGACGCTAGTCTCTTCGCTAAGCATACTGAAACTGCCGGAAACTCGTTAATGTATAAATTAACTCAGGAATCTTTAAGTGTCATCGAAAAGACGCTATTTTTTGATCCTATTCATTTACAGGAACAAATATTACCTCAGATCACGGCCATAGGCAAACGGCTAACCAATAAAGATGACTTACATATTAACTTTATGCTGAATGCTTTGGTCAGTATAGATCATGCAGCGTGGCTGGTATACGCCGGTGAAAATCAACTCACAACTTTCAATCAGCTTCTTCCCGACGCCTATCAATCTTCACTTTCCTATCGCAATAACAGGCTTGCCATAGCTTATCAAATTCCCTACAATATGCCTATAGACGATGTCAAACAGGCTGCCAAACAAGGTTATTTTGTTTTCAAAATTAAAACAGGTTTCCCCGGAGATCAGGAACAGATGCTTCAGCGGGACTCGGAAAGATTATTACAGATCCACGAGGTCTTAAGGCACTGCCAAACTCCCTATACTTCTGATGGCAAAATACGGTATACCATGGATGCAAACGGGCGGTATGAAAAGAAGGAAACCTTACTGCGCTATTTAGATTATGCCGAAAATATCGGAGCCAGGCAACAAATTTTATTTTATGAGGAACCTTTTACCGAAACAAATGAAGAAGATATCTCTGATCTGGAAATTCGCATTGCCGGCGACGAAAGTATAGTTGATGAAAAAAGCGCTTATCGTCGGATAGAGCAAGGTTACCAAACTTTTATATTGAAAGGAATAGCTAAAACACTAAGCTTATCCATTAAAATAGCCAAAATCGCACATGAACGAAATATTCCTTGTGCATTTTCTGACTTAACGGTGAACCCTATTTTGGTTGACTGGCATAAAAACCTGGTTTGCAGGTACAGGCCTTTCCCTGATATTGGCATGGGATTGATAGAAACCAATGGCCAGCAAAACTATAAAAATTGGGAGCGTATGTGCAGCTACCATCCGCTCTGCGGGAAGAGTTGGACAAGTGAGAAAAACGGTGTTTTTATATTGGACGATGATTATTATGAAAACAGCGGTGGTATTTTTAAAGAATCCGACCATTATCAAGAACATTTTACCAAAAGATAAGGATTGTCAAATAAATGCTAAAGAATATGAAAAACGTAGATATGCAACATTCCAGAAGGTCTTTTCTGAGAGACTCCACTGCCTTAGCAGCTGTCCTCAGTCTGGGAACCTTACCGGGCTATTCCATGAATAGTGGAACCCCTCAAGATAAAGTAAAGATGGGTTTTATCGGTATAGGGAATAGAGGCTCCCAACTGCTGGACATTTTTATGGAACAGGCCAATTGTGAAGTTACTGCTTTATGTGATATCTATGAACCCTATCTTTTAAGGGATTACAGTAAGGTGCATCGGCGCTTTAAAGAGGAAAATGGTGCCAGGATACCTCAAATGGGGGAAAAGCTACCGACTAATGTTAAACGGTATAAACACTACAAAGAACTATTGGCCGACAAAAATGTTGACGCCGTTTGTATATCAACACCTGATCATTGGCACGCCATACAAACCATAGACGCTATCCGCGCTGGAAAAGATGTCTACATTGAAAAACCTTTAGGTATGACCGTTTATGAAGGACAAAAGATGTTAGAGGCTCAACAACAGAGTGATCGTTTGGTAACAGTCGGTCTCCATCGCAGGGCCTCCATCGTACACAGAAAAGCAGCGGAAATCATACAAGCCGGCAAACTCGGTAAAATCACCGCAACACGCGCCTATATTTTCAACAACCTGTTTCCAAACGGTATCGGAAAATTACAGCCTGAAATACCGCCAGAAAATTTTGATTGGGAGCTATGGCTAGGTCCATGCGCTTACCAGCCCTATCAGTATAACATTGCTCCTTATAAATTCAGGTGGTGGCAGGCATATTCAAGCCAGATGGCAAATTGGGGAGTACATTATATTGACCTGATGCGATGGATGCTGGACGAGACAATGCCTATCTCCGTTTCCGCAATGGGTGGCAATTACTTGATCGATGACGACCGGACAATTCCGGATACCATGCAGATCTGTTATGAATTTTCCAAAGGTGCCATCGCCTCTCTAGGTATCTATGAAGGATCTAGCGGCAAACCTTTTCCTTATGGAGAGCTGGAGTTCCGGGGGACGAAGGGTACCATGTATATCAGTGATAAAGGATATAAAATTTACCATACAACTGAAGGACAGTTTCAGCAATGGAACAATGATTACTTAACAGATGAATCTTTTGAACTGACAGCAGACAATTTACCAGAAGGCCATTCACTTAATATCACAGAAAATATGGTTCGGAATTTCTTAGCTTGCATAAAGAAACGGGAAACGCCCTGCTGCCCGTTATTGGAAGGACATTACTCTACTATTTATGCACATTTAGCCAATATCGCACTGGAACTCAAACAACAACTGCACTGGGATCCGAAAAAGGAGGTTTTTATTGATAACGATGAAGCCAATAAACGGTTACATTACGCATACCGCGAACCTTACAAACTATAAGATTTTGACCGTTCATGAAATACCGGCAACATGACTGAAAATACGCATACATGAAAAAAGCTATTGTCACACTTGGCATATTAGGCACCCTTCTCGTCATATGGATTTACAGTGGTAGCGAACAAAATACCTTCAACAGTTCGAAGTATCTTTATCTATTAGATTCTACCATTCTTCGTATTGACACCATAGCAAAAGGTCTATGTGTACCTTGGGAGATCGCCCTGGATACTGATGGTCACCTTTGGTTTACCGAACAATTCGGTCGCATAAGCAGATTAGATCTAAAAAGCGGTGAGCAAAAAGTGATGCTCGAACTGACCGACGTCTTCCAGGAAAGGACGTCAGGCCTGTTGGGAATGACTTTGCACCCAGATTTTGCTAAGAAACCATATGTTTTTATCACTTATACCGCCCGAAAAACAAGTAAAAGGAACGTTTCTAGGGTAGTACGCTATACCTATGAAGAAGATTCCTTGTTATATCCCTTGGTTTTCTTAGAATACCCAGCATGGAAAGCACATTTTGGAGCGAGGGTTATCATATCCCCGGAGGACGAAGTGATCGTGGCAACAGGCGACGGTGCGCAAAATGGGAATGCACAAAGCGTACTGTCCGTCAACGGAAAAATACTGCGCTATCATATTGACGGTTCCATTCCCGTAGACAATCCCCTTCCAAATAACCCCGTCTGGGCATGGGGCTTACGCAACCCACAGGGTTTGACCTACACTGAAAATAACAAGCTCTTCAGTTCTGATCACGGAGACGCCACTGACGATGAAGTGAACCGCATAGAAAAGGGGAAAAACTACGGGTGGCCAACAATAGAAGGCTATGTAGATAGCGAACAGGAAAAACATTTTGCAAGGGACACGCCTGTAGTTTCACCGCTGATTGCCTGGACACCAACTGTTGCTCCAGCAGGACTAGCTTATTATAATTATGCTACAATTCCTGAATGGAAAAACAGTCTTTTATTAGCGACCTTGAAAGGCAATAGTATCCGGGTCTTACAGCTCAATCCAAACCAAGATAAAATAACGGTTGACTATCCTATATTTCAGCAGGTATTTGGTAGGATCCGCGCGATCTGTACGTCCCCTGAAGGCGAAGTGTATTTCTCAACCAGCAATAAGGATTGGAATCCTAATGGAATTGCCGAAGAAGCGGACGACAAGATTATCCGGATTTCCAAGCTGAACAGAAAAACCAATAATAAAGACTCCATATTGCACGCGAAGGCAGTCGTACAAAACACTTCCCTCAGTAATGGAGAAACACTGTATACAAATTATTGCTTGTCCTGTCACAAACCGGATGGACGTGGAATTCCAGCTATATACCCTTCCCTTGTGGAGAACACTATTGTGGAAAACAATCAAACAAAATTCATTAAATTAGTTTTGGAAGGCAACAAAGAAATGCCTAACTTTTCGTTTTTAGAAGACGAAGAATTAGCTGCTATACTTACCTACGTTAGACGAAAATTCACCTCTCAGCAAACAGGTATTTCAAGTCAACAGGTAAAACAGCATAGAAAGGATTACAAATAAATGAACATCGATAATACAAAGGAAAACACCTACGATGCTATCGTCATTGGCTCAGGGATAAGTGGTGGTTGGGTAGCCAAAGAACTTTGTGAAAAAGGGATAAAAACCCTATTAATTGAGCGCGGACGGATGGTAAAACATATTGAGGATTATCCCACTGCTATGTTAAACCCTTGGGACTTTGATCACCGTAATACCAAAACAAAACAGATGATTGGAGCAAATCCTGTCATCAGTAAGCATTACGCCTATAACGAATCTACTGAACATTTTTATGTCAAAGACCAGGTCCATCCTTATATTCAGGAAAAACCATTTGATTGGATAAGAGGGTATCAGGTTGGTGGCAAATCGCTCTTATGGGCCAGACAAACACAACGTTGGAGCGACTATGAATTTATGGCACCACAGCGTGATGGTTTTGCAGTCGACTGGCCGATACGTTACGCGGATATCGCCCCTTGGTATAGCCATGTTGAAAAGTTCGTGGGTATTTCAGGTAATAAAGATGGCTTGGATAATTTGCCCGATAGTGAAGTGCTACCTGCCTTCGAAATGAATGTTGTGGAGCAGCATTTAAAAAAACAAATCAGTCAAAGCTACCCCGACCGGCCCATTATTATGGGTCGATGCGCACATGTGACGCAACCCAAAACTATTCACAGCGAACAAGGAAGAGCGAAATGTATGGCGAGATCTTTATGTGAACGAGGCTGCCCTTTTGGTGCATATTTTAGTTCAAATGCCTCTACTCTACCTTGGGCCGAAAAAACCGGACACCTTACCATATTGCCAGACACGGTTGTGTCTTCTATTATTTATGACGAACAACTTGATAAAGCAACGGGTGTAAAAGCTATAGATACGCATACAAAAAAGGAAACTATTTATCGTGCAGGATTTATATTTGTGAACGGTTCTACCTTAAATACAAATCTCATTTTATTGAATTCGAAATCACCCAAATTCCCTGATGGACTAGGTAATCTCAACGGACTTTTGGGAAGATATATTGCTTTTCACAACTATAGAGGTAGAATTACCGCTAAATTCGAAGGCTTTACTGACAGCTATTATTATGGAAGGAGACCTACACAACTGTTTATGCCTTCTTTTAGAAATGTTTATGGTCAGGAAACCGATTTTCTACGAGGTTATATGGTTGCTTTTAGCGCAAGTAGAGCAAATTGGAATAGACCTGTGGGTGGCATCGGCCGGGAGTTGAAAAACGAACTGACCGAGGCCGGAGATTGGATGATCGCTATGATGATGCAGGGAGAAACTGTTCCTATTTATGAAAACCATATACGCTTAAGCACGACAGAAAAAGACCAATGGGGTATTCCGCTTTTAATTACATCCGTTGAATACACGAAAAATGATGATAAAGTGCTACAAGATTTCTTAAAAGAAGGTAGTGCCATGCTACGAAAAGCCGGTTGCAAAGATATCCGCACAACAGACCAGCAGGCCATTGGTTATCGAAATCCGGGGCTCGAAGTACATGAAATGGGTGGTGTTAGAATGGGAAATCACCCCGAAACTTCTCTACTTAACAAATGGAACCAGTTACACCATTGCAAGAATGTATTTGTAACCGATGGCGCATGTATGACTTCTACAGGTAACCAAAACCCTTCCTTAACCTATATGGCGTTGAGCGCAAGAGCCGCAAATTACGCTGTAGAAGAATGGCGAAAAGGTAATATTTAATTTAAACACCCATCTTGTTTGCCAAACAGTACTCAGCGCTTTCTTTATCTAAATACAGGCGTGCACTTCGGTGTGTTCTCAATATCGTTGATGGAAATTCAGTAGATACCCTTTCAGATAACGTATTTTTAACCGCCGAAGCTTTGGTAGCTCCAGGAACCATACAAAAAATGTGCGCAGCTCCCATAAGTGTCGGAATTGTTAGTGTAATGGCTCTTAAAGGCACTTGGTCTAAGCGTTCAAAACAACCATCATTAACTTGCTGACGTCTGCATGCCGCGTCTAAGCTAACGATTTTCACGCGCTTTGGATCCTCAAAATCTGCCTCGGGCGGGTCATTAAACGCTATGTGGCAATTTTCACCTATTCCCATGCAAACGATATCCGGAGGATACTGATCGAGTAGTTCGGCATATGCTCTACATGCTTCTTCCATACGTTCCGCACTTCCATCGATATAATGTACCTCGCGGAAAGACACTTTCGAAAAAATATGCCGATGTAAAAAATTACCAAAGCGCTGTGGCGCGGAGGCTGGCAAACCGACATACTCATCCATATGGAAAGCACGAATATTATTCCAATTAATGGCTTTATTTTCTATCAGAGCAGCTAAGAACTCGTTCTGAGAAGGGGCTGCGGCAAAAATAACGTTCAAGAGCTTGTCTCCTTGCTGTAACTGTAAAATTTTTTCTGCCACATCAGCAGCAGCAGCTCTACCCAGTTCGCTACGATTAACGTTTACTTGAACTTCCAATTGATCAACTTTGTGCGCTATCATATACAATTTTTCCTTTTATAATGGTCTGATGTACATTAAAATCCTGGTCTAAAATCACAATATCGGCATCCTTGCCTACTGCAAGGGAACCTTTCTTATCTGTTACGCCCATAATACGTGCGGGTGTATAGGTTAACATCTTAATGGCTTCTGTCAATGAAATATCCGCAAGCTGCACCATCGTTCTAATCAACCTATTGGTCGTTGCTACGCTGCCAGCAAAAGAACTTCTATCCGGTAGTTTAGCGACGTCATCTTCGATGATCACAGGTAAGCCATTTTTGATATTACCCAGCATACTGGGACCCGCAGGCATCGCTGCTCCACGCATAGCGTCGGTTATCAAAGCGATTTTATCAGGTCCCTTTATTTTATAAACAAGCTTTAATAAAGGAGCTGGAAGATGGATACCGTCCGCAATAATTTCCACATCCATCTCATCAATGATAAAGGCGCTCTCTATAACCCCCGCATAGCGAAATGCATCTTTCCTTGTAACACCGGACATTGCTGAATACAAATGCGTAGCTAAGTTGTAGCCATTTTCGAAAGCCTCAATAACCTCTTCATATATAGCATCTGTATGTGCTATAGAAGGAATAACGCCGTGTTGACGAAGATACCGTCCGAAAGCAATAGCACCCTTTTTTTCCGGAGCAACACTCCATCGTACAATAGCATCGGAAGCGTGTAATATTTCTTTGTATTCTTTAGGGTCCGGATCGCGGATATACCTCGGATCTTGGGCACCCCGTTGATTCATGGAAAAATAGGGTCCCTCAATATGCAGACCTAAAAAAGACGCACCATTCGTGTTCTGTAAATGAGCTTCATCATATATCCGAAGCGTTTCCAACAGATGCGCTTTATCACTGGTCAATGTTGTGGGAACCATTGCCGTTGTACCATATTTTGCGTGTGTTTCTGCGACCTTGAGAAATGCCTCCACATTTCCATCCATAAAATCAGCACCGCCGCCCCCATGCACATGAATATCAATGAACCCAGCCGTTATATATTTCCCTTGAGCGTTTATCGTTATAGCGTCGGGAATAGTGATATCTCCCTGTGCTATCATGTCTATTTTTCCATTACGCAAAACAATAACCGCATGTTCTATTATTCGGTTTATGCCTATTAATTTTCCGTTATATATCTTTATCGTCTGTTCTGTCATATACTGTTTTATATCAGCCCTTTGGCTTAAATCTAAATTTTTGAAAATTATTTGGTCCAACTTCTAATTTTGTGCCCCTTTATCGCATAAAAGATAAGGTATAGGTAACAGGGAAATAAAACCCAGTAGGCGGTCCTCAAATCGTAAATATCCGCATAATGACCATAGATCAAAGGTAATATCGCATTTCCGCAAAGCCCCATAATCAGTAGAGATCCACCGAGCTTGGTAAAGCGCCCCAAACCATCCAGTGCCAAGGGCCAAATACCGGCCCAAATAAGTGAGTTCCCAAAGCCCAGTAGTACCACAAACCAAATGGAAATATCTGTTTGATGACCTAATAAAGAAATGTCTCCTTTGGCGAATACGATCAATAAGGTAAGTAAGGCACCGAGAACGGTACATATGCGAAAAGCGTTAACCTGGCTGATCCATTTTGGAATACAAATGATTCCCAACAAATAACCGCATATAGTTACAAACAGCGTATAAGAGGGAAATACTTTTGCTTCGAGTAAGGGTACATTCATCGATCCCGCATAATTGATGATTGTATCGATAGCAATCACCTGGGTACCAACGTGTATGAATATGGCCACAGCCCCTAAAATCAAATATGGAAACTGTATAATACTATGCTTATCACTATTTGCGGCAGCAATCTCCGCGGTTTCTTCCTCCGTATTAATTTCGGGCAAAGGAGATATCTTAATACCTAAACCTATTAGTACAAGCGAGAAGCCCAACACGGTATAAGGAGTGATCACCCTTCTGATTAATGCGTCAAGCTCGTACGCTCTATCCAAAGGTGATAATTGATCCAACTGGTCAAAGAGTGCCTGATCAGTCGGCTTGAGAATAACAGCGGCAAATAAAATTGGAGCTAAAATCCCTGCGCCCTTATTACAGATGCCCATGATGCTTATCCGTTGCGCGGCACGTTCTTTTGGGCCCAATATAGTAATATATGGGTTCGCTGCTGTTTGCAAGATGGCCAGACCAACACCAATCGTAAATAAACCGACCAAAAAAATCTCATAGGTACGAGTAAAAGCAGCAGGAACAAATATGAAAGCACCTAAAGCCATTGCGAAGAAACCGATCATCATACCTTGCTTAAACCCAACACGTTTCAACAAGTAGGAAGCAGGGACTGACATTACAAAATAAGCAATATAAAAAGCAAATGCTACCAGATATGACTGAAAATGAGTTAATTCACAAGCTATCTTAAAGTAAGGGATTAATATAGCATTTACCCAAGAAATAAATCCAAATATAAAAAACATCGAACCAATGATCAGTATAGAAATGGTCGTCTGTTTTTTTGAAAGTGCATTAACAGCTATTTTCTCCATCTTCCTATGCAATAGTTGGTTCCCAACCCGGCTCATATTCCCTTTGCCATAATGTCATTGCTTCGGGATTATCCAAAATATGGCCATTTGAAGAGTCCGTGTTTAAAAGTCCACCACTTCTTTGCGCGATATTTCCTAATTGCACTAGTAACGTACTGATGTGTCCACTAACAATATCCGCATTAAGCTGCGTGCCATTTTTTATTCCTTCGAAGAAATTCTGGATATGGATAGCATCCAGCGCCTGCGAGGGATTGGTTAAGTTTCTGGTATCAATGCCGGTCTCATTCTTCACTTCTTTCACCACTTTGTTGTCTAGATCAAAAACAGTGTAAGCATTACCACCCTGAATCTCCAGGGAACCTTTTTCTCCATAAAAAATGACACCAACACTAGCCCCTTCGTTTGACCGTCCATTACAACTACGTCCTTCCCAGGTAATCATCGCCTGATCTCCAAACTCGATCGATATCATCTGCGTATCAGGAGTTTGCCAATCATCCTTATAATGGTACCTACCACCGGCAGAAGTAACTTTGCTAGGGTAATCAACCTGTAAGCCCCATCTAGCTAAGTCAACCATATGTGTACCATTATTAAGCGCTTCGCCAGTACCCCAGTGCCAGAACCAATGCCAATTATAATGTATGATATTGTCCTTGTATGCGTCTCTTGGCGCAGGCCCTTGCCACAGATCAAAATCAAGCCACTCCGGAATCGCAATTTCTTTTCCTATACCAATTGACTTCCGGTTATTGGTATACCATGTTTTGGCGAAATACGGCTTTCCTATAATGCCATCATGTAAGGCGGCAATACCTACGGCAACATTCGGCCAAGAGCGTCGCTGATTCCCCATTTGGATAACATTTTTATACTTTTTTGCCGCTTCGATCAATAATTCACCTTCATGAGGATTGTGACTACACGGTTTCTCCAAATAAACATGTTTACCAGCTTTAGAAGCAAGAATAGCAGCAGGTGCATGCCAATGATCAGGTGCAGCTACCACCAGTGCATCCACTTCATCTTTGTCCAATGTTTTTCTAAAGTCAGGCTCCGCTTCCGGCTTTTTTGATTGATTTTTCTCTACTTGACTGATACATTTTGCTGCGGCTCTGCTATCCACATCGCACACAAAGGTAATCTCACAATTAGGTTGTTGGGAAAAATTGTTTGCCAAAGCTAACCCCCTAGCGTTGACCCCCATCATGGCTACCTTGATACGTTCGTTCGATCCCATAATCTGCCCATAACTCCTTGCGGTAAAACCTGGAAGTATTCCACCGAAAGTAACAGCTGTAGCTCCCACAGTAGCGGTTTTAATAAATTCTCTACGTGTTCTTCTTGTTTTATTCATCATAATTAATTTATAAGACACAATCTTTATTAATCTAAATCATTCTAACGAAGTTAATCTATAATCTACTAAAAATAAACACGATATATTAAATCTATATTGAATAGATTTAATAATCGTACCGTCTAATCGAGTAATTACCAACTATCAACGAGGTAGTAAGTATTTACAATCCATACAAAAACCGAGAAAAATGGTATATTAATTTCTTTTCCCGTACCACTTATTAAACAAAGCGTCATTTTCGCATAAATCACTTATATATACCCATACCTATTAAATATAAAATCTAGCCACACATTGCCTTCGTTACTATCATTCCTTTAAAAAATATTCAAAAAACAAATAAGCTATCTCATTTGATTCTCTATTTGGCTCATGGTTCGGTCTATTGATCATTGCAACCCTATTTTCATACCCCAAGTATCTGTTAACCGCTATTGTATGATTCAAAGCAACCCATCTTTCAATCGGATCTTCCGCCCCTCCTAATACTAAAAATGGCCTCGGAGCCATTAACGCATGTAACTCATGTAAGTTATACCCTTCAGAAATTAGTTGTGGGTATAGCCCTTTTGCCGGATTTCTCGCTGTTATTAAACCTCTCTTTCGCCATGGCTTTGGATGATAACCTAAGTACCAAGGTTCCCAATAGTTAACAGAAGCTCTATCCTGCTGAAAAACAATACCTGGATCTGACCACACTGCGCAGGTGAATTTGTCAAACAGACAGGAGGCGAACATAGCCCATTTTCCTCCAAATGAATGTCCGATAATGCCAATCTTGGACGCATCTACTTCAATGTGGTTAGCCAATACATGATAGGCATTCGCAGCAGCATAAGCCAGCATGGAAAGAGGTTGCACTTTCGCGTGTTCTATAGTGGGATAGAACAACGAAAACTCCTGTCGTTCCGACGCATTTTTTGTTCCAACGGATAGTGTGATGAAGCCTCTTTTTGTTAGTTGTAATGCGAAATCACGATTGGGTTTCCCTTCACCAATAGCTGTTTCCGGCTCATAAAAAACTGTAATAACGGCGGGTTTCTTCCCTTGGCCTTTAGGCACTAACAGGTAAGCTTCTGTCTGTTCTTGTGGAGTCAAATAAAATTTTACTAGATGCTTATAATAGGTATCTTTATCGATCGTATCTATTATTTCGAACAATTGCTTTTCCAGCAGTGGCGGCCACACCCCCATCATCGAATGCCACTTTTTCTTAATTTTCATTCTACGCTCCCGCCAGTTCGCTTTTAGCTGCACCTGCTTACTATCATAGTTGTCAAATACTGATCTATAGTTTCCTTTTCTATCTTTTAAGGAGTCGGGCGCACAGAAATAAGGGGTTAATATATTCCAAACGCTGTCATTACCTAAACACTTAATTGATCGCTGTTGTGCCGCTAGATCAGTCGTACAACTTATGAATACAACTGTCCATAAGTAACAAATAACGTATATCTGCCGTGTAAACTCCTGGAATAACATTAATCGATTTTTTTACTGATTAACAAGTATTTATTTCATTACTTCAGCTAACGCTACACTTTCTCCTCCCCATTTTTTACTGATATCCGCAGCCTCTATAAAAGCCAAAATTTCCAACGTTTCTTGCTTGCTTACTGGAGGAACAATTGTTCCAAAAAATTTCACAATTTTTTCTAAAAGAGGTTGATATCCTTTATATGGCCCAATCTCTCGAACACCTTTTGTATCAAAAGCAATGCTATGAGAAGCATCTAACCCGATAATCCCTACTCGCATACCTTCAGCGCATGTGAACTTTCCAAGTAAATCAATCGGCTCGTTTATAAAATTAACTGATATCCCAGCCAAAGCGACATTCTTAATAAAATGTCGACGATTAAGCATATCTTTCATGATTTTTATCATTCCTTATTTTATCGTGTACGTACACGCAATAAAAATAAAACAACTCGTATTTCCAGCTTTTTCTTATTAATCTATCCTAACTATGGATCTTAATTTGGCTTGTAAAAACGGTTACGTTACCGCAATATACAAAAATAAAACAACTTACAAATCTTTTTTCACTACTTAAACTTTTTAATTGTGATAGAAACGATAGTTTTCCTTCGTCACGATATCAATAGGCATAAACCGGTCTTTAATGTCTCGTTCATTTAACACAATGTATCGATACAAGGTCATGATTCCTCTATACCCTTGCTCTTCAGGCTTTTGACATATTAAAAAATCAATGATATCAAGCTCAAGATATTTAATATTCTCACGTAAAAAGTCATATCCAATCAACAGCTTATTAATGCCATTTACTTCAAAATAATGTGCTACCGACGACACTCTTGAGTTTGTAACAAAAACCCCCTCTATTTCTTTGTGTTGATTAAACGCATGATCCAAAGCTTCTTCGACAGACACCCGATCTGTTTTCTTAACGTCAATCTTTACAATCTCCAAAGATCGGTTGTTCTTTTCAAAATAAGCTCTAAACCCCTCTTCCTTACGGACTAGGTGATGGTACTGATCAATCTCTTTAGATACGTTCACTACTAATAATTTTCCTTTTTTCACTGCAAAATCCATCAGCTGGGCGGCTTGATAACCGCTGCAAAAAAGGTGTGGGCCAATGTAGCAAACGCTGTTTTGTCTGGGAATATCGGAATTGATGAACACATAAGGAATTTTTCTTTCTCTACATATATCAATTAATTCCAATGCTTCATCAATGAACGACGGCGCCATTAATATGCCGTCTATCGGCTGTTGCATCATCAATTCAACTTGTTTAACAAACGATTTCTTGTCATTTAAATCAAAAAAATAACTTGTTACCCTTATGCCGTATTGTTTCAACTCTTTAAGCGCGCGGTCAACTCCCAACATAGGCGCTTCCCAAAAATCGGTCTCCGTTGATCTCGGGATTAGCACTACAAAATTGGATGTTTTTTTCGAAGCTAACCGACTAGCTATCACATTAGGTTTGTAATCAAACTCTTTGATAATATCGTTAATCTTTTTTTTTGTTGCTTCGGAAACTCCTTTACGATTATGTAACACACGATCTACGGTGGCAATAGAAACATTTGCCAGCCGGGCTATTTCCTTCACTCCAAAATCTTTCTTTTCTACAGGTTTATACATCTTTATACATCACTTAAAATATCATTTTGCTAAAATTAAAACAATTTAACGATTTTCCTAAACAGACGGTGTTTGTATTTAAGATTCGATAAGAAAAACACAAGCCATAATTTATTTATCAAAATATTATTCAATTATTTTCACTATTAAGTACATTTGCAGGGTTTTGCTTTGCTCTCAATGCAATAGAATTTGCCTTTATGACGATAAATAGCTCGTTAAACTATAGACAAAAGCAGAAAAACTAAATTACTAGTGAATGAAGACGTTGATATTTGATATCTGTTGCATTGGTCATATCACCCTTGATACGGTGATCACACCCTCAACTACAAAACGGATGCCCGGTGGCACCTCCTTTTATTTTTCAAATGCGTTGAAAAATTTTGATGTGTCGTTCAAGTTGGTAACAGCCCTGGGTGAAAAAGAAAAATACATAGCGGATATTATGCAACATAAGAAGATGCAAGTTAAGGTGTTGCCCAGTAAACATACGGTTTATTTTGAAAACATTTATAGCAAAAACCAAGATCACCGCACGCAGAGAGTATCTCAGCAAGCAGACCCATTCAACATGAAAAACCTGCTCGATATAAATGCTAAGATATTCCACTTAGGCCCTTTATTGGAAGAAGATATCCCCGTAGAAATAATTAAATATTTATCGACAAAAGGACGGGTGTCTTTGGATATTCAAGGCTATCTGAGAACAATAAAAAATAAAGAAGTATATTACAACGACTGGGGTAAAAAAAAGGAAGCATTGCCGTATGTGGATATCTTAAAGGCAAATGAATTTGAAATGGAAACGCTTACTGGCACGAAAGATATTTTCGAAGGAGCTAAACGATTGGCCAACCTTGGTGTAAAAGAAGTAGTTATTACCTTGGGAAGTAAAGGTTCCATTATCTACAAACAAAACATATTTTATACTATACCAGCGTACCCTCCATTAGAGATAATAGACGCAACTGGTTGTGGAGACACCTATATGGCGGGTTACCTTTACAAAACTATTGCTGGTAAAGGAGTACAGGAAGCGGGAGAATTTGCAGCAGCAATGTCAACCATAAAAATAGAGAACTCAGGTCCCTTCACTGGAAGAGCTGAAGATGTAGCACAAGTTTTTCTACGAAATCACGATAAGGATTTCATCCAAAAAGTTTCCTGATCTGTACGACATACAGATACAATAAGTAACATTTATCATGAATCATTTTAGAAATATTATCTTGCTTTCTTTCGCAGTCACATTTTTCCCCTTGAATAATATAGTCGCATTTACCATTGTTAAGAGTTCAGCACCGAGCTTTTCCCTCAACACATCTACGTTGACGGCCGATAAACTGGTTGCTTTTGCCAAAAGCTTGAAAGGAATAAAATACAAGTATGGAGCTAGTCATCCAAAGGTAGGCTTTGATTGTTCAGGTTTTGTTAACTATGTATTTAAAAATTTTAGTATCGATGTTCCGAGAAGTTCTGCTAGTTTCAAAAATCACGGCCGTACCATCTCATTAAAGGAAGCCAAACAGGGCGACCTCATACTTTTTACAGGTCCCAACATACAAAAAAAAACAATCGGTCATATCGGCATTATAACGTCCGCTTCCGGGAAACCTATACATTTTATTCATAGTACTTCAGGTAAGGCTTATAGTGTTACAGAAACACCATTCAATGAAAGTTATAAAAGGCGTTTCGTTAAGGTTGTAAGGGTATTTTAAAACAGCTTATTTTAAATGACAATTAAATGTCAATGTATTTCAAAAATAATTTCGAAGTTTGCCTAACACTGTTAAATAAATTTACAATGGCCATAGGAAATCATGGGAAGTAAAGAGCGGATACAACGGTTAAAAGATGGGAACCGGATAAAAATTCTGGAAGCATCATTACAGATCGTTAAAGAGGAAGGGGTTCAGGCGATAAGCATGCGTAAAATTGCTGACATCATCGAATATACTGCCCCCATGATTTATGAGTATTTTGTGAATAAGGAGGCCATTCTTTCAGAATTGGCGGGTAAAGGTTATCTTATGTTAGCAAAAGCCGTGAAAGCTGCCAAAGAAAAAGAAATAACACTTGAAAAACAATTAGAAGCGATGTGGCTGGCTTATTGGTATTTTGCCTTCGAAGAAAAAGAACTTTATCAATTGATGTACGGTGTTGGAACTCAATGTTGCGAAATGGAAAAATCATTTAAATGTTTTGATTCACATGCAACAATTATCAGTGAGGTAATAAAAGAAGTCATGAAAGACAGTAATCCTTCAGAAGATTTAATCTGCCAAAAGTATTTTACTTACTGGTCTATTATACATGGTTTAATTTCTATTAATCTGGTAAATAAGGGATTCGGTGATGAAGTCAATCAGGAGGTACTGAAAGATGCGATACACGGCATTACTCGTTCCTTAGTCGATTAGCCGTCAATCGATTTTTTTTAACATATCTATAACAATAATAAATTATTTAACACCGTTAAACACTTAGAACAAGATGATTAAAATAACAACTTGTCAGACTTCCATCAACCTATCATCATGTAGGTGTAGTTTTAAGACAACTATTTAAGTAATCGAGTTATCACTTAAGCATAAATTCTCGATAACTGCCTAAAAACAGTTAATTAATAAATCGCAATCTAAAAAAATTTACAAATGAAATCGCTATTTTCGACAATAATAAAGGATAGTTTTTCCCCAGTACTTAACGTTGTTAAATTGTTTAATAATGTTTTAAAAATAGCTACCATAGCTTCAATTCCCTTTTTAATTAGTAGTTGTACAAACGAAAATAACAACGACGCCGTGTTACCACCAGAAGAAGTTCCTGTTATAGAAGCCTCTTCAAGTATACAAACTATTTACCAGGAATACCCGGCAACAATAGAGGGAACGAGTATCGTAGAGATCCGTCCGCAAATTGATGGGATCTTACAGCAAATTTATGTAGATGAGGGAGCAAAAGTCAGTAAGGGCCAGACGCTCTTTAAAATAGATGATAATCCTTATCGTGAAGAATTAAACAATGCGCTTGCAAATTTGCATGCGGCCGAAGCTGCTCTTGTAAATGCTCAATTAGAAGTGGAAAAAAAGACTAGGTTAGTGAACAACAAGGTATTGGCAGACTTTCAACTTAAAACAGCTGTTGCTGCGGAAAATGTTGCAAAAGCAAACCTCGAACAAGCCAAAGCGGGTGTGGCCAGTGCTAAAATTAATTTAAGTTACACGGTCATCAAAGCACCAGTAGACGGTTATATTGGCAGATTATTAAAAAAACAGGGAAGTATAATAAGTCCAACTGATGCCTCGGCGCTTACACAATTAACCGATACACATGAATTACATGTATACTTTTCATTGGGTGAGAACGATTTTGTCAGTTTTAAAAATCAACATGAAGGCAGTACACTGGACGAAAAACTACAAAAACTGCCTCCTGTTACCTTACTCTTATCTGATAGGTCTCCCTATCCACAATCAGGAAAAATTGATATGATCGATGGGCAATTTGATAAAAACACCGGATCAATTACCCTACGGGCAACCTTCCCAAATAAAGAAGGACTATTACGCTCCGGAAACACCGGAAAAATACAGTTAGGGAAACAGTATGAAAGCGTACTGGTTATTCCGCAAATGGCCACAGTAGAAATGCAAGATAAAATCTTTGTATACACTGTAGGGGACAGCAATAAGGTGAGTAGGAAACCAATTCAAATTGTAGGTAAAAGCGATGCAAACTATTTAGTAAAAGAGGGAATAAAAGAAGGCGATTTTATTATTTATAAAGGAATGGATCTCTTACAGGAAGATCAAGTCATTGCCCCTCAAAAAGTATCACTAGACAGCCTCACATTGACAGCATTTAACAAATAGGAAATCATGTTAAAAAGATTTATTGAAAGACCGGTATTAGCCACTGTTATATCTATATTGCTTGTTATACTTGGTGTGTTGGGTATTATAAAATTACCTTTGCAGCAATTCCCCGATATTGCCCCACCTGCTGTTCGGGTTATGGCACTCTATCCAGGCGCTAACGCCGAAACGGTTATCCGTGCCGTAGCCCCCTCATTAGAGGAATCTATCAATGGTGTAGAGAATATGACGTATATGAGCTCTACAGCAAGCAATGATGGGTCCTTAATGATTACGGTATATTTTAAATTAGGTACCGATCCAGATCAGGCGGCAGTAAATGTGCAAAATAGAGTTGCACAGGCTACCAATCAGCTGCCCGCTGAGGTAGTACAGGCTGGTATTACTACCGAGAAGCAGCAAAACAGCTTGATTATGGTACTAGACCTCTATACGGAAGACGAGAATGCCTATGATCAAACGTTTATGGCTAATTATGCACAAATCAATATTATTCCAGAACTTAAAAGAATACCCGGAGTTGGTCAGGCCATTATATTTGGAGGTAGCAAGGACTACTCCATGCGCGTCTGGTTAGACCCCAACCAAATGGCGACCTATAAACTTACGCCTAATGAAGTAATGGCGGCCATACAAGATAAAAATGTCGAGGCTGCGCCAGGTAAATTTGGAGAAAGCAGCAAGGAAGCATTTGAGTTTATTATTAAGTACAAAGGAAAACTTAATGAGCCGTTGGACTACGAAAATATTATCCTTCGATCAAACGCCGATGGATCGGTATTACGGCTAAAAGACGTGGCCAAAATCGAGCTTGGGTCGTATACTTATGCCAGTCATACCAGAATTGATGGCAAGGCAGGTCTTAACATTGGTGTTATGCAATTAGCAGGCTCCAACGCTAATGAAATTCAGATAGGGATTCAGGATTTCATGGAAAAAGCAGAAAAAAGTTTTCCAAAAGGTGTAAAATATCTAGTGCTATACAATACGAAAGACGCGCTAGATCAATCCATCGACCAAGTGAAACATACACTTATCGAAGCCTTCATTTTGGTGTTTTTGGTAGTTTTTATTTTCCTACAGGACTTCAGATCAACTCTTATTCCAGCTATTGCAGTGCCTGTTGCTATCATTGGAACGTTCTTCTTTATGCAGTTATTTGGTTTCTCCATTAATTTACTGACCCTTTTCGCTTTGGTGTTGGCGATTGGAATTGTGGTAGACGATGCCATCGTAGTGGTAGAAGCCGTCCATGCAAAAATGGAGCATCAAAAACTCCCACCAAGAGTGGCAACTACCTCCGCTATGGGTGAAATTACCGGCGCTATTATATCCATTACTCTGGTGATGTCGGCCGTGTTCCTACCGATAGGTTTTATGGAAGGATCAACCGGTGTATTTTATAGACAGTTTGCTTTTACCTTGGCAATAGCCATTGTGCTTTCTGCAATCAACGCGTTAACACTTAGCCCAGCCCTGTGTGCTTTATTCTTAAAAGAGGTCAACCATGAAGGACAAACTACAAGATCGTTGAGTTTCAAAGAAAAGTTCTTTGCTGGCTTTAACTCGGGTTTCAGTAAATTGACCAATAATTATTTAGGTGGGCTCCGTTTTTTGATTCGGTTTAAATGGTTTAGTATTGCGGCTTTAGCCTTAGTTTTAGTGACCACTATTTTAATGGTCAGAAAAACGCCTACCGGCTTTATACCTTCAGAAGATCAAGGCTTTATTGCTATATCACTTTCTATGCCTCTTGGTGCCTCTTTGGAACGTACTACGAACGCGTTAAAAGAAGCTGAACAACAGTTACAAAATGCACCATTTACAAAAACGCTTAATATACTTTCTGGTTTCAACATTCTGATAGAAGCCACCAGTCCTTCTGCCGGTGTCGCGTTTATATTACTTAAACCGCACAATGAAAGAGGCGAGATAAAAGACATCAACGAAATAATGAATGTTGTAAGTGAGAAACTCACCTCTATTAAAGGGGCCAATTTCTTTGTCTTTACCTTTCCTACTGTTCCCGGATTCAGCAATGTTGATGGTTTGGACATGGTATTACAAGATCGTACCGGAGGGAAATTGGACAAATTTGATCAAGTTGGCCAGACTTTTTTAGCAGAATTAATGAATCGTCCTGAAATACAAGTAGCTTTTACCACCTTTAGAGCGGATTATCCACAATACGAACTGGAAGTGGACGATGTTAAGGCAGAACAACTAAGTGTAAGCACGAAGGATATTTTGCAAACCATGCAGGCCTATTTCGGGAGTGCGCAGGCATCAGATTTCAATCGCTTCGGAAAATACTATCGGGTGATGGTGCAAGCCAACAAAATAGATAGAACAGAACCTTCTTCCATGGATGGCGTGTATGTAAAAAATAAACTTGGAGAAATGGTTCCTATCAACACCCTAGTAACGCTGAAACGTGTTTATGGTCCGGAAACCGTTTCCAGGTACAATCTTTTTAATTCCATAGGCATCAATGCCATACCAACACCAGGGCACAGTTCGGGTGATGCAATCCAAGCGGTTGAACAGGTAGCTGAACGATTCCTTCCAACTGGTTTCTCCTACGAATTTTCAGGTATGACCAAGGAAGAAATTACCTCCGGGGGGCAATCGACAGTTATTTTTATATTATGCCTGATTTTTGTTTATTTTCTGTTAGCCGCACAATATGAAAGCTACATATTGCCCTTGGCCGTAATACTTTCTATACCAACGGGTGTATTTGGCGTATTTGTGGCCATCGGTTTAACAGGCATTGAAAACAATATTTATGTACAGGTTGCGCTGGTAATGCTTATTGGCTTGCTTGCCAAAAACGCTATTTTAATCGTTGAGTTCGCCGTACAAAGAAGAAAAAATGGACTGTCTATCCGATCGGCTGCATTGGAGGCGGCTCAGCTAAGATTAAGGCCTATTATTATGACATCACTGGCCTTCGTAGTTGGACTGATCCCGATGATGAGCGCTAACGGACCTTCGGCACAAGGCAATCATTCCATCAGTATAGGCGCAGCTGGAGGCATGTTATCTGGCGTTATTCTTGGGTTATTTATCATACCGGTACTTTACATTATATTTCAATATTTGCAGGAAAAAGTATCTGGTACACCTAAGCCCCTTAACCACTCAACGAACAACAATGTGTCGGTACAACAATTAAGCGAAGCCGAAACGATTCAATTAAGCTAACGAAAACATCGCGCATTAAATAATAAAAAATGAACATTAAATTTAATATCATAATAGTTTTAGTTTTGCAAGCACTATTTTTTGCTTGCAAAACTACCGATAAAGTCCTAGAGGCCGAGGCGACCATTCCGAATAGTTTCCGTGGTGCCGAGACCAATCCATCAGACACTTCAACCCTAGCGTCTGTTCCTTGGCGCACGTTCTTTACCGACAGTAAACTTATTGATCTGATTGATACAGCGATCGCTAATAATTATGATCTTCAGATCGCCATAAAAAATATGGAAACTGCCCAGCTATTATTCAAACAAGCTAAGGCAGGTTATTACCCCGACCTTAATCTCCAAATAGCTGCGAATTCGTCTCGACCGTCCGATAATAGCTTGAATGGTATAAGCTTAAATCAATTTCTGGGAACAACACATATAGAAGATTACACAACGGCGCTTGCACTATCGTGGGAAGCAGATGTTTGGGGTAAAATACGTAATCAAAAGGCAATTGCTCTTGCATCGTATTTACAATCCGAGGAAGCCAAAAAGGCTGTGCAGACCCAGCTCGTTTCAAGTATTGCCAAAGGCTATTACAACCTGTTAATGCTCAGGGAGCAATTGGACGTTGCCAAACAAAATCTGGCGCTTACTGACAGTACGCTCCATATCATCAAAGAGCAATACGATGTTGGCGAAATAACGCTATTAGGACTGGAGCAGGCCGAGGCGCAACGTTTGGCCGCAGCTTCTTTGGTTCCAGAATTTGAACAACGTATAGCTACACAGGAAAATGCGATCCAGCTCTTAACCGGAAAATTTCCCAGTGAAATAACACCAATTAGTAGTTTGAATCGTGTTATACTTCCAGAAAAACTTACTGCTGGCGTTCCATCTGCCTTATTGAGCAGAAGGCCTGATGTAAAGAGTGCCGAAATAGGTGTTTTAGCCTCAAACGCGCAGACACGGTTAGCACAGGCCAATATGTACCCGTCTTTGACTATAACAGCGCAATCGGGGGTTAACGCCTTTACCGCCAGCAATTGGTTTAATGTACCAGCATCCCTATTCGGTATGGTGGCAGGCAGTATTACACAACCGATTTTGCAACGTCGTCAACTTAAAACGCAACATGAAACCGCAAAAATAGAACAAGAGAAATCGGTTATAAAATTTAAACAATCTGTATTAACTGCAGTTGGAGAAGTTTCCGATGCGCTAATTGCTATTGATAAACTTGAGCAAAGAGAATCCATTGCTTTAAACCGTACCACACGCTTACAAAATGCTATTAATCATGCTGGACTATTATTTGAAACCGGTATGGCTAATTATCTGGAAATCATCACCGCCCAAGAAAATGTCTTGCAAAGCGAACTGGAATTGGCAGGCATTAAAAAAGCACAACTAGACGCCTTGGTAGACCTTTATCGTTCATTAGGTGGGGGGTGGGAATAGGTTTTTTTTATAACAAATCATAATAATAGTTGTTATCTCCAGAGATAAACAATTACTATTATGTGGAAAAAAGAAAACAACTGCCTACATAGACTTTTTGAGTTCAAAGATTTTGCCGAAGCATTTGCCTTTATGGTAAGAGTAGCCATGATAGCCGAATCCCATAATCATCATCCAAAGTGGACCAATGAATGGAATAAAGTCGAAATATGGCTTTCAACACATGACCAAGGCAATATTGTTACTGAAAAAGATAAAAGTTTAGCGGAAGCGATCGATAAAGTCGGAGGATAGGACTAGCTATCCTCCAAATCAAGTGATAACCGTAACATATCACTATGCTGAAGACCGTCCTCTATTATTGGTTCTTTATATTTTTTTAGGAAAAAATCTTTTTCAATACCTGTTACCCGAAAACCTACTTTTTGATAAAACTTTAATTGATAACCAAAAGTACCGGTTCCAAGTTCCAGTTTCTTTCCTCCCAATTGCTGCACCTTTTGCACAATAGCCGTCAGTAATTTGATACCCCAACCCTGCTTCTGAAATTTTTCATAAACGGCTATATTCATTAACTCATAATATCCATGATGTGCTTTCCTAACTATCGCTCCACCAACTGTTTCTCCGCCTCCATTAAAAGCCAGGTAACAAGCACTGCCTGGAAGATACTCATTAATCGCCTTCATACTGGGATCGGCAAGTAAAAACAAATCCCATGGGTAATCTGATTCGATTTTGCTTAAATACAACGTTGACTTATTTTTACGCATGTAGCTAAAATATACTATTTACTCACCTCTATCAAGGCATAGGACCCTAAGACGGTGGGTCTCGTTTTATAATACAGAAACTCTTTTTTTAACTTTGTTATATGAAAATGGTGAAATTCTTCAAGTAACCTTACCTTGAATACCTGCTGTAAATAAGCGATATGCTCCTTGGAAGTAAAAATCACCGTAGCAGATGTGTTATTATCCACTATTGCTGAAACATCGCTCACATACTTCACCTCCCCTGGCGCATAAAAATCGAATGCGAAACTTTCAGCGCCGTAAACGAATGATGCATTTTTTGGTCGATGCTTTTTTAACCATAAGCCCGCTTCTCTACCTGATTCATACTTCAACAATTGCGGATAAAAGAATCCATAGGCAAACAGCATAAAAACTATAGAAACCACACTACTTCTCCAGACAATCGACTGTACCAGTGAATGGCCCAGCTTAAAATAGGCCAATACGACAGTTGTTACAAGCAAGACTATTATCCAAGTGGTGTAGGCAAGTTTGAAAACAAAGAGCAAAGCAATTATTAGCGATATGATAGCGAAAAACACAAAATGCTGAACGGCAATCAATGTGCGTAATTTTCCATGATCAACATGCCCTAAATAAATTGCTGTTATAATAGAAAACTGCGGAATGATGATGACTATGTAATGTGGTAATTGAAACTTCGATAGGGAGAATAATACAAAGGTTATCCCCGCACTTGCGGTTATCAACAGCATTTCGGGCACTCGTTTGCTCCTCAGTTTTTTTGCCAGACCACTTACTACAGCAATGATAAACAGCAGAGACCATGGTAAAAAGGCCCACAGCGTAGTATGCACGAAGAAAAACAGATCACCCTTCCCTTTTATTGGTCCGGTATTAAAAAACCGCCCGAACTGGCTATCCCAAAAGAAGAATTTAAGGCCTGATACTCCTTGCCTATCAAAAACTAATTTTTCTGGGTGTGAATCAAACTGCACATACAGCGTATACAATTCCGGAATTATAAAAACACCGACCAACGCGAGGGCTAACCACCACTTAGGTCGCAAAAACTCCTTCCATTGCTTAGTTATCAACCAATAGCAGACAAATGCCCCTATAACTGGAATGAGTACAAAGATTCCCTTCACCATCACGGCGCAAGCTAAATAAAAAGAACCTGCAAGTATAGGGAAAAATCCTTGTCGCAGACCTTTATAATAATAATATATTCCGGCGAAAGTAAACGTACTTAGGTAAATTTCGGCACGCACATCAAAGTTGGAAATGATAATATGAAACGCTGTTAAGTAGATAATAACAGCTATCAATGCTATTTTCCTTGAATAAATATGCTTTAAAAATTGATAGATGTACCAACACCCGAGCCAGCTAATGAGCAAAGAAGGTAGTTTATAGGCAAAGTCATTGATTCCGAAAATTTTAAACGAGATAGCCGCCAACCAGAACGTTAAATGTGGTTTATCTAACCAATCCTGTCCTCTAACGTATAAGTTTATCCAATCATCCCTCAGAATCATATTTTTTGCTATTGATGCGTATAAAGCACCATCCGGCTCCATAATACCACCAAACAACGAAAAAATACTAAAAAAAGCTACAACAACAATAAAAAACGTAAATTTCTTTTCTTCGTTGAACGGTTTGTAAGAATTGTTCATCCAAAATGACAGATGCCTATCACCCATGTTTTTTAAAGGTTATTATGTTATTTATATTATAATTCCATATAAAAACCAAAGCGATGGCTATTAGTTTGCTTACATAGAAGTTTAAAGAGAAATAAGAGGTAAACAACAATAGGCACAACGTGTTTAACAGTAAACCTATCAAAGAAAAAGACACAAAAAAACTAAATTGCTTCTTTGTGTCTTTTTTTCTATCGTTAAATGTCCATTTTTTATTAATATAGAAATTATTAACAACAGCTACCGTAAAACCGATTGCATTGGCTAAATAAGGATTTATTCCAACTTTTTCTTTGAAAAGCCAAGTAAACAAAAAATCAAGCACAAAACCTATGCCTCCAGTAATTGCAAACTTTATAATCTTAGCCATTTCTATGGTACAAAGAAACAACTTTATTAGAAATTATTAGCGCCTGATTAAATTTATATCCTGCAACCTACTTAAACTGACTTCAGAAAAGGAGATAGATTTTAAAGAGTCTTTTCTATTTGATGGCCTGTTTCTTAGCAAATTAGCTAAAAGAAATTTTGCTAATTTTGTTATGGGAAAACACAGAATATGATAAAAATTATCGACGGCACTAATGAACACATACCCACTATACAAGAGATAGCCTACAAAACATGGCCCATAACCTTTGTCAATATCTTGTCGGCTCGACAAATTGACTACATGTTACAAATGATGTACAGCGAAACTGCGCTACAACAACAGTTAGCAGACTTTGGTCATCGCTTTCTACTTGCTAAGAAGGGCGACAACTTTTTAGGTTTCCTATCTTACGAAAGCTCCTATAAAGGCACAAATCATACTAAAATTCATAAAATCTATGTCTTACCTCAGACACAAGGAATGGGCATTGGGAAAAAATTAATGGAAACGGCAGAAACTATTGCTATAAAAAAAGGCAACGATGAGTTACGACTGAATGTCAACAGATTCAATGAAGCTGAGCTCTTCTATACCCGAATTGGTTTTGCAACAATAGGTTTCGAAAATATTGATATCGGATCAGGATTCTTAATGGAGGATAAAATAATGGTTAAAAAATTATTCCTAACTTAAAAAGTCTTCTCTGATTGGTGAAAAAATATCGATTAACTCGCCTTCCTCTATACATACACATCCATGTAATACATTCGAAGGCATTAAACAGGAATCGCCTCTTTTTATAATTTTCTTCTGCGCTCCAATCGTGAACTCAAACACACCGCTTGCTACAAATGTTTGTTGTGTATGGAAATGTTGGTGTAGCTCTCCCACTGCGCCTTTCTCAAACCTGACCTTTACCATCATTAATTGGTCGTTGAAGCTCATGATTTTTCTCCTTAGGCCACCACCTAAATCTGTCCATCCAGTTTCATTATCTAAATAAAACATCATATACTTTTTGTTAAATCTGGATTATGTATCAGGATTCGTGATAGACGCTAAAAAACAAGAAAATCTGGTTGTTCGGAGACTGAAGCATAGCGGCGCTACGGTATGGTCGAAAACAACAATTGGCTGATTTTGAAATTTGTTAACGCATAATAGAAAGTCTAATGCATAATCTGGGTTAAATATAAAAATTAGATCGTTTAAACGATAAAAAAGGTCGAAGAATTTATCTTCGACCTTCATATTTACAACACTAAAGCATTTTAGCTGTTTTTAATAAATAAATTTTAGTTTAATAAACTTCTTTTCCTTTGATAAGTCTCCCAAAGCAACTCACCGAAAAGCGTGTTTGTCCACGCGAACCAAGCTCTTGTGAAATTCTTCGGATCGTCCTTATGGTAAGATTCATGCATAAAACCCGTATCACCATGACACTTCTGCAGCATTTGTATACACATTTTTATTTCTTTATCATCCTTACTGGTAAGCGCCCGCATGACGATACTCATCGGCCATATCATATCCTTTCCAATATGGGGTCCGCCAACCCCCTCACCAAATTCACCTTTATAGAAAAAGGGATTATCTTCAGATAAAATAAATTTACGTGTATTGACGTACCGTGGATCGTTGGCTTCTACAGCGCCAAGGTAAGGCAAAGACAATAAACTAGGAATATTTGAATCATCCATTAATAGCTGACCGCCATAACCATCGGTTTCAAAGACAAAAATCTCTCCATATTTTGGATGTTCTGTGGTAGCATGCTTTTCAAGCGCCTCTTCAACCTCTTGAGCTAAGGCCTTCAATTCGCTGGATAATGCTGTATCGTTGAGAATTGTTTCCACCATTTCGGCAGCCTGTTTTAAAGAAACAACAGCAAAAAAGTTGGAAGGAATTAAAAAGGACAGCACGGTAGCATCGTCACTTGGCCGGAAAGATGAACATATCAAGCCCACGGGATTCACAGGATAACCGTAACCGTCCATCGGCAAAGTGTCTGTGGCTCGCCCTGTCACCCGTTCAAAACGATAGGGACTACTACCATCTTTACGTTGCTGCTCTTTGAATGTTTGTAATATCTGCTCTATAGCCAACTTCCAACTTTCATTAAAAGGCGACGTGTCCTTGGTACTTTTCCAATAGTGATAGGCTAAACGAATAGGATAACATAGGGAATCTATTTCCCATTTCCGTTCATGTACACCTGGCTTCATTTCGGTTTTATCACTTGCCCATTCACCTACCTTTTCCGGATCGTCATAGAATGCATTCGCGTATGGGTCTTTTAGTATATAGTCCGTTTGCCTATTTATCACCCCTGCTATTAAATCACTCAACGGCTTATCATTTTTCACTAGTGATAGGTAGGGCCACACTTGCGCACTACTATCTCTAAGCCACATGGCATCAATATCCCCGGTAATGACATACGTATCCGGTACGCCGTCTGTTGATTGGAAGAAAACCGTGGTATCCAAGGTATTGGGGAAACAGTTACCAAAGAGCCAGCCAAGTTCTTTATTCTTTACTTTACTTTGAAAGGTCTTTATGACCTTTTCCACTTCTTCGCTGGTAAAATTGCGCATATTTTCCGCAATTCTCACCTCCGGAAAATCGTCGGCTTTTGCGAAGGCTAAATTATTACTCAGGTAATAACCAGCCCCTAGAGCGACTGTACTTTTGATAAAACTTCTTCTTTCCATTTCAATAATAGCATTTATTTTATATTTACGAACCGTAAACATATGTAAATTCCGCTACAAAACAAATTCAGAAAAAAGAGGAAATCTTGTTCTGTCTTTTCCACAATCAACACCTGACTACGTTCGGCCGTATACCAAGACCTGATCTGCTACTGATTTATATTTACTTACCTTCCCTCGATAAATCCCTGTATACGGCGTGGATATTTCCCGATAAACCCCGAAAAATGAGCGCTATTGGTCCGAACTTGATTTGAGTTAGTTAGCTTGTTCAGTCTGGTCTTATCCTAGGCACGAAGATCCAGTGTTGTAAATCGGGAAGTTATCTTCAAAAAAACATCACAATCCAAGTTACACTCCGCCGGATTTTTACCTTTCGGCTGTTTCACTAAGAAGAACAAACAAATCTTCCCACTCTTCTTCCAGTGATTTTTGGGGCAAGGCTCTATTCGCACGTCTATACCAATAATTGGCGTTCCATTCGTCGCCTTCCTTCCGATGCAGATAAGCGTGCACATGTGCGGACATTGAATCAGTCAATTGGTCAATTAATCCGTGCGCAGCATCCCAGTTGCCTTTGGCATCATACCAAAGTGCCTGAAAATGAACAGAAAGACCTTTTGGAGGAACGTCGAATGCAAGGGAACCTTTAAATGAGTCGAGAGTCAAAGCCATACAATATTAGGTGTTTGCTGTAAAAATTCAAAAAATATCGCTAAATAACAAAGAAAAATTTCTGGATAAAAAATCATACATAGGACATGTAATCCCTTTTTCGGTTGGACGCGGATATTCCGATATCAAATCAAAATTTACGCAGACAACAAGAAAAAAGATAATTTGGCACAGTTTTTTCATAAGTAGCAGCGTAAATATTCAAATTGTTAAAGTGATGAACAGAATAATAGCGATGTGTTTAATAGCCGGAATCAGCGTTACGGCATGTAACTCTAATAATAAGACAACGGAGGAAGCTATTGCAAAAGAAGCGGCATTAAAACACCTTAAAGATAGCTTAACGCTCGACAGCTTTAGAAATGCCGAAGCAGCTGAGAAAGCGGGTTTAGCACAAGAAGAGACGGCCGATCAAGACTTTCAACAGCCATACGGTCGTCCATCAGCTGCCGACAATGAAAACACCAATCAAGAAGAGCAGTATGATGAAGTTGGTACATCGAATACACCGCAGCAACCCGTTGCCACAAACAAGAAGAAAGGCTGGAGTGACGCCGCCAAAGGAACCGCTATTGGCGCAGGTGTTGGAGCTGGTGTCGGTGCGTTGATCGACAAAGATAAAAGGCTCCGTGGTGCGGCCATTGGCGCAGCTATCGGTGGCGGTGGCGGATATGCAATCGGTAGAAAAAGTGATCGAAAGAGCGGTCGGGCACAAAAGAAGTAAAACGTTACTAAACGTAATATAATAACGCGTCACCAGCGGTTATACCTTGGTGACGCTTTCGCTATTTATGTCAACGCTTACCTATAAATGGCTGAACCGAATAGGCCCCGGTAAATCATTTTCGCTGCAACACCTCATCGATCATTCCATAGCTTTTTGCCTCTTCAGCAGTCATCCAATAATCACGGCTAGATGATGTATGCACCCATTCATAAGACTGTCCGCTGTGGTCTGCAATTATTTGATACAGCTCCTTCTGCAATTTCAGGATCTCCCGTGCATTGATTTCCAGATCTGCTGCCGTACCCTGCATACCACCGGACGGTTGATGGATCATTACACGAGCATGTTTCAATGCTGCCCTCTTTTTCGGTGTTCCCGTACACAACAGCACTGCACCAAAAGATAATGCTATTCCGGTACAGATGGTTGCTACGTCTGGTGAAATATATTGCATCGTATCGTAGATTCCTAAACCTGCGTAAACAGATCCTCCCGGGCAATTGATATAGAGTTGAATGTCTTTAAGCGGATCGGCAGATTGTAAAAATAGCAGCTGCGCCTGAATGATATTGGCTACCCTATCGTCAACGGGCTCTCCCAGAAATATAATACGATCAATCATCAGTCTGGAAAATACGTCCATTTGTGCTACATTGAGTTGTCGCTCCTCCGTAATATAGGGAGTCATCGACAAATGTACTTTTTGACTCATTTTCTTTGCGTACTGATCATAGGTGTTCCCACTTATCCCAAAATGGGATACAGCAAATTTTCTAAATTCCATCATTTTGATTATGAGTTAAATGATTATCATTAATAAGCGGTTTCTATCCTGAATACTTTATCAGCATCAAAAATAACTCAGGATACGCTGTACAAAATTTTTATGAACAGATTTTGAAAAAAGCTCTTGTTCAATTTTTTTTAATTGCGTTCGCAGCTGTTCCCGGCCATGAGCTTTCACGATTCCGTAACTCCTTTTTTGCCAGTGCAAATTATCCTGCACTTCGCGGTCCAATAGCAATTGTGCATCGAATATTAATCGATCTTCGGGTGAAAGCTTATCCAAAATATACGCCTCTAAGTGCTCAGTATGATTAAATAAAGTCTTCATATTGTAGTGCCTTTTCCTTCACAAAGTCTCTTATCTTTCCTAAACATTTAAATTTTTGTACGGTTGCAGAACGCTCACTGGCAAAGCCAAATTTTTCAGCGAGTGTTTTCATAGAAAGCTTATGATAATAAAATGCGGTTAACAATTGCATACACCGATCTCCGGCTTTCGATAATAAAATCAACAAGCGTTTTTCGGAGATCTCTTCGTAAGCTCCATCACTCACCTCCTCAAGACGGTCATCTATTGGTCTGTAACTATTATTATCCTCACGCTTTTGTTTTTGATACCATAAGTACCGGGAAACACCAAAAATATAGGCTTTTTCGGAGCGCTTTATATGGACAGCAGCACGAAGTACCTGCTCATAATAAATGATTAGCGCGTCTTGAAAAACATCTTTGGCTTCATTGAGCGTCCCTCCCATTTTTCCAATGTATCTCGCAACGGCCGGGAATACTTCCTTATACAGCGCTAAACATTGCTCATCGGAAATTGGAGAAGTACTTTTATTTGTATCGAAAACTTCCATATCCATAGCTTTATATAATATGTGTAAATTCATAAGGAAATATCACCTGGTATAAGCATTTTTTTTACATGTACGAAAAGATGGATTAATTCCGAAACTATTGTTGTAGTATGCCCACGCACGATCGGTTTATCTCAAAGTGATGTTTTGAAACTTATTATATCCCTCACAGCACTTCTATTTCAATATGAGAAGCATTTATCTTATCGTGATAAAGACGGTTAGTCGCCTTTTGAAAATCATCGTCCTCTGCCTGGCGATAGATATCTATAAATTGTTGCGGATTGCGATCAACCAAGGGAAACCATGAGTGCTGTATCTGTATCATGATCCGATGACCTTTTTTAAAGGTATGCGCCACGTCAGGCAATGCATACTGCACATCCGTAATTTCTCCTGAAACAAAAGGTTCAGGTGTCTCGAAGCTGTTTCTGAATTTTCCACGCAGAACCTCTCCCCGTACAAGCATCTGATAGCCTCCCATAATCACATCCTTTTCCTTTTCACCAGCTTCCGGGGTCTCGGCATCGTCAGGATAAACGTCAATTAGTTTAACGACGTAATCGGCATCTGTACCACTTGTGGAAACTTTCAGCTTCGCGGATAGCTCTCCAGTAAGAGTAACGTCTTCAGTAAGTACCTCCGTTTGATAGACCATAACGTCAGGCCTTTTAGCAGCAAAGCGCTGATCGTCTATCATATATTCCCTGCTCCTCGACCCATGAACGCCTTGCTGATAGGGCACCGGATTATTTGGATCGCTTATATACTCATCGTAACTATCCACTTCGGTAGGTTTCTCAAAACTCAGCTTACCTTTAGCATGCAAATAAAGTCGTTTCCTCTCTGTGTCTTTTGGCGGCCAAGCATCAAAAGCTTTCCATTCATTACTTCCTGTGATAAAAATAGTGGCTTCTGCCGGATCAAAAGTTCCTTTCCCCTTCAAATAGTGATTAAAAAAAGGCAGTTCCATGTTTGTTTGATACCAAGTACTCGTTTCCTGTCCGAAAACAATATCTCCAAAAGAGCTACCATTGCTTCTCACCCATGCACCATGAAACCATGGCCCCATAACCAGATGATTGGTTCCTTTTGGATTTTGTTCTTCAATAGCACGATAGGTTCGCAGAGCGCCGTAAGTGTCTTCAGCATCAAAGAAGCCGCCTACCACCATCACCGCGGGTTTTATATTTTTTAAATGGCGGGTAATTTCGCGTGCCTTCCAAAAAGTGTCCAGTACACCATGTTCCATTAGCGCATTCCAAAATTTAATGCTGTCGCCAAAATATCTCTCCTTCGCATGTTTAATCGCACCCAGTTCCATAAAGAATCCATAATTATCATTCATCGTAAAAGCAATTTTTTTAGGTGTGTTATCAGGTGTTACGGGGCTGGGTCTCGGCACACCAAATCCGCTATAAAAATTGAACGCATCTGCCAAAAAGAAAGCACCATTATGATGAAAGTCGTCTCCTCTAAACCAATCTGTCACCGGTGCCTGCGGCGATACGGCTTTCAAAGCCGGATGGGCGTCGGGAAGAGCTGCGGTAGAATAGAAACCAGGATATGAAATGCCATATATACCGGCTTTACCATTGTTATTGTCTATATTTTTCAATAACCAGTCGATCGTATCATAAGTATCACTACTTTCATCCACTTGTTTGTTGTTATTCTTATTACCAATATGTGGCCTGATGTCTTCAAATGTTCCTTCACTCATCCATTTTCCCCTAACATCCTGATAAACGAAGATGTATCCTTCTCTAATAAAAAGTGGGTCAGGCCCCAAACTGGGTTTATATTCGCTTTCACCATAGGGAGCAACAGTATATGGAGTACGATTGATCAAAAAGGGATATTTTTTCGATTTGTCTTTTGGAATATAAATCGAAGTAAACAGCTTTACACCATCCCGCATCGGGATGTACCGTTCAATCTTTTCATAATAATTGCGGATATATAGCGAATCTTCGTGCTGTTGAGCATGCGCTGCTTGAAAAAAGAATAAAACGAAAAAAAATACGGAGTATTTGAACTTTATCATATTAAGAGTATTAGACGGAAGTAAATATAAGGATAGTTTGTATTATGATATATCAGTTTAATGCAGTTTTGAAAACGCTACATGCAAAAAACCATAAACTATATAACTTCTTCTGGTCAAAATATAAAAGCTGCTATTTATTTTTTTTATACCTTTGTACTAGTGAAAAAGTTATTTGCTTTCATATTGGCCTTTTTATACCTTGGCATCGCCACCGGGTTTAGCACATATACCCATTATTGTATGGATCGATATGTGGAAACTACTTTGTGGCAAATAGATATGAGCAAATGCGGTGCCTGTGGCATGTCAAAAGACAAATCTTCCGCTGAAAAAAAATGTTGTAAAGAAGAACACAAACAGCTTAAACTAGAGAAAGATCACAAAGCGGCTACAGAGATATCGTATAAATATCTTCAGGAGCTGCCTGCCATACTTCTTCACACGGATGTTTTACGTCCTGCAAAAACGTTAACGAATATTGCGATAGATTATCCATTTAGTCATGCACCTCCCGATAAAGCATATCACACCATCTATATGCTAAATTGTATCTACAGAATTTAATACCCTTCTATCTAGATGTTACTTAGTGTGTATCATATATTTAGCAATTATAATTGCTTTGTATAGTACTACTTTGTAACCTTCCAGCAAATCAGTAACCCTCTGATTTTACAATGCTGCTACACAGCTATTCAAATCTTTCATCGTTTATAAATTAAATCCATGGTCCACAACATCATCGATTGGTCATTGCGTAACCGCTATATTGTTTTGGTGCTTAGCGTCGGATTATTCGTGTGGGGAGCCTTTTCTGTTAAAAAAAATCCTATTGATGCCATTCCCGATTTATCCGAAAATCAAGTTATTATTTTCACAGAATGGATGGGCAGATCCCCGCAACTCATTGAAGATCAGATAACTTACCCGTTAGTCACTAATTTACAAGGGCTTCCCAGTATTAAATACGTTCGCGGCAGCTCTATGTTTGGCATGAGCTTCATCTACATCATCTTTGACGACGAAACGGATATCTATTGGGCACGGGAACGTGTTCTGGAACGGCTGAGTACAATAGGTAGCACGCTCCCAACCGGTGTAGCACCAACGCTCGGACCTGACGGTACCGGTGTTGGCCACGTATTATGGTATACCTTGGATGCTCCTAATGTTGATTTGGGAGAGCAACGTGCCATACAAGATTGGTATGTAAAATTTGCGCTTCAGAATGTACCTGGGGTGAGTGAAATCGCATCTTTTGGCGGTTTCCAAAAACAATATCAGGTAACCATTGATCCCAATAAGTTGCTATACTATAAACTGTCGGTACCAAATGTAATAAACGCCGTGCGTACCAATAACAATGAAAGTGGTGGACGTAAATTTGAAATGAGCGACGTAGGATATATTATTAAAACAAGTGGTTATCTACAATCTAGAGAAGATATCGAACAAATTCCCATCTCCAATCAACAGGGTAATCCGATCCGGATATCGGATATTGGCACAGTACAGATGACGGGAGAACCGCGCTTGGGTATTTTTGATCAAGACGGAGAAGGAGAACGCGTAGGAGGTATTGTGGTCATGCGTTATGGAGAGAATGCTGCAGAGGTTACAGAAAAGGTAAAGAATAAAATGAGAGAAGTAACGAAAGGTCTTCCAGAAGGTGTGAAATTTGATATTGTATACGATCGCGGAAAACTTATTAAAGAATCAGTAGATTCTATCAAACATACCTTAATAGAAGAAATGATCGTAGTATCCCTAGTTGTCATTATCTTTTTATTCCACTGGAAAAGTGCCTTAAGTATTATTATACAGATTCCTATCACTATTGCGATCAGCTTCATCTTACTGAATGCCTTTGATATTTCATCGAACATCATGTCCTTAACAGGTATCGCGTTGGCAATTGGTGTGATCGTAGATAACGGCATTATTATGAGCGAAAATGCTTATAAGCATTTAGCAGAGAAATATGAAAGTAGGGAACAACAGGAGCATTTAAAAAGTAAGTAACATGAATTGGTTGAAAAGATTGTTTAAACGAACACCCCAATGGATCTCCGAAGAAGAACGCCTGGAAATCATCGGAAAAAGCAGCAAACAGGTTAGCCGCGGAGTTTTCTTTGCTACTATTATCATCATCACTTCCTTTTTACCAGTATTCATGCTTACTGGCCAAGAAGGCAAACTTTTCCATCCATTAGCTTTTACGAAAACGTTTATTATGATGGTTGACGCTTTATTGGTCATTACGTTAGCACCTGTACTGATTTCGTTCTTCATGAAAGGAAAATTCCGACCAGATAACGCCAATCCAATTAATCGATTTTTGGAGAAAATATACGAGCCATTGATCAAGCGCGTATTGAAATGGCGGAATACAACCATCGCGATCAATGTCATTGCACTGCTAATCACCATCCCCCTCTTGAAAAGGCTGGGAACAGAATTTATGCCTCCTTTGGACGAACAAAGTATTCTTTTCATGCCGGTGACCTTACCAGACATTAGTAACAGCGAAGCGAAACGTATATTACAGGTACAAGACAAAATTATTAAAAGCGTACCAGAAGTAGACAAGGTGCTGGGTAAAGCAGGTCGAGCGAGTACAGCTACAGATAATTCTCCTATTAGCATGATTGAAACGATCATTATGTTGAAACCCAAGAACCAATGGCGTGAAAACATGACAAAAGAAAGGCTGATACAAGAATTAGATACAAAGTTACAGATTCCCGGAGTTGTTAATGGTTGGACTCAACCGATAATTAACCGGATAAACATGTTGGCTACCGGTATTCGAACTGACGTAGGCGTCAAAGTATTTGGTCAAAATATCGATACAATAGCCGGCATTTCAGAGCGGGTACGCGATGCTTTAGAAGGAACGCCAGGAGTTCAAGATTTATTTGTTGAACCGATTACGGGCGGTAAATATCTGCATGTGGATGTGAATAGAGAAGCTCTTGCCCGATATGGGCTTACCGTCGATGACGTCAATCAAACGGTCGAATCAACCATTGGGGGTGCCAATATTGGTCAGACCATTGAAGGTCGCAGACGCTTCAGCATCAACCTGCGTTTATTACAGGATCATCGTAATAGCATCTCCCAACTAGGTCGTGTTCCCTTACAGAGCCCTACTTTTGGCGAAGTTCCGCTTAGTGCTGTAGCAACAATCGATTACGAAAACGGCCCACCCATGATCACTTCAGACAACGCCATTCTTCGCGGGGCGGTCATGTTTAACGTACGTGACCGGGACCTGGGAAGCACCGTGCAAGATGCAATGGAAAAATTGAATAACGCCGATAATATTGTTCCTGAAGGATATTTTCTCGAGTGGAGCGGACAGTACGAAAACCTTATTCGCGGACAACAAACGCTCCTATGGATAGCACCTGTTGTATTGGTAATTATTTTCTTTGCCTTATATTTTGCATTCCACTCCATAAGGGAAGCCTTTTTAAGCTTAGTAACCATTCCGTTTGCATTAATAGGTGGTGCTTACATGATCTACTTCTGGGGAGTCCATCTTTCTGTAGCTGTCGCCGTAGGTTTTATCGCTTTGTTCGGAATAGCTGTAGAAACAGGTATTGTCATGGTAATTTATCTGAACGACGCGATGCAGCAACTGGTAAAATTAAAAGGAAATAGCAGCGAAACGATAACTAAAGAAGATCTCAGACAATATGTTATCAGAGGAGCAGCAAAAAGATTAAGGCCCAAACTCATGACGGTCTGCGTATCCTTATTTGGTTTGCTTCCGGTGCTATGGGCTACCGGTGTGGGTACAGATGTTATGCGACCAATTGTACTACCTATGATCGGTGGTGTACTCACCTCATCCACACATATTTTATTGGTTACGCCATTAATTTTTCTGATGACGAAAGAATACGAACTACGCAAATATGGAAAATTGGAAATTTATGATGCTAAACATTAAACATTTCATATACAGCACATTAAAAGTTATTTACACCATTCTGCTGCTACCGATGGCATTGCATGCTCAACAGAGCAATGAGGTGTTATCGCTTGATACGATCTTACAACGTATTGATCAACAGAACGTAAAACTTAAAGTTTATGCTTTAAAAGGAAAAAGTTTTGAATACAGTGCACAATCTGCTACATCATGGATGGCGCCGATGGTGGGGGCTGGTACTTTTATGACTCCCTATCCCGGACAACGGGTCATGAACGATGGCGACAAAGGAGCGCTTATGTTCAATATCGAACAAGAGATACCTAATCCCAGCAAACAACAAGCAAACAAACAGTACATTCAATCGCAAAGTGTGATAGAAGAAGCTAACCGTGCAGTTGATCTCAACGAGTTAAAGGCACAGGCAAAAACGCTCTACTATAACTGGACTATCGCTGAAAAACGTATAAATCTTCTAAAAGAAAATGAACAGTTAATCAATAGTATGAAGCAACTGGAAACTATCCGCTACGAGTATAACCAGTCACAACTTAGCAATGTATACAAGCTCGAGGCTCAACTGGAAGAAAATCATAATATGTTGCGTATGCAAGAAGCAGAAATTGCCCGCTCTAGAGCATGGTTAAACAGCTTGATGAATCAATCTGCAAATAACTCCTTTGCTATAGATACGGCTTTTAAACCAACATTTATATTGGAAGCTTCGTTAGACACCACAGTGTTAGCAGAACGGAGAAAAGATATCCAAAAAATGAATGCCGATATACAAACGATGCGTCACGGCATTGATGCCATGAGAAGCGAACGGAAACCCGATTTTAAAATCCGTTTTGACCACATGGCTCCTCTGGGAAACATGATGCCTAGGGCATACAGTATAATGGGAATGGTAAGTATCCCAATAGCTCCATGGAGTAGTAAGATGTATAAAAGCGAAACAAAGGCCATGCAACTGAATCTTGAGGCCATGCAGAAAGAACGCCAAGGAATGCTACTTGAAAGTCAAGGAATGATCTATGGCATGCAGCATGAAATAGCTAGTATGAAAGAGCGCATTAGAAGAATAGAACAGAAAGTTATTCCAGCACTCCAACGCTCAATGGAAGCAAACTTTCAATCTTACCGTGAAAACAAACAGCAACTACCTACTTTATTAGCTGATTGGGAAGCACTTAACATGATGCAAAACACCTTATTTGACGAGAAGTTAAAGTTCTATCAAATGATTGTAAACTATGAAAAGGAATTATATAAATAAAATATTAGCACTAGTGTTACTATTATTTATACAGGCTTGTTCATCAACAAAGGAAGAACACGCAACATCTCATGAAGCTCATGGATATGAAACTGTTGACACAACAATCCTTCAGCTTACGGGAGCAACTAATCGGCAAATAGTTAGCAATACACCAACTATTTCGGTGGAAAAAGGTTCCAAAGTATTACCTATTAATATCTCCGGACGGATCATTTACGACAATCGTAATGCCACCTCTATTAGTAGTAGGATAAGTGGAAGAATTGAACGTTTATATGTCAAGTATAATTACCAACCAGTCAAGAAAGGCCAGCTCCTTTTGGAGATCTATTCACCTGAATTAGTAACTGCTCAACGCGAGTTATTAATGCTACATCAACAGCAGGATGAAAAATTATTGCAAGCAGCGGTTCAGAAATTACAGTATTTAGGTTTCAGCGCTGAGCAAATACAGCAACTTTTACAATCAAAAAATGTTTTATACCGGGTTCCAATTTATAGTCCTGCCAGTGGATATATTCTTGAAAAACCAGTGACCCCACCCTCTTCTACAGTAAATACAATGGCTTCCGTAGGAGATGCTCCTGAGGGAGAAATGGATGGTATGAATAATTCATCAAGCAACCAGCAAGACATTTCTAACTCATCTGCCAGTGCTCCAGCTCCGGTTATACTGCGAACGGGTCAATACCTCTCAACCGGGCAAACAATTTTTAACATCTACACAAATACAGATTTAATCGCCGAGTTTGCGATTCCGCCTTCAATAGCCACACAAATTCAAAAGGGCAAAAAGGTATTGTTTAATAAATTAAGTGATACTGACGAAAGTTACCTGGGGGAAATAAGGCTCATTCAACCAACCTTTAACGCGGGTGAAAATTTTAGTCTGGCGAGGGTTTATTTAAAAAAGAACGCATTTACTGTCGGAGAATTACTAAATGGAACCGTAGCAATAACCACACACGAAGGTTACTGGCTCCCAAAACAAGCAGTTATCCGCTTAGGAAAGAAAAGTGTCGTATTCAGAAAAGAAGGGAGAATATTTCGTCCGATCTCTGTCAATACAGGGATTAGTACTGCAAATATGATACAGGTACTAAATCCAATTGAACATTGGCTTATCGCCGAAAACGCGTCTTATCTAGTTGATAGTGAAGACTTCATTATTTCAGACGATGAATAGATATTTTATAGAGAAGCATCATGAACAGAAAATATTTTTTAAAAACACTCCTGTGGTCCGCGATCCTACCTTCTTTGCTGTTAGCGTCCTGTAATAGCAAAGAAAATAAGGAAACAGAAGTGGATGCAACAGCAACAAATACTTATACATGTCCTATGCATCCACAAATCATACAGAACAAAGCTGGCACTTGTCCGATATGTGGTATGGATCTCGTTCCTTTCGACAAAAATAATAAAGATGCCTTTTTAACACTAAGTAAAGATCAGCAAGTATTAGCTAATATTAGTATAGTAGCAGTCGGGACAGGAGCGTTCAATAATTATACTTCAATTAATGGTAGGCTTGTCGTAAATCCCGAGGGCACTAACTATATCAGTAGTCGGAATGATGGACGTATTGAAAAACTATATGTGAAGGAAACTGGTATCGCTGTACGTAAAGGGCAACCCCTTTATACTTTATACTCTGAAGAACTGCTCACATTGCAGCAAGAATTTCTAATAACACACAAACAAGCTAAGCAATTTGCAAAAGATAAAAGGTTTGCAGCTATTTTCGAGGCTGCCAAGCAAAAGTTACTATTATACGGACAAAATTCCCAGCAATTAGATCTTTTGTTGGCAAAAGGGCAGCCCGCACCATCCGTCACCATATACGCACAAAACACTGGTATAATAGCAGAGATTTTAGTAACGGAAGGACAATATGTAAATGAGGGGACATCTATGTTCAATCTAGAAAACTATCAAAATTTGTGGGTAGAGGCCGATATTTATCCGCATGAAGCATCATTGATAAAAGAAGGGCAAGAACTTAGTGTTTTGATAGGTAACGATACTACGCATCATAAAATGACTATACAGTTCATCACACCCGTTTTACAAAATAACGCACAAGTTAGGCAACTCAGGGGAACGATTGATAATCACGCGCACCAAATGCTCCAAGCAGGTATGCCTGCCACCATTTTACTGTCTCGCTCATCGGCCTCGAAAACAATAACCGTCCCAACCAACGCCATTATCAACAACGGAAAAAGTAGTCATGTCTGGGTGACCACAACAAATGAACGGTTTGAGCCGAAAGCAGTTACTATCGGCAACGCATCACTGAACCGTACAGAAATCATTTCTGGACTGGAAGAAGGAGAACGGGTAGTTATCAGTGGAGCATATCTACTCTATAGTGAATATGTTTTGAAAAAAGGAGGACAACCGTTAGATCAATAGTAATAAAGTAATTAAACAATTAACATATAATATGAAAACAACTCATTTAAAAATCGGAATCGCGGTTATCGCTGCCTTAAGCTTTTTTATGTCATGTACATCCGCTGATAATAGCGATAAGCATCAAGATCATAAACAGCATGAAGAAAATGTTGTTGAAGACAATAGTTCAATAACGGCTACCTCGAACAACGATAGTTTCAATGCTATCTATCCCCATTATCTGACCTTGCAGGAAGCATTGGTAACAGAAGATGCTAAAAAAGCAAAGGAGGCGGCTCTTCTAATCGAAGAGGCCGCGGAGCATCTACCTGCTAACTCAAAGAGCATTAAAACGGCAGCCGGTGAAATTTTGGCCTCGGGTACCATTGAAGAGCAACGTGCTAATTTCTCTCCTATGAGCGATGCACTTATTAACTTAGCAAAAGCTGAAGGTGTAAGTTCGGGTGAGTTTTATATAGCACATTGCCCTATGGCGTTCAACAACCAGGGAGCCAATTGGTTAAGCCCATCAAAATCTATTAAAAACCCTTATTTCGGAGATAAAATGCTCAGTTGTGGGACTGTAGAAGAGACTTTAAATTAACTTTTTTGCTATAAAGTAAGCTTAACTTAACCACTTACTTTGTAGCATATAATTGTTGATGAAATAAAAGGTGATCGATCAACTCGATAATTATCTCAGTGAATCATACTAAATTTAACATGTTTAATAGGGAATACCATAAAAAATCCACCTACCGAAATAAATCAGTAGGTGGTCTCTACACTTAAAATATCCAACCGTAACTGTAGAAGATCTTTATAATTAAGCAATTAATATACTCTCCTGTATCAAACTCACACATGAGGAAATCATGCCGATGATTGTGTTACAAATGTATATAATACTTTGTAAAGTTCTATACAATTAGGTTAGAAATGATAATTTAATGATGAATTAACGGTATATTTATGTGAAAAAATGTGAAAAACAAAGCATCTTCGAGCGAGGATCCCTAATTATCCTTTAAAACAAAGCTATTCAAAGAGAAGAGCCCATCATTTTTTGATGGGCCTACACTTCTCAAAACAAATACCATCGTATCTGTTTTTGGTTACGGTTGGAATAATTTTTTTAAACAGGCTTGTAGAGCAATTAAAGATCAGTAGTACAATACCTTATATAAAATCACGTAACAAATCGTTACAAATATATAGATATACTATTTATATCGGGATAGAAGCTTAGAATTGTATACCCACCAAAGCAACATGTGAAATAATGAGAAATAATGAGAAATAATTAAATTTCACCTTCGGCTAAAAGGTTTTAAGCCTTGTTGGCTTTATCCAAACAAAAACTAAATAGGCAATTATACTCGATCATATGCTATAGAAAACTACTGATGTATAATTAACCATTCTCTTCAGTATGGTAAATAATATAAGTGAATTGACTTCGTAGAATGCATCAACTGCTTATCTAACATTTTTAAAAGAGGTCCTCCTCCTTTTCCCGTTAACCTGCGGTACTATATGTTAAATCCCCCGTCAATGGTAATAGATGTACCAGTGACGAAGCGTGCTTCATCACTGACGAGATAAGAAACTAAACCTGCGATTTCATCAACTGTACCATATCTACCGATCGCCATCATCTCCTTTATCGTTGTAGCAAAAGCGCCATCTTCAGGATTCATATCGGTGTTAACAGGACCTGGCTGAACCAAGTTGACGGTTATATCTGCGCTTCCCAAATCTCTAGCCAACCCTTTCGTCAAACCTACAAGGGCTGCTTTACTCATCGAATACAAACTACCACCAGGAAAAGCCAGGCGTTCCGCCATATTACTTCCTATGGTAATAATTCTGCCTCCTCGCTTCATATAGCGGGCAACATATTGCGAAGCAACAAATACTGCCTTCACATTTACATTCATCACTTCCTCAAAATCTTTTAACGAATATGTTACAATAGGTTTATCTATATAAACACCTGCATTATTGATCAATATATCAACTGTACCATACCTATCGATGGTAGTTTTCAGGGCATCGATTAATGACTGGGTATCATTATTATCTGCCACCAACGAAAGACCTTCATTTTTGCCACTTTCTTTAATCTGCTCTAAAACGTAAGCCGCTTGCTCCGGGTTTCTACCCGAATGTGTAAAAACTACTGTTGCCTCAGCTTTCGACAAACGTTTAGCAATGGCAGCTCCCATCCCCCGGCTTCCACCAGTTATAAAGGCAATTTTTCCTTTTAATTTTTCCATAATAATTTCATTTTTTCGTAAAAGTAAGTCTATTACTTTATTTTTGTGAGAACTGACAAAATTGTTAAGTACTAACAAAAAAATAAGAAATGAAAAAATTGAGTTCTACAAATACCTTGAATGAAAAAAAAATAAATGCAACTTGTGGCATGGGATATGCGCTTTCACTTATTGGTGGCCGGTGGAAATCTAATATACTTTGGAGATTGTTAAATGAAGGCAAAATACGTTACAGTACATTACGTAAGTTAATTCCAGATATATCTGAAAGGATGCTGGTTGCTCAGTTAAGAGAACTGGAAGCAGACCAGCTCATTAACCGCATTATTTATCCTGAGGTGCCTCCCAGAGTAGAATATGAATTAACAGAACTTGGCCAATCAATGCACGACATGTTAAAAAACATCTCTGACTGGGGGGAAATGCACCGTAATGTAGTATCTGGTCAATTGGATAATTCTAAAAAATGAACGAAGATGAAAAGGGCTTTTCAAAAATACTTTTGCAGTGTAAGTCCATAAGTCAGCAATAAATTTTCACTTGCTGTTCTATTCAATCTGTTATAACTTAAAGCCGTCGTTAAACTGAGCCAATCGCTCAATTTGAAAGAAAGGCTTGTATTTGAACGTATAATATAGTCGTTCTGATGATTAAACGATTGCTGCCAAAAACTACTACTTTCCAATACAATAAACGACTTAATATTAAACCGAAACATCAAGCGGAGCGAATTTCTGAAAGTATCATATATTTCCCGGACAGTGTCATCTTGTAAAAGATCGCTTTTGTCATAAAGTACGCCATTACTTAAGTTTAAATAGGCTTCATCACCATCTAAGAAGTTATATGCAATACCTAAACCCGTTAGTAATTGATTGTTGATCTTTAACGAATAATTCGTATTGTAATTTGCTAAACCCCAATAGAAAAAATGCGGGAATGTTTTATAGAGATTAAAATCCAATGAACTGGAAAAATCATTGTTGGTAAGGATATCCCGTTGCCGTCCGTAAACCCAATTATTATTGAAATTCAACGAAATATCTTTCTTCTTCACATTGAATTTCAACCCGTTATTCAAAAGATAAGCCGTACCGTCTCCCGTTTTATTAACCGAACCTGAAGACGAATAACTCATATGATAATGAGTCGAGTCACTGACTTGGGCGAGCGCTAATGGCACCAAATAAAAGCTCAATAGCAGAAACAAACAGATAGACTTTGCCAATATTTTTTCTAATTTTTACTTATAACAAAAAATAAAAACGCAAAGTTCTGTAAAATGCTATTTTCCCCGAAATTCTTGTGCGCATCTCTTATCTTTACCAAAGAAAATGTACAGTAATAGAATTCGTGTTTTAAGCGTATTGCAACAATTTATCATATCAAACTATTTTAATGAACGGGAAACAGCAACAAAGTTACCATGGCAAGTAAATAAGATAATAAAAAGGATATTTGCCAAGTGAAAATCCGTTGAATTCAATAGCGTAAACAATAGTAAATTTTATCAGTTTGTATATCAAAAGCCTTTTAAAATGATTACCATAACTACACCAGCTTTGTTATTCCCTGCAATAAGCTTAATTATGCTTGCCTATACCAATCGTTTCTTAGCATTGGCAACATTGGTTAGAAGCCTACATGCTAAATATTTAGACAATAATCAAAGCGGCATCATTCACGGACAGATTCAAAACCTTCGATATCGCCTTAAACTTATCAAATACATGCAAGCTTATGGTGTTTTAAGTTTTGTAGCATGTGTACTTTGCATGCTATTTGTATTTATGCAATGGTCACCCTGGGCTGAACTCCTCTTCGGATTGAGTCTTATTTTCTTCACTGTCTCCTTGATCATTTCCTTAGTTGAAATACAAAAAAGTACTACCGCATTGGAACTCGAGCTAAGCAATATGGAAGAAAATGAGGCCAAACCGTCGCTTGTAAAATATATCAAAAAGAAATTAGAGAAAGGAACTAAATAATAAGTTGTCCTAGCTTCCTAACGCGCACGCATCTGTGTCTACTAGCTATTACCAGCACTTAAGGTCGTATACAAAAAAACCTTTTTCTCCGATCATTCCCATAAACTCCTAAACCATTCTAGATGTCTTTCTATTGGGCATAGTGCATCTATTTTCGACAGCCAAGGGCATCGCACTTATATTCCTTCCACAAAAGCGTATCAATATTCCATTATTATAAGTAATAAAAAAAATGCAACCGATTGCATTTTTTTTATTACTTTTACCTAAACCAATGATGACTAATCCAAATGATTACCAATAAAAACAAGGAGGTTACTATTTATGATATTGCTGCGGCACTCAATATCTCTCCGACCACAGTAAGTAGAGGCTTAAAAAACAACCCTGCAATAAAAAAAAGTACACGAAAAAAAATAGCAGAAACAGCTAAAAGTATGGGTTATCGCTCGAACGCTGTTGCCAGCAGCCTAAGAACCAACAGAACCAACACTATTGGGGCTATTGTTCCCCGATTAAATAGCCATTTCATGTCGGACACCATCGCGGGTATCGAAAAAGTTATCAACGATGCAGGATTTAACCTTATTATCAGTCAATCACAGGAAATGGTAGATAAAGAGATCAAAAATGCCAATACGATGTTCAACAATCGAGTTGATGGCCTGCTAGTTTCTTTGGCTTACGATACGGAAAGTATTCAACACTTTGATCAATTTCTCAAAAAGCAAATCCCCGTAATATTTTTCGACCGGATATTCGATCATCCTAACTTCCCCAATATAGTACTCGACAATTACAGAGCTGGCTACGAAGCCACCAAACATTTAATTGATCAAGGCTGCAAAAAACTTGTACATATTACCGCTAACCTGTCAAAAAATGTTTATCAGGATCGTTGGAAAGGTTTCCGTGATGCTTTAAAAGATCACGACCTGCCCTACAGTGATGACTCTCTGCTCCTTAACGGTCTTTCACAGGAAGACGGCATACAGGCCGCCCACCAGATAATCAATAGGAAGGAAATCCCTGATGGCGTTTTCGTATCAAATGATAACTGTGCTTCCAGTTGTATGCACGAGCTGAAACAACACGGACTACATATTCCAAATGATATTGCATTTGTAGGTTTTAATAACGACCCTGTATCTAAAGTGATCGAACCTACCCTTAGCAGCATTAACTATATGGGCTTTCAAATGGGAGAACTTGCAGCCAAAACGTTGATTAACCATCTATACAATAATCAACCTATATCACTCACTCATTCCATCGTATTAAGGCATGAATTAATCGTAAGAGACTCCTCCTTAAAAAACAATAATAAATAAAGGCCATGACTAAACCACGTATCACTAGTATATGTTTATTCTTATGTTTACTGTTTACGGGCCTTAAAACAATGGCTGACGACGGGTATAAACTATGGTTAAATTATCAACCTATAAATGATCCTCTGGCTCAGACGTACAAAACGACTTTGCGCAATATCGTTTTTCCGGCCAATAGTCAGACATTGAGGTTAGCAAAAAAGGAGTTACTGAATGGCCTTAAAGATATGTTAAACCACTTGCCGCAGGAGCAAGCAGCTATTAACAATAATACACTTGTCGTAAGCACATTGGAGAATATCCCCTCCTTAAACCTGGCAATAGACATTAAGCAGCTAAGGCTAAAGGAAGAAGGCTTTATGATCAAACAAACAACGGTCGATGGTGCTACTATCCTACTGATTATCGGACAGAACGAGATCGGCACTTTGTATGGCATTTTCCATTTTTTACAGCTTCTTCAAACGCATCGACCTATTTCACATATCGACATAAAAGAAGAACCCCACATAAAACACAGAGTGTTGAACCATTGGGACAATTTAGATGGCAGTGTTGAAAGAGGGTATGCAGGCCATTCGCTCTGGAATTGGCACAAATTACCGGATTATATCGACCAACGTTACGTCGACTATGCACGGGCTAACGCTTCTGTTGGCATCAATGGCACCGTGCTCACCAATGTCAACGCCAACGCACTCACACTGACCGAGCGCTACCTGGAAAAAGCCGCAGCGTTAGCTGAAGTTTTTCGCCCTTATGGTATCAAGGTTTATCTCACCGCCAGATTCAGTGCCCCTTTAGAAATAGGCGGGCTAAACACAGCCGACCCATTAGATTCTACTGTTATTCAATGGTGGCATGAAAAAATTCAGGAAATCTATAAACATATTCCGGATTTTGGTGGTTTTTTGGTAAAAGCCAATTCTGAAGGCCAGCCCGGACCACAAAATTATGGAAGAGACCATGCGGAAGGAGCTAACGTATTGGCCAAAGCGCTTCAACCACATGGAGGAATCGTCATGTGGCGTGCCTTTGTATATGACGACGAAGTTCCTGACGACCGTGCCAAACAGGCATATAGCGAATTTCAACCACTAGATGGCGAATTTGCAGAAAATGTTATCGTCCAAGTTAAAAATGGCGCTATTGATTTCCAGCCGCGCGAACCTTTTCATCCGCTGTTTGGCGCTATGCCGCAAACGCCTTTAATGATGGAGTTTCAACTAACGCAGGAATATCTTGGCTTTGCCACCCACTTGGCTTACCTAGGCCCACTGTTCGAGGAGACCTTACAATCAGACACCTACAGTAAAGGCGAGCAGTCCTATGTCTACAAAGTAATCGAGGGCAGCTTAGATGAACAAACGCTCACCGCTATGGCAGGCGTGGCGAATATTGGATCTGACAGAAATTGGACAGGCCATCCTTTTGGACAGGCCAATTGGTATGCCTATGGTAAATTTGCTTGGAATCCAAATGGTAGTGCGGCAGAAATCGCAGCAAATTGGATCCGTCTTACTTTTACAAATGACCAAGGTTTTGTTAAGGATGTGCAACAGATGATGATGGAATCACGGGAGACCATTGTTCGATATATGACGCCATTAGGGCTACATCACCTCATGGGCTGGGATCACCATTATGGTCCCGGACCTTGGATTAAGGATAAAGCCAGAGCAGATTGGACTTCCGTTTATTACCACAACGCAGATGAACAGGGTATCGGCTTTGATCGAACAAGTACGGGAAGCAATGCCTTAAGTCAATATGCAGATCCCGTACGTAAGAAATTTGAAGATCTAAAAACATGTCCCGAAGAGTTTATTCTCTGGTTTCACCATCTACCCTGGACTTATCAGCTACGTTCCGGAGAAAGCCTTTGGGAAGCGCTATGTCAGCACTACGACATGGGAGTGCAAGGGGTCAAAGACATGCAAGAAACTTGGGGAAAGCAGCGGAATAAAGTAGATAAACAACGTTTCAATCAGATTGATATGCTATTGAGCATCCAGTTAAAGGAAGCGCAATGGTGGCGAGACGCCTGCTTGGCTTATTTCCAGTCCCAAGCGAAAAAAACATATCCAAAAAACACAAATCCTCCTCTACATCCATTAAACTACTACGAAAACCTTCAGTTTCATTACGTACCGGGAATATAAATAAAAGGAAGTGTTTACAATTTGGTTGAGGATAGCTGATGATTAGAAAAATTTGCAACCGATTGCATATTTATTAGCCATATGAATAAAGTAAATATATACCTTGTCCCATTTTCACTACTTATCGGCGGGTCAATAGCCACTGCTCAAATGCTCTCTTCTTACGTAAGCACCGATCCCGCAGCAAACGGATTCACCCCTAGCGAAAACGGAAGTGCCCCACCTATTTATTATGACCAGGAAGAGTATAAGCCAATTGTAACGGCAGTTAACGATTTGCAGCGCGATATTATGGCCGTTAGCGTCTTTCGGCCAGATGTAAAAGCTTGTTCAAATGCATTCCCACCCTCCAACAAAGAGATTATCATTGTAGGAACGATCGGAAAGAACAAGTTGATCGATCAGCTTATACAAGAAGGAAGGATAGTAGTAGAAGGCCTTAAGGGTTGCTGGGAAACCTTTTCGATCCAAATGATAAAACAGCCCTTTACGGGTATTGAAAAAGCGCTTGTTATCGCCGGAAGTGATCTTCGAGGCACCTTATATGGCATATATGATATCAGTAAAAACATTGGTGTTTCCCCTTGGTAATGGTGGACCGATGTACCTATCCCTCAACAGACAGTGCTATATATCCGGCCAGGGATACATGGCAGCGGCAGCCCCGCAGTGAAATATCGGGATATTTTTATATAAATGATGAATCTCCACAAATAATCAATATCAATGCAAAGGAAGACGAATTTTGGAAACAGTATGTCGCTGATAATATTAAAATTCTCGAAAGCAACCATCATTTATTTAGCCTTGGCAAACACCGTAAAATTATGAGCTTTAGACTCGGGAGTATTCGTTCAATGACTCGTCATCGATTTGGGAGAATTGAGGCCTAGTTATCTCGGTCCGCCTGAAAGTAATTTTGTAAAAAAATAACCTTATAAATTATAAAAAGTATGATCATTCGAAAACAACAATTTAGCAGCTTGACCACGATTGCTACCATCGTAGCCATGGGTATAATCGCTTGTCAAAACAAGAGAACATCTGGGGATGAAACAACTATTGAAGACAACAAATTATTTCAAGAGTCCATCTCACCTCCTTTAATTACAGACAATTACACAGCAGACCCTTCTGCTCACGTCTTTAATGGAAAGATATATCTTTACCCTTCCCACGACATTGATTCGGGTACACCAGAAAATGATAATGGTGACCACTTTGACATGAATGACTATCATGTATACTCCATGGATAGTGTTGGCGGAAAGGTTACCGATCACGGGGTTACCCTAAGCGTAAATGATGTTCCTTGGGCAAAGAAACAATTGTGGGCGCCCGATGCCGCCTATAAGGATGGACAATATTTCCTTTATTTCCCAACGAAAGATCAGGATGAAATCTTCCGTATCGGCGTTGCTACTTCCTCTTCCCCCAGTGGTCCGTTTAAAGCGGAGAAAACACCCGTGGCCAGATATCCATCAACCACCAGCGATGCAAAAAGTGCTGAATGAAACGATCTTTTTTTTCAAGGAATATTTGACGTAATACCCAACGTATGCTATTTATTTAAGGAACTTTAATCTCTTTATATTGAAAAGTATGTGCACTGAAATAACCTAATGCATCCCCCGTCAGATTACTTACCGGATTAGCGGGTGCAGCTGCATTATTATCACCTGTAGCACCATTATTTAAGCTGAAAAAGTATTTATACACTGATGCGTCAGTGGTCAACATCTCCACTCTAACTAAATCACCGCTCTTGATCCTATCTTCATCATCTTCTTCTTCTGTAAAATAATATAACCTGACAGCATTTGGATTGCCGTCTGTTAAATCGTCATTAAAAGCAAATATTTGCTTTTTCTTTTCGTTATTGACGTATAACACAAAACGATAATAATTAAGAATACCTGCCGGATCCAAAAAGTCAATAGTGGCCAATTTCTCCGTCTGATCAAATAGAAACTCTTCACTGATATATAAACTGTCCATCTTCACCACTTCGGGCATTGTCGATTGTGCTGTATATTCCTCTGAATCTATCTTGACAGACAGATGATAAGTCTTACCTGGTAAGCCAACAAGATCACTGTTAGTATAAGTTCCAGGTGCCGTCTCAAGCAGATCAAATGCATCTGTTCCGTCACTGATGGTCACTAGGGCATTACTGATCGTCTGCCTTGCGTTATCTTCATTAAAGTCTTTTGTTTGACTGATTAGCACCTGACATCCACCTGACTGGTCAGTTACCATACCCTCTATTACATATTTTTTGGGCACTCCATCAAGTTGCATGTCGATCTCTTTTTCACAGGAAATAAAGCTGATAAATCCTAAGATGATCATCAATTTTCTATATATTTTATACCAAAAAGATAATATGTGTCTCATTTTTCCCTATTTTAAAATTTAAAATTATAAGATACTGATGGAATAAACCGGAAAAGCGAAAGCTGATTGGCAATAGTTGTATTTCGATCATCTTTACTGTCCTGAAATTCTATAACATAGGCATTTTCTCTTCCGTACGCATTGTACAAGCTAAAACTGAGTTCCGAACGCCATTTTTTTCTTTGCCTCAGTTGCATCGTCGCACCTAAATCCAGACGATGATAGTTAGGCATCCGATGGCCATTCCGATCGGTGTAGTAATAAGTCGTCTGATCATCAATAAAGTATTTACCGGCAGGGAAAGTTACTGCGTCACCGGTATAAAACACCCAGTTGGCAGATAGCGTCCATTTGTCGTTTAACTGGTACATGGCGACGATCGCAATATCATGGGTCCTATCCTGCCTAGCATTATACCATTGTCCACTATTGATACCATCGATCTTCCGTTCCGTTTTAGATAGTGTATAACTTATCCACCCGCTCAATCTTCCGGTATTTTTCTTTAGTAACCATTCTATTCCGTATGCTCTTCCCTTGCCAAAAAGTAGTTCGGTTTCGATAGCATTATTACTACTATATACATCTGCCCCGTCTCGATAGTCAATCTGGTTCTGCAAGCTTTTATAATAGGTTTCCACATTTAACTCATATTGATCATTGAACAGGTTTCGGTAATATCCTAAAGAAAATTGGTCGGATATTTCAGGTTTTATGATATTGGTACTGGCTATCCATTTATCGGTTGGATTAGTTGTTGTACTATTTGCGATGAGGTGTAAGTTCTGTGTGTTTCTCACGTAAGAGGCTTTAACTGATGAATAGCTATTCATTTGATAGCTCGCAGCCAAGCGAGGTTCCAGATTAAAATAGGTTTTAACAAAGTCACCGCTACCATAACGCATTGTATCCGTGACTCTTCCTTCTTGATCGACGTTGTAGAAGTCTCCTTCTCCTAAAATGCTAAACGCAGAAAAACGCGTGCCATAGGTAACATTGAATTTGTCGGAGGCCTGCCATGTATTGCTCGCATAGAGAGCGTTTTCCCAAGAATAACGTTTTTGTAAATAATTGTCGTTAATGCTGGATTCCTCACCAACAGCCGTTACTTCCCCTGGACGGATGGTATGGTATATCGTATTTAAACCAAAGCGCAAATGATTCCGATTATTTGCATTCCATTCAAATTCCTGTTTAAGGTTATAATCAGTGATATTAGAGTAGATATTAAATCTATCCGTTCCACTGTTAATGGATATTTTATAGTCGTAATTGCTATAGATTAGCGAAGTGTTTGAAAATAAACGACTATTGAAAATATGGTTCCATCTTACGGTACCGGTCTTATTTCCCCAATCTAAACCAAATAAATCACCCACGCTTAATCGATCCTGCCCCAAATATCCCGACGCATACAAACGATCTCTTTCTCCTAACTGAAAGTTTAGTTTGGCATTTAAATCATAGAAATATAATTGATTGTTGTTGAGCGAAGAGTCGTTGGAAAGTTTTAAAAACATATCGGCATAGGTTCTTCTACCGGAAATTAAAAATGATGATTTGTCTCGCTGTATGGGCCCTTCAACATTTAATTTGGCAGATATCAAACCTACCCCACCGCTTACATTCAAGTCTTGATTATTTCCATCATTCATTTTTATATCCAAAACTGACGATAACCTACCACCATACTCTGCGGGCATGCCTCCCTTATATACGGTAATATCTTTAAGGGCGTCTGAGTTAAATGTGGAAAAAAAACCCAACAAATGTGAGGCATTATAAACCGTTGCTTCATCCAATAAAATCAAGTTCTGATCGGCACCTCCACCCCGCACAAACATACCACTGTTACCTTCACCAGCCGGTTTAATGCCGGGCAACAATTGCACAACCTTCAAGACATCCCGTTCGCCCATCAATACGGGCACATGTTTAACCTCTTGTAGGTTTACTTGTTCCCTTCCCATCTGCGGACTGCTTAAGCTTCGGCCTCTGGAAGAAGAGATAACTACTTCGTCTAATGTCTGTGAAGCGTCGTCCAAACGCACATGTAAGGTGGTATTCTTGTAAATATCAACCGTATCATTAAACGGTGAAAAGGAAACTGAGCTCACAACAATTTGGTGTCTGCCTGCGGGTACAGTCAAAGAATAAAAACCGTAATCGTTGGTTTGCGTACTATATGTTCCATCTACCTGAACGGTTGCACTGATAAGTGTTTCCCCCGTCGAGCTTGATTTTACGGTACCACTAAGCGTAACTTTAGTTTGTGCGTAAGAAAACATAAAAACAAAAGGACTAAGAATTAATAAGCAAATAAACTTCATTTTTAATACGTTTTTATACGAGACAGCTTATTCAAGCATCCCCCCTATTCGCTATGGATATTTATTTTATGATCGGACGATGCCACTAGTAATAAAGGCTCGCTAATTATATTTTTTTTGCAACATTTTGTTATTTTCCTCGTCATATTACAATAAATAGACAAAAGCCTTATGCCAGATCATCGTTTTCACACGCTTAAGAGAAAGATATTCCATATCATAGCCTTTCTACGTCCATTAAAAACAACACTATACATATGTGGCGCTGCTGTTTTAATAACAGCTACTCTATTTTACATAGCAAACTACTTTCTAAACTTGTATAGCCACATTGGTATAGGCTATGCATTGTTATTATTAGCCTTATACATCATCGTTGGATTGATCATATCTTTTGTGGTTGCTTATCTCGTTAAATTTATTGGCCGTCTTCCCCCTCTCCTAATAATCGCTGTTATCTTCACCATCTTAGTTATCTTTTATTATTACAAACTTGGGAAAACGTATGGCTGGACATTGATTGCTATATTGATGCTCTTCCCATCTTTTTTTGTCGGGGGATTGTATGCCCTGCACAACAATAAATCCGAGAAAAAAAGGAGGTATCTTCAAATTACCGTATCTGTTATCGGAATCCTGGGAATATTCACCAGTGCTTATCTATTGCTTTATCCTGGGAAGGACATACAAGCTCCGATTAATGCCAAATCGTTAAGCAATGCGCCGGAACCAATAGAAGCGCTAGATCCATCACTACCAGGAACAGCTGAAGTCGCCTACTTATGTTATGGAAGCGGAAAAGACAAGTATAGGGACATATATGGCGCTGGGACGACCATTAAAACACCATCAGTGGATGCTTCCTTTTTATTAAAATCCTGGAAGGGATTTACGGGTAAATTACGCACTAAATACTTTGGATTTGATCAGACAGCACTTCCCTTAAATGCCCAAGTTTGGTATCCGAAACATGCAGAGGCAGCATCTCCTCTAGTACTGATTGTTCACGGAAACCATCTAGCACAGGATTATTCAGATGGAGGCTACGATTACTTGGGAGAATTGCTAGCTAGTAAAGGATATGTTGTGGCTTCGGTGGATGAAAATTTTTTGAATGGAAGTTTCACCGATCTTTACAAAGGAGGATTGGAGAAAGAAAACGGTACCCGTGGATGGTTGTTATTAAAGCATCTTGAATTATGGAGAAAATGGAATGATGATCCGTCAAGTAATTTTTATAAAAAAATTGATATGGAACGTATCGCATTGATCGGTCATTCAAGAGGAGGAGAAGCAGTTGGACATGCAGCTTTCTTTAACACCCTGCCTTGCTTTCCCGACCACGCCCAGGAACGTTTTAATTTCAACTTCAATATCCAATCGGTTATTGCTATCGCTCCCGTAGATGGCCAATACAAACCGGCGTCTATTTTGACCCCTTTAAAAGATATTAATTATTTTGTGATTCATGGCAGCCATGATATGGATATGCAATCATATGGCGGATTAAGCACATATAATCGTATAAAATTTTCCAATGGTTTCGAAGGTTTTAAAGCCGGTCTGTATATCCATCGAGCTAATCATGGGCAATTCAACACCTCATGGGGTAGGCGTGATAATTGGAGTCCTTCCATTAATCAATTCAATTTGAAACAATTAATGTCAGCAGAGCAACAGCAGCAGATTGCGAAAGTTTATATCAGTTCTTTTCTGGAAACGACTCTTCGTGATCAATTGGTTTACAAACCTTTATTCATGGATTACCGCTTTGCCCGTCAATGGTTGCCCAATGAAATATACCTCAACCAGTTTGAAGACAGCAAAACTTTTCTCATCGCAGATTATGAAGAAGATTTAGACCTACAGAGCGCGACAATCGGTGATAGTGTAATTTCCAGTAATCATTTAAGTGTATGGCATGAACAACAACAGGAACTTATGTGGGGTAATGCACTATCGAGGGCCGCTTATATTGGATGGGATTGGTCTGCTGTTGATACGCTTGTTGGCTCTTATACGTTCAACTTACCAGATTCGCTTCCAAAAGACATAGCCAACACGCTCCTTACCTTTACTTTAGCTACAAGCGAAGAAGATGCTGCTCACCAAGAAAAAGGCAAGAAAAAAGAAAACACGGCAAAGGACAATCAAAATAGAACCAAGGAAGATGAAGAAAATATTAAGAAAAAAGATAAAGATAGCGAAGAAAAACCGATTGATTTCTCTATTGAATTAGTTGATCAAAATGACGAAAAAATACGCTTTCTATTGAGCGAATGCAGCGCTTTACAACCACAGATTAAGAAGAAGATCACGAAATTTGCTTTCCTCAATCAATGGAGCGATGCCGAGGCCATTTCTGATTTCTTTTATTTTGACCTACAAAATTTACAGCGGGCAAATCCGACTTTTTCCTTTAACCATTTAAAGAAAATCAGCTTTATATTCGACCAAATCAATAAAGGTGTCATCATATTAGATAATGTCGGCTTTATTGAAAAATAACGCAGCAGGCATAATTATCCATATTTGATTAAGCTATTATCGAAAAGAGAAGCTGGTTTTATTCTATACCCAGCCCTTTTTGTATTTCCTCCAAGCTTTTACCTTTAGTTTCCGGTATAAACTTCCATATAAATAGGAAAGCGAGAAACATCATCGCTGCATAAAAAATAAAGGAATAAAAACCGCCCATTTCACTTCCTTCTACCACAATAGGAAACACCCACGAAATAATAGCTGCCATGATCCAGTGGGTAAAGCTTCCCAGTGAGCCTCCTTGCGACCGTACCGAATTCGGAAAGATCTCTGATATAAAAACCCAAATAACCGCACCCTGCGAAAAAGAAAAGAAAGCGACAAAACCAATTAAATAGTAAATGACATTTTTATCTGCCATTGCAGGGTTATTGAAAGACATTGCCGTAAGCAGTAAAAAAAAGACCATACCTGCCGCCCCGATTAATAGTAAAAGCTTACGCCCAAACTTATCAATTACGGTCATAGCAAAAGCTGTAAAGATAAAATTCGCTAGGCCAATATAAACAGATTGCTGAAAAGCATCTGCTCTGTCAAAACCTGCCATTGCAAAAATTCTCGGTGCATAATAAAGAATAGCATTTATTCCCGACAGCTGATTAAACATCGCTAATAGTATTGCGTAAAAAATAGGCTTATTGTATTTTCCATTGAATAAATTTTCCTTAATTCCCGAGCTCGCCAGCGTATGTTCTTCCTTTATTAATTCTATGGCCCTTTGTTCGCCCAACCGTAAAAAAATAGCTGCGGCCTCTTTGTCCTTTCCATTAATTGCCAACCACCGCGGGCTTTCCGGGATCAACTGCAATAAAGCAAAGAAAAGAATAGCAGGTACAGCCATGATTCCTAACATATAACGCCAAGATTCATCACCCCCGATACCGGAAATGATATAATTTGTTAGATAGGCAATTAAAATACCCCCTACAATATTCAATTGAAACATACCTGCCAAGCGACCGCGGTTTCTTGCCGGAGAAATTTCCGCGATATACATGGGGCCCACCACCGAAGAAGCCCCTACTGCAATTCCTCCAAGAAATCTAAAAATGACAAATAGCAACCATTGCGATACAAGCGCACATCCAATAGCCGAAAAAAGATATAATAGCCCAATAATTATTAACATCTTTTTCCTGCCATATAACTGCGCTGGTGTTCCAATAATAAGTGAACCCAGTACCGTTCCGATTAAACTCGCAGCAACCGTAAAGCCAAGCCAAAAAGCGTCAAGTGACCAAAACTGCTGTATAGTACTTTCAGCTCCAGAAATTACCGCGGTTTCAAAACCAAAAAGAAAACCACCTAACGCGGCTATTAGTGCTATTTTTGTAGGGTATGTAAACATATATTATCGGTATTTATCATTCATAAATGGTTAAGAAAATGCTATATTAAACCGAGCAAACTTAGATAAAATGCTTTACATTCAAAAACACAACATAACTAAAACAGGGATTTCGCTTTTAACAAAATTGAATTGGTTTTGCGCCCGTTGCTCCACGTCTGGATCCGGGCGCAGCTTTGGATGCGCATAAGCAACCTTGTGACGTGAGCAGAGCGAGCGTTAATTGCGTGGCGTATCCAAAATGCTTAAAAGCGAAATCCCTGATCGATTAGTCCTCACTTAACCGCTTTTTATAACGCATGAGTGCCTCAATATAATAGTAGTCTGCATAGGTGAGTGGTACATCGACTTCCGAATTGCCTGGAATGTTACCCACGGAATGCAAGAGTATAAAGCCTCCATTACTGCCTGTAGGGGCTTTGTATGCATCTGAAGAGAGACTTTTCAGCATCCGCTCCGAAGCTTGAAGATATTTTGTAGCCGTACCGCCTTCAGCAAAAGTACTTAATTCCAACAAAGCGGAGGCTATAATAGCAGCGGCAGAAGCATCCCGTTTGGCATCCGGAATATCTTCCGCATCAAAATCCCAATAAGGCACGCCATCTTCCGGAAGGTTTGGATGATCTAGGATAAAGTCTGCAATGTACTGTGCCTGGTCCAAGTAAGCTTGGTCTTTCGTGTCGCGGTACATCATGGTGTAACCATACAAGCCCCAAGCCTGGCCCCTAGCCCAAGCGGATTCATGTGTCGCTCCCTGTGCCGTATGACGGTTACGGACCTCTCCGCTTAATGTATCATAGTCGATCACATGGTACGAACTGTAATCATCCCGAAAGTGATTTTTCAAGGTGGTACGCGCATGTGTATCGGACATTTCGGCATACTTCGGATCACCGCTTTCGCGGGACGCCCAATTCAAGAACTCCAGATTCATCATATTATCGATAATTACAGGGAACTGCCATTTATCTCCATTATGATCCCAGGAACGAATGCATCCCACAGTGGTGTTAAAACGGGTACCCAAAGATTCTGCTCCCCTTAACATGATTGCCCGGTAAGCCGAGTCGGGCGCTAAACGATGTGCATTTCCAAAACTACAGTATAGCATGAACCCGAGATCATGCGTACCGGTATTGTCCTTCTCTTTCTCTAATTGGGACAACTTTGCTTGGGCTTCTTTCAGCAGTGCTTCATCACCGGAGAACTCGTAAAGATATAGGAGACTGCCTGGATAAAATCCAGAAGTCCACCAACGTGTCCCGCTCGTTTCCAATGAATCATCCCGCTGGTAATATGTTTTGGGTAAGGCATCGGGTTCGAGCCGGTTCGCCATCACTTGATATTGCGCTACGGCATCTTGTAACTGTTTGTCGACAAAATCGGCGTTGAGAGCATACTCATCTTTTTCAGGAGCTTGACAAGCAAAAAGGCCGACGAGTAACAAATAGCAAAGGGATTGAAGATACTTCATGTCATTCATGTCTTATTATTTTTTTATTAGTTTTGATTCGTGAAATTCAATACGCTTATCGCTTTTCCTAATAACCCGGATTCTGCGGTAACAGATTAGGATTTCTTCCAATTTCTTCTTGCGGAATAGGCAATAATGCATGAAATTCCCGCACATTCGGACGACTTTCATATGCATCATTGCTTGTAAAAGCTTCAACCACGACTCCCCAACGTTTCAGGTCATACCACCTTTTCCATTCAAAAGCCAGTTCTATCCGCCTTTCTTCCCATACAGCATCTCTAAACTGCTCCTGACTTAAACCGTTCGCCAAATCTTCCGGATATGTCCTAGGCCCATCCGGTGTATTCCGAGCTCTGGCCCGTACCGCGTTAATATACTGATAAGCCTGTGCATTCGGGCCTCCATTTTGTTCGTTGATAGCTTCGGCAGCCATCAGCAATACTTCAGCATAACGAAATATGACATGCTTTATATCAGAATCTGCACCTTCCGCATTTGCATTAGCGCCTGGATATAAACACCATTTAGCCGTATGGATACGCGGCCAACGCCATTGCTGATAAGGTGTCATTACACCACGAACTGGCGTTTCGGTCAAATAGCTTACCTGTTTGCGGTAATCTTCACCAGCAAAACTGTTATACATTCCGGGAGACGGTACAATAACACTCCATCCCAACATATCAGCGTCCCGTACACCTGTCATGGGTGCCGTGTAATCCTGGTTCGATTCATTTTCACCCGTAATACCTCCGGTAAAATCGGCCACCCAAACATGCTCCGACTGATGCCCCAAGTCTGCATTCCAGAGATTCTGAAAATCTTGAACCAAACTGTATTGATAGGTAGCGGCCTGATTAATGACTTCTTCGGCATGTACAACTGCCTGACTCCACTCTTGCATAACCATGTACACAGAAGCCAGTAAGGTATGAGCTACACCTTTCGTAGGTCTTGATTTTAAACCATTGGCAAAAGTATTCGGTAAATTGGAAATCCCAAATTCACAATCGTCAATAATATGCTGGTAAACTTCCGCAGCCGGCGTTCGGTTAACGTCAGTAATCGTTGTAGGATCCGTTACAAATTCGCCAATGTAGGGAACATCCCCAAAAAGTTGAACCAAATGGTAATAGTTCAATGCCCGTAAAACGCGGGCTTCCGCAATTAAAGCAGCTTTACGTTCTTCATTCATATCCACATTCGGTATACCGCTGATTGCCGCATTGGCCGCACCGATACCCAAATAAGCTGTACGCCAAACGGCTAAGACATCCTGATTACTGGCATCATGTGTAAATCCGTTAAGTTGAATACGGCTGGACTGTGTACCGATATCGGCAATGTCGCAATCGTCTCCCAGCAATTGCAATACCATTGTCAATCGCCTACCATAATAATCTGCGTTAGCCAGCAAGCTGTATATACCCATCACACTCGCTTCGGCGTCAGCCTCTGAGTTAAAATATTGATCGGGAACCAATATACTAACAGGTTCTTCATCCAGTTTCGTACAAGAAAATGCCCCGAACAGCAAGGTGCTTAACAATATATATTTAAGATTTCTTTTCATCTGTTTATTTCTTTGTTGTCAATTGTCAGATGGAGCCTTTGACCAAATTAATCATTACTTCGTGTGTTTTCATGAACGTCATCAAAAGCAGACATGAATATGCATAATGATTATTTTAATCCTATCAGGGTTCATCGTTTATTTTTTCTAAAATCCGACATTAATGCCAACCGTGTAGGACTTGATATTTGGATACCCCATATAGTCCAACCCTACATTGCGGTTCGAGTCCTGAAAACTAACCTCTGGATCAAAGCCCTTATAATTCGTAAACGTGAGCAAGTTTTGGGCACTCGCAAAAATGCGTAAACGAGCCACTTGCAATTTTCCCAACATAAATTGAGGCAGATTATATCCCAACGCAATATTCTTTAAACGAAGGTAGGAACCGTCTTCTACCCAGCGAGACGAAACCTCTGGATTGTTGGCAGCGCTAGCGCGAGGCACGTTCGTGTTGGTATTACTTGGTGTCCACCGGTTCAAGGCATCTTTCGTAGCATTCCCCTTTCCCGCCATCCAATCCAACTCCATGCGTGTAATATTCAACATATCATTACCATAAGAACCCTGGAAAAAGATATTTAAATCAAAATTTTTGTATTTAAAATCATTGTTAAAGCCAAAAATAAAATCCGGATGCGGGTTTCCGATAATGGTACGGTCATCGGCGTTGACCACCCCGTCAGCCCCTTCAACTAAATTATTATCGGCGTTTCTGCCGTAAATATCACGATACTTCACGTCTCCTGGTTGTTTTCCGGGTTGAACGCTAAAATCATCTCCTTCCTGATAAACGCCGTCAAAGATCCATCCGAAAAAAGCGCCAACAACTTCGCCTTCCCGTAAAATCTGTGATTCCGTAGATAACATATGGCCAGGTATGGTATTGTACCGAATATCTCCTCCTGGTAATTCCAGAATCCTATTGCGATTAAACGTAATATTGAAATCACTGTTCCATTTAAACTCACCGTCCAAATTAACGGTTTGAAGGGCAAATTCCCAGCCTTTATTTTCTACACTTCCGATATTTTGTAAGGAAGTAGTGAAGCCTGAATATAACGGTAAGGGAACTTCGTAAAGCAAATCTGTAGTTTTCTTGTAATAATAATCGATCGCCAAATTAACCCGCCCATTCAAAAAGCCTACATCCAATCCCACATCGGTCTGCTTGGTTGTCTCCCACGTTAAATTTGGATTGGCTACGTTTGTTGGACGAACGGCATTCACGGGCATACCTCCCACCGTTGTCAATGTAGGAGAAAAACGTGCAAGTGATTGATAAGAACCGATTTCAGAATTCCCGGTCTCACCGAAACTAGCCCTTATCTTCAAGTTGCTAATACCCTCCACCTGCTGCATAAAGGGTTCCTGGCTGACGTTCCAAGCCAATGCACCGGAAGGAAAGAAGGCCCATTTATTATTAGTTCCAAAACGGGATGACCCATCATAACGACTGGTTACCGTCAATAGATATCTTCCTTTGTAACTGTAATTTAATCGACCATAAAAAGAAGACATGATCCAGTCAATTAATTCTGAAGCTGCATTTTGATAGTTTGAACCCGCACCCAGATTCCAAAAAGAAAAATTATCGGAAATAAAATTTCGATTATTTGCCTGCCAGGTTTCATTTCGTGAACTCTGATAAGAGTATCCGGCCATGGCATTTAGGTGATGGTCTTCATTGAACGAGCGGTCGTAGGTTAAGAAATTCTCATTAATAATATTGGTATTCTTATGTGCCGCCACCGATCCCACGCCGCCAAAATTTCTTCCTTCAACCAAAGCGGTGGAGATGTAATTCCCTGTACGTTGATTACTAATCTGTACCCCTAAAGTAGTTCTGAACTTCAGATCGGTCAATAATTCCACTTCCCCAAAGGCATTCCCCTGAAAAAGGTCGGTTACAACTTCATTTTCACGCTCACGGGCTACGGCAACAGGATTATCATGAGGGTCGCCTACTTGTTTCAGGGTGTAACTTCCCTCTTCAGTATACACGCCCTGCACTGGCTCAAAACGCAGGGCACCTGAGATTACTCCCGCACCACTGGTTCCACTGCTGGTTTCTTGGGTCCGCACGCCATTCAATGTGTTTCGGTTAAAAAAAAGACGCGTGCCTACCTTCACCCTGTCCGATATGGCCATATCGAGATTAGAGGTGCCTGATAAACGCCTGAAATCTGAGTTAAGAACGGTCCCCTTCTGTCCATAATGATTGATGGCGGTATAATACCGTACATTTTCACTCCCTCCGGATACTGTCAATTGGTTATTTGCTAGATTTCCGGTGCGAAAGATAAGATCTTGCCAATCGGTGCCTTCTCCATAAGACGCCGGATTAGGATAAGGCACCTCATTATTACCACTGTTTATATAGATATCATTGATATAGTCCGCAAACTCAGCTCCGTTTAAAAGTTCCAAGCGCTTTCCTATTTCCTGGATCGCAAAGGAATTGTTCAGGTCAATAGCAGGCTTACCTACTTTCCCTTTTTTTGTGGTGATCATAATCACACCATTCGCTCCTCTAGACCCATATATCGCCGTTGCCGAGGCATCTTTTAGGACCTCCACCGATTCTACATCCTCAGGCGGTGGCGGTGTACTCCCCGGAAAACCGTCAACTACATACAAGGGATCGCTGCTGGCGTTAATAGAGGTACCTCCCCTGATTCGCACCCTGGGGGCCCTTCCCGGCTCTCCGTTGATGCTGGATACCGCAACACCCGGAGCGCGCCCTTGTAAGGCTTGTGCTGTTCCAGCTAATGGAAAGGCACTGATTTCAGAAGAAGATACGGATGAAACAGCACCCGTCAAATCACTTTTCCGCTGTGTACCGTATCCCACCACGACCACTTCGTCAAGAGCTGAATCTTCTTCTATTAAGGTAATGCTTATCGTGGTTTGTCCATTCAAGGGTATTTCTTGACGTTGAAAACCTAAAGAGCTTATAATGATGACCGCATCGGCGGGGACGTTTAAGGAAAAGTTTCCTTGCTCATTAGACAATGTCCCCCTATTGGCCATCCCTTTCACGCTAATAGATACACCAGAAAGCGCCAGTCCATTTTCGTCAATCACCTTACCTTGGACAGTGATATCCTGCACTTTAAATGCGGTATGCTCCTTTCTGGAAATAACAATATTCTTTTCAACTATTCGATAACTTAGAGACTGTTCTGCTAAACATTGCTTCATAGCTTCGTCGATTGACGCCTCATTTAAGTCAACACTCACCAGTTGGGTGTTTTTAATAACACTTCCTGTATAAAGTATATTGTAACCGCTCTGTTTTCTTATTTCCGCTAGAACGATTTCCAGAGGCACATTCTTTTTACTAAGTGTTAACCGCTGCGCGAGAACAGTTCCTTGTACTTTCAACATGCCAAATAAGAGCAAGATGAATGACAATTTCATTATAAATATAGGTTTAATAAAGGCATAGATCTTCCAATCATGCCAAATAGCAGATTTTATTTTATACATTTGAGTAGGTTAAAGAATTGGTATGTTAGTATTAAATCTTTAATTCCCGAAGCAAATTGCTCGGGCAAGGTGTCAGGGGCGCCGCAAACCGCCTCTGATACTTTTCCTATTTAGTTACAAGAATTTTCCTCCCTTCTATTTTAAAATGTACACCCCCTGTTAATTCAATAGTCTTTAATAATTCTTCTATACGTTCAAACCTAGAAATCGTGCCTATGAACGTTTCACCAGTCATATCGCCCTGATACACCACATCGACATCGTACCAAAGCGCAATTGCCCGCATTACCTCTTCAATATGGTCGTTTTGAAAAACAAAATGCCCTTTTTTCCAGGCAAGGATATCATCTGTATCGACATTATGTATTTCGATATGACGTGTCTTTTTGTGCAGAATGGCCTGTTGTCCGGGACTTAAGAATATCCCGTCTGACGATGTGCTTCCATTGGCACTTAAATGCACTTTGCCTTCAACTAAAGTAGTTTTCATTTCTTGAAGATCTTCGTAGGCATTGACAAGAAAACTAGTTCCTAAAACCTGAATGCTTGCGTTACTTAATTTCACCACAAAAGGCTTATCTTCCTGCTTTGTTACTTCAAAATAAGCTTCACCAATCAACGAAATACTTCTTGTTAGCCCAGTGAATTGGGTTGGATAACTTAACGAAGAAGCCGCGCTCAACCATACTTTTGTTCCATCAGGCAAAATCATCTGATACTGCCCGCCTCGCGGTGTAGACAGTACATTCTCTTTTACCTGCTCACCTATTGATATGGTACCATTGGCATCTGTATGGTATATTAACTGGCCTTCCGCTGTTTTATGAATTGTTACGCCATCACCTATTTCCAGATAGCCGTCTATGCTGTCCAAAAAAATCGTCTTTCCATCTCCTATTGACAAGCTTGCCCTACTAGTTCCCGGTTTTATCACATCTCGCGTTAAAAGAACATTATCTTCAACAATGGATGAATGGTTATTCCGATGAAAATAAACACCTCCCATTAACAAAAGCATCACCGATGCAGCGATGAACCATTTTGTCAAAGATCTTTCTTTTACTGCTTTTTCTATAGGTATACTATCTAATAGACGCTGCTTTAAAACCTGCGTCTCAAGAGCCGTAAAAAGGTGCTTGTCATTTTTAAATGTATCTCTTGCCTTGTCAAAAAGCTGAAAAACTTCTTCTTTTCTATTAACATCATTTAAATACAGAAAAAGCTCCTTCCGTTCTGCTTCGGAAAGTGTATCATCAAACGCTTTATTAAATAATAATATAAGTCTATTTTTTTTCATAGGTCAACAACATGTCTCTATATCTCCATTAGAAACATAGCATCATTGGTCAATCAATATTAAAGACACGAAAAATTGTATTTATGGATATAGTAAATGAATTTTTTTAAAATAATTTATTATAAACGCAAAAATTAAGCTTGCAGATATAGCAGGGTATAGATTATACCGTATGTTTTCACATATTCACTAATAAATCGAAGCGCCAATTGCTGATATTTCGCAACAGACGCGCTTGAAATATTTAAGCGTTCTGCAATTTCCGGATTTTTTAAACCTTGCTGTCTTAACGTAAAAACTTTCTGTTGCTGCGGAGGAAGTTCATGTACCGCTTTTTCCACTAATTCATAATGTGCTTCTAAATAGCCTGTTTCTTCTTCTGAAATTTCCTTTTGGAAACCGACAGCCTGAAGGTAAGACCCCAACTTCTTTTCTTCGTTTACCATACACCGAATCTTGTTAAGTGTATGGTTTCTGGCAACAATAAAAAGATAAGCAGTAAAATCGGCTATTTTGTGAAGATCACTCCTGTTAATCCATACTTTTATAAAAATATCATGAACTGCCTCCTTAGTACTCTCTTTATTATTTAATAAACTATTTACAAAAATGCCCAATTCCTGATGATAGGCAAGAAATAATTCACTAAAAGCTGCTTCGTCATCTATTGCAATCCTTTGCAGCAAATCATACTCATTTTGTAACTTGGACAATAACATGGCTATAGGTTTATTATTAGCATCGTATTTAGCTCATCCTTGATAAAGCTAAATTATGCTTTTTATTAAAAAAATCGAAATTTTTAAACCGCGTGCAAAGTATCATAAACGGAATATCCCATGTTCTATTTTTTTTGAAAAAGACAATATCTTTTAAAAATTGGTTAAAATATATAAACGGAAAATAAGGCAAATCAGTTTTTTTTGTAAACGTATACATTACATTTATCGCTACCACCTAATAAACAAATGCACCTACCTCCTTTAGTATATGGCACCAGCAGTTTAGGGAATCTATATGAATACATAGACGAAAAGACCAAACATGAAATTATCGCCGCTTGCATAAAGCAGCGTGACTGGCAACCCGTATTCGATTCAGCGGGCAAGTATGGCGCAGGACTCGCCTTAGAAGTCCTTGGCCGATCACTAAAAAAATTGAAAATAAAACAAGAAGACGTCGTCATTAGCAATAAACTAGGGTGGTATAGAATACCTTTGCAGTCGAAAGAACCGAGCTTTGAAAAAGGTGTCTGGAAAAACATTCAACATGATGCCATACAAAAAATAAGTTATGATGGTATATTGGAATGTTTCGAACAGGGCAACGATTTGCTACAGGGATATAAACCCGGAATGGTTTCCGTCCATGATCCAGACGAGTTTTTAGCAAGGGCATCCTGCGTGAAAGAAGAAGAATTGCGATTAAAAAAAATATTGCAAGCCTATCAGGCCTTGGAATCATTAAAAATGCGGGGTGAGGTAACATCGATAGGTATAGGGGCAAAAAACTGGCGAATCATCCAAAAAATCAGTTCTCTTATAAAACTCGATTGGGTTATGATCGCCAATAGTTTAACCATACATCGGCATCCAAAAGCGCTACTAACGTTTGTCAAAGAGTTAAGAAAAAACGGAGCAAAAATCATCAATTCAGCCGTTTTCAATGGTGGCTTTTTAACGGGCGGAAACTATTATAATTATTTATACGTCGATGGTCAAAGCGATAGTGGCCGCGTATTGCATACCTGGAGAAAACTTTTTTTTGAGCAATGTCATACGTTTAATATCAATCCCGCCGCGGCTTGTATTTACTACGGTTTACATTTACCAGGCATAAGTAGTATTGCCCTTAACACCTCAAAATCGGCAAATGTGACACATAATATCAACGCTGTACAAACAATAATAGCGCCCGCCTTTTGGGAAGCGCTATTAAAAAAAGGATTGATAACGTCTATGCCTTGTCTCCCTCAATGAGCCGGCAAAGCTTTATACACAATAGTTCTTTTATCTATAAAAAATCATCATAGGGATTCAAGTATAGCCAATCAAGGCAAATCTATTTTACCTCGAAGGAAAAGGTTGAACCTATCCAAGAGGCGTCGTAAGCTTTTCCATTATGCGTACCGCTTGCTTTCTCATAATTCTGCGCTTCCACAACATAACGGCCAGGCCACAAAGGCGCAAATTCAAATGATCCATCCGCTTCGGTCGTAACTTCTTTTACCCAACCCTCGGGTGAAGCAACACTCACCGCTTTATTTGCTAAGGGCTTACCATTTAATTGCGCAAATAATTTGACTGACTTATTTTTTCCATAAATCTTATTGTCGTCACCATAAATTTTCAATGGATTGACATTCTGTTCAGTGTTAATTTTCGTTGCTTTGCCAACGGATACATAAGCCGAAGAAATAAAATGATACTTGGTGGTGCCACCTAATTCGGCAGCTTCGTGACTGACCAACAAAGTATAAACGCCGTCGTCCTCAGGAGTGAAATTAGCGGTATAAAATGACTCTCCTTCCGCCGTACTTAATTTCGTTTTCTCTCCCGTAGGACTAACCAACCATAGAGTGAAGGCATTTACATCCGAATACCATTTATCTGGCACATCACGCTCGTCTGTTGCGAATTCTCCATAAAAAATTTTTACTTCCTGTGTTGTGCCTTTTTTTCCGTAAGCAGCGGTTTCAATCCATAATGCATGCGCATGCACTTGTGTATAAATTGTTAAACATAGCAATGCTAGAATAGTGATTTTAATTGTTTTCATTTATTTTTTTTAAGTGAGCGGGTTTAATTACAACGACCCAAATATACCACAATTTAGAATTATTCCAAATAAATGCAAACTAAATTATTACCCCAAACACGTTTACACACTAAGGCTTTCTTGAAGTTTAGCTAGTCATGAGCAAAAACTAATACAAACAGTTGTATTATGTTATACAGTGATTCTTTAGTATTTTATCCAGTTATTGGTTAGTTTGCCAGCCGGAAGAAGACGGCATTAACACCGCTTTGAAAGAAGTCCATTTTTCTGAAAGTACACACATCGATTCAATCAATTGGGTAGAAGAGCTTCCCTAAGTAAACGATCAAGTTCATTTTTCCGAAGAAATCCGGCATATTTAAATTGCACATTTCCGTTGCTATCCAATATACACAATGTTGGATAGGAAAGTTCACCCTCTTCACTTTTTCCGAACCATTCGGCTAACTCGTGTAAACCCGTATCGACTCCGTTCGGTCGGTAACTGAAGTAACGACTAGCAAAGCGGATAGTTCTTTTTTCTTCGGCATCCAAAACCACATAATAATAGCTAGTCGCAACTAAGGAAGCGAGTGGTTCCTTTGCTAAGTTCTGCTTCATGGCATGACAATAGGCACACCAGTTAGTACCTATCAGTAAAATCACGGGCCGCTTTTCTTTAGCCTGTAAGGTGGGTAAACGTGTAATATCCACCGTATCTGCTGGTGCTGCAATAGCAGCAGTCTGCATTACGATAAAACAAATCAGCAAATAAAGAAAACGTAAAAACATAAAAATTCCTATATAGTCTTTTCAACTAACATTTACAAAGTCATTCTAATACCGAGAAAACCACGAATTCCTTGATTTGGCCCATAGGCATAACCATCTGGATCAAATTGTAAGGCATACGGGTTATTAGGAGTGGGTACAATTTGACCATCCGCGCCATACACTACCCTTTCGTTGTAAGGATCAAAGGCTCTTGTTACGGGCGACCTCACACCAGCCCCCTCTCCAGCTTCAAAGGCTGGTACACTTTTGGAAATTGTCCAATTCAATAAATTCTTTACGCCCCCATATACCTCGAAGCGTTCCGCAGCGTGCCAAGTCAATTGGACATTCTGTATACTCCAAACGGGTGAGTATTCCGGTCTCGGATCCAGATCGCTCAACAATGCCAAACGCATAGGTCCATATACATTCCCAGTATAGTCCACTTGGAGATTCCAAGGTCGAACCGTATAAGAAACCGCCCATGTTCCCATCCAATTTTCTGTTAAAATAGGCCTAAACTTTTCCATTGTACCATCGTCATTCCTTTCTTTGTTAAACACGTTCATCCATGTGCCTCCAGCGGTTATATTTAAGCCATTGTATAGCGCCAAGTCTGCATTTAGGCTTATCCCCCGCGTTACACCATGCCCATCCAAATTGCTATAAATAATCTGTTGTGGATTTTCATCGTAATCCGGTAATATTCGATTGGTAAAATAAGTATACCAGGCAGATGATTCTAAACCAAGCAAATTACCCTCTCCCAATTGTAATTTCTTAATGTAATTTAAGTTGACATTGACGCTGCGTTCTGGTTTTAAATCCTCCCTTATCACCACTTCCCTTGCTCCGGTAATCGCAGCATGGTCTTCGGTAAAAAGATTAACCACACGAAAACCTGTACCTGCATTCAAACGTATAATATCCTGATCGGTGACACTCCATTTATAAGCCAGTCGAGGAGTGAAAATATGACCATGCTGTGAATGGTAATCGTATCGCATGCCCAGTAATAAACGATGTTTTGTTGCAAGGCCGATTTCATCTTGCAAAAAAATACCAGGCATGGTTATTTTACTGGCTTCATTTGCGGTGGCCGGGGTATTATCATTATAGTAGGTATAACGTAGTGCAGCACCTGCCAACAGGTCATGCTTTCCCATTTGTTTGTCCCAAGTAAGTTGTCCGAAAGCAATACGTTGTTTGGCCAAATACCATTCGTCTCCATAAACGGAGTTTTGATCATGATCGTTGTAAGAAAACATGAAGAACATTTTTTCCCGAACGGGTAATTGATAGTTTCCCAAAACTTCCCAACGTTTCGTGTAAACACTCTCCCCATACACTTCTTCACTGCCCCTATAAGACCGGTTCCAGTCTGTTTGGCCTCCCCATCGATCTTCATAAAGGTAGCGCCCTGCCAATGAAAACAGCCGGTTTTCCTTTCTATCAAAATTCCATTTCTGAAACACCGATATTCTATCCTGCAAAGCCATATCGGTAAAGCCATCCTTATTATGATCGATCCGATTGCTAAAATTAAAATAGTTGATCCCGGTTAATACATTGGCTTTTTGACCCACATACTGCCTTAAACCTAGATCTGCATTGTACTCCCCCCAGGTAGTCGCAAACACGTCAGCACTTAGTCGTTGCGCTTGTTGAGGCTTTTTCGTGATCACATTGATAAGACCTCCCACCGCTTCCGAACCATATAAGGAAGACGCAGGCCCTTTTACGACTTCCACACGCTCAATTAAGGAGAAAGGAATACCAGATAATCCATATACAGTCGAAAGACCGCTTACAATAGGCATACCGTCAATCAATACCATGGTGTAGGGACCTTCCAAGCCATTTATATGGATATCACCGGTATTGCAGACATTGCAATTGATCTGAGGTCTGACACCGTTAACCAGTTGTAAAGCATCAAATAAGGTCGGAACTGGATTCTTTTTGAAAAATTGATGATTATACACCTCCACTGGCACTGGCGTTTCCAATCGATTCACTTCTTTCATTGTGCCTGTTATCACGACTTCTTCCAGACCTCCTTCCACGGGCTTCAATGCAAAATTCAAGGTCTGCACGGTATCTCCGGATACATTAACTGATTTACTTAACGGCTCGTAGCCCACCATACTGACACTTACTCGATAGGTTCCGGTCGATAATGATAAGTAATATTCTCCCTCAGCGCCCGATACCGTACCGATCGGGGAACGCTCCACTTTCACCGTAACGCCTTCTACCGGTACGCCATCACTTGTGATTACTCCTTCTAGTGTAACGGACTGTTTGGCCATTAGGCTGAATGGTAACAGCAAATAAAATAAAATAAAGTGAAGTTGCTTCATGTTTGTCTTTTATAGTATTAGTATAACCTTACAAAGTATTTTTACAATACAAAACTACAAAAGTTAGTTTTATCTAACAAATAAATATCAAACAAAACTAACTTTTAATAAAAGCAATAAAGTTGCATTTATGCAAAGGTATATTTTTATCTGTTTCAGCAAAGCTTGAACTGTAAAATAGGTTAGTATTTCGTTAAGAAAACTCTTGGTTTTCTTAACGAAATACTGAATTAATTCTCTTAATAATCTTAAAGCCCTATTTTTGAACGAGACGAGACAAGTTTCGCAAGGATGGTTGAGATCCTATCACTAGAAATTTAACGAGTTGCAACCAAAACCTACCTACCGGTAGGCTGGGGAAACATTAAAAATTATAGAGAAATTTAAGCAATCTCTTAATTGGAAAAACTTATGGGATAGTATTTATGAACTACAAAATAAAATACTATCGCCTTAATGACAGGCAACCGTTTTCGGAAAAGAACATTTCACTTAGCCGCCATGCCAAAGTACATAGCGACTAAATTTTATTTACTGATATAATCCATTAAACAACAACTTAAAAGTCGCGTGCGTTTGTCCTCTGTTGGTGATTTCGGGTCCAAAAGCGTAGAACATACCTTTACCAACTGGCGTATAAAAGGCGGCCACTCCTCGTTCCAGGTGTGATTGTCCCCATGCCCACCCACTTTTAAGTGGCTTATCAGAATCAAAGGTAAGCAAAGGTTTCACATCGTTTGCTCCATCCTTTATCAGGAACGTTTCGCTATTGTTAAATACGACATCTACATAACTGGATAAACCCCAGTTGGGCATCAAGGTAGTATCCACTTTGACGGTCAGTATACTACTTGGAATATAAAACTTATCTCCCCCCAGCGGAACAGGTTTACCATCTTTCACGTCCGTCAACAGATTTTCCACAGGCAACTTAAAATGATAAGCTAACTTAGTCGCATTCCCGACGGAAATGATCCTTCCACCATCCGTTAAAAAGCGCTTCAGCTGCGGAATCGATTTTTCCACACTGAGTGTACCTAGCAAGTAATGGTATTTTTCCGGCACTTCCTCCTTCTCGGGCATTCTGAAGTAACGACTAGACCTATTGTTATCAGCGCTAAGTGCTGGTACTCCACCACCGATGAAGAGTATAGCATCGTATTTTTTATGTAGGTCGCCACTATCAATATCTTGTGGATATACCACTTGGAAATCGAAGTGATATTGTTCCATCAGCCAACGCACCCACCCCGAAGGCATAGAGCCCCCATAATAGTCGAATAAACCTATTCTACTCGATTTTATTTCAGTCATTTGCTTAGGCCTGCTTGTTATCGATTGGACAGGGATTCCGTAGCGACTCGCAACCTGTTTTAACATATTAGCATTCTCTGCTTCCACATAAAAAGAACCACGTGGAGCCATTTCTACTGCTTCCGAAATTCTGTACACTTTCGTATTCGCTTTTAAAAGATCATTTGCTACCGTAAAAGCGTCATTCATCTGCGCACTGATCAAATAACCGCCCTTAGCGGTGGGGATCTCGTTCGCTGATAACTGCTGTAACACACCATAACCTACCGGCTCGAAAGGCCCGTCAAACGTATCCAACAAGCGGTCGAACTTTACCCCCATTTGGAAGGCCAATGTCCAACCGGCAGCATCATAGGGCTTCACTGGAGGACCTCCCGGATATTGAAAATCATTTGGATGGTTTTGGGGTTCAAACATATCCAATACATGTGCCCGGAAAGCTTGACCCGTTTTAACGATATAGGAGCCCACGGGATAAGACTTGTCATCCACTTGGAAATCATCAGTTGCTTTATGCACCTGTATTCCAGATTTGATAAGCGCATTAATAAATTTAACAGCCGTTGGAAAGTCAGCTTGATCGGCAGGGACAATATAGCCCTTTGCATCACGATAGCTTGGATTTTTTAATACCTGTTCGTAATACGCTTTTGGTATAGTATCCCCTTTTATTTTTCCGGCATCTTTATCGCGTTGATAGGCAAGCTCAATGGAGTCTACATAACGTGGTAACAGCGTCCAGCTATCGCTATCTCCTTTGTCAATCGCATTTCTGCCCATTACATACATATTATAAAGCAATTCGTCGCCATGCCGTTGAGCGTAACCTAAAATGCTATAATTTAATGATACGGAGTAATCTATGGATTGTTTAAAGTGCCAGGTCTGTGGTGTAACAGGATTTGGTGTAGCATTGTTCGGTATGAGTCTTTTAGGAACTAATGGTACTTCCTCTGGTGTGGGGTTACCAATAATCTCCGTCAGTATACCGATCATATTATGAAAATAAGGCGTTGTGCGCAGTCCGCCATTCCACCAGGTGGAAAACACCGAACCGCTCAAGCGTGTGTATCCTGGTTTATTTTCAGCATTCAAACGGTTATTCATCGACGCAGCAACGCCATCGATGCTGGTAATGATCAAGGGGTCAAAAACATGGTTAAACGGATCCCGGTATGGCGGCCCCGCTAACACCGAGCCTTCAGGACCCCGCTGATGGTGATTATAAACGATCTGGGGCATCCATTCGATGTATTGCTGACGGGCAATATTTGTGCTCTCTTTCATGTTCATCATAAAGAAATCACGGTTATTATCATGCCCTATGTACTTCTGGTATAAGCGGGGAATACGCATATTACGCTTAGTGGGATCTTTTTCCTGCATATACCAGGAACTCATGAGCTCCTGTCCATCAGGATTTACCTGCGAGAGCAAGATAATCACGTTATCCAAAATAGTCTTGTTCTCTTTGTCGTTACGGCTTACCAACTGATAAAACGTTTCGATCAGCTGATGCGCTCCTACGGTTTCATTGGCATGCAAGCCGCCGTCTATCCAAACAACTGGCTTACCTTCCCAAGCCAATTGCTTAGCTTCCTCGCGGGAAAGTCCTTCTGCGCGCGCTAACTTTTGGGAAATCTCTTTATACCGGTCAACTCGCTGTAGATTCTCCGCCGATGACACCACCCATACGTATTGTTTCCGCCCTTCTTCTGTTAAACCAATTTCAATGGTTTTAACACGATCCGAAACAGCATCAACCTCTTGAAAATACGCCTCCAATTGGCTATACGTTGCCAATTGGTAGTCGTCACCAATGGTAAAGCCAAAGTGCGCCTTAGGGTCGGGTATTATCTGCCCCTTTACCGACTGACTCACACCTATGGTGTAACATAAAAGAAGTATCCAGGAAATTTTGTTTAAATATATCATAACGTCATTCTATATCATCTGTCATCAGCCATTTATTCGTAAATCAGGCATACTTTTGGGTGCTGAAAGAAATAGCCGGAGGATGGTCACCGGCACATTGCGCTAAAATAACTTTTTTCAGTGGATAAATCTATAATTTAAAGGTCGGATCAATAAAAAACAGGAGCTGTCTAAAAAGCCCTATTAATAGAAGATCCCCGATACTGAAAAAGTGTCGGGGATTTTTATTTTTTGTCCTAAAAAACAGTTATTTTTAGGTGCACCCAAACAATATGGCAAACATACTATTCAAAGCATTACCGTCCAACAGTCCGAGCCTGTTTCCGGAAGATATTTTTGCAAAGATCCCAGAGAACCACCCGGTACGTCTGGTAAATGCAGTGGTTGACAGACTGAACATCGACCACATCATAGGACAGTACAAAGGTGGCGGCACGAGCAGTTTCCATCCGCGTATGATGATCAAAGTGCTGTTCTATGCCTATCTGGGCAACATCTATTCGTGCCGCAGGATAGAAAAGGCCTTACAGGAGAATATCTATTTCATGTGGCTTTCGGGCCACAGTGCACCGGATTACCGAACGATCAACCACTTCCGTGGCAAAAGACTTAAAGGGCATATCCATTCCCTTTTTGCCGATGTTGTCCGTTTGCTTGCCGAACTGGGCTATGTAAGCCTAAAGGTCCAGTACATAGACGGTACAAAGATTGAATCGGCGGCAGGCCGTTACACTTTTGTATGGAAAGGTTCGGTGGAAAAGAACAAAGCAAAACTGGAAAATAAAATACAGTCGGTCCTCTCGGACATTGAATCACAGATAAAACAGGACCAATCGGAACTGGGCAGGGATGAAACACCCAAACCTATTAAGAGCAATGAGCTCAGGGACAGACTTTCTTTACTGAACGAAAAGCTCAAAGCAACAGCAAAACCTACCCAAAAACAGCTTAAAAAGCTGCGGGAAGAACATCTTCCAAGGCTGGAAAAGTACGAAAAGCAATTGGCTACACTGGGGGAAAGGAACAGTTACAGCAAAACCGATGAAGATGCCACCTTCATGCGGCTGAAAGATGACCACATGCAGAACGGGCAGCTCAAACCGGCCTACAACACGCAGATCAGTACGGAAGAACAGTTCATCACCCACTACAGTATCCACCAGACAAGCACCGATACCACCACATTGGAAGACCATCTTGATAGCTTCGAAGATCAATATAACAGGCAGAGCGATATGGTGGTGGCCGATGCCGGTTACGGAAGTGAAGAGAACTATGAAATGCTGGAATCAAAGAACATAGAAGGTTACGTGAAATATAATTACTTCCACAAAGAGCAGAAACGCAACCAGAGGAACAATCCTTTTCTATTACAGAACCTGTATTATCATAAAGAGCAGGACTTCTATGTGTGCCCGATGGGACAGAAGATGGAGTTTGCCGGTAAGGGAATACGCAAAAGCACCAATGGATATAGTTCCCGGGTGAGCTATTACAGGGCCGAACGCTGTGAAGGCTGCCCGCTTCGGGGGCAGTGCCATAAAGCGCAGGGAAACAGGATCATCGAAGTCAACCACCGGTTGAACGAACTGAAGACCAGGGCACGCGAACGTCTAACATCGGAAACAGGAAAGTACCACCGGAGTAAACGCCCCATAGAAGTGGAGGCGGTCTTCGGACAGATGAAAAGCAACAACAGATTCAACAGGTTAACCATGAGGGGGCTTGAAAAGGTCGATATTGAGTTCGCCCTGATGTGTATAGGGCATAACCTGAGAAAATGGTCGAAAAAGCTCCTGAAAACAACTTCGTCAGGCCCAAACAACGAACCTAAATACAATAATCCCCTTATTTATGACCCCAAATGGATAAACTACTGCTATCAACCATTGGTCGCAGAGTAACATCCTAAAACCGATAGACTCTACAGGTAGATACAAAAAGAAAGAAGGCGCCCTTTTTAGACGCCTTCCTATAGCATCAAATGGCGTTTTGATACGTTATTGAATAACTGTAAATCGTGTTATTTATAGCGTATGCTGAATATTGGCGACCGTCAGGTCTCCGACATTTAATTCCCCCGAGCTTTGCACCAGTAGCTGATCGAACACCTGATTTGGAAAAAAAACGCTCGTCATCACGCTCAGGCCATCATCGGCAAAAAGCTCCACAGAAGCTACATCGATCAACAATTTCATTTGTAGCTTTTCGCCTTTGGCGATACGGGGTGCTTCATGCCTTTGTCCAAAATCCGACTCAAAATCGATTTTCCCCGATTTTGAGCGATCGATATAATAGGTATTTTGCTGTTTATCATAGCCGATCAAGATCTCTTCTCCCAACTCATTTGCGAGTTTCACCGCAAAACTCTCCCTATCCGCCCCTTTTAGCTCAAGCAGATATTTACCCTCGAAAGACTTAACCTTCGTCGATAAATCGTGATTACCTTCGATCATAAGGTCATTTTCGGTGTGGGCGTCTTCCACGATATGCTCCAATTCTTTAACAGGCGTCGATGTCAGAAAAACATCTTCCCCTACTTTTTTCAGCTCCAATTCGCGGGCGATGGTTGCGGCTCCGCGCCAGGCTTCTGTTGGCACCTCATTGGCATATTGCCAATTGTTCATCCATCCGATAAACACTTTTCTGTCGCCGGTATTAGACCAAGTTATTCCGGCATAATCGTCCGGACCGTAATCCAGCCAGCGGGTGTCTTGATGATCAGGAACAAAGCTCTTACCGTCGAACTGCCCAACAAAGTACTGTGTGGCAGATCCCCCATTTGGACCGCCCGGGTTAATACTCACGATCAATACCCATTTCCCTTCTCCATCAACAGATAAACTAAAAAGGTCCGGACATTCCCAGACGCCACCATGTGCACCGATATTTTCTCCAAATTCACTTAACCTGGTCCACTGTTTTAAGTCTGGTGAACCGTAAAAGGTTATGGTTTGTTTTGTAGCCAAGGTCATGATCCATTGTTTGGAATTCTCGTGCCACATCACTTTTGGGTCCCTAAAATCCCAAATTCCCGGGTTGGGCAGTACCGGATTACCTTCATATTTTGTCCACGTTTTTCCCTCGTCTGTGCTATAAGCCAAACTCTGATTTTGATGCAAGCCCGTCTTAGCCTCTTCAACTTCATGACTATGGTGCGTAAATATCGCAACGAGCGCGTTTTCGCCAAATCCGGCGGTATTATCTTTATCGACGACCGCACTACCAGAAAATATAGTCCCCAAACTATCGGGGAATAAAGCAATAGCTTGCTCCTCCCAATGGATCAAGTCTTCACTGATCGCATGCCCCCAATGCATCGGCCCCCATACATTGCTATCCGGGTTATGTTGAAAAAAAAGGTGGTATTTACCATTTAGATAGACCATTCCATTAGGATCATTCATCCATCCGTTTTTAGGAGAAAAATGAAATTGAGGTCGATATTGTTCATGATCATCCATATCGTTTTCTCCGTCGCCCCGTTGTTTACTGTCGCACCCCAAGGCCAAAATAGCCATGGAAAAAATTGTTAATATACTTTTCTTCATCTTTAAGGATTTTAAATAATAATACGTTTACTTTATATTAGACACCTGAATAGCAGAAAGGTTGGCCTGTGTGCCTTCTGCCCTAACTCCCCAGCTTTTATTTTGCATACCGTAAATACGGTTACTCAAGGCTACTTTTCCATCCACATACAGTACACATACGGTTCCGTCTGTTACTAAACTTATCTCATATGTTCTGCCTGCCTGGAGATCAAAAGGTACCCGAGTCATCTCCTCGCCAAGGTTGTACCCTGCTATTCGCTGCCGTTCCGGTTCAAAGGTAATCGTGTAACTTTCATTGTTTTCTTCATCCATATTAAAGAGAAAAGAAATATTTCCGGAAGCATTGGTTAATTCCAACTGGGCATTAATACGTTGCGTGCCTTTTATTTCCTCAAATTGCAGCTCTGCCGGATTAGCGTTTGCATCTAATATTAATTCCTCACCATTTTCCGTCACATTATTGCTCTTCGTGGTCAACTGTACAGCCTTTGCATCAACAAAATGCTGTTGCACCTCATCAGGAATCCTCACCCCCAAACTTCCGTCATCCTGCCTCACAATTTCATGCACGATTAGGTTTCCTGCCCAGGTACACTCACCACTATTATTCTCCGGACGCCTACGGTGCGCCCAGGCAAAAGCATAACGTTTATCACCGTCGGACGCCGTCTTTGCCGCATAGAACTGATGGCCATCGAACATATCCTGTCCGCTTGCCGGTTTTCGCCAGGGGCCTTTGGAAGAATGTGCTATCCGATAATGTGTACCGGGACTATCACTCCAATCTTCCGCAAAAACCAGGTAGTATAAATCGCCCATTTTAAAAATATCGGCACACTCCAACATCAAATAATCCCCTTCCACATCTAAAGGGCCTACAGGTTCCCAAGTAGCCGATGATGGGTCATCCGACGTAAAAAGTAATAATACACCTTTACCGTTTTGCTGCGTGCTTACCAATAGCCAATATTCCCCAAACTCATCATTATAAAAAACGTGTGGGTCGCGAAAGTCAAAGCCCGAATAACCTTCAGGTGCTTTCAACAGAAAATCGTCCCGTTGTGTCCAGCTGTTCAGATCGGTACTGGTAGCGAGCATCACCGCTTCCCGATTATTATTGCTTACCCAACCCGGATTATTGTTCTGCAGCCAGCTGTTGCTGCCATTATGCCCCGTAAAATAGAAGTGGAAGGTATCATCAACACGTACCGTAGAACCCGTACCTATCAAATGATACTGTGTATTCACACTTCCGTAGGGTATCATTTCTCCAGCATAATGATAATCCACCAAACTTGTCGTGGTAAATTTATGAACAGGGTGCTGCCCCGCACTACGCTGTTTTTCTTTATCCGTAGCATCATGGAGAAAGAAAATTTCAAACTTGCCATCATAAAAATAAGGCATCACATCACCTACCCATCCTGTTGTTGGTTGGGGATATATTCTCGGTACATAATCATCCGGCCAGTCTTCTAAAGACGGCGCATTATCCTTACTACAAGCTACGAGACCTATGAATAATGTTATCGCTAAAAAAATTTCTTTCAAATACATATTGTTTTTTTTAATTACTCTTCAGATAATCAATCGTGTTTTTGGTAAGTTGCCGGATATTGTTCATATACCGGTTATCTGTGCTCGCTCCATTTTGCGGTTCTGAGTACCAGTCGTATGCGCCAAAGGCAATAATGACCACATTTCCCTGCGATCCGCTATCTGGCCATTCCGCAATACCTACTCTGCCATCAAAATGATCGTCCCATGCTTCTGAAGCCAGGTTTATACCGCCGGTTTCGCTGCGCCAGGTAGCAGCGTCGCCATAACCTCCCCATTCAGGCAGGAACCACCATGCCGTATGGTTCAATCGAAAAGTTCCGCTGGCCAACAAGTAAGCTTTTCCCTCCTCAAAGGTGTCCAGGCCCTGAAAAATCGGGTGATCCTCGCGTCCTTTAAAAGATATCCCCCAATCGCTGTTTTCTTCAATGAAACCATTCGGCAGAAAGTCGCCAAAAACATTATTCGGCCCTCTTCCGTCAGGAACAACCCCTAATGCCTCCACATATTGCACAGCAAAAGCACTCAATAGAAGACTACCACCTTCACTTCGGTAAGTTTTGAGTGTGTTTATGACCTCATTCGTAAGTGCTATTGCAGGTAATTCCTGTGCTGCATCAAAATGCCACCAGATCACTTGGTAATTGGACAAGTTTCTGCCAGAGGCAATACTTTGAAAGGAGATATACTCTGCATCGGGATAGGCGGCAAAGAACCAGTCGGCCGCAGCTTTTTCATCGGGATTACCAATAGCTTCCCGACTAGCTGCAAGCCCTAAAAAGGCATATGCACTGATGGAATTGCTGATGATATGTACTTGATAAGTGACCGTTTCCTCTCCAAGAGCAAAGGTATAATCCAGCGACTGCGAGAAATCCTGCGCTTCGTTATTAGCCGGGCTTGTCGACACACCTTCCAGTAATTCAATCTCCGGTGTCAAGGTACGCAAATCTGTTCCATCGGGTAAAACCAGCGAAACCGTTCTGTTCGCATGATCGATCGTTGCCTCCTCATCATTGATGCGAAATGCAATCAAAGGAGGGATGATTTTTGCGGTTACGGTATAACCCTTATATATATTACCATTGGTTATACGGTAACTAATGGTTCCCGTGAAGTTGACGGCTTCTCCCGGCGCAGGTTTGCTCAAGGCATCCAGCGGTAGGCCTATCTCAGGAATCAAGGCTTCCAGATGGGTGCCAAAGGGTAAGTTAACAACAATTTCACCGGTCTGTTGGTTAATTTCACCGGCCACATTATGTAGCTTAAAAGACGTCAGCTGTACCTCCGCATGGAGATTGAAGTCCTTATTTCCTTCTTTCTTGCAGGCCGCACCTCCCAATAGGAAGATAGCTAACAAGAACTTTATCCGATTCAAATAGTTGATCATATCATTTGCTTATAAAAAAGGTTAGTAACCGGGATTTTGTACATACCTATTTTCACTCCAGAAAATCTGATTTTGCGGAATAGGTAAATATTCGTCCTTTCCTTTAGTAAAACGCGCTTGCTGATAGATGGAACGATTAGGCCTTTCTACATTAAAATAAGCATTAAGCTCCTGATCGGCTACACCCCACCGCAGCAGATCAAAGAAACGTTCTCCTTCCAGCGCCATTTCCAGTCGACGCTCAAACCGCAAGGCCTTCCGCGCATTTTCCTGATTCCAAACGATATTATCTCCGGGCAGGTATACTTCTACTGAATACTGTGAGGTAGGCTGCCCATCAGCCGTCACCAATCGGTCGGTACTGTTAGCGGCCCGACTCCGCAATGCATTGATTAATGGCAGCGCTTCGTCCTGTCGTCCTAACTCAATCAGCGCTTCTGCCTTAAAGAGCATCACATTCGCATACCGCATCAGGATACGTGTTTTAGTATTACCAAAAAATGGTGCAATGTTGATAAAACAATCGCAATCCGGCGAGACATTCTCCTTCATGGAATTATAGGTACCATAGATGGACACCGCCCTGCTCCAACCGTTGGTCACCACACGTTCAGGCTCATATTTCCACGGGGCACCGGGCCTGGAGATGGTATGATCAACCCTCGGATCTACTGTATGTTGCGCAAAATTTATATCTTGCTGATTATAGGTATCCCATAAAGGTATGCCCGCTTCATTTGTCCTATAGGCATTCATCAAACTTTGCGATGGCTTTTGAAAATCGCAACAACCGATACCTTGCGGAACGGTGAGCATATCACCAAAGTTTACGCGCCCGCGCCCTACGCCATCATTACTTGAGAACTGTACCGCCATAATGGACTCCATCCCGTTTTCATAGTTTCCGGGTAAAAAATTATTGGCAAAATCAGGTTCAAGATCGTAATTAGCGGCCAGCACTTGATCGGCCGCAGCGATCACTTCTTCCAGGCGTGATTGATTGATGTTAACCACTGCGTGTGTGTCATCCTGCTCATAAGCCTGGAACAACCTCGTTTTTGCCAAAAACGCATAAGCGGCATACCTATTTGCACGCCCCACCTGTTCCTGTACAGCGGGCAATGTCTCCGCAGCAAAGGCAAAATCAGCCGCTATCCGCTCCAGAATTTCATCCCTGCTAAACTCATTGTTCAACACCAATTTGTATTCTTCGGCAGGTAAGTTTTCGTCGATGTAGGGAATGTTTTTAAACAGGTTCTCCAACATTAAATACCAATAAGCACGCAGAAAGCGCAGTTCTGCCATACGTACATTTACCATCGGGTACTCTTCCTGTGTGAATTTCTGCATAATCCGCAAACCTTCATTTGCTCTTCTAATGCCTACATAGATATTGAACCACATGTCATCATAGTTCCACTGATCAGGCCTGGAAGTGACAAAAGTTTCCATGAAGTGAAAGATGTCACCGTCGTTAATACCTCCGCCTCCTTTATAGGCATCATCGGCTCTCACATTACCATATTGATACATGCTGAATGCCCGGTTGATTTCATCATTCCCCAACTGTGAATAGGCGGCTATAACAAAACCTTCAGCCTGTTCTGGGTTGGAAACCTGATCTTCATTAAGTGCCCCTCTCGGACCTACCTCCAGCGATTTACTGCAGGAGACCATCGTGGTTATCCAAATAACTATCAAAAAATATCTTTTCATCTTTTCTGTAATTTAAACATTGATGATTTATCGCTTTTATAATTGATTTATAAGGTGTTTTTTATCTAAAACCTGATATTAGCTCCAACCGTCACCACTAGGGGATTCGGGTAGCCAAAACCGGGATTTTCCGGATCCAGACCTGTATATGATTTCGACTTGAATAAAATGCCCAGATTGTCGCCTCCCAAATACACGCGCAGTGATTGCATACGGAGCTTCGTTAGGGATTCTTTGCCAAAGGTGTATCCAATCTGTGCATTTCTGAGCTTCAAATAGGTACCATTTTCAATAAAATAGGTAGAATAGCGCGCCTCCCAATTGTCGTCTGTCAATGAAATAGCCGGGATATCACTGTTAGGATTAGTGGGCGACCAGGCTCCCAACAATCGTTCCCCTTTATTGGAGGACGATTCAATGGCGCTCCAGAAGTCTGTATAGATTTTAAATTCATTGTGCACATCTACCGGACCTACACCTTGCAATAAAAAGGAAACATCAACATTTTTATAGTTAATAGCGGCATTAAATCCATAAGTGAATTTTGGGATCGGAACCCCTATCCATGTACGGTCGAAATCATTTATCACGCCATCGTTGTTGAGATCGCGATAACGGATACGACCGAGCCCTTTATTCGGTTGATCTGCATGGGCATCCACTTCTTCCTGTGTTCGAAACAAGCCATCTGCCACGTAACCAAAGTGCGATTCAAAAGTTCTCCCTAAAATGTTCTGTCCTCTACCATCACCGCCATAGGCATTGATTACCTCATCGGGTAAGTGCGTCACCTTATTACGAACGATATCAACATTAGCGGTAAGGTCCAGGTGAAGATCTTCATTGATTTTGCTACGGTGCCCAAGCACCAGTTCAATACCTTTATTTTCCATCGATGCTCCGTTCACCCAGGTGTTTCCACCTTCACCCAATACACCGATATAAGGCGGCAATAAAAGGATATCCGATGTTTTCTTTACATAGGCATCTACACTACCATAAATTTTTTGGTTAAGAAAAGAAAAGTCCACCCCGGCATTTGCCATGGTGGTGGCTTCCCATCTTAAATTGGGGTTTGCATTTTGTGAAAGAAAGAAACCGGAAGGCAATACACCGCTTTTATTACCATTGATATCATAAGACGTTACATTATAGTTGGGTAAATAGATGTTGTAAATCGCATGATTATCTATTTCCTGGTTACCGGTCATCCCCCAGCCGAAACGGAGTTTTAAGTCGTCCAGTATGGTGGTGTGGTCTTTAATGAAAGCTTCTTCACTGATCCGCCAACCGGCAGAGAAGGCAGGAAATGTACCAAACCGGTTATTTTCACCGAATCTGGAAGAGCCGTCATAACGCACCGTAGCAGATAAGAGGTACCTATCGAGATAGGAATAATTTGCTTTGGCGAAATACGATAGCAATACATGTTTAGCGCCATCACCTTCATTGTCTTTAATACCGGTACCCGCATTCAGGTACATATAATCAGGATCTTCCAATATATATCCTTCCCTAGATGCCATGAAGGCGTTAAAATTTTCCACATAGTATTCGGTACCACCAATCACATCCAATCGGTGATCATTCCATTCGGCGTTATAGTTCAAGGTATTTGTCCAAGTAGTTTTTACGGAATGTGTCTGCGTGTTGATGACTTTATTGACATCGTTTACCAGATATCCCGACTGATATCTTTTTTCCCAGTTTCTTGATGTATAATTACCGTAGTCTATCCCAACATTGGATCTCAGTGTTAAACCTTTCATGATCTTAAGATCGGCAAAGAAATTTCCGAAAAGACGGGTATAATCATAGTTATTCTGCTTATTATCTTCTAAGATCCGCACGGGGTTATGTCGATCGTTCATCCCCTCTACCGGACCGCCCCACCCGGTTCCATCCACCGTTCGCACCGGAATGATAGGCAAGGCCTGCAGCGCCTCATTCAAAGGCGTAACATCCAGCTCGCTCGTTTTGGTAATACTCAAGTTCTGACCAACGGTTAGCTTCCCGTTAAACAGTTTATAGTCAGAATTGAGGCGTGCGGAGAGTCTATTAAAACCGGTCGTCCTAACCACTCCTTTATTATCGAAATAGCCTAAAGAAAGCAGGTAATTTCCGTTTTCTGTACCATTGGAGAGTTGTACGTCATAACTCTGAATCACGCCTTCCTGCGAAATCTCCTTAAACCAGTCGGTATTGGATGAACGCATCGTATGGGCGGCATCCAGAAAATCAGGCACCAACACGTTATCCAGTATCGGTTGGTCGGTAACCGGATCTACCGACCATTCGAACCGATAGGGTAAGCCACTATTGTTCGGGTTGACATTATTATTCATACTGGCTTGCCACAGCGCTTTTCCGTAGCCTTCGGTATCCAGCATGTTGACCCGATTGACATAAGAGGATACCGAAGTATAGGCATTAGCGTTTAACTGTGTACCGCCTAATTTGCCGTGTTTGGTTGTGATCACAATAACACCATTGGCTGCACGCGAACCGTATACACTTGCTGCGGAGGCATCTTTTAAAACCTGCATGGATTCGATATCGGCCGGATTCAATTCGTGCATACCTGCTTTTGTGGGAACACCGTCGATAATGTAAAGTGGGTCATTATTATTCAGCGTTCCTACACCACGGATGCGTACGGTGGCAGGTGCGCTTGGCGCACCATTTCCCGTAATATACATACCCGGAACCTGCCCCTGCAATGCCTTCATTGGGTTGGCAACGCTTTGTTTCTTCATTTCATCAACATCTACTACGGCTACTGCTCCCGTTAAATCTTTTTTTCGCTCGGCTTGATAACCGGTTACAACCACTTCGTCCAAGTTAAAATTCACGTCAAGCGGCACGTTTAAGGGCTCTTCGTTTTGTATAGTCTGTTTCTCGCTAATTGCGCCAACCATAGAGAAGACAAGGGTTTGTCCAATCTCGGCCGCTATGCTATAAGAACCATCCGCATTGGTCATTGATCGAATAGTTGTTCCTTCGACCGTGACCGTCACACCATCCAGTGGTTCTCCAGACAGGTCTGTCACCTTACCGGTGATTTTATCGACCTGACCCCATACCGCTTCCGTACCCCATAGCAGCAGCATTAGATAGATAAATAGCTTTTTTGTCATTCTTTTGTACATCGTTTAATTGGTTAAAATTTAGGCAATACGCTTCCACTTAGTCGTTTTTTGGATCACGCTATTATTCGGAAGATGTTCTTATTTCTTCCTTAATATATTTTTGGTTTTAAATTTTCTTAGGCCATATTTCTACTTCCATTTAACCCGTTCCAGCTGCTTTTCCCACATGAAACGCTGGAGATCGGTCGTTCGATAATCCGGATTTGCGCCCGACTGCGCCGTTACATAAGCCCCTAGGGCAGCCGCATAGTCGAGCATATCATCGATGGATTTACCAAATAACTTCTTTGCTAAAAAGGCTGCCAGAAAGGAATCGCCACTGCCAATGGTATCCTTTACGGTCACTGGATAAGCACGATAGTCGTGCCTGCTCTCCAGCGTATAATAAGAAGCCCCACCAGCGCCTTTAGTGACAATAACCTCTGAAAGGCCATATTGCTCTTGGAGAGTCGACACGGCAGTATGCTCATCTTTTGCCCGAGCATTCATCCAATCGGTTATGATGAGCAATTCATGTTCATTTAGCTTGACAGCATCCGCTTTATGCAATAAATATTCAACGGTTTCCCGTTGATAATGCGGTGCGCGAAAATTGACATCAAAGAGCCTAAACCTTGCATGGTCTAACAATCGATAAAGGGTATCCCGTGTTTCCTGATTTCTCGCTACCAAACTTCCAAAAACCATCACATCCGCTGCTGTTACCAATTTTTCCAGCGGTGCAGTGTAAGTGATAAAATCCCAAGCTACCGGTTTCAGAATATCGTAACGCATTTCATGATTATCACCCATGGTGGCAATCACCTCACTGGTGTGATATCTGGCATCTACCTGTACATAATCAATTGAAAGTCCCATTTTTGTGAGAAATTCGGTAAGTTCTTTACCGGCCTCATCGTTGCCTACCCTGCTGACCATGCTGCTATCTATCCCCAATTTATTTAAATGGTAGGCCACATTCATGGGGGCACCGCCTGGCTTTTTCCCATCGGGAAGTACATCCCATAATACTTCACCGAAACATACTACTTTCTTCATTTTTGACATCATGATATAGTTAATGTATTAATACCGCAGCTTCGCTTTCTACCTGCTCAAGCGAACGCCCCTTCGTTTCCGGCATTAATTTCCATACAAATAACAACTGTAATACCATAAAACAAGCGAAAATAATAAAAGTATTTCCACCTCCTAAAAACTCCGTTAACGCGGGGAAGCAAAACGTAATGATCGCTGCCATCACCCAATGCGTTAAGCTGCCCAGCGTTTGCCCTTTTGCCCGGATCTCGTTGGGAAAAATTTCCGATATAAAAACCCAAATCACCGCTCCTTGAGACAAAGCAAAAAAGGCAATATAAAGCATCAGATATATGGTAATTGCCAAACCTTCTGTTTGACCTGAATAAAAAGCGAAGGAGACCATGGAGAGCGCAAAAATCAACCCGAAGGAACCGATCATCATGAGTTTACGACGTCCAACTTTATCAATAAAGTTAATGGCGATCAAGGTAAATATAAAGTTAACGATCCCAATTCCTACCGTAGACAATAATGAGCTTTGCGCACCTAAACCAGCCATTTCAAATACCCTGGGAGCATAGTAGATGATCGCATTGATTCCAGAAACTTGGTTGAACATAGCGAACAAGATGGCTAACATCACAGGCAAACGATGCTTCTTTGCAAAGAGCTTTTCTCCGCTACCGTTGCCATCGTTCGCGCGATGGCTTGCTAAAATCGCAGCGATATCCTCCTTGTAAGTGTGTGCGTTTATTTTTTTCATGACCTTTTCCGCATCGTCTATGTTATTGCGGTGCAACAGCAGCCATCTCGGACTTTCCGGCACAAAAAATATAAGAATAAAAAACAGCAAAGCAGGTGCCGCCTGAACGCCCAACATCCATCGCCACGATTGTTCGCCTGTTTGGCCGATCAGGTAATTGGATAGATAAGCGATCAGGATGCCTAAAACAACGTTGAATTGAAAGAGGCCGACCAATTTACCCCTTGATTTTGCAGGTGATATTTCTGATATATATATAGGTGCGGTAACGGATGATACCCCTACGCCTATACCGCCGAAAAATCGAAATAAGATAAATATATTCCAATCAGTGGCCAATGCGGTACCTAAAGCCGAGAAAAAATATAATGCGGCTACGATAAAGAGCGTATTTTTTCTTCCCAATTTATCGGAAGGAAAAGCTCCTAAAGCAGCGCCCGCAACGGTGCCTATTAATGCAATAGCCATTGTTAGGCCATGCTGAAACTCACTTAGGTTCCAATAGTGTTGAACGGCCTTCTCTGCGCCTGAAATAACGGCTGTATCAAAGCCAAATAAGAATCCTCCTAGGGCCACCACAAATGACCATGCTAATACCGTGTTGTTGCTCATGATGATATATAAGGTTTACATGGCTAATGTAGCTACATCAGCACATTACATTACTATCCGATGTTCCAAAATCGTTCAATTGTGTTTCAAATATTAAAAAAACACAAACAGTTGATTATCTGAATTTTACCATAAATGTAATTTTAAAATCTTCAAAATTATATCAAAAACCTTCATTTTTGAACCATTTTTCATCACCATACACTTAGTGTATTTAAGACACAGCTGTTTATCCCTCCACCTGATCTGTGGAAAAAATTAGTATCTTCAACCATTCAATGTAGCACAAACTTATTATATGCACCGTATCTATATCTCTTGTGTTAGCTTCCTGCTTTTCTTCTTTTTTCACGCTTGTGAATCGAAAGAAAAAGCAAAAACGTATACCATTGCCTTTTCGCAATGTATAGGGTCGGATGCCTGGCGTGAAACCATGCTAAAAGAGATGAAACGGGAATTGTCATTCCATCCCGAAATTAATTTCCTGTACCGGGAAGCCGGCGGAAAAAACGAGACGCAGATTGCGCAGGTAAAGGAGCTTCTGGCAAGTGATATAGACCTACTGATTATCTCACCAAATGAAGCCGAGCCTTTAACACCAATTGTAGATCAGGTCTTTCAGAAAGGTATACCGGTAATCGTCACGGATAGGAAAACCTCTTCGGGATTGTATAACGCATATGTTGGGTCTGATAACTATGATATCGGTTACTTAGCCGGCAAATATATTGGTTACCAATTAAAGGGTAGCGGTAAGGTGGCAACAATTACCGGGCTTTCAGGTTCATCAGCGTCTATTGAGCGCGATAAAGGTTTCAGGGAGGCTTTGAAGAGTTATCCGCGGATACAGCTTGTAAACACTTTAAACGGTGAATGGTTAATTGATGTTGCCCGTGAAAAAGTGAAGGCCAATGCTTCATCTCTCCGGGAATCTGATGCCATATTTGCCTTTAATGATCAAATGGCCATTGGTTCAAGAAAAGCATTGCAGGAGATTTATCCCAACAATAATATAAAAATAGTCGGCGTAGATGCTTTACCGGGTAGCGGTAATGGCCTGGAGCAGATTGCCAATGGAACGATTGATGCGTCTATGCTTTATGCAACAGGGGGCACTGAAGCGATCAGGACGGCCATAGCCATTTTAAATAAAACTGCCTATCAACGTGAAAACACCCTTGGAACACTGGTGATTGATGCCGCAAACGTTCAATTAATGAAAATGCAGGCTGATAAAATCGATAGTCAACAACAGGATATCGACAAACAACAGGAACTATTAGCCGAGCAGGAAGCCATTTTTCGGAGCCAGCAATCAACACTGAACACCCTGGTCGTTTGTCTTGTACTGATCATTATTCTTGCTGGAATAGCCATTTATGCCTTAAAAAGTAATTGGCAAAAAAACAAACACTTAGCGAAGCAAAATGCTGAAATTCTGAAGCAACAGCAGCAGCTCATAGCGATGAACGAAAAAGTCAAAGAGGCTTCTGAGGCAAAGATCAACTTCTTCACCAATGTATCACATGAATTTAAAACACCTATTACCCTGATATTAGCTCCCGTTGAAGAATTATTAAAAGACAATACGTTATCTAGTTTATTAAAAGACCAGTTATTACGTATTAAGCGAAACGGGCTACGCTTAATGCATCTCGTGACCGAGCTGATTGACATTCAACGATTAGCGCACGAAAAGATCAGTCTAAAAGCTTCTTCACAACATCTTTTCACATTTCTGAATCAAATCGTGCTGTCATTCAAACCCCTGTCTATTCAAAAAAACATTCCGCTAACACTTGAAAACAAAACGACTATTAGCCATTTGTGGTTTGATCCGGATCTCCTGGAAAAAGTGATGTATAACTTACTTTCCAATGCCTTTAAATTCACACAAAAGAATGGAAAAATTCAAGTGAAGATCGAGGAGAATACCTTTGGCGATCATGTGATGATCAGGGTAATAGATAATGGCAGGGGGATAAGCAGAAATCATATAGAGCATATATTTGACCCTTTTTATCAAGGCGCTTATAGTACCGGTGGCTCCGGACTGGGTTTGGCGTTGGTGAGGGAAATTATTGAACTACATCATGGACAAGTTACCGTTAGCAGTAAAGAAAACGAAGGAACTTCCTTTACACTTCGCTTACCGGTGGGCGACACCCATCTCACCATTGCAGAAAAAGCAGCCACATTAGTTACTGATCATAAGCTTGAGGCCACAGGAGATAGTCACCCGTTAATTGCATTGCAAACGGCACTATCTCCTGCGGCGCAACCTGAAAAAAAGGATCATTCACTAAAGGAATATTCTCTTTTGGTAATCGATGACAACATTGAAATTGTTCATTTTCTCCGAGATAAATTCAGCGAAAATTATCAAATATACAGTGCTTCCAACGCCGAAGAAGGCATAAAATTAGCTTATGCAAAAGTGCCCGATCTCATTATAAGTGATGTGATTATGCCTGGAAAAAGTGGGATCGAGTTGGTCAAAATACTAAAAAAAGACACGCGTACATCGTCCATTCCTATTATTTTGCTTACAGCGCTGGATACGGAAGAACAGCAAAATCAAGGTCTTCTCGCGATGGCAGATGCCTATATTACCAAACCGTTCAGCGGTAGCCACCTGGAAGCGCTTGTACAAAACTTAATTACCAATCGTGAAGAGCTCAAACAAAGGTACACCAGTGAAGTTAACCCTGTTGGGGATCGTGTACAAATTAATACAAACGAGGTCGACAGACGTTTCCTAAACAATTTGTCGGCAATCGTTGAAAATCACCTATCCAACAGTCACTTTAATGTAGAAAACATTGCAAAAGAAATTGGCATGTCGCGTGTACAACTTTATCGTAAGGTAAAAGCGTTATTGAACTGTAGTGTAAATGATTATATTATCCATCGTAGGCTAAAAAAATCCAAACACCTATTACAACAAGATATCACCATCAATGAAGTGGCGGACCAGATTGGCTTCTCCTCTCCGACGTACTTTGCTACATTATTTAAGAACAAATATGGTATAAGCCCATCTGCGTTTAAGAAGCAATTCCAAAGGAAAGATCATTCTTAATGTTAACAGCTGAAATAGCGCGCTATCCAATCTTTTTTTGTATAAAATTATATTTAACTATGCTGCCACAAACAAAAGAGATCTGCATCATCGAGTTTCCTTCCAATTTAGGATTAAAGGAATCTTACCCGGGGCATGAGCCGGGAGTAAAATATCTACCCGATTGGTTAAGAAAACATCACTTTCATCATGAAATTCGCTCTTCGAAAATCATTCGATTGGATCCTCCTCCCTATTCCATGTCTGTAGACAAAGAGACAGGCGTGCGTAATGCAGATGCATTAGTAAGTTACGCGCTGGAACAGGACAAAATTATTCAAAGAACCTTAAACAAAGGCCTTTTCCCTTTGCTATTAGGAGGTGACTGCAGCATCCTTTTAGGCCCTCTCTTGAGTTTAGCTCAAACAGGAGATCATGCCCTTTTTTATTTAGATGGTCATACGGATTTTATGTGGCCCGCATTATCCAAGACCGGAGGTGCCGGAGGTATGGCCGCAGCTTTTGCTGTGGGTAGAGGTCCTAAAAAACTGACTAACATCTTAGGGTTGGAGCCTTATGTAAAAGAAGAATACCTATGGTGCGTAGGCAACAGAGAGTATGTCGATTGGTATGAACAAGCAATTACCACATCCAACGCAACCTACCTCTCACTTGAACGCATTAGAAATGAAGGTATTAAATCATGTGTATCTTCTTTTTTAAAATCTATCCAGTCGCAAAATCTATCCGGTTTTTGGATTCATTTTGACGTAGACGTGCTGCATGATGAGCTCATGCCTGCAGTGGATAGCCGGGCTCCTGATGGCTTACTATATCATGAATTACAGGAAATTTTATTACCACTATTAAATAACCCCAAAGCTATTGGATTGACCATCACCATTTTAGATCCTGAATTGGATACAGACGGTAGTTATACTAAAAAGTTTGTCAAAAACATGAAAGAAATATTCGGCAAAATCAACACCAAGTAGCTTAAATTTTAAAAACCTATCAGACTTCTTGAAGATCAAAACGCTTTACCGAAGCCCAATAGGTTAATAATTAAACTACCAATTCCAATTGATTCAGTTTCGCTGTAATGGAAGCTACCTCCTCTGCCGAAATCGAAGCCTCTATTGCTTTTGCATTTTGCACTGCCTGCGTTTTATTCCGCGCACCTACAAGCGCAATGGTTATCCCAGGCTGCTCTAAAGTCCATAACAACACCAATTGACTTAAAGAGATTCCCTTATCATCGGCAAGGGACTTGATACTTTCCAAAAAAACATTGGTTCTTTTAAGGTTTTCTTCCTGAAAGAAGTACAAACCAGCACGATGATCTCCTTCATTGAACAAATGACCAGGTTTCATCTTACCGGTCAATAAACCACGTTCGAGTGGACTGTAAGCAAGGATCGATTTATCGTGCTCCAGGCAGTAAGGGATCACCTCCTCCTCAATGCCTCTTTTAACCATGCTATAAGGCACTTGGTTAGAAGCTAATTTCAATGTTTTCTCTGCTTCTTTCATCTGCTCAACATTATAATTGCAAACGCCAGCGTACCTTACTTTACCCGCTTGAATCAATTGTGCTACCGCTTCCATACTTTCGTCTATAGGCGTCGTGCTATCCGGCCAGTGAATCTGATAGAGATCGATATAATCCGTACCTAAACGCTTTAAACTGTCTTCGCATTCTTTGATAATACTTTCTTTTCCGGCATACTTATAGATATCGATCGCCCTACCGTTATTGTCTTTACTCTGGAAGCCAAAATCTCCTTTAACCAGGTCCCAACGCATACCATATTTGGTAAGGACATATACTTTATCTCTGGCAATGCCTTTGATAGCTTCGCCTACAATTTCCTCACTGGTTCCCTGTCCGTAAATCGGAGCAGTATCGATGGCCGTTACGCCTAAATCATAAGAAGCTTTTATGGCTTCTACAGCGTCTTTTCTTTCACTGCCTCCCCACATCCAACCGCCAGCTGCCCAAGCACCAAAAGTTATTACAGGAAGTCTTAAATCTGTTTTTCCTAATGTTCTATAGTTCATATTTATTACGATTTATTATTTTTTCTTTTTTCCTTAGCGCCTGTTTAAAATTTATCTAATAAATCTTTTATAATACAAATTATAACAGGCTCTTACCATTTTACGAATCTCAGCATTTTGTTACAAAGTGATCACATCAAACCGTCGCCAAAAAATGTATATTAGCCTATCAAATAACGTAATTATATGCGAAAGTTGAGTTCTACAAATTATTATAACCAAGTTTATTTAGAAGACAGATGTACCTTGAACGAATTGATCTACCTACTGAGCAAACGATGGTTAACGGATGTCTTATTCAGTATTGAAGAAGGACATAATCGTTTTTCCAGCATTAAAGAAAATCTTAAACATATCAGTGATAATATTTTAGCAGATCGTCTCCGGTATTTGGAACACTATAAGCTTATTCGCCGCAACGACATTTCCAACGAAACCCCTCCAAAGATAACCTATGCTATCACAACAGCTGGAATAAAATTAAGTGATATGCTAGATCAATTATGCCAATTTGCTGAAAATGAGATAAATTTCCCCGATTAGCTTATCAATTATTATGTTTTAAAATGAGATAATTTCAATCTTCATACATTACATTAAATACATTTAAATACCACAGTACAAAAAAAAGCTTTTCTCTCTTAAAATTCAATAACTTCCTAAATTGTGAGTGGATATCATTTTTTTTAAAAACTTTAAATTGTGGTCCATTCGGATTAGCTTTGTTTTGATTTTTTATCAATTAAATTGAACATTATGAGATTTCTCCAACTATTACTTATTATTGCCTTCTTTTTTGCTCTGGTTAACGCTGCGAATGCCTCTACAAAAGATTTTTATCAAATAAAAATTTATCACCTTCAAAACAAGGAACAGGAGAAAATCGTAGAAGACTACCTAGAAAACGCCTACCTACCCGCCTTACATCGAGCGAAAATCGCAAACATTGGTGTTTTTAAACCAATTCCTTCGGAGGAATCTGAAAAAGCCGAGCAGCTCATTTATGTCTTTATACCCTATCCGTCGGTTGCGGATTATCTTCAGCTTGATGGCATATTGGAAAATGATAATAAATATTTGCAGGATGGTGCAAACTACTTAGATGCTCCTCATGAAGCTGCCCCGTATACAAGGATAGAAACCATTTTGCTGACCGCTTTTGACAGAAGTCCCAACTTTACTAAGCCTGCATTAAACAGTCCGTATCAGGAACGTGTATACGAACTCCGAAGCTATGAGGGGCCTACAGAAAAACTTTATAAAAACAAAGTAGCTATGTTCAACAAGGGCGATGAGGTCGGGTTATTTGAAAGACTCGAATTTAACGCGGCATTTTATGGCGAAGTGATTGCTGGAGGCAGAATGCCTAACTTAATGTACCTTACGACATTTGACAATAAAACATCCAGGGATGCACATTGGGATGCTTTTGGTAAAGATGAATATTGGAAGGAACTTTCAGCCAAAACAGAATATCAAAACAATGTCTCACACATTGACATTACTTTCTTATATCCCGTTGATTATTCTGATTTTTAAGTCAAACTTTCTGTAAAACACCAGCGATTTAAGAAGAGGACGACAACACCTCTTCTTTTTTGTCGTGTTCGGTTTCAATCATTGTTACGCGCTCCTGCATAACATGCGAAGTGTTATTCATGGATTTTTTTTTGCGAAAATAGTGAACCAGCGAAGGCATAGCAGAAAGCAAAATCAAAGCAAAGCCAATGTAAAGCAAATTAAAGACATCTGTAAAAAAAGGTCCTACAGAAAACACACCCAGTATAATCATTGTCGACAAGGGCAATGAAAGTGCCAGCATATTCATCGCTAATTCATTATTAAAAACCGCTGGAGCTTTGGGATCACCCTCTTTTTTACTCATTGACTCCACTATGGCCATGTGGGCAAAGGGCCAAAAACTACAGGCGCTTTGCGGAAACACCACAGCGAGCATTAGGGACGCGTAAGACGCTCCGGGCATAAATGAGATCAATAAGGCGCTGAGGCAAAAAACTATACCCGACCGAAAGACTAGTAACCTGAATATTGCTTTAAATTGTTTCCACTTAAACACTACCGCTATACCAATAAACATTAAAATCAGCGGAGTCATTAAGCTACCCAATAAATTAAGTGTGTCTTGAAAGAAATTCGGAAAATCTTCAAAATAAACACCAAACCCCAATAGAACCAACGCACCTACCATCACTAAATTGATCGGTTCATTCAACATACCTAAGACCAACGATTTTAACTTTTCGTTACTGCTATGTCTCACGTGTCGGTTCAATTTATAAAACCAATGCATGGCCAACATATAACTGAAAAACAGCACCGCAATTTTATTGCCAATATCTGCTAAAGCGCCACGTGCTAGTGCTTCTTCCCCGATATATTCCGTAATAAAAGGAAAGCAAGAAAGACCCGGTGCTAATGACGGGATAAGCAACATGTAAGTACGCATCTCTGCACTGTGCTTAGCCGCACCATACAGTGGAAGAATAAACTTTAATATCAAAAGAAAAACTACATTAAAAACAAGTACTAACAAGGGGAGAATCAACAAATTCGGCTTCACATGAAGTTTCATCAAAGCAACAAAAATTACCGTCGGTAAAGCCACATTCAATATGATTATTTTGATCGATTGATGATGGTCTTTTTTAGTAAGTTTAGTTTTTAACAATAAACCTATAATAATAATCAATATTAGAGACAATGTTTTCTGTAGAGCAATATTCATTAATTTTTGCTTATTTAAATATACGAGTAAAACCTGCTAATTCTTAAGCCAGAATAGCCAATGAAGGAAAGGCGTAGCAGGATACCGGAACTTTAATTATTATGAAGTGCTTTGAGGCATACAGCAATTTCACCATATGCCTTTAGGAAGCCGGTAATATTAAGCGGTAACGCGCTTAAATACGTTAGTAAATAGTTCCATTTCCGGCATAGTGCCAATACTTACTCTACACCAAGGTTCATCGTTAAAGCTATACAGTCTGACACCCACACCGTTATCCGTCATGGATTTCATAAAATCTTCCTCCAATGTATCCTTATGTAGGGGAAAAATTACAAAGTTAGTATAAGAGGGAATATATTTATAGCCCATCTGGTCAAGTTCTGTGCACACATAATTTCGTGCAGCTGTATTTAAGGTTTTACATTCTGCGCAAAAATCTCCATCGGCCATACTAGCGAGAGCCCCCTTGATCGATGTCACACATAAGCCCATTGTACTACGAACCATATCGGTAATACTCTTAATTCTTTCCGGTGTAGCCACTACATACCCAATACGTAAACCTGCCATAGAATGTATTTTGGAAAAGGTACGGGCTACAATAACATCTTTTCCCTTGGCAACTAGATCTACCATACTATTGGCCTCCGGATCATCCAAAAATTCCAAATAAGCTTCATCAACAAATACGGGCGCTTTTTCCGAAACCTTTGAACAGAAATCACGTAGCGCGTTTGGTTCCGTCAACGACCCTGTAGGGTTATTGGGATTACAAATGTACACTAACTGCGTTTTGCTATCTACTGCAGTTTCCATCGCAGGTAAATCATGTGCATAATCTTCCGTAAGTGGCACAGCTTTCCAATCGGCTCCAATTGCTTGAGCAGTATTAATTAAAGACATGTAAGAAGGATCTGCCGACACAATATTTCCACCTTTCATAAATCGGCTGATGGCTGTTTTCTCCAGTAAATCTGTGGAGCCGGGTCCCAGCATGATATGATCCGGTGTCACTCCTTCTTTTTCGGCAATCATATCGATCAAAACAGCTGCATCTGAATGACCATAACGGTTTCCCACAGAAATAGCTTCGTTGATAGCCCTTTTCACGCTTTCAGAAGGGCCATAGGGGTTTTCATTGGCATTTAACTTTGCCTTTAATGCTGGTGCGGAATCGCGATAATAAGAAGGGTGCTCAATTTCCCAAATAACGCTGCCATACGCTTTCTTAGTAGAAGATGACCAAGCTAAGTTTGGAGCCAAGGTCAAACTGCTAGCTGCCATCAAACTAGATTTCAGCCAGTTTCTTCGATTTATTTTTGTAGACATGTGTAATAATATATTAAGTTTCAAAGATTTTATTGATTCGCTATATTTATATAGTCAACTCATCAAGACACTCCCTCTATCAACAGGCCCTTTTTGGCAATTATTTTCTTTAACCAGTTGATTTTTCTCTATCTCATCTATAAGTAATTTCGTTAGTATTTAATTTTATCGGTGTTTATAATCCACTATGCGCTTTTTTAAGCACGCATGTGTTGTACGATATCATTCAGCGCTTTAATAATATTTAAAGTTACTTCTTTTTTAGGTTCGGTATTCCAGCTACCACGAATAGCATTTCCTCCCAATACTAAACCATCTCTTCTTGGTATAAAATAACCATTCGGTGTACTCAATCTAAAATTGATTTCGGGCTGGGGAACCAAGAAAGCAAGCTGCCCCGATATCGGGATCAGTTCATCATCATTAAATAATTTCTTTGCTCCCAACCCCGTACAATTGACGATAAGCGGCTCTTTCAATGCTAACATTTCATGAACGGAATGAAATTCCTGGACTGAAAGTTCCCCGCCGCGATCGATAAATTCTCTTGTCAGATAATCTAGGTATGAAGGAATGTTAAACACCATGGTCTTTTCCAAGACGATCTGCTTTTCACGAAATGGATGCTTGTTCTTAGACAATAGAAATCTTTCCGGCAATAGTCCATCAAGATGTAGCCCGGATGCTTCAATATGTGTTTTTCCACCTATCACATAATGATTAACCCACTGCACCATATCATTGTTTAAGCCTAAAAGGTTTTGATAACTTCGAAAGGAATACCTACAAGCTTCTTCCCATACGTTTATTAGCTGTGGAGTAATCCGTTCTTCTTCACAAAATAAATGTGCGGGCGACCAAGTACCCGTGGCCAAAGAAGAAGTATGATTGGGAAATAGCTCCTTTGCATAAATCCTCACCTTGCACCCCCTATTCTGTAAAGTCCTTGCCGTTGTCAAGCCAATAATTCCTCCTCCGATGACGGCGATTTCTGTATACCCACTTTCCCTTACCATGTTTGCAGCGATCATCGCCGTTCCCCATGAAAGTGAAAAACCACTTCCTCCATGACCATAGTTATGCACAATTGTCTTTTCGTCAAGTTTATCTGCTTTCAGACAAGCACCAGACAATCGATAAGGACGTAAACCTACGGTCTCTTTTATGACCAAATCAGGGGCAATTTTTGCCTTTGGCAGCTTTCGATAACCCAAACTGTGCCCATTGGGATCTACGATCTCCTTATTAGGAGCACATGAAAGTCCTCCTAGCCCAAACAACATGCCCAAACCTGCTAGGCCTGAGTGTTGAATAAAACGTCTTCTGTCTATTTCATTCATTTAGTTATTGCTTTACTCGATTGTCTGTAATTGTCTAAAAGCTACGCCTTTATGTTCTCCAGTCCACTCCAACCGGTTCGCACCTTCCAGTGTGCTTCTGTCCGCGTTAAAAAGTATCTGCCCTTGCGTATCTGTTGTAAACTCCCCTAGAGGTGTAGAAGTGTTGATATATACCCGGATAGGCAAACCTGTCAAAGGGATAGAATCTATGCCCAATTCTTGATCTAAAATATTGGTCTTATCTAGTTCATAAAAACTCGCTCGAACGCTTATTTCGCCTTCCGGAGCCGGTTCATTATTGAAGAGTATCAATACGGGAGACACCTCCCTTTCCAATAACATTTCGTCTTTTTCGCATGCTCCAAGAACCAAACATAGGGTCAGGATAAGTAAGTATGTGCTTTTCATCTTATTAATAGCTAAAATTATTCATTATACAATTCATGGATTTATTCTGCCCACCATAGTTTTGTTCGCATATTATCTGGGGAAGTGCCATTCACCACATTACTTCCATTAAGCGAATATTCAGATGCAGGATACACGATACGCGTGGGCAATACGCCTTGATTTTCGAAGGCAGCTCGCGGATCAACGTACATAATAGCGGGCAGTCCGGTTCTCCGATATTCTGTCCATGCTTCAATACCCTGTCCGAACAATGCGATCCATTTCTGTTCCATAATAAGCGCTTTGTTGAGTGTACCAAGCGAACTGATATAGTTTGCCGGCATATCGAGTCCATATTGATCAAAAGATGCCTCAACACCCCTTTCGAAATACATTTGAGCAAGTGCTGTTCCGCCATCAATATCGCCATCGAAGGCGGCCTCCGCCAAAACAAAATTAAGTTCTGCATAACTCATAATAACACTAGGTGCCTCTGCCCGAGTAAAGTAGTCGCCTGGAAAAGAGGAAAGGTCGCCTTCCGCGATAGCGATAGCATCCGGTAATCCGTTGGCCATCCCTCTGTAACTACCGTTGGCCAGAGGTCTTCCATACACTTGCAACCTAGGATCATCCAGCTCCAACAACCGATTAACCAATGTTCTACTTAATCGCCAGTCGGTACGGCTACCCTGTATCATTACTTCATGCCATTCGTTATTACTAGGTCTGTTAGCACTATGCAGCAGAAAGGCATAGTCGGTGTTATCAGTAAAAACTGGATATGTATCTGGATTTGCTAAAATCTCTACCATAATTGCGCTGGATTCGGCCGGTTTCTTCGCTGCCTGTCTATTTGCCAACTTCAATCGTAACGAATTGGCAAACTTTTTCCAGCGCAAAATGTCACCATTAAAGAGAATATCTCCGGCAATAGCAGGCCCGTTCACGTCCAGCAGCTCATTAGCCCCTGCCAACTGATTCAACAAATCAGCGTAAATGTCTTCCTGCGTATTATAGGTAGGTGTATAAATGGGATCTTCCGCGGTTCCTTTTAAGGCTTCGTGGTAAGGAATGTCGCCCCATACATCTGTCAGAATAGAAAACACCCAAGATTTCATGACCAAAGCAACACCTTGATAATTCGTATTTCCTTCCAGTATAGCTTGTTTATGAATTGCTTCGAAATTGAGTAATCCGTCATTAAAGAAATATTGCCAATTCTCTTGCTGCAAAGTAGTGGGTGGCGCGTAAGTATCCCCTTCGGTCGTATAGATACGTCTAGCGAGATGTTGTACCCAGATTGAGCCGCCGTCCAGGTTCAGTCGTGCAAAGCGGGTCTGGTGCCCCCAATATCGATCGACTGCAGATTCTATAGCAAAGGGCAAAAGCAGTTGCGGGGAGACGGCGTTAGGATCGTTTGGTGAAACGTTCATTTCTTCAAAGTCTCCTGTGCAACCTGGAAAATTAAGTGATAAAATCACCATCAGTGTGCCCATAAATAATTGTTTGATTTTTTTCATTTGAATAATTTTTAAGTAGCAATGAAATTCTATCTACCGCCGGCAGGCTTACTATCAAAAGGAAACATTTAAATTGAAACCTATATTTCTTGTAGATGGTAGGTTACCATAGGCAAAGCCCTGGCTATTCTCGCCGAAAAAGTCTACCTCCGGATCAATATGCGGTGTGTTTTTAAATAGCAAGGCAAGGTTTCGTCCTACCAAAGAAATCTTGGCTCTTTTTATAAATCCTGTTCGTTCCAATAACGTGGTGGGAATAGCGTACCCGAAAGATAATTCCCGTAATTTTACATAAGTGGCATCAAATACGCCTGCTTCATGATAGGTGCGCGAAAAATTCCTCTTATAAAAAGGACTAGCTTCGGCTATCACATCATTCGGTACATAGACTGGGTTTTCTGTCGTGCCGACGTTCATGACACCTCGACCGATGACCCCTTCCTCACGCCCCAGCGCCGTTTCCGAATATTGCCCGGTTGATCGGCCAATACCCGTTCCGTTGTCAAAGATTTTTCCGCCGTAGCGCATATCTACTAAAAAACTCAAACTAAAGTTCTTGAAGTTAAAGGAATTGAGCACACCACCCGTCCAATCTGGCTGTATGCTTCCCAGCGCCTTCGTGCCATCACCTAATATTGGTAACCCATTTTCATATACGATCTCCCCATCAGGCGTTCTTTCGAAATAAGTACCATAAAAAGTCCCGTAAGGCTCGCCAACACGTGCTTCTAATGTTAGGTAGTAATTTTCGAGCGTATAGGTCGTCAGGCCTTCGGCCAGTTCAACTACTTTGTTTCTGTTCTTGGCCCAATTCACGTCAATATCCCAACTAAATCCAGTAGAAGTTCTGAAAGGTGTAGCGTGCAACACCACTTCAAAACCCTGATTGGTCACTTTTCCAGCATTCAAAAGCCGATAGTTATAACCGCTTGCTTTTGATATTTCCACACCTAGTATCTGATCACGTGTATTTTGATTATAATAAGTCAAATCTAAGCCTACGCGATCGTCAAAAAAACGTAGGTCCAAACCTGCTTCAAAAGATCGGGTAATTTCGGGTTTTAGGTTTGGGTTAGCTATGGTGACACTTTCTCCATAAGCAGGTAACTTCCCGTCCCATAGTACTTTCGATTCAAAGAGTTGTTGAAGCTGATATGGATCCGTGTCTGAACCAACTTCGGCCACACTCAATCTTCCCTTAGCAAAAGACAGGGTTTTACTTTTAATAGGTAACATATCCGTAAAAATCATACTTAACGACGCCGATGGATAAAAAAAGGACCTATTATCGACAGGTAATGTGGATGACCAGTCGTTTCTTGCTGTTAAATCTAAGAAAACAGCATTTTTATATCCAATGTTAGCTGATGCAAATAAGCTGTTCACCTCTGATTTTTCTATCCTACTTTCGGTGACTGGAGGAGAAGCAAAATTTCCTAGGTTCCATAAATTATTAACTGCAAGATCATTAATCTGCGTAAAGTTTCGTTTATAATAATTGTCGCGATGGACCCCTCCGACGTTAGTTGTGAGTTGGACATCACCAAAAGTTTTATTAAAACCCAGTAAAAAATCGAAATTACTTTCTTGCTGTCTCAACACCTCTTCCGAATAGGCGCCATTGGGATATCCCAAAGCAAAATGTTCAGCAATTTTATTCGTGCGGGTATCCGACCAAAGATCAGTACCTCCTCGTACCATTAACGTTAACCAGTCGGTAAAATCATAATGCAAAGCTACATTTCCCAAAAGCCTATCCTTATCATTTCCATATTTCCAATGTTCTTGCATATAATACGGATTGGAAAAATATTCATATTGCCAGTTGGCATAAGGGAAATACTGATCGGCAGGTTGAATGACATTATCGGGTGTATATGTGGTTAAATCCTGGAGCCTATTGTGATCTATATGCCTATGCGACCAAATAAATTCCTGTCCACTTTGATATCTTCTATTGTCGGAACCCGACTTGACGTATTCGGTGCTTATTGTAGCGCTTAGCTTATCGGTAAAATGATAACCACCATTAAATTTAAAATTATTACGATGATAATCGTTGTTATAAGCAATACCTTTTTGTCTGACATCGCCGACAGAAAGTCTAAAATTCCCCTTATCATTAGAGCCTCCCAGCGCAATATTATTATTAAACATATGGCCAGTTTGCCAAAAATCATCCCAATTATTGGGCTGGGGAAGCAATGGCACACGCTCTCCATTGCTCCACCATTGGGGCACGAGACGCCCGTCCATAGGGGCACCCCAACTTTCATCGACTCCATCAGTACCTGTTACAGTAGTCCCATCGGGTAAAGTTACCGTTCCGTTTCTACCATCAGAAAACATCGTTACATATCCTGTCCCACCACCATAGATATTTTGGAAGTCCGGCTTAATCCAAGGTCTTTCAAAAGTGGTATTGGAAGTAATATCTACTCCAATGCCACGCACATCCGAACCATCTTTGGTAGTGATCAGAATAACGCCATTTGTTGCCCTAGAGCCGTATAAAGCGGCGGCATTAGGCCCTTTTAACACACTGATATTCTGAATATTATCTGGACTAACCTCAGACATACCACCACCATATCGATTGTCGCCATCTTGTTGTATCGGAACACCATCGATTACAATTAAAGGTTGATTATTTCCGCTTACTGATGCTGATCCACGTATCTGAATGGTTGAACTGCTTCCCGGACCGGCATTGCTATTGATACGTACACCAGCCAATTTTCCCGAGAGCGCGTTGGTGACATTAGCGGTACGTACTTCGTTCAATTTTTCCTGATCAATATCCTGTACCACGTATCCCAACGCCTTTTTCTCCCGCTGTACACCAAAGGCTGTAACCACAACTTCCGATAATGCCTGTTCATCTTTTTCAAGCGTTATTTCCAAAGAATTTTGATCACCTACAGACAGCTCCATGGGTTTAAAGCCCATATAGCTTATTATCAGGGTGTCGCTGCCAGCAGGCATCACCAGGCTAAATTGGCCATCCTCATTCGTTCCTGTGCGTAGAGAATTATTTTTGACCGCTACACTCACACCGGGCAACGGAAAACTCTCATCATCCTTCACAATTCCTTTGATTACATGCTGCTGAGCACCTTTAGCTTGCTTTGATGAACTATTATCTGTAGACACACTGTACGTCTCCCCTTCTTTTTTATGAGTATCTCTATAAACGATATAAAACCCTTCATCATTTTTCTTAAAACTTAAACCCGATCCTCTCAAGGCGATGGTCAATGCGGCTTCTACGTTATTAACGGTCTTTAATTTTTCAACGGCCACATCTTTACCGGTTAATAGGTCACTCCTGTAAGCAATAGAGACCTGATGCTGTTTCTCCAAATCTAGTATCAGTTGTTGTAAACTGATAAATTGATTGGTTAAAGTTTTTGTCAGGACAGTTTGATTGGAAGTTATCGAAACTTCTTCCTGAGGCTTGGCAAGTACCTGTATCTCACTCTCACTAAATAAGAGTAAGAGTAGACTCATTTTTTTTAATATTCTTTGCATATAGTTGATTTGATTAAATTTTAAACAAAACTCTACCATTAGGGCATAGCCACAGCTGCTGTCCTTCACATTATAATGTACCGTATACGATATATTTAAAGTTCCACCACCTTCTCGTTAATGGAATCTCTCGAGATATTTAAGTTGTTTTTCTTTTTCCGTTCAGGTTATTCCCTTTCTAAACACACATACTCCTCCCATTGCCGATAAATGCTTTTTATCGAATCGATTAAACTCAACAAAATAAAGGAGTTCTACAGCTTATGCCTTTTCACCGCTGTAGATAACGCGTCACTGATCATCTTTTAGTACAAGAAGTTCTTCATCTTCTATCATCACCAAACCATACAGAGCGGTCACATTTTTCAGTAACCGGTCTTTATCGGTTCCTAACGGGAATGATCCGGAAGCTTTTCTATTATAAAGGCTGTCGTCAGTAACTTTCAATGAGATACCGTAGGTATGATGCAGCATATCCACCATACTTCCCAATGAAGTTTCATTCAAAATGAACTGTTCTTTTTGCCAGGAAAAATGCCTATCTACATCATTAGCATGCTGTACCATATATCCCTTTTCCTTTTCTTTGAAGGTAAGTAAGTCGCCTGGAGACAAGTACGTTTGATCCAAATTTTTATGCTGAGGCCGATAATCCACCTTAACCTTACCATTTCTTAAAGCAACACGACTTTCATTCGGCCTATTCAATACATTAAACTCCGTTCCTAATACTTCGACAGATGTTGTATCAGAAAGATGAACGACGAACCGTTGGTTATCATGCTTATGCACGACGTGAAAAGAAGCTTCTCCGGTTAACCATGCCTCTCGTTTATCAGGCAAATCAACAAAGCGGAGCGTCGAATTTCCATTCAGGGTAACTTTTGATCCATCCTTTAGCAGAATATTCTTGATTTCACCATATGTACTTTGGTATAAATAGGATTCAAAATTATTGTTATAATAGTTATGACCAATTGTCCCCATCGCGAACAATAATACAAAAACAGCCGCAGCAGTTCTCCAATAAAGCGTCACCCGACCAAAGGTTCTCAATTTTTCCTCCTCTTGTACCGATTGTATCGCATCAAACATCTCCTGTTTGATCGTTTCCCGTTTAGATTCACTAAAATCCATCACACCATTCGACCGTTCTTCTTCCAAAGAATCATACCATTGTGAAAAAACATCTCTATCCAAAAAACGCTCATTTTGAACAATATTTTTAATAATGTTATCTTTATTCCTGCTATCCATTTTTTTACCGGACATTCATTTATATAGTCAACTGAAATAATCCAAACCTCTATCGATTTCGATTTTTTTTCCCAATTATTGGATTATTTACGTTTCTTTGTATGTTCGAAAGGATGATTTATATATTTCCTTTATAAAAAGTTCTCGATTTATATTGCATATGAATGAATTCGCGAAATAAGTCGTTAAAATCCTTGAACATTATTGATTTTCTATAGTACTTAAGGAGTCGATACAGCTGCGAAACGAATTACTCTCGATAAATACCCTTTATCTGCTGTCTTATGATTTTTAATGCTTTTATCATGTGTTTCTCTACCGTGCTGACTGATATTTGAAGATGATCGGCAATTTCCAAGTAAGACATATCTTGCTCATGCTTCAATAAATAAACACGCTGTGGTTGAAGAGGAAGTGATGCTATACAATGAGAGATTGCCTTTTGGAGTTCTAGATAATTAATTTGTTGTTCAGTTTGGTTGCTATTTGGCAAATGATTATTTCCAGCTATTTTGGCGATATATTTCTCCCTAACGATCTGTGCTTTAATGTAGTTAAAGATTTTATATTTAAGTGCTTGCTTGAGGTAAGCCACTATGGAGGTCTGAATAACGAGCTTTGAACGATTTTGCCAAATATCTGCAAACAAATCTTGGATTAAACCTTTAACAATCTCTTCATTGGGCAAACGCTTATAGGCTTGATTGAAAAGCAAAAACCAATATTCGTCATATAAATACTTAAAGGCTTCCCGATCGTCATTTTTCAACCTACTTACAACGTCATCATTGATTTTTTTAATATTCACTGACATTTTCTTAAAGTTTAGTGGAAATCCAAACAAACCGCCAGCTTTAACAAGGATTATTGGTTAATTTTAAACAATTTTACACAAAAATGTTTTTCAAATCAAAATATTTATTAAAAAATATTAAAATCGTTAGAAAAAATCCAACATACCAGTACTATTATCTCATTAAACATCATTAAACATTAAAAAACTATTATTACAACGGAAGGTACAAATAACATTTGCTGCATCATTTGCCGACACCAATTTTAGACGACCTGAATTTTAAAAATATCGGCCAATACTTGCTTGGCCGCATGATACCCGCCCATACCATGCACACCACCTCCAGGTGGTGTAGAAGCTGAACAGATATACAGCCCTTTTCCAGCGGTTCGATAAGGAGAAAACCGCAAAGCCGGACGTGTAAACAATTGGTCAATATCTAGCGCACCGCCATTGACATCCCCTCCATGAAAATTCGGGTTATACTCTTCCAATTGCGCTGTTGAGGTGGCATGTTTTGCTAAAATCAAATCATGAAAGCCCGGAGCAAACCTTTCAATCTGCTGCTCTATAGTCGCCGTCATATCTTTACCCGACCCATTGGGCACGTGGCAGTAAGCATAAGCGGTATGCTTACCTCTAGGTGCACGATCGACATCGATTAAGCTTTGCTGCGCAAGGAGTACAAAAGGTTTTTCGGGGTGTTTCCCGTTAGCTATAAGCGATTCTGATAAGGCAACTTCCTCAAAGGAATTCCCAATATGGACCGTTCCAGCCTCCTGACATTCAGGTGCCGTGAAAGGAATTGGCCCATCAAGTGCCCAATCAACCTTAAACAAACCCATACCATATCGGTATCGCTCCATCTGCCTTTTATAGATGTACGGAAATTTGTGCCCGGCAATCTGCAATAACTGTCTCGGTGAAGTATCAAAAACAACAGCTCTACTGCTAGGAATATCTTTTAGCGAACGAACATAAACATTAGTTTCTATTTTACCACCTAATGAAAGAAAGTAGCTGGCCAAAGCATTGGCCATGTTTTGTGTACCGCCTTTTACAATCGGCCATCCCGTAATATGTCCATTGATGGTAAGCACCAGAGCAATAGCGGATGTGGTAAGTTTCTGAAAAGGGAGCATGCTATGGGCAACCATTCCCGCCCACAGACCTTTCAACTGTTTAGTTTTAAACCGACGGGCCAGAATTGTCGCAGGTAATAACGCTCTTAAACCGAATTGGGCAAAGTTCAACGGATACTTTGGAAATCCCAATGGACCTAACAAGTCCTTAGCAATTGTTGGCCATTTTTCTACAAGTGGGCCAAAAAGCGAAAGATAGGATTCTTTATCTTTACCAAAAGATGAAGCAGTTTCCAATATATCCCTCCTTAGCGCACCGGCGGTCCCATCGTCGAATGGATGTGCTGCCAAAACTTCCGGATTGATATAGGTCAAACCATGATATTCCAACGGCAGACTATTAAAAAAGGGAGATGCAGCCGCCATCGGGTGAACCGCTGAACAGACATCATGCACAAAACCGGGCAAAGTCAATTCCGCACTGCGCATACCGCCACCAACGGTTCCTTTTGCTTCCAATAGCAACACCGAGAGCCCATATTGGCGTAGCAAAATAGCCGCAGCAAGACCGTTCGGTCCCGAACCAACCACTATCGCATCGTATTCAAAATTACCCATAATTCAAAAAACCATCAAAAACGTAAGATTAAAAAATATCCAGGGAACAAATAAAGGTAAAAAATTCTTTTAAAGAACGTCATTATCTGCTAACCAGACGGTGCCGTCTGTTTTGATCTCCCAAGCAGTTATCGGGTTAAAATGATATCCGCCTCGGCTCTCTCTTACGGAAGACAACATTCGATAGCTTGGTTGAACATAACCCGTTTCATCTATTGCCCTGCTCATCACAATTGTTCCCCTGCCATTCCATCTCCATAAATAGTGGAAAGCGGTATGCGCTTTGCTGAGCACTGGTTCCTGCAATATCGCTGCTTGCCACGTTTTCCCTTCGTCTACGCTAATCTCCACTTGTATAATTTTCCCCCAGCCACTCCATGCAATCCCGCGGATTTCCACCCATCCTTTTTCTATACGTAGTGGGTAAGAAGGAAACGTTATAATCGATCGGGCGTCCATAAGAAAGCTAAATTGTCGGATTTTTCCATCGGCAATTTTCTCTGTATATTTCGAGGTCTCTTCTCTTGTCATAAAAGGCTGGTTGGCAATCTCGATACGCCTAATCCATTTGATCTGTGTATTTCCCTCCCATCCGGGCAATAGTAGTCGCGCCGGATACCCTTGTTCGGGACGCAAAGCTTCTCCATTCTGCGCATAAACAATCATGGCGTCCTCATACGCTTTCTCTAAAGGGATACTGCGCGTCATGACTGCAGCATCGTTTCCTTCTGCCAAGAACCAACTTGCTTGGGGTTTCACCCCCACCTCACGGAAAAGTGTGGACAACATTACACCAGTCCATTCGCTCTGACTGGTTAGACCGCAAATTTCCTGCGGCGTTAATTCGGCCTTACCAGAACGAAAATTACCGGAACATTCGATGAAACATATACGTGTAAACGATGGGAATCGCATTAAATCGCGCAATGTAAAAGACATGGGTTTATTGACCATTCCATGAATAACCAGTTCATACCGTTTTGGATCCATCGTAGGCACTCCACCATGGTTACGCTCAAAATGTAGATCTGAAGGGGTAATGGTGCCGAAAAGATTCTGTAAAGGTGTTCGGGAGGAAGTAAAGGATGGCAGCTTTTTCAGTTTTTCGAAAGGAGAACGTGTACCTAAAGGCCCCGGTGGAACGCCAGGTACTTTTGTCGGATCCTTCGGCACAAATATTGGTTTTGCTTCCTGGATTACCTTGCCGAAGGCGTCTGGCACTAGTGCCAGACCAAGCGCCGCTGCGCCTCCCAACATCCGACGTCTGCTTATTTTTACTGCGGGTATATGATCGGGGAACTGCGTATCTAATATCTTTTTATCCTTGTTCATGTGTACACTAGTTAACGTACTTCGGGTCCGCCACGACGATCATCTGCCACGAAGTGCTTCTTCGCGGGCATTTCAACGGCAGGCAAGGTTTGCCGGTTAATTTCATCATCTCGGTTTATAACACCATTCGCGTACAATAAAAAGGCCGTAACCTGATACACCTCTTCGTTCGTCAGTGATCCTGGTTCATTGTAAGGCATTGTACGTCTGATATAATCAAATATCGTTGTCGCATAAGGCCAATAGTTGCCAATGGTTGCAGCCCGGGATGCACTATCCGCAACAAGTACGTCAAAGGGACCTTCTCTTCCCGTCTCACCATGGCAGGAAGCACACTTCTTTTGAAATAAAAGTGCTCCGTCCTTTGCGTATCCCATGCCGTCAGGCAATCCTTTTCCGTCTGGCGTAATGCTGATGTCTAATCGCTCAATTTGTGCTTTCGTCGCTCTGGAACCGAAGTCAAAGCTTGCCGGCCAGCCGTTTTCGTCTGGGCGAACCACTATATTTTCTGCAGGAATGGCATAAGATGAAGACGCTTGTTCCTTCGGATGGTTTCCTTGGCATGCCGTTAATAAGCCAATAAATAATATATAAATCAAGACTGATCTCACCTCAACTTCCGCCTCCATATTTTCCAGCATCCAATGTACTTCTTGTTAAAATATAGTTCCGTTCTCTCCGTTCAAGCACGACCTTAATAGAATCCCTGTTTTCATTTAGACCTTCCAATATGACCTGCGATCCATCCTCATTTGCATCATAACGCAAAATCATTTTTTTCCGAATCACCGGACGAGGTTTCTGTGCAAAGTCTCGAGTTCTTCGAGCAGTGGCGCCACGGTGGTCGATAAAGTTAAGTTCTTCTCCGATAGTTTGCCACGCCTGCTCACTGATCCAGTTTTCCGGATAAATATCGTTTACTTCTTCTTCGGAAGCCTCTTGCCTATTGGGATAATCCCCTTGCCTGCGGTGGCTCCCACCTATGAAACGGGCAGTAGCGATATTTTTATCTTGTAAATATAGTGTCCGCTCAACGGTATCGGCATAATAGTGAAAAACCCGCCTTCCGCCTCCCACACCAGCGACTTCAAAAGTTCTATCTATATCCCGAATAGGATTTCCTCCGCCATTGGAGAGATCCAGTGGTTGGGGGTTATTTACTTTAAAGGTCATCGTTGTCCATTTTTCAAAAGTAAGATCCTGCCAACGTACCGTATCATTTGGATTATAGGCTATTGCCTCATTATTCAGCAAAAATTCTTTTACTTCATAATAACCTCTTAATTTAGACAAGCCAGGCGATGAGGGTTGTTTATAGGGGTCATACCAAAAGTTAAGTAGTTGTACATAAAAAAGTATTCCCAAGAAAACAATAATGACTACTGCTTTAAGCCCAAAGCGTAGCACATGTTGCCAGGTTTTATCAAAGCGGGGGTAATAATTGAAAGGTACCGTATATTGTTCTAAGATCATTAAACGATATATTCTCGGCACATAATAGGAAAGGATAAACAAACCAAAAAGTACGAAATATGATGCATACACGTGCACTCCCCCTTCATAGGCGAAATTTACGTAAGTAATACTTCCCAAGGCTCCTACTAATAATGCAGCACCAAAGACTGTTGTTTTTCTAAAGAAAAGCATGGTTCCTGCTAACAATTCTACTACCCCTGTGAATACCTGATACCAAGGTACAATGCCAATAGATAACCAATATATTTTTTGCTGTGTAAGATCACCGAAGTTGGTATTCAGCAGACCTTCTGAAGGATAGGGCATTTGTACTGGAAGAACTTTTGTAAACGCAAAACCTATAATACCAATTCCAGCGCGATATCGCGCCGCAACCAACAACCAGTAATGCCATTTAGTATAATTTCTTGTATTTTTGTCCAATAGCGACCAGATTCCACCGCCAATGATCGCTATTACTAACACTACTATCCAGTCGGAATAACCATACATTCGTGGTAGCCACTGATTTAATAAGGGGAAAGAAGGCTGAAAACGCGCAATATCATAAAGATCCCGATAATGTAAACTCAGCCAATCAATAGAAAAAAAATCAGTGTACCAGCTCCAACGCCAAGGAATCGACATCAGCATAAAAAATATGAAAACGACTCGAAACAGTATTTTCTGATAACCTTTCCAGTCACTTTCAACTGTTACTTGACTATTTCTTTTTTCTTCAGCTTGCTTTTGACGAATATCTTCTGCCGTAGTTGTGTCTGGGTTCAATTGTGTTTCCATAATCTTATTTTTTATAATACCAAACGACTTCTTCTGCCAACTTTGCCCGCTTCCTCCAACAGGTATTTTTTCTCAATTTTGTTGAGTGTAATCGTTAAAGAATCTCCTTTACCGGTTGTTCCATGCAGTAAAATGGTACGATCGTTATGCCGATCAAAGGTTAGCTTATAGCTCTCTTGTTCGTTATTATTCCCCAAACTATTCATTACAAAGGTCTTAGCCATTGTATCCAATTGATAACGATAATAATGTCTGCCCACAGTTCCGGCATATTCGAAATTCCTGGCCTCACTTAGCGGATGAATAAGTTCCACATTGCTGATTACCGGTTGGGCCTGCTTTCCGGTTTTTATACTCAAAGTAGGCCACCGTTCTATAACAACATTTTCCCACCGTATACTGTCGGTTCTATTATAAGGCAACGACGTACCATTGAAAACAAAACGGGATACGTCATAAAAACCTGCTAAATCGGCATCCTGCTGTTCGGGATAATGATAGGGCCCTTTTTGATAAGCTGCATAAGTTTTAAAACCATACAGTACAACGAAGAAAAGAATAAATACACTTTTCAATATAAGTTGCGCTTTAGCTTGCCATACTTTTGGATAAACTGGCCGGTAAATACTGGGATAAGTTGGCCGTTCCAACGAAAGTAAGCGGAATAAACGTGGCGCATCGTAACACAGTAGAAACAGTGCAAACTGAATAAGATAAAGACTATAAACGGTTTCCCCTCCCTCATATGCCAAGTTGGACAAAAACACGTTTCCTGTAAAGCATAAAATAATGAACGACCCGATAAAAACAGTTTTGCGGTAAAAAAGTAGCAGACCTGCAAAAATTTCTACAGCACCCAAGAAATATTCAAAAGAAGGGGCAACACCCAAACTCAGCGAAAACAATCTCCAAGCTGAAAGATCCCCATAATTTGTGTTCAGGTCACTTAGGGAAGGATAGGGCGACTGTAACGGAAACAATTTAATAAAACCATAGGCAATCACACCAATTGCTAAACGATAGCGGAGAATGACACGAAGCACATAATATAGTCCAACATAGTTATCTTGTTTTTTTTTAAATAGAGACCATATTAAGCCCCCCAGTAAGGCAATAGCGGTCAAAATTCCCCAGTCGCCAAACGTATGAATCCCCCAAAAATCGATACTTCGTTCTGTTTCTAATAGTTGAGGGGTATATCGGCTGATGTTAAAAATATCCTGAAATTGCAGATTAAACCAATTCAACTGAAAAAGTCTGACATAATATTTCCAATCCAAGGGAACTGCCTGCAGTATAAAATAGATAAAGAAAAAACGGAAAAGCACCCGTTCATACGGCTTCCAATTTATCTTGTCTTGATTATTTAAAATGTCCATAGTCTCTTAATTTAATACCTATTTTTATTTATGGAATCAGCATTTTTAATAACCCGGATTCTGTTCAAGTGCTTGATCTGTTAATAATTGCTCCGCTGGAATGGGCATCAAGTACCGGTCGGAATCGGTGACTCCTAATACCGCTGCAGCCCGTCCGGTACGCACCAGATCAAACCATCTATGTGCTTCTAAGCCGAATTCTAAACGCCTTTCATTTTCGATAGCTAATAATATTTCATTTGCCGTGGCAGCTTCGCTATCCGCTAAATTTGCCCGATGCCGGATAGCATTTAAGTCTGTCAGAGCGTTTTCTAATTGCCCAAGCCCTGCATAAGCTTCTGCACGAATCAGATAGAGTTCCGCTATGCGAATGACATAGGTTGGATCTGTAGCAGGGCTACGATAATAGAGATTGCCATACCATCGATTTTGGTTATCTCTGGCCACCAATGCGCTCCGTGTTCCGCCCGTTAAGGGATCATTCAATAAAGACGCGAAAGTATCGTTAGGCGCCCATTGGCGAGTACCTCCATTTTGCTGTGGTTGCCATTGGCCACGATGGGGGTTCAATTCATTGGCATTATAAAAAATTTCAAAAACAGATTCGCGAGTCCCGGTAACACCTTCCGCAAAGAATGCATAATAAGGTTCTAATAACTCATAATTTGCCCTGTCATCTATCAGGCGGCTAGCATAATCTATTGTCTGTTGCCAATCTTGATTGTAGAGATAATATCTGGCCTTCAAAGCCCATGCCGTTTTACGTGTCGCCTGAAAACGGTTTGTGTTTTCAGGAAGTAAGGTCTCTGCTATTTCTAAATCAGCTAAGGCCTGTGCATATGTTTCCGCTTGTGTACTACGTGGAATCCCGGAATTGTCCTCAACCGATTGTGTAGGCGTTGTAATAAGCGGGACACCGCCCCAAGTTCGGGCTAAGTCGAAATAAGCAAGCGCTCGAATGAAATAGGCTTCGCCAGCTATTCTGTTCTTAACGTTTTCCGATATCACATCATCGGCCAACACGGATACGTCATAAATGACTTGATTAGCGCGGTTAATCGCTACATAAATGCCATTCCAGGAACTAGAAACAGTAGGATTTTCTGCATTTACCCGATGATTGATGAACTCCTGTACTTGCGACTGTGATCCTGTCCATTGGATATTATCCCCAGAAAGATAGGCAATAGACTGGAAATCGACACTATAATAATCGCGTAGAGCACTGTATACCCCATTCAATGCTGCATTTGCCGAAACTTCATCCACAATAATATTTTCGCCTGAAATAGATGCTCTGGGTTCCACATCTAAAAATTTATTACAACTCGCCAAAAATGTAATAAGACATAAACAAACTATATTCTTTATTGCTCTCATCTATCAATGTTTTTAAAGCGTTAAATTGATACCTAATTGAAAACTCCTCGGTTGCGGGGGGGTACCTAAGTCAATTCCCTGTTCATTCGGCGAACTGCTAGCAGCTGCTTCAGGATCAAGACCTGAGTAATTTGTCCATGTAAACAAATTATTCGCTTGTAAATAGAAACGTAAACGTTCTATGTGTAAGCGGTCGGCGATATGTTCTGGTACCGTATATCCTATGGTCAACGAACGTAAACGCAAATAAGAACCATCTTCCAGCCATCTGCTCCCCCCGTCACGATAATTGTTCACATTCACTCCATCCGAACGCGGCACATCGGTAATGTCACCGGGCTGCTGCCATCTGTCTAAATTGGAAGCAAATATCACCCGAGCGTCATCCCGAGCTCCACCTCCTTCTCCAAAAAAACGATTGTGGTTGTAAATTTCATTACCATATGAAAAAACAAGAAAAGCGGAAAGGTCGAAATTTTTATACGTCAAAGTGTTGGTTAGACCACCAAAAAAATCCGGCCAAATATCACCCATAATCTTTCGGTCGTCAGTTGTAATACGTCCATCTTCATTTACATCTTCATATACCGCATCGCCCGTTTGTGGATCAACATATAATTGGTTGTATACCCAAAAAGAATACAAAGGATGTCCCTGCTGAAATAAGATCAGATCACGGCTGCCATAATACAATGGGTTATCCAACTTTTCAATTTTGTTGACATTTCGGGAAATATTAAAATTTGTTTGCCAGGTAAAATCCTGTTTACGGATATTCCAGCTATTTATCGCCAATTCAAAACCCCTATTGCTGATTTCCGCGGCATTAGCGGTATAACTGTTAAAGCCTGTTGTTGCAGCCAAAGTAACCGGTAATAAGCCATCTTTGGTATACTTATCATATACATTAAATGATACATCCAAAGCCTCATTGAATAAGGCCGCGTCTATTCCGATATTCAATTGGTCAGTACGTTCCCAACGTAAAGCAGTATTAGGTAATTGTAATGGTGAAATGCCTGGAATACCTTGATAAGATGCGTCAATTCCCGACCATAATCGGCGGGCTGCAAAGGCGTCAATACCATTTTGATTACCCGTGCTTCCATAACTAACACGAATCTTCAGGTCATTTATCGCTGATACATCCTTTAAAAAATTTTCTTGCTTGACACGCCAAGCAGCACCTACTGCTGGGAAAAAGCCCCAAGGATCTGCCGAACCAAAGCGGGAGGATCCATCTGCCCTGATAGAGAAGTCAATTAAGTATTTATCTGCAAAGCCATAATCAATTCGCCCAAAAAAAGAAGCAAGGTTATACTTTTCCCAATCCTGACTGCTGGTGCTATTGGCAGCAGAGGAAATCAACTTAAAATCATTGCTAGCAAAGCCTCTTCCCGTTGCCGAAGTACGTTCAAGCGTCGACCCCTGTAAGGTATTGCCCAATAACACACCAAATGCATGCTTTTCATTCCATGTCTTGCGGTAGGTCAAAGTCTGTTCGTTGATCCAGGTAGTAGCCTGGCCGATCGCAGAGGTTGCCAGACCGTCAGGACTTCCCGCGATTAATTGATTGTTCCAATATTCGGATTCGTTATAATTGTTATAGTCAATGCTAAAGGTAGAACGAAATTTTAGATCGGGCAATAACTCAATATCCGCATATATGTTACCAATATAGCGCAAACTGGTGGTATTCACGTCATAATTTTCCAGCAGTAAGCTTAAGTTATCGAAGCCTGCACGCCCCACCAACACCCCCTCTTCATTATAGGGAGAAAGGTAAGTCGGTGTGTGCAAAGCTGCTTGCAACAAACCGCCCTGCGGACCGTCACCTGCGCGGGCTTGATTTCTGCCCGTACGTGATAAGCTATTACTGGTTCCGATCTGCACCCGATCATTTATTTTTTGATCAAGATTCACTTTAAAACTAACCCGGTCAAAACTTATCGGCTTGAGTATAGATTCTTGCTTATTAAAACCTCCCCCCACATAGTATCGTGTAGCACTTGAACCGCCACTTACAGCAATATCCGCATTGGTAAGTGAAGCGGTACGAAAAGCTTCACCTAAACGATCGTACGTTTGCTGCTCCTCCTGCAGACCTCTGCCGGCAACGCCATTAATTACGTCATCAATTGGTCTAAAAGGCTCTGGTTGTCCAATATTACGATTATACTCATTAACCAGTTCGGCATGTTCCGGTCCAGTAGTCAGATCCCATAATTTTACGGCTTTTGCAATCCCTTGGGAAGCATTCACATTGATTCTTGGTTTTTGATTATAGTTTCCACGCTTAGTCGTAATAATAATCACCCCATTAGCGCCTCTGGAACCATAAAGTGAAGTTGCCTCTGCATCCTTCAACACTTCAACACTTTCTATATCCGCTGGATTAATGTCGGCGATTGGAGAAGTTGCCTTCCCTCCGGTATTTAGGGTCTGTAAACTGGTGGTATTCAAGAAAACACCATCCACTACATATAATGGGTCATTGCTGGCATTAATGGACGTAGCTCCTCTCAAGCGCACATTTACAGCTTCTCCTGGCACACCCGTATTACTTGAAATCTGAACACCTGCCACTTTTCCTTGTAGCTGGGCATCGATACCTCCTACCGGAATATCTTTTGTTTCCGCTGGATCAATTTTTGTAATTGAACCAATCAAATTGCGTCTTTGTTGTGTAGTATAACCTACCACGACTACGTCATTCAATTGATTGAACCCGGGTTTCAATAAGATTTCTACTTTTTCATCATCAACAACAAGCTTTTTTTGATCATAGCCAACATAACTGATGATCAATGTGTAGGGAAATTTCTGCCCTGTCACAAAATTAAATTTACCATCTTCGTCGGTAGAGGCGTTATGGGTTGTACCTTCAATATGTACCAAAGCTCCTGGTAGCGGTTCTCTTGTTAAAGAATCCAGCACAACACCATTTAAAGTGGAATTGATTAGAGGTTTGGTTTGGGCGGATAGCGCTTGATCGTCTGCGTAATAAACTGCCATAAAAAGAAAAATGTAAGCTAATCTTTGCCACACCGTTACCTGTATTTGCATATGTTGTAGGGTTTAGTTACTAAATTTATTGATTGTTGCCCTGTCGACAGACACCAATCATCCTTTATAAATCCTTGAAAATATCCGGTTTTTCTTACCCAATATTTTCGCTTGCTCTATTATTTATTGTGATTTCATGTCGTAATAAATATGTATAAGCTTTTGAATCGCAAAAAATGTCAGGATGACGGATATGGCAAAGGTAAAATTAAATTTTAAAAAAAGAATACTTAGTCTATAAAAATAGTAGTCATTTATACATAGACACAAAAATCACATACCTTTGTTACAAAGTCACAGCCATTTCAACAAAAGCTTAGCCTGCTAAACGAAGATATCATGGAGTCTTTTTGTGAGGTTTTGTATCGTACCTATAAGTGCCTCCATCTGCTGCTCCAGTTCTTCATAATGCCCTTCTTCCAATGCCTCTTTTACACCAGGAAGTGTTTTCACTCCATAGCCAGTATAAAAACCGGGAGCATAAATACTGTGTTTATACCACGGTCGCCTTGGAAGACCGTTTGGTAATAGTAGGGCTTTCTCCGCCTGAAAAAGTTTTGCATTCTCAACAGACAATGCTTGTTCATCTCCTTTAAAGTTACTTTGTCTTTCCGCTAATTGAGATGCAGCCATCCCTAAACTATCTATCGCTACGAATAAGTTCTCAAACGAAAGGGGTGGTACCGGCAGTTTAGATTTCGGTGTCACAAACTCTTTCTTGGGATCGGCCGCCATCAGATAAATAGAATCACTGATGAGTTTATTTTCAGATTCATATGCCTGACGTAGTTCGTCAGCTTGCGTTTTTATTTCTTTTGCATACGTTTTGATCGCCTCATGTAATCCTCGAAAATCGAAGGGTAAAATATTTGCTTCCGAAATACGCAACACGGCACGACCAGCAGCTTGCGATAAAGCTACGCCATAACTAAAATCAGGATCTTTAAAGCGAATATAATGATCGTACGAGTCATAAATGCTATGGTAATCTCCAGCGGAACTTTCACCGCCAAAAGCAAAATTAAGACTGGGAATACCAAGATGTTGTAAAAATGCGGAATAGTCAGATCCAGTACCCAAAGCTTGTAAGGCATACTGGTCTTGCTGTAACAGCTCTTGTTTTTTATGGCGTGAGGAGGTAGATAATACCGTGCTTGCCAATTTGCGATCATAGACAGGTCTATCAGTTAACGGATCCCTCACTTCTTTTGAAATGTCGGTAACCAAAGCTTTGAATGCATGCGAACCACCAGCGTTAAAGAACCCCCTGCTATTACCATCACTGTTGATGTAAGCAACAGCCTTTTGCCGCAATTCATCCGCATGATGCTCCACCCATTCGGTTGAGCCTAATAGCGACTGTTCTTCTCCATCCCACGCACAATATATCAAAGTGCGTTTGGGCCTAAACCCTTGTTTCACCAAAGATCCGATCGCTTTAGCTTCTTCAAGTAACGCCGCCAATCCACTCACGGGATCATCTGTCCCGTTTACCCATGCATCGTGATGATTACCTCTTATAACCCATTGATCAGGATATACGTCACCTGTGATTTTTGCAATTACATTATAAGCGGGCACAATATCCCAACTTTGTTTAATCTTGAGATGTACCTTTGCTTTTCCACCACCCAATCTATAGGTAATAGGTAAAGCTCCCCGCCAAGAGTCTGGAGCTACAGGGCCATCTAAAGCCGCTAACAAAGGTTGGGCATCATGGTAGCTAATAGGCAGTACCGGAATTTTCAGAATTGTAGTAGCCTCTTCCCTTCTCAAACGTTTAGCTTCTTTGGTTGCACCTATTCCAGGTGTTAATGGATCACCGGGATAAAGTACCATATCCATTACAGATCCCCGCTGCACCGTATGTTCGTTTTTAAAAGGCCCCTCAGGGTAGCCATCTCCCTGATAGTAACCATCTTCTTTGGGGTCAGAATAGATAATGCATCCTACTGCCCCGTGTTCATAAGCCACCTTAGGTTTTATCCCCCTCCAACTATTGCCATACTTGGCGATTACAATTTTACCCTTTACATCTACCCCTAAACGTTCTAATTGCTCGTAATCAGCGGGTAAGCCATAATTAACAAATACTAACGGAGCTGTCACGTCGCCATCCGCCCCCCATGCATTATAGGTTGGCAATTGCCCCTCTTGGCTTGAGGAAGCATCTCCGTCTACAGCGGGTTCTTTTAAAATAGCTGTATAAGTTGTTGGTTCGATTAACTCTAATTTTCTTTCCAATGGGGTCGGAAAAAGCACGTGGAAAGTTTCTATTTCAACATCCCATCCATAATTATTGAACCATTGATAAATTTCTTCAGCCACCTCCTTACCTCTAGCTGATCCTAGATGATGTGGGTAAGCAGATAAGTTTTTTATATTGGTGCCTATGCTCTCTTTTTCCAATAAAGTATCGAAACGCTGCTCGAGTTGATTCTCCTGTTGCGCATTTAAATGCGCAAAGGTTCTCAGCATTAAACATAAGAGTGGCAGAAGCCGTTTTAAATGTACATTCATATACGGTTAATTAGTTGTTTAACAATCTTTCCAAAGTATCATGAAGCTCTTCACCTTTGAGGTTTCTAGCCACAATAGTTCCATCCGGACCGATAAGAAAATTAGAAGGAATTGCTCTCACCCCATAAAGCTTCGCCGGGGCACTGTTCCAGAAAGCCAAATCAGATACCTGCGGCCAGTCTAATTTATCATCTGCTACAGCCTTTATCCAGGCGTCTTTTTTCTTATCTAGACTCACCCCATACACAGAAAACCCCTTATCTTTATATTTCTGATAAGCAGCTACTACATTGGGATTTTCTTTCCGGCAAGGACCACACCATGCGGCCCAAAAATCGAGCAGTACATAGCCCTTACCTAACTGATCACTTAATGACACGGTGGTCCCCTGAAGATCTGGCAATTGAAAATCAGGGGCTATACTCCCAATCTGCACCGTCTTTAATACCTTGGCTAACTCGGTGAGTACCTGTACGTATTCCGTTTGGTGTAAGACTGGATCTAGCTCTTTCAAATTAGCCTCAATTTCTTCAGGGGTTAGTCGATAAGAAAAATCACGATAAAGTATATATGCAGATACTATCGAAGATGGATTTTCTTTAATAAATTTTGTGATATCTACATTTTTCCGTTTGCGGTAATCTGTGAAGAGCTTTTGGGTTTCCGATCCTTTAGTTTGTGAATTATAGTAATATTTAATGGGATCCAAAACTACATCTATCGGGCCTTCTTCCAAGAATATATAGTATGGACTTTTAGTGATATCAAGCGTTAACCCATATAGCTCAGGTAGCACCAGTGAAGTGTCAAATGAAAATTTACCATCCGAAATATTAGCAGAATCTACAGCAGTAAACATCTTATTCTCGAATTTCTGAAGATAAACCGTTCCAGTATTTACGCCTTTTACTTGCCCTTTCAACTGTAACGTCTGTTTTTGTTGTCCAAATACTAAAGAGATTTGTGTAAGCAGCAGAATAGCTAAGCTTAAAAGTTTTTTTTGTGTCATTTTGTATTTTAATTATACTTTACCAGCCACAAACAAGATTCTATTGTGACTGTTTCCATTACCGAAATAGCTGTGGAGATTGGAGTTTCCACAATTACGAAGTAAAACTACATAATATTCTACTAATATTATAGACTTTTTTTTGGCTATTTTATCGAACGGAAGTCACCAAAATGAGCAACGCTGATTTTTCCCTATACTAAAAATACTGGTTATCTATTTCTAACCAAGATAAGTCGTTCCACTATAGCCCTAGACCTTGATTCTTCCTTTTTAAAATGTAAGGTAATAGCGTCTTTAAAGTCATCTAATTCTATTTCACAAAAATAACTATGCTGTTCTGTATTTTTCATCTCCGAATAAAATGAAATAGGTTGACTTACTTGTTTCTGCCTCTGCCAGACCGTGATTTCCGCTCCCTCCGGTACTTTCTCGATATCTGCATATAACTTATAACTTCCTTTAGGTAGTTCACTAAGGTCGATTTTTACTTGTCCGCCTGTAGTTGTCTGCAATAGGTTTCCATCAATTTTTACCCGGCCTGCAACACTATAGCGCATAAGTTGTGGATAAACCATCATAGTATCAGGTATGTAAACATTCGTCAACGCATTGCCTGGCGCTGTTATTTGCGAATGAACAGGTGCATCTGCATAATAAAGTGCAACAGATGTGTAGTCTACCGGAATATTATTTTCTTCTGGCCCGTGCTCAATAGTGTGTAAAATTTCTTTATTAAATGGCATCTTGTCGGAAAGAAACAATCGATACCCTCCTGTTCTCGCAAAAGGCAACGAATAATCAAGTGAACCATGGAGAGGAAGACTCATTTTTCTGTCCCAACGGTCGAGCAGAGCATACCACCCACCATTATAATAATCTTCGGAACCCGTCCCATGTATTCTTTGTTCTCCATCAATAACCGTTACATCGTCTCCTTCAAAAAAAAGGGTCATTCCGGGGTTAAGCCCTTGTGCCTGTTGCAAGGTACCCACATAATGCCCCTTACCTTTTCCCTTTAAGAAAATGTGTGGTTCGCCAAGAGGTGCGTCTTTATTACGGTTCCAATAGGTATAAAATTTACCCTCTTTCTCTTTATCGCGCCTTTTATTGTCCACCAGTATGTCCGCTTTAACGTTAATTGGCTCTATAACGCCTTCTCCTTCATTGGGTAATCGGTAAATCAACTCAATACGTGCATTGCTATCATATGGCATTGGAAAATATGAATAATTTACATTATTGGCTGTTCCTAATAATAAGCTTTGCATGGAAACAGTACCAAATGCATAGCCAAAGAAATCAGCCATTGGCATATAAACCGCTGGAATCTTTTCATCATCCCAAGTTATTTTGAGATCAATTTGCTTTTGCAAGCCTGTAAAATTTTGCGCCGGCCAAATCTTCACTGCCACAATCCTTCCTCCTTCCTGCATATTGGCCAAAGTAATACTTTGTCCAGGAGTTAATGCTGTATCTGTATGAATTACCTGCGCATCAGTAGATAGTTGTTCGATTTCATTCCATTGGTTACCAACTGCGTCTATACCTAACTTTTCCCGTTCACTTAACTCCGCGCGGAAAGTTTCTACTTTATCTTGTCCAAAGGTGCTATATTGAATTTGATAAAACTGCATGGCTTTTCCCCTTGATACAATTTTACATCCTTTTTTAAAAGGGATTGGCACGTAACTGTAATAACCTCCAATCTCATTCCCCGTCAAAGGAGCTACAAAAGGATACACTTTTCCTGAAAAAAGATCTTCAAAACGAATGGAAAAGCTTGGCTCTTTCTCATCATCAAAGTAAAAATCTAGTGTATCACTATTAGGAGTAGGTGTCCAGATTCTATTAATAGCACCTGCTTCCTTTACTTCGAAAAGCACCAAACTACTGTCGGGATTTCTACTTATAAAAGAATATTTCCCGCTGAAACCATCATCATTACCTCCTGTTGTATCATAAGAAGAGAATTGCTTGACGGTTGCGTTCTCCATATAAGTTGGAAGCTGATGGATATTTGTTAGCTTTTCCAACTCAGTAATCATATTGATTACTTTATCCTGCCCTAAAGTTACAGAAGCATAGACACATAATAATATCGAATAGAAAAATCTCATCATAAGTTAGCTGTTTACAATTGCTAAATATAACGGTTTATTGACAACTAACAAGTGATCGACAAACAGAAATTAATGGCAATAAGCATCCTTAGCGCTAATATGAAATACCGGCAAAATCATCTTTGGCCTGTTCAAATTGATCTATCCAATTATTTCCATGTTCATCTTTCTCTCCAAAAGCCGTTAATGCTAGATCTTTCAAGTCCGCCTGAGCAGCACCACTCCAAAAATGTATAAACTCACCAAAATTCAAATCTCTTGTATAACGAAAGTAACCGTCTTCAATTGATGCCTTGGCAAAATGAACCGCCAATAACGAAAAGAAGTCATTTAATACTACTGTTTCACCATAGTCCCTATATATTGGATAAAACCAGTCTTTAAACCATCTCGTTCCTTCCTTAGGATAGTTATCTGTTACACTTTCCATCGCATCATACCATCTTTGCGCTTCGCTTTGCCAACCCAATTTTTTATACAGATCGTACTGAAAAATTTCCATCCATTTACTATCATGCCAAATAGGAAAGGCTGGAGACCGGTGCACACCTTTTGAAGCACCTTCAACAATATGTCCTATTTCATGCGCTATCACATCTAAATTCCAGTTACTGCTATCGGCCCAAGAGTTAGCTTGTCCAATATCTATGACGTTCCGAAAATCGTGACTCTCATCAAAAAATGTAGACGGATGGCCTCCGTAATATTTATCTGCATGTAACACAACAAAAAGGTGCTCTTCTGTACCGAAGGTCCCGTAGATATTTTTCACATACTCCCACATACTTGATGACGCTCTTAAAGGCCAGGAAATATTGCTATCCATGTCATCATCGTAATAAAGAGCAACATGGTCATCAAAACTAGCCAACTTTAATAGTTGGTTGTGTTCAAACCAATGCTCCTGCCAAGTAGTTGGAACATTATCAGGTACCTGTGATTCATCTATCACTGGTGCCATTTTCTTATCGCAAGCCAGAATTATACATGCGGTAATAAGTAATAAAAGTTTGTTTTTCATAATGTAAGTTTCTTGGTTTATGATTCTTTATTCCAAAAATAACCACAAATAGATGAGGAAGTTGTTAATACAATTCAAACAAAACGTTAACAGGCAATTAATTCAAAGAACAGCTGAGCACAATAAGATATTTAAAAATCACATTTTCGGAACCGATGATCTGTATGATCAGAAAATTTAACATAATGGTAATATATCAGCACTATCGTATAATCGTTTGTTTATTGTGGCTACTGCTATCGGCAGTTATCACTTTCGCTCAAGGCTATCGTCAATTAACAGAAAAAGATTTCCGTGGAACACCAGATAACAAAAACCCCTATCTATCCAACACCAAATTACGCATCGGCTACCGTTCTTCCACCGTACAGAAAGAAAACATCTTTCAGATAAAGTTTGAAGTATATTTAGATATCAACCAAAATGAATCATGGATAAAATTCGACAAAATTAACGATCAACGCACATTAACAGCTTTATTGAAACATGAACAAGGGCACTTCAAGTTAGGTGCCTTGATGCAAAAAGAGCTTACCCAGAAATTAAACAATAAGAAATATACCAAACATTATAAACAGGAGGCCGCTACAATATTTGATCGTATTTCACAAAAATACGAGTTATTACAGCTCCAGTATGACCAAGAAACCCAACATATGATGGACCGCAATCAACAACGGCTATGGGATAAAAAATTAGACAGTTTGCTGTTTAAAACACTGCATTAAATTCTCGACAACGAACTTTCATAAATAATATTAAGTTTTATAAATTTACAGTTTCAAACAAAGCTAGGATATGAAAAATATAATATTAATGCTAACCTCATGTTTGGCTACGCTTAGTGCCTTCAGTCAAACAGACTATAAGATTGAAAATATTACCATCAAACCTATTGAACATGCTACATTTGAAATAAACTGGAAGGGTAAAACGTTTCTTTTTGACCCTAGCGTACCTGCAGAAAAATTACGTGATATACCTCCACCCCAGTTAATTTTCATCACCGATATACATGGTGATCATCTCAATTTAACTACGTTGAAAGGTCTGAACCTTGATAAAGCTACCATAGTGGCATCACAGGCAGTAGCAGACTCTCTTCCCGCCGAGCTCTTAAACAAAACCCACGTACTCAACAACGGGCAAAGTATTAAGCTTGCAGACATTAACATTGAAGCCATACCTATGTACAATCTTCCAGAATCCGACAGCGCCTATCACGTCAAAGGTAGGGGAAACGGTTACGTATTAACTTTAGATAATCGTCGCATATATATAAGCGGAGATACGGAAGACACTCCTGAAATGCGTGATCTGGAGAATATATGGATGGCTTTTATATGCATGAACCAGCCCTACACAATGAGTGTAGAGCAAGCTGCAGAAGCAGTGTTGGACTTCAGGCCGAAAATTGTCTTTCCATACCATTATCGTGGACAAGACGGAAAAAGCGATGTTAATCAATTTAAACAGTTAGTCAACCAAACAGATAGCACAATTACCGTCTACACACACGATTGGTATAATGGTCAGTAAGGGAATAGCAATGCATGATATCGTCTGACAATTGATATCATGAGGTAGCATACTTTACGGAAAAAAATAAAAGAGGAGGGGTCTTTTTGCTTCTGCAAATTGTCTCCTCTTTATATGAACCGAAAAGAAATTGACCAATTTTTAACTAAAGTTGCCGCAAATGAGCACTCTGACAAAGATCTTGAACGCTTTAGGAAATGGTTGTCGTATACACCAAAACCGGAAGCCAATGATGCCTTAAATCGTTATATTGAGGTCGTTCAATTGACTGAAACTGTCGATACCGATAGACTATCACGCATTTCCCAAGAAATTGAACAGAAGTTGGATTGGAAACAGAAAAATGCAGCCAGACATCTGCCTCTGTTCATTAAAATCGCTGCTAGCGTACTGTTGATTATCTCAGGATATTATATCTTCCAGAATCAGTCTATCAATACCCAGAATACACAAAGTCATCTGTCTATACACCCAGGGAAAGAGCAAGCCACACTTATACTTGCCGATGGTTCAAAAATTGACCTTAATAAAGCCGCCGACGGCACTATTCAAGGCTCAACAAAGGAAGGAATCACTGGTTTCAGCAAAAAAGCAGGCCTCTTAAGTTATGAAGTTTCTAGACAATCTTCGGAAAAAAGACAGGTTCATACACTAGCGGTACCCCGCGGAGGTCAGTACAAATTATTGTTGCCTGATGGTACTAAAATATGGTTGAATGCAGCTAGCACTTTATCTTTTCCAACAAGTTTTGCTGCCGACAAGCGCGAAGTTTTCTTAGATGGCGAAGCCTATCTAGAAGTTGCACAGCATCCAACAGCTCCTTTTACCGTTAAAACTACCAAAGGCGAAGTTAACGTTTTAGGAACACATTTTAACATTAGAGCATATGGTAGCGAGGAAAAGGCGACCACCACACTATTGGAAGGGTCTGTAAAAGTTTCAAATAAGTACCAAAGTGCACTATTGAAACCTGGGGATCAAGCCACTCATAAGGAAAAAGAGGACATCATCCTACAGCAAGTTGAAACCACCTATGCCACTGCCTGGAAGAACGGCTATTTTATGTTCAATCAGCAGCCTATCACTGAGGTTATGGAACAGATTGCCCTTTGGTATGATATTGAGGTTTTTTACCGAGGAGAGAAACCAGTGAATAAAATATGGGGAACCACTTCACGATCTGATAGTTTCAATGATGTTTTGAAGACATTACAAGCCTTGGGCAGTGTACAATTTAAAATAGAAGGGAGGAAAGTTTATGTAGAGAAAACAAACTTTAAGTAAATATCTAAGCCTCACTATAGATCTAGATGATCAGGCTTAGTCATTCAAAAAATATAGTAAAGCTAACCAAACAAACCATACTCATACACCAATATGTAAATCTATGAATTTACCTAATATTCTTACGCTATTAAAAAATAGCATTATATGTTATCGGCATGAACGAATGGTGATAAAAATGGTAATGTTAATACTACTCACCTTTATCATACAGGCAAATGCTAAAAGTAGTGCTCAAACCATCACCATCCATAAGCCACTGATAACTGCTGAGCAATTTTTTCTTGAAATACAGAAACAAAGCCCTTACCACGTACTTTGTGATGCAACCGTATTGAAACAAATACCTGCACGTAAAGTTGATTTTGAAGACACACCTATTCTTGAGGCATTAAACGCTTATTTGGGAGATACACCGTATGGCCATCAACTGAATAGTAATAATACCATTATCATTAAAGAAAAACCATCACCTATAAAGCTTAACAATAAGCAACCTATTCAACAAGCCATAACAGGTAGGGTGTTAGACGATGCAGGAGAACCTCTGGTAGGGGTAACTGTTCGGGTAGATAACGGTCAAACAGTCACCACTAATCAGCAGGGAGATTTCAGTATTACGATCAGCAATAACAGTAAGACCTTAACGTTTAGCTATCTTGGATACAAAGCACAACAAGTTTCAATCAATGGAAGAAGTGTAATCAATATAACACTTGACTTTGAGTCGTCTGATTTGGAAGAAGTGATTGTCGTAGGTTATGGCACCCAACTCCGCAAGGACGTTGTAGGTGCCGTTGATCAAGTTAGTTCAAGAGCGCTGGAAGGCCGGCCTGTAACCAACGTGACGCAAGCGTTACAGGGCGCCTCTCCAAGTTTAGTCATCCAGCAGCCAAATTCTGAGCCAGGTGGCGGGCTAAATCTCAATATTCGAGGAATCAGTACGTTAGGCAATAACAGTCCGCTCGTTGTGATAGACGGCATCGTTGGCGGTGATATTAATCTTTTGAATCCCGCTGATATTGCATCGGTGTCGGTATTAAAAGATGCAGGAAGCGCTGCCATTTACGGGTCTAGGGCAAACAACGGCGTTGTACTAATCACAACTAAACAAGGTAATAAGGACGGAAGAAACGTCCTAACTTACAACGGGCTGGCAGGGATCAATACTCCAAAAATGTTTTTCAACCCCGTTAGAGGTTATGAAAACGCTATTCTTCGTAACCAGTCGGCACTAAATGCCGGACTGCAGCCTGTATTCAGCCCTGAACAAATCAGAACATTTCAAAATGATGGAGACGAAGAATGGTTCGTGAATAGCATCATTCAAAATGCTTGGCAACAGAATCATAACCTCAGTCTATCCGGAGGAAGTAGTAATTCTACGTATCACGTTTCCGCCGGCTTATTTGACCAGCGTAGTAATTTTGTAGGACCAGATTATGGGGCCAGACGCTACAATTTCCGCATCAATCTCAGTAACGACTATGGTCGTCTGAATTTATCTACACAGCTGGCTTACGCCCGTAATGACAATAAAGATCATTCGGGGTCTACACAAACACTGATGGTTGATGCCGCTAGAGTACCTGTTATCTATCCCATTAAAGATGAACAAGGCCGCTATTTAACTAATGACGTATTATCAGAATTTAATCCTTTGGGTATACTTGAGCAAGGAGGATTCAGACAATATACAGACGACAACCTGTTTGGGAATATCCAAGCCACATTTCAGGTAAATGACTTTCTGAAATTAAGAGGTGTTTTTGGCGGTAGCCTAAAAGCAAACAATCAATACGCCCGCACGATGCAAGTAGACTACTACCCATCAGGGGTCTCGGGCCCTGATCGCAATACGAACGATATTGCCTACAAAAGCTTGGAACTAAACACACAATTTATAGCAGAGTTTAGCAAACAGTTCCAACAACATAGTGTAAATGCTTTAGTTGGCGTATCAAATGAAAATTTCGGCAGCAGGCAATCCGCTATATTCCGTCGTTATACAGATAATGAACTAGGGACACCCATTTCCGAAACCGTAATTAGTACCGATTCGGAAAATTCCAATCAGACCGCGACGGAAAATAGTTTGAACTCACTTTTTGGACGGGCCTCTTACTCTTATCTAGACCGCTATTACGCAGAATTCAATTTCCGTTACGACGGCTCTTCGAAATTCAGCAAAACCAACCGATGGGGATTTTTCCCATCGCTGTCAGCAGGTTATCGTTTAAGTAATGAATCATTTATGGAAGCCTATAGGGAACAATTTGGAGACATCAAATTAAGAGCATCTTATGGTATAGTAGGTAATCAGAACGTAGGTAATTTTCAATACCAAACCACCTATTTTACCTTTGAGAATGCTTACGGGTTCAACAATATAGGCGTTAGTGGCACAGGTTATAACTTTGCCAATCCCGATCTGCGCTGGGAAAGAGCTGCGACCTTTAACTTTGGTGCTGATTTAAGTTTCCTAAACAACAAGTTAACCGTATCGGCCGACTATTTCAGTAAAGTGACCCGTGATATTTTAGTCCCTCCACAAGTGCCTTTGGTTTTTGGCACAGGACTCCCAGATTTTAATGCCGGTAGAGTACGTAATCAGGGCTGGGAGCTTACTGTTTCCTATAACCACCAAGGTGAAAAGTTTGGTCATTTTATTACGGCAAACGTGGGTGACTCAAAAAATAAGGTGCTTTATTTTGAAGGAAATGAACGCCTAACAGGCGTTGAAGAACTCCAAATCTTGTTAAAAGAAGGCTTCCCTTTTAATTCCTATGTAGGTTTAAAAAGAGACGGTTACTTTCAGAATATTGACGAAATTGCCAATGCCGCGACCCCTCCCGGTCTCAATGTACAACCTGGCGATAATCGCTATGTAGATGTAAATGGCGACGGCGTTATCGACAATAATGACCTATTCGTATTTGGCAACCCATTTCCGCGCCTAAATTATGGTTTACAGTACAATGTCACTTTTAAGGGTTTTGACCTTAATGTGCTCCTACAGGGTGTAGGCAAGCGAACGATGATGGTACGGGGCGAATTGGTAGAACCTTTTCATTTCAACTACGGATTGACAATGTATGAACATCAACTGGATTATTGGACTCCCGTCAATCCAGACGCTCGTTACCCACAGCTTTCAGCGAACAACAGCAACTCAAACATTAATAATTTTCGCAGAGGATCTGATATGTACTTGTATAATGCTGCTTATCTCCGATTAAAAAACCTCCAGGTGGGCTATACGTTGCCCCAGGATGTGTCGAGAAAATTGGGTATGCAAAAACTAAGAGCTTACCTGTCCGGACAAAATCTTTTCACGCTGTCTGGAATGAAGTTTCTCGATCCGGAAATCACCGAATTTAACAGCAGCATGGACAATAGCGGCGCAAACAGTGGTCGTGCCTATCCTACCCTAATCTATTATGGTTTCGGTCTTGACATCACCTTTTAATGTTTATTTACCCATCATGAACGTACACCAAAAAGAAGAACAATGAAAGTGACAAAAACATATAAAACCGGAATAACGGCTCTTCTATTGCTTGCGGCTTTATCCGGATGCAAAAAGCTCGATTTGCTACCCGAAAATAGTTTTACAGAGCTTAACTACTGGACCTCAGAAGCCAAAGTCAATAGCATCCTAAATACTGCATATTCTCAGATGAGCAACAGCGATTACTTTTTCTCAAATGAAGGGTTGTCTGACAATGCTTTTAGTGGTAGAGGTGATTTTAACGGTTCCACGTCTATTGCCGCAGGCACCTATGATCCTGCTTTAGGTCGGATAAAATCAGAATGGCAATTCCACTATGAAGGGATTAAAACCTGCAACCTGATAATTGAAAATATTGATCAGGTTCCTATGGATGAAGGCATAAAAAATAGAATGCGGGCAGAAGCACGATTCATTCGTGCGCTGAAACATTTCCAATTGATGACTTGGTTCGGAGATATCCCTTTACTGAGAACGGACCCTACACGAGAGGAAGCCTTGGAGGTAAGCAGAAGCCCTAAAGCGGAGGCATTAGATTTTATATTAGGGGAGTTGGAGGAGATAGTCCCGATGTTACCAACGAATACGTCGTATGCGGACGCGGATAAAGGTCGGATTACCAGAGGGGCGGTCATTGCCCTTAAAGCAAGAGTTTATCTCTATGAAAACCGCTGGCAAGATGTGGCAACCACCTGTGAGCGGCTTATTCAGACCGATGAAAATGGAAGTTATCAACTTTTTCCGAACTACGAAGGGTTATTTTTGCCACAAAATCAAAATAATAGTGAGGTCATTTTAGACATTCAATATGTGCCGGAATTTCGCGTTTGGACAAATATGTTTGATCTGGCACCCATATCGGTAGGCGCACGTTTAAACAATCTGGCACCAACCCAAGAATTGGTAGATAGCTATCGGATGCTCAATGGCAAGGCCATCAATGAAAATGAATCCGGGTATAATGAAGATGACCCCTATACTAACCGGGATCCGAGAATGGCGTTCACCATCGTCCACCATCTTCACGAATGGAGAAGGCCTGATGGTTCTACCCAGACTATTTATACCAAACCAGGCAGCACCCCGACAGGAGCCAATTCATCCGATGAATACGCACCAGGTACCGTCAGCTCACCCACGGGTTATTACCTACGTAAATATTATGACCCTACACACGGCCCCAATTTCAGGGCCGGATTGAATCTCATATTAATACGTTATGCTGATATCCTATTGATGTACGCAGAAGCAAGAAATGAGCTTGCTCAACTTAACCAGGACGAATGGGATCAAAGTATCAGAGCGCTTCGTACGAGATCAGGTTTCACCGCCGAGGAAGCGCTCGCCTACCAACCGAATTGGACCCAAGAAGATATCCGTCAGATCATCCGTAACGAGCGACGAGTTGAACTGGCTATGGAAGGCCTTCGGATTTTCGATATCCGTCGTTGGCAAACAGCCGAAGAAGTTTTAAACGGATGGGTACATGGTGCAAAGTTTGGCCCAACAAATGAAGACAATGGTTACATCAGAGCCAATTTCCGAACATTCGATCCCAATAGACATTATCTGTGGCCAATTCCACGTGATGAGCGCAATTTGAACAATAATTTGACGCAAAACCCAGGATGGGAAAATTAACAATGTAAAATTTCAACCAATATAAGATATGAACCTATTTATAAAACATCCGGCATACCTTTTAGCGATCTTAGCATTGCTTTTGACAGCCTGCAGTAAGGAAAAAAGCTTAAATACTGAAGTAAGTGAAGTAACAACACTCTTTGCTCCAAAAAATGATGCCTTTATTAAGCTTGGGCAAGGGAGTATTCAATTTGAGTGGGAAATGGCCCGTGCTGCAGATAATGGTTTGGTAATATACGAAGTGCTTTTTGATAGAGAAGATGGGGATTTCTCTGAGCCCTTATATAGTTCTCCTTCCGAAGGGAATGGTATGCAGCGAATACTCACGCTCGATCATGGTGTTATCAATCGTATTGCTGAAACCGCCGGCATTGGCCCCCTTGAAACAGGCGCTATTAAATGGAGCGTAGTATCCTCCAAAGGCGTCAATGTGCAGGCACCCGTAGCCGTTCACACATTGGTTATAGAGCGTCCAGCGGGATTTACCTCGGTTCCCACTGAACTTTACCTCACCGGATCTGCCGCAGAAGGAGGAGGAAATCTGGATAACGCTCCCGAATTCAAACAAATATCCAACGGCATATACGAAATATACACAAAATTAGGAGATGGAACTTACCAATTTATCGATGCCCAAAATGAAAATGCCAACAGTTATTTTATTGACAATACAGGCATTATTCAGGCGGGGGGAGAAAACAGCCATGCAGGAGAGCACGTTTACCGTATCCGATTAAACTTTAACAACGCAACCTCCTCTATGACAGAAATCACGAATGTCAGTTTATGGTTTGCTCCAGACGATAGATTTTGGTTCGACTTACCATATACACAAAATGGAACTTGGGAAATTAAAGGTGCAGACATTATATTTAAGCAAGAAGATTGGGGGCGAGACGAACGATATAAATTTAGATTCATGGTAAAAAATGCGACTGGAGAAGATTCCGAAGAATGGTATGGTAGTAGTAATGCTGATAATAGCAGACCTACAAGTAGTACGCCTGCGTCTTACTGGCACATGGTATTGGTAGACAATGACAGGTGGCAAAATTGCTTTAAGTTTGACGGTGACGTCGATAATAGCAAAGCAGATATTAAGATAGACTTCAATTCAAGCGTAGAAGAGTACACACACCAGGTTACCAGTCAATAAATTAATCGTTTTACTTAATCATTCAATTATGACACATACTAGGAAACCAGTCAACCTACTAATCAACTATTTGGTGTTTATATTAGTGCTATTTTACAGCTGTAAAGAGGAAGCTATTATATTGTATCCGCCAGATGACACGGTTAATCCGGAGGTTGTATACCCTTGGGAAGAAATAGCTGATTCATTGCAGCAAACAACCAATGAGATTTACCGCTCAACTGATGGAAGGTACTACAAGCAGAATGAAGAAAATAATACCTTTCATTATTGGTGGAATGCCCATATGTTAGACGTTTTAGTTGATGGATATCAGCGTACGGAAAATGAAAATTACATCCAACGCATGCGAGCTTTATTAGATGGAATGAAAGAGACGAACGATAACACATACCCTAATCATTTTTATGATGATATGGAATGGTTGGCTCTATCGTCTTTGAGAGCTTATCAAGTAAGTAATGACGAAGCTTTTCTACAAGCCACTAGTATTTTGTGGGATGACATCCAAACAGGATTAAACGACTATCAAGGTGGTGGGATAGCCTGGAAAAAGGATCAGCTGGACTATAAAAACACACCCGCCAATGCACCTGCCATCATTCTTGCCTGTAGGCTCTATACGGATTTAAACAACGAGCAGGATTTAACCTTAGCACAAACATTATATGAATGGCTTAAGAGTACGTTGGTAGATCCGGCCAACGGTATTGTGTGGGATGGCATCAACCGTAACGGTGATGGAGAAATTGACAAAAATTGGCTGTTTACCTATAATCAAGGTGTATTTATTGGTGCTGCCCACGAATTATATAAGGTCACGGGTGATCGCACCTATCTCAATGATGCCGTACGCACAGCAAACACTGCTATCAGTCATCCTGATATTACAGTTGGCGGTATTCTTAAAAATGAAAATCAAGGGGACGGAGGCCTTTTTAAGGGAATTATGATCCGCTACCTTGCTTTATTGGCAGAGGAGCAAACACTTACTGATGCCGACAGAATAAGATTTCAGGATTTTATCAAATTTAATGCTGAAACAGCTTATACAAAAGCACTGTCAAGGCCCGCATTGCTCTTCGGCCCAAATTGGGAAGCACAACCAGACGAAACGGTCGATCTATCAACACAATTAAGTGGTGTGATGCTTATTGAGGCGGCAGCTCGACTTTCAGCACAATAAAAGTCGGTATTCGCGAGCTATTCATTATCCGGAAACTTTAGCCAAGCTTCCGGATAATGAATAGCTTTTTTATCAGAAGTGTTATAAATTTTATACTAAAATTAGTAAATATCAATTTTTACTCTTAGGTTTGAGTAACCATAGCCTATATTATCAATGAAAGCAATAGTGTTTGAACGAGGTTTACTAAATCGGATTAGTAAAGATGATCGTGAGGCTTTCCGTGTGTTGTATCAACAGTACATTCCCTTGGTATATCATTTCAGCTATAGTATATTGAAAGATAGTGACGCCTCTGAAGAAATTGTTCAATGTGTATTTGTTAACGTATGGGAAAAGCGTGTTATATTAAACCGCATCGATAATATAAAAGCCTACTTATTTCGTGTTACAAAAAACCTTATTCTAAATGATCTCAAAAAACAGCAAATAATTAAAAAGTCAGTTACTCATTTAACGGTGGAAAATAGCGGTGAAGAGAATCCGGAAGATCAATTTATATATAAAGAAAGTATGCTTTTAGCGGAAGAAGCAATTTCCAAGCTTTCTCCCAAAAGAAAGTTAATTGTAGAACTCCGTACAAAACAAAACTTAAGTCTGGATGAAATTGCTGATCAATTGCAAATATCAAAGAATGTAGTGAAGAAGCAATTTTATAAAGGTACAGCCTTCATAAAAGATTACCTGATCAAAAGAGGAAGGTTAACCTTGTTATGGTTTATCATGCATTGGTTTTAGTCCATAAAAAAGAAAGGTTCTCAACCGGGGAGGTCGAGAACCTTTACTAACCAATTATAAACCTAAATTATGAATGATACAAATATAGTGTACCCCATACACATCCACAAAAAATTAACATAATTTAACAAGCTATTATCGTTCCCAAAAAGGGGGAGGTTCAATACCTAAAGACCGAAGATACACGTAACCTTGTCCACGATGATGGATTTCGTTATCAATAAAATAAAGGCAATGCCCATACACAATTCCGTCAAATTGTCCAAAGGCAATATCTTTTTGCTGAAAACGGCCGGGTTGTAGTTCTTGCCAAATACGGTTTATATAAGCAGTACTCCAGTCCCATAATTTTAAAACATCTTCTTTAGTTGTTGGAGACCCCGATAGTCCGGACGCTTGTATCTCGTTTTTTAACTCCTTCCATTCTCCTGTAACTACCCCATGGGCACCCGGAGCTCCCATCTGTAAGAGTTCTTGTGCCAGCTTACCGAAAGGGCGCATGCCTCCAACGCTATAAGCAAACAGTTCTTTCTCAGGAAATGTATCAATGACCTTACGAGTCAATGAACGGTGTCCTTGCCAATGTTCCAGTAACTGCGCCGGGGTCAGCACTGCATCCGCTGCCTGCTCTAGATTTTCTTCGAATGTTTTGTTTTCCATTTTATTATTCTTTTGGTTTATGAAACAAAAGAACACCTACTACTGACAGCGTTATGTCAGTGGTAAATAAAAGAATTTACGTATTGTCTTATTTTTTATCAACTGCATGCGCCAACCCTTCTATAACAGCGTCGGCAACATCTATATTAATCGTTTCATTATCCGCAACTAGCCACTCACCCTGCTCTTTCACCATCAAAAAAGGATCAATGCCCGGGTACTGTATACGCCAAGCGGTTGAATCTTTATAATCCTCAGGATATGCGTGAATATCAATAAAAGTTTTTGTGCCTGGTTCTCTCACTGTAATTACCATGATTTTTCCTCCTACAATCTATTTTCTACGTTATAGATACAACAAGTATTTATACAAATTGATTAAAAATTCTGTTTTTATTAGTTTCTACTTATTTTTATAATACCTATTTAAGATGATTGAATTACTAAAACACACGTTGAACAGTATTGTTCCAATATATGAGGAAGAATAGAACGTTGTAAAAGATACTTTTCAGATAACAAATAGTCTGTCAAGCAACATCTGCTTCAATTGGTGCTTACAAAAAAGCCTTCGACCGGGGAGATCAAAGGCTTTCGCTAACTAACCAATTATAAACCTAAATTATGATGACACAAAGATAGTGTATATAACACACTATTGCAATATTTTTTCCTTTTTAATTGGCAATCATACTATGTGGATCTATCACAAACTTTTTAGCTGCACCCTTATCGAAATCCTGATATCCTTTTGCGGCGTCATTAAGTGAAATTACCTGCACATTTACTGCTTTGGCGATTTCAATCCTGTCGTACAGAATAGTATTCATCAGCGATCGATGGTATTTCATCACCGGACACTGCCCTGTGTGCAAAGAATGTGACTTTGCCCACCCCAGACCAATCCGGATACGCAGACTTCCTTTTTTCGCCGCGTCATCCGAGGCTCCCGGATCACCGGTTACATATAAACCCGGAATACCTAACTGCCCACCTGCACGAGTGACTTCCATAATGGAATTAAGCACCGTTGCCGGCCGCTCTACTTTACTATCCTGACCATGTCCCCTCGCTTCAAAACCTACGCAATCTATTGCACAGTCTACTTCGGGCAACCCGATAATTGCTTCAATCTGGTCAGCTAAGCTTCCATCCCCCTTAAGATCGATAACTTCGCAACCAAAACTTTTAGCTTGTTTTAAGCGTTCATCAATCATGTCTCCAACAATCACTACAGCTGCTCCTAATAAATGACAAGACGCAGCGCAAGCTAAGCCTACTAGCCCGGCACCAGCAACGTAAACAATACTACCGGGGGCTACACCAGCGGTAACCGCTCCATGAAAACCGGTAGGAAAAATATCCGATAACAAGGTCAAATCCTTAATCTTTGACATCGCCTGATCCTTATCTGGAAATTTCAACAAATTAAAATCAGCATAAGGTACCATCACATACTCGGCTTGACCTCCTACCCATCCACCCATATCTACATAACCATAGGCGGCTCCGGGCCTTTCGGGGTTGACGTTTAGACAGATTCCCGTTTGACCAGCTTTGCAATTCCGGCACCTGCCGCAAGCTATATTGAAAGGAACAGACACCAAATCGCCTAACTTTATAAATTCGACATCTCGACCTGCTTCTATTACCACGCCTGTAATTTCATGTCCCAATATCAAGCCCGATTCCGCTGTCGTTCGCCCCCTTACCATATGCTGATCACTTCCACATATATTCGTGGACACAATTTTTAAGATAACTCCATGATCGCATTTTCTGTTACCTAAAGCGAGTTTAGGATAGTCGATCTCACGTACTTCTACCACTCCCGGCTTCACATACGACACACCATGATTCTTACACATATAAAAATGTTATTAATGGTTAACTTATCGCTTCTACTCCCGCCTGTGCAACAATGTGATCGTTCTCTACCGTATCACCAGAAACACCTATTGCTCCGATAATTTCGCCTTCCTCATTCTTTATTGGCAACCCCCCGGGAAAAGTAATTAGTCCACCATTAGAATGCTCTATATTATATAAAGCGCCACCCGGTTGTGATAATTTTCCTATCTCGCCGGTTGCCATATCAAAATATCTAGCTGTTCGCGCCTTTTTCTGCGCAATATCTATGGAACCCAGCCAAGCGTTATCCATATGCGCAAACGCAATTAAATTCCCTCCTGCATCTACTACGGCGATATTCATTAATGTATTTGTCTCTTTCGCTTTGTTGTGCGCTGCTGTTATAATTGTTTCTGCCTGTTTTAATGTGATGTTTTTCATAATCTCCTCTAGTTTATTTTGTTATAGAACAATTATATAAATGTTATGTCTATATCAATGTCACGATCATCCATAGTGATAGAACGATCATCCATAGTTGTTTAGAACACAGAAGATTTACATATTTGGCAAATATGTTACAAACCTTCACTTGAAATAGCTGTTTCTTAAAGAAGATTAATACCATGACTAATAACCATATATGCCATATTGAACAAATAAATCTTAGTGATAGTAAACACTTGGACTCACTGGTGGAACATCGTCGCGTTTTCACCCTGCAGCAGTGCGAATTAAATATTTTTGAAACCTTTCACCGTTGCCATGATGTGGCGCTTTCCTATCAGGGCTTGGTGATTTCGAGTATGATGCGAGGAAAAAAAATAATGACTTTGGCAGGGCAAAAAGCATTCGACTTTATGCCCGGAGAAAGTATTATTATTCCGGAAGGAGTCACCATGAAAGTAGATTTTCCTGATGCAGACGAAAGACATCCTGTACAATGTGCTACTTTAGCATTAGATTGGGATATGGTTAATAAAAACATTGAATTTCTCAATGAATACTACCCTAATTCGGCAGCTCCCCATGAATGGAAATTAAATTTCAACCACTATCACTTTACTAATAATAAGGAACTAGCTGCCAGTCTTAATCGATTGATAAAAATCAGTATGGAAGAGGATAAAGCTAAAGATGCCCTCGCAGATCTCGCTTTGAAATACTTATTATTACGGGTTATACAAACACAAAATTTGGTAGCTCTTGAAGAAAATAAAATTCAGGGTCATCGCCTCACTCCTGCCATCCGATATATAAATGAGCACCTGACCGAAAAAATAACAATTGAAAAGTTGGCTAAAGAATCCTGCATGAGTAGATCAGCTTTTTTTGAGATATTCAAGCAAGAATTGGGTCTTTCCCCCACCGACTATATCATCCGGGAACGCATGGAACTAGCCAAACGTCTTATGGCAGATGAATCGCTGAGTATTAGCGACATCTGTTATCGTTCAGGATTCAATAATCCAAATTATTTTATCCGCTTATTTAAAAGATCGGAAGGATTTACCCCAAATATCTATCGAAAATAAAGTGTACATATATTTCCCATTTATGTAAGCGTGCTATGTCTCCAACAAACCGAATCATAATAAAGTTAAATTAAACACCTTATTGTTTCTGATGTGTTTGTCCAACTGTTGCATAAACAGACAACATCTAGCTACCCCACAACACCCAAGGACTTATCACTCAATTTTCTATTTGGATGACACACCATAGATAAGTGAGATAACGAGGATATTGTATATATAAGTCAAAATCTTTAAGTTTGTTTAAGAAAGAAATTATGTTATAATTTCTTTCTTAAACCAATTACCTAAATGATGACAGCCAGGGGAGCTATAGCAGCTTATTTAATTGAGGAACTTCAATCAGGAAGCGAGATCGCTTTTAGGAAGATATACGACCAATTGCATCCAAAAATTTACCGCTTTATCTTTTCGCTATTAAAAGACAACAATCAAAGTGAGGAGATATTACAGGAAACATTTATCAATTTATGGCTCAACAAACATAAAATTGATACTCAGCTTCCCCTCTACCCTTACCTATATTTAACGGCACGACGATTGACCATAGATGCTTTTCGCAAAGCGAGCAACGAACACCGCTTAAAAGAACGGCTACAGTTTTTACAGGGCGTAAGCGCCAATGATACAGAGGACAAGATCATGGCCGCCGATTTACAAAGAATTACCGACGAACTTATCGACAGCCTACCCCGGCAACAAAAGATCGTTTTCCAGCTCAGCCGGATAGATGGTTTATCGTACGATGAAATTGCTGAGAAACTACACTTGTCGCGCAATACCGTACGCAATCATCTCGTCTGTGCGCTGAAAACTTTGAAAACACATTTTGTTAAGCACGACATCACCTACTTTTTTGTTATTTTTTTCTTACTGCACTAGTTCTGTTGCTACTTTCATCCGTTTCTATATAAAGGGCTGTAGAAATATGGTTCCCATAAAAGACCAATTATGAAAGACCGTTCAGACCAATTATATACATTGTTGTGTGCTTACATGACAGAAAAGATCACCGAAGCCGAATTCGAGCAACTTATTCAACTTATGCAAGAAAACCAGGGCGATATCGATGAAAGCACTTTGGCTTCGGCAATCGATAGGGCCTGGAAATGCTATGACCAAGATCAGCCCATTAGGATAAACGCCGATAAGGTTTATAGTAAGATTTTGGCTGACGATCGTATTAAGCCAAGTGTTTCCAAACAACGGAAAAAAAACAAGTACATATTCTGGATGCCAACGATAGGTGCCGCGGCATTAATTTGTATTGGTATATTTTTATTTATACAGCATAGCTCAAGGCAACCGCTGGATTCTGACATATCAAGCTTATCCAAAAATATCGACAGCAATTCGATACAACCGGGTAATAACAAAGCTACTCTCATTTTAGCAGATGGCAAAGCAGTAGCGCTTGAATCTATGGAAGAAGGAATGCTATCTTTTCAAGCAGGTGAAAATATCAAAAAAGAGGGTAATCAACTGATATATATGAACACCGACCAGCAAAATGGAAATGAGCAAGAAAGGTTAAACACCATCCATACTCCTGCCGGTGGCGAATTTGCCCTCACCTTACCCGACGGCACAAAAGTTTGGCTAAATGCACAATCTTCCCTTACCTATCCTACGAGCTTTAGCTCGCATCAAAAAAATCGTGCGGTAAAATTAGTTGGCGAAGCCTATTTTGACGTGGCGAAAAATAAGGACCGACCCTTCATCGTGGAAGCCAACGGTACTGCGATCAAAGTATTGGGCACGCAGTTTAACGTCAATGCCTATTTGGATGAAAAAACCATTAAAACTACCCTGATAGAAGGATCTGTTCTGGTGAAATCAAAAAAATTAAAACCTGGTCAGCAAGCCATCAGTTTTTCTGAAACAGAAAACCTATTGGTGCATGATATCGATGTACAAGAAGCTACAGCATGGCGCAATGGCTATTTCTTTTTTGATGATGAAGATATTAAAACCGTCATGAATACGATTGCCAGGTGGTATGATATAACAGTTGAATACCAAGGCGATCTGAACGGTAAAACCTTTGGGGGCACCATTTCGCGATATGAAGATTTTCACAAATTATTACAAGTCATAGAACTGACAGAATCTGTACATTTCCAAACTAAAGGAAGGAGGGTTATGGTATCACCTTAAACCCAATTTCCGCGTTAGGGATTCAAGCGACCACGAAGTAGCATGACTGCCGTTAAGAGATAAGAATTACACAAATAAACGGATGTGGAGGAGTTTTTTATTGTTTTTATGAGCTAATGCGGATTTTGGGTTAAAACAAAAAAGGTGTTTTAGCAGAAAGGTCAGGAACGTTGGAGCCGTCCCTGACCGACCTCGCAAAAAAATGCCCGGATTAATAAATGTAACATCCATTTTATAAACCCAATTCAAATGTATAAAAAAAATACTGCACTTTCCTGTAGACAGGAAAGAAGCGCCCTATTTAAAGCTATACTTGTTATGAAATTGGCATTGATTGTTTTAATGGTAAGCCTTTTTGAATTACATGCCACTACCTATGCCCAGCAAGTAAGTATGAAAAAAAAGGATGCATCACTCGTTGCCATATTTAAAGAAATTCAGAAACAGAGTGGTTATCATATTTTCTATGATACAAAACTGGTTAAAAACAGCCAACCTGTTACACTAGATCTCCATCAGGCTTCCATACAAGAAGCCATGAACGAAAGCCTGAACAATCAAGAGCTCACCTATGATATTGTAGATAAAAATATTATCATAAAAAAGGCTAGTAAAAACACTTTCTCTACACAGGAAAGAACTATTACGGGAAGCGTGTTAGATGCCAACAATCAGCCTTTAGAGGGAGTAACTGTTCGGCTAAAAGACACCCGAATACAGGCTAGCACTAACGACGCTGGTAGCTACACAATTAGGTTTTCAACTCAACCGGCTATTCTTGTTTTCAGTCTAATAGGTTATGGTACCATAGAACGCACGGTGCAAACAGAAAATCAGGTCGATGTTATCTTGCTTGAACAGGCCGCCGACTTAGAGGAGGTTGTCGTAGTTGGCTATGGGACGCAAAAACGAACCACGATAACGGGAGCTGTATCATCCGTCAGTGCACAAGAAATACAAGACGTTCCTGCACCGAGTTTTGATGCCGCTATTGTAGGCAAAATGCCCGGCGTACAGGTTTCACAAACCACTGGAGCGCCAGGTGGAGGGATTGCCGTAAAAGTAAGGGGGATTGGCTCTATAGGCGCAGGCAACGAACCATTATATGTGATAGATGGTTTTCCAATCACCGCCAACTACAACCAAAGCGACAATCCACTTAACTCTATCAATCCGAACGACATTCAATCAATTGAAGTGTTAAAAGACGCGTCATCAACGGCAATTTATGGATCTCGGGGGAGTAATGGCGTTGTTATGATTACTACCAAGAGTGGTCAATCAGGAAAAATGAAAATCGATCTAGATGCCTATTCGGGTATACAGCAGGTAACTAAATACATGGACCTCATGAATGCACAGGAATTTGCCGAATATATCGTTGATTCAAGAAATAACGCATGGGTGGATATAGGTGGTGATATCAATGCACCGAATGAAGAAAGAGATGCCATATACCAAATTTTGCCTGCCTTACAAAATCCACAGGCACTGGGTGTCGGTACAGATTGGCAACGCGAAGTGTTACGTACAGCTCCTACACACAACTTACAGCTCACCTTTTCGGGTGGCAATGAAAACATCAACTACATGACCAGTGCCGGTTATTTCAAACAAGACGGTATCATTCTAAACTCTGATTTTGAACGTTATGCCTTTCGGGTAAACTTAGATGCGAATACTTCCCAAAAATTCCGGATAGGTTTAAATTTAAGTCCTACCTATACGGTAAGTAATCCCGTATCCGCAGAGGGCCATTTTGGCAGTGGGGCCGTAGTGCTGACCTCCTTAATGATGGCTCCCCATCTACCGGTGTATAATCCTGATGGAAGCTATACCTCTGCCATCACTTTGGGCAACGGTTTTAGCAGCCTGGAAAATCCTGTAAAGGTAGCAAGAGAACGGGTAAGTCACCGTACGCAGTTAAGGCTGTTGGGAACATTATTTGGGGAGTACGCTTTTACGGAATCATTAAAATACAAACTACTGGTAGGCACAGACCTACAAAATTCCAAACATAACATTTTCCATCCTTCTACCGTCGGGCAGGACGGCAATCCACCACCCGTGATCCCGCGAGCCGAGCACCGCGCACAGGATTCCTACAATTGGCTGATGGAACATACCTTAAGTTACGCTAAAAGTTTTAATGACCATCATATTGATGCCGTTGCCGGATTTACCGCTCAAAAGGCACGTTCGGACAGTTCCAGTATTGCGGCTACCAATTTCCCGAACGATCTGGTGCAAACCATTAATGCGGGTGTAGTATCATCAGCCTCTACTACGGCTATCGAATGGTCGTTGCTTTCTTACCTTGCACGGATCAATTATGACTATGCGGGCAAGTATCTATTCACTGCTACCGTAAGAAGGGACGGCTCCTCACGTTTTGGGGCAAACAACCGTTGGGGAGTTTTCCCGTCCTTTTCCGGAGGTTGGCGATTAACCGAAGAGCGGTTCATGGACAATATAAATTTTATTCAAGAACTGAAATTACGTGCCAGTTATGGCTTTACCGGTAATAATTTTATTGGTAACTATGATCATATCGGTTTACTAAATATGCAAAACTATGTTTTTGGAGGCGGTGGTGGCGCCATTGTAAACGGTATAGCACCAAATACCATTAGTAATGCCAACCTCAGCTGGGAAAAAAACCAACAGTTAGATGTGGGGCTTGAGGTAGGCTTACTGGGAGGGCGTTTATTTTTTGTGGCAGACTACTACCGCAAAATAACTTCTGATCTATTACTGAACGTACCCGTACCATCATTAACAGGATACACTGTTGCCCGTCAGAACATTGGCAGGGTAAGGAATCAAGGGTGGGAATTTGGCCTTAACACCCAGAACCTCACGGGCAATCTAAAGTGGAGTACCGATCTCAACCTATCCTTTAACCGCAACACCGTACTTGCTCTCGGCCCCAGCGGAGAGCCTATTTTCGGCAATTATGACCAGATTACCAACAGCCATATTACGGAGGTAGGCAAGCCCATGGGTAGTTTTTACGGGTATGAAGTCATTGGCATCTTTCAAAACCAACAGGAAATAGCCGATAATCCAAGCTTTGCCGACTCACAACCCGGGCATTTTCGTTTTGCTGATATCAACGGAGACGGACAGCTAAGTATCGACGACCGTACCATATTGGGCAACCCACAACCTGACTACATTTTCGGTATTACCAATACCTTTTCTTACAAAGGTGTGGAATTGAGTTTTTTGATTCAGGGCGTACAGGGAAATGAAATCATGCACCTCGGCAGACGTTTTTATGCCAATTTCGCCGGCACAGCCAATGGTTTAAAGGAAATGAATAACCGCTGGCGCTCCGAAGCAAACCCCGGAGACGGTTTCACACCGCGGGCAAATCGGGATCTATCGCGTTACAGCAGCAGCAATGCCAGCGCCAACATATCCTCTACCCATATAGAAGATGGCTCCTTTATTCGTTTAAGGAATATTTCTCTGGCTTATAATATTCCAGACCGGCTTACACAAAAACTAGCATTGCGGAATATCAGGGTATATGCGCAAGCGCAAAACCTCTTTACCATTACCAACTATACCGGCTACAACCCAGAAGTAAGCGTAAGTGGAATCAACGCACTCTTGCCGGGGGTGGATTATGGCGGGTACCCCATATCCAAAGTGTTTACCCTCGGATTAAATGTAGGCTTTTAGAAAAAAATATGATGAGAAAGATATTAATATATAGTATACTGTTAATCGCTTTATTTAGCGGTTGTCAGAAAGATTTTCTGAATCTCGCTCCGATCTCCGATACCAATACAGAGAATTTTTACCGCAATGAGGAGGATATGCTGAACGCGGTGAATGCCGCCTATGCCTCACTACGTACTGGAGGACAATATAACGCCGCCATGTATACCGTTGGCGAGGTAGCCTCTGATAATACCGAGATATTGGATGCACAGGCAGGTATAGATAACAGTCAGATCGATGCGTTCACCACCTTAACCAATAACGGTATCCTCAACAATATGTGGAACCATCATTACGAAGGCATTTTACGCTGCAATGCGGTAATCGATCGTATTCCTGCCATAGAGATGGATGAGACACTCAAGAACCGTTATGTAGCCGAATGTTTTTTTTTAAGGGCGCTTATGTATTTTAACATGGTTCGAACTTTTGGAGACATCCCTTTGGTAACAAGAGAAATAACCGATGTACAGGAAGGTTATGACTACACCCGTGACCCCAGCGCAGAAGTATATGCACAAATTGTTGCGGACCTCAACTTTGCCATTGAAAATTTACCTGTTACATATGCCGCCGCCGATATCGGCAGAGCAACCTCCGGCGCAGCAAGAGGCCTATTAACAAAAGTTTATCTCACCCAGCAGAACTGGCAGGAGGCCGCCAACCAAGCAAAAGCAGTGATGGATTTAGGTGTATACGATTTAATGCCATCGTATGCCGCTGTATTTGCTATTCCAAACAAGAACAACGTCGAATCCTTATTTGAAGTTCAATATATAAAGGGTGGCTTCGGACTCGGCAGCCCTTTTAATAATGCCTTTGCTCCCCGTCTATCTGGCCAGATTGTTACGACCATAGGTGCCGGAGGAGGGCAAAATCATCCCACAGCTGAAATGGCTAGCATTTATGAAACAGGAGATCAAAGACGTGCCGCCTCCATGGCGGATGGGTACCAGGATGGCGATCAATTTGTAGCCATCCGGTATGTGACCAAATATTTAGATCCCGCCTTGTTTGCCGCTGGTGATGCCGATAACAATTGGCCTATATTGCGTTATGCGGATATACTATTAATGCGGGCCGAAGCGTTAAATGAACTCGGATATGCGCCCGATGGCGAAGCTTTTGAAATATTAAACCGTATACGGCAACGTGCAGGTCTCGCAGCTATAACAAGCGCTATACTTCCCGATCAGAGCAGCTTCAGGGAGGTACTGGCCCACGAAAGACGTGTGGAGCTTGCTTTTGAAAACCATCGTTGGTTCGATCTGGTAAGGACCGGTCGGGCATTGGAGACGCTTCGTGCCCAAGGTAAATCCATACAGGAGCACCAACTCGTTTTTCCTATACCGCAAGTACAAATAGATATTAACCCTGATCAGATCAGACAAAACCCCGGATACTAATGAAAACATATCATTTAAGCAAAACCATAACAACGCTCAACGTTTTACTCTTCCTATCCGTTTATTATTGCTTTGGGCAAAAAGCGGTTCACCCCGACGCACAATATGCGGTAGGTGAGCTTATTCAAAAAAAAGCCAATGGCTTCAAAGGTATCTGGTACATGAATCAGCCCTCCAACGATGAATACGCATATAAATACAGTGGGGGGCTGGGCACCTATCCAGCCAATCATCGCCCATTTGCCATCTACTCAGAGGATTCCAAAAAGACGTTCTTCTGCTTTGGTGGAACGGACGAAGCAAACACAACCCTTTACCACAATGTATCCTATTATGACCATAAAAAGGGCCGGATAGCCAATCCAACGATTTTATTGGATAAAAAAACGACCGATGCGCATGACAACCCGGTGATTTCTTTAGATAATGAAGGTTATATCTGGATTTTTTCTACCTCACATGGCACATCCAGGCCATCCTATATATCGAAGTCGAAGAAACCATACAATATCAAAAAATTTGAGCTTGTACAGGCTACAGAAATAGATAGCGGGCAAACAAAGGCCTTTAACAATTTTTCTTATTTTCAGGTCTATCATCTTGCTGATCAAGGCTTCATCGCGTTGTTCACCAAGTATAACAATAAGGGCCAGCGAGTGATCGGTTTCAATACCAGTGCGGATGGAGTAGACTGGAACCAATGGCAGGTGCTTGCACATATTGAAGAAGGGCATTATCAGATCAGTGCCGAGCAAAATGGCAAAATAGGTGTGGCATTCGATTACCACCCAAAAGGTAAAGGTTTAAATTATCGAACAAACCTCTATTATCTGGAAACATCGGATTTCGGCAAAACCTGGAAGACAGCCTCGGGCGAAATGGTTAATCTTCCCTTGACAGACAAGCAAAACCCTGCCTTGATCAATGACTATGCTGCGGATAAGCTTAACAGCTACCTGCTTGACATCGATTTTGATGCTTCGGGCAAACCGCTTATTTTAACAATTACCAGTAAAGGGTATGAGGCCGGGCCGCAAAATGCTCCAAGAAACTGGACATTATCCCAATTTATCGATGGACAATGGGCTAACCATGTTGTCACCCAATCAGACAGCAATTATGATATGGGATCCATCTATCCGGAAAAAGACGGGAGCATCAGCATTATAGGTCCCACCCAAAACGGGCCACAGGCATTCAATCCTGGTGGAGAAATAGCCAAATGGACCAGCAAAGATGAAGGTAAAACCTGGTCGTTAGCACAGCAAGTTACAAAAAACAGTGAAATGAACCACAGTTATGTACGCCAACCGCGTCATGCCCAACCCGAATTTTATGGTATTTGGGCGGATGGACATGCCCGCAAACCATCTATATCACACCTCTATTATTTGAATGAAGTCGGCGAGGTGTTTCAATTGCCAAGAGAAAGTAAAAAGAAATTTATCCGCATATCCCCTCAACCAAATACACCATGACTTGGAGCCCGTCATTGAACCCGACCTCTTCTATGTTCTGGTCAGTTATATTGGCCCTGCTACCGATACTGGCTATTTTTTGGGCATTGATCATACGTAAAATGCCTGGACACCTGGCCAGCATGTTGGCCATGGCCGTAGCGTTTATTGTCGCTTGCACGGTATACCACATGCCTTTTAAATTGGCCGTCTTTTCTACGACTTACGGTATCATTTATGGTCTTTTCCCTGTATGTTGGATTGTCGTGAATGCCTTATTTCTGTTTAACATCATCGTAAAAAGTGGACAATTTGAGTTGATCAAACAATTCATTTCAGGCATCACTACAGATCAGCGATTGCAGGTATTATTAATTGCCTTTTCGTTCGGAGCCTTTTTGGAAGGTACTGCAGGCTATGGCGCTCCGGTGGTTATTACCGCAGCCATGCTGGCAGGTCTGGGATTTAAACCGCTATATGCAGCAGGCATTTGCCTGATAGCCAACACAGCACCTGTAGCCTATGGTGCTGTGGGTATACCTATTATCGTGTTATCCCAGATCTCCGGATTACCCGAAATGGCTGTTTCACAAATGGTAGGTAGAACACTTCCGCTATTATCATTGCTGTTACCTTTTTATTTAATTGCCATCATGGCCGGACCTAAACAGATCAAAAGTGTATTTCCGGCCTTATTCGTATCAGGTATTTCATTTGCTGTTCTACAATGGTTTTCGTCCAATTACTTAGGGCCTACCTTACCCGATATTATCGCCGGAATAGGTTCATTAGTAGCTCTTTTATTATTCTTGAAATACTGGAAACCAAAGAAAAGCTGGAAGACAGCGGGTAACCAAACCGTTTTCGCTTCTCCGGTTAATAGAACTCCAAAATCTTTAGTATTCAAGGCCTTTAGTCCGTTTTTACTACTCACCTTATTCATCATGTTATGGGGTGTTCCAGCGGTGAGGGAACACCTTGACCAATTGGGAAGTTTAGCGGCAGCTATGCCCGGCATCCATCATGTACTGCAAGACCCTCAAGGACAACCGGTAGCCAAAATTATTCAGTTTAACTACCTTTCCACACCCGGAACTGCCATTTTATTTGCTTCGCTACTCGCATTGCCCATAATCAAGCTATCATTCCGGAAAGCTATTTTCATTTACCTGGCCACCTTACGACAGCTAAAATACGCCCTCCTGACCATCAGCTTCATTATGGGATTTGCCTATTTGTTGAATGATTCAGGCATCACCCTAACCTTAGCGATGGCCATGGCTAATACAGGAGTCTTGTTTCCTTTTTTTGCCCCTATTTTGGGTTGGTTCGGTGTCTTTATTACCGGTTCTGACACGTCTTCAAATGCCTTATTCGGAAAATTGCAGTACGAAACTGCCCAAAAGATTGGGATCAATCCACTCATCACCGTTGCGGCCAATGCGTCGGGAGGCGTTGTAGGCAAGATGATATCGCCACAGTCCATCGCCGTCGCAGCCGCAGGAGGAGGTTTGATCGGGCAAGAATTTCAATTGTTACGATTCACGCTAAAGCATAGTTTTATTCTCTTACTCCTTATCTGCCTGATCGTATTATTGCAAGCCTATGTTTTTGATTTTATTATCCCAAATGCGTCTTCAATGCTTTCAACACATCAAGGTCAAAACATCAGAGATCTCGCAGATATCCAGACATTGCTCAAATAAATTGAAAACACTGTAGCATTAACGTCATTCGTTTCGTTTAGACAATGCCATATATAAAATGCAGCAAAAAATAAACAATAGTAAACATGAAACACATCAACAAACTCCTTTTTTTAATTTTTGGTACTATCATTCTATTAACTGCCTGTAACAAGAATGATGATTTTGATCGTATAGCAGAAGAACAGGCACGTCAGGACTCCATCGAAAATGCTCGTAGAAAAAAATTAATCGAAGAGCAAGCACCGTTGCTTAAAGCGTATGTAGAAGATCCTCAAAATGAATTTAATAATCCCGTATTAGATACTACAACCGGTATTTGGTTTGAAGTACTTCAACCCGGACAACAAGATTCTTATACTTATAAATTAGGAGCTAATGGTTTAATTGCACCAAACATAGAAGTTAAATACAAAGGGCAATTACTTAACGGAACGGTATTTGACGAAACAGACGAAACATCAACAAACGAAACACTAAAAATCAGTTTAGCCCAGGTTATTCTAGCGTGGCAATTTGCCTTCCTACCCCAGAGTATAGATCATAACGGCCAGAGTTTCCCAGTCAATGGTTTGTCTCAACATGGATTAAAAAAAGAATCGAAAATTCGCTTCGTTACACCATCCCCTTGGGGTTATGATACTGATGCAAGAGATAAAATTCCTGCAAATTCTCCCCTGGTTTTTGAGATAGAGGTTGTAGACATCGGCGATTCAATGTAAACAATGGTTATTTCAGTGTTAATACATTAGACTCCCTTCCAAAACGGTTTTTTAAGGTTAAATAGCTAGAAGGGAACCGTTTTGGAACTTTAATGAATGTTTTTAGAGCTAATGTTTTCCAACAACAGACCGAATGAACTATGTACGTAATAAAGGTTTATCACAACATATCGACTAAGTTTCTGCCTTCAACGATGCCGCAACCCGCTTAATGAACAGATAATTGGCAGACCCTCCTATTACTGCACCCACAATCGGCACCAACCTACTTGTCGTTTTAGCTCCCATGTTTAACATCAATTTCTCTGCAACTTCCTCCATCGCTTTTTTGGTAACGGTTATACCTGTATTGCCCTTCAATGAATCGGTCAGCATAGCGAAAAATTCATCAAATCGCATTTGATAATTTCCCGTTTTGCTATAAGTCACAGCAAGATTAACCCTAAATTGCTGCGCAATAACATTCGCCATATCCAACGGCACACCCACAGCGATAGTGGAAATCCCCCCTACCCCTGTTATAACACCTGAACCAGCAGCCAAAAAGGCACACTGATTAATAAATTTATCGAGCCCTAACTGATCAACTCCTTTTTTTATACCCAGTTGATCAATTTTATCAAATATGTGTCGAAAAATATCGACTGAAAACTGATGGGCGCCGGTATTGAATCTTCCTTTTATCTTTTTAAAACTGATATGGGGTAACTTTAATTTACGCATACATATGCCTCTAAACACTAACCTTCTTTTACAAACTTAGCTAAATTGCCTTTTATATGCAATATAATCGCGTTGCATATACAAGTGATTTATCGGTCTCTCCTCTGCCATTGAATATTTATTTTATAGAGGAAATTTACTTAAAAACTCCCAAGGGGCAAAACACATAGCGATCTCAGAAAAAACGTTGTTATGGATTACCTTTTTTAAAACGCATACCGCATGCCTCAATGCAAGGAGGACTTAAAGTTAACGTTTTACCTACTAGCTCATACCAATAAAGCGTAGTTTGCTCATCCGTTGAATTGGTAATCTCCATATAACTGTCGCCTTTTATGCTAAAGGCCACCATATCCCCAAAAAAGTTACTTTTTATAGTTCCGTCTTCATTAAAAATAATATACTTATCGGTGTTTTTGGAAACTGGCTGCCATCTACCACTACCATCACCCGGATCGGCTAACTCTTCCGTTAATTGCCACCTCCCGTAAATACTGGTCGGTGCGGTAGCTTCTTTACTACATTTATAAAAAATAAAGGCCAAAAACAATAGGTAAAGTGTTGATTTATACATAATTGATTTATTTGTTTCAATTAACGGAATTAAGGCCAAATTCGCTACAATATCGATCTAAGTTAGCTAACGCGACCATAAGCAGTCTTGAAAGTCAGTTAGCATATGAAAAAGCAAGCCGGTCGCTACAATACGTGTTTTAGCGAAAAATAAGCCTATAATATATATGCCAATCGCCGGATAGCTATGCAGTAAATGGAACCCTACACTGCACCTATTCGGATCAAATATCGGATCAGCCAGCAAATGGTCTAGGTCGACCAACATGGTAGCTATCATAACTAACCAAGCTTTTTTCCACTCTTTTCTAAAAAACAACCAAGCGATTAAGCCGGGAAAAAGGAAATGCAAACTATAATGTACAGGCGCTTGCAATATATTCAGTATTTGCATATTTATTATTTTCCCAGACAATTTAACGAAAAGCGTACAATATTTACGACATTATTCTTTATCGCATAGTTAGTTCGGGCGAAATACAGAAAGAAAATGATAGGCCATTACGCGTTTGGATGCACCCAAGAAGCCATTTTTATCAGTAAACAACAGAGGCGCATTTTCTAAAAAAGCATAATAATCCATGTTCATTAACGCCAAGTAGGCTGTCAACCAGCACAAAACGAGGTGTAATTCACGATTATTTGTCTTAAACATCTTAATAGCAGCTGTAAGATAATGTAATCCTGTTTGCCTAAGCTCCTCATTATTTGACAAGAGATGATCGACCGCGCTTAACAAACGATCAATTAGTAGCAGCCTTCCATGTGTGGATGCACAATCATACCTCATTGGACCATATTGGAAAGGTTCCTTACCTCCATTTATCAGAAATTTAAGTGTTGTGAAATTTAACGATAGCGCTTCCCGCTTTTTCCCGATATTATCCCACACCCGTGCTGTATTGATAGCAAGTAAGACCCTGTTTACACCAGCGGTCTGTAAGGGCGAATTTGTAGTGAAGGTATATGTTTGATCTTTAATAGGTGCCTGACTTGTTTTAATGGCCAAATTTACTGCATCCGCTATTAAATCTTTGTCAAAAAGATTCGAAATAATCATTATATGGTATATTCTTTGTTAATTTTATAGCTTGTCTTATCTGTTATATTCAATAAAAAAGACTAGTGAGGTAAACAGGAAGTTGATGAAATTGTTCGATGAACAAATAAAAAGAGTTCAAATTCAATAGGAAAATATCTATAGGTATGTTAACAATCTTCCTCAAACGGTCAACTTATATCGTGTTTTTTGCTTTCACAAGCTTTATCCAGGCGTGCGGCCGTCAAACTTCCGTATCAGATGATTTTGAGTATGCGGTTATCCAGACGATTAATGCCTTTGGGGATAAAAATGAGCATACATTAAATAAATTAATTCATAAAGACGTGGGCTTAGCGGTTATTTTTAGAAATGGCGTGTTTGACCATTACCTTTTAACCGATAGCATTAATTTTAATCAACCGGTGCCAGACTATTTACCTTATCCAACGATCAAAAAACAGGTTCCGGCACTAAACTACTCAGACCTACCTATCTTTTCCTGTGACAGTCTGCAATGGAATAAGCATGGCTTATTTAGTGACACTGCACAATCTGATGGAAAGCTGTTGCAAACAGCTTTAAACTTGATAGCATATCGTGGAGACACCATTGAGAAACAGGAAATAGAGTCGATGAAGGCCTTGAAAAATAACAGTAGGAGGATTATCTTAGCGGCAGATCGAGACGAGGAGTTAATTTTCACATTAACCTTGATTAGTGGTAAGTGGTATCTAACTGGAATTGATCGTGCAGCTACGGATTGTAGCGCATAATGTGCCGACAAGCGTCAATCGTCTCGATTTTACTTTTTATGTATCAAAATCGAATAATGAATCATTTTCATTAAAATATTCGTATTAATATCTTTTAGTCTTTTAATATAAATGCAGTTCTTACCCATCTTATACTTTCCTAACTGCTGTAATAACTCTTCGCGGTTTTCGTAGTCATCGCATGACAGGTAAATAGAGATAGCCTTACTACGGGGAGAAAAACCAACCAGCGGAGCATCCCCCTCCCTTCCGCTAGCGTATTTATAATGGTAACTACCGAACCCGATAATAGATGTACCCCATATCCTTGGTTCAACCAGCAATTGCCTGCTGATAAGATCGATAATCTGATAGCTATCCTCTCTCTTTTCGGTATCACTGATTTTTTCAATAAATTCGTTGACACTTAGCTCAGCTTCTACTGTTTTATTCTTAGCCATAACCATTCATGTTTTCAATCCATCAAAAGTAACAGACTTTTAACAATTTCGGGCCCCTCCAATTAAAATTACATTAGAATTTAAGACCTGAGTTGTTTGTTCTATATTCTCTAGTTATTTTTAAAGTACTAAGGAATTAAAAATGACAAATAATAATACGCACCCAGTTCATCAATGGTTTGCTTTAGATATAGAAGAAGTTATCGCTGACATCGACACGAATTCGGTGCAAGGGCTATCGGAGCCAGAAGCTTCAAGCCGTTTAGAAAAATTTGGCCCAAATAAACTTCCAGAAAGAAAACAAGAACATCCAATCATTCGTTTTCTTAAACATTTTCATGATGTACTGATTTACGTTCTTTTTGCCGCTGCTATTATTACAGCGGTTTTGGGACATTATATTGACACCATTGTCATTGTTATCGTCGCTATAGTTAATGCCTGTATTGGATATTTTCAAGAAAACAAGGCAGAAAAAGCCCTGGAAAACATCAAAAAGATGTTATCACTTAAGGCAAAGGTCATCCGGGACAATGAACGAACAGAAATTCTTGCTACCGATCTTACTTTAGGCGACATCGTACTTTTAAGTCCTGGAGATAAAGTACCCGCCGACCTTAGACTTATCAGAGCCGATAACCTCAAAATCGAAGAATCACCGCTTACCGGTGAATCTGTCCCTTCCGAAAAGATAACAACGACACTAAATGCGGAAACTGTATTGGGCGACCAGAAAAATATGGCATTCACCAGCACCACGGTGAGCAGTGGTACAGGGATAGGTATTGTCGTCGCTATCGGAAAAGACACCGAAATAGGCAAGATTAATGAGATGATGACGAGCGTGGAAGAACTTACCACACCACTACTCAGGCAAACAGCTAAGTTTGGACAGACAGTCTCTTTTTTCACAGTATTTGTGGCTCTTGCGACTTTTCTCTTCGGGTATTTCTTAAGAAATTATGATACGGACGAACTGCTTATGTCTGTAATTGGACTGGCTGTAGCTGCAATCCCGGAAGGATTACCAGCAATTCTTTCCATCATATTGGCGATAGGCGTACAGAATATGGCCAAGAGACAAGCTATTATCCGCAACTTGCCCTCGGTGGAAACACTGGGTTCTGTTTCGGTGATCTGCTCAGACAAAACTGGAACATTGACTAAAAATGAAATGACGGTACAGTCTTTGGCCATTTACGATACTGACTTTACAGTAAGCGGCATTGGCTATTCTCCGGAAGGAAAAATTCTGAGCGATTTAACTGAGGTTGATGCGACAACAACTCCAGACTTAGAACGGCTGGTACATTGTTTTTATATTTGTAATGAAGCAACCCTCGGGAAAGACGAACGGGATAATTGGACGGTAAAAGGCGATCCGACCGAAGGCGCACTAATTACCTTATACCATAAAGCAAATACCCATACTCCAAAATATGAAAGACTTTCCACCGTTCCTTTTGATTCCGAATATAAGTATATGGCTACCCTAATAGCGGTAGAAGGAATGAATAAAAAGTTCATATACATTAAAGGTGCTCCAGATCGCCTGCTGGATATGTCGGATAGAGAGCAGCGTAGCGAAGCCACACAGCCTTTTAACCGGAACTATTGGCAGGATAAGATTTCTGAATTTGCACATGAAGGACAACGCGTAATTGGTGCTGCCTATAAGATAGTCGATCCAGACACCACACAGATTGACCATGAGGATGTTCAGAAAAATGTCGTGTTTCTAGGATTAGCTGGCATCATCGATCCCCCAAGAGAAGAAGCTATTGATGCTATAAAAATATGCAAAGAGGCTGGCATTACCGTAAAAATGATTACCGGAGACCACGTAGAAACCGCAAAGGCAATTGGCAAAACCATGGGTATTGGCGACGGAGCGCATGCCCTCGAGGGCAAGGATCTCGAGCAAATGGACGATGAAGCGCTCAAAAAAGCGGCATTACAATATAACATCTTTGCCCGGACGAGCCCTGAACATAAACTTCGCCTAGTGAACGCTTTACAGGCAAGTAACCTTATTTGTGCAATGACCGGTGACGGCGTAAATGATGCACCCGCTTTAAAGAAAGCAAACGTCGGCATTGCTATGGGAATCAAAGGCACTGAGGTTACAAAAGATGCCTCAGAAATGGTATTAGCTGACGACAACTTCAGTACAATTGTATCTGCTGTAAAAGAAGGTCGCAGGGTTTACGACAATTTAAAGAAAACCATTTTGTTCGTACTACCGACCAACGGCGCCGAAAGTTTTCTGATCATGGCTAGCATTATATTCGGAACCATGATGCCGCTCATACCTGTACAGATCCTTTGGGTTAATATGGTAACCTCTGTAACGGTATCCCTGGCATTAGCTTTTGAAAATATAGAAAAAGGCACGATGAAAAGATCTCCTCGCCCCGTAAACACCCCACTGCTCAGCAATTATTTCATCTGGCGCATATTATTGGTATCAGTCCTTATCGGCGGAGGTACGCTATGGTTAAGTGTCATCCTGCTGAATAAAGGGTTTAGCGAAGATCTTGTTCGCACGATTACGCTGCAAACCATTGTCATAACCCAATTGTTCCACCTGTTCAATTGTAGAAGCATTAGAGGTTTCGCCATCAATCGTTGGTTTTTCACTAATAAAGCATTATATATAGTTGGCATATTGTTATTTATTTTCCAATTTTTTATAACGTATTCGCCCTTTATGAATCGGATATTTGGAACAGTACCCTTGGCAGTTTCAGACTGGGTATATCCTTATATTCTAGGAATTGCAGTTTTTATCATTATCGAAATAGAGAAAACGATTATGCGAAAGTTAAGCGCACCTTCATCGGGGAACTGAACCAGTCGTTTACACAGTCGCAGCGTTTATCCATCTTGTTTTTATCGGTGTTCGTGAATGTCAAGCATTTTATCTAAGTTTGTTATAGCGTGCAATAAAAAATCTATTTGAAAGCAGTATTTCACTCCATTGGAAAATGGCTGAATAAATAAATGGTAAGATTTATATTAATATTTATCACATGAAAACACTCTTGGCTACAACAGATTTTTCTGAAAATTCCAAAGGAGGAATTCGCCTATCCATATATTTGGCGCAATTAACTGATTTTAAACTACGGTTTATATACGTTTCTCCGTTAATTGCCAAGATTAGCAAACCTCCGAAAAAAGATAAGGCCGTTTATGATGACCTAATTGAAAAATTAAAACAATTTGTGGCCGAAGTTTATAAGGAGATGAAGATAGCACCATTTCAGGAAGAAGATTACGTTGTTATAGAAGGAGCAAAAGCAGACAGTTCCCTTTTGCATTATTGCGAGGAGCAAGAAGACATCTCCTATATCTGTATCAGTACCATCGGCGCCAGTGGTCTTGGGAAATTTTTGGGAACCATTGCGAGCCATTTAATCTCAAAATCTCCGATTCCCATTTTAATTGCACCTGCCAACTACCAACCTCAACCGATAAATTTACTCTTATATGCTACTGATCTTAAGAATTATTCAGATGAAATTAAACAAGTAGTCGCTTTTGCCAAACCACTCCAAGCAAAGGTAGAAGCCTTGCATCTGGTGTCCCTACAAGCCCAAGCCCCTGACGAAGAGACTATCAAAATGCTGCAAGAAACCGTAAATTATAAAGTGGATTTTCAGATCAAAGAAAAAGATATTGTATCACCAATGATTGATCACTTGAAGAAACAAATAGCATTACAAAAGCCGTCTATGTTGATTTTATTTACAGACCAGCACCGCTCCCTCTTTCAAAAGATTTTCTTGTCCAGTCTGTCAGAAGACCTCACTTTTCAGCCGACCATCCCAATGCTTATCTTCAATAAATATTTGGAATAAACGATGCTTAGAAGCAAATGGCAAACCAGTATTTATGCGGCCGTGATTGTGTTTCTTGCCTATACCATGATTTTTGGCTTTCGTAAATCTTTCACTGTTGCTACATTTGACGGCATTACAGTTGCTGGTTACAGCTATAAAACCATATTGGTTATCAGCCAAGTGATAGGCTATATGCTTGCCAAGTTTTATGGCGTAAAGTATATTTCTGAACTGAAGCGTACCGGCAGGGGCACCATCATACTAATACTAACTGGTATTGCTTGGCTTAGCTGGTTATGCTTCGCCATTGTACCACTACCTTATAATATTGTTTTTCTTTTTGTAAATGGTTTTCCATTAGGTATGTTATGGGGAGTTGTGTTCTCATATATCGAAGGGCGTAGAGGAACAGACTTTATTGGTGCGGCTCTTGCCGTTAGTTTTATTTTTGCTTCAGGATTTGCTCGTTCTGCGGGTGGTTGGCTAATGTTAAAGTTTCACCTATCTCAATTTTGGGTACCTTTTTATACGGGACTTTTATTTGCTGTTCCCCTTATTACCTTTGTTTATCTGATGGAAAAAATTCCTCCACCAGACGCTGACGACATTACTGACAGAACGGAACGTAAACCCATGAGTGCCGCCCAACGTAAGACTTTTCTACGATCTTTTTATCCCGGTCTTACCGCTTGTATTATCATTTATACATTTGCCACCATTTTCAGAGACATACGTGATAATTTTGGTGCCGAGATGTGGAAAGAATTGGGATATTTTGACCAGCCAGCGATTTTCTCCAAAACAGAAACACCAATAACGCTTATCATTCTAATCATTATAGGTAGTATGGTAATGATTCGAAATAACTATCGAGCACTGATCGTTACGCATTTCTTAATAGCTATTGGTTTCCTGTTGGCTGGATTAGCAACTGTAGCCTATTTATACACTTACCTATCACCTTTATGGTGGATGATCTATACCGGTTTAGGTTTATATATGGTTTACATTCCATTCAATGCTATTTTCTTTGAACGATTGATTGCCACTTTTAAATATACAGGAAACGTAGGCTTCTTAATCTACCTGGCTGACTCATTTGGATACACTGGCAGTGTAGGCGTGTTGTTCTCAAAAGAGATTTTTCATCTTCAACTTAACTGGGTAACTTTTTTTTCCAATAGTATTCTGATATTATCCACCTTCGGTATTTTATTAACAGCATTTTCTGCTTGGTATTTTAGAAATAAATACCAGAACATGTCAAAACTTTCTTAGTTTTATTTCGTCCAATATTTTCCCTGCACCGTATTGTCGATGTTCACGCCTATCTCTCGGTTATTTTTATGATAACTCCTACTGCGTCCGCAATAAAAACCTTGAACTATTCTTAATGATCAGAGAGATGGCATCTATTAAGCCATGCATACCGGTGAAAAATACTATTTTTATTCTTCAAGAAACATTTTAAAAGAAAAAGCGGAGAGAAATATGTTGAAATCCTTGTTATACCTAACCATATTTGTATTAGCGATGTCGTGCCAAAATAACACTACAGAACATGCTTCGTCCACAGATGATTCTATACGTAGAGCGACTTATATACAAGACAAAAAAGATTCAATCAAAAGAATAAGAAAATATATACTTGATAGTATTGGTGTTTCCTATAAAGAAGCAGGATTCAAGAATTATTGTGATGCGCTTTTACAAGACGAATACCTTTATCTAGCAGCAACGTGTATCGCTGAAGAGGAAGAACAATTTGATGAGTACGCCCGTATGGATCTCGAGTCGTCTACATATCAAAAGTTTCGCAGCCAATGGCTAAAAGAAAATGATTTAGACAGTTCTAAGTTTGAACGTGATAGAGAAACTGAATTGGCTGACCTTGAAAGTTTCTGTAGAAAACAGATTGTTCTCCACTTAAATGATCTTAAGCCAAAAATTATACAACTGATCAAAACAAACGGAACAGACCTCGATTATAATTTTTTAATCAATTATTTCAAAAACAACACTAAAACAACCACACCAATAAGTAAAGGAGAAACGTAAAAAAACAGAACCGTTCAACAGTTCCATAAATATTATAACGAATACCCTAAATTATATGACGACAAAAGCTTAAGTTACAGTACCTTTGTATAGTATCCTTATATGTGAAAATTTAGGCTTTATGATACATACTTATCAAATAACAGGAATGAGCTGTGATGGCTGTCGTATTAAAGTTGAAAATGCATTAAATAGGATACCAGAAATTTCTGCTGTGGTTACGTTGGTCCCGCCCGAAGCAAAAATTACCATGAAACAACACGTTTCCCTGCAAAAGTTACAACACGTTTTATCTGAGGCAGGTGATTACACTATAACAAATATCGAGACGCATCCCTCGCACCATGAAAAAAGCTCCCATAAGAAAGAGCAATCACATAAAAAACAAGAGGGACCTGTCAACAATAGTTCAAAGAAAACTGACGGTAAATACTATTGTCCGATGCACTGTGAAGGAGAAAAAACATATGATAAACCGGGAAACTGCCCAGTTTGCGGTATGCATTTAGTGCAACAACCTTCAGTACAAAAAGACGCTTCATATACTTGCCCCATGCATCCGGAAATCATGCGAGATCAACCTGGTGCATGTCCGATTTGTGGGATGGACTTGGTACCCATTCACGGAGAGGAAGAAGATGATAAAAACTATAGCTTATTAACTCGAAAATTTAAAATTGCTGCCATTTTCACCGTTCCCATTTTCATTATCGCTATGTCAGAGATGATCCATGGTAACCCTTTATTTAATATAATGGACCTCTACTATTGGAACTGGGTGCAATTGATTCTTTCTTTACCTGTAATTTTTTATGCAACTTGGATGTTTTTTGAGCGGGCGTGGCATTCAATCGTAAGCTGGAATCTCAATATGTTTACACTTATTGGAATGGGAGCTGGCATGGCGTGGCTCTTTAGTATGATTGCCTTGTTTTTCCCCAATATATTTCCTGACCAATTTAAAACGCATCATGGTACAGTATACGTCTATTTTGAAGCTGCTACTGTCATACTCACATTAGTACTGCTTGGTCAACTCTTAGAAGCACGTGCACACGGAAAAACCAATAGTGCTATAAAAGAACTATTGAAGTTGGCTCCAAATAAAGCCACTAAAATTATTAATGGTGAAGAAAGGGAAGTAACTGTTGATGACATACAGGAAAACGATTTGCTACGGGTAAAACCCGGCGAAAAAATACCCGTCGATGGTAGTATTAAGGAAGGTTCAGCTAATATTGACGAGTCGATGATTACGGGCGAACCCATTCCTATTGATAAAAAAGCGGGTGATAAAGTTAGCTCTGGTACTATTAACGGTAATAAATCATTCATCATGATTGCCGAAAAAGTCGGATCGGAAACCCTCCTCTCCCGGATCATCGAGATGGTGAATGTTGCCAGTCGCTCTAAGGCACCCATTCAAAAGCTGGCCGATAAAATTTCGGGGTACTTTGTGCCTATTGTTGTATTGATCGCTCTCCTAACATTTATAATATGGGGAGTATACGGGCCAGACCCCTCCTACGTATATGCATTTGTAAACGCTATCGCCGTATTGATAATAGCTTGTCCCTGTGCCCTAGGACTGGCCACTCCCATGTCTGTGATGGTTGGTGTAGGAAAAGGAGCGCAGGCTGGTGTACTTATAAAAAATGCCACATCTCTGGAAAAAATGAATACTGTGGATGTCATTGTTATTGACAAAACAGGTACGATTACAGAGGGAAAACCTTCTGTAGAAAAAGTAATAAGTGTAGATGCAAATTTTTCGGAAAATGACATTTTACAACGTATTGTTTCCTTGAACAACCATAGTGAACATCCCCTGTCGCAGGCTACGGTGCGCTACGGTAAGGAAAGAAATATCGTTCTAAAACCTGTTGCTAATTTTGAAGCTGTTATCGGGAAAGGAGTAACAGGCACATTAGAAGATACGGCACTTGCTTTAGGAAATGAACAATTAATGACACAAGTAAAGGCTAAATTGTTGCCGAACCTTCGTAAACAGGTCGAAGAGGAACAAAAAGCCGGTAAAACCGTTTCCTATTTTGCCATTGAAAACCAAGCTGTTGGTTTTATCGTCATTTCAGATAAAATCAAGCAATCAAGCAAAAGTGCTATAGAAAGATTACAGCAAGAAGGTTTAAAAGTATTCATGTTTACCGGAGATAATGAAGACACCGCCAAATCGGTAACTAAAACTCTAAATCTGGATGGGTATAAAGCTCAGATGCTCCCGGAAGATAAGCTAAATGAGATTATACGTCTACAGGAAACAGGAAAAAAAGTAGCTATGGCTGGAGACGGTATAAACGATGCTCCAGCATTATCTCAAGCCGATGTGGGCATCGCTATGGGCACAGGAACAGATGTAGCTATTGAAAGCGCTGCAATAACCCTAGTAAAAGGAAATCTTATCGGTATTGTCAAAGCACGATTATTGAGCACTAAAGTGATGCGTAATATAAAAGAAAATCTGTTCTTTGCACTTGCCTATAACGTATTGGGTATTCCGATAGCTGCCGGCATCCTGTATCCATCGTTTGGACTCTTACTTTCTCCCATGATCGCTGCATTAGCTATGAGTTTCAGCTCCGTATCGGTTATAATCAATTCCTTACGTCTCAGAGAGACCAAGTTGGAAGACTGACTATCTCCATTCTCATTGGAGATTTTTTTGTATTTACCATGCAACATTGTGTAAAAGGCGGCATCTCTTAATTATAATGATTAAGGACAACGTTTACCTAGAAAAAAGCTGTGTTTACCGAGAAGTCTACCAAGTTTACCTAAACCGTATTCTGTAGATGTTTTGCTAGCAATACCTTTGAGCTATAAACAAACATATAAATCATGAAAGCCATTCATACAATAAGCCCTACCATTTGCTCAAAACATCCTTTAATTACCGGTTTCTGTTGCCTGTTCAGTATTCTACTTTTCTTCATCAGTCCTACAGTTGCACAGGAAACAACAGCAACCATTAACGGAACAGTAAAAGACGAAACGTCACATCCAATAGATTTCGCCACCGTTTCCTTATTAAAGGCAACCGACTCCTCCTATATCCGTTCAGCATATGCAGATGAGAAGGGTTTATATTCCCTTTCTGCAGAAAAAGAAGGCAAGTATATCCTGATGGCTTCTATGATGGGATACCGTAAAAATTATCAAAACATTGAGGTTGCTAAAGAACAAAAACAAGTAGCTGCACCAGATTTGGTCTTAAGCATGGAAGCACAGTCTCTCGGTGAAGTTACCGTAACCGCTCAACTTCCTCCTGTTGAACGGAAAGATGGTGCACTGGTTGTCAACGTCGAGAATTCCGCCTTAGCGGCTGGCAACACCGCATTGGATATTTTACAACGGTCGCCCGGGGTAACGGTTGACCGAGATGGAAACATTAGCTTAATGGGTAGGCAAGGGGTAATTGTGATGATCGATGGTAAACAAACTTATCTCTCCGCCGAGCAACTAGCCAATTTACTCCGTTCCATGGATGGCAGCAATATACAATCAATCGAACTAAACACCAACCCATCGGCCAAATACGATGCGGCAGGTACAGCTGGCATCATTAATATTAAACTCAAAAAAAACAAAATGGAAGGTACCAATGGTACCGTCAACCTCAGTGGTGGCTACGGACAAACGCATAAAAGCAACCAGTCCTTACAAGTCAATCATAAAACAGGCAAGGTCAATCTTTTCGCTTCTTACGGATACACCAACAACCGTTTCATTAGAGATCTAGATCTTTATAGAACAATCGGTCAGGAATCGGGAGTAAGAGTATTTGATCAGGCTTTACACTGGGATAATCGAAGAGCTAGCCATAACGCACGTATGGGTATCGATTATCAAACCAGTGAACGAAATACGATCAGCGCGCTGGCTTCTGGTTTTTTCCTGGATGGTAAAGACGATCTGCAAAGCGCAAATCTCATCTCGGGCTTAAACGGACCGATTGATTCCTCTTTGATAACCGATAATAGTGGAACTAACCGGTACAATAACCTATCGTTTAATTTAAACAATACCTTTAACATTGATACTAATGGTAGAAAGCTAGCTGCTGAAATTGACATATCACGCTTCAACGACAAAACAGTACACTATTATGATAACTATTTTTACAATGCAGCGGGCAATGAATTACGCGATCCGGAATTTATCTTAAACGATATGCCCTCTATTATCGACATACAAACCGCTAAAATAGATTATACCCATCCGTTCAATAAGGATAGTAAATTAGAGGTAGGTGGAAAATACGGAAGCGTAAAAAGTGACAACGACATGGCTTTCTTGATATTGAATAACGGGAATTGGGAAAACAACACGGGCATGTCTAATCATTTTATATACACAGAAAGAGTTTCGGCAGCATATGCCATTTATAGCCAGCAGATAAATAACACCGAGATTAAAGCTGGGTTACGTATGGAACATACTTACTCTGATGGAAATTCCATCACATTAAATACACGTAATAAAAGAGATTATACCAATCTTTTTCCCAATTTATCGATCAATCAAAAACTAACAGATAATCATCAATTGGGTATATCGTATAGCAGAAGGATTAATCGTCCAAACTACGGTAACCTGAATCCATTTTTATACTATGTTGACCCATACAGTTACCAACAGGGAAACCCTTTCTTGAATCCTTCTTTCACAAACGCCTACGAGTTAACATACACCCTATTCAAGCATTATAACATCACAGCTGGATATCAGCAAACGAATGATATGGTGGGAGAAGTGATGTATCAAAATGACGAAACCAATGTATTGCTAATCACGCAGGAAAACATAGCAAAAGAGCGGGTTTACTCTTTAAATCTAAATATCCCAATATCGGTAGGCAAAGTATGGAGCAGCAACACCAACATTCATAACTTTTATATGGGTTATAAGGCCGATATAGCTAATGCCCCCATCGACTTCGGTAAATTTGCAGTCCAGGTAAACAGTAATCATACCTTTAATATTACGGAAAGCCTCAAACTGGAGGCAACCGCACAATATCAGTCTCCTTTACGTTGGAGTATTTATCAGATTGGCACATCATGGGGAATAGATCTTGGTATTAACAAATCATTTTGGGACAAGCGTGCACAGATCAAACTGGCTGTTACCGACATCTTCAATACCAGGCCCAATGACGTACATACAGACTATAATAATCTGAATGTCCGGATCTTCAACCAGTATGAAAGCAGAGTGGGCCGCATTACCTTTACTTATAACTTTGGAAATCAAAAATTAAAGACCTCTCAACGCGATTTGGATAGTAGTGAAAAAAACAGGGTAGGTAAGTAAACCACCTTGAGGTGTGCGTGGTGTTTTTCTCAAAGTTTGTTTTTTTAGCTTATAACGACTTGGTATAACAGCAAAAACCACGCCCCTACCAACAGCAGTCCGCCAAGTGGCGTGACCGGCCCTAAAAACCTGAGCTTCTTGCCGAAGGCTGAGCTTAAACATAAACCGTAGATACTGAAAGAAAACAAGATTGTACCTAGAATAAACAAAATCGTAGTTACCTGAACCAATTCGGTTGACGCATCAACGATATGGCCAAATAACAATAATACAATGGCATGGTACATCTGGTACCTGACCCCCGTTTCAAAACTTTGCTGCTGTTCCACAGTGAACTTTTTTTTTAAGGCATGCGCACCAAAGGCGCCAAGAATAACGGCAAGCAAGCCAAAGGCTGCCCCAAAAATCTGTGCTATCATATTTCTATTTTTAAATCTTAAAATTAGCGAATCTTATTATCTTTAACGGTATAAAAAAATCTAAGCCTTGAAAAATACGCTTATAGGTTCAATGCGGCCATAAATATACTTTTTCCTGGTTATGATATAACACATTGGATATGCTGGATGCCAAATCCTTAATAGATTACGGAGGACTAATTTTAATTGTGCTGTCTGTTTATGCACAAACCGGATTCTTCTTCTGTTTCTTTGTACCTAGCGGTGGACTGATGTTTACTGCCGGAATATTAATCGCAAGCGGTCATTATAACTATAATATATGGTTTGTTTGCCTGTTACTGACCTTAGCCGCGGCAGCAGGTAATGCTACAGGTTATTGGTTTGGCAACCGTACAGCTCACCTATTGCTTAAGCGGAAAAATTCGCGGTTCTTTAAGAAGCACTATCTGTTATCTGCAGAGAATTTCTATCACAAATATGGTGCCGTAGCCTTAATAGTGGGATTATTTCTACCAATTATACGAACTTTCGCTCCAATTGTATCGGGGATGATCAGACTGAATTTTTACCGCTTCCTGTTATTTACAAGCATTGGCTCAATCACTTATGTCTTTAGTTTCGTATTAGCGGGGTATCTTACCGGTAAGATGCCTTTTCTAAAACCTTATCTAACCTATTTTGTTGTACTTTTTCTATTGTTGGTTACAACGCCGATCATTATTCGTATTATACGGACCTTGAAGCAAGGTGTTAATGATCACAAGAACTGAACGATATAATTAATTAAAAATGGCTGAGTTAACTTATTATGTTGCTAGTACGGTCGATCATTTTATTGCAGGACCTAACGGAGAGGCAGACGCTTCGCTTTTCTTTTACGAAGGGGATCACGTGTCTGACTTTTTATCTTTTATACAGAAGTGTGCCGGGGTATTGATGGGATCCAATACTTATGAATTTGGCTTTCAGTTCGGCTTATCGCCCGGAGAGCCATCTTACAAAGGGGTAAAACACTATATTTTCTCCAGCTCACTTAGCTTTGAATCTAATGACGATGTACAACTTATCAGTGGAAATGCTATCGATTATGTTAAAGAACTTAAAGCCAACACCGAAGGAACTTTATGGCTGTGCGGAGGCGGAGGACTTGCTGGAAGCTTATTGGACGCTGGCTTGCTCGACAAGCTCATTCTAAAGGTCAATCCGATTATCATCCAGCAGGGAATCCCTCTTTTTGGCGCTAGTGAGAGAAAAATTAAATTGACGTTACTCGATCTAAAGCATTATCAGAACGGTATAATACTTCCAACGTATAAGATCGACTATTAATAGCAAAGGGCGTCAAAATTTTAAACGCATTCAAGTCTTAATAGTTATCCTGCAAGGCTTCTTTCAGAATCGTAAATGATTGTAACCTTTTTTCTTGATCATAGATGTAGGAAGTAACCATCAGTTCATCGATATCGTGCTTAGCAATGAAGGTCGATAACTTCTCTTTAAGCGTATGGCTACTGCCGGCAAATGTACAGGCTGTCATTTTATTGACAGCATACTGAATTTCAGCGTTCCAATAAGGATTCAGGGAAGGGACAGGTGCTTGTAAAGGCTGTCGTACATCCGTTAATATCCCAATAAACATACGGTATAAACTGGTAGATAAAAAGTCTGCCTCTTCGTCTGTTTCTGCGGCAATTACGTTTACGCAGGCCATTACGTAAGGTTCCTTTAACTGTTCAGACGGCTGGAAGGTCTGTTTATATATTTTTACCGCAGCATCAAATTGCGCCGGAGCAAAATGTGAAGCAAACGCATAGGGCAAGCCTAATTTTGCGGCCAGATGTGCACTGTCTGTACTTGATCCCAGTATCCAAATCGGAATATCCAATCCTTCTCCCGGAAAAGCCCGCACTTTGCTATCAACGTTTTCGCTATCTAGAAACTGACGGAGCTCTTGCACATCGTCTGGAAACTGGTATGCAGCGTGCATATTATTTCGCCGTATAGCCATGGCTGTTAATTGATCAGTCCCCGGAGCTCTACCTAAACCTAAGTCAATACGACCGGGATAAAGTGTTTCTAAAGTACCAAATTGCTCAGCAACGATTAATGGCGTATGATTAGGCAACATGATCCCTCCGGAACCTACCCGAAGATGTTTGGTATTTCCGGCAACATGACCTATCAAAATGGCAGTAGCTGAGCTGGCAATATGTTCCATATTATGATGTTCCGCCAGCCAAACACGTTTATAACCTAAAGCTTCAATATGTTGGGCAACTGCTACAGTTTGGTCAATCGCTTTCCGCGCATCGCCTCCAGCTGTCACAACAGCCAACTCAAGTGCCGAAAGGGGGATCTGCTTTTTTTTCATTCGAATAATTTGTCTTTTAACGGTAATGAAGCTTGCATGAACAATTCTTTTATGCCCTTTTTGAGCGGCGGCCCATGCAGGCTTCAAAGCACAAAATTAAACTTCCAGCTCATCATCGAAGAATAACATCGTAATGGTACCGTCATAAATAAAACAATTCCTGAAATAGTTACAACACTTTCCATAAATATATAAAAAACGCATCTGGGATTGGGGCGTCCTGTAAACAGGTACGCATTTTAATTCGAAAATATTAGCATAAATTACCTTTTACAAAATCATCTTACGCACAAACAATTTGATTCATAATTTTATTTAAATAGTAAAAAATCAAAATTATGGACAAAAAATTATTTAATTTCAAGTGCTGGCCAATATTATCTTTATTGGCTATCGCTATTGCTTGTGAAAAAGGAGGGCAACTCCATCCCGTTGATAACGAAAACGATCCAGCAAACAAAGAAGGGCCTAAAAGTGTGGTTTATATCGAGGTAAACAACCATAACCTGCTTAATGCAGGTTCTTATACCTTAGCACAAAGCGGTAAACAATTATTTGATATAGCAATTGTATTTGCTTCAAATATAAACTACGATGCTGATCAGGAAAAGGCTGTTCTTCATCACAATGAAAATGTCACTCAAGTACTGGAAAATAGGAATGTTATTATAAAACCTTTGCAAGACAAAGGTATAAAAGTTCTCTTATCCATTCTCGGAAATCATCAAGGTGTTGGAATAGCTAATTTTACCAGTAGAAGTGCAGCACACAATTTTGCTTTACAACTGGCAGATGCTGTAAATGCTTATGATTTAGATGGAATCGACTTTGATGACGAGTATGCTAGATACGGTGAAAACGGGCAACCTGCTGCAAATGACAGCTCCTTCGTCATGCTAGTAGAAGAATTACGTCAGTTAATCCCCGATAAAATCATTTCCTTATATGACATTGGCCCAGCAGCGTCCAACACGGAATGGCAGGGCAAAAGAGCGGGCGACTATATCAACTATAGTTGGCAGGCCTATTACGGCAACTATGGAGCACCCAATATTGCTGGTTTAACGGATAAGAATAATTTGGGGCCTGCGGCGGTATGGATTCACCAACAACCATCAAGCGAAGCAAGCGCTGCTGCCCTTGCACAACGAACAATAGATGAAGAATATGGAATTTTCCTCTATTACGATTTACCACAAACGAATTCGTCTGCTTACCTCTCGTCCATTACCAATGTATTATATGGTGAAGGTACAGAGATGAGCGGAGATTCCTATCCCTGGCCAATACCCTAGTACTTATTGCACGGAGCATTCCCGATGAATTATTGGGATACGGAACTGTTCAAAAAGTTCCGTATCCCAATTTTTAAGCTGTAACGCATTCTTCGGTATCGTATAATATTGACCTATTAATTGTAATCCACCAGCTGTTTTCTCCATAGCAATCTTTAGAAAACCGTATCGATCATCGCAATAATTTTCTAACTGCACGCCATCGAAAACTGGGTCATCATCTTCCGCTAAATTATCGTCCGTTTGTGCTATTCGATGCAAATCGGCATATCCCCCTGCTCCTGCTACAATAAAAGGTACTGTTGTACCATCAGGATATTGCTTACTAAAACGCTGATAATTATGCACATGCCCACTAAAAACAATATCCGGTCTGACATCGGCCTCTAAAAAAGACGTTTCGAGAAATTGAATCATATTTTTACTGGAGCCGTGATTCGTGTCGGCGCTGTAAGGCGCATGATGTAAACATACAATCAATGCTTTGTTGGGTCTTTCTTTATTAGCCTCTTTTAAGCGATCTATAAACCAGCTCTTTTGTTCTTCCGGGATATATCCAAACTTCGGTATATTAGAATAAAGAGCGATGAAATTGGCCAAAGGGGTTTTTAATACCCAAAAGACATGCGGCTGTATCATACTTTTTCTCGTGCTTCCTCCTGAAAACGCAATCTCCCGCGGCTTCGTATCACAAAACACTTTTCTAAATGCGTATAGACTTTCGTACGGTCGTTCGGTTATGGGATTTATATCGGCATCATGATTACCCGCTAATGCAAAAATAGGTGCCGGATATATTTCGTAAGGCACAAAAAATTGTCTGGGATATTCCTGCACTTCTCCATGGTTATAGACAACATCACCCAAGTGGAAAAGAAAGGAGGGCACAGCACCTTTTTCACTACCATTATTTATTTGTAAAGCCAACTCATTGGCCACAAGTTGTTGAAAATCAGAATGTCTAAGGCTACCGGTATCACCAACCATATGAAACAGCATCCTGCTATCAATCGCCTGCACGTTTCCAGTCACCTGACTGATATCCAACTCGTATGGATAACTTCCGCTAGGTGTCGGCGCCTCTAAAAAATGCGACACATCCTGAGGAACTTCTTTTAAAAACAGGGGTTTATTTCGTACATCTATCATCCTTTATCCATTTAGCTGTGAACATTGCTATAGGGCACCCACTATTGAACGGAAGTGCTTTCAAATTTTCGACCTTTACGCCAAAAATAAGCGAATATATTTTTCTAAATGTTATCTAAATGTTAATTTACAATTAACAAACACCATATTTATCCTTTTGTCAACATAGTCTTCACGCCACTAACAAACAGTATTCCTTTTTGAATGTTGTACCAAGGAAGATAAAAATTGTCATATGAGAGCTATCTGGACCGGAGCCATTGGATTTGGACTGGTAAATATACCAATTAAAATATTCAGCGCAACAACAGCCAGCAGGCCTGATCTAGACATGTTGGACCGAAAAGATCAATCACGGATACGCTATAAACGTATCAATGAAAATACAGGAAAAGAAGTTGACTGGGACAATATCGTGAAAGGCTATTTTCTCAAAGATAAGTATATTGTTCTGGAAGACGCTGATTTTGAGGAAGCGAGTCCGGAAAAAAATAAATTGATCAATTTACAATCGTTCGTGAAAAGCACTGAAATTGACAGTATCTATTACGATACTCCTTATTATCTAGAACCTCAAAAGGGAGGTGAAAAAGCCTATCGCCTACTACTTCGTGCACTTCTGAAAACGAAAACAGTGGGTTTATCCACTTTTGTCATGCGCTCTACTGATAATTTGGCTGTCATAAAACCCCAGGGTAATATGCTATTGTTGAATAAACTTCGTTTTCATGAAGAAGTTAAAGCTGTTGATGACTTAAAACTTCCTGGTAATCTTAAAATCAAGAACGAAGAAATAGATATGGCAGTGGAACTGATTAAACGTCATACGGCCCCTCTAGAGATGCAAAAATATAAAGATGAATATAGTAAGGACTTAATGAAAATTATTCGTGCAAAAGCGAAGGGCAAACATCCTACCATCCGTAAAATAAAAATTGAGAATACCAAAAGTGCAGATCTACTGAACAAACTAAAAGCTAGTTTAGCTTAATTTATTCAGTGCGGTTTTAAGATTAACAGACTGGTTAAAAATAGCTTGCCATGGATTTTCATTGGTTACCCGTTTAGGCATGTTATGTAAGGTAAATTTTCTTATGTCCAAGTCAGACGAAACCTCTTCCCAATGCAAAGGTGCAGATACTGGGGCCTCCGGTTTTGGTCTAACGGAATATGGGCAGACGATCGTTTGCCCTTTCCTGTTCTGCAAATAGTCAAGATAAATTTTTCCTTTACGTTTTGATGGACTGCGCTCCAAACTGGTACCATCAGCATGTTGTTCATGAACCAATTCTGCCAATAATTGAATAAAGTTTTTTGCAATCGTATAATCATACTTTGCACCAAGATGTATAAATATATGTAAACCGGTTGATCCAGACGTTTTGATGTACGATTTTACTTCAACCGAATCTAGCACACCCTTTGCCGTTAAAGCAACTTGTATTACTTTGGTAAAATCTACTCCATTTGGATCAATATCAAGCACGGCAAATACCGGCTGCTCCTGTTTACGGTAAGTGCTCATCCAAGGGTTGATCTCAATACAGCCCAAATTCACCATCCACAATAAGCTGGCTACATCATTACAAACAAGGTAATCAATTTCTTTTTCAACACTTTCAGCATATATCGGTGTTGTTTTTATCCATGTGGGAATCTGATCGATCTCCAAATCTTTCTGAAAGAAGCCAGACTTATTTATTCCATTAGGAAAACGATGCAGCGACAAAGGTCGGTCTTTAATGTATGGCAGAATATAAGTGGCCATTTGCTCATAATAATCTACCAGATCACCTTTGCTAATGGAATCTTTCGGCCAGTATAATTTTTGCTGATTGGTTAAAATCAGTGTTTTACGACCGAATTTACGGGTTATATCGTTTTCTCTTCCTGTTATTGGTTTTTCCTGTTTCACCATTTCCTTCTTTTTATCCGGACGCAAACCTTTATACACTGGATGTCGCAAGCGTCCGTCTGCCGTCCATTCACTATAATATACTTCACATATGATTTTTGGTTTTATCCAAGTAACTTTTTTTTCCTTCTGAACGGTAATATTTTTATTAAAAGGTTTCTTTTTGACTTCTATTTGTTTCATTTCCTTATAGAGCTCCTGAAGAATAACATCTTTAAACCCTGTACCACAATTACCTATATAAATCAATTGCTTTTCTTCATAAACCGCTAACACCAATGCTCCAAAATAACTCCTACTCCCTTCCGGTGACGTAAAGCCTACAATAATTGCCTCTTGTGAACTTCTTATCTTCAGCTTCCGCCAAAGGGATGAACGCTTGCCGGATAGATATCGGCTATCTATTTTTTTTGCGATAATACCCTCCCAATTCATATGTTTTGCTTTTGCTATCATTTTTTCAGACTTCTCTAGCGAATAAGGTAATAAAGCAATTTGGGGATGACGCACTTTGTCTAGAAGAAGAACCAAAAGTTCCTTACGATCCGCTAAGGGAAGTTCGCGGAGGTCATAGCCATTAAGTGCCAATAAATCAAAAATATAGTATTTTAGCGTGTAATCAATTTCTTCTGCATGCTGTTGTAGGGTTTGAAAAACATGGTCACCATTTTCATCTTCGGCAACTACTTCACCATCTAATACAGCCATGTGTTTAACTTCTTTTAAAGCTTGGACAATGGAAGGGAATTTTTTATTGTAATTTATGCCGTTTCGCGTACGAAGAATAACTGCTTTATCTATTATTGACATAATCCTGTACCCATCCAGCTTCTGTTCGTATAACCAATCGGGGTCTTCCAACAAATTTTCCTGAAGCGTTGCCAACATAGGTCCGTCCAGTTTTTGCAAATTAATCAGCGCCGTTCCCTGATCAGGTATTGGACTTTTTTTTCGCTTCTTTCCAGTCTTTTGATCAGATTTTTCAGTGTGCTCTTTTTTAAAAGCAATGCCCTCTTCCTTTATTTCCTTCGGAACCAAGTCTTCCAAATTAAACTTATCGCTAACCGCATATTTGTCATGGTGTTTAATCAGTAGCCAGGCATTATCATCACTGTTTTGCATTTTAACGAGAGCAAATTCTCCTTTCAGTATTTTGCCTTTCAGTGTAATTTTGATATTGCCCTCTTCCAGAGAACGAAGTAAGGCCTTTTCTCCCACGCCATTCTCTTCGGTACTGTTATAAGTACCTCTATCCAAAACATATACGGTACCCGCGCCATAGTTACCTTTAGGTATCGCTCCTTCAAACCTAATATAATCGTAGGGATGGTCTTCTACCATCATCGCTAAACGTTTATCAGACGGGTTGAGTGATGGTCCTTTAGGTACCGCCCAACTCTTAAGCACTCCCTTCATTTCCAAGCGGAAATCGTAATGTAACCGGGAAGCATGGTGCCGCTGCAAAACAAAACGTAGACGCTTACCCTGGCGTTTTCCGGCACCGGCTTTTGGTTCCAAACTACTATTAAAATTTCTCTTTTTCTGATATGTTTTTAAAGTTACCGACATATAATGGCTCTCTGCTGATCGACCGTTCCCTTACAAACAATGAAAACAGGGATTGGTTTATAAATGTGATGAAGTTTACCGTTCACTGTCGCAATCTATATTGCAATTCCAGCTAGTCGGGCATACATCTCCACCATAGCAGCCTGCGTAAGTACCCATTTTTTTTCTTCTTTCTCTTGTCCACTCCAATCTTTGTTAAAAAGTCCATCTTCCTCCCGCATATGGTTCCATGCATAAGTAAGATTTTCTTTAAATACCGAAATATATGTCTTATTTTGGTCAACATTATACAGTTCTACAAAACCTCTTAACATCACGGCGATAAACCACACATCACTTTTTTTCAATAGCCTAAATTGTTGACCGTCCTCGGTTTCGAACGACGAAAAAAAGTATTGGTAACTCGATTGAGCAATATTTTGTGCTTCCGTTAAATAATGATTTTCGCCTGTAAGTTGGTAAAGCAGTGCCGCAGCCTGCAGCATTTGCCCACTGTTGTAAGGAAATTTCGCTTTTCCGATTTTTCCGTCGAGACTTACATTGTCAAAATATAAATAGTCCGAATTATCCTGTAACTGTTGCTGCGTCCATTCGTATAATTCCTTTCCATGAGAAAAATAAACACTATCGCCTGTTACTTGAAATAGCTTCAGTGCCAGTACAGCTGCTGGCGCATTGGAGCAAGTGTTTTTTGACGTTTTTTTCTGCTCACACCAATAAATGCCACCACCAAGCTTATCGTCCATCCCGCTCATTACAAAATCCCATATCACTTTCGCCTTGTCTAGGTATTTTTGTTCTTCGGTATGCGCATAAAGCTCCGTAAAATCTATCCCTAGCCAGATATTATCATCATAAAAACGGTCAGAAGCTGGAGCTGTACCGATATATGAAGCATATCCCGCTGGCGCTCTTTTATTATCAAAATAATGTTCTAAGCCTGGCAAAATAGTTTCATCCAATAAAACGTGGTATCTTTTTTGGCCTGTAGTCTGAAGCAGCACATTAACCGCCGAGAACGTACCTGAATAAGGCCACAAATAAGCATATTTGTTTGGTTCTTCTCCTTGTTCGTCGGTTGCTAGATAACTCGCTTTATATGCTTCGTCAAAGGGATAATTTTCGCGCAGTAAGGAAATATCCTTTACCCCATAATGCTTATAAATAGCATCTAGGGTAGTCTGAGCCCGATGTAGATCTGTTTGATTTGTTTCTTCATGCTCTACGGCGTTACAACTACTTATCAATAAAAAGCCTAACAGCAATGTTAATGTAATGGATAGTCGGTTCATTGGTTATTAATTTTTATATTAAAATTTAGCTTATATTTAAAGCTAAAACATTTCAGCATTTTCAACAATAAAACATCCTTTAAACCACAAACATGACAAAATATTGACAAATGAATGCTTCACCCAAAAATATCCATTTTTCGTTTACTATATTTATCCGTTTTATTATCAGCATCACTTATCTTAGTATACTTTTTTGCACATCCACTAGTAAATCAAGTATAGTATGATAGACAAATTAGCGCTAATCGAGATAAAAAACTATAAAATCTTATCTACACGAAGTAAAGGGAAGAATGTATATTATATCCCCGGAGGTAAGAGAGAAAGTGGTGAATCAGATACCGAGGCATTAATTCGTGAAATTCGGGAGGAACTAACCATACAATTAATCCCATCTTCTATCTGCTTTTTTGGAGAATTCCGAGCGCAAGCGCACGGTCATCCTGAAGGAACATTTGTTAACATGCGCTGTTATACTGGCTCCTATGAAGGCAAACTACAGGCTGCCACTGAAATAGAAGAAGTCGTATGGCTTAGTTATGACAACAGATACCAAGTTTCTCCTGTAGATCAGATTATATTTGATCATTTAAAAGCAAAAGAGCTTTTACATTAGAAATAAAAATCAGTGTCGTTTACATTTAATAGCGGGATATGGCATACCGAATCTATATAGAAAAATTTAATGCCGGAGATTTCGATGCATACTATTCACTGGTAAGCAACCTAGAAGTAATGGCTATGATTACCGAAAGAGCCATTACCTTAGACGAAGCTAAAAAAGACTATAACCACTTATTGGAAAACAACGATGTACATGACGTATTTGGAAATTTTAAAGTCTATGAATATTCGAGTAACCATTTTATAGGCTTAGCTAAGCTCGAAGTTAAGGCTAAATACGATCACGAAGCAGAATTAGGATATATGATCCTACCTGAATTCTGGGGCATGGGATATGGGAAGGAAATAGCTTCTTTTATGCTAGATAAGGCAAGCAAGCAGCCTACATTAAAGAAAGTATCTGCTGTTATTGATCCAAAGAATACGGCCTCGAAAAAGATATTATTGAACCATAATTTTACCACTGAAAAGGTAGGTGAAATTGAAGGACTTCCGGGCGAGATCCTGAGCAAAGTGTTATAAATGTTATGAACAGAAAAAAATTTATCCATTCCGGACTACTGTTAGCCGCTCCTATGCTCTTCCCCGTTAAAAACCTGGAGAAGAATACTTTTTCCAACAGTTTCCTCATGACCGTAAATGGGCCAATTTCACTAGATAAAGCAGGCCTCACTTTGCCTCATGAACATGTATTAGTTGATTTTATAGGAGCCGACAAAGTCAATGTCAACCGCTATAATCGCGACGATGTATTTGAAACAGCCCTTCCCTATTTAAAGCAAGCTAAAACTTTAGGATGCCATACATTGGTTGAATGCACGCCTGCATGGTTAGGCAGAGACGTACGTTTACTGCAGAAATTGGCAATAGCCAGCAACCTACATATTATTACCAACACGGGTTATTATGGTGCCTCACAGGAAAAATATTTACCTTCAAACACCTATACCGACTCCGCAGAAAAGCTGGCTTCATACTGGACAGGAGAATGGGAAGATGGTATTGACGGCACGGATATTAAACCAGGCTTTATAAAATCAGGAGTCGACTCCCATCCTCTGACAAAGACTCAACGTAAACTCATCGAAGCCGCAGCGCTTACCCATCTAAATACAGGTTTGACCATTGGCATACATACCGGCAGTGGAAAAGCAGCTTTGGAGGAAATGAACATCATCAAAAGTATGGGCGTGCGTCCAAGCGCTTGGATTTGGATACATGCCCAAAATGAATCAAACAGATCAACTCATTTACAGGTAGCCGAAGCGGGCGGCTGGGTCTCCTTTGATGGTTTAACTGCGCAGTCTGTTGGCATATATACGCAATTCTTAAAAGACATGAAAGCCCATCAGCTGCTAAATAAAGCTTTAATTTCTCACGATGCGGGGTGGTATCATGTGGGAGAACCAAAAGGTGGTAATTTTAGACCATATGATACTGTTTTTAAAATACTTATACCTATTCTACGAAAGGAAGGGTTCAGCAAAGAAGATATCGATCTTCTCTTCCATTCTAACCCCATCAATGCTTTAGCTATAGCAGACAGAAAAAAAATATAGCTCTTCATTAACAATATCCCATGTAAATAAAAGTTAATATCATATTCCTTATCTTTAAACAATTATTCGTTAAGTAAATAAATAATGATAACATTAGGTATAGCAGCCGATCACGCTGGTTTTGATCAGAAACAGCTGCTCATCAAAGATTTAGCTGATCAGCATTTCCATGTAATCGACTATGGGGCCAAAATATACGATCCAGGAGATGATTATCCAGACATTATCATGCCCTTAGCTTTTGCTATTTCACGTAAAGAAGTGGACAGAGGTATTGCCGTCTGCGGAAGTGGCGTCGGCGTATCAATAGCAGCCAATAAAATAAAAGGAGTAAGGGCTGCTTTAATAACCGAGACGTATTCCGCACATCAAGGAGTGGAGCATGACGATATGAATCTCTTATGTTTAGGAGGTAGAGTATTAGGATATGCCCTGATCTGGGAACTGGTTACTACATATTTAAACGCACAGTACCATGGTGATGAACGCTTTCAACGCCGCTTAAACAAAGTACTTGCCTTAGAAGAAAAGTTCGGAAGCCCCTAACAAAAAATAAGTATCTTTTATAATAATTCCTTCGATCTACGCTCTACTTCTTTTAATAATAGTGGAAACGCAGGATAGGTCATGTCATGGCCATATCCTTCCAGTTCAATTATTTGTGTAGATTGGTGTCCAGAAAGTTTCATCATTCGCGCCATATAAGCATTTTCTTCATACCTTCCCAAGAGTTCCAATTCGCGCCCTCCAGTAATCAATAGAAGTGGTGGTGCGTCGGCTCTTACGTGGAATAGCGGCGCATATTGATCGACTGTAGGCTGAATCTCTTCAATTCCCTGTTCATTCCGAATAGTGAAATGGGTAATAGTTTGCCCACTAAATGGGATTAGACCCGCTATGCGATTGGCGTCAATACCATACTTTTTTAAATAATGTTTGTCTAGCGTTAGCATCATACCTAAATAACCGCCTGCGGAATGCCCAGAGACAAAAATCAATCGATCGTCTCCGCCATATTCTTTAATATTTTCAAAAACCCACGCAACCGCAGCTGATGCATCCTCAATGATATCCTTACCCTTAGCTTGAGGGGATAGTCTATAACCTACACCAATAATGGCATGTCCTTTCTCTAGTAACACTTTAGGAATTTCTTTATCACCGCCAGTTAATCCCCCCCCGTGAAACCACACTATTGTGGAAAACCCCTTTTTATTTGTGGGATAGTAAAAATCGAGCTTACACCTCTCCTGCCGATATTTATCCTCCGACAGGTCTTCTTCCTTGTAATAAGAAATATCCTCTACCCGCTCATACCTTAACTCTTGAGAAAAAGAGCTAAAAGATGAAGAAACCAGTAACAATAAGATTACCGCAAAGGGAATATTGATAGCTTTTAATCGATTTAATGCCTGCATTCCTCAAAGTTAATATTATGGCATTAAAAACTATAATAATCGGTCATAAAACTTCAGTCATGCAAAAGGCTTTCTTTGCTATAATGCCTTAACCCAAAACCGAAAAAATATTGCCGGCCGGATCTTTGAACCACGCAATTGTAGGGCCTCCTCCTCCCCTACAAATACCCTTTTCATCTGTTGCTATCTCCCCATCATATCTTTCGAATGTTACTCCTTTTTTCGTGAGCTCATCTACTGTTTCCTCTACATCGTTTACTGGAAAGTTGAGTATCGTGTAAGTTGCTGGTACATGGTCTTCTTTAGGATATACAATAATAGGATTACTGTCTTGAATATGTAATTCGAGTATTCCCATCGCCCCTTCACGAACGTCCAACCCCAGCACTTCCTCGTAAAATTTTCTAGCTTTTTCCGTATCGTCCACAGAAAAACCACTTAAGGCCTTTGTATGTTTGAACATAATTTTTTCTTTTAGTACAACAACATATCAATTATTAATAATATACAGAATTGGAAGACATTAGTTTGTAAGAAAAAATCTTCTGTTAGAAAAACTTGTCATCACAAAGCTTTTTCCTTAAACTTGATACGTTTTCATCAATAAAGTAAGAAGTTCTATGAAAACCGATAATTAGTGTATAATCACGAACGCCTTTAAAGCTACCATAGTGAATAAATGCTTTTTTCATTTGCGTTTACTTTAATGCACTCCGGCTTCTGCCTCTTTTGGCAGAGATGATATACCGTTTATGTAATATGCATATGCCAGTGAAACCAACATAAACAAAAAAACTAAAAATGTGAAAAGCAGCAACTCATCTAGGTTTATGTTAATAATCAACTATTTAAAACTGTCGTCATGTTAATACCTAAACAGATAAATGAAGGTTTTTCTATTTATTCATTATGTGAATATGCACTTACGGTATCATTTGGTGAAACAATCAGCGATCACGCATCTTACCGTATTAACAGACTGCGCAAACTGTTGGAACAACAACCTTTTACTGGCTTTCGTTCGGCGGTACCGGCCTATACAAGCTTAAGTGCCTTTTTTGATCCAATCGAGGTACATCAGTCAACTTTAATTGGTCACAGCTGTTTCGAAAAGGTTTCTAATTACATTACAGATCTTGAAAGCACACCACATAAAGGTACTGAGCAAAACAACCGGGAGATAACCATTCCTGTTTGTTACGAAGGAGACTTTGGCCCCGATCTTAATGAAGTCGCCGCAGTACATCACATGGATGTTCAAGAGGTGATTCATCTGCACACTGAAGCAATTTATAACGTACATATGATTGGTTTTGTGCCTGGATTCGCCTACCTTGGTGGTTTACCCAAAGCGCTCGCAACCCCCCGAAAAAAAAGTCCCCGGGTTCAAATACCTTCGGGATCTATCGGTATAGCGGGAGTACAAACAGGTATTTATTCTTTAGATACACCCGGTGGCTGGCAGATCATTGGAAGAACACCCCTTGTGATGTTTGATGCTCAACGTAAAGCCCCCTCCTTACTTTCATCCGGCGACCGGGTAACTTTTGAGCGCATAAGTGCTGAAGAATTTGAGTTTCACGCCAAACGTTCAAAGCCGTAATCATCGCTATGAAAATACGTTTAATCAAATCCGGAATGCTAACCACCATACAAGACACGGGGCGCTTTACTCATCTTTCTCAAGGTGTACCCCATTCTGGTGCCATGGATTCCCTATCGGCACGAATAGCAAATCTTGCTGTTGGCAATACCGATAGAGAGGCAGTGATAGAATTCACTTATGCCCAAGCATCTTTTCAAGCAGAGACAGCTCTTTTGGTAGCCTACGCCGGAGACGGTGCACTTTTAAAAATAGGGCAACAAATATTGCCCAGAGAAAGACCGTTGTTTATACCATCTGGAGCGATCATAAGTCTCAAAGCCACCCCTCACGGAGCAAGAACATATCTTTCTATTGCTGGTGGGTGGGACATTCCAGACATTATGGATAGTAAGAGTACGTATATAACCGCTTCATTGGGTGGATTTCAGGGTAGAGCATTAGAAAGCGGAGACATCCTCTGCAACAAGGAACTGTTCACAGCAGTTTCAAGAAAAATACTCCACAATCTAAGCGGCGACCATTTAAATTTCCCTCACTGGAAGCTGTCGCGACAGTCCTTCTTACTTAACAAAAAAAATACGGTACGAATAGTACCCGGCAGGGAGTTTACTTGGTTTCATGGAGAATCGGTAGTAGATTTTCTATCGAAACCCTACACTTTGGGCCTCAACAGCAACCGTATGGGATACCGTTTAAAAGGGCCTACCCTTCGTCGTTTCGTGAATAAAGAAATTCTTTCTACTGCAGTGGCACCGGGCACTATACAAATAACAGGAGATGGTTCTACGGTGTTGTTAATGGCAGATTGTCAAACAACTGGAGGTTATCCACGCATCGCACAAGTTGCAGCGGTAGACATGCCTATTTGCGGACAGCTCAAACCCAACGATCTTATTTATTTCAGTGAAATTAGTCGAAATGATGCAGAAAAGTTATATATTCAACGAGAGCAACAGTTACAGAAAGTAGCCCTTGCTTTAAAATATAAGTTTTCTTAGTTTTCTTTATCATTTAAATATGCTGTCGATCGATTTAAATGCTGATATAGGTGAAGCATTTGGTAATTACCGTATACCAAATGACCACTTGCTATTAGACTACATTAGCTCAGCAAATATTGCCTGTGGCTTTCACGCAGGTGATCCTCAAATTATGCAGGAAACAGTAGCTGCTGCCAAGTACAAAGGCGTAGCGATAGGGGCTCATCCAGGTTTGCCAGACCTACAAGGCTTCGGAAGGCGAGAAATAAAAATAGCTGCAAGCGAAGCTTATCAGCTCATTGTATATCAAATTGGGGCTCTTTACGGTTTCATAAAAGCGTCCGGAGCTAAACTTCATCATGTCAAACCACACGGTGCACTCTATAATATGGCCGCAAGAGATGCTGTGCTGGCAGAAGCCATTGCGCAGGCCGTGTATGACTTCGACAAGTCATTAACAATCTATGGACTTGCGGGAAGCGAAATGATTACGGCTGCGAAAAAGAAAGGACTAAAAACTGCTGCCGAAGTTTTTGCCGATAGAACCTATCAGGATAACGGTCTTTTAACACCCCGAACAGAACAAAATGCGCTGATAACAGATGAAAAAAAAGCCATCGATCAAGTAATCCTATTAGTAAAAAATCAACAAGTAGCAACGATCAACGATCGCTTGATACCTATACAGGCCGAAACACTTTGCTTACATAGTGACAACCTCAATGCGTTTTTATTTGCTCAATACATTGTTAATCGATTAAAAGAAGAAGGAGTCAGCATTCAAGCACCATATACATGATGAAAAAATACAACTGGAGTGTACTATTAGGTGCTGCTTTTTTAATGGCCACATCTGCAATAGGTCCAGGTTTTTTAACGCAAACCGCTGTTTTCACCGTCCAATTGGGTGCCAGTTTCGGTTTTGTCATTTTACTATCCATTTTACTAGACGCTATTGCGCAACTAAATATTTGGCGTATTATTACGGTAGCCAAAATGCCTGCCCAACAGATTGCCAACAAAGTACTGCCGGGCTTAGGTTATCTACTCTCTTTTTTGGTCTTCGTTGGAGGTCTTGCTTTTAACATTGGAAATCTGGCGGGAGCCGGATTGGGTTTAAATGTTTTATTCGGATGGGACGTACAACATGGTGCGCTGTTGAGCGCCGTACTTGCCATCGGAATTTTTATCTATAAAGAGGCAAGCAAAATGATGGACTTATTCGCTAAGCTTCTCGGGGGGGTAATGATATTATTAACTTGTTATATCGCCATTAAAAGTCAACCTCCTATCGGAGAAGCTATCGCGAGAACAATAGCACCTACACAATTTAGTTTCACGGCAGTATTAACCATTGTGGGGGGTACAGTAGGTGGCTACATTACATTTGCCGGTGCTCATAGGTTACTTGACGCTAATCTCACCGGCAAGCAAAACTTACCTGCTGTCAATAGGGGCGCGGTTAGTGCCATTGGCATCGCCTCACTCATGCGTATATTGCTATTTATTGCAGCATTAGGTGTTATTAGCGCCGGTAATACTTTAGACTCTGAGAACCCTCCCGCCTCCATATTTATGCTCGCCAGTGGTCATCTGGGATATAAATTATTCGGGCTCGTTATGTGGTCGGCAGCCATTACATCAGTGGTTGGTTCTGCTTACACTTCCATATCATTTATACGAAGTTTTCATCCGGCTATTGAACGGTTAAAACGTTATATGACTATTTTTTTCATTCTTGCTGCAGCGAGTTTATACGCAATCATTGGTCATCCTATAAAAACATTGATAGCAGTTGGTGCACTAAACGGTCTCATTCTTCCAATATCATTAGGTATTATCTTAGTAGCCGCTTACCGTTCAAAGATTATCAACAGTTATAAACAACCTCTTTGGCTCACCATCACTGGCGGCGCTGTGGTTATTATAATGACATGGATGGGTTACGGGACAATCGTACAGCTCTTTAACTGGTAACTTCGCAATGTACTGTCTTTCTTTTAGTTCCTATAATTGCTTTTTCATCACATGCCATTCCGAATCGTCTAAACTTATTATCGATGCTTGTTAGACGATGACAGGGCAACAACTCATTATCAACTGTAAAGAGGCAAAAACTTCGTGTTTTCCGGAAAATTACCTTTGCTGATTTAGAAAAAAATCGCCCAGTGGCGAAAGTGTATAACCCGTTTCATGGCTAATCGTCAACCCCAAATTTTTCAATTTTCGAATATTTATCTTTATCCATTCTTTACTTCTCCCCGTTTTTAGCGCCAAATCTACAGCCCTTAACTTAGGATTTTTTTTTATAGCTTGTAGTATTTCGGTAGTCCAATAACCACTTTTACTATAACTATCGAGCCTATCGACTTTACTTTTTAGCAATTCCAACTCTTCATCCGACAATTGCTCCTTCTCTCGCATGCGTATACGGGGGTCCGTTCCGGCATATTTAACAGAAATTTTATAAAGTTTTCCGGTGCCGTTACCCAACGACTTGAGGAGTGTCGCTACTTGTTCAAATCCCGCTTGGATGGCGTCTTCCGGCGAAATAGAACCTGGGTTTATCTCTTCCACATCAACAATTGCAACCAAACCAATAGCCGTTTTGATCACTGTCTCCTTCTTTATCGAAGCTTTCTTCCACTTGCGAAATGCCAATGAGATGTTTCCTGACTTGATACCTTCCAGTATCCGCTGCTTAAACAACATGAATAACCTTAATTAACGGACCTTATTCCGTTCCCTAAAACAAATGAATGTGTTTTTTAAACTAAAACGCATCCCTTCATATATTTTCAAACCTGCTAGGCTGTCTATATCCAGTGATACAAGTTTTTCGATATCTTCCTCGCTTACATCGTAATAGACACCGGTATAGCTATCGTACGGATTTTCAATAATACTTACCGAATCGGCTTGGTCTACGAAGGAGATCAGTTTATTTCCTTGCTGAAAATGTCGAAAATTACCATTTAGATAAATCTGCGGACGTCCATCATTATAATAGATATTTATTAAATTATCGGTATCATCCTCAGTTTTTATGGTCCAGGGCACATTTTCAGATACCTCCCTACAAATGGGAATAGGGTCTTGCATGGTTGAATCCCTACAAGCACAGAAAAAAATAGGCAACATAACCATCATCAATAAAGTTTGCGCATATTCCTTCATGAATTTGCTATATTTAGCTGTAAACAAATTTAGTTAGATCAAACTTAGATAATTTACCACCCATAAACAAATTGTTTACGCTTATTAACCGACCAACAGATCCTTCACAACACTAAAACTGTACTTTATACCATACTACTTTCATATGTAAATATATTCAATCAAAATTAACTCCAATATAACTCCAGTAAATACAGTTGAAAATTGGATTCATACTGGACTCATCTGGAATTATAAACCTATAAAACACCTACTTGGTCTTCCATCAATTCAAATGAAACACACTGATTTAATGAATAAGAAATAATGAAGGTTTCCAAAGAGGTTTAGCTTCCCGGATATACAAAAATAGGCTAATTACCTCGTGCTAGCTCCGAATTGTGTTTGATTCGTAACGCAGCTGCCGCAGCAAACAACATGAAGAACCCCGCTAGTACTAAGGCATAGATAGCGTGTCCGCCAAAAGCATATTTAACCAGGTATCCACCGAAAAGACCGTTTACAATTTGCGGAAAGGTGATGAAAAAATTAAAAATCCCCATATATACACCCATTTTCCTTGCGGGCAAAGTCGCTGATAGCATGGCATAAGGCATTGACAATATACTCCCCCACGCCATTCCAATACCAAGCATAGGTAACAATAGTAGATAAGGATCTTTTATAAAATATATTGCTATCAATCCAATGCCCCCAAAACATAACGAAATAGCATGAGTGGTTTTCTGCCCAAATCGCTTAGCCATCGCTGGTAGCGTCAATGCATACAGCGCTGATATCACATTATAGACGCCGAAAAGTACACCAACCCAGTTGCCCGCATCGGCAAATGCAGTGGACGAAGAATCGCCGGATTCGACATTATACACATGTGTGGCGATAGCAGGTGTTGTAAAAACCCACATGGAAAACAGCGCAAACCAGGAAAAAAACTGCACGAGTCCGAGTTGCTTCATCGTTTTTGGCATTTGCTTAAAATCAGCGACAATATCACGCAGGCCTTTATTTTTTTCCTGATCAGCAGGTATTTCCCTACTTTCCGTAAAAGAAGACAACTCCTCCGGAGTGTACTCCGGAGTACGGATTACCGTCCAAAGGATAGTTAAAATAAGAACCAGCGCACCTATATAGAAAGAAAATATCACGTTGTCGGGCACATGCCCGGGTGCTGCTATTTTGGAAACATCCAGCCATTCTGCCAACACATAGGGTAACCAAGATCCGACGACTGCGCCTATACCGATCAAAAATGTCTGAATAGAAAATCCCTGACTACGTTGACCATTAGGTAGATTATCAGCTATCAAGGCTCGAAAGGGTTCCATAGTCACATTAATGGATGCATCCATGATCATTAATAATCCCGCTCCTATAAACAAAGGGGGTAAAATTGTTGTAAGGATGGCGGCATTAGGCATAAGCACCAGCGCTAAAGCTGTGAACAATGCTCCCACTAAAAAAAAGGGTCTGCGACGCCCGATCCTTGTCCAGGTTTTATCACTGTAATGTCCAATAATGGGTTGAACAATCATACCGGTTAATGGAGCTGCCAACCAGAATAACGACAAGTGTTCCACATCTGCTCCGAAAGTCTGTAAAATACGGGAGGCATTACCGCTCTGTAAGGCGAAGCCTATCTGAATTCCGAGGAAACCGAAACTCATATTAATCAGCTGTCCGGTACTTAAAAAAGGTTTCGATTTTTTGGTCATAATTGATCGTAACACCTAATGTACAAATATTTTAGAAAAAAATACCTTTTATTTAAACTATCTGCTGGCATCCTACCAATTCACCTTTAAAAGTACCGTAAGCAGGAACTTTCACATGCTTATTATGAACCAATACATCTCTTTCTTCACTCGATTGGTTGGTGATCGAAATTTCGTGCTTTGAAACCTTAACCTGAAATATGGTATTTCTGAAACGTATCCTGAAGGTATATGATTGCCAACCTTCTGGAATGAAAGGTTTAAAGTGAAGGGTGTTTTCTCTCACCCGAAGACCTGCAAAACCTTCGACAATGCTCATCCAGCTTCCTGCCATAGAAGTTATATGTAGGCCGTCTTCCGTATCGTTGTTATAGTCGTCGAGATCTAATCTGGCCGTTCGCAAATAAAACTCGTACGCACGCTTCTCATCACCTAGTTTAGCGGCAAGAATCGCATGTACACACGGAGACAGGGAACTCTCGTGGACTGTACGCGCTTCATAAAAATCGTAATTCCTGCGAATAACCTCATCGCTATATCGCTCTTCAAAAAAATACAATCCTTGCAATACATCTGCTTGTTTAATAAAGCATGAGCGCAGAATGCGATCCCAACTCCACTTCTGATTCAACGGTCGCTCTGATAATGGTAGGTTTTTAACCAAAATCTGTTCTTTATCCAGGTATCCATCCTGTTGCAAAAATATCCCCAGCTTTTGATCTTCTGGATAATACATATTTTCTTCGATAGCTTTCCAACAGCTCAGTTCATCTTCGCGGAAATCCAACTTTTTCGCGATATCCTCATATCTGTCCGGATTCGATTCCTTCACATAGATTATGGCTTCCCGTGCATATTTTAGACACCACACAGCAATGGTATTGGTATACCAATTATTGTTGACATTATTTTCATATTCATTTGGTCCGGTTATACCCAATAACATGTATTGCTGTTTGGCTGCACTCCAGCTTACACGTTGCGCCCAGAAACGCGCGATACCTACCAATACCTCCAAGCCATATTGTTCCAAATACGAATGCTCACCTGTATATCGAATATAATTGTAAATAGCAAAGGCTATTGCTCCATTCCGATGCAACTCCTCAAAGGTGATCTCCCACTCGTTATGGCACTCCGTCCCATCGATGGTTACCATTGGGTATAGCGCGGCACCATTTGAAAAACCAAGCATGCGAGCATTTTCATAAGCCTTCTCCAGATGTTTATATCGGTAAATCAATAGATTTCTTGCCACTTGCTGATTAGCTGTAGCTAAATAAAATGGTAAACAATATGCTTCCGTATCCCAGTAGGTCACACCGCCATATTTTTCTCCAGTGAATCCTTTAGGGCCTATATTTAGCCGGGCATCCTCTCCCGTGTAAGTCTGGTAAAGTTGAAAAATATTAAATCGGATTGCTTGTTGAGCAGCGATATCTCCTTCAATCAACACGTCACTTTCTTCCCACTTATTCTTCCAAGCCGCTGCCTGCTCGATCTTCAGCTGATCATATCCCTTTTTAACGATTTTTTGCAAAATCTGCTGTGCATGATTCTCCATCAACTCTTTTGGATAATTTTCTGACGACAAATTAACTGCATATTTATAAATACGCAGCGTTTGCTCCGGTTCAAGTATAACGTCGACCTCCTGTGCAACAAATTTTTCGTCTAGTATCTGCTTTTCTTTCGCCACGATGATTTCGCCGTCAATCTGCATAGCGTATTGCATCGCTGTAGTCAACCAAAAGCCGGTTCTTTTGGTTTCCATGGTAAGTAAGGCCCCTTGCTGAAATGTTTTTTTTGCGCGTTCGATCCAAAATTTTTCATCGTAATTTGCATCTTCATTTTTTACGTCACCATCGAGATAAACGCTTATTTTAAGCGAAGTTGCCAAATTTAACGGTGTTATTTCGTAACATATAGTACCGGCTTCCTTATCAACAATACTGCAAAACCGTGTGGCCGTAATTTTTACACGTATACCGGTATTTAATTCGGCTATGAAAGTCCGTTTGAGATATCCCTCTTTCATATTCAGCATACGATGAAATTCTGTAACGTTTACCCGACCTAAATCGAGTGCTTCACCATTAACATCGATATTCAATCCTATCCAATTAGTGGCATTGATTACTTTATGGGAAAATGCCGGATAGCCATTTTTCCACCAGCCCACCCTAGTTTTATCGGGATAATAGATACCCGCTACATACGATCCCTGAAAGGAATCACCTGAATATTGCTCTTCAAAATTGGCCCGTTGTCCCATCTTGCCATTCCCGATGCTAAAGATACTTTCTGAGATCTTGCCCAAGGAAGCATCAAAGCCTTCTTCAATAATGTTCCATTCGTCTTTTATAATGTAATTCTTCATTCCTTTAAAAGTCTATCTGTAATTTTATCCACTTGCGCACCCATCTGTTTTCCTAAGCACCTTATCACCAGTATTTCACTATTCATTGACTATTGATCACTTAATAATTCCTTTACAGAACTAATTAAATAGTCTGCTCCTGTTAAATCATCAATGGAGCCCAAACCAACAACTTGCATTCCTGCAGCACGTGCGGCATCGATTCCAGCTTGACTGTCTTCGACTACTACGCATTTATCTGCTGGCACCGCTAAAGCTAAAGCCCCTTTCAAAAACACCTCCGGATCGGGCTTTGACCTTTGTACAGCGTTACCATCGACCACCGCATCAAAGAAATGGACGATACCTGTATTTTTTAAAATCAATCGCGCATTCTTGCTTGCTGAGCCCAGAGCTATTTTATAATGGTTCGCTCTTAAATATGTCAACACCTCCACCGCACCCGGCAGCGTATCTCCGGGTTGCATATCATTTATAAGTGCCAGGTACCAGTCATTTTTCTGCTTTGCTAACTGTTCTTGTTCTTCCTGCGTTTTGTGAACATTTCCCCATGTTAAAATCAATTCAAGCGAACGACTGCGACTCACGCCTTTTAATTGTTCATTTTGTTTTCGGGTAAAATCAAAACCAAGGGAATTAGCCAATCGCTTCCAAGCTTGAAAATGGAAAACCGCCGTATCTACCAAAACACCATCAAGATCAAAAATTACTGCACGTATTTCGTTAGGCATTGAAAATTGGCCACCATGTAAATTGTTTTGCGTCATATCCTATATCGTCATCAAATTACTGTAGCTCAAGTATCATTGTTGTTTTGGGTAATAAGCTGAGCGCTGTAATATCATCATATGTTTTATTGTGCATAATATCTAAGGCCTTTTTATGGCTTTTTATCATTTCCGAAAAACGATCGGTTTTTAAGGATATCTGCTGATCTTCTGTATTCATAATAATCATAACCGTTTTTTGGTTATCGTACCGAAAATAAACGTAAACTCCTTCTTCAGGCACAAACTGTATCAATTTCCCTGTATGCAGTACAGCATTATTTTTTCGATAATTGGCCAACTTTCTGAGATAACTAAACATCTCATTTTCGACTTCGCTCCTACCTTCCACTGAAAACTTATCCTTTTGATCACTTGGCCAACCACCTGAAAAGTCGTCACGCACCTTACCATCGGGATCCGAGAAATTTTTCATCAGAATTTCTGCGCCGTAGTAGATCTGCGGAATGCCCCGAGTTGTTAGTAACCAAGCCATGGCCGATTTATATTTATCGATATCCTCGCCAATCACCGAAAAGAAACGGCTCATATCATGATTATCCAAAAAAACCACATTTCGCGTAGGATCTTGATAAACAAAATCCGTTGCCAATGTGGTATAAAGTTTATTTACACCCCCTGTCCAGTCCATCTTGTTGTTCAGGGCATCACTGATTGCATATTGCAATTGAAAATCGGTTACCCCTTGAAGATGCGTATCGAAGGGTTGTCCCAGGGTTTTACCTTGTGTAAAATATGCTTGATTCGCCACACCGTGCACCCAGGTCTCGCCAAAACAGGTAAAATTCGGATATTCATCGTTTAATGATTTAGACCATTTCGCCATAAAGTCCAAATCGTTATATGGATAAGTATCGATGCGAAATCCGTCAATGCCCGCATATTCAATCCACCAGATATGGCTTTGGATGATGTAGTTCTGCACGAAAGGATTACTTTGGTTCATGTCTGGCATTGACGGAACAAACCATCCGTCGGTCATTTTCTTAGTGTCTGCCTCCGCCGCATAAGGGTCATAAATCGTTTGATCTTTATAGGTCGTATTTGTATACTCGTCCCATTGATGAACCCAATCGGTCATCGGCTTATCCAATACCGTCCAGTGGTTCAGCCCGACATGATTAGGTACCACGTCATGCACTAGTTTCATTTGTCTTTTGTGGAGTTCTTCTCCTAATCTTTTGTATTCATCGTTACTTCCTAGACGTGGGTCGATCTGATAATTTTCGGTATTCGCATAACCGTGATAGGAGGCCTGCTCCATATCATTGGTCAAGACCGGTGTCATCCAAACTGCCGTTACGCCCAAGTCCTGTAGATAATCCAGTTTATCCATAACTCCTTGTAAATCGCCTCCATGCCGATAATACATGGAGTCGCGATTAAGGGAATTTTCACGCATATTTTCGACGACATCATTTTTTGGGTCGCCATTTGCAAAGCGATCAGGCATTAACAGATAGATAAAATCGCTACTGTTAATGCCTTGTGCTTTTACCAGTTTGGTATCCCGTTGCTTCAATTTATAGGTATAGCTATCAAGCGTTTTGCCATTCTTTTGCAGCATGATATCAAATGTACCTGGTTTGGTATCCTTCGCTATGGTCAAGTCTAGGAAGAGGTAATTGGCATTTTCGACCCGATGAACTTTTTCTACTTGTACACCGGGATAATCTAGCTCAATTTCAGCTCCTGAGATATCGTTTCCGTAGACTATCAATTGTAGCTCGGGATTATACATACCTACCCACCAATTTGATGGTTCTACCCGCTTGATCAGCTCCTGACCGGAAAGCTGATGAATAGCGCACAAGAAATACAAGGCGGCGAAAAGCTTTTTTATTTTTGTCATATTTTATTTATCTGTTATTTAACCACTTACATTTATTATTGTATTTCCAGAGAATAGGTATAATAGGCGGCATTCCGAAGATCCAAGGTAATCAAATACGTACCTGGTTCTTCGATCTCAAAATTACCACCACCATATGCCAAAACACCCGATTTGTCGCTGTCACCGAGGTCGATCACCCATTCGTCGTTGGCCCGGAATTTCCATTCGCCGGTCGACAGATTAGCGGTAACAGTCCACAGCCCCGTTTCGGTATCATAGTCCATGGACGTACTGCTATCCCAACTCCCTGTTGCGTCACCAATGATGCCCCATTCAGTTTTTGTAGCCGACCACGTAAGTGCTTCCGTATCCGCTTTTAACAGATAGTATCCGGCTTCAGCAACTACTAAATTTCCCGCGCCGGCATCTGTATCAAGACTTCCCTCTCCGCCATCACCAAAATTGGTACCGTCCCACCCTGCCTGACTAGAAAATTTAAACTCAGTATTAGCATTTGGAAAATATACATATCCTTCATATTTACCGTCGTCTTCCACGGAACCTACGCGGTGTGCATCGGCATGCGACCAATCGTTAAAGCTACCTGCCAAGAATAGCGATGGATACATGATCATATCTTCATACGGCGTAACCTGGAGGGTAATCGTATTGGAATAAATCGGTCTATTGGGTGCCAACGAAGCAATTAAACGTATATCAACACTGGCGGCAACCCCCGGTTCATATCTTAAGTCCAGTAATGCAGCGTTAAGTTCTGCTATGGTGTAAGATAAACTTGTTGATTTAGTAGATCTTTCGGAAAGAGTGGATCTAAAATCAACACCCGACCGACCTATCTGGAGCACATAATTGAGCACATCAGTTGACACATTGGGGTCCGACCAACTATAGGCATAACCCTCCCAGGAGAACGTGATGGTATTTTCAGCGTCATCTTGCCTTAGCACCAAGGTCTCTGGTGCCGAGGTACTTAAAACAGGTGCATCTCCAGTAGTGACAATCACCTTGTCTTCATCTTTTTTGCATGACCAAAGTGTGATAACCAACACACTTAAAAGGGCCCATTTATTTACAAGTTTCATTTCAGTTTTTTAAGCTAAGGTTAGTAACCTGGATTTTGTGTAAGGTTTGGATTAGCGATCACGTCAGAGGCCGGTAGCGGAAAGATCGTACGGAAATCCTGTACACCAGTTCCCGTCTGATTGCCTCCCTTAAACGGCCAAGTATAAGTTGCCTCCGTATACCGATTAAACCGTATGAGGTCTGTACGACGATAGGCTTCCCAATAAAATTCACGTGCACGCTCTTCCAATATGAAATCCAGCGAAATACTCGTTACGTTACCCGATGTATTGCCATAGGCACGTTCACGTAAGCGATTGACATAATTCAGCGCAGTGGCCTGATCACCACCTGTACCACCTCTCAATACCGCTTCGGCGTAAATCAGGTAGGCATCCGCCAAACGAAATAGAGGAAAATCAACTGACGTCTGCGTACCATCGTTAGAAGGAGCCGGCTCTCCATTCACATCCACATTACGGAACTTCGTAACCGCCAGGCCCTGAGCGAACACGGCAACGTCATTTATTACCGGACTACTGCCAAAGAACATGGCTCTACGATCCGTTGCTCCAGTAATATCATTGAACTTCTGCGGAAGTGTTGCTTTGCTTCTATTACCTCCCCATCCACCATTAGGCACGCCAAAGGAAGCCGGATTCATGTCACCACTGATAGAGGAATTGATCAAGAATGTTGTGCCACCAAAGTTTTGTGACCGGATAGCGTCGTAATTAATGGTTAGAATAATTTCGGTGTTATTTTGATCGTTATCTGCCAGAAACAAGTGATGATAATTTGTTTGGAGCATATATCCCGAGTTAATTACCCTATTGGCATATTCAATCGCTTCCGTATATTTCCCATTGCCACTGCCTAAATAGACTTCTGCGTTCAAGTATAGCCTCGCCAACAAGAGCCATGCCGCAGCTTTATCGGCTCTTCCGTATTCATTTTGGCGTGGTTCAGCCATTCCTGCTTCTATCGCCAGCAATTCCGATTCGATATAATGGAACAAGTCTGTTCTACTGATCTGCTGCGGTGGTACTTTACTGATCGCATCTTCCTCAGTAATAAAAGTGGGATTACCAAAGAGATCCATCAATATCCAATATTGGTAAGCCCTTAAAAAACGTGCTTCCAATGCATAGATCCTAATTTGCTCTGCGTTGGTATCACTGATATTTCGAGCAGTGAGCTTGTCATCGGTACTTTCCCTAAGAAAGTCATTAGCAACGGTAATCTGATAAAGTGAACGGGCGTACAGACCTTTTAACAAGACATTATTCGAATTCCATGTCATAAAATTAAGTTCCGGAATACCCGGATCCTGCCATGCACATAAGGCCTCATCGGATGCTAACTCCTGCACATTCCAATAAAGCCGCAGAAAATCAGAAGTTCCCGCATCTATTCCTCCCAGATCACTGGAACCGGAGCCACCTCCCCCTGTGAGTGCATAACTTGCATATACTTTGGCAAAGGCCTGCTTATAGCCTTCTGGTGATGAATAAACGATATCTGCGGTGATATCATTGATTGGTTGCAGATCCAAATCTTTATGACAGGATGAAACAAGCATGGCCAGTAGCATCACTCCTGTATATATATTTAGTATATTTTTCATGATCAATTTTCAATAAATAATTAAAAGCCAAGATTTAAGCCTAAAACAAATGTTCTTGGTCGTGGATAAACCCGGTTATCGATACCTCCCTGTATTTCAGGGTCAACCCCTTTATAGTTTGTGATGGTAAAGACATTTTGTACATTAGCAGAAATGGAAAGCTTTGCCGTACTATTAAAGGAAAGCTGACCGATATCGTAGATCAACCCCAGGTTATCCATCCGTAAGAAGGATGCATTCTGCAAGTAATAATCACTGATGGCATTATTTATCTGAAAGTTACTGTTCAGAAAATCCCGAGGAGCATTATTCAGGTTACCTGCCGGATTTAAAACATTATTTCTGATCGCCATATTGGAAGAGACATTATCGTATACATAATGGCCTATATTAGATCGTAAAACGGCATTAAGTGTCCATTTCCTATAATTAAAATTGGTACTGAAACCTAAGAGGTATTTCGGTAATGGTGAATGCCTCAATTGTCGGTCAAGATCATTAATTTCACCATCGCCATTGAGGTCGGCATATACCCCTTCTAAAGGTTTTCCGCTATCATCATAGACCTGCTTGTACAGTCGATAGGTGAATGGGCTATAACCTACGGTATGCACTTGCACATTTTGCCCCGTACCTCCCTCTATATACCCCACTTCAGTAAAATAATTAGGATCTTCAACAGCCGTAAGATTGGTTACTTTGTTATGATTATAGGTGAAATTGAAATTGACATCCCAAACAAAGTCGTCTTGCTTAATTGGCGTAGCATTGAAGTTTAGCTCCACCCCGCGATTTTCCATGTTTCCCACATTAGTTAGTAAAAGGTTACTAAAATTAGTTCCTACGGGAATAGGGATAACACTTAACAGGTCTTTCGTCCTTTTGTAATATACATCAATACTTCCGCTGATACGACCGTCGAGAAAACCATAATCTAAACCACCATTATAGGTTGCCGTGCTCTCCCATCGTATATCCTGATCATAGGCTATGGGCGAATAGGTCGGATAAAATTGATTACCAAATTGATATTGGGATTCGTTCACACTGAGGTAGTAATTCGGCAGATAAGAGTAATTGGCAATTCCATCCTGTTGTCCGGTAATCCCATAACTTAATCTGAGGTTTAACTGAGATAAGGGCTCTACATTTTGAAGAAATTCTTCTTTATTGATGCGCCAAGTAAAACCTGCCGAAGGAAAAAAGCCCCACCTGTTCTGTGGACTGAAACGTGAAGAGCCATCAGTACGGGCAGTTCCTGATAAAATATATTTATCATTTAAGGTATAAATTACCCGACCATAGTAAGAAATCAATCTATTTTGTTGAATATCAAAAGGAAACGGGGGGGTTGTTAGGACAGAGCCATCGGCCCGTAAGGTCGGGTAATTATTTGTTTTGGTTTCAAAGTCATAATATCCATAACCTGCTGTGATATCAAAATTACTGTTGATATGTTCTACCGTCTTATTATAATTCAGGAAAAACTCCCCAACTTTATTATTAATATCCGTCAGGTATCTGGTGATAGAACCACCTGTAGAAAAATTCATCGCGGCAAAAGCCGGCACTTCAGCACCGCCTCTACCTCTAGAGATATCATAAGCAAGATTAAGGTTAGCTCTTAATTCTGGCAGGAAGTGAAAGGAATAATCGAGCTGAATATTACCGAAACTACGGGCAACCTTTCCATTATCATCCCTTAAATTCAGGAGACCAACGGGATTTCGTGGCGCTAAGGGGTGTGGATTGGCTCCTTGCATCCATTCAAAATAATTTCCAAAATCATTCTCTTCGTGTACAGGTTTTGTTGGATCAAATTGGATGGCATTAAAAATTGCGTCTTGATTGCCAAACATCGCATTTTGCAAAGATCCCTTTAAATTCAGGTCAACCTTCAGATGATCGTCAAAGAATTTCGGACTAAGCGTAATAGCCGCTGTAGTACGGTCCATATGATCTCTTTTCAATACTCCCTGCTGACTCAGGTAGCCCAATGCAAAACGATAAGGCAGTGACTTATAGGCACCACCGATGCTCAAGTTGTTATCGGTGGTCAATGCTGACCTAAAAATTTCCTTTTGCCAGTCGGTATCAGCCTCTCCAAGTCTTTCAATCTGCGCTGCTGAGCCATTATTGATTACATAATCCCTAAATTCCTGTGCCGATAAGACATCCATTGTTTTAGCCAGCGTAGCTACCGAATTTTGGCTGGTGAAATTAACAGTCGGCCGTCCGCTTGCTCCCTTTTTCGTGGTAATCAAGATCACCCCATTCGATGCCCTTGAACCATAAATAGCCGTAGCATTTGCATCTTTCAATACGGTAAACGTTTCTATATCATTCGGGTTAATCAAGCCTAACGGATTCGCTGTACCTGGTAAAATATTATCACCATTTGCATTCTTAAATGATGAAAGCGGCACGCCATCAATAACGATTAAGGGATCATTACTAGCATTTAGAGAAGCTCCCGCCCGTATCCTAATAGTGCTTCCAGAACCGGGCCTTCCACCTGCAGGTGTTATCTGCACCCCTGCAGCTTTACCGGAAATCAACTGATCTGGAGTAGTAATCACGCCCTTCTGAAAATCTTTGGAATTCACCGTTGTAACAGAACCGGTAAGCTCCCCTTTCTTTTGGGTACCATAACCAATGACCACTACCTCATCCAAGCCCTCTGCACTCGGCAACAACTGCACATCCACTGTGACTAGTTGTCCAGCGACTACGACATTCTTTTCGGTAGTTTCATATCCTATATAAGAAATAAGGAGTGTGTAACTGCCGTCGGACAAATTGGGAATGGAAAAATTTCCCTTCTCGTCTGTCCCTACACTTCGGTTTAGCTCCCGAACAAAGATGGAAGCTCCAGCCAAAGTTTGGTTAGTGTCGTCATACACATGACCTCGGATACCACCACTTTGGGCAAAGACTACCATGTTAGCCATTACGAGTAGAACGAAGGTTGCTACGCGTTTCATGTAAATTACTCTCATTAGATTGGTTTTTGTTTGATTAAAAAAGCAATTGTTTTCTCCTTAACATATTGCTGATTTTTTTTATTTTAATTGGTTTTTACTTATAATATGATATTCGCCGGGAGCCAATAAACGATCAAACCTTTCGTTTAGCTGCACAGGCATTTTTGATCGGTTATCAAACCAGATACCGACAGTGTTATCGATTTCAGCCTGAATTGGTTTGACATCAAAGTTTCCTACAACGCACACCTCTTGCTCCCCTTTCTTTATTATTATATATTTCAGGCCGTCGCGAAGGTGATATTCGACTTGGCCATCACGGAACACCTCATTATTCTTTTTAAAATGGATGAGGTTGCCGAAGGCCTGATACAGTTCTCGACGATCGCCTTGGTTGTAATTCCATTTTATAGGTTTTTCCCCCGTACGGCCATTTTCGTCGATAGACACATCGTAACCGAGTTCTCCAAACTGCCAGATCATTTTAGGTCCGGGCACCAAAAACAAAAATGCGGCAGCCATCTCCACCCGCTTAAGTGCAGTTTTAAGCTCTCTTGTATCATAATTCCCATGACTATTTCCGTAGGCAAGATTTTTGAACATTAGTCGTTCCTCGTCGTGACTTTCCATATAAGAAACCAAATTGGGCGAATCAAAACCATGTGTTGCCGGAATTATTCTGGAAATATCTGATTGACCGATAGCTGTCCACCCCATGGTAGCCTCATTGAACCCGTAGTTCAGGTTATTCCAAAAGAGCATTCCCTCCTTTGCTAGCTCCTGCTCCTCCTGATCATCGGCAAAGTGTTCTAAAATCACATACAGCCCCGCGTCAAGTGTTTTTAAATAGTTATTGTAATCTTTCCATATTGCAACCCTGGTAGCATCATAAGCACTCCATGCCGCTACACTTGCTTCAGAAGTACCAGAATTTTTCTGTGTAAAACCTTTCGATAGATCAAAGCGAAAACCGTCCACGTGATATTCCCGTACCCAATGCTTCAATACATTCTTTACAAACGCTTTGGTATAAGGACTCTCGTGATCCATGTCGTATCCCACGTTATAGGGGTGCGTAGGATCCACATTGAACCACGGGTTGGCAGCAGTTGGTTTACCGTCTTGAAAGTATAGTTGCACCATCGGCGATTGACTAAACGAGTGGTTTAACACAACATCCACAATAACCGCAATACCTTTAGTGTGACAATCGTCAATGAAAGCTTTTAGATCGTTCTTCGTTCCGTAATATTTATCAGCAGCAAAATAGAAAGAAGGGTTATAACCCCAACTCGAATTACCTTCAAATTCGTTGACCGGCATAAGTTCAACAGCGTTCACGCCCAAGTTCGTCAAATACGACAATGTATCGCGCAAAGTCTGATAGTGATGCGTTTCCACAAAATCACGAACTAAAAGCTCATAAATAACCAAATCATGCGGATGTGGTCGAGTGAAATCAGCTACTCTCCACTGATAAGATTCTTCTCGATATCGCATAATCCCCAACAGGCCAGTAGTTTTATCGGAGGGATAAGCAATAGTACCGGGGTATATCTCGGAAGGAATGTATGGATCGTTCATCGCATCAAGCACCAATTCTGTATAGGGATCGGCAACCTTTTCGTCGCCGTTAATAAGAAACTGATAACAATAAACGCCGTCAGGATCTAAATCATCTACTTGTGTCCACCAGCGATCTCCATCAGCAGTCTTTGTCATCAAAGAATGATCATTCGCAACAAAATCATTAAACGAGCCAAGGAGGTGCACTGATTCTTTTTCAGGGGCCCAAATGGTAACAATAGCTGATCGACCGTCATTGACAAAAGAAACACCATTATCTTCAGCTTGGGCAGGAAATTCAACATTGCCGCCATTACCGGTCTTATCAGATTCAGTTGCTTTTTTACAAGTAACAGAGCATAGGGCAAAAAGTGCACATAAAAGCCATTTCAGCGTATTCATGGTCAATTGGGTTAGCAAATATAATTGTTAGCATCCATTGAAAACGTTCCCGAAACTTAAGTCTCTTTACTGGGAACGTTCCCGAAAATATATGTAAAAGTATTTTCTTCCAGTGAGATTAACAAGAAAAAAATAATATATTTTCTTTAGAAAACAGTGTAATTAAAACACTAAGTAAACTACTTTTCTGTAGATTTTCTGATCATAATAGATGAAGGAAGCAAAATCAATTCCTTTCTGGTAGCTGTCTTCTTACTAGTCAAGGCTTCGAATAAAACTTCGGCCGCTCTTGCTCCCATTTCAAAAGCCGGCTGCTTGACCGTACTTAACGGCGGGTTTAATACATCGGCTATCTCGATGCAGGAAAAGCATATCAATTTAAAATCTTCAGGTATGTTGATATCTTCATCCTGACAAAAGCGTAAACACGCAATGGCCAACCTCTCGACGGAGGCCAGCGCCCCATCGGGTTTCAAATGGCCAAAGGCATTCTTTACTGTCCGATAAATGTCTTCTTTATCATTGGTACACTCAACCACCAACTCTTCATCTGCCGGTAGACCCGCATCTTTCAATGCATCCAGATAACCTTGCATTCTTATTTTACCGATGGATATCCGTTTATTGATCACCAGATAAGCAATTTTTTGACAGCCACTTTCTATGAGGTGTTTAGTAGCCTGATAACTACTTTCATAGTCATTTCCCGTAACACAGGTAGCCTCAACGTCTTCATAATAACGGTCGAAAAATACCATAGGAATATGTTTTTCATTTAGCATTTCCAAATGCGAATGTTTGAGGCCTTCGCCCGAAGCCGACATAATCACCCCCTCGACCCTGCCATTACACAATGCACGGATAAAGGCAGCTTCCTGGTTGATATCATCTTCGGTAACATATATCAGTGTATGATAATTGTTTGTTCGAGCTTGCTGTTCAATACCTTTGATCGCCTGGGAAAAAAAATTATTTCCAAATTCTGGGATGATGATAGCGATAGTACGGCTCTTTGACTCGCGCAGGTTACTGGCATAAATATTAGGCGAGTATCCCAGTTCTTCTGCCACTTTTAAAATGCGCTCTTTCGTTTGCGGATTGATATCGCTATTATTTCGAAAGGCTCTGGAGACAGTAGATGTGGAAAGTCCCAGCTCTGCCGCTAACTTTTTGATATTGATTTGGCTCATGGTTATACACTATTCGTATCCAAAGTTAAAACAAGCTTCCGTTGTTACAAATAATAATTATTTGGTGTACATATTAAGCGTTGCAATCTACCACAGCTGTCTTCAATTCGTCAATGCTTCCAATATGGTCGGCAAACAATTAAATCGAAAGGTTGTTTCTTTTATTATTAAAACAGATAAATATGGACAAATTAAAGAAGTTTGAATTGATGGAGAAAATTGTCCGTCAGTTGGAAGATTTGAAAAACAGCCAACAGGCCGTTTTGGAAAAGATTGGCAAAATTGAGGTGGATAATATTGAATTAGGTGATAAAAACCTCGAAAATATATTACCTGAAATCCATCAACGTACAGCCGACAATTTTGACGCTATTGGTGGTCTTCTTGAAGATTTTGCCCAAAAAACAGAAAATTTCGGCGATAAAAACAATGTGGACCAATTACGTGAGCAACAGGATATAGACAGCACAAAATAGCGACATCAAAACAAAAAATATAAAAAAGGGCCTTGTACGGCCCTTTTTTCCTTTAGTATCCAGGGTTTTGTATATAATTGGGATTGCCCAACTGATTTAAAGGAATTGGAAACAACAAATTTTTTGGATCAGACGCAGGTTTTTCCTGCCATTCTTCTAAAAATCTGCCAAAGCGGATCAAATCCTGCCTTCTATGACCTTCCCAATAAAATTCTCTTCCCCGTTCATCTAATAATATGTTTTCATCGATTTCCGTCAAACTGGAAGCATTACGTGCGGCTCTCAGCTCATTAACCAAATTCAATGCTTCGCCCGATTGCCCTAAGCGAAAAAGCGCTTCTGCTTTCATTAAAAGCACATCGGAATAACGATAGAATACCCAGTCGTTGTTTAATAAACTAGTGGAGCCATTAGCATAATCAATAGGATATTTGATAACACGGATGCCTGCAACTTCCAAATGATCCTGATCACGTTCTATAATACTAACTTCCCTTGTAAAAGATAGTGGGTTTCCCCGCCGATCGGTAAGATTTACACCATTCTGGTTCACCTGTTGACCGACTAAAAAGCCAACCCGTACACCACTTACATTAGTAACTCCAGGGTAGCTTCCGCCTATACGTAGATCGTCTTCTTCAAATTTATCGTAGAAGTCAGACAAGGTGCAAAAGCCATTGTTACCACTCGGATTTTGATTATAATGCAAAGTAGCCACCCACATATTGGTCATACCGGTTGCTGCGTCTTCTCCTCCCCGATTCTCACCGGTAAAAATGTTCTCTGTTGTTGACTGCCCATTATTTGGCGCAAAATTAAGAAAGTAATCATCTATTAATGCATATTTACCGCTGTTGATAATTTCATCGGCTAAACGTATAACCTCCTGCAAATCTTCGTTCGCAAATGTTGGAGACTGTCTGTTTAGAAAAGCGCCTCTATTCAAATAGATCTTCATCAGCAACATCTTAGCCGCATCTGGAGATGCCCTATCAACTCTTTCGGTTTGCAGGTTATCTATAATCTCATTGAGCTCCGATAAAAGGTAACCAATCTCTTCTTCAGCTGTACGAACACTAGGTGGTTCCGTAACATCTTCACCAGGACCACGATAGGGTACCTGCCCCCAGCCATCCAATATCGAGAATTCTGCAAAGGCACGCAAAAATCTCGCCTGTGCCTCCTGTTGTGCAGTTGGACCGTACTGCAGCACATCCGTAGCGACATAGCTCACGCTAAGTAAATCCCTGAATACACTGTGTATCCTAGTGTGATCTGATTCCCAGCGATGTAAATGTAAGGCCCTCCAGGCGCCATTATCGTCCCAGTCCCCTCCTCTTGTCGGTACGATTGCCTCGTCCGTAGGAAACTCCTGTAAGGCCCACCAACCATAGGGGCCATAATACGGATTTCGCATAGCGATATAAGCCGCATTCAATAAAGCGGGAACATTTTCGCTATCCACGCCACCGGTACCCACCTGTCCGTGCAAATCCTCGTCTAACTTTGTACAACCCAAAAAGGATAAAAATGTACAGACAGTGATTGTTATATATATTCTTTTAGTCATGACTTTTCTTTTATTTTAAACTGTAGTAGCTTGAGCAACTATAGATTTTCAACAATTATTACAATGAAAAATTAACCCCAAAATTAAAAGTTCTTGCGGGAGGATAAGTTACATTATCTATCCCTAAAGAAGGCACATCACTTACTGATTTGTCTACATTAACCTCGGGATCGAATCCTGTATATTTTGTGATAACAAAAAGATTTTGTCCATTAACAAAAACGTTCAAGTTTTTGATAGCACTACCTAGATCTCCAATCCTATAATTAAGTGTTGCGTTTGCTAATTTCAGGTAGCTACCATTCTCTATATACCTCGAAGAAGCAGCAATAGGATTTGCAGGCGACTCCAGGATGGAGGAGTTTACCAATTCGGATGCGATATTCCGTGTGCCTAAATTAGAGATTGGTAACACGGCATTTGCTGTATTATTATAAATATCATGGCCTAAAGCCCCATTAAAGTTCGCTGTAAGAGAAAAGTTCTTATAGTCCAAAGCAGTCGTTATCCCAAGAAGCACTTTTGGATTGGGATTTCCCACTCTGTAGAAAACAAAACCGTCATCCGTAAAATCCGAAAAGCCATTTTCGTCCAAACCGAGATATTCTCTCGTAACCATTGCAAACAATGGATAATTATTCTGAATAACTTCAACTGTTACATCACTTAGCCCCTGACCACTTAAACTTCCTGTGCGAATAATGGTGTTTCCTAAATCCTCAACATTGTTATTTACAAACGTCGCGTTACCTCCTAAATCCCATCGGAAATTATCATTTTCAATCACAACACCATTCAAATTGAGTTCCAATCCCTTATTAACCACTTGGCCAGGTAAATTTATCCATGTAACCGAAGCATCGGCAGCAGCTGGGTAAAATGGTATCTGCGGAAACAGCAGGTCAGAGGTACGTTTTTGGAAATAATCCGCAGATCCACTCAATCTGCCTCCAAAGAATCCAAAATCAACTCCTAGGTTCATCTGCTCGTCTGATTGCCAGCGCAGGTTAGCATTCTCGTTATTTACAGCGATAATTCGTTGCTCGCCTCCCTGGAAGCCATAAGAATATCTTCTTTGCGATGAACCGGAAGGGAATTCCTGATTACCTGTACGGCCCCAACCAGCCCTTATTTTTAACTGATTTAGCCATGTTGCATTTGCCAGGAAATCTTCATTCTTTATATTCCAAGCGCCGGCGAATGAAGGGAATGTTCCGTATTTGTTGTTTTCACCAAAGCGTGTAGAACCATCGACACGGACGGTAGCCGTTAACAGATAGCGATCTTTAAAGTTGAACGTAGCCCTACCAAAATAAGATTGTAATTGCGTAGTAGGATCGTTAAAAGAATTCAATACTCTATTAGCGGGCGCAGTAGCCTGCATGACATCTGTATAATCCACCGGCAAATTGCCAAAACCTCTCGCGTTCATGTCCGTACCACGATTGACAAAATCCATATACTCATATCCTAATACCGCATTAATGTTTAGGTTATCTGCAACTTCCTTGTTAAAGGATAACGTGTGTGTCAATTGCTTCGTGATCAACTCATTGTTTGCAACGCTTGCATATCCTCCCAAAAAGTTATTATCAGGGTCTTCCATTATTGATGGAATATTAATAAAACTACGGGTTGATGACCGACGTTCACCCGTACTATAATTAATACTTAACAACATACGATATTCTAACCAGTCGTTAAATTTATAGGAAGGTGACAAACTTGCTAAAATAGTGGAAACATTTGAACGGTCATTATAGGCTTCAGACATCGCAAGTGGATTAATGATATTTCCTCGCTCAATCAACAAGCTACCATCAGGGTTACGTAAAGGCCTTGTGGGATTCCAAGCCAAAGCGTGTGTAAGTAAACTTCCGGTGGCGCCGGCATCTGTTACTATTGGTGCAATGTTTTCTATATTTTGATTGGTCAATAAATTAACATCTAAGCCAAGCTTTTTGCTTTTCAGCATCTTAAAATTTCCGTTAAAAGCTGCGCTTAAACGCTTAAATCCTGTCTTTTCTACAATACCCTGTTGATCTTGGTAACCAAAAGAAGCACGATATTTATTATCTTCATTCCCACCACTAAACGAGAGATTGTGATTTTGGTTATAGGCCGTTCGCAATATCGCGTCCAACGCGTCGACATTCTCTCCAAAATCTCCGGATGTAAGACCATAACGATTAAGTGCATCCCTATATTGGTTGCCATCCAATATATCAATTCGGCGCATGATGTTGCTGATCCCTCCAGAAGAGTTCACATCTACCTTAAGATCGCCAGATTGTCCTCGCTTTGTAGTAATGAGCACCACGCCATAAGCCGCCCTTGAACCGTAAATTGCTGTTGCAGAGGCATCCTTTAAAATTTCCATGGAAGCGATGTCTGCCGGATTAATAAAACTAATAGGATTACCTGCGGGGCTAGTACCTATTCCTCCACTTTGATTTGGCCGAGCTGATCGCCCATCTAGTGCAACGCCATCCACAATATATAAGGGCTGGCCGGTACCAGTAACTGCCGAGTTACCTCTAATCCTAACGGTTGTAGCACCCCCTGGCTGTCCACTGTTATTGATCATTTGTACACCTGCCACTTTACCTTGAATCAACTGATCCGCGGCAACCAAGGGGCCTTTGTTAAAATCTTTCTCCCCCACAGATGCCACAGCTCCAGTTAGGTCGCTCCTACGCTGTGTGCCATATCCCACTACCACTACTTCATCCAAACCCTGCGCATCCGGATCAAGGGTAAAATTCTGTACAATTGGACTACCGGAAACTGTAACCCTAACTTCAGATGACCTATAACCAATATAGGACGCCGTTAATGTATACGTACCATCGGCAACTCCTTCCAAGTTAAAATTTCCGTTTTCATCTGTACCAACGGAGCGCTGGAGTTCCTTTATTTGAACCGATGCCCCTGGCAGCGGCTGGTTCTGCTCATCCAGTACTTTTCCACGTATACTGCCATTCTGAGCAAATGCAAACGTTCCCGTAGTTATCTGTAAGATAATAGCTAGGAATAATAAGTAGGCTTTATTCATAAAATTGAGTTAGTTAATAGCTTATTAGATAAGCCAATACAAAAAAATAATTGATTTTAGCGTTTAACGATACACTACTGCTGCATACCGGTTGGTGGTTAATCACTTAATATATTTGTGGTATAGGTACTATGCCTATTAGCTGATACTTTATATACGGATATTAAGTGGGTATTGTATGTTTTCATAATAGTAATTTGGCGCTCCATAACGGTTAATTTTCACATAATTTAGTTGTATAGGATAGTGCAAATCTAAAGAAACCATATAAACATTTGCAAATTTTAATTAAATTGGTTTTACAATTGTGTTGCTAAATCATTTTAACATCCATCTATTTCAATATACGGTTTCTGGATTCAGTAAGCTTTTAAGTAACAGTCGTACGTTTTGCAATGCCAATATCAAACAGCATATTAAAAAAATTGGCCTTCGAAAAAATTATCATTATGTTGATTGATATCCCGGTATTATTTGGTCTATCTTATACAAGTTATCGATTTAAATAATCGAAGTAAACCTGGTTCCGTTATTTTAAAATGAAAACGTTCCCAAACAGATTGTAAGACAAAGAGATCCATATATTGTCGAGCGTATCAACATATATTAATCCGTCCATTTTTTTATCTACAATTTCTACAGATGAATTCGTTGGAATTTAAGGACAATCTATGTAAATTGCAGACATACAGTAATACCGAAACCTACACGCAACTGTCACAGATTATAATATCATTTATATGAAACTTATAAAAGCCATTATTACCCTCATATTATGTATAACTGTTACAGTATTATTAAACAACAAAATAGGCAATATACCACCTCTGGGAAAATTCTTCGATCCTTATAAGGGACTTTGGCAAAATGCTGAACCGACCTCTGATAACCAGAGCAATGTCGAATTATCGATTGATGGTATAACTGACCATGTTTCGGTGCTTTATGATGATGAGCATATTCCACATATTTTTGCTCAAAATGACTATGATCTCTATTTTGTACAGGGATATATCACAGCGAAAGACCGCTTATGGCAAATGGACTTCCAAACCCGTTACGCCAGTGGCCGACTTGCAGAAGTAGTGGGTAAACAGGCGCTTCCGTTAGACCGCTATCAGCGTAGAATGGGAATGGTCTACGGAGCAGAAAAAATGCTGGAAGAAAGTTTTAAAGATTCCACAAGTAGATTGTTGTTAACCGCCTATGCTGATGGAGTGAACGCTTATATAAAAGAACTTTCGCCAAAAGACTATCCACTGGAATTCAAAATATTAGATTACAAACCAGAGCCTTGGAAACCATTAAATTCGGCCCTTTTATTGAAACTGATGTCGGCAACCTTATCGGGTGGATCAGACGAACTTTTTATGACACGGATACTGGACGTTTTTGGAAAAGAAACCACAGACAATTTATTTCCCAACTATCCTCATAGGGAAGATCCTATTATACCTGCCGGAACACCATGGAAGTTCGATGCCATCACCCCCTCTGGAGCAAGCTCCGTTATTCGGTCTTCAAACAACACCAAAAATAGTACAAAAAGCACTGAACACCTGAATGTTTGGGAGGACAACACATTACTTACCGGCAAAAAAGAAGAAAATATAGGTAGTAACAATTGGGCAGTTTCATCCAAAAAGAGTAATACCGGTAAACCCATACTGGCAAATGATCCGCATCTTAATTTGACCTTGCCCAGCATCTGGTATCAGATACAGTTGGCCAATGGTTCGAATAATAGTTACGGCGTTTCCATCCCGGGTGCCCCATGTGTGATCATCGGGTTTAACCGATCGGTTGCATGGGGAGTTACTAACGTGGGCTCAGACGTGTTGGACTGGTACCAAATCACATTCAAAGACGATCAAAAAGACCTATACCTATATGACAAGCAGTGGTTGAAGACAACAAAAAAAATTGAAGAGATAAAAATTAGAGCAGGAGAAACAGTGTATGACACCGTTTATTATACCCATTACGGCCCTATTAGTTATCTCGATGGTGAAAAGGATGAGGAATGGAACCCAACGAACAATATTCCTGAAAACGCAGCGCTGAAATGGGTTGCACATTTACCATCCAATGACCTTAGGGCATTCTATGAATTGAATAGAGCCCAGCATCATAAAGATTATCAGCATGCATTGAAATACTTTACAGCGCCGGCACAAAATTTTGTATACGCAGACAACCAGGATAACATAGCCATTACATCGAATGGCTATTTCCCGTTGAAATGGTATGAGCAGGGTAAATATATATTGGATGGTAGCCTTTCAGAAAATGAGTGGCAAGGCAGAATTCCAGTAGAACATAATCCCACAGTGACAAATCCAGCACGCGGGTTCGTCAGTTCGGCAAATCAATCACCTGTTGATCAGACATATCCTTATTATTTAGATTGGCAATTCGCTTCCTATGATAGAGGACATCGGATTAATCAGCAACTTCGCCATTTACAAGAAATTAGTATTGATAGTTTTCAACGCTTACAAATGGATACAAAAAGTATCCTTGCGGATGACATACTTGACACACTCATTCAAGTAATAGCGCAAAACAACACGTTCTCAACCAAGGAGAAACAAATTATAGAATTATTGAAGACATGGGATCATCATTACGATAAAGAATCTATCGCTGCAACGGTATTTGATCATTGGTATGAAACCATAGAAAAACTGCTTTGGGATGATAAATTCAATCAACCTACACTAAAAATGAGACGTCCCAGTCGAGACAGGACAGTGGGCATACTGCTAGGAAACCCCGAGTCGATATGGTTTAGCAAAGACTTGACCCGGCAGCAGAACGCGCGGATGAATTTCCTTGTTGAAAGTTTGCAAACCGCTGTTCAACAATTAACAGAGCAATATGGCGTCTTAGGGGACAAATGGCAATGGGGTAAGGTTAAGAGCAGCCATGTTCCTCACCTTGCGAATATCAAGGGCTTAGGAACTCCAAAACTGATTATCGGTGGATCCCCAAAAACAGTAAATGCCCTGCAGGAAAAAAATGGCCCTTCGTGGCGGATGGTGATAGCTTTGGGGGATACACCCACCGGCTTTGGTATACTCCCAGGTGGGGCATCAGGTAATCCCGGGAGCAAATTTTATGATAATCAGCTCGACTACTGGGCAACGGGTGAACTAAAGGAACTACTATTCTTAGAAAACAACCGTGCCGACAATCCCCGTATAAAATACCAGACAAACTTTACTAAAAAATAGCTGATGTTTTTTGTTTTAATTATAACCACGGTTCTTGCTCAACTAATTTTACCTTGGTGGATCGTATCGCCCATTGCATTTATCATTTCTTTCTTATTTAATAAAAATGCCAAGCACTCGTTCTTTATATGTTTTGCGGCAGTTTACACCGCCTGGTTTATCATTAGTTTTTATCTAAGTTTTACGAATGATCATATATTGGCAAACAGAATAGCCATTCTATTGGGTTTGCCAACGGATGACTATGGGTGGATATGGATATTACTAATCAGTGCTTTGCCGGGTGCTATTACCGCTGGGTTAGCTGGATTGGCCGGACAGTACACTAAAAAATATTTTAGCAATTAATCCACTATCTTTGCAAGAGCAACATATGTCGACTATTAGCAAAGAAGAAATTTTTAATATCAGCTCAGCTGAACAATTTGAGCAACTGGTGCTTCGCATATTTAAAATACAGGCAACGGAAAATCCTGTGTATGCGTCTTATTTATCCTATTTGGGTGTTGATAAGGAAAACGTGCAAGAGATAGATAAAATACCATTTTTACCCATAGAATTTTTCAAAACTAAAGATGTCATCCTCCGGGGGCTCAGTCCATCGATTATCTTTAGCAGTTCGGGTACTACCGGTATGCAGCAGAGTAAACACCTGGTCAGTGATGTAAGTATTTATGAACACAGTTATAGAAATGCTTTCCATCTCTTTTATGGACCTATCAAAAACATGGCCATACTTGCGTTACTCCCTTCTTATTTGGAAAGGACAGGTTCATCGCTTATTTATATGGTAGACGATTTGATTAGTGGAGGACACCCGGCTTATAGTGATTACTTTCTTTATAATCACGAAGCGTTGGCTGTACGTATGCAGCAGCTCAAAGAAAGTAATACCCCCGCGTTGCTGATTGGCGTAACATATGCTTTGTTAGATTTCATAGAAAATTTTCCGATGAATTTCCCCAACCTTATGGTTATGGAAACCGGTGGCATGAAAGGAAAACGTAAGGAGATGATTCGGATTGAACTTCACGAGATACTACGCAAAGGTTTCGGTGTTGATCAAATTCACTCGGAATACGGTATGACAGAATTATTATCACAAGCTTATTCTAAAGGAAATGGTATTTTTAAATGTCCACCATGGATGAAGGTAATGATACGGGACGTTAACGACCCACTGGCTATACTCCCAGTTGGTAAAACAGGTGTTATCAACGTAATTGATCTTGCAAACATAAACTCTTGCTCTTTTATTGCTACCCAAGACTTAGGCAGGACACATCATGATGGAACATTTGAAATTATGGGTAGGTTTGACCAAAGCGACATCAGGGGATGTAATTTATTGATACAGTAGAAGATAAGATAGCGTTACCATTAGCTAACAAAACAACCAATTGGTAACGCGCAACCACCGAAACCTATTGAGCTATTATTAGAAAATAATTCTTTTTGCCCTTCTGTGCAATCAGATATTTCCCGTTAATGAGATCAGTACCCGTAAATTGTTGATCAATGTTGTTTACTTTTTGCTTATTAATAGCAACGCCTCCTCCTTGAATCATCTTTCTGGCTTCTCCTTTAGAATTAAAAACACCCGAATGAACGGCCAGCAAATCCAAAATATTTATTCCACTGTGCAAATCACCCTTTTTAATGACAAACTGCGGCACTCCATCAAATACATCAAGTACTTCTGCATCCGATAGATCAACCAGAAAATCTAAGGATCCACCACCAAATAAAAAGTCTGATGTTTTTATAGCAGTTTGATAAGCTTCTTCAGAGTGTGTCCGAATGGTGATATCTTGAGCTAATGCCTTTTGCACAATCCTCAGGTGAGGTGTGGCATCATGCTCTTCGATAATCTGATCGATCTCCTCTTTTGTTTTAAGTGTAAATATTTTTATCCAGTTCTTTGCATCCTCATCACTGGCATTCAACCAGAATTGATAATATTTGTAAGGAGAAGTTTTCTTGGCATCTAACCAAACTGCACCACTTTCTGTCTTACCGAATTTTGTACCATCCGTTTTTTTTATCAGCTGTGTAGTTAACCCATAAGCCGCACCTCCGTCTTGTCTACGTATAAACTCAGCACCGGTAACGATATTTCCCCACTGATCGGAACCGCCCATCTGAACCATACACCCTTTATGTTTCCATAAATAGTAGAAATCATATCCTTGTATTAACTGATAGGAAAATTCGGTAAAAGAAAGTCCGTTTTCTCCCTCGATCCTCTTTTTCACCGAATCTTTGGCCATCATATAATTTACGGTTATCAATTTCCCTACGTCACGTATAAAATCCAAAAATTTAAAATCTTTGAACCAGTCGTAGTTATTAACCATAACTGCGCCGTTTCTTACACTGCTGCCTTCTTCAAAGTTCAAAAATTTACGTAGTTGCCCTTCTAAGCACGACACGTTATAACGTAATGTCTCCTCATCCAATAAATTACGTTCCGCAGACTTAAACGACGGATCACCAATCATTCCAGTAGCCCCGCCTACCAGAGCGACCGGTTTATGCCCCGCGCGCTGAAAATGAATGAGTGTCATGATCTGGGTTAAATGTCCTACGTGCAGCGAATCACCGGTTGGATCGAAACCTATATAACCAGCAGTGACCCCTTTATTCAGTTGTTCCTCTGTTCCAGGCATAATGTCCTGTAGCATTCCTCTCCAACGTAATTCTTCTACAAATTCCATTTTTCTATAGCTATTAGTCTGTATTATTAAATTAAACCTGCAAACTTAGCATAAAATTCCCTATTATAAAGGTTCTGGATCATATTCATGAACCCATCGTTTTTCAAATCGTTATACAACATTTTTTAGTATGTCAACAAATAGTCGGTAAAAAAGTGTATATTCATCTGACAGAATAAAAGCAATAATATTTCGGAAAGACTATAATTTTATGAACTTCCTATCACATTTTTATTTTGAGAGAAAAAAGAACAATCCCGAACGGACATTAGGATCTATTCTTCCTGATTTACTGCGGAATATGGATAGGGAAATCCGTATTTTCCCTGAAAAACATGCTGAGATATATGTGAAGGATGCTAAGTTGCTTAATATATTTCGCGGTTGGCGCCGACATATAGAAACAGATAGGGTTTTTCATAACAATGTTTTTTTTATCGACAAAACAAGACAGTTAAAGGCTCATTTAACTCCAGTGGTTATTGATACACCTATACGCACCTCCTTTCTTTCACATATAGCCTTAGAGTTATTGCTTGATAGACTGTTGCTGAAGGACAGCTGGTTACATGAAAATGATTTTTATGAACAACTTGGAGACGTTGATGAGAAAAAATTAGTGGAATTTTTAAATTTGTCGGGTGTAGAAGACGCTTCCTCATTTGTATTTTTCTTCAAAAGCTTTATTGCCGACAAGTATTTAGGGACTTACAGGAATATGGAGCAGGTAAGTTATGCCTTAGATCAGGTATGTAAGAAATTTTGGAAAAAAGGTTTGGGCCAAGAGAAAAAAAAGCTACTTACAGAAGCTTTAACCGAATACGAAGTGGAATTAGACCACAACTATAAATCGATATTTAACGAAATTGCCGAGCATCTCAATAAAAATTTTGAATAATCGATATTTTGATAGTTTTTTAAACGTTTTTCACATCTTTCGTCTGCTTTTAGCGATTTTTTTTTATGTTTGGCGCTAGTTTATATAGATATTAACCTAGCACTTTATGGCGAACAAACTTTTCCGCAAAAAAACTGTTGAACAAATTCAGCACGACGCACAACATAGAGGGAGCGGAGGTCTTGCCAAAGTACTAGGAGTAAGAGATTTAGTATCGCTGGGTATTGCTGCCATTGTAGGTGCGGGTATTTTCAGCACCATCGGTTTAGCGAGTTATAACGGAGGCCCCGCTGTTTCATTACTTTTTGTCTTCACAGCAATCGCTTGTGTATTTACAGCACTTTCTTATGCTCAATTTGCCAGTACTGTTCCCGTTTCCGGCAGCGCCTATACCTATGCTTACGTGGCTTTTGGAGAAATTTTCGCATGGATAATTGGCTGGGCACTTATATTAGAATACGCCGTTTCAAATATGGTAGTAGCCATATCCTGGTCTGAGTATTTTGTGAGCATGTTGAAAGGATTTGGCATTTCTTTACCTACCTGGTTAACAACATCTTCAGAGTCAGCATATGAAGCTTTCACTAAACTTCAAGAAGTTGGAGTAGATGCACTAAGTAGCTCTGAAAAAGTAGCGGCGATTGCTTATGAAACGGCACCCCAAATTGGAAATCTAGCGTTTGTATTCAATCTTCCTGCCGGCCTTATCACTGTATTGGTTACTTGGCTCGTTTATATTGGAATTAAAGAATCGAGAACCGCCAGTAATGTGATGGTGATATTAAAAGTGGGCGTTGTACTATTTGTTATCATTGGTGGAGCTTTTTATGTAAAACCAGAAAATTGGACTCCTTTTGCACCAAATGGTATGAAGGGAGTGCTAAGTGGTGTTGCTGCGGTCTTTTTTGCCTTCATAGGTTTTGACTCTATATCAACCACCGCAGAAGAATGTAAGAACCCACAGCGAGACCTGCCAAAAGCTATGATCTATTGCCTGCTGATCTGTACCGTATTGTACGTTTTAATTACACTTGTGCTAACTGGCATGGTAAATTATACAGAATTAAATGTAAACGATCCACTCGCTTTTGTATTCCAATCGACCGGATTAGATTTCATGGCGGGAATTATTTCTATCAGTTCTGTTGTAGCTATAACAAGTGCACTGCTAGTTTTCCAGCTGGGGCAACCACGTATCTGGATGACGATGAGTCGCGACGGTTTACTTTGGAAGAAATTTTCCAGCATACACCCGAGATATAAGACTCCAGGTTTTGCCACTATTATTGCTGGAATTGTGGTAACAGTACCTGCGCTTTTCTTTAAGATGGATTTTTTTGTTGACCTAACAAGTGTTGGCACCTTTTTCGCATTCATATTAGTTTGTGGTGGTGTACTTTACCTTGACCACACCGGAATTTCCAAACAATCAAAGTTCAGGGTTCCTTATATTAATGGGAAATTCATTGTCGGGATAGCACTCCTGATAACCTGTATTGGGCTTTACTTATATGGGCAGGAAGTTATACAAGAATGGAAAGCTTTATCTTTTCAAGCCGTTGTTCAGCACAAGTCACTCACGGTATTTTTCTGGTTGGCCTGGATTACCCTATCCGTGCTGAGCTATATCTACAAGTTTTCAGCTTTGCCCGTCGCCGGTATCTTGGTAAACCTTTACCTGATGACCGAGCTGGGTGCCAGCAACTGGATCATCTTTGCACTTTGGTTAGTAATCGGTTTGGCTATTTATTTCCTCTATGGCTACAAAAAATCCAAGTTAAATAAGAACATAACAATAAATAGCGCATAAATGATCTCGCTATTCCCAATAAACACGTTCAATGTTAATTTCTTTTGTGCCTGAGATAACCAACGGAACTCTCTCTATGGTAACGAAGCTGGAATCCAAACCAAAACCTCTTTCTTCCGAAAGGCTGAAATTCTTCAACAAATTATAAATATCAACAACCAGCCGTTGGGTAAATTTAAGATTATTTGAACGGGATACCACTTTCTCCAACACTACAAATCTAAAGTCTCCCACCATATTATATTTTTGTAAAGTTTTGTAACGACTAGTTATCTCTACCTCATTGTTTTTCACCAACTCCTCCACTACCTTTCTAAACAACAAACTAATTCGTTGTTCGACCCTAAAGCCCAAGCGAAAATCTATTCTGATCAATTTACCTTTGATCAGGTGATCGACTTTATATTCATTGGTATAGGGTTCATCGGTGACGTCTACGTGCACCAACCAATAAACGTCAGCACGTTTGGGTTTCTTTTGCAGAATAGAATAAACGATTTTAGATTCAATTTCTGATCTAAAATTAGCGCTAGTCAAATAAACAAGTTGTGACGCAAAACGTGGAACAGTTTCGTCTTCCGTCAGCTCGCTGAGGATAGGGTAATAACCTTCTATATCCACATAACGCACAAAATTATTTTTAACCTTACGAGCCCACCACCAGCAGAGCATAACGCCAAACAACAAACCGGCTAATAGCAACGTTAACCAGCCTCCATGAGTAATTTTGGCAGCGTTACCAATCAAGAAGGAAAATTCTATGATTAGGTACACCATTAAAAACAAGAAAATCAAATATCTGGGCGTATGCTTTTTCATTAGATATGCCGCCATTAAAATCGTTGTTGCCAAGAATGTCATATTAATAGCTAAACCGTACGCGGCTTCCATATTGCGCGATTCTTTAAATACCAAAATCACCAACATGCAACCTAACCATAACAACAAATTTACTGATGGCACATACAACTGTCCTTTTTGATTACTTGGATAATTTATTTTTACTTTAGGCCATATATTCAACCGTACCCCTTCGGCGACCAAAGTAAAGGATCCTGAAATCATTGCCTGAGAGGCCACCACGGCAGCAATAGTAGCGATAATGATTCCTGGCGTAAGGAACCAATTAGGCATCAAAAGAAAAAATGGATTTTGGTCATTCAAAAATGCACCTTGATGTTGTAACAGCCAAACTCCCTGGCCAAAATAATTTACCAGCAGACAAATTTTCACATAAATCCAACTGATACGTACATTTGCTTTACCACAGTGCCCTAAGTCTGAATATAGCGCTTCTGCTCCTGTCGTACATAAGAATACAGCACCTAGAATCAGCCAAGCATTCGGGTAATTGACCAAAATATGTACTGCATAATAAGGATTTAATGCACGAAGTACTTCCGGGTATTCTATCAGATAAACAAAGCCTAACACCCCCATCATAGAAAACCACACAAACATAATGGGGCCAAAAACTTTTCCAACCACCGAGGTACCGAAACGTTGTATGATAAAAAGCAACGAAATTATACCGATTACGATAGGCACCGTAGGTAAATTTTTATTGTAGATCTTCAGACCTTCTATAGCTGAAGAAACCGTAATAGGAGGTGTGATCATACCGTCCGCCATCAGCGCGGCAGCCCCTATCATCGCTGGAAAAATCAGCCATTTTGCTTTCCTTTTTACCAATGAAAAAAGGGACAAGATCCCCCCCTCCCCTTTATTATCTGCTCGAAGTGTAATCAGCACATACTTTACGGTTGTTTGTAAGGTCAGGGTCCAAAAAATACAGGAAAGACCGCCGTATATAAGATTGGAAGTAATAACACTGGTTCCGATAATCGCTTTAAACACATATAAAGGAGATGTACCGATATCGCCAAATATTACACCTAAACTAATCAGCAGACCAGCTGCACTCAGCTTATGAAAATCTTTCGTTATATCCACTGAATTAAATTAATTATGCGGCAAATGTAGCTATTATCTTTCTTTTAAAAGATCCCTTTAACATAAAGATTGCTTCCCCAAACCTAGTAATTTTTTTGATACAAAACTACGTTTAAACAATAATGAAAGGTACTTTTGGATAAAAAAACCGTATTTTAAAAACCACGAAAAAATAGGTTAACGAAAATAGTTGTTAAAAATTGTTAAAATAACATCTTTTTTTGTCTGATTCTAAAAAATGATCTATTTTTATTATATTTTTGTATACAAGCTAACTAGCATATCAACATATGGCATATAAATACTCTACCTTTCTATATATATCCCTTTTTAGTATAAGCCTATTGCTTGCTTCATCAGTAGAAGCACAAGGCGTACCGGCAAGTACATTTAAAGCGGATTCTACTACTTTACATGCTCAACAAACGCCTACAAAAAAGAGTAGGGTTTCTGATAATAAAGATTATAAAATAGATAATCTACATTTCGGTTTTAAGCCCTTCGCTCCTGTTAGCGGTATGCAAAAACTAACCAATAATGAAAGTGATAAAGTTTTAAGTAATGTAAAGGTCTTTCCTAATCAGATTTCTGACCAGATAAGTCTTTCTTTTAAATTAAATAAGGATAGTAACGTCTCCATAAAAATCATGGATGCACTGGGCAATGAGGTCTCGACCTTATTATCGCAACGGCTTTCATCCGGTGAACAAAACAATTCTTTTAATGTAGGAGGTAAGCTTAATCAGGGTTTTTATTTTATTCGGGTAGTAGCTGGTACAGAAACTATTGTTAAGCGAATAGAGGTGTTATAATATCACCACCCCAAAAGAAACATTGTAATTTTTTCTGATAATCAATCCGCCTCCACCTAGTGAAGGTGGATTTTTTTTATAAGATAGAACTTTTTTGATTGTCGCATATTTTATAGTAGGTTTGAATCTCAAAAAAAATAAGGTAAAGGAATGCCCATATGTACCGAGTATAACGGGTTCGTTGATACCAAACAAACAAATAAAATATCAATAATTTATCCGAATGAAACCCGCATGAGTTACCGCATGTAAAAATTGAAAGCAACTCAGGCGCGCTTCATTGCCATAAAAGTAAAAATTATTTAAATGAAAATCATTGCTATTGGAAGAAACTATGCAGCTCATGCGAAAGAGCTCGAAAATCCAGTTCCCGAAAATCCTGTCATTTTCCTAAAGCCAGACACGGCATTATTAAAAGACAATAGAGACTTCTATATACCTGCTTTCTCTAATGACGTTCATTACGAAATTGAGATAGTTATCCGTATTTGTAAGGAAGGAAAGCATGTTCAGCCAAAATTTGCTTCGACGTATTATGATGCCATAGGTCTTGGCATAGACTTTACTGCCCGTGATATACAAACTCAGCATAAGCAAAAAGGTTTACCTTGGGAGCTTGCTAAAGCCTTTGATCAATCAGCTCCGATCAGCACCTTGTATCCAAAAGAAAAATACGCTGATTTACATGATATAAATTTCAGCCTGTATAAAAATCAGGCCCTTGTGCAAGAAGGCAATACTAAAGACATGTTATTCTCGTTCGAAGCGATCATAACGTTTGTAAGTAAATATATCACGCTCAGGAAAGGCGATCTCATTTACACCGGTACGCCTTCGGGTGTTGGTAGTATAGCGATAGGAGACCATTTGGAAGGCTACATAGCCGATACCAAGTTATTAGATTTTCACATTAAATAATTAATAATTGTTCGGCAGTAACAATAGCAACTTACAAGCATCCCCAATAAGCAGCAATATGGCATATACAAAACACGTTGTTACTATCATAACTTTGCTTTTGATGTTTTCCTATGCATCTTCTCAAGAACCATTAATTCAACGCAAAACTTACCCAAAAGACTATTTCAGGCCTCCCCTCGACCTTTCTCCCCAAGCCTCAGGTTCCTTTGGGGAATTGCGTGCCAATCATTTTCATTCAGGAACAGATTATCGCACCAATCAACGCGAGGGTTACCCGGTTTATGCAGTAGCAGATGGTTATATTTCACGGGTCAGGGTGCAAATAGGCGGCGGAGGTAATGCATTATATATTGACCATCCAAATGGCTACACGAGCGTATATATGCATTTGCAACGCTATAATGAAAAAATAGCCGCTCATGTAAAAAGTAAGCAATATGGAGACGAACGTTTTGATGTAGATTTTCCATTGGAAAGTCATATAGTTCCTGTTAAAAAAGGGGAAGTGATTGCCTATTCAGGAAATACCGGAGGTTCTGCCGGCCCTCATTTACACTTTGAGCTGCGGGACACTCATTCAGAGCACCCCATTAACGCACAGCTTTTCGGTTTGACCATTCCAGATAAAGTTCCCCCTCTAATTACCGGGTTAACGGTTTATAGATTTGGAGACAGTGGGTATGATGAAAATACACCTCGGGAACATCTCCAGATTGTGGGAAGTAATGGAAACTATCGATTGAACACACAACAACCCTTAGACGTCAACGGTGCTACAGGTTTTGGAATAGTTGCTTATGACCGTACATCTGTGTCACCAAATAATAATGGGGTATACGCTATTGAATTGCTATTGGATAATCGACCAATCTATGCTGCGGTATGGGAGAGCTTTTCTTTCGAGAACAGTAGAGCGATCAACAGCCACATCGATTACGCCAGCTATATCTTACATAAGAGAAGAACACAGAAAAGTTTTGTAGAGCCCGGGAATAAGCTAGAGATATATCAAAAACTTGTTGATAACGGTATTATCAATTTAACTGACCAAGCAGTTCATGAAATAACCTACAAAGTAAGGGACGCTTTAGGAAATACGAGCTCTCTTTCTTTTCAAATCAAGAACAACCAACACTATACGGTAAGTAGAAAAAAAACTGCTGAAGCAGCTATATTTCGATATGATAAGGAAAATGAATTTAAAAGTGATGCCGTTCAAATGAACTTACCGGAAGGAGCCTTATATAGTGATTTGTATTTTCAGTACAGTCAAGGAGCACAGTCTAAAGGAGGGTATTCCTTAATACAGAATCTCCATAACCGGATGGTGCCATTACATGCGGGTTACCGCCTGTCAATAAAAGCCAGGGATCTTCCTGCCCATCTGCAGGCAAAAGCGATCATTGTTGAAGCAACGGGTGGTGCAGTAGGTGGCTACTATAAAGACGGATATGTAACGACAACTGCCAGAACATTTGGCAGTTTCTATATTAATGTTGATACTATTGCACCAACTATAAGGTCTCTTAACCTGATATCCGGTAAAAATCTATCGGGTGTTAACCGCATAAACTTTAAAATATCAGATAACCTATCGGGGATACAATCGTTTAATGGTTATATTGATGGGAAATGGGTGCTGATGGAATACGATGCCAAAACGGCTTCATTATGGCATACTTTTGAAAAGGAATTAGCTAAAGGTGAACATCACTTTAAATTGATTGTTAAAGACTGGAAAGACAACGAAAAAACGTTCGAAGCTAACTTTCTTCGATAACTCATAGGTTATCAAAGACTACAAAAATCGGTTATTGTTATCAGTCAATGATATAGGAATATTTTTTTACAGAAACGGCTAACAAGCTGTTTGCTAATATAAAACCAAATAAAAATGGCGGTACTTAAAGAGGGGGATAAAGCCCCGGCGATCAAAGCAAAAAACCAAAATGGTGAAACAGTTGAATTAAAAGATTTTAAAGGCAAAAAGATAATCCTTTACTTCTATCCGAAAGACAATACACCTGGTTGTACGACAGAAGCTTGTAATTTCAGAGACAATTACCAATCGTTATTGGGCGAAGGTTTCGAAATTATCGGTGTAAGTACAGATAGTGAGCAATCGCATCAAAAATTTATCAGCAAATTTGAATTACCTTTCAATCTTTTAGCTGATGAGGATAAAAAAATTGTAAGTGATTACGGTGTATGGGTAGAGAAAAATATGTATGGAAAAAAATATATGGGCACTGCACGCACAACTTTCGTTATCGATGAAGACGGGGTTATCCAACATATTGTGCGAAAGGTTGATAACAAAAATGCGTCACAACAGATCAAAGACCTGTTTAAATAAATGTAAAAAAACGCTTATATAAACAGATCACCTAAATATAGATTCTAATCATTATCTTAGCAACTTCAAACTGAATAACAACAAATTATAATGAGTGCAGATATAGCAAAACTTGAAAGCATTGCAAAACAAGTACGAAGAGACATCGTACGCATGGTACATAGCTGCCAATCGGGTCATCCCGGAGGATCATTGGGCTGTACAGATTTTTTTGTAGCGCTTTATTTTCATCAATTAAGTCGCCGAAAGGAATTTAATTTAGATGGCATCAATGAAGATCTCTTTTTTCTGTCGAACGGTCACATTTCACCGGTGTTCTATAGTACGCTTGCCCGAGCGGGTTATTTTGACATAAGTGAACTAGCGACGTTCCGAAAGATAAATTCCCGCTTACAAGGGCACCCCACCACACATGAACATCTACCGGGCATACGGGTGGCCTCTGGTTCTTTGGGCCAAGGTTTGTCAGTAGCAATAGGTGCTTCGCGGGCTAAGAAGCTGAATCACGACGATAAGCTAGTGTATGTATTAATGGGTGATGGTGAGCTTCAGGAAGGACAAGTTTGGGAGGCGGCCATGTATGCACCTCATAACAAAGTAGATAATTTAATTGCCACAATTGATTTAAATGGCCAACAAATAGACGGCTCTACCGAACAGGTATTATCTCTCGGAAATCTCAAAGCGAAATGGGAAGCTTTCGGTTGGGATGTTCTGGAAACGAATGGCAACGATATGAATCAGCTTTTGGATACCCTTGCTGAAGCCAAAAATCGTACGGGCAAAGGCAAACCCATTATGATATTGATGAAAACGGAGATGGGCAATGGTGTTGACTTTATGATGGGATCGCACAAATGGCATGGGGTGGCTCCAAATGATGAACAGTTAGCAGCCGCGTTAGATCAATTAGAAGAAACTTTAGGTGATTATTAATTATGAAGAAATATACATATACAGAAAAAAAAGATACACGTTCTGGCTTTGGTGCTGGCTTACATGAGATAGGTAAAAAAAATGACAAGGTAGTTGCGCTGTGTGCAGATTTAATTGGGTCCTTAAAAATGGATGCCTTTAAAAAAGATTTCCCTGAGCGTTTCTTTCAAGTTGGTATTGCAGAAGCAAATATGATGGGCATAGCTGCGGGACTTACCATAGGCGGCAAAATCCCGTATACCGGAACATTCGCGAATTTTTCAACAGGAAGAGTATATGATCAAATCCGTCAGTCTATAGCTTATTCTGGGAAAAATGTTAAAATTTGTGCTTCACATGCTGGTTTAACCTTAGGAGAAGACGGTGCTACCCACCAGATATTAGAAGATATCGGTCTGATGAAGATGCTTCCGGGAATGACAGTAATTAATCCATGTGACTATAACCAGACAAAAGCGGCCACCATTGCTATAGCAAATCACGACGGGCCGGTATATTTACGTTTTGGGCGTCCATCTGTACCTATATTTACGGATCCTGATCAAAAGTTTGAAATTGGCAAGGCCTGGATGGTAAACGAGGGTACCGACGTTACGATAGTGGCTACTGGCCATCTCGTATGGGAAGCTATACAAGCTGGGGAAAAACTTGCCGAAGTAGGTATTGACGCAGAAATAATTAATATACATACCATCAAACCTATTGATGAGGAAGCTATTTTAAGATCAGTTTCAAAAACAGGTTGTGTGGTAACGGCAGAAGAACACAACCGTTTAGGCGGACTAGGCGATAGTGTAGCACAGGTTTTAGTAAAAAACAACCCTGTCCCACAGGAATATGTGGCCGTGAACGATAGCTTCGGAGAAAGTGGTACACCGGCCCAATTAATGGCTAAATATGGCTTAAATGCCGATAACATCGTAAGCGCTGTTCAAAAAGTAATCAAGCGCAAATAAGGGTTTAACAGAAAAACGGTTGCTGATGCTCCTAACAGGTCATCAACCTCCGTTTTTGTTTGCTAACAGTATACCCTATATAATGGAAGATTCAATTATAATTGAAAAATTTTCGGTAGAGAAAACGCGTAATGAAGCCTTCAATCTTTTGTTGAATAAGTATCAGCAAAGAATTTATTGGCATGTGAGAAGGTTGGTGGTAGATCATGACGATGCCGACGACTTGGTACAGGACATTTTCGTTAAGGTTTGGAAAAATTTGGCTAATTTCAGAGCAGATGCACAGCTATATACCTGGTTGTACCGCATTGCTACCAATGAATGTATTACCTTTCTGAATAAGAAAAAACAATATCAAAATATCTCATTAGATGATGACTCATCTTCGTACTTAGCAGAAACTTTAACAAGCTCTTCTTACTTTAATGGTAACCAAGCTCAGTTAAAGTTACAACAAGCATTATTGACATTACCAGAGAAGCAACGACTGGTGTTCAACATGAAATACTTTGATGATTTGAAATATGATGAAATTTCAGAAGTTTTAGGCACTAGCGTTGGCGCTTTGAAAGCTTCCTATCACTTAGCTGTTAAAAAAATTGAGCATTTTTTTAATGAAAGCGATTAAACCTTTTGTAAATAGGACTATCTAACGATTTTACTATGAACGCTATGGACAATAAAAACAATCGACACCAAGACTGGGAAAACAAGCAAATTACCGGTATCTTGAACAGTAATCCATTTATTGTTCCCGAAAATTATTTTAATTCGTTGGAAATTAAAATAAAACAGCGGATCAAAGTAGTAAATGAAACCAAAGATTTTCTAAAGGTACCGGAGGGATATTTTGATACATTACAACAAAGAATCCATAACAGAATCAATCAGACTGAGCTTGGAAAAGCGGATGACCCATCTTTTGTTTCCGAATTAAAAAACAAAGCTCCCACAGCTGGATACACACTTCCTGTTGATTATTTTGAAGGGCTTACGAATAAAATCAACCGTGCTGTCGATAGTCAAACAAGCAAAACTGTTGAGCAAAAAGCATCTAAGGGGATAAAAAGGATGTGGAGCACTTGGATCGGTTATGCCGCAGCCGCCTGTCTTGCTATTACCGTGGGTGTTTATACTTTTTCGCCAACGAATACACCCAACAGTCTGCAACAAAGATTCCATAATATCCCGGAAAATGAAATTATCAGCTATCTAGAGTACTATACGGAACCTGCTGATTTGTCGGTTATAGATGATATGCAGCTGGAAGAGTCTTTTCAAGCAACTGAACGCTACTTTACGGAAGAAGATATAGAAGCTTATTTAGATTATAACATCTAATTAAATAAAATGAAGAAGTTATTATTTACCTGTTTTCTTTTTTTTGCTTTCCTGTTGTGTATAAATGCGCAGGATAATCAACGTGAAAATCGCTTTAAACAAATTGAAGCAGCAAAAATAGCGTACATTACGAAAGAACTTGCCCTAAGTCCAGGCGATGCAGAGCGTTTTTTTCCGCTTTACAACCAATACCAAAAAGAACTAAGGGCATTGATACATCAAAAAAAGAGTGATGATGGGCACAAAAAGGAAGAATTGGCATTCGATTCAGAAGTTCTTTCGCTCAAATTGAAATATAGAGATGCCTTTATTCCTATCATAAATGCTGAACGGACGGCTAGATTTTTTGAAGCGGAACGAGAGTTTCGCGAACGACTTTTAAAAGAATTACGCGATAGGAGAAACAATCATTAATTAACGTATTGTATTTTCCCAATATATGTTGAGGTACCTATGTTGTTTTCATAGGTACTTTGTTTTTTCAATGACGTCAATTAAATTATGTTAAATAACCGTCAACTTTTCTTGTTAAATACAGCTCAAACGTCTACTTCACCGCGTTTAATAGAAATAGAAAAAGCTGAGGGTCTTTATCTATACGGCCCGAATGGCGAAAAATATATGGACCTGGTATCTGGTTTTGCCGTTAGCAATATCGGCCACCGCCATCCCAGTGTATTGCGGGCAATAAAAGATCAGTTAGATAAGTACCTACATGTAACCGTTTACGGTGAATTTGTACAGGAGCCACAGATTAACCTAGCCACTAAGTTAGTCTCGTTGCTTCCCCAAGAGTTAAACAATGTGTATTTTGTAAATTCTGGCACGGAAGCTACTGAGGGAGCAATGAAAATTGCAAAAAAGTACACCGGCAGAAGCGAGTTTATTGCTGCAAAAAAAGCTTATCATGGAAGCACACAAGGAGCATTAAGTCTAATGGGGGACGACAAGTATAAAACACCTTACGGTCCGCTCCTACCCAATATCCAATATATTACGTATAACAGCATTGCAGACCTTTCAAAGATAACAAGTAACACGGCAGCTGTCGTACTTGAAGCTGTACAGGGAGAAGCCGGTGTCCGAATTCCAAATGTTCATTATATCCAAAAGCTCCGCAGTATCTGTAATGAGACGGGAACTTTACTTATTTTTGATGAAATTCAAACAGGGTTTGGGCGCACAGGTAAGTTATTTGCTTTTGAACATTATAAAATCGTTCCCGATATATTATTAACTGCTAAGGGCCTGGGAGGAGGCATGCCTCTCGGGGCCTTTATTACCAGGCATGAAATAATGGATGTAATCAAAGACAATCCAATACTGGGCCATATTACAACCTTTGGAGGACATCCAGTGAGCTGTGCTGCCGCACTTGCATCTTTAAATGTTATCTTAGATGAAAACTTAATGGCCGGAGTGGATAAAAAACATCAAATCTTTAAACAACAGTTAAAGCATCCGCTAATACGGGAAGTAAGAGGTTTGGGGCTCATGATGTGCATCCAATTAGACACCTTTGAACAGGTAGAAAAGGTCAGTAAATATTGTGCGAATAACGGTGTATTGGTCGACTGGTTCTTACATCACGAAACCGCTTTACGTATTTCACCTCCGCTCATAATTACAGAAGAAGAGATTATCAACGCATGTACGGTAATTAAAGAAGGCCTAGATAACTTATAAATAAGTACGGGTTATTATAATGGCGAGTTTCAGAAAAAGTCTGGAACCCGCCATTATAATAACCCGTAAGATCTAAATCGATACAGCACTTAATTAAACGAGCTGTGCTTCCAATTTACTTGCTAATACAGATTTGGGAACAGCGCCGATTTGCTTATCTACGATCTCGCCATTTTTAAAGAATAACAAAGCAGGTATATTACGAATACCGTACTTCGTTGAAATATCGGAATTGTGGTCTACATTTACTTTACCTACTACCGCTTTACCATCATATTCTTTGGCAAGCTCTTCTACGACTGGACCTACCATACGACATGGTCCGCACCATTCTGCCCAAAAATCTACCAATACAGGTTTGTCTGATTTCAATACAACCTCATCAAAGTTGCTATCTGTGATTTCTAATGCCATTATTTTGAATTTATTTTTATTTACTAATTTGTTAATTTCTCTATATACATTAATAAATGAATACAAATATAGCTTTTCAAATGTTTTGCCAAACCATCGCGGGTGACAATCTGACATTAATTTAACTTATAGCCCCGTTCTCCCGTAAGCGTTTTCAGCTCTTCCAGAAATTCATTACTTAAATGCACCTTGAGACCTTTGGCCGGCATTTCTAAACTCACCTTATCTTCAAAATCAAGTAATATAAATTTTAGTTGACAATTCCTCACTTCTTCCTCTTGATTTTTGGTAATGATATGTTGCAAATTTTCTACGAAATTTTGATTCAAATCATGTAATGGTACCTGAATACTGATAGACTTAGCCATTTTATCCCGTAACTCTGAAAGGAGCTGAATAGCGGTTATTTTAAACTCCCAATTATCTTGTTGTCGAAAACGCTCGCTAACCGTACCACGGATCTGCAAAAAGTAGTTTTCATTCATGAACCCTCTGAATTTTACATAATCTTCACCAAACAGCGCCATTTCATAGGAGTCCGAGTAGTCTTCAAAGGTCATCCTACCATAGGGCTTGCCGGTTTTCGTCATCCCGTGATAAACCGCTGTGACCATCCCTCCCAACACCATTTCTTTATTTTTTATCTTCGCAAACTCTGTTTTTATATCTTCTACGCCATTATCGTTTACCTCAATACCGGGATCTTCATTCTCATTATCTTTTATTTTCCCTGCCCCTCCCCTCATTTTATCAATTAAATGCAGTTGGCTCACTTTGTGCTGACAGAAATACGCCAGCTCAAGCCTATAGTCGTCCATCGGATGGCCGGTAATATACATGCTCACCACATTTTTCTCATGTCGTAGTTTTTCCATTAAGCCCCACTCTTGGCATGGAGGAAGTGTTGGTTCTGGAATATCGGCATCACTTGTACCTCCAAATAGTGACATCGCTGCATTACTCTTATTGTATTGATAATCGTTCGTATATTTTATTAGGCGTTCTATACCATTATGCCCCATCCCTTCAGGCACATTAAAAAATTGGGATCTCGTCATACCAAAGCAATCAAAAGCACCGCTATATACTAAACTTTCGTACACCTTTTTATTAATGGTCCGCGGATTGCTCCGCCTTGCAAAATCTCCTATCGACTGATATTTTCCTTCCTCTCTATTACTAACAATGGTATCTACTGCGCCCGCTCCTACTCCTTTAACCGCTCCGATACCAAACCGTATAGCTCCCTGTTCGTTCACCGTAAATTTATAAAACGATTCATTCACATCTGGTCCCAACACTGTCAATCCCATCCGTTTACACTCTTCCATAAAGAATGAGATTTGCTTAATATCATTCATGTTATTGGATAATACAGCTGCCATATATTCAGCAGGGTAATGTGCCTTCAGATACGCCGTCTGATAAGCTACCCAAGCGTAACAGGTAGAATGCGATTTATTAAAGGCATAACTGGCAAAAGCTTCCCAATCTTTCCATATTTTTTCAAGCACTTTAGCGTCATGTCCGTTTTCTGCTGCCTGTTGCACAAATTTAGGTTTCATTTTGTCGAGTACGTCTCGCTGTTTCTTACCCATCGCTTTACGCAAAACATCGGCCTCACCTTTCGTGAAACCCGCTAGTTTTTGCGATAAAAGCATCACCTGCTCTTGATAAACGGTAATACCATAGGTTTCCTGCAAATACTCCTCGCAAGCCTCTAAATCATATGTAATAGGCTCTTCTCCATTTTTGCGACGGACGAAGCTAGGAATATATTCCAAAGGCCCTGGGCGATATAGAGCGTTCATCGCTATCAGGTCACCAAATACCGTTGGCTTAAGCTCCTTCATGTATTTTTGCATACCGGGCGACTCGTATTGGAAAATCCCAACCGTTTCTCCACGTTGAAAAAGTTCATAGGTCTTTATATCGTCTATCGGAAAATTATCGGGATCCAGTTCCACTCCTTTTGTATGTTTCACCAAACTAACGGTATCCTTTATCAAAGTAAGTGTCTTGAGTCCAAGAAAATCCATTTTTAGCAGACCTGCACTTTCCACCACGGAATTATCAAATTGCGTGACATACAACTCCGAGTCCTTTGCGGTAGATACCGGAACAAAATTGGTAATATCATCTGGTGTGATAATCACGCCACAAGCATGTATACCCGTGTTCCGAACGGAACCCTCCAGAGCTTTGGCCTGTCTAATGGTTTCTGCACCAACATCATTGCCGTTAGACAGATTAATAAGTTCCCGAACACCTTCCAACTCTTCTGTTCGTAAAGCACTTTTCAATGCTTGCGCATCCATGTTGAAAAGTTTATTAAGTTTGAGGTTAGGCACCAATTTAGCAATCTTGTCTGCCTCAAAGAGAGGTAAATCAAGTACTCTAGCGGTATCGCGTATAGATGACTTGGCGGCCATCGTACCATAAGTAATAATTTGAGCTACTTGATTCGCTCCATATTTATTGATCACGTAATCCATAACCCGTCCTCTGCCTTCGTCATCAAAATCAATATCGATATCGGGCATCGACACGCGGTCTGGATTCAGGAAACGCTCAAAAAGTAAATCATAGGCAATCGGATCAATATTGGTTATCCCTAAACAATAGGCAACAGCAGATCCAGCTGCTGACCCCCTACCGGGTCCCACGGAGACCCCAATATCCCGTGCCGCAGCTATAAAATCCTGCACGATCAAAAAATATCCCGGGTAACCCGTCTTTTCTATCGTCTGCAATTCAAAATCTAAGCGTTCCCGTATTTCCGGAGTAATTTTTTCATAACGCTTTTCTGCCCCCACATAGGTAAGATGACGTAAATACTTATTTTCACCGCGCTTACCACCGTCGTCGTTGTCTCCTTCTACCTGAAATTCTTCTGGTATATCAAATTTTGGCAGCAATACGTTCCGGTATAGCGAATATACTTCTACTTTATCGATGATTTCCTGAATGTTGGAAATAGCCTCAGGAATATCGGTAAAAAGTTTCTTCATGTCTTCTCCCGGTTTAAAAAAATACTCTTCATTGGGTAGACCATACCTAAAGCCTCTTCCTCTTCCTTTTGGCGTTGCCAGCTTTTCAGCATCCCTCACACACAACAAAATATCATGTGCATGAGCATCTTCCTTATTGATATAATAGGTATTATTTGTAGCCACCAGTTTCACCTGATGCTTTTTAGCCAACTCAATCAGGCTTGCATTTACTCTGTTCTCGTCCTCTTGGTTATGTCTCATCATCTCTATATAAAAGTCTTTACCAAAAGTATGTTTCCACCAGAGCAAGGCCTCCTCCGCCTGATTTTCACCTAAATTCAAAATTTTGTTAGGTATTTCTCCATAGAGATTTCCCGAAAGCACAATAATATTGTCTTTATATTGCTCAATTACACCTCTGTCAATCCTGGGTACATAGTAAAATCCATTCGTATAAGCGATGGAAGACATTTTAGCTAAATTATGGTACCCTTCTTTATTCTTAGCCAACATGACAATCTGGTATCCATTGTCTTTTCGTGTTTTATCTTTGTGATCTTCACAGACAAAAAACTCACAGCCAACTATAGGTTTAATAATAACTTCTGTAGGTTGTTCGCCTTTTTCGATAGCTTCTTTGTTCTTTGCCTCCGCTGCCTTATTATGATTAAGTACATTACTAACAAAATGAAAGGCTCCCATCATATTGGCGTGATCAGTAATAGCTACTGCAGGCATTTTATATTTAGCTGCAGCTTTAACCAAATCTGCCACAGAGATCGTAGACTGTAAGATGGAAAACTGTGTATGATTGTGTAAATGAACAAAATCAATTTCCTTAAGCTCTTCCTTATTTGCTTCAAGTTCTTTTTTAGATAAACCGTCTTCCTGTTCTGCCTGACGTTTTCTGATTTCATCCGAGGCCGCTTTTAAATTAACATGCCGCAAACCAACGGCTTCAATCGGTTCTGCATTATTGGCTCTAAATAACTCAAAATAGTCCTCTTGTACCTGTAATTCAGTGGCGGTGAAAACCTTCCTTTTGATGAGTTCCAGAAAACAACGTGCAGTTGCTTCCACATCGGCAGTTGCATTATGTGCTTCTGCAAAGGGTACACCGAATAAATATTCATGGAGTTCTGTTAGGTTTGGCAATTTAAATTTACCTCCCCTACCTCCTGGAAGCTGTAATAGATTTGCCGTAACTTCTGTACAGGTATCGAGTACCGGCTTTTCGGTTAGGGTATTAGCTACACTCATCCGATGGAGCTCACATCCCATAATATTGATATCAAAACCAATATTTTGGCCAACAACAAATGTCGATTTGCCGAGCGCTATATTAAATTTCTCCAATACGTCCATCAGTGGCATTCCCTGCTCCAACGCGAGTTCTGTAGAAATACCGTGAATTCGTTCAGCATCGTAAGGTATATTAAAACCATCCGGTTTAACGAGATAATCTTGATGTTCTACCAGATTACCCATTTCGTCATGCAGTTGCCACGCAATCTGTATACATCGAGGCCAATTATCAGTATCCGTAATCGGTGCGTCCCAACGTTTTGGTAAACCAGTTGTTTCAGTATCAAATATTAAGTACATAGCTAGTAATATATGGATTGAGCATTAAGAATATACAAAGCTACTGAAATTTGCCCTTTCCATAACAGTATTTCCACATAAAAAGTAGCAGAAATCAGGTGATAACTTTCGTTTGAAAATGCTTTCCTGTAATGCAAAAAAATGCTTAGGGCTAATTTGGAAATAAAATTCATTTTACATAAGTTTGATTGATTATTTCTATAAATCTAAACTATTGGGTATCAAACCAATTTGGTTTATATAACCTTATAATCGCATTCATTAAAAAGTGTAAAAAAGATCGAAGTGTTAAGAAGATTGTGCTATACCCTAACTGCTTTGCTTTACACAGCAATGACAACGTTAGCACAAGAGGTGTCAACGATCCATTTTCAACAATTAAGTGAGCAACATGGCCTATCCAATAACCATGTAAATGCCATAATAAAAGACGATAGTGGTTTTCTTTGGTTCGGAACTTCTGCTGGACTAAACAGATATGACGGTCAACAAATGAAAGTATTCCGTCATTCTAACAATAACCCTTCATCTATTAACGATAATAATATACAACGATTATTTATTGGTCCTCAAGGGAAGCTCTGGGTTAAAACGATAAAAGGTCTTAACGTTTATGATCAGGAAAAGGAAGTTTTTGAAAATAACAGTGACAGTATACTGGCTAGTTACGGAATTCCTTCAGGAATTATCAAGGATATACTGAAAGACGATCAAGGTTATTATTGGTTTCTACATGAAGAGGAAGGTTTGTTTCGTTACCATCCTAGAGATCGGAAATGCCGCCACTATCAAACCAATAAAAGCCAGCAGATTACTGGAATAGCAAATACAAAAGACCATACATTATACCTTATATATGCACAGGGCTTGATAGAAGAAGTGGCAAATAACACCTTAGTGAAAAAGACGCACTTTCAAGCGATATCGGCAGACCAGCAAGCCGACTACAAGTTATTCGTTGACCGGGACGGAGGCCTCTGGATTCACGCAGAAAATATTCCTCTGGGAGCCTATTACATACGTTCTAAAAATCATGAAACGGTGCACCTCCATCATACGAGTCAAAATGGCATGCTCAATAGTAATATGGTAAGCCATATCACGGAAGATGAAGATGGTTTAATATGGCTTGCTACTGATCATGGAGGAATTAATCTTATTGATAAAAAGACGCTTAAGACATATTACCTAACACACGATGAAAGCAATCCTAACAGCATCGCACAGAATAGCACGATCTCCATGCATAAGGACAGGGAGCATATCATCTGGATAGGGACATATAAACAGGGTATCAGCTACTATCATCAGCAAATGCACATGTTTCCGATGGTAAATCATCGGAAAAACTTGCCTTTCGATGATGTTAATAAATTTGTTGAAGACAAAAATGGAAATTTATGGATAGGTACCAATGGTGGAGGAATAATTTATTACGATAGGAAGCGCGAACAGTTCAGACAATATCTACATCAGTCCAACAGCCAGTTGGGCCTCAGCAGCAATATTGTAGTGAGTCTATTAAGCGATAACCAGCAGCGCTTATGGATAGGAACCTATCATGGTGGTTTAAATATATTTGACGGTAAGCAGTTCAAACATTATACCGGCGATTCTGAGGGGAATGGTTTAAACGACAATAGCATTTGGGAAATCTATCAGGATAGCAACGGTAAAATCTGGTTGGGTACTTTAGTTGGCGGACTGTATTACTATGAACCTGAACAGGATAATTTCATACCTGTAAAAAATGACGATATTTCCGCTTATGTCTCCGCTATCTGTGAAGATCACGACGGGAATTTGTGGGTAGGCGGCGCAGAAGGTATCGTCGTAATGAATCAAGCACTTCAAACAATAAACAAATATACAGCCAATTCGCCCTACAGGCAACCGATCAGTAATAACTATATCTCCGATATTTACCAAGATAGCCAGCACCGCATATGGATTGCCACCCAAGATGGTTTAAACCTGTTTCGACCTGGAGCGCACCCATCTTTTGTTGTTTACAAACAATCAGCTGGTTTACCCGATAATGTTATTTTGAACGTACTGGAAGATAATATGGGCCAGTTATGGATAAGCACGCTTAAAGGACTTTCATGCATTACCGGCGTTGATGACACTAATGAAAAACTACATACAAAAAACTACACTAAGCTGGATGGACTACAGGGATTATCATTTAACGAAAATGCAGCATTAAAAACCAGCAAAGGCGAATTATTATTTGGTGGTCCCGCAGGCTTCAATATTATAAGTCCAGACAAAATTCCCCCGATCAGTCAACAACTGAAACCAATCATCACAGAATTTGCGCTATTTAATCATGCTCTAAAAATAGATGAAGTACACCGGGGCAAGGTCATCCTAAACCAATCTCCAGCCTTAACAAAAAAGATACAGCTAAAATACGATCAAAATGTATTTAGCATCACTTTTTCTGCGCTTAACTTCTTAACTGATGAGCATACGAAGTTTTACTACAAATTGGAAGGTTTCCATGAAAACTGGCTCCCGGATGAAGACAACCACAAGGTAACATTTACCAACCTGGATCCAGGTGTATATCAGTTTATCGTGAAAGCCGCTCTCGATAATGGGAAATGGAGCGAACCTTATGAGCTATTGCAGATAAAAATAGCTCCCCCTTTTTGGAAGACTCCTCTAGCGTACACCATTTATTTGACTGCGGCGATATGTTTCCTATTACTGATAAGACATATCGAAAAACAACGTCAGAAAAGTCGCTTTTTGCTCCAACAGGAACGTGAAGAAACGAAAAGGGCCGTAGAGTTGGAACAAACAAAAACTAAATTCTTCACCAATATCAGTCATGAATTTCGTACACCATTGAGCCTGATTCTCGCCCCTGTTGACCGTCTACTGGAGAGTAATCCTCAGTCCGAACAACTCAACCACCTCAACACGATAAAAAGAAATGCCAAAAGATTGCTTAATCTTGTTAATCAATTACTAGACCTTAAAAAGGTAGACAATAATAAATTGAAATTGAACCTTCACTTGGGAGACCTGATAACACAGGTAAAAGACCATGTCACTTCTTTTGCTGATCTCGCTCAAAAAAAGCATATAAATCTTGTCTTTGAGTCAAATAAAAACAGCTTCTACACTTATTTTGATCAGGAAAAGTTAGAACGGATTATTTTCAATTTGATGAGCAATGCGCTTAAATTTACTTCTGACGACGGTCAGATCACTATCCATGTTTCTGTTCCTTCCAAGGCAGAAGCGGACACCTTCACGCTGACCGTAGCAGATACCGGTATAGGCATACCTAAGGACCAGCAGAAAAAAATTTTTGAACGATATTTTCAACATGTTTCGGATGATGCGCTTTTCAACCAGGGGAACGGCATAGGCTTATCCATTACTTACGAATACGTTCAACTATTGAATGGCGAAATACACTTAACCAGCGAAGAAGGGAAAGGTAGTTGCTTTACTATTACCCTACCTGTTTTGTCTGGCGGAAAACAGTCAATCTCCAAACCCGCCCTTTTTGAATATGAGGAAAACGTGAACGAACTGGAAAGTGAGGGAACCAACCGTTCTGTAAATAGTAATAAAAAACTCCCCAGTATTTTACTTGTTGATGATGACGAGGATTTTATTCACTATCTAAAAGAAAATTTGAAATCCGATTTTAGTATTATTTGCTGTTATGACGCCACCTCCGCTTGGCAAAAGGTATTGTTCCATCATCCCGATCTCATACTATCTGACGTTCACATGCCTGGAGAATCGGGTATCAGTCTCTGCAAAAAAATAAAACAGGACAACCGGACACGGCACACCCCCGTTATTTTATTGACAGCGTATACCGATGCTTATATGCAGCTAAAAGCTGTTGATATGGGTGCTTCTGACTATATTACAAAACCTTTTCACTTCCAGCTGTTACGCTCTAAAATTAAAAACCAACTTAAGCAGAAGGACCTTTTTGAAAAAACCTATAAAAAGCAACTAGAAATACTTCCAAGTACGATTGCTGTTGAATCCGAAGATGAAAAGTTTTTACGCAGGGCTACAAAAATAATAGAAGAGAACATTTCCAATACTGCCTTTTCTGTTGAACATTTGTCGGAAGCTCTAAATATAAGTAGAGTTGGTTTATACAAGCGACTATTAGCCCTTAACGGACACACGCCATCGGAATTTATCCGGAACATGCGTTTGCGTAAAGCAGCACAGTTGCTGGCAAAATCTAACCTAAGCATTGCAGAGATCGCCTACCATGTAGGTTTCAACAACCCAAAACAATTCAGTAAATATTTTAAAGCAATGTACCACGTTCTCCCTTCGGTATATAAACAACATCAATAAAGTTATAGAGGAATACTTTATCAAAAAAGTCTTTCGTTGAAAAATCGGCCTTTTATATGCCAATATTCATAATTAGTTAACAAAAAGACCCCTAAAAATAAACGTCCCTATCCCCTCATACAATATAATCAGCATTAGCTTTGTCAAGTATTATCTACTCATATCAACAGGATAATAAAGACCAATGTACCGTAAAACACTAGGCTAATTATTTTTATAAACCAAAAATCGAATGCGAAAGCTAGCAGCGCTATTAACCATATTTTGCTATAGTACTTTTTTCATAGCAAATGCCCAACAGGGTACCTATCAAAAAAAAGAATCCGGGGTAAGTATTACTTATAAAAACACCCCCTATAGTATCGATCAGCAGTTAGATATCACCTTTATTAGCGATAGTATAGTACACGTAAAATCATCGCCCGTTGAACGTACCGTATCTCCTTCTGATGAATTAATACTAACAGATACGATCTTCGGAAATTCGCCGGTTATTTCTGTCAAGGAAGAGCATGACCAGTTGCTTCTTCATACTGTAGGTTTAGAAGTTGCGGTATCACTCTTGAATGGACAATTGGTCTTTTTAAACCATGAGGGAGATACCCTTCTCCAGGAAGCACCACGTGATGCCGGCACTTTCAAGTTAGATGCAGCAGGTGGAGATCTATTTTATCGCGTAAAACAAGACTTCCAAGTAGATCCTCAGGAAGGACTATACGGATTAGGGCAGCACCAGAATGGTATAATGAATTACCAGAAACGTCAGGTAAACCTATTACAATACAACACCGAAGTTGCTGTTCCAATGTTAGTTTCGACTAAAAATTACGGTATATTATGGAATAATTATGCTATTACGAAGGCCGGTGATACCCGTCCACTACTACCCCTGTCGGCCTTAAAATTATATGCTAAAACAGGCGAGGAAGGCTGGTTAACCGCCACCTATTTAAATAAAGAACATCCGGACGAAGTTTTTACTTCTCGTCCGGAATCCGATATTGCATATTATTATCTTAGTGATCTCCAGAAGTTTCCGGAAAATATAGATTTATCAAAAAGCTTAATACTTTATGAAGGAGCCATAAGCTCGCCGTTATCCGGTTTACATCGTTTACATTTTAAATATGCAGGTTATGTTAAGGTGTGGATTGACGATAAACTGGTACAAAATAGATGGCGGGAATCTTGGAATGCCGGAACGTTTGAAGTAGATCTCTCCTTCGAGGCCAACAGTAAACACACGATTAAAATCGAATGGAAACCAGAGGGAACCCAATCTTATCTAGGTGTACAATGCCAGCGTCCTTTAGCGTCAGCAGAACAACAACTATTCTCTTTTGACTCAGAAGCCGGCGCTGGAGTTGATTATTATTTTTTTAGTGGTCAAAACATCGATCAGGTAATTGGTGGTTACCGAAAACTTACCGGCAAGGCGCCTATTATGCCGCTATGGTCTTTTGGTTTCTGGCAAAGTCGTGAACGCTATAAGACCCAACAAGAGATTTTAGCAATAGCAAAGGAATTCAGAGAACGGAATATCCCGATTGACAACCTTGTTTTGGACTGGTCATACTGGAAAGAGAAAGATTGGGGTAGTCAGGATTATGACAGCACGCGCTTTCCCGATGCCTCGGGGATGATTGATCAATTGCATCAGAACAACTATCACTTTATGATTTCCGTATGGCCAAAATTCAATGAGGAATCCAGCACATTTGACGCCTTCATGAATAAGGGCTGGCTATACAGGCGAAACCTTGCTGATGGCCGAAAAGATTGGATTGGCGAAGGCTATCGTTCTACTTTTTATGATCCTTTCCACGAGGGTGCGAGAAAAGGCTTTTGGGACTTATTAAATCGTAAACTTTACGCAAAAGGGGTAGACGCCTTCTGGATGGACGCCAGCGAACCCGACATACACTCTAACATTAATATCGAAGAGCGAAAAGCTGTTTTTCAGCCTAGTATTGGCTCATCAACAAGATATTATAATGCCTTCCCTCTGCAAAATGCCAAAGGCATTTATGAAGGTCAACGTGAGACAGACCCAAACAAAAGAGTTTTTATCCTTACCCGCTCAGCTTTCGCTGGACAACAACGCTTTGCTGCCGCCACTTGGAGTGGCGATATCGCTTCCACATGGGAAGATATGAAAGATCAGATTGCAGCAGGGATAAATTTCTCCATGTCTGGTTTGCCCTATTGGACTATGGACGCCGGCGGTTTCCTAGTTGAAAAAAAATACCATGAGCCCAATGATGTCGATCTGGAGGAATGGCGGGAGTTAAATGCTCGATGGTATCAATTTGGCACTTTTCTTCCCATATTCAGAGCGCATGGACAATACCCCTATCGTGAACCTTTTAATATAGCTCCATCGGTGCACCCAGCGTATAAGAGCATGATTGCTTCAATCCAACTAAGGTATCGCCTGCTACCCTACATATACAGTTTAGCGGGAAAAATCTATCATGAAGATTACACAATGATGCGCGGGTTAGCGATGGACTTTAGTACGGATAAAAAGGTATATAATATTAATGATCAATTCCTATTGGGCCCTTCCCTACTAGTTAATCCTGTCACAAAAAAAGGGTTCACCGAACGATCGGTATACTTACCAAACGATATTTCATGGTATGATTTATATACTGGAGCACAATACCCAGGCGGTCAAACCATCCAAGCTGCCGCGCCTTATGAAAGAATTCCGGTTTTTGTAAAAGCTGGATCGATCTTGCCGATCGGACCAATACTACAGCATACAGAAGAAAAAACCTCCATCCCACTCACCTTATACGTATATGATGGTGCTGATGGAATATTTGCACTATATGAAGACGATGGCAAAAGTTATGGTTACGAAAAGGGAATCTTTAACACCATAACCTTCCATTACAACCAACAAGACAAGGAGCTAAGTATTTCGAAAAGAAAAGGACAATACGCTGACGCTCCAAGTAGGCGTACATTTAACATTGTATTTGTAGACGCCAATCAACGTCATGGAATCGAAGCTATGCAGACAAAAAATGCCCACCGGGTAAACTACACAGGTAAACCATTAAAAATCAAACTTCAATAAATAATTACGGAGATTGTTCGGACCAAACAAGCCCGTTTAAAGGACCTAAAAAAAATGATTATGCTAATATTATTAAAACAAGCCAAAAAAATTGGCCTCATTCTACTTTTACTACTATCGATAACTGCACGTGCACAGCAGCCGATCAAAGGAAAAGTTATTTCTTCGGAAGATCAGCTACCTATTCCAGGCGCAAGCGTTAAGATAAAAGGCACGAATACAGGCTCTTCGACCAATGAAGAAGGTAATTTTACTATAAATGCCAACGTTGGTGATATTCTTCTGATCACCTACGTCGGCATGGATGTAAGAGAAGTTTCCGTTACTTCTACTGAACCATTACTTATTGAACTTAATCCGGGCATTGGCGATCTGGACGAGGTTGTGGTAGTAGGTTATGGTGTACAACAGAAAAAACTGGTAACTGGCGCTTCGGTACAGGTGAAGGGTGAGGATATATTAAAACAGAATACGACAAATGCGTTACAAGCCCTTCAGGGCCAAACTCCCGGTGTGCAAATAACTTCAACTTCGGGTCAGCCAGGTGAAAGTATGCGTGTAATTATCCGAGGAGTGGGTACCGTAAACAATGCTAGTCCACTTTATGTGGTTGATGGCGTATTAACCAATGATATCACTTATTTGAACCCTAATGATATTGCATCCATTGACGTACTAAAAGACGCTGCGTCTGCGGCAATATACGGTTCGCAGGCCGCCAATGGTGTGATACTGGTAACCACCAAACAAGGTAAAAAAGGGCAATCTGCCCAAATTTCTTTTGATGGATTTACCGGTATTCAACAAGTAGCAGACAAAATCGGTATGCTGGATGCAACAAGTTTTGGCATTATCATGAACGAAGCCGCTGTCAATTCCGGCAAGCAACCCTATTTTTCAAATCAAGAAATAGCCCAGCTGGGTGAAGGCACCAATTGGATGAACCAGTTATTTGTGGATAATGCCATCCATCAAAACTATTCATTAAGCGCACAAGGAGGCGGTGAACATTCCACATACTCGACCTCGTTATCATATACCGGTCAAGAAGGTATTGTTGGAGGTAAAGATCTTTCGAATTACGAACGCATTAATTACCGCATCAATTCAGAACACAACCTTTACAATGACATTATCCGTTTTGGTGAACACCTTACATTCACCTACCTAAAAAGCAATGGTATCGGCGTGGGCAATCAATACAACAATTCGCTCAGAGGCGCTTTTAATACCAGTTCCTTTGTTCCGATGTACGATGAGAATGGCAATTTTTTCGACAATAGCAACTCCTCTTGGAATAATGGTGAGGCCAACCCTTACGCACAGATGTTTTACGACAATCAAAATACTCGAAACAGTCAGCGCTTATTTGGCGACATCTATATGGTTATAGAGCCGTTTAAAGGGCTACGATTTAGAACAAGTCTAGGATTGGATTACAATGTTAATGAGAGCAGATCTTTTGAACCAATTTATAAGTTATCTGCCTATGCGTTCAATGATTTTTCGAGGATTAACCAAAATATGGGAAAGGGAAAAACCTTGTTATGGGATAATCTATTGAGCTACAATTTCGATGTAAGAGACGATCACCAATTTGAAGCAATGGTCGGCACTTCGGCTTTTCAATACGAAGGTTCGAGTATGTGGGGAACCAACATAAATGCTGTATTTAACGACTTAGAGCATGCCTGGTTATCGAACGCTACCAATCGTAATGACGCTACCCAGATAACTATAGGCGGTTCACCTGACGATCCAGATAAACGGATGTCATACTTTGGTCGACTAAACTACAACTACAAAGGCACCTACTTATTAAATGCAACCTTTAGAGCAGATGGATCTTCTAAGTTTGCCCGTTCCAATAGGTGGGGTTATTTCCCATCTATATCAGCAGGATGGGTCATTACCAATGAGAACTTTATGGCGGGTGCCAATACTTGGCTTGATTTTTTCAAACTAAGGGCAAGCTGGGGACAAGTGGGTAATCAGAACATTGCCGCCTTTCAATTTATGGCGCCAGTATCCTTTTTAAATACCAATTACATTTTTGGCAATACAGAAGGCGTGTTGACCCCCGGTGCCTTTCCGAGCAGACTAAGCAATACAGCATTGCGGTGGGAAACGTCTGAACAGGCAAATATCGGTTTCGATGCCAGGCTGTTGAATAACCGCATGGATATAAATTTCGATTGGTATACAAAAATCACCAAAGATTGGCTGGTAGAAGCGCCTATATTAGCTACTGCAGGTGCTGATGCACCCTTCATTAACGGTGGAGATGTACGAAACAGCGGTATTGAGCTAGCTATTGCATATCACGATCATATTGGTGAATTTAATTACTCCATCGGCGTGAATGGTACATACAACCGGAACAAGGTAGGACAAATTCCAACAGCCGATGGTATTATACATGGCAATCCCAATGTCTTATATGACAACTCCTTGGAATTCTACCGGGCAGAGAACGGATTTCCGATAGGCTATTTTTGGGGTTTACGAACTGACGGCATCTTCCAGAGTGAAGAAGAAGTAAACAATTACCGAAATGGCGGCGGCACATTGATACAACCCAGTGCGCAGCCCGGGGACGTACGGTACGTTGATTTAAATGGAGATGGTATCATCAACGATGCCGATAAGACGATAATAGGCAATCCCAATCCCGATTACACTTTCGGCTTCAACATTTCAGGGAATTACAAAGGGTTTGATTTTGCCGTACAGGCTTCGGGAGTCGCGGGTAACCAACTGGTACAATCTTATCGTAACCACGCAAACCCCTACGCTAATTATACCACTTCCATATTAGACCGTTGGCATGGCCCTGGCTCTTCCAACACACTGCCTCGTTTAACAGAAGATGCCCGCAACTGGACCAATTTTTCAGATTTATACATTCACAATGGTGATTTCCTCCGGATCAACACCATTACCTTAGGTTATGATTTTGGAAGCATTCTCAACAGGAATTACCTACGAAAAGTTCGTCTGTACGCGTCAATATTAAATGCCTTTACTTTCACCAGGTATAATGGAATGGACCCAGAGATAGGTTATGCAGAAGGTTTTGCTTCGGGTGTAGACCTCGGCTACTACCCTCGTCCACGAACGCTTATGATCGGAACTAACATCACTTTCTAACGATGAATAAAAAACTTTAAAAAAGAAGGATATGAAAAATTTCATTATATCATTGCTATCAATAACATTGGCCCTTGGCTCATGCACCAAAGGGTTTTTAGATACGGAACCAATTACGGATTTAACCGATGAAAATTTTTACACGACGCCTGAAGATGCTTATACCGCTCTTGTTGGCTGTTATGACGGTTTACAGATCATCTGGGCGGAAGGTATCAGCCTACCTGTTGCCGCCGAAGTTTTATCCGACAACTGTTTTGGTGGCACTGGAAATGCAGATGGATTCGGCTATCAAATGTTGGATGAATTTGACAGGTTACGTTCTCCGGCCGATCAAAATATATTCGGTCCGAATTGGGAAGCCTATTACAAGGCCGTGTACCGTTGCAATGTATTGATCGGCAAATTGGATGACATTGAGTGGGGTAACGAAACCGATTTACGATTAATCTATGAAGCGGAAGCTCGTTTTATCAGAGCCTATCTCTATTTTGATATGGTTAGGCTATGGGGTAATATTCCACTTCTGACCGAACCTTCATCTGAAAATATTCCGCAGTCGACCTCCGAAGAAGTGTACGGAGTGATTGCCGGTGATCTGCAATTTGCCATTGGCCATTTACCTTCTACTGCCTATGCTGCACAATCGACCGACACTTACGGACGGGTAACCAAATGGGCTGCGGAAGGTTTAATGGGTCGGGTATTCTTGTATTATACCGGTTATTACAATCAATCGGACCTGGTTGGGCTAGTAGACCGTGGCACAGCATTAAACTATCTAGAGGATATTATCGCTAACGGTGGCTATGCCTTAGTAGAACACTATGCCAACCTGTGGCCAGCTTCACTGGAAGACTATGTCGGTGAAGACAACCAAGAAACCATTTTTGCTATCAAATACACTTACACCAGCGATTATGACGGTAACACAGACGGCAATCATTGGTTAGTGATGTTGGGTATGCGTGAACAATGGAGTTTCCCTTATGGCAATGGTTGGGGCGGAGCCACCGTAAATCCTAAGCTCTGGAACACTTATAGCGATGCAGACAGCAGAAAAGCAGCTTCCATTATCGCCATCCAAGAAGAGCAAATTAATTTCACTAACCAGAGCAGGCAAAGGGAATATACCGGATATTATAATAAAAAGTACACCCCCCTGGTGGATGAAGAAGGTAATAGCATCGCTGTGAACAACGGTGCCGTGAACTTTATGATCGGTCAGTTTCAGGATTATGTATCGATTCGCTATGCAGACATTTTATTAATGGCAGCAGAACTGGGAAGTGCAAATGCACAGCTATATTTTGACGCTGTTCGGCAAAGGGCGTATGGAGATAACTTCACGGCTTTGCCAGCGACACCCGCACGTATCATGAACGAAAGACACTTGGAATTTGCCTTAGAAGGCATCCGTTACTGGGATCTTTTACGGCAAGGTGTTAACCAAGCCGCTAACACCATAGCCGAAAACACCTTTGTATTAAATGGCGGACAACAAGTATCAAAAGTTATTAATGCCAGCAAAATAAACGAGACACAGGGATTACAACAAATACCCTATAACCAGATCAATTTATCGAATGGTGTACTGGTTCAAAATACAGGTTGGTAATTATTTTTTAAAAAAAGACATCATGAAACGCTTAAACTATAGTTGGTTGGTACTTATTTTCATAACATGTTTATGTACCTGTCAAAAGCAGACCTATACACTTCCTGAGGCCCTCGACAAATCGCAGATTACGTTTGAGGTTGTGCAGGATTTAGCAACCGATGCCGGCGGCAATACGGTTATTCTTATCAATAACACGGCAGAAACCATTTCCTATTGGGATTATGGTACCGGTCAATCTAACCGGCAGCGGGACACCGTTCAATTTGCTTTCAAAGGAACTTACGAGATTAAATTCGCTGCATTAACGGGCGGAGGACTCGTAGAGATGGATCCCATCACGATAGAAGTAACGGAAGATAATCTAAACTATGTGAATGATCCATTGTGGATAGCCTTATCCGGCGGACCTGGCGAGGAGAAAACATGGATACTCGATATTGACAATCACTTTTTCGAAGGCCCTCTTTATTTTTACGGCACGGATAACGGATGGTTAGAAGAAGGAGATGATGGTTGTTATGGCGACGACTGTTGGAATTGGAGCCCAGATTACGCCGGTAATAGTTGGCTAATGCCTTATGGCGATTATGGTACAATGACCTTTAGCCTTAAAGATGGCCCCTATATAACAGTTGAACACCTGATGCTTCCCAATCGAGGTACAGAACAGGGGACGTATAATTTAAACATACAAGATAAGACGCTGTCATTAAGTGGTGCGAGTCCACTACATGATAATGAGCGTGAAGGTTGCGTAGCCAACTGGGGAGATATTAAGCTAATGTCTTTAACTGAAAACACCATGCAACTAGCCGTATTAAGAAGAGCCTCCTGCGAAGGTGAAGCGCTATTGGTATACAATTATGTATCAAAAGATTTTGCCGATTCAGAAAACGATAGCGAGTAATGAAAAATCATCTGCTTCTCATACTTTATATGTTGGGTGCCTGTACGTTAGTAACACGGGCAAATAACAGGGAATATTTATCGCTTAACAAAAATTGGAGATTTGCCCTTCTGACTGACAGTGATGCTTACCGTCCCGAGTGGGATGACAGCCATTGGCGAAGCCTACATCTGCCACACGATTGGAGTATTGAAGGCAACTTCCGGGAAGAACATCCTGCCGGTTATGGTGGTGGTGCTCTCCCCGGGGGGATTGGTTGGTACCGCAAGACCTTTACTTTACCAAGCAGCGCAATGGGAAAACAAATCCAGCTAATTTTTGATGGCATATACCAGAATAGTGAGGTTTGGATAAACGGTCACTACCTAGGCAAAAGACCTAATGGCTATATCACTATTCGACACGATCTCAGTCGCTATCTCTATACTGACGGTAAAAAAAATCTGATCGCGGTAAAGGTAGATAATAGCAGACAACCCAACTCTAGGTGGTACTCGGGATCCGGCATTTACCGCAACGTATGGTTAAGCATTACTGAACCAAAAGCTTTAGTACCTGAAGAATTATTTATTTATACACCAAGGGTAAGTCTAGAAGAGGCAGTCGTTCAGTTGAAGATACCGGTCGTCAATCATACATCGCAGCAAGCTAACTTACGGCTCACTACTAAAATATATGATCCGGATGGAGCCGAAGTAGCGGCTGTAGAAACACCTGGCCGTTTGATCAACGGCAAGGACTCCCTTTTTTGGAAACAAGACATAGCCGTTCAAAAACCTCAGCTGTGGTCAACGGAAGAACCTCATTTGTATCGTTGCGTAAACCTTTTATATCAAGAAGACGAGCTTCTGGATTCGATATCCGCTAAGTTTGGTATAAGAGATTTTACTTTCGACCCTAGCAAAGGTTTTTTGCTCAATGGAAAGCAGCTAAAGATACAGGGGGTATGTAATCATCATGACCTGGGAGCACTGGGCGCTAAAGTAAATATAAGTGCAATAGCACGGCAGTTGACTATTTTGAAAGAGATGGGATGCAATGCCATTCGTACAGCACATAATCCACCAGCACCCGAACTCTTAGATTTATGTGATCAAATGGGTTTTATAGTCATGGTCGAAGCGTTTGATGTTTGGTCCAAAGAAAAAACAACTTATGGCTATCACGAAGATTGGCCTCTATGGTACAAACGCGACTTAACGGATCTCATCAAACGTGACCGCAATCATCCGTCTGTTTTTATCTGGAGTATCGGCAATGAAATTCCGGAGCAATGGGACAGTGTCGGTACAACTATTACCCAAGAGCTGGTATCGCTAGTCAAGAAGGTAGACGATACGCGACCTGTTACAATTGGTTTGAACGAACCAACGCCTAAAAACACGCTCTATCAGTCGGGAAAGTTAGATCTCGTGGGGTTCAATTACCACCACCAGGACTTTGAAAAATTTCCTCAAGATTTCCCGGGACAAGCATTTATCGGTACGGAGACCACTTCAGCCTTACAAACTCGAGGATATTATGAAATGCCTTCGGATACCGTTAGGCGCTGGCCTTATAAATGGGACGAGTCTTTTCTCGACGGTAATGACGACTTCACGGTATCAGCTTATGACCATGTTTCAACACCTTGGGGGTCAACCCACGAGGAAACCTGGAAGTTAATTAAAAAACATGATTTTCTTTCGGGCTTATTCGTATGGACCGGCTTCGATTATTTGGGCGAACCAACGCCTTATATCTGGCCTGCCAGAAGCTCCTATTTTGGTATTGTCGATCTAGCAGGTATTCCAAAAGATATTTACTACATGTATCAAAGCGAGTGGACAACAACGCCTGTTTTACACATATTTCCGCACTGGAACTGGAAAAAGGGGCAGCTAGTGGATATATGGGCTTATTACAATGAGGCAGATGAAGCCGAACTATTTCTTAACGGAAAATCGCAGGGTGTGCAGAAGAAATATGACGACAGTTTACACGTCAAATGGCGTCTAAACTTCGAACCGGGCACCTTGACTGTTATCACGAGAAAGAACGGTAAAACGGTATTAAGCCGAGAGATCCGTACCTCGGGCGGCGCTAATCGTATTGAACTGTCGGCACATAAACAAAACCTATCGGCAAATGGAACAGATCTATCATATATCACTGCAGTGATTACGGATGACAACGGCTCGCCTGTTCCTGATGCCAGTCACCTGATATCCTTTACGGTCGATGGACCGGCAAAGGTTATTGCAACCGACAATGGTAACCCAACAGATCATCAATCGTTTCAATCTTCTGAAAGAAAAGCCTTTCACGGTAAAGCGATCGCCATTGTCGAAGCACAAGAACAGACTGGCGAAATTGTTATTACCGCCAAATCTGACGGTCTTGAGACCTCGATATTAAGGTTAGTTGTCGAATAGTAGATTGAAGAATTTACGGCTAAAAAAGAATCCTTTCCCCTTTCTGGGCGGATTCTTTTGCCTTTTCCAATATTTCTACCACTAAAAGATTGTTTGATAAGGAAGAAAGATCATTTTCAGTGTTGTTATTACCTTCTAATACCTCTTTCAAATACACTAAATTATCCTTATAATAATCCTCCTTTAAATCGATATTTTTTTGGTTTTTCGGGCTTTCGTAGAGTATCAGCTTTTTATCATCCACTGCATGCAAAGATTTTTTTTCACCAAACACCTGCATGTCTTTGATGCTATAAGGCCAGTCCCACGAAGCCTGTATAACTGCTGTTACGTTAGCATACTCCAAAATGATAGTTGCATCATCGTCCACATTAGGATAAACCGCTGGTTTCAGCTGTCGCTTTGTGGCCGTAACGGCAACAGGCCTTTCTCCTTCCATCAACCACGTTAATAGGTTTGCGCCATAACATCCAAAATCCATAATAGCCCCTCCCCCATTTTTTTCAGGATCTGTTAACCAAGCCAAAAACTCCTTACTGCAACCTATCTCCTGAGGTCCTTCGTGTCCGTCTCTTACCAATACCTTTTTTACTTGACCGATAAAACCGCTATCCACCAACTGTTTTATCGTTTGATTAGAGCCGTACCAAGTTGTTTCATAATTTGTCAACACCCTAATACCATGTTTTTCTGCGAGGTCAGCGATACGTTTAGCCTGGGTAGTATTAATGGCTAAGGGCTTCTCAACCATTACATCTATCTTCAAAGGTGCACAGGTTTCCACTACAGATATATGATCTGCAATGGCATTATAGGCCAAGGCGATGTCTGGTTTCACCGCATTCAACATACCCTTCAGGTTATCATAGAACAACGTATCCGGCAGGTTATACGCTTTTTTGAAGCGGGTTATCAGCTCATTATTGTTTTCGGCAATGCCTAAGATGATAACTTCTTTGTTTTTATGTTGGTTAAGTATAAGATGAACATGATCGTGGCTCAGACCAACCACCACCACCTTTAATAAATCATTACCGAACGTTTTTGTTGTGGTTAAAGACATCATGCATAATAGCACCAGTTGATGTAGCAAATAAAATTTCTTCTTTGCAAACGAACGTATCATATCATTTCAGTTATTTCCGCCTAAGATAACAGTAATAACCGGTATTCATATAATAGTCGGTAATATACGCTACTGTAAGTGTTCTGGTCTTACAATATTTCTTACGATCCATTCCGTCTTATCGTCGAAAGTCGCTAATTCTAAAAAAACGGTGTAACGGTGTGCTCGCCCCTCTCTATCTTGAATGAGGACTTCCGCACTAAATTCGTTTTCCTCTGGCGGGCAATGCTCCTCAACTAACTCGTCAAGATGCGCGCAAACCCATTCTTTTATTTCTTTGTCGCTATGCATATATTTATGTCCAAATGACTATGATCTTAATAATACAAGTAAGCATCGCAATTGTTGGTGGGCAGGATTATAAATCTACCATAGTGCTAAACTTTTCTCCAAAAACACTGTTTTTAAAGTACTATGGAAGACAATAGAACAAATAGTAGCAAGACAGCAATTGAAGATAATTACCAGAAGAACAAGAACAATCCGGGCCCACCCCCCGAAGCTTTCAAAGAAGAAGACGACAAAGGCTCTGGAAAGTTTATCTTCTGGGTTCTATTGGCAATTATTGTTATACTTACGATAGCGTGGATTATATTTTAGTAAAATTGACCGTTTACCATTAAAATGGTAGGTATTCCAACTTTCTGTTTTAGTAAAGTTTAATACCTTTGCGCTATCTTTTTTCGTCTTTGAAAAAACCATTTATCAGGATATTAGTTAAGTCATATTAGAACATATTAATAAAACACATTTTGAACAAAGTTGGTAGAATTGCACTTAAGACTGTTTTATGGATTATTGGTAGTGTTATTGGTTTAACATTGCTAATTTTTATTTTAATACGAATTCCAGCTGTTCAGAACTTTGTTGTTCAGCAAGTAGTATCTTTCCTTGAAAAGAAAATTGAGACTCCGGTAAAGATCGCACGTGTTTCATTAGACTTACCTAAACTATTGGTACTTGAGGGCGTTTATTTTGAAGATCAAAAGCAAGACACCCTATTTTCCGGAGATCAATTAAAAGTTGATATAAGCTTACTTAAATTATTAAACAATAAAGTAGAAATAAATGAAATAGATTTAAGAGGTATCACGGCTAAGATTGACCGTACACTACCCGATAGTAGTTTTAATTTCGACTATATTGTTGAGGCTTTTGCGGGAGAAGAAGAAAAAGAACCGAAACCAGAAGATACCACGTCAACGATGGAGTTCTCTATCGACAAAATCAACCTTGACCGGATAAGATTTGTATATAAAGACGATGTGATAGGGACCAGTGCAGACTTTAACCTTGCACATTTTGATACGCGTATCAAAACCTTTGATTTGAATAATATGCGTTTTGAGATACCAAAAATCAATATCAAAGGAATTAATACAGCTGTCAAGCAATGGGCGGTAGCACAGGCAGCAGACGCTCCTTCGCCAGAGGACTTAGGTGTTGAAACCGCCACAAGTCCCGAACCGGAAATGCCCGATTTAAAGATTGGGAGTTTAAATGTTGAAGATATAAAAGTGGATTACGACGATGAGGTAGGGGCACTTCAGGCAAATCTGTTATTTAAACAACTTTTGGTGGATTTTAATGAAATTGATCTAAAAGGCGAGAACATTGACATCAAGCGTATTCTACTAGACGAAAATAATGCGCGTATTGCCTTTGGCAAAACAGCAGCAACAAGCCCTGCTACAACAGCAGTAGGCACAGACACCCTAACATCTACCGAACCGATGAACTGGAAGGTCAAGCTTGGAGATATTGAGCTAAATAAGAATCGCATCGCTTATTTTGACGCCAACCAGCCCCGTGTTAATAAAGGAATGGATTATGGGAACCTTGATATACAAGGCTTCGATTTAAAATTAGCTGACTTCTTTTTCGCCATCGACTCTATCAGCGGACAGTTAAAGCAATTGAATTTCAAGGATAGAAGTGGGCTTGCTATTAACCGCTTAGAAACAGACTTTGTTTATACGGAACACGGTGCTACGCTTGGTAACCTACACTTGGAAACACCACATACCTTGATTAGAGACTACGTAAAAATATCGTACGCCTCTTTAGAAACTTTAGCAGACGAAATTGGTGCGCTGTCTGTCGACGCGAATGTTAAACGAAGCAAGTTAGGTATGCAGGATGTTGTGTTATTAGTACCAGACCTTGATACTATGGAAGTTATGCAACCGCTTCTTACCCGAAGCTTTAACATTAACGGACGCGTTGTAGGTCGAGTTGACGACCTAAGGATACCCAATATCGAGTTTAGCACACTTGATCAGACAAAATTGCAGGCCTCTGCACATATAAAAGGATTACCCGATGTAGATAAACTCTATGCAGACTTACAGTTAAAAAACTTCACGACGGGTAAACGGGATCTCGACAGGTTGATAGCAAAAAGCATGTTACCTGACAGCATAGACCTTCCCCAGCATATTTCGTTACGCGGAGATTTTAAAGGTGGCATGAACAGCTTTAATACGGATATGCATTTGTTGTCATCCATCGGTAAAGCAGATCTAAATGCTAAATACCAAGCAGCTAAAGACACCACTTACGATGCTACTGTTGCCATTAGCGATATAAATGTGGGAGAGCTCATGAAGATGGATTCTACTTTAGGTAAAGTTTCGTTCACTGCCTCTGTTAAAGGTACTGGACTAGATCCCGCCAAGGCAATTGCTGCTATACAAGCCAAACTTATTAGTGCAGAAGCCGTGGGGTACACCTATACAGATATCAACTTAAATGCAAAAACGGATAACGGTAATATGGAAGCTACATTGGCTAGTGATGATCCAAACATTGATCTGGATATGCAGGCCTTCGCTAATCTTTCAGGCAAATATCCGAGCTTCAAAATGGATTTTATGGTGGACAGTATTAATACGAAAAATCTAAATCTCACTGAAGACAGTATTCGTTTCCATGGACAATTTACGGCAGATTTTGAAACTGCAGATCCGGATTTTCTAAACGGTCAGCTAGATCTGACAAAAGCCATCATTGCCTATAATAATGACCGTTATGTACTGGATACCATCAGCATCATCGCCAGAGCAGACTCCAGTCAAAACCTCATTCAGGTACGTTCAGAGTTTCTCGACGCCCATATGATAGGTTCCTATAAGTTGACGACCTTGGCCAATGCCTTTCAAAATGCCCTGGTAAAATATTACAATCCTAATCCGGAAGTAGCAGATGCCTCCGTTAGCCAGGCAGCTGATAGTATTCCGGCCTACCCTCCGACTGAGATGGAGTTTGGGTTAACGTTTCGCCGTTCGCCATTGATTATACGGGTCGTACCAGACTTAACGGAATTACAGCCCGTAACCTTTGATGGTAACTTTAACAGTGAGACAAACACCATCAACGTTAAAGGAGTAGCGCCGAAAGCAGTTTATGCGGGAACGGAAATTACCAATGTTAGTTTCGATATCAACACCTTTGACAGTACATTATATTATGCGGCATTGATTAATAATATTAAAGTATCCAGTATTGAATTAACGAACACATTACTCAGTGGGACGATAGCTAATAGTTTAATTGATGCCGGTTTGTGGATAAAAGATAGACAAGGAAAAGAGCAATATTATATTGGAGCCAACTTGCTAGCCGAAGCGGAAGATTTTATTTTTAGATTAAAGGAAGACGGCTTAATGCTGAACTACGATCAGTGGTCTGTCAACCCCGAAAATGCGATCAGCTTTGGTAAAAAAGGATTGTTGGCCTATCATTTTGACCTCACGCAAAATGGTCAGCAGATGAATATATCCTCGCAGGATTCCGTTCATAATGCTCCTTTAGCTTTAGATTTCAAGGATTTCCGGATAGAAACTTTCACTAACATGATTGAAAGTAACACACTGGTTCTTGGAGGTGGAATCGATGGAAACGCAACGGTAGAACGTCTAGACGCATCGCCGGTATTTACTTCTGATATCAATATCAACAACTTCTATTTCGGAACCGATACCATAGGTGATATTAATCTTCAAGTAAGTAATGCAAAAGAAAACACCTTTACTGCGAATATCGGTATTCAGGGAAATGGAAATGATGTTCAACTGAGCGGAGATTATGTATCTCCTCCGAACGCCGCATCTTCCATGGATTTTGTACTGGCCATCAATAACCTCAATATGAGCACAATTGAGGCCTTCAGTTTAGGCAATCTACGCCGCACAGCTGGAAGCATTAATGGTAGTTTAGCTATTAATGGAACACCTGATGCACCACGTATTAATGGAGACTTAATCTTTGACCAAGCAAGAATGAATATTTCCATGTTAAATGCTACATTCAGCATGGATCAACAGCGCATAAACTTTAACAACAATGGGTTAGCTTTCAAACAATTTACGCTAACGGACAGTGTAGGAAACAGTGCTGTCATCAACGGTGCGGTAAACACCAAGACGTATACGGATTTTACCCTTGCAATGGACATTAAGGCTGACGATTTTCAAGTACTGAATGCTACCGAGGCAGACAATGATCTTTTCTATGGAAAATTATTCATAGATAGCGACCTACGTATAAGAGGAGCTGCTACGAGTCCGTCAGTAAACGGAACCTTACGTGTAAACGGTAATACAGACATGACCTTAACTATGCCTGAATCAGACCCAGGGTTAGTTGAAAGGGAGGGTATAGTAGAATTTACCAGCCTATCATCAAGCACAGATTCCCAGATATTAGCGGTTTACGACACAACAGAGACAACAGATAATGCCATTCTGGGAATGAATATATCGCTCAATATCGATGTAGATAAAGATGCTGCCTTTACCGTAATTGTTGACCCGGGTACGGGTGACCAATTATTTATTAAGGGACAAGCTTTATTAAACTTTGGTATTACTCCAGGTGGAGAAATGACTTTAGCAGGCACTTATACTGTTGAGGAAGGAAATTACTCATTGTCCTTTAACATGATTAAACGTCGTTTTGATCTTAAAAAAGGAAGTACTATTGTATGGGGCGGCGATGTTATGCACGCACAACTCGATATGACCGCTATTTATCGTATACAGGCACAACCTATCGATTTAGTGCAAAATCAGGTAGCGGGGTCGAGTGCCAATTATTACCGACAACGTTTACCCTTTGACGTCAACCTACATATAGGAGGTGAGATGATGAAGCCGGAAATTTCTTTTGACATTGATCTTGGTGAAGGAGGAAATGCGTCTACCATACCACAAACGGTTACCCAAACTGTTGAATCGAAGTTAGCTCAGTTAAGGGATAACCCCTCGGAGATGAACAAGCAAACATTTGCCCTCATTGTTTTAGGCCGGTTCATTGCCGAAAATCCCTTCCATAGTGCTGGAGGTTCCAGTACAGAAACAATGGTTCGCTCGAGTGTAAGCAGCTTACTAACCAGTCAGCTGAACAAGCTGGCCGGAGATTTAATTGCCGGGGTAGAATTAAATTTTGATTTACAGTCTACCGCTGACGATTATAGTACAGGACAGGCACAGAATCGAACTGATCTGAATGTAGGTCTTTCCAAACGGATGTTGGATGACCGCTTGAAGGTGACGGTTGGTTCGAATTTCGAATTAGAGGGGGCACAGCAGCCGGGGCAAAACGCCACCAATATTGCTGGAGATATTTCCTTAGAGTATCAATTATCAAGAGATGGTAGGTATGTAGCACGGGTATATCGTAAAAATCAATATCAGGTAACTTTGCAGGGACAATTTATCGAAACCGGCTTGGGCTTCATCATCAATATGAGCTATGACGAGTTCAAAGAACTCTTTATGAGTGCTAGACGATTACAACAGTTTAATGAAGAGCGGGAAAAAGAAATTAAAGAACAGATTACCAATGGAAACGGTAACGGTAAAAATAACGACCAGGATTCCATTGATCAGGAGCCCCAACAGAAGCAACCGCTGGAAGATGATGAGGATTCCGCGGATGATTTTGATACAACAAACCATCAAGACGATAACCAGGGAGCCGTACATTTCAATAAAGCATATAATAGAGATGATGAGGAAGCCATCGAAAATGTTGCAGAAAGGACTGATAATGAAAAATAAGTATTTAATTGTAGGATACGCTATATTGACCCTTTTATTGGCTTCTTGCAGTAACATCAAATACTTAAAAGAAGGAGAAGACCTTTATGTGAAAGGTGAAGTCACTGTAAACAACGACTCGTTACCTGATCGATTTAAAGAACCGCTTACGGAAAGTCTAGAGGGAATTTTAAGACCCCGCCCCAACAAGAAGTTCTTAGGACTACGCCCAAAATTGTACTTCTATAACATCGCTGGCGAACCGAAAAAAAACAAAGGGTTCAAACACTGGCTGAAGAACAAAGTGGGTGAAGAGCCTGTGCTTTTACAAGACGTAAATGTGTCTTATAATGAAAATTTAGTTCGAAATCGCTTGGAGAATATCGGCTTCTTCAATGCCTATGTAGAAACGGATACAACAATAAAAAGCAGAAAAGCAACACTAAATTATACAGCTACCACCAACCGCGTATATCGTATTAATAAGGTAACCTTTGAGGCAGATACCACTACTGAAATTGGAAGGGAACTGAAAAACGCCCAAGAAGGGTCGTTGCTTAGACCAAGAGGCACCTATAATCTTGATCGTATTATTGCTGAACGGGAACGAATTGATAATGTTTTGAAAGACAAGGGATATTATTACTTCAGTCCTGACCACATCTTGGTACAAGTAGATAGTATGGTGGGCGATCATAAAGTAGATATGAATGTCAAGTTAAAAAATGCAACTCCTGCAATAGCTAAAAAGCCATATACGATCAATAATATCTTTATTTACCCTGAATATTCTTTATTACAGGGAGATTACGAGCTTGGTACGCCTCAGGATGCCGAAGAATACCGGGGCTACTATTTTATCGATCCCAATCAAACCTTTAGGAAATTTGCGTTGGCAAGAACCATGTTTTTTAATAAAGGCGATCTGTATAACCGGGATAAGCAAAACCTCACTATTGGGCAGTTGGTGGGTATGGGAACATTCCGTTTTGTAAAAAACAATTTTGTGCCGGTTGACAGCGGTAAGACTAATAAATTAGATGCGCATTATTACCTCACACCGCAGCAAAAAAAGGCGGTAAGGCTTGAACTCTTAGGAAAAACAGCAGCCGTTTACAATGGTTCTGAAGTTAATGTAAGTTGGAGCCATCGAAACGCATTCAAAGGAGCTGAGCTTTTTCGACTTACCGCATATGGTGGATACGAGGTACAATCCGGTGGAGGGATAAACATTAACTCCAATTTTTATCGTTACGGTTTAGAAGCTTCCCTTACCTGGCCTAGGGTTATAGCGCCCTTTCGGTGGGAACCTACCCGAAGGTTTGTACCGCATACAAGAACACTATTGGGCTATGAATTTTTAAACCGCCGTCAGGCCTATCGCTTAAACTCATTACATTATGCTTGGGGGTATACCTGGCAAGAGTCTGCAAAAAAAACGCACGAGTTAAATGTGTTGGATATCGCCTATGTTCAACCCGTAAATGTTACGCCATTTTATGAAAACCTGGCCGACAGCCTCCCCTACTTACAGCGGGCAATAGACAGGCAGTTCACCTTTGGTCCGAATTACAAATTCACCTATACCAATACGATGGAAACCGACAGAAAACACACCAGCTTTTTCTCGGGCGGTTTAGACTTATCGGCCAATACCGTAGGTTTAATTTTAGGATCCAATAAAAGAGCGGGTAACGTGGATAGTATATTTAGTGCAGCTTTTTCGCAGTTTATTAAAACAGAAATTGAGTATAGGCATTACATGAAACTCGGGTTGAACAGGCAGCTGGCCGCGCGCGCATTCTTTGGTTATGGATATTCGTATGGCAACTCCGATCAACTCCCCTATGTCAAACAATTTTTTGCCGGCGGTCCAAACAGTTTGCGTGCTTTCAGAGCGCGCGCCATCGGTCCTGGTTCCTTTAATCCAGACAGAATAGGAAATGATTTCTTTGTACCCGATATGACGGGTGATATCCGTTTAGAGTTCAACTTAGAATACCGGGCAAAAATTGTAAGTATACTAGACTGGGCGGCATTTGTTGACGTTGGTAATATCTGGTTGCAAAATGCTGATACGTTACGTCCGGGAGGACAGTTTACACGTGATTTTGCTAAAGAGCTAGCTGTTGGAGGGGGATTGGGTATCCGTTTAGACCTTACCTTCTTAATATTAAGAACAGACTTCGCTATACCTTTGCGGATACCTTACCTCCCTGAAAACGAAAGGTGGGTGTTTAATAAAATAAACTTTAGAGATCCTGACTGGCGAAGAAACAATATCGTTTTTAACCTAGCGATTGGGTATCCTTTCTAGTGGCGCTGAAGGTTAACTTATTTAATAATAACATTGCTTTTGATATTCCTTTTTGCTATCTTACCAAAATAGCTTCGTAAGCTAAAAAAATTAAAAAAATCATTTTAAACCCTAAAAAGGAGGTTCATCTCATGAAAATAACCGTAGTAGGTGCCGGAGCCGTCGGCGCAACAGCAGCTGATAATATTGTTAGAAAAGAACTCGCAGAAGAAGTTGTTTTATTGGATATAAAGGAAGGAGTTGCCGAGGGCAAGGCTCAGGATATCTCTCAAACCGCTTCACTATTAGGTTTTAACTCAAAGATTACTGGTGTAACCAATGCCTACGATAAAACGGCGGGTTCCAGTGTAGCGGTTATTACTTCGGGCATTCCGCGTAAACCCGGTATGACAAGAGAGGAGCTTATAGGTACGAATGCAAACATTGTCAAGTCGGTTGCCGAAAATCTATTGATACACTCCCCAGAGGTTATATTGGTAGTAGTATCCAATCCAATGGATACGATGACCTATTTAACATTAAAAGCTACCGGTTTACCAAAAAACAGAGTTATAGGTATGGGAGGGACATTAGATTCTGCTAGGTTTAAATATCAGATCAGCCAACATACCGGCGCCTCTCCTGCTGATCTGAATGCCATCGTTATTGGTGGCCATGGCGATACAACCATGATTCCGCTGATAAAACATGCTACTTGGAATAGTTTGCCGGTAACACATTTTTTATCTGAAGAAGCGCAACAAAAAGTTGTTCAGGACACCATGGTTGGTGGAGCTACCTTAACCAAGCTGATAGGCACATCTGCGTGGTACGCTCCTGGCGCAGCAATTGCAATAATGGTAGAAAGTATTATTCGTGATCAAAAAAGACTTTTCACCGCATCAGTATTGCTGGAAGGTGAATATGACCAACAGGACATTACGCTTGGTGTACCGGTAATTATTGGAAATAAAGGTGTGGAAAAGATTCTACCACTTGATCTAAATGAAGATGAAAGAACCAATTTCGCTGAAAGCGCAAAGGCAGTGCGTCATATGAATAATGTTCTAACGGAAACAAGCATACTATAGTTAATGATTAAGATACCCCTTGCATTATTGAATTTACAAGATGATGGCTTCCACCTACTGGTGGACGTTATTGTTTTTAACAAGTCCTTTAAAGCTGTTCTTGACACCGGTGCTTCGAAAACGGTCTTTGATAAAAGCACCGTTGAAAAATATATAGGAGCAGAACAATTAAAAATGAGTGATAAGGTTTCAACGGGTTTGGGCACCACGAGTATGGAAAGCTTCACCCTAAGCCTACCCGACTTTCAGATAGGAGACTTTCATCTGAAAAATTTCGAAATTGCTGTATTAGATCTTTCTTCGATTAATTTCGCTTATGAAAACCTATCGGTAGATCCGGTAATAGGAGTTGTGGGTGGCGATATTCTTACGCAATACAGAGGAATAATAGACTATGGAAAGATGTCGCTGACCCTAAAGCAGCGCAACCGTAAACAAGATTAAAAAAAGGCACGCTTCACAGCGGGCCTTTTCAATTTTAACCAAACCTAATTTACATGAATTCTATTAAATCTAACGCTTTAACGTTGATACAAATATAATCTGCTTATATTAAGCTTATTTTAATAACACATTATGCCTTTATGAAAAACGAAGGTCTTTGCTCCATATCAAGCAATAAAAAGTACATACCTAATTTTTTCTATGGAGCCGATTGGAAAATAAAACCAAAATAAGGTAATCAGCGTCAAGACTTCGTATTAAAAAATTTAAAACATTTATAGGGATTTTCAAGTTCTAGTTAAACACCTTTATTCTACCTAATTATGAGAAATAGGTTATTATATGTTTTATCTCTTGTTTTGCTGGGCTTCTTGAGTTGCACGAAAACAAACGATGTGGAGGAACCGCCCATAGATACAGAGGAACCTACAATTCGTACCAACACCTTGTTAACTGGTCGTGAAATTATCTGGGGAATGGGCTTTTTACCCAATGGAGAGCTTCTTTTTTCGGAGAAAAGAGGTCGGTTATACCGCCTTGTGAACGGTGAGGCAATAGAAATCTCTGGTTTACCTAATGATATCAATACGAGTGGCCAGGGTGGTTTACTCGACTTATGCGTCCACCCACAGCATGTAGACAATGGCTTGATTTATATGAGCTATGCAGCTGGCGGTGATCCCAGTTTATTAAAACTCGTTCGGTTTCAATTGAATAATGATCAGCTAAGCGGTTTGGAAACTATTTTTGAGACAGACGCCAGTAATGCTTGGCAAGGGCATTATGGTAGTCGGATAGCTTTTGATCCGGATGGATTGCTGTATTTAAGTATTGGTGAAGGAGGGCCACGATCATATGGGGGTAGTGATTCTCCCAATCAGAACGCACAGAATATTGACAGTCCTTGGGGTAAAATTCATCGTCTGACAGACAACGGAGAAATTCCAGAGCATAATCCGCGACTGCCCGAAGGTGCAGCTCCAAGCAGTATATTTGCCTATGGGATCCGTAATCCGCAGGGACTGGCCTGGAATCCTTTTACAAATGAGTTATGGGCGACAGACCACGGTCCCAGTGGAGGCGATGAGGTCAACATTATCGCCTCTGGAAATAACTACGGATGGCCGTTAGTTTCTTGGGGAGAGAATTACGATGGCACACCGATATCTGATGGTCATGACATGGAAGGAATAACCAATCCAATACATTATTGGTCCAATTCCATTGGTATTGGCGCGATGGCCTTTATTTCTAGCGACGACTTTAAAGCCTGGAAAGGCGACTTATTGGTAGCCTCTCTGGCCCAGGAATATTTAAGTCGACTCGAAATTCATGACAACGAGATAGTCAGTGAATCCATGGTTATCGAAGGAGAAGGCCGAATACGTAATGTGAAGCAAGCGCCTGACGGGACCATATATGTTTCGCTTGAAGATCCCGGGCGAATTATACAGCTCATTCCTGAATAGCGGATACATGCTTTTTACGGTTTTACAGTTAATTAATTTTTAAATATTAAATTCTCGGGCTGCACTACTGTTAAGCAAATATTAATTTCATCTTATGCCCCGATAAAATACTTCACGATCACCACAAAACTTCTTTAATACATGACAAAACCATAATAGTTGGTTAACGGTAGGGTAAAACCATCACGCTAAATTTATTGCTAAACGAATATGTTTATGCAAAAAGTTAAAGTAGCTTTCTTTGCTGAGATTTTACTTGAAGAGAAAGATGGTGCATCACGAACCATGTTCCAACTCATTAGAAGGATCCCGCAACAGCAATTTGAATTCCTATTTGTATATGGTGATGGCCCTAAACAACTTTTAAATTACTCGTCTGTTAAAGTTCCAGCGCTCACTATCCCCAATAATAAAAATTACACCTTGTCTATTCCCGTATTGGCTCGGCAGCTGAAAAAGCAGCTGGATGCTTTTAATCCCGATATCGTACATATTGCGACACCCTCGTTTTTAGGGCATTTCGCGCTGAAATACGCTAGGGAGCAGCATATCCCAGTTGTCAGCATTTATCATACCCATTTTGTATCTTATATAGACTATTATTGTAAACATCTACCTTTTCTCGTGAGGCCGATCAAAAAATACCTTACATCGAAAAGCAGGAAATTTTACAATAGATGTGATTTTATCTATATACCTTCTAAGAGTATAAAAACAGAATTGATAAATCAGGGTATCCATTCTTCAAAAATGCAAATATGGGAACGGGGTATTGACTGCAAGCTTTTCAATCCGACTAAAAGAGATCCAAACCTATTACGGGAAATAACAGGAAATGATTTACCCAATATATTGTTTGCAAGCCGATTAGTTTGGGAGAAGAACTTAAAAACTTTATTCAGAATATATCAGTTGATTAAGCTAAATGCGATAGCTTGCAATTTTATTGTAGTGGGCGATGGCATAGCTAGAAAAAGTTGTGAGCGGGAAATGAAGGGAGCCTTTTTCCTGGGGCAGCTCAATCATGAAAAATTAGCCACCATTTATGCCTCATCAACTATTTTTGTCTTCCCGTCTATCAGTGAAACCTATGGAAATGTTGTGGCAGAAGCCATGGCCTCTGGTCTACCTTGTATCATCGCAGCTGCCGGTGGGTCAAAGGATCTTATTGAACATGCTATCGATGGTTTTTCCTGTACACCAGATAAGGAAAATGAGTACGTCGCACGAATCCGAACACTTTTAGAAAACAAGACATTGTATAGCAAATTTCAAGTTTTGGGTCTGGAAAAGAGTAAAAAACTAAATTGGGATACCTTGGCTAACACCTATTTTACAGACATCGCAAACCTAGGCAATATACTCCCTACTCATAAAGTTACTTCCTGATCAACATGGTTAAAATTATTAAAATACTTTTTGTATTATCTATTGTCTTATCATTGGGAATATTTATCGTACGTACGGATCTTCATTTGGTAAGGCTATCGCTCCTGGCCATCAAATGGAGGTTTGTATGGCTAATCTTAATTACCTTTCTAGCCTATTTCCTTGGAACAATAGCCTGGAAATTGTGTTTAGGAAAGGAAGGTCGATCGGTAAGCCTTTTCCATCTTTATTGGATACGGTTAATCAGTGAAACAGTAAGCATGTTCAATCCGAGTAGCATTATTGGTGGCGAATTACTCAAAGTAGAACTTGTCAAACCCTACATCACTCAAGAAAACACCATCATAAACTCTGTGATTATCTCCCGCTTACTAACGATCAGCTCTCAATTATTGATGTGTACTCTGGCATTTATACTATTAGCCGGTCAACATCACCAATCAATATTAAACATATCAGCTCCTTCACCTATGAAAACAATCATATTCCTAGGTGTTGCCTTAGCTATATTGGTTGGCCTTTATCGGTTCGGTAAAAGCATAGCTTTTTTTAACCGACTTGTAAAACGTGTGCAGATAATCGTCAGTCAAATTCGAAAACATTGTTACCGGGAAAAATGGATGTTGTGTTTAGCCTTTTTGGTTTTCTGTCTCCATTGGTTTGTTGGTTCGTTAGAGTTTTATTTGATTCTCCGCTTTCTAAATGCTGACATTCAGCTAATAGATGGACTCATGATGGATATGGGAGTTATTGTTTTTAAATCGTTAGGTGCCTTTGTTCCCGGACAATTAGGTATTGAAGAGTACGGTAATAAATTGATGTTGATTGCTTTTGGCTTTAAAGGTATGGCTTTGTGGTTAAGCGTATCCATCCTTCGCCGTGCACGTCAGTTAGTTTGGATTGTGCTAAGCATCCTATATTACACCATACCGTACAAGAAACTCATTAGGTTACAAGCCCTTTAAGAACATGGAAATTTTATTTGTGAGCCATAAACATCCACCTAGTACCGGGGGCATGGAAAAACAAAGCTTTGAACTCATAAAGCGAATGAAAAAAAAATGTACCGTGTACGAATTAGTTTATAAAGGAGTGGGTAGCAGGTTAAACTTTTTTTTAGGTTTACGGCGAGAGATCAAAAATATATTGCATCGACATCCGAATATAAAAATCATCCATTTTAATGATGCCATGATTGCTTGTTTCTACTCGGTATGTGGTAAAAAATTCCCGGTAAAACATACGGTTACCCTACACGGTCTGGATGTGGTTTTTCCAAGTTGGATTTATAGGAAATTCATCTTTCCGCAACTGAATAGTTTTGACTTACTCTTGCCTGTAAGTAAAGCTACGGCTGCCGAAGCCCGTTTGCTAGGAATCAATAAAGATAAAATACATGTTGTACACAATGGTGTAGACGAGTCCATTGCACAGTATAAATTCTCCCTTAGTTTTCATGACGACTTTTATAGACGATACCATATTGATTTAAAAGGCAAACACCTCCTCATAGCTCTTGGGAGGCCTGTCAAAAGAAAAGGGTTCTCTTGGTTTATAGAACATGTGATGCCTTTACTGAACAAGGATTACCTCTTGCTTTTTATTGGGCCATTTCATAGTCGGCCCACCCCATATGAAAAATGGACACGTTTTATCCCAGAATTTTTAAAACGAAAATTGGATCTCTTTTTAGGTGCACCTTCTGACGAAGCAAAATTAAGAAAATTACTGGCACTTCCACCTATTAGAAAGAGAGCCAAACATTTAGGTCGACTGCCATTAGATGAAATTTTAAACCTTTTACATCACGCTACGGCATTTATTATGCCCAATATAGCTATTGCCGGAGACATGGAAGGTTTCGGTTTAGTGTGTTTAGAAGCAGCGCTCTGCGGTACGACGGTGTTGGCATCTAATATTGGCGGGATTCCTGACGCTATTGTTGACGGTAAAAACGGCTACCTGCTTCCTCACTCCGATGCAGCGATATGGGCAGAAAGGCTCAACAATCTTATGCAGCAAGAACTACCTATCGAACATTCTACAGCCTTTAAGCATTACACCCTCGAAAATTACAGTTGGGAAAAAATGGTAAACGGTTACTATAGTGTATTTACAACATTAGCAGCTTCGTCTGCTAATGTTGCGGAATCAGTTTCCAATTAAACACTAGACTAACGGGACAGTGATCAGACAATGGAAACCCTTGCTCATTATTAAAGGTTCCATACTCATAACGATAGTTACTCGGCGTAAGTTTCAATTGAAGGTTGCTTCGATAAAGAATTTTATCAATGGACTCACAGTCGTCATTCAACTCCAAGATATTCTCTTTAGCAAAAGCTCTGAATACCGGTAGATTATTGTTGCTTTTAAGTTCCACCCACGCATCTTGCAAATCATTATCAGCTAAGAGATCGCGTATATTATCGTGCTCATAGCAAAAATGTGCATTCAAATCGCCCATAACAATCACGGCATTCCCTTCCGAATGCTGTTTGATGTAATAAGACAACTGTTTGATATTCTTTCTCCGCGCAGCGGCGGCCCCGGGATCATCAGCGGAGTTGGCATGTACATTATAAAAATCGATATAAATATTTTTAGCGACTTCAATTCTGCTATAGGTAAAACCTTTAGGTGTTAGGCAATCTGCGCCACTGCAATTTTTCCAGGGCACCCGGTGTAAGGTTATGATAGGAAATTTAGATAGGGTATTTAACCCATCTCCAAACGGTACTTTACCTTTTGTTTTAGTTTTATAAGGGTGCTCATTGGATTTATATAAGAAACTATTATAGTTAAAATCTTCTTGTACGTGTACAATATCGTAGCTATTTAGGCGTCTACCGATCTCCGTTATGCTCGTGGTACGCTCTGTAACCGCACTACATATTAATTGCGGTAGGCCTGCTACATTGTAGGTGATAACAGAGAAGGTTCCCTCCGTGGATACGGGCAATTCGTCCGTTATTACCCTAGAAAAACCAGCAAAACCCGTCACCTCAATGGGCACCCTACAGGTCTGAAAATACCAGACACAGATAATAGTTAGTATCAATAAAACAAATATGACATTCATTCGCCTGTTATTTACTTTACGCTGAAGAACGACTTCCATAAAAATAACGTTTTTCTCGGCATAAAGCTAGCATGGCGACTTAAATTGAAAATCGTTTTATTATTAAGGGTTTGTTATTTTTTAGAGAATGGAAGACAGGAAGGTAATATAAAAAACGGCTATCCCCGGTGGAGACAGCCGTTTAGCGCTTATTGTTTTATTAGCTATTAATTTCCGGTTAAATGCGCATCTGCCCATAAAGACCAGTCGGGCCGTTCAGCACCGTTACCAGCACCACTGGCACCTTCATCTTCTACGAAGGCTGTAGCATCACCTTTGTCAGGCACGTTGTCGAAAGCGACACCTTGAATAGGATTGGTGGTGAAATGAGCCGTCGAATTTGCTCCGCTTATTTCGACTCCTTTTCCTGCTACAAAATCTTTCAAATATAAATTTGTAATACTTCCCAACGTACCGCGGCGCAAAATAATACCTGCTTCAGCAGTAACGTCTCCACTGTTACGTCCGATTAATGTCACATTTGATAAGGTCGGATTTGAAACAGGTTCGAGATCCTCATTATTTTGATCACTATCTGCTTCTATACCACGGCTATCGCTGGAAAACGCGGTAGCTACGGATTGATCGGAGTACAGATTGGTTACGGTGCCATTCCATCCTTCGGCCCAGTCGAAAGCATCATCCTGTGAACCAATTACTGTGAGATTTTCTCCATTTACCGAACCACCAAACCATTCGATACCGTCATCAGATACTTGGTAAACATGGATATTATTAACGGTGGTACCGGAACCAACTGCATAGAAAGTAATACCGTTAAATTCTGATTCAGAATTGATTAAAGCACCGGAATATTCAACAATGATGTGCGATAACGTACCAGAGTTGTCGGCCGGATTGTCTCCACCATAAGTCAAACCGGTAACTTCAGCTTGAGCATTTGCACCTTTGTTGGTTAAAGCATTTCCGCAAATCACGATTCCTCCCCATTGCCCAGCAGCTTTGGTTGCTGCATTTGAAGTAAAAATGATCGGCGCGTCAGCAGTGCCCACAGCATTGATCCTTGCCCCGCGCTCGACTGCTAGAAAGGCGACATTTGATTCTTCTGAAGCGTCCGCCTCTATTCTTGTTCCCGCTTCAATAGTCAAAGTAGCCCCTGCTTTAACGTACACCGAACCACTTAATGTATAAACAGTATCTGCGGATAAAGTGCGATCACCGCTTATATCACCTGAGAGTACACCTTCGCCTACTGGATTATTTGGCGTAGGGGTGTCATTATCGCTACAGCTCGCTAATAATACCGCAACTGCCAACATACTAAATAATAACTTTTTCATAATGTAAAATTTAAATTTTCTGTTTTTCTTGTTTATGTTTATTTAAAAGATTTTATATTTGAGTCCGAGACTAAAATCCAACCCTCTACGATAGGAATAAACTTCCTCATCCGCATCCTCATTCTGTTGTTCCATACGGATACGGCTATCCGTTAAATTATTCACCTTTAGACCCAGCTGCCAGTGACGGCCGATATCTGTGTTAGCGACCAATCCAATAATAGGGTATCCCCTTTCCACAATATTTCCACGCCCAAAAGATCCGAGTGAAAAAATACGGTCGTAGAAATAGTTACCGATAATGGATACGGTAGGACTAAAAGCCCGGCCCTGAAATTTGTAAGTCAAATCCGCATTTACTAATAATGGAGAAGCTCCCTGAAGTCCGTCTCTATCGGTGTTAAAATTTACCGCTATCGATTGTTCAGTCTCGGCGGTTACTTTTTGTGGATCCAATTCTTGGCGGGTATACATGTAAGTTACATTTACGCCTCCCGAAAAGTATTCGTTAAAATCCTTTCTTACATCCAGTTCTGCTCCGACCACATAGGCAAAATCACCAGCATTTACGAAAGAAAACGTATTAGGTGAAGCTGCATTAATCAGCGCCTGACTGATCGGATTGGCAATATATTTACCAAATACGCCGAAAGATAAAAGCTCATTCCGACTGGGAAATTTCTCCCACTTAATATCTAAATTATAATTGTCTGAGGGATAAACTGCTGCGTTACCTCTACTTATAAAAACAACATCTTCGTACTCAAAGGGAGCCTTTTCTAGAAACTGTGGTAAGGTATAAGACTTACTTGCAGCAAAACGTAGATTTTGACTTTCGGTTAAACTATACTTCAATGTAGCTTCTGGTAAGAAAAACAATTTATCAATATCGGCGTCCCGAAAGTTTAAATTCGGTAGCTGTATGTTTGTATTCCAAGTCATTTTCTGCAATACTTTATCAGCTCTAAATCCTAAAGTATAATTCAACCTGCTGCCGATATGCTGTTCAAAGTTGGCATACCCGCCATGAATATTTTGATCAATGGCATAAGTGAAGGGCGTTAAATTAGTGTTATTACGTTGTGTTAATATGCTGAAACGTCCTGAACCAGTGGACTCTGGAGGGTCTAAATTAGTAGGATTAATAAATGCATCAATATTATCTTTATCTGCTGCGACGTTTCCTAAAATACGTATATTATATTGGTTGGCATCAAAATTTCGCTTTTTCATCTTACCTGTGTAACCAATTGTAAGATTGCCCTTGTATCCATTAGCTCCATCTGGAAACAGTTGATATTTCAACGCAGCTCGACCAGCCCACTCCTTTTCATCGATATACTGGAAATAGCGATTCTGACTATACGCCGCTGCCGTATTATAGATGTAATTGTCATTGTTGCCTAAAATTAAATTATTTGTTATACGATCAGGCATATCAGCATTTACTAGGCTATACGAAGCGCCCCAATCCAAACTCAACCGCTCTCTTAATTGATGTTCACCCAATAGCTGATTTAACCATAGTTGATTTTGCAAAGTCAATGTTTGCCGCATAAATCGTTCTTGGTTACGTTCCGGTGGAAGAATTACATTGTACTCATTAACAGAACTTGAAGATCCATTGATAAAAACAGTGTTATATTTCAAAGAATGGCGTTCATTCAATCTATACTTTACATTTAACATGCCTGTTGTATGACTGGTATAAACATACTTATCTACATTAAAATAATCCGCAATTACAATATCTTGTCGATTGCCTATAATACGCTCAGATCCCTTCCGATAAGTAAAATCATTTTCATAAGCCACCGTTGCAAATAAACTAAGTGAACCTGCACGCCCCACGTTCCATGAATTTCCACCTGTAACGCCAAAGTTCAAGTTATATGGCCTTTGATTGACAACGGGTGACCAAGGGCTATCAAATTGATACTCCCGGATTGTTGTGGGCTTATATATATTATAAAAACCGCTCTTTTGTAGGTTGGCGGCTTGTTTGAAATCCGCTCCAAAAGCCTGTGTGTTGATACCCGTACCGACATTTACTTCCAAATTGGGACGACCTGTATGCTCTTTAGAGATAATATTGACGGAAGCTCCACCAACATCTCCATACGTATCGGCTGTATATATTTTACTAATAGCTACTGACTGTATCACATCGGTGCCAAAAAGATTGAGCGCTACATTTTTACTGGTTGGCTCGTTAGAAGGCAAAGGCAAACCATTTAAAAAAGTGCTATTGTAACGATCACCTAATCCGCGAACAAAAATCCCCGATGTTCCCTCCTGTTTTGCAATACCGGTAACTTTAGTTAGTGCTACTTCTGCATTGCTTATACCTTTACGGCCCATTTCCTGTGCACCAATACTTTGAGTAATTACCGCTGATGTCATCTGCTGGCGCAACAACGCTGATTCAGTATCCCTTCTCACCTCTTCGGTAATCACGACATCATCCAACATATTGGCTGTGGCCTGCATGGCTAGATCATGCGTTAATGTTTCATTTGCTCTTATGCTAACCGTATCTTTATGTGTTTGATAACCGATATAGCTGAAAACCAGAATATGCGTTCCCGGGGTTAGGCTCAATGAATATCCGCCTTGTACATCCGTGTTGACGCCCTGCTTCGTGCCTTCAACGACTACAGAAACCGAGGGCATCGTTTCATTGCCCATCGATGCATCAGTTACCGTTCCCTTAATCGTTCCCCGTTGTTGGCCAAAGGCTAAAAAGCTACCTGATAGTAAAAATAAAAGTAAAAAGGTTGTGGTTTTGATTGTCTTCTTCATTCCTGCTAAATTCTCTGCAAGAATAGAAACACAATGTTAAGCTACAGATAAGTTAATCTTATGAATTGTTTAATTTTATGTTAATAAATTGTTATATAGCTGATAGACAATAACTCATAATCTGTATATCTATTGTCTATTGAAGTACATGAAATCAACCATAATTAATCATCGATACGACGATACGGATCTAAAGATGAGCCCTTCCCCTAACAGGGTTAGTACAACGCTGTTTTTACTAAACCGAATTAAGCAGTAGGATGACACGTTTAATTGCTTGGTTTAGGCTAATCGAAGCGGCAGTATAAGTCTTCAATAGCGTTGACTCCAATTGGCTTGATGTTAAACTCAACTAAGTTCATGATCAAGTTAACCGGAAATAAAGCGAAGTTAGTCGGCAAAAGGTTCAGGTCAGTTGAATTCATCATAAAGAAGAATAGTTTAGTGATGAAGTAAGTTGACTTCATGGCAATGCAATGTTGCTTGAAGTCTAAGCAAATTAACATAGACTCAACTTTGACCGGAAATAAGGTCATTTAAATTGACTTTGTTGCAAAGCTAATTTGAGTGAGCTTAATGTCAATTGACAACACCTCAAAATTAACCGACATAGCGGCGAAGTAGGTTGACTTAGAAGCTATGTATATTTGCTTTGGTATAGATCTATATTGCATAAGGTTCAACTAAATTGTCTTCACCTTTAAGCTGACTGTCTTTACCTTTAAGCTAATTGTGTTTACGGTGAAGATAATTGGTGTTAAGACTAAATAAGTCAGTTTCGTTTCAATGATAGTTGACTTCATCGCTAATCTATCTGGATTTGTCTTTAAGTTATACAGTAAAACCGCAGTTTTTGTGCCTCATCTACGTAAATGGTAAAAAGAGCTACGGAACGTAATTAAGCTAAAACCAAGGGTTAGCTCAGCTAAAAAACTAAAAAACCTCCATTGCACGCGTACAATGGAGGTTTTTCTTTGGTCATGAACACTAAGAGATATGCTTACTCCAATTCTTTTACGAGATTTCTAAAATTCACTGCACTAGCAGCGATATCCGCAGAATTGGCCAGCCAGTTGTGCTCATATTCTGCAGAGAGCATGCCTTTGAACTTTTGCTTCTTTAGTTCCTGCATCACGCCCTTTATATTACCTACACCGGTACCCCAATGTACATCATGGGCTTCTCGCGATTGCTCGTTAAGGTCTTTAATATGCAGATGGTTAATATGACCAGCGTATTTCTGTAAGCATTCTACTGGGTCCAAACCAGACCGTACCCAATGACCAATATCGGCACAGGCACCTACGTATTTACTATTAGCTAATTGCACGGCGTTCAACACAATCTCTGGGCTCCAATATTGCGTAGGTTTTGGATGGTTATGGATAGACACTTTTATTTTATATTCATTCGCTAATTTCCCTATTAAAGGCAGGTCTTCTTGCTTAGGCTCTGTATTGATATTTTTGATTCCCATCGCTTTGGCAAACTCAAAAAGCTGCTTCCATCCCTCTGGCGAATCTGCACTTACCACACCGAAAGCAACCAGCTTTACCCCTTTATCCTTCAATAACTGTAATATCTGCTCCCTTTTTTCAGGTTCCATAGTAAAGTCCATTTTCCCCTCAATACCACCCCCAACTGTTTGCCCCGGATAAGCCTCAATATATTTCAGGTCACAGCTATCGGTTTTTGCTACCGCTTCGGCAAATGTGAAACGGTTAAAGCTGTAGGCCTGTGTGCCCAATTTCCATCCTAGTTTATCCTCCGGATAGTCTTGTGCTTTCGTAGAAACCGGACCAAGGATAACACTAAACAGCAAGATCATGCTGCCTAATACATATTTGCTAAAATTCATTGTTTTATTGTTTAAATTGTTAGATTCTTATAAATTTATTATGCTCAGTCGCCCAGTTACTTTACCGATGATTATCATAAACAAATGTTCTTACCTGCTGCCGTAAATATCTCTGTTGATCCGCTGTTAATCTAGGCAATGCTTTCCATGCATGAATTGCCTCATCCAGCTGCTCTGCTGTGCGTACACCAATTACGGATGAAGCAACGGCCGGATGACTTAATACATAAGCTAAAGTTATATCTATTTTTCGTTTATCCAAATTTTCTGCAAGCTGCGTAATTGCTTTTGCTGCTTTTGTTACTTCGCTGGGCGTAAATTGTAGATAACTCTCCTCCTTTTTGCCCAACAATCTGCCCTGTGCCAATGTACCTCTGGTGATGACGCTTATTTGATGATCCACCAATAGTTGTAGTACTTCTTCCTCCGGACGATGATCCAGTAGGCTATATTGCATCATGACTGAAACCATATTTGAACGTTCTACATATTCCCTGATAACATTTGGCCGAATAGAAGAGATACCGTACCATCTGATTTTACCTTGTTCTTTCAATAATTCAAATGCTTCAATAGTTTCATCTATCGGGTCATCTATAGTGCCTCCATGTAACTGATAAAGGTCTATATAATCGGTTTGTAGCCGTTTCAAACTTTGCTCTACAGCCTTGAGAATGTATGCTTTACTGGGATTCCAATCCCAACCACTTCCATCACTTTTCCATTGATTGCCTACTTTTGTTGCTATAATGACGTCTTTACGCATAGGCTTGAGGGCTGTTCCAACATGCAGTTCATTAATTCCTTTGTCATAAAGATCTGCCGTATCGAAAAAGTTTATTCCTTGGTCATATGCTTTCTGCAATAAGTTACTCGCTTGCCCCTGATTATCGCCTAAAGACATACAGCCAAAACTTACTTCGCTTACTACCAAATCAGATTTACCCAATGTATTCATTATATGGTATTTATTTAAAAATTAACCACCTATTTTAAGCAATTCTACATCAAAGATCAGTACACTGAACGGAGGGATATCATTCCCTGCGCCACGTTCACCATAACCTAACTCGTATGGAATATAAAAACGGTAATGAGATCCAACAGGCATTAACTGCAGTCCTTCTTGCCACCCTTGAATGACACGGTTCAGCTGGAAAGATATCGGTTCTCCACGATCATATGAACTATCAAATACTTTACCGTCTAATAATGCGCCTTTATAATTAACGGTTACGGAATCTGTGGACTGAGGTTTTGGCCCTTCGGTATCCCTTATAATCTCATATTGCAATCCGCTCGATGTAATATGGATACCTGCTTTGTTTTTATTTTCGGCCAAAAATTTATCTCCTGCAGCACTTTGTTCATTTTTCAACTCTTCTGCAGCTGCAGTAAGCACCTCACTGATAGCTTTGTATTCTTGGTCTTCGGTTATCTGCAGAGGTTTATCTGAAAAGAAATCTTCAATTGCCTGCGACACCAGCTCACCATTAAGGTTTTTCAATCCTCTCTTTTTTAGATCTCTGGCCATACTTAGGCCAAACGCATAAGATGCTGAATCAATTTTACTTTCAAACATTGGTGTTCTTTCTATTGGATGTGTATTTTTTTTATTATCGACTTTCTGTTGCCGAGCATTTGCCTCAAATGTACCGACAGATAAGAAGCTTATAAGTATTAATTGTTTTATCATAACAAGCAAACATAAAAAAATTAGTTGAATTGTTACGTTGTGGATTTGAAGCTATTTAATTATTATCACTGCTTAACTATCCGCCAGCCATTCCGCGTACCACTTACCACTTTCTTTCACGATACGTTGCTGTGTTTTGAAGTCAATATACACCAATCCAAAGCGGGGGTGATAGCCTTCTGCCCATTCGAAATTGTCAGTAAAAGTCCATACAAAATATCCTTTTACATTAACTCCCAACTGCTTTGCTTTTAGCACCTGTGCTATGTGGTCCTGTAAATAAGTTCTTCGCTCAACATCATTAACTTTTCCATCTTCCAATATATCTTCAAACGCAGCGCCATTTTCTGTAACATAAATAGGTGGTATTTTAGGATAACTGCTTAACCTTCGCAGCGCGTCGAATAACGCAGGTGGATAAATCTCCCAATTCATCAAGGTGGTTTTGGTTACCCCCCTTTTTTTGGGTTCTACAATATTTGCCCAAATATAAGGCATCAGCAATGAAAATTGTATAAACTCCCTTGTGTAAGTCTGTAAGCCTATAAAATCAAAATCAAAGGGCATCGCTTCTTCATCTCCCGGTAAAATATATTTTTTTATTGCTTTTAAAGACCTAACCGCATCCAAGGGGTAACCTAATCCTAAAATGGGCTCTATAAATAATCTGTTTACTATCGCATCTGCACGGCGTAAAGCTTTAATGTGTCTTTTCTTTAGGGAGATAGGTTCTAAAGGTGAATGGGAAAAGGTCGTGCCAATAACGGCTTCCGGGCACATTTTTCGTATTAGTCGGCCTATTCTGCCCATGCTCAGTGTAACATGATGAACGGCCGGCAAAAAATGTCGTAAACCCCACTTACCTGGGGCATGTTTACCAAAAAAATAACCTGCACCGGTAAAAACAACGGGCTCATTTAATACCATCCAATGTTTTATTCTATCGCCAAAATTGTTTAGGCATACGGTAGCAAACTCTTCAAACCATCCCAATACCTCTCTATTGGTCCAACCACCCCGGTCTTCCAATACTTGAGGTAAGTCCCAATGATAAAGAGTTACCCATGGCGTTATGCCCTGCTTCAGGCATTCGTTAATTACATTATTATAAAATTGTACACCCAAGGGATTCACTTGGCCAACGCCATCTGGCAAAATACGTGTCCATGATATTGAAAAACGATAATGGGATATATTCATGGTTTTCATTAGCTGAATATCATCCACATACTTATTATAAAAATCGCAAGTTATGTCTGCATGCTCTTGGTCCCTTATTTTACCACTTTTTCTGCTAAATTCATCCCATATAGATTTTCCTTTTCCATCGGCTTCATGTGCACCTTCAATCTGATAAGCTGCTGTCGATACCCCCCATACAAATTCGTCTCCAAACGCTGTCCTATGCATATGATCTCACTTATGTGTGCGCATCCAGCACGTGGTCTATAATTTCTTGTGTACAATCTGGGTAATCCACTGATACTATATGATCTGAGCCTATCCAGTCATCGATAAGCGTGTTATTCTTCGCTTTGAGATTTTTAATCACTGGCACGCCCATTTGCCTTAAGGCCGCGGCATTTAAATGTTGCTCGTATTGATTCTTCATAGGAATAACCATCAGCTTCTTCTTTAAATAAAGGGCTTCAGCAGGCGTCTCAAAACCAGCACCACATAATATGGCATGTGCGGAAGCCATACTCGAGATGAATTTTTCATTATTAATAGGCTGTACATTTACATTTTTCAATGTAAAAGGTACTTTGTTGTGTTTAGAAAAAACATCCCACTGCACATTACCGAATCTTAGTAAACTCTTAAGCAAGCGAGCATCGTCGTAAGCTGGCAAATAAACGGTATAATGCCCATTGTCGGTAATGGTCTGGTGCCTGATCTGCTGTCTGATGACCGGGGTAAAAATGGATTTAGTATAAGGTTGAAAATGGAAACCATAGCTAACATCTGTTGGTGCATAATGCTTTAAAATAAATTTACCCATCATGTCCACTTCTTCTGGTTTAGGAGAGTGTATATCTAACACAGCTGCCTGATGGCTTAGACCAATACAAGGGTGTTCTTTCAAATAGCAGGCCCAGGCCGTTACCGGTTCAAAATCGTTTATTACCAAATCATATTGGTCAATAGGTATCTCATTTACTTCTTTAACGATATCTCTTACTTTATTGCTCATAAATGTTTTCCACAGATCAACCCCACCAGCTTTACCAAATATAAAACTTAGACCATGCCTTCTGTATTTTACTTCAAAAGGTAGTTCGAGATCTGCTTGAATACCGCTTACAAGTATATCAACCTCAGCCCTCTTCTGTAAGCATGGAATCACATCCATTGCCCTACTGAGATGGCCATTTCCTGTCCCCTGCACCGCGTATAGTATCTTCATTCAATAATGATAAGGACCAAATTTTATTTTTAAGTTAGCATAAAGTTAATTATTTATGAATAAAAGTAAAACCTTGATTAGTCTGAAGCTTAAAAATCAGCCTATAACAAGAATATTAAGACTTCATTCCGTATATCTACACCCTTAATATGGTATGTTGAGTTTCTTGAAAATAAAATGCCAAAGCCAAATCGGGCCGATAAGTAAAAATTTAACATCTGTAAGGAATGAAGGTTTCTTACCTTCAATTTTATGCCCTACAAATTGCCCTATCCATGCAACAACAAATATAATAAGTGCAACAATCCAGGGAGCTGGGCCACCTGCCTGCTCCCAATATTCCAGTTGAACGATCAGAAAGCTAAACACTCCAAAAGAAAACAGCATGGCATATGATAATGTTGGTGCTAACCGAAGGTAGTAATAAACAACGATAGCCATTACCAACGTAAACCAGTTCACAAAACCGTTATATTGACCTAAAAAGCTCAGGTGTGGAAACGGAATGAACCAAATCAGGGAAGAAATACTAAAAGTAATCAAGGGGACACAAACCCAGTGGATAAGTTTATTCGTAGGGTGTTGATGACTTTCGGCGTATTGTTCAAAGTAAACATCTACCGGACGTTTACTTTCTTTTTTTTTAGAGGAGGATTTCTTTGACATATTCCCGTCTTAAAGCCTAAAAGGTGCAGGGGTCTAGAAAAACGCTTATCCCTGCACCCGTTAAGGTAATATAAAATAAAATAGTGATAGATGCTACTATTGGTTTAGCTAACTATTTCGCAAAAGAAACGGAGCGGGTTTCCCGGATTACCGTAACCTTTATCTGTCCGGGATAAGTCATTTCCGTTTGAATGCGATTTGATATATCTGCCGCCAAAATCTCCGCCTGTGCATCTGTAACTTTCTCGCTTTCAACCACCACCCTAAGCTCTCTACCTGCCTGTATAGCGAATGTTTTCTCCACGCCGGGATAAGATAATGCTAACTCCTCAAGTTCTTTTAAACGTTTGATGTAACTCTCAACAACTTCTCTTCTGGCCCCAGGTCTTGCACCAGAAATCGCGTCACAGGCTTGTACCACAGGTGATATAAGCGAAGTCATTTCTATCTCGTCGTGGTGTGCACCAATGGCATTGCAAACTTCAGGATGTTCTTTATACTTTTCGGCTAACTGCATTCCTAAAATTGCATGTGGCAACTCTGGATTGTCGTCAGGTACTTTTCCGATATCATGTAATAAACCCGCCCGTTTTGCTAATTTGACATTCAAGCCCAATTCGGCAGCCATGGTCGCACAGAAATTAGCCACTTCCCTGGAGTGTTGTAATAAATTCTGTCCATAGGAAGACCTATAACGCATACGACCAACCATGCGTATCAGCTCCGGGTGCAAACCATGTATCCCCAAATCAATCACTGTACGTTCTCCAATTTCGACAATTTCATCATCGATCTGCTTTTTTGTTTTGGATACAACTTCTTCGATACGCGCAGGGTGTATCCGACCATCCGTTACTAGACGATGGAGTGCCAAACGGGCTATTTCCCGACGAACGGGATCAAAACCAGATAAAATTATTGCTTCGGGAGTATCGTCAACAATAATTTCCACACCTGTGGCAGCTTCCAATGCCCGGATATTACGTCCTTCACGGCCTATAACACGCCCTTTAATTTCATCATTTTCTATATTGAAAATCGATACCGTATTCTCTATAGCACTTTCTGTAGCTGTACGTTGAATAGTTTGAATAACTACTTTTTTCGCTTCCTTACTTGCAGTTAGTTTGGCTTCATCTACGATATCTTTGATTTGGATCATAGCTTTTGATCGCGCTTCTTCACGCAAATTGGTCACCAATTGTTCCCGCGCCTCGTCAGCTGAAAGTCCAGCTATGGTTTCTAATTGTTTGATATGCTGCAATTTAAGATGGTCTACTTCATCTTGTTTCTTGTGATTAAGCTCGATCTGGCGTTCCAGGTTTTTACGAACATTATCTAGCTCTTGCTTATCTCTATTCACCTGTTCCAGCTTGGAGTTAAGTGATTGTTCTTTCTGCCGAATGGAATTTTCTTTTTGACTAATCGTATTATTACGCTGGTTGACCTCCCGTTCATGTTCTGATTTTAAATGCAAAAACTTCTCTTTGGCTTCCAATAAGCGGTTCTTTTTTAACATTTCGGCCTCTTGCTCGGCCTCCTTCAATATGCGTTTTGCTTTATTCTGTGCTGCAAGCTCCTGCTTTTTAAGTAAGCTGCGAAGTAAAAACCTACCTATTACTACGCCTATAACTATACCTAATAACACATAACCTATTATTTCCATGTTGTTTTATTTATATGAGTTGTTTAGAAACGGACTGCTTAATCATCCGTTTCTAACCTTGTTATTTTCTTCTTCTGTTTGCCCCACCTGTTGATTGCCGATACTTCCGTAAAACAAAAAACCGCAGCCAATAATAGGTTCCAGTTATTTTAAACTTCTATATACAGGATTAGCGTACTAACTGTCTCCAGATGGCGTAAGCAAAATGGAGTATGTCTATTTACGCTTCATTATATTGAAGTGTTAAGTTTAAAAATAGTGAAACCCGAATTAACTGCGGTTAAATCTTTGTTAGCTCTATATTTAAAAGAACGATTAATCTTGCTTAAAAAATTCAGATAGCAATTGATCCAACTGATATACTTTTTCTGACACACCTGTATCTTCTTCTCGTACCTGTTTTTCTGCCTTCAAAGCCGATGTAGCGTAATGCAATACAGCCATCGAAAGCAAGTCCTGCTTATCTCTTACCGCATAATTTTCCTGCAAATCCTTTATGCGGTCATTAATCAATTTAGCTGCATGCCGAATAACTTCTTCCTCCTCCATATCGATCCTTAAAGGATATATCCGGTCTGCAATATTTATTTTTATGGAAATATCTCCCATATGATGAGCTTGATTCACTATATAATTTGGGTCACCCTATTTCAGCAACTCAATACATTTATCTATTTCTCGCACAAAATCGTTAATTTTTTGCTTGATGTCAAGAGTTTTTTCACTTAAAGCTTCATTTTTTAACTCAGCCCCCTCTAGAGAGCGAGCGAATGTTAAGGCTTTCAGCTTCTCCTCTAAATCTTTATTCTTATCTTTACTCGCTTCAAAGGCAACCTTTATTGATTGATTTTCAAGTTTGAGCATATCATTCTCTTCTTGTAAAGATAAGCATAATTCAATCAGTTTTGCTGTCTTCTCTACAACGTTGTCTAATTGAGCTGAAACTGTTGACATCTATTATTACGTTTTGTTTTAACCAGTTAATTAGTTTATGCTTTTCTAACTTCTGCCCCAACTTCTTTTTCAAAGTTAAGTATTAATTTTTGCATCACCGAATCAATTTGTTTATCGGTGAGCGTTTTCTGCTCATCCTGTAATTCAAAACTTAAAGCGTACGATTTTTTACCGGAAGGCAGCTTATTGCCGGTATATACATCAAACACCTGTATTGATCTGAGCAATTTGCGCTCCGTTTTTTCAGCAATACGCTTCAAATGTCCAAAGTCCACATCCGAACCAATCAATAACGACAGATCCCTTCTCACAGATGGAAATCTGGAAACTTCTCTATAGGTAATCTTATTTTTTCGGATGGTTTTAATCCATAAATCCCAATCGACATCAGCAAAATATACTTCGCCGCTAACATCCACTTTTTTCAACACATCGGAACTTACCTTCCCAAAATTCACAAGCGGCTTCTGCCCTTTTAAATACTGCAACCCATATTCCAGATAATTGCCTTTTGTTTCGTCGGTTTGATAGTTCGTTATATTAAACCGCTTCAGGAGTGCATCAACTGCAGATTTGATATCATAGAACGTAATATTCTCCGTTTGTTGATTCCATTGCTGCTCTTCTAAAGCTCCTGTTATAGTTAAGCTTAAACTTTCTTTTTCAACATATTGCCCATCAATGAGGTGATAAGTTTTCCCAAATTCAAAAAATTTAAGATTGGCATTTCGCCTCTTCTGATTATACGCGATCGCTTCCAAAGAGGAGAACAACATATTTTGACGCATAACATCCAAATCGCCACTTAAGGGGTTCAATATACGTACAACCGTGCTTTCATCATCGGTATAAGCCATCTTCGTCAAAGAATTTGACATAATCTCATAGTAAGCGTTAGCTACCAACAGATCAGAAACGGTATGCTGAACTAATTCCTTATCAGGCTTAGACACTGTAGTCAGAGAAGCTTTAATTTGCTGCTTCATTTCAATACGGTTATAACCATATATGCGCAACACCTCCTCAATGATATCAACCTCTCTGGTTACATCTACCTTGTATGGTGGAACAGAAACTGAAATAACAGCCGATTTTTCATCCAGAATAGCTATTTCCAATGACTTTATAATCTCTTTTATCTCTTCATTGGCAATATCCTTTCCTATCAGCTTCCTTACCCGATCGAGACTGACATCAAAAATGAAAGGCTCTACCACTGTTGGGTAAATATCGCTTATCTCAGAAGAAATAGCTCCTCCGGCAATCTCCTGTATCAGAAGTGCTGCTCTCTCCAAAGCATATACCGTAATATTTGGATCGGTGCCTCGCTCAAAACGGAACGAAGCGTCTGTTTTTAGTCCATGTCTTTTGGAAGTTTTTCTTACTGAAACAGCATTAAAATAGGCACTTTCAAGAAAAACACGTTTAGTTTTTGCGGTAACTCCGGAAGATATTCCACCAAACACACCTGCCAAACAAAGTGGCTTCTCCCGGTCACCTATCACCAAATCCTCCGAAGAAAGCTTACGCTCAACTTCATCTAAAGTAATGAATACCTCGCCCTCATTAGCGTTTCTTACAATGATTTGGCCGCCCTGAATTTCATCTGCATCAAACGCATGTAAAGGTTGGCCAAGCTCATGTAACACATAATTGGTTACATCAACAATATTATTGATAGGTCGAATGCCGATCACTTTTAGCTTTTCAGCTAACCATTCCGGGGAAGGTTTTACTTCTATCCCACTGATGGTTAATGAGGTATATCTTTTGCAAGCTTGAGGATTCTTGATGGTGACGGCTACCGGGGATTTTACATGATCAATTTTTAAGGAACCTACTGTTGGAAGCGTATAATTAGTCCGAAAATAAGCGGCCAAGTCACGAGCAACCCCTAAATGTGAAGCCGCATCGGCTCTATTGGGCGTTAGGCCTATTTCAAAGCAATAGTCGTCTTTTATCTGAAAATAGTCTTTAGCCAATAAACCTGCCGCCGCATCGGCATTTAGCACCATAATACCGTCATGTGAAGGTCCTAAGCCTATTTCATCTTCTGCACAGATCATGCCTTCGGAAACCTCGCCTCTTATTTTAGATTTATTGATTTTAAAAGCATCACCACTTAATGGATAAAGTGTTGTGCCAACCGGAGCAACAACGACCTTTTGCCCGGTTGCAACATTAGGAGCTCCACATACGATTTGCAACAAATCCTGCTGGCCTACATCAACTTTTGTTACACGGAGCCTGTCTGCATTCGGATGCTGTAGGCAACTCTTCACCTCTCCTATAACCAATCCTTCCAAGCCGCCCGGAATGCCCTGCACAACCTCTAAACTTTCTACTTCCAGGCCAATATCTGTCAAAATAAGTGAAAGTTCCTGTGGTGTCTTTTCGGTAGAAATAAATTGTTTAAGCCAGTTATATGATATTTTCATTAAAATAATTATTTTTTGTTTCCAGGGCTTTCAAGGCTTAACCGGAAGCTTAACTTAACCAGCAAATATTCCATTATCGCTGTTCCGGTATTTGCACAACAAACGACGCTGTTATATGCTTGCTGCCTGAAATATTGTTAAAATATCCAGGGTTCTCTTGAAAATATTAATCCCTTAATAAATTGATGCAAACTTAGCATAAAATTTTCATTCGAATAAATTATTAATGTTTTGTACACATTTCAAAGTATTATTCAAAAGTATTTGCCCTCAATGATATTAATAAGCTCGCTTACGCCCGGGTTTTCGGTATTTTTGCCGGCATCGAGCAAGACCAAAATTTTGGCAGTCGAGCAGTTTATAGAACAGATCGCCAAAAAACAAAAACTACCAGGCATCATCATGAATTTATATATCCTCGTGGTCTAAAAAGCTATAATACCCCTCATCTGAAATAATGATATGATCTAAAACCCTTATATCTAAACACTTTGCTCCCTCAACAATCTTATTTGTTAAATTTTTATCTGCCATACTGGGCCTGAGTGCTCCTGATGGATGGTTATGACTCAGTATAATGCCGGTTGCTTTTGCCTGCAAAACCGATTGAAACACCGTTTTAGCATCTACTGCTACCACACCACTTCCCCCCTTACTGATTAGCTCTTTTCCGATTACTTTATTGCTTGTATTGAGTAAAAGTATCCAAAACTCCTCGTGGTCAAGATCGGCATATATCGTCTGCAAAATATGATAGGCATCTTCGCTACTTTTAATCTGCGGCTTTTCTACTGATATTTTATCTTTCCGCCTTCGTCCCAGTTCCAAAGCTGCGATAATAGCAATGGCCTTTGCTTCACCGATACCTTTGTAAGCACAGAGATCTGCCAAAGAAAGTTTGGCCAAATTTGCTAAATCGTTACCCACGTCGCCCAGAACACGTCTGCTTAGCTCAACAGCTGTTTCAGCATTAGAACCACTTCCAATTAAAATAGCTATAAGCTCTGCTTCACTAAGCGACCTTCTCCCATTCAATAGCAACTTTTCCCGGGGTCTATCCTGCTCCGCCCATTGTTTGATGTTTAGTTTTCGAGTATAATTTTGCTTCATAATATTTATTTAAGAATACAATTGAGCTAACTATTATAAACAATATTAAAGAGATTTACCAATAAAACATTTATTTAAACATTCGTTATATGGCATAAATTGTTACTTTTAGCTTTTTAAAGTAATATACAATTGTAAACAATGAAGAAACTATTACGAATCGGGGTGATAGCCTTATGTAGCGGAACCCTTTTAGCATGCCAACAGCCTCAATCTCAATCAACAGCAGAAAAATCAGACGAAGTGCCCGAGTGGGTCGATCTATTTAACGGAAAAGACCTCGACGATTGGACGGTTAAAATTTCAAAACATGAGGTGGGAGATAACTATGCCAATACTTTTCGAGTAGAAGATAGTGTTATAAAAGTGCGTTATGATGGTTATGAGGAGTTCGACCAGCAATATGGCCACATTTTTTTCAACAAACCTTTTTCTCACTACCTTTTGCGAGTAGAATATCGTTTTGTTGGAGAACAGGCTAAAGGAGGTGAAGGTTGGGCATGGAGAAATAGTGGAATTATGCTACACGGCCAAGCTCCTGAAACGATGCAAAAAGATCAGGATTTTCCGATATCCTTGGAAGCCCAGCTATTGGGAGGAAATGGTGAAGAAGAGCGTACTACCGGAAACTTATGTACACCAGGCACGCAGGTAGTATACAAAAACGAAGCATTTACCCCTCATTGTCTCAACTCAACTTCGCAGACCTATCATGGTGATCAATGGGTAACAGCAGATGTACTGGTATTAGGCGACTCTGTCATTAAACACATTATTAACAAGGATACAGTAATGGTATATAATAAGCCAACCATAGATGGTGGCAATGTTATTCACTTTGACCCTCAGGTCAAACAAGATGGGAAAGCACTTACAAGTGGTTACTTCTCTTTACAGAGTGAAAGTCATCCAGTTGAATTTAGGAAGGTTGCTATTATTGACTTAGCCGATTATGCACAAAACAGTGAAAAGCTAAACGCTGTATTGGCAAACATACAGAAACGAGAAAAATAGCAAAACAAGAAAAGGGTTATGGCAAAACCATAACCCTAATTTTTTTTATTATAATGATTACGCTAAACCGTTAACAAATTTAGTCAACTTTGATTTATTGTTTGAAGCTTTTTTCTTGTGGATAACATTTTTCTTCGCCAAACGATCAAGCATAGAGATTACACGAGGTAATAGAGTAGACGCCTCTTCCTTTGAAGTTGTAGTACGTAATTTCTTAATTGCGTTACGTGTAGTTTTAGCTTGGTAACGGTTTCTTAAACGCTTCGCAGCGTTAGCTCTAATTCTTTTAATTGAAGATTTATGGTTTGCCATTTTTTAGCCTTTTTATCCTTTTTTGTTTTTCGGACTGCAAATATAGCGTTAAGAATTGGATATTGCAAACAATTTAAAAAGATATATTTTGATAATTAATACGTTATTTGTATCGCTCAAATAATGAATCTATAAAAAACATTAGTTTATGAAAGTTTTAGGACGATCGGTTATTTTATTGATTATGAGCTTCTTCTTTATATCGTGGGGGTTTTACGCACATAAAAAAATCAACCGCATGGCTGCATTCACTTTACCCGCTAATTTGGGATCATTCTATAAAAGACATATTCATTACATTACAGAACACGCGGTAGACGCCGATAAGAGAAGATATATTAGCGCCAACGAGGCGCCAAAACACTATATTGACGTGGATGCCTATGATATACCGACTATTGATAGTATCCCTGCATCATGGATTGCGGCGGTTAACAAATATACAGCAGATACACTTCTTCAAAGAGGCATTGTGCCCTGGCAGATTCTTCACACTTATAAACAATTGACAAAAGCATTCATCAATAAGGAAATTCCCGCTATATTAAAACATTCTGCAGATTTAGGGCATTACATAGCCGATGCTAATGTGCCGCTACATACTACGAAAAATTACAATGGACAATTAACCGATCAGGTTGGAATCCATGCTTTCTGGGAAAGTAGATTGCCAGAGCTTTATACCGGAAATTACAACTTTTTAGTTGGAGCGGCCCACTATATAGACTCTCCTCTAGACACGGCCTGGAAAATGGTAAAACACAGTTTTAATTTAGTTGACAGTGTATTATTAATCGAAGCAGATCTCAATACCGAATTTCCCGAAGATAAAAAATATAGCTATGAGCAACGGGCTAGAACCATAGAAAAAGTATATGCTGAAACATACTCAGCAAGATATCATCAACGGCTCAATGGCATGGTGGAACAACAGATGAGAAACTCGATAATCAAAATAGGCTGCTTCTGGTACTCTGCGTGGGTTGACGCCGGGCAACCTGATCTAACCAACATATCATCGGGAAAGAGGAAGCAAACCTTACCCACACACAAACAAGACAGCGTCCCGCAAAATGAAAAACTAATAGGAAGAGAAGAATGGCATTAAAATCCGGACTACCTATAATATTCAAAACCGGACACCCATTATCATCAATGGGTGTTTACTTTTGCGGAAAATAAAACCCATGATTAGAATCGTTATCCCTTGTGTGTGGATATTGTTAAATTATATTTACGTATCTGGACAAACAACCAGTGGTTTTGATATGACACAACAAGATATCAACGACCTGGACACAGCATTTACTCCACTAAATGAGGTTATCATTTACGAGAACCGCTTGCAAATACCTTTTGCCGAACAAAACCGTAATATCAATATCCTCACGAGAGAACAAATAAAAACGCTCCCTGCGCGATCTGTAGGGGAATTGCTTACCTATCTACCGGGAGTCGACGTAAGGCAGAGGGGTCCGTGGGGAGGACAAGCAGATATTGGAATTGACGGTGGTACTTTTGAACAAACGATGATCTTGATTAACGGTGTAAAAACAAGCGATCCCCAAACTGCACACCACAATATGAACATTCCAATTCCCATAGGGGCCATTGAACGAATAGAGGTTATCAGAGGACCAGCAGCTCGCATTTACGGCATAAACAGTCTCACAGGAGCAATCAATATCGTTACCCGTAAACCGTCAAACACAACCTATGAAATAACCGTTAATGGCGCTTCTAGTTTTAAATCAAACGAAGAAGACAAGGGAATTTACCATGGTCGAGGTATACAGTTAGGCGCTGGGTGGGCCAATACCAGCACAAATCATCTTATTTATGGAAGCCATGATTCGGGTAATGGCTATCGTTATAATACACCTTTTAACAACAATAAAATTTTCTATCAGGGAAATATCGAAAATAGCCGTAAGGGAATCTGGGATTTCATGGGCGGATATACATTCAATGATTTTGGCGCAAATGCTTTTTATGCGCCACCGAACGATAAGGAAGCTAGGGAAATAGTTCAGACCGCATTAGCTGCTATTGGCTATAAAATACAAATGAACGATCGATGGAAGTTTAACCCACGTTTAAATTATAGATATAATCATGATGACTATAGATATAACCAGCACGATCTAAATTTATTCAGGAATTTGCATAATTCCCATGTAATCAACACTGAACTAAACACTACCTATACAACAACAATAGGCGTTTTTGGAGCAGGGCTAGAGATGAGAAACGAATTCCTTCGTAGCAGTAATATGGGTGACAGAGAAAGGAACAATTATGGTCTATATAGTGAATATAGGACAGATATTGTTAACAATTTATCATTAAACCTAGGTGCATACGTTAATTATAACAGTGATTTCGGTTGGCAGGTATATCCTGGTTTGGATGTTGGATACGATTTATCTTCCTCTTGGAAACTCTATGTTAATACGGGGACCGGGCAACGCATTCCCTCTTTTACCGATCTTTATACGAACGGAGGAGGTAATATCGGGAATCCTGAATTAACATCGGAAAATGCATGGCACACGGAGGCGGGAATAAAACATAGTAGCGAAAAATGGTTTCTTCAGACAAATTATTTCTTTAGAGAAATAAATGATTTCATCGACTGGACCAGACCTTCTGTTAATGAAAATTGGACACCTTACAATTTCCTACGTAATCGAACACATGGAGTAACCTTCAGCGGTAGCGTTTGGTTTAACAATAAGGAAACATCTAAGTGGCTCGGTAGCTTGGCTTACACCTATCTGCGACCAGAAATCAGCAGCGAATTCACAAACGATCAACTATCGAAATATGCCATTGAAAGTCTAAGGCATCAGCTAATAGCCAATTTAGCATTTACTTCGACTCATTTCTCCTTCAGTATCGCACAGCGTTTCGTAGAACGAATAAGCTACCGGAATTATTTCTTGACTGATATAAAAGTTGGGTATAAGCATAACAGCTACGGCGTATATTTTGACGCAAACAATCTTTTTGACATCACTTATATAGAAGCATCTACCATACCGCTACCAGGTAGGTGGTTTAACCTCAGTTTAAATTATCTCCTGTAAATGATCTTCAAAAAATAGAAGCTCCAAGGTATAACTAAACATTCTTGGAGCTTCTATTTTTTTAAATACCCAATATTTCACGATTCAACTGTTCGTCAACTCCCGTAGCAGCAAAATCATCAAATGTTTTTTCTGTAACCCTAATAATATGGTCTTTTATAAAGGTAGCTCCCTCTTTAGCCCCATCTTCCGGGTGTTTCAAAGCACACTCCCACTCCATCACCGCCCACCCATCGAAATCGTAGGCTGTCAGTTTGCTGAAAACAGATTTAAAATCAACCTGTCCGTCGCCCAGGGACCTAAATCTTCCGGCACGTTCCACCCATCCCTGATAACCTCCGTAAACACCTTGTTTGCCGGTAGGATTAAACTCTGCATCTTTAACGTGGAACATCTTTATGCGTTCGCGATAGTGATCGATATAGGCTAGATAATCCAAACATTGCAATACAAAATGAGAAGGATCGTAGAGTAAACACGCTCTGGCATGATTATTCACTTTCTCTAAAAACATCTCGTAACTTACACCATCATGCAAATCTTCTCCGGGATGAATTTCATAACACAGATCAACACCAGCTTCATCAAATGCATGAAGTATAGGCATCCACCTACTTGCCAGTTCCTTAAAGCCCTCCTCTACCAAGCCTGCCGGCCGTTGTGGCCAGGGATATACGGTATGCCAAAGCAGGGCCCCACTGAACGTAGCATGGGCAGAAAGGCCCAGATGCTCGGAAGCTTTTGCTGCATATTTTAGTTGTTGTACGGCCCATTCTGTGCGCGCTTTCGGGTTATTATGATAAGCTTCTGGTGCAAAACCATCAAAAAGCTTATCATATGCGGGGTTAACTGCCACCAACTGCCCCTGTAAATGTGTAGACAACTCTGTAATTTCCAAACCATGGCTATTAACAACACCCTTTACCTCCTCGGCATATGTTTTACTCTCAGCTGCTTTCTGCAAATTAAAATAAGATGTTGCCCAAGTGGGAATTTGAACCCCTTTAAAACCTAAACCACTGGCCCATTCACAGATGGCATCTAAAGTATTAAACGGTGGCTTGTCTCCTAAAAATTGTGCTAAAAATATTCCGGGACCTTTGATTGTTTTCATCTTTCTATTGATATAATTGTTAATATGCTGATAACTGATGGGTTAAGATATCACTAATTTACCGAAATGCAAAAAGGAAGGTAAACTTAATGTTCCCTTCCTTAACCACTGCAAATCAAAAATCTAGATATACCGATTGACGATATTTTCCATAAATTCCTGTTTCCCGCTTATGACTTCAGGCTCTCCAAAAGTTACGGCTAAATTCCTTAAGTCATTAAGACTCAAAGCTCCTTCTTCAAATGCTTTACCTTCTCCTTCATTAAAGGATGCATACCTATCTTGCCGAACCTTTTTATAATCAGAGTGCTTCAAAATATTATCGGCAGCAATTAATGCTCTCGCAAAAGTGTCTGCTCCACCAATATGGGCATAAAATAAATCAACTGGGTCTGTCGAATTTCGGCGAATTTTAGCGTCAAAATTAATTCCACCTCCGCCAAATCCTCCGGCTTCGAGAATTATCAATAAAGCCTCTGTCAATTCATTGATGTTATTCGGAAATTGATCAGTATCCCAACCGTTTTGGTAATCGCCCCTATTGGCGTCAATAGATCCCAGCAAGCCAGCATCAACTGCTACCTGAAGTTCATGTTGAAAAGTATGCCCGGCCAATGTGGCATGATTAACCTCAAGATTCAGTTTAAAGTCGTCAAGCAGGTCGTGTTCTCTTAAGAAACCGATTACGGTTGCAGCATCATAGTCATATTGATGTTTAGTAGGTTCACAAGGTTTAGGTTCGATAAAAAACGTTCCCTTGAAGCCTTGTGCCCTGGCATAGTCTTTTGCCATATGCAATATTCTTGCTAAATGATCTTGCTCCTTTTTCATCTGTGTGTTAAGCAAAGTCATATACCCTTCTCTACCTCCCCAAAAAACATAGTTCTCTCCTCCTAGTGCAATTGTTGCATCTAATGCGGCCTTTATCTGAGCCCCGGCATGAGCAACCACTTTAAAGTCTGGATTTGTAGCTGCACCGTTCATATAACGCTTATGGCTGAACAAGTTAGCGGTTCCCCAAAGAAGTTTTACACCACTTGACTGTTGTTTTTGCACGGCATAGTCAACCAATATTTGTAAGCGTTTTTCATTTTCTGAGACATCGTCACCATAATCTACCATATCTACATCGTGAAAGCAATAATAAGGAAGATCTATTTTCGTGAAAAACTCAAATGCAGCGTCCATTTTGTCTTTTGCCCGATGGATAAGGTCCTTGCTTTCATCCCAAGGATAAAATAACGTTTGACCACCAAAAGGATCCGCACCCGTACTATTAAACGAATGCCAGTAAGCTACGGCAAAACGTAAGTGCTCTTTCATCGTTTTTCCAGCGATAACGCGCTCAGCATCATACCAGCGGTAAGCCAAAGGGTTGTCACTCTTCGGCCCCTCGTATTTAATTTTCCCAATACCTTTGAAGTATTCTCTTTCTCCAAGAATTATAGACATAGTTTTGTAGATTTTATTTTTGTTAACTATTAAATTTATATAAGCTGTTTGTTCAGCAAATCTAGCCACTGCTGATAAATTTTCTCATAACATATACTCCCAGAAGGTATAACGGTTTTAAGCGGTTTTATTGTCGCGAAGGCTTCTTTGGGAGAGCCAAAAAAGGCCGCACCTATACCCGCGCCCAAAGCTGCACCGACACTGCCATCATTCTCGTATAGCTCAATGGGTACGCCGGTTACGTTGACAAAAATTTCAACAAATAGCTCGCTCAGGAATAAATTGCTTTTACTTGCTCTTATTACATTTGGAGACATACCGTTCGCTCTCATAATATCCAAACCGTAGCGAAAAGCAAAAGCAATGCCTTCCTGACAGGCTCTAAACATATGTGCTCGATTATGCTTGTTTAAATCGAGGTTGAGTATCTGTGCCCCCAAAAGCTTGTTTTCCAGCATTCTTTCTGCCCCGTTACCAAAGGGCATAATTCTCAAACCATCACTGCCCACAGCAACTTCAGCAGCAACAGCGTTCATCGACGGATAATCTAAACCTTGCCCGAATTGTTCCTTTACCCATCGATTTAGAATTCCCGTTCCATTAATGCAAAGTAGAACCCCTACCCTTGGATCATCAGCCAAATAGTTAACATGGGCAAAAGTATTTATACGTGATTTATCATCATAAACCATGCTGTCGCTTACACCATATATTACTCCGGAAGTTCCCGCTGTTGCGGCTACTTCGCCCGGATTTAATACGTTTAAAGAAAGCGCATTATTTGGTTGGTCACCAGCTTTGTAGCTCACCGGAATTCCAGGTTTTAAACCTAATACTCCAGCTATTTCGTTGCTAACAAGACCATGTATACCAAATAGTGGGTTAATGGTTGGTATTAAATCATGGTCAAACCCAAAATGATCCATCAGTACTTCTGATATCCTATTCGTCTGAAAATCCCAAAATATACCTTCTGATAAAGCTGATACGCTCGTAGTTATTTCTCCGGTAAGCCTCAACGCGATAAAGTCGCCCGGAAGCATCACCTTGTAAATTTTTTCATAAATGGCCGGTTCGTGAGCTTTTACCCACGCCAGTTTGGCTGCCGTGAAATTGCTGGGGGAGTTTAAAAGTTTCTTGAGTATAATGTCTTTTCCCAGCGCCTCAAAAGCGCTATCCCCTATTTCCACTGCTCGGCTATCACACCATATGATGGCATTTCTAAGGACATTTTTTGCTTTATCAACTAATACCAATCCGTGCATCTGATAGGCGATACCTATCGCTCCGATATCACGAGGATCATAAACCCCGCTGCCATTTAACTTTACGATAGCATGCTGTGCATGTTGCCACCAAGCCTCCGGAGACTGCTCAGCCCAACCAATTTCTGGAGCAATTATGGGTGTTTCCGTATCCTCAGGATAATGGCATGACGCAATACATTTCTGTGTAGTGGCATCCACAACCGCTACTTTAATTGATGAAGTTCCTATATCAATTCCTAATAATAACATATACCGCTTTTTAGTTTAACAAAAGGTTAATGCTAACGTTGGCATAAAAATATAATTTAACTATCAGAATTCCAATAGCAATGTATATTTTTGATGAAAATATTTTTTGGTTAACTCTCGTGCTATTTTCAGCTAACTCAATCATAGCACCCCGGTCAATCATTAGAAATAAACAAACTCGCAGAAAAACTCTATAACATGAAGAAAGTGACCATCTTAGATATTGCAAAAGAGCTAGATATAACCTTTTCGACGGTAGCAAGGGCCTTAAATGATCATCCTGCTATTAGCAAAAACACGAAGGAAGCAGTGAAAGCAACTGCGGAGCGACTTGGCTATCGGAAAAACAAGATCGCTTCGTCTCTTCGATCGGGTAAAAGCAATATCATAGGCGTGCTGGTACCTTCACTAGACGTTAGTTTTTTTAGCTCAGTTGTACATGGTATTGAATCCGTGATGAACCAAAATGGTTATTCTATATTGTTATACCAATCGCAGGAATCGTTCAAGAAAGAAGATAAGGGAATCGAAACATTACTTAATTCACGGGTAGATGGAATAATCGCGTCTGTAGCGATCAATAGAGAAGATACACGTACCTTTGAAGATATCGTTGCCAGAAACATACCTTTAGCTTTTTTCGACCGCTCATTGGACAGTATTCAGGCTCCATCAGTTACCATTGACGATTATAAGGGAGGGTACATGGCTACAGAGCACCTTATACAAGCTGGTTATCGACAAATTGCGCATATCACCGAAACAAGGAATCTGACCATTTTCAAAGAACGTCTAAATGGTTATTTAGATGCTTTGAAGGATTATAACCTCCCCATCAGGGAAGAGATGATCTTCAAAGGTAATTTATCACTCGAATTTGGTAAGACCTGCGTGAAAGAAATGACCCAGCGTAAGATATCTTTTGATGCCATCTTCACCTTAGAAGACTACACAGCTATGGGTGTTATACAGCAGTTAAAGGAGCAACAAATTAGTGTCCCTGACCAAGTTGGAGTAATCGGATTTGCAAATGAGGCTTTTGGCAGCCTAGTTACACCCACACTATCAACCATCGATCAGCAGACGAACCGTATGGGAGAAGAAATTGCTAAGCTCTTCATAAATATGTTAAAACAAGGAGACTTCTATAAAAATTCTCCAAAAAAAATCAAACTTGAACCGCTACTCATCGTAAGGGAAAGCTCATTAAAGTATGTATCCTCCACTCTAATCTAACTCTAATGCATCTATAAGCGGTACCTAACCGGTACAAGAATAGTTTTGCAGTCTCATGAAAATAATGAAGACTGTTAATCCATTTTTATTCTTCTTAGTACTATACTTACATCCGATATGGACATTTGCGCAAGGGATAGATACGTTACGATTAAATTGTATTGAAGCAGAAGAAATCTTCCTAAAAAACAACCTGTCTTTAATTGCTGAGCGTTTAACTATCGCGCAAGGTGACGCCCTGATACAGCAAGCAAAGGCATGGCCCAATCCAAACCTATCGATTGACGAAGTAAACATCAACAGGAATGAGACTTCCGAAGAGATCCCTCCCTTATTTGGCAGTTTCGGAAGAAACCAACAGTTCACCTTACAGCTTGAACAACTTATCTTGACTGCTCAAAAGAGAAAGAAAAACATTGCTATGGAAATGGACAGTAAAGCACATGCGGAGAACACGTTATTTGACATCCTTCTCTCCTTGAAAGCTGAATTCAGGACTATGGTAGCGGAGCTGGTTTACCTGCAAAACATAAAAAAAGATTTATTGATAGAAAAGTCATTGATTGACAAACTGCTAAAAGCACAGCAAATACAATTGCAATCTGGCGATATTTCACAAGCCACTTACCTAAGAATAAAGACGTTAAGAACAGCTTTACTCAAAGAAATAAATGACAAAAATGAAGAATTAAATGCGCTGGAAAGCCATCTGAAAACGCTCATGGCGGTGGCCCCCTCACAACATATTGTCATTACCGACCAATTAAATGAAACAGAGATCCGAAAGCTGGAAATACTTGAACTAAATCAGTTATATCTTTTAGCGGAAAATTCAAATCCTTCGTTGAAGGTAGCCGGTAGTTCACTCAAACTAAGTCATTCCCTGTTAACACTCGAGAAAGCAAAAAGGGTTCCAGACCTAACATTCAATGTAAACTACGACCGTCAGGGATCAACGATGTTTAGCTTTTTTGGCGCAGGTATTTCAATGGACATCCCCCTATTTGACAGCAATAAAGGGAATATCAGCTATGCACAACTGGAAATAGCCAAAAATGAACGCCTTTTGCAGGAAACAAAATTAAAAATAGGCAACGGTATTCATGAAGCGTTTCAGAATCTTAGACAGTCGCTCGAACTCTTCCATCAGTTCGACAAAGACTTTTTGCAGGAGCTTGATAAAATGCAAGCCGTAACAGGAAGCAATTTTCTTTCCAGAAACATAAGCCTCCTAGAATTTCTGGATTTCTTTGAGTCTTTTAAAGAAAGTAAAATATCTTATTACCAGATTCTCAGGGATATAAAACAGAAAAAAAACGAACTCAGTTATTTAATAGGTATTGAACTATGAAATTACCAATCATTTTTCCCATGGCGTTTGTAGGCATGACATTTTTATCGTGTAAACCATCAAATATCCAAAATCAACCACTTGAAAAGGAAACCGATATATCACAATGCATGAATAAAGATATTGCAAATATAATCACGACAGCAAAAATCATCAAAACTCCAAACCGACATGAGCGATTAAAATTGAACGGAAACGTTAGCTACGATCAAGATCAGGTTTATCGATTCTCCCCCATACTTGACGGAGTTATCCAAAAAGTAAATTTTAGGCTTGGGGACTTTGTGCGAAAAGGACAGACTTTGCTTGAAATTAGGAGTGCAGAGTTGAACGAAATGAGCGCCAACATGCGCGAAGCCCAACTTCATTTAAAGACTGCTCAGCGGCAATTAAGCGCCACACAAAACCTATATGCGGATGGTGTTGCTTCTGATCGGGAAATATTGGAGGCGCAAGTGGCGGTTAGCAATGCGGAATCCGAAATACAGAAAATCAATGAAGTTTTATACTTGTATAGTGGCGATATCGAAAAAGGCGTATTAACCATAAAAGCAAAATCCGACGGATATATTGTAGAAAAACACGTAGTTGAAGGACAACAGGTTGAAAGCAGTAATGATCCGCTCTTTATATTGGGGAACCTTAGCAAAGTATGGGTTCAGGCGAACGTGTACAGCGGCTATATCGGAAGAATAAAAACAGGGCAGTCAGCAGCTATCGAAACGACCGCATATCCGGGGAAAGTTTTCGAAGGTAAGATCAATCGAATTTCGAACGTCATTGACCCCAGGGAAAGGGTGCTAAAGGCTATCATCGAACTAGATAACAGTTCATTACTATTAAAGCCAGAAATGATGGTGACGGTAGATGTCTATCTAGATAATAGGTCTGATGCTCTGGCCATTCCGCATGAATCGGTGGTGTTTGATGCTGATGCATACCATTTGATTAAATATGTAAGTGATTGCGAAATGAAAATCGTTGAGTTTGTCCCCATCTACGAAGACAATGATTTCTTTTATATGGCAAGTAACCAACTCCGAGATGGTGATGAAATAGTAAAAACGAACAGCCTTCTAGTGTACAACAAACTTATTGGAAAATAACCTGATAAAAACCTAAAATTTCCACGCACCAAAATAAAACCAATGTTAACATTCATTGATAAAATTGTAGGCTTTGCACTAAGAAATCATATTATGGTCTTCTTTTTGGTCTTCTTACTTGCAATCGCCGGCATATACGCGTATAAGCAGACACCTATCGAAGCCTTTCCCGACGTTACAAATACAAGAGCCCGTATTATTACGCAATGGCCAGGAAGAAGTGCCGAGGAAGTTGAGAAATTTGTCACATTACCCATTAGCCGGGAGATGAATACCATACCCGGGAAAACCGACGTAAAATCTATCTCGTTGTTTGGTCTTTCGGTGATAACGGTAAATTTCAGAGATGAAATCGATGATTTTTATGCACAGCAATATACGGCCAATCGCATGCGATCAGTCGACTTACCAGAAGGTGCCGACACAGAAATAGAACCTCCATACGGAGCAACAGGCGAAATCTTCAGATACGTTATTAAAAGCAAAAAGAAGATTCCTATCCGAGAATTATCTGCTTTACAAAACTGGGTCATTGAACGAGAGCTTCTCTCGGTCGACGGTATTGCAGACGTTGTAAGCTTTGGAGGGGAAGAGAAAATATTTGAAATTCGGGTAAAACCGTCGGAATTAGCTAACTATGGACTTTCTGCTTTAGACGTATATGATGCTGTTGAAAAAAGTAATATAAACGTTGGCGGAGATGTTATTCAACGAGGGACGCAAGCTTATGCAGTAAGAGGCATCGGTTTACTGGATAAAATAAGTGACATAGAAGACGTATTGATCAAGAACATCGATGGTGTGCCCGTTTTGGTAAAAAATGTTGCAGATGTGTCTGTTAGCGGTAAACCTAGGCTTGGACAGGCTGGGTTAAATGAAAATGATGATCTCATTGAAGGCATTGTAGTAATGTTGCGAGGAGAAAATCCAAGTGAAGTGATTGAACGTTTAGGTGAGCGTATCGAAGATTTAAACAACAGAATCTTACCGAAAGGCATATATGTCGAAGCGTTCCATGATCGCACAGAATTAGTTAATAAGACTATCAGCACGGTTACAGGAAATTTGGTTGAAGGAATATTTCTGGTTTCTCTAATCGTATTTATTTTTCTTTTCAATTGGCGGACCACTTTGATTGTAGCATCTGTAATCCCATTGGCATTTTTATTTGCCATACTTATGCTTCGCATTCAGGGCTTACCAGCAAACCTTATATCGATTGGCGCGATCGATTTTGGACTATTGCTGGAAGGAACCATGGTGATTGTAGAACACGTATTTGTTAGCCTCGATCTCAAAGCAAAAGCTGTTGGCATGTCTACCTTCAACGGTTTGAGCAAATCTGGGTTAATTAGAAAGAATGTCAGAGGGGTTGCTAAATCGATACTATTCGCACAACTCATATTAATTATCGCATTGATTCCTATTTTTACCTTTCAGAAAGTAGAGGGAAAAATGTTTGCCCCGTTGGCTTTTACCTTGGGTTACGCGTTGCTTGGATCTTTAATTTTGAGTTTGACCTACGTCCCTGCGATGTGTAAATTGCTCTTGAATAAAAATGTTGTAGATCGAGAGAACCCCATTACCAACGCTGTGAGGAATGCTATCTTCAAACTGTATATATTAGCAAGTAAAAACTTAAAGACCACTTTAGTTCTATTTACCTCGATATTAGTTTTATCACTTATTGGTTTCACACGCATTGGAACGGAATTTATTCCAAGGTTGAATGAAGGTGCCATTTATATCCGCGCAACCTTACCAAATAGTGTTAATCTTGAAGAATCGGTTAGACTTACTAAAGAAATGAAATCCAAACTAAATGCTTTTGATGAAGTCTCTTTTGTATTGACGCAAACTGGACGTCCCAATGACGGCACAGACCCAACTGGATTTTTTAACATCGAGTTTCACGTACAATTAAAAGACGCAAGCAATTGGTCCAACGGAAGGAATATGCAATCGATTATTCAAGAAATGGAGGACGGGTTAAATGTTTATCCTGGTGTGGATTTTGGTTTTAGTCAACCTATTATGGACAATGTAGAAGAATATGTTTCTGGGGTAAAAAGCTCATTGGTTGCCAAAGTCTATGGAGATGATCTGTATGAACTCGAACAGACTGCTGACAGTATTGCAGAAGCTATAAAGCATATTCAAGGTATTGAAGATTTAAAGGTCTTCAGAAATATCGGTTTGCCTGAGCTAAGAATTCGTTTAAGTGAGGCACGTATGGCTAGATACGGTGTTTCTATGAATGACGCTCAGGCGGTAGTAGAAATGGCCATCGGGGGAAAGGCTGTATCTACCTTCTATGAAGGCGAACGGATGTTTGACATTACAATTAGGTATGATAAGCCCTATCGTGATACGGAAGAGCAGATCCGGAATATCTTAGTACCATCCATCAATGACTCTGAAGTGCCGCTATATGAGATTGCAGATATAGGGTATCATACTGGCCCTGCATTTATTTATCGTCAGGGCAATACCCGATATATAGCAGTAGGGTTTTCTGTTCGCGGTCGAGATTTGGGCGGAGCCATAAAGGAGGCCCAACAAAAAGTAGAAGAATCTGTTAAATTACCTGCATCGTACAGCTTAGAGTGGGCTGGAGACTTTGAAAATCAACAACGGGCGTTAGATCGATTGAGTATCATTGTGCCGATTGCGTTAATCTTAATAACGTTCTTACTATATTTGAACTTCAGAAATCTGAGAGACACATTTATTTCATTGTTGACTATTCCATTTGCGTTCATCGGTGGTTTTTTTTCACTTTGGATCACCGGGACTATTTTTGGTATTTCAGCGGGCATCGGATTCATTATATTATTTGGTGTCGGAACAATTGATGGTATCATACTGATTTCTGTAATGAAACAATATATGATGAAAAAACCTTTAACAGTAGCAGTTTCTCAAGGGGTATATGATAGGATCCGACCTATTTTCATGATTGCTATTATGGGTTCATTAGGTCTTTTACCGGCAGCATTATCTCAAGGTATGGGTTCTGAAATTCAAAAGCCACTAGCCATTATGATTGTCGGAGGACTGCTAGTATGCATGGTGTTAAGTTTGACGGTTTTACCACAGTTTTTTTTACTCGCTTATAGAAAGAAAGATAAATAATCTTTTTTGTAGTAAATATTCAAAGCAATGTGCCCTTCAAAAAAGCTGTAGCAATAGAGAAATAGATAACGAGACCCGTCACGTCGACTAATGTAGCGACAAACGGAGCTGACGAAGTAGCGGGATCAGCTCCCAATCTCCTTAAGATAAAGGGTAACATCGCGCCTACCAAAGACCCCCATAAAATGACCCCCACAAGCGAACATCCTACAACCATGCTGATTAAAAACCAAACCTCTCCGTACTCACCGAAGAGGTGATATCCAAATATTCTTAATACACCCAAAGCACCCAAGATAAGTCCCAATATTAATCCAGAAACCAATTCACGCCGAAAGACTCGAAACCAATCGGCTAATGTAACCTCTCCTATTGCCATTGCCTGTATAATTAATGCCGAAGCCTGGGATCCGGTATTACCTCCACTGGAAGTAATCAAGGGTACAAAAGTCATTAAAACCACTGCAGCTTGGAGCTGCATTTCATAACCTTCAATAACGGTAGCCGTAAAGAATTGTCCAATGAATAACACCATTAACCAAGGAGCTCGTTTTTTTACCAGCTGCCAGATAGAGACGTCCAAATAAGGCTCATCAAGAGCTTCCGATCCTCCCATACGTTGAATGTCTTCCGTATATTCTTCATTTGCTATCCAAAGGACATCATCAACAGTCACTATACCTAGCATAATACCCTGCCTATCGGTAACTGGCAAGGCAACTCGATTATTCATTCTAAATATATTGATAGCTTCTTCCTGTGGGTCAAAAGCATTTAAAGCTATCAAACGGTTATCCATCAGATCTTCAATTTTTGTCTTCGGTCCTGATAATAGAATCTCTCGTATCCGTATGTCGTCCAGTAAAACCCCTTTTTCGTCAATGACGTAAATAACATCGATAGTTTCCGAATCCTTACCATATTTTCTGATATGTGCTAAGGTTTGTTCTACCGTAAAATCCTGACGAACGGTTACGTAATCGGGCGTCATCAAACGCCCTACACTATCTTCAGGATAACCCAGTAATGTCAACGCCTCCTTGCGGTCTTCCGGAGGCATTAAAATAATCATTTTCTTTACGGCATCACCATGAAGTTCGCCAAAAAATGCTGTTCTATCATCTGGAGGAAGTTCATTGATTAACTCGGTAATTTTTGGACCTGATAATTTTTTTATGATCCGTTCCTGTGTTGGGAAATCCAGTATTCTAAAAACATTAACTGCTCTATTTATACTTAACGTTTCTATAAAAGTAGCGCCGTACTCCGGGAGCTCATCAATCAAATCCTCAACTTCCGAAATATTCAGATTATCTAAATATTCTTGTAATTGTTCCTTTTCCCCCTCAGCTATGAGTAATTCTATTTGCTCTACTAGAGTGTCCAAGTTGTTCTCCATACAAACTCCCTTTTATAAAAATCTTACATACAGAAAATATTTGCTGCAAAAGTCGACTTTTTTATTGAATAATAATATTTAAAAGTAGTTGATTTTTCATATAGTATGCATTTATATACATATGGGCTTTTAAAAAGATTGCTGTACAGTAAGGTTCTGCTATAATCAACAATAAATAGTTTTGATAAAAAATAGTCCGGCACACCATTTTTCACTAATTTTTAACTGAACAGTATATTATTTATCTTTTTGGTCTTTCTTTCGTAATTTTTTTGTTAGTAGTGGTCTATTATATCTTGTTTTGTTCTAATTTTTATTTATTTTCGTGGCAGCGGGAATCAAATGGATTATTATAAACGACAATAGCAGATTCACTTATGCAGCGGGGCTTTAGAAGAAAGTTATTCAGTGCTTTATTTTCATTCATTTTTTGTTTGAAAATGGCCATTTCTATTGCTCCAATATATGCTGACCTCTATGATAGCGATCATGTAATAGCGGCAATTATGCAATTAGAGATCGAAAATCATTCATCTAAATCAAGTTGTTCCGATGTTCTACCAGAGCATATCTCGAAAGACTTTACAAACAATATCCATTTGGGTGTTTTCATGACGCCTATCAGGTATTTATCTGTTAAACAGTTCATTCCTGATGACGCACGGGATATAAAATCCTTTTACCCCTCGGTTCCTACCCCTCCTCCTAACGGTTAGTTTACTAAAGCACACAACACTATGAAATTTTAACCTGCTTATAGTGGTAGCTGTCTTGTGATTTGAAATTAACAAACAATTATTTTATACGATTTTAGTAAACCCTCAGTAATATTATCAATACAACACTGAGATATTCAACAATTTTAAACTAATATTTGTTTAATGATTGAGTTTCGAAGGAAACGATGCTAGCCCCAAGATGGGAAGACTAGTTTAATATTTTCAGTTCCCAATAAGAACGGAGAAACAGTTTGGAACAAATTAAATGAAACAGAATATTCGTCTCACAACTTTTTTATATATTTTATATGCCAAGTAAACGGTTTTCAGCATTTTTTAAAATGTCCGCACGTGATATAAAGTACGATCTACCAGCGAGTGTAGTGGTGTTCTTAGTAGCACTTCCTCTTTGTTTAGGTATTGCGATGGCCTCGGGTGCCCCTTTATTTGCAGGTTTATTAACGGGGGTTATAGGCGGTATCGTAGTAGGCTTTATAAGTAAATCTCAATTAAGCGTAAGTGGACCTGCAGCAGGATTGACAGTTATTGTATTTGGCGCCATAGAGTCTTTAGGTGCCTACAATACGTTTCTATTAGCTGTTGTTATAGCAGGTATTATACAGCTCGTATTGGGCATTGTGAAAGCTGGTACTATTGGTAACTATTTTCCCTCTGCGGTAATTGAAGGAATGCTAGCCGCCATCGGAATAACGATTATCTTAAAACAGCTACCACATGCCGTTGGTTATGATACAGATTTTTTTGGGGACGAAAGTTTTGAGCAGTTAACAGGCGAAAATACGTTTATAGCATTGCAATCGGCTTTTAATGCCATGAACTTAGGTGCAACGATAATCACGGTAATATCACTATTGATATTGATATTTTGGCCGAAAATCAAAAGAGTAAGTATCGTCCCTGCGCCATTGATAGTAGTGATATTGGGAGTACTTTTTGTGTTAGCTTTTAGGAATACGGGATTAGAGATAAATTCAAACCATATGGTTGAAATTCCCATTGTTAACTCATTAAATGAGTTTTTCGGCTTATTTACTTTTCCCGATTTCGGCCAGGTACTTAATAAAGATGTTTGGATTGCAGCCTTTACGATTGCTATTGTAGCGAGTCTAGAGACATTATTAAGTATAGAAGCCATTGATAAAATTGACCCGTACAAAAGAGTCACACCAACCAATCGGGAGTTAGTGGCGCAAGGAATTGGGAATATGGGAAGCGGTATGTTAGGTGGATTACCGATGACATCGGTAATTGTTCGGTCTTCGGCAAATGCCAATGCCGGTGGTAAAACGAAACAAAGTACTATCATTCATGGTATATGGTTATTGCTTGCCATATTAATCATACCGTCGATTATAAACATGATACCTTTAGCATGTTTAGCGGCTATTTTATTGATTACCGGATATAAATTGGCCAATGTTGCATTATTCTCGAACATGTATAAAAGAGGTTTAGATCAGTTTATGCCGTTTATCATCACGATCATTGCCGTTGTACTTACTGACTTGCTGACTGGTGTAGCTGTGGGAATGGTAATCGCTATCTTTTATATTTTACGCAATAATATGCGCAATCCATTTGAATATGACATTCAAGAAATCAATGGTGAGAAAAAGGTGAAGGTATATCTTTCTGAAGAAGTGTCGTTCTTAAACAAGGCAGCTATACAGCAGTCCTTATATAACCTTCCAAAAGATATCCGCAACATTACAATTGATGGTTCCAACAGCAGGTTTATCGACAAGGATGTCGTTCAAGTGATAAAGGACTTCGAACAAAACGCTATTGGAAGCGGCAAGTTTGTGGAACTCATCGATGTATATGATAAACGACAGGTGCCGAATATCAACTATTTAATGAAGACAAGATCAAAAGGCAGCCCTCAAAAGAATAAAAAGGATAAGTAAAAACTAATAAATAAAATAAAGTATGCCAACAAAAAAGTTAAACAACGTTAATCTACAAGAATCTTTTGATAGAATCATTGCTGGAAATGAACATTGGATACAGGAAGTAGCCAACGATCAAACAGGGTTATTTAAAGAGTTGGCCAAGGGCCAAAGTCCTGAAATATTGTGGATTGGATGTGCCGACAGCCGGGTACCCGCAAATCAGGTTACCAACACAAGGCCAGGTGATGTATTTGTGCATCGTAATATAGCTAACATGTGTATCCATTCTGACATGAATATGTTAAGTGTATTGGACTATGCAGTGAATGTATTAAAAGTAAAACATGTCATCGTGGCTGGCCATTACGGTTGTGGCGGTGTAGCCGCTGCGTTAAGCCAGAAACAATTTGGTTTAATAGACAACTGGCTTTGCCATATCAAAGATGTATACAGACTATATAGAGATGAAATTGATGCCATCGAAGATAGTGAAGCAAAAGTTAACCGTTTAGTCGAACTTAATGTTACTGAGCAAGTGTTTAATTTATGTACTTCAACTATTATACAAAATGCGTGGAAAGAGCGGGATGACCTCGCAGTTCACGGAATGGTTATTGAACTTACAACCGGCAAATTGGTTGATCTCGACATAACATTTACAGGTAGTGCGGACTTAGGAAACGTGTTCGCGTATAAACACTAATAAAGGTCCTTTTGTATAATTAAGTTGATAATAAGAAGGAGGCTGTTCATTTGATGATACAGCCTCCTCTCTTTTATTCTAATACTTATTACTATTACAAAAGTTTACTATTACAAAAGTGTACTTTTAAAGTATATAAAACATCTTTCCTTTTATTTTTGCGTCATTGCTTTCTTCAGTAACTACCTTATCATCCAATAACATCTGATTTAAATCACGCTCAATTTTTGCTGATATTGTAGACATGGGTGTGTCAGTTGGTTTATTCTCAAACGGATCTTGTAAATGGACAGCCATTTTTTCAATTAAAAGAAACAATGTTCCAATAGCTATAATTAGCGGTATAGAAACATACCCAAACAACCCAAATAAACTAAATGGTAACACAGCGATAAACAAATAAATAGCTAACCGTATGTATAACGTATATGTCTCCGGGAACACCGTACTCTTTATTCGTTCACACTTACCCATGGAGTCTGTTAGATTCATAAGAGTCCGCTCAAGTTCTATTTGCTGAAACTGATTGATTAATCCTTCAGCAGCGGCACGATGAATGTCCATACCCTGTAATTTTAAAATGGCATTAGGTACATTATCGTAATTTTGAATAAACTCAAAATCAGAATCTGTTAAAAGCCTTTTTATTTCTTGGTAAGGGTCCTGTTGTCTTAAAGACCTTTTGAGTGCATAGTTCCAAGCTATTTGCCTTTTTATTAACCGTTCCTTCAATTCACCTGAAGGACCTGTTTCATATAGGTTACCGATAAAAGTAAGCACCTGTCTGGCAAAACTACGGGAATCGTTAACAATGGCACCCCATATAATACGAGCCTCCCACCAACGATCGTAAGCTTGATTAGAACGAAAGGCCAATAATAAGGAAATTACCGTACCCAAAATAGCTGGAACTCCACCAATTGGAATATTAACCACAAACAATCCCCATTCATGAAGTACGGTAATTATTACGGCATAAACCGCAACTAAAGCGCTATCATACTTGACTTTACCTAATACATATTGTATAGGTATATTATTTTTCAACAACATACTACAAGTGTTTTAATGGTTAATACAATTTCACATCTATGACGGAAACCTCTTATTCTATAAATACGTAGCAGCTGACTCTTCTCTTGGAAGCTCTTCTACTACCTTTTCTTTTTCCACGTCATCTAAACGTCTGGTTATTGTCTCTCCCAACCATTTTTCACAATTTGATTTATTTATTATTTCTGCTAAATCAATACTGGTCTTCGAAATTCTTTTCAGCTTTACAGCCGGATTATAGATGATCAGATTAATTTCATTCGCTTCTAAAAAATTTCTAAACAAAGCCATAGTATGACCGTAGAAATATTGGAAACGAACATTTTCTATCATATCAAACTCTTTACGAACGTTTTTACAATAATTTTTAAATTCTTCTGGAATCAGTTCCTGCTCCTTAGTTCTTCTAGAAAGCAACAATAAATCAGTTATTGAATCCGATAGCTTAATTGCGTGAAAAAACAAAACATTTACCTGTTCATCTGGATGACTATTTAAATAATCACTTAAAATGCTAACCGATTCATCAGTAAAGTCGGTAGGAATAAGAATATTTTTCATAACATTTATCTTTTATGTTCAAAAAACTCCTGAAAAAACAAATATTCTTTGCAAGACTCGCTTAAAGTATTTATTTTAGCAGCTTTCATTCAACATTACAAATAAAGTGTTAGAAAATTAAAAGAAAATAAGAAACACATTAAAATGAGATTAGATTTTACCAGGTATATTTGGTAAGACAACTTCAATATCAGTTCCTTTATCCACAGTTGTTTTGATATCTATTGTTCCGCGATGTAATCTAACTATTCGCATTGCTAATGGTAGGCCAACGCCGTGTCCTTCATATAGATGTGTATTGGAAGCACGAAAGAAAGGTTCAAAAATATATTGCATTTCATTTTCCGGAATACCAATACCTTTATCAGAGATACAGACAATCACATGCTCGTTTGTTGATTTAAGGTTAACCATCACAGGTTTATTATCAGAATATTTACAAGCATTGGTTATAATATTAGAAATAGCCAACTGCAGCAAATGCTCGTATCCCTGCACCGTTATACGTCCTTCGTCTTCTGGTAAATCATCAAAAATCAACGATATACTGCATTGCTGATTGACTTGATCCATTATCCCCTTTATGGTTATTAACAACTGGTCAACCCTTATCAATTCCTTCGGTTGGTTGCTTTTATCATAGGCTGTTTTGGCCAAATACAATAACCCATTAATAATTTGCTGCAACTTCTCTGCTTCTGATAAAACAATCTGCAGGGATTGAGTTTGGGGCGGTTTTAAGTCTGCTGAATTTAAGGTCAACTCTACTTCGCCGGAAATAATACTGATGGGAGTTCTTAATTCATGTGAAGCATTACTGATAAAATTACTCTGCGTATCGAAGGCGGTCTCCAAGCGATCCAACATATCATTAAAGGTAGTCGTCATCTCCGCTACTTCATCTTTCTTACCTTCCATTGCGGGCAGCCGCAAATGCAGGTTTTCCGCAGTTATTTCTTTAACTTTCTTTATTATCTGGGCAAAAGGTTTAAAAATCTGTTTTGAAAATACTTTACCTATTAGGTAGACGACAAGCATAGAAATAAAAAATCCAATAATGAGGATTTTCTGCAACATAGCCAATTCCCTAAATCCCGAAGGATCTTTTGCATAAACCACCACGATAAAATCACCTTTATCGGATGTAAAATAACTACCCGCGAAAAAGTCATTATTATTATTATACCTACTACTCCCATTTTGTATAATAGCATTAAAAAATGATTTCGGGAGCTTTGGAGCCCCTACCTTAGGCAACACTTCACCATTTTCCACCCGGAAGAAAAAATCACTTTCTGCTGGCAATTTTTCAAGATATCGATCTCTTATCTTTCTATAATCGACCAGAACCTGCTCGTCTTCCTGTTTATAAACTTCCCCCCCAATATTTACGCGTGCTTCCAAACGCTTATAGAAATCCTCGAATGCATACCTTTGGGTAAAATAGAAAATAGCACCAATCAGAATAGAGATCAAACCTAAACCAAAACAAAAAAACAACAGCAAGAACTTACTTTGTATTCTCATGTCTTTTTAATCTAAGCCCCCTTGATAACATATCCCATACCAATCATGGTATGTATTAGCTTTATATTGAAGCCTTTATCAATTTTTTTACGCAAGTAATTCACATACACATCTACCACATTCGTCCCCATATTAAAATTAATATCCCAAACTTGCTCTAGAATTTCTATTCTAGTTAATACCTTATTTTTATTCTTCATTAAAAATTCGAGCAATCTATACTCTGTGGCGGTCAAACTAATCGCTTTCCCTCCCCTAGATGCAGTTCTCGTGTCCATATCCAATACTAAATCCGCAATCTGAATAATAGCGTTTGATTGCTCTGTAGCTTTCAGTCTCCTAACTAAGGTTCTTATTCTGGCTCTCAATTCTTCGAATTTAAATGGCTTAACCATATAGTCGTCACCTCCGGAATCAAGCCCCCCCACGATATTACTTGTAGCACCTAAAGCAGTTAACATTAAGATAGGCACCTTATTATTTTCTTTTCTCAGCAACTGGCAAACCTCAAGCCCACTGATACCGGGCAGCATCAGATCTAGAACAATAAGATCATACTCTTTATCGTATATCATATCTAAGCCCGTTTCGCCATCAGGCGCGATATCGACGTTATAACCGTCTGCACTTAAACCACGCTGAATAAGCGATGCCAATTTTGATTGATCCTCGATAACTAAGATTTTATTTGCCATATTGCATTCAAAGATGAGTTAAATTTATAGGCCTTAATTGCTAAAATACGTCTTTTTCTTTTAAATCTTATCAAGAGTACCGTAATAATTTGAAGAAAGTATTCCAAAAAAAGAAAGGCGGCTACTCAAAAGAATAGCCGCCTTTCAAAAAAATAAAAATCTATTATACTTTGATTTCTACTTCAACACCACTAGGCAATTCAAGCTTCATTAGCGCGTCTACTGTTTTAGAGTTTGAGCTATAAATGTCCAACAATCTCTTGTATGAACACAACTGAAACTGCTCACGAGCCTTTTTGTTAACGTGCGGTGATCGCAAAACTGTATAAATTTTCTTTTCAGTAGGAAGAGGAATGGGTCCGCTCACTACAGCACCCGTAGGTTTTACTGTCTTTACAATCTTTTCTGCCGACTTATCAACTAAGTTGTAATCGTAAGATTTTAATTTAATTCTAATTCTCTGGCTCATTATTTGTTTATTTAAGCCCCCGTTAGAGCTATTTATAACGGAGGTTGTTTATTTATGCTTTAACTTTACCTTTCGCTTTCGCTATGACTTCCTCTTGAACATTCTTAGGCGCTTCGGCGTAATGATCAAATTCCATGGTGGATGTAGCACGACCCGAAGTGATCGTACGTAACTGCGTTACATAACCAAACATCTCGGAAAGTGGAACCAATGCTTTGATTACCTGAGAACCACTACGTGTATCCATACCTTGTAGTTGTCCACGACGACGGTTTAAATCGCCCATTACATCACCCATATTTTCCTCAGGAGTCAACACCTCTATTTTCATAATGGGCTCCATTAAAACTGGACGACACTTAGGCAATGCTTCACGGAAAGCTGTACGTGCTGCAATTTCAAATGACAATGCATCAGAGTCTACTGCGTGGAATGAACCATCTACCAACCGAACTTTCATATCGGTAACAGGGAAACCTGCTAATACACCATTTACCATCGCCGCTTCAAAACCCTTTTGTACCGAAGGTATAAATTCACGCGGGATTGCACCTCCTACGATTTCATTTATAAACTGTAGACCGCCTTTCTCATAATCTGAATCAATGGGCGAAATAACCACTTGAATATCAGCAAATTTACCACGACCACCGGTTTGTTTCTTATATACTTCACGATGTGACGCTTCTGTAGTAATCGCCTCTTTATAAGCAACTTGAGGAGCACCTTGATTTACTTCTACCTTAAATTCTCTCCTCAGGCGATCAATTAAAATATCTAAGTGTAGCTCGCCCATTCCAGAAATTACCGTTTGACCGGTATCCTCATCTGTCTGTACACGAAATGTAGGATCCTCTTCTGCTAATTTACCTAAAGCAACACCCAATTTATCAACATCCGCCTGTGTCTTTGGTTCGATAGCCAAACCGATAACTGGTTCCGGAAATACCATTGACTCAAGGATGATAGGATTCTTTTCGTCACATAGCGTGTCTCCAGTTTTAATATCCTTAAAGCCAACTACAGCGCCAATATCACCAGCACCTATATTAGGTATGGGGTTTTGCTTATTTGCGTGCATTTGGAATATTCTGGAAATACGTTCTTTATTGTCTGAACGCGTATTGTACACATAAGATCCAGCATCTAAATTACCAGAATACACACGGATAAAACATAAACGTCCTACAAAAGGATCGGTTGCGATTTTGAATGCTAAAGCCGAAAAAGGCTCACTAACAGACGGTTTACGGATTATCTCAGCATCAGTTTTCGGGTCGATTCCTGTTACAGCTTCTTGGTCCAGCGGAGAGGGAAGTAATTCCATTACTAGATCCAACATAGTTTGAACACCTTTATTTTTAAAGGATGAACCACATACCATTGGCACAATAGCATTATCTAGAACTGCTTTGCGAAGCGCATCTAATATCTCACGTTCAGAAATCGAGTTAGGATCATCGAAGAATTTTTCCATCAACGAATCGTCATAACCAGCTACTGATTCCAATAATTTCTCGCGCCATTCAGCAACTTCATCCAACATATCATCCGGAATAGGTACTTCAGTAAAAGTCATTCCTTTATCTTCCTCATTCCAAATAATACCGCGGTTGTTAATTAAATCAACAACGCCTTTGAAATTATCCTCAGCTCCGATAGGCAATTGTAAAGGAACGGCATCTGATCCTAACATTTCCCTTACTTGCTTCACAACTTTCAAGAAGTCTGCTCCAGAACGGTCCATCTTATTAACGAAACCTATACGTGGAACTTTGTAATTATCAGCTAAACGCCAGTTCGTTTCAGACTGAGGTTCAACACCATCAACTGCTGAAAATAAGAACACTAATCCGTCGAGCACACGAAGTGATCTGTTTACTTCAACTGTGAAGTCAACGTGTCCTGGCGTGTCAATAACATTTACCTGATATTTATCCCCCCTATAGTTCCAAAACACAGTAGTAGCCGCTGACGTAATAGTGATACCGCGTTCGGCTTCCTGAACCATCCAGTCCATAGTGGAAGCACCCTCGTGTACCTCACCTATTTTGTGGTTAACTCCTGCATAATAAAGTATACGCTCGGTAGTAGTGGTTTTTCCTGCATCAATATGTGCAGCAATACCAATATTTCTTGTGAATTTTAAGTCTCTTGACATTTTTTTATTTAATTACAACTAACGTAATTTAAAGTGATTCTTGTTGGTAAATACTCACTGAAAAGTTATTTCCAGAATTGGGGAGCATTCCAAAAAAATAACACAGATTTAAATGTGTCTCACATATGGTGAGCTTAAAAGCTCTGTGTTACTCCATTCAACCTGTGCTATCATAATCACTTAGAATCTAAAGTGAGAGAATGCTTTGTTAGCTTCTGCCATCTTATGGGTATCTTCCTTCTTCTTCACTGCAGCACCTTCTCCCTTAGAAGCAGAAATTATTTCTCCGGCCAATTTCTCAAACATGGTTTTTTCTCCACGTCTGCGAGCATAGCTAATTAACCATTTCATTCCCAGAGCAATTTTGCGCTCGGGACGAACTTCTGTAGGAACCTGAAAGTTGGCTCCACCTACGCGACGTGATTTTACCTCAACAGAAGGCATTACATTGTTAAGTGCTTTCTTCCATGTTTCCAAACCATTTTCACTGGTTTTCTGCTCAACTAAATCAACAGCATTATAAAATATGGAGTACGCAATAGATTTTTTTCCATCGTACATCATATTATTCACAAAACGCGTAACCTGAACATCGTTAAACTTCGGATCAGGTAAAATGATTCTCTTCTTTGGTTTTGACTTTCTCATCTTATTTTCCTCCGTTTAATTATTTCTTTTTACCCTTCGCTGGTGCCGCCGCCGCTTGCCCTGGTTTAGGACGTTTTGTTCCATACTTCGACCGGCGCTGATTACGCCCCGCAACACCTGATGTATCTAAAGCTCCACGGATTATGTGATAACGAACACCTGGCAAATCCTTTACACGTCCTCCACGGATTAACACGATAGAGTGCTCTTGTAAATTGTGGCCTTCACCCGGAATGTAAGCATTAACCTCTTTACCATTGGTTAAACGAACACGGGCAACTTTACGCATTGCTGAGTTTGGTTTTTTAGGGGTAGTGGTATATACACGTGTACATACTCCTCTTCGCTGTGGACAGCTGTCCAACGCTGGCGACTTACTCTTGTCTACCAGAGCTACTCTACCTTTTCTAACTAATTGTTGAATAGTAGGCATTTACTGTTTTTTAATTTGCTTTATTCTTTTAAAGTCCGCAAAATTATAAAAAAGAATTTGATTATCAAAGACTTTGTATATGTTTTATGCCGTCATAATGTTTGCCCAACTTTGATTTTCTTTCTCCTCTCCTTTTGCGGTTTCCGTAATGCATATCTTTTTTCAAGAAATTCAATAATACTGGCTGAAATATTCTTTCCTGTAGCCTTTTCGATCCCTTCTAAACCGGGAGACGAATTCACCTCTAAAACTAATGGGCCCCGATCAGATTGTAACATATCTACTCCACATACTGTCAGCCCCAATTCAGCAGCAGCTCTAAGCGCAGTGTCCTTTTCTGCTTTCGTAAGTCTTATCGTATCTGCAATCCCGCCCCGGTGGAGATTTGAACGGAACTCTCCTTCTTTAGCAATTCTCTTCATCGAGCCCACCACCTTACCATCTACAATAAATACCCTAACATCCTCTCCCCGGGATTCCTTAATATACTCCTGAATAAGTATATTATTTCCCAAGCCGTAAAATGCCTCGATAACCGAACTCGCAGCCTTCTTTGTTTCGGCAAGGACAACTCCGATACCTTGCGTTCCTTCTAACAGTTTAATAACCAAAGGGGCTCCGCCTACCATCTTGATCAGATCATCCACATCTTTGGTCTGTCTGGCAAATCCGGTAATAGGCATACCTATGCTTGCGCCGGACAATATCTGCATGCACCTCAATTTGTCTCTCGATCTCGTGATCGCTTGACTGGGATTTGCTGAGATGACACCCATAATTTCAAACTGTCTTACAATGGCCGACCCGTAAAAGGTTACCGAAGCACCTATTCTAGGAATTACAGCATCTATATTGGAAATGTCCTGTCCTTTATAGTGAATACTCGGTTCGCCCTGTTTTATGCCCACGTAACACTGTCTATGATCGATCACTATACATTCATGACCACGCTGCTGAGCGACCTCTACCAATCTTTGCGTAGAATACAGGTTCTTATTAGTTGAGAGTACGGCTATCCTCACGATAATATTTATTACATTAATTTAAATATATACAACAACACTTCCGACAACAAGCTTTCCGATAATTTGTTTGACAATTGCGCTTCAACGAAAGGAACAGTCAATAACTCCCCAATAGATTACCATTTTTCAGGATTAGTGCTGCATTTTTTTGAAATATCTATTACGATAAAAAACTATAATTTCATACAAAAAACACCTATTTTACAGTGATCTCGGGACTTTTATGGTTATCATTTCTCGATAAGTTAGCTTTAGAGACATCAACTAAAAACTTCCTTCTCAAAAAACTCCTTCCCAAAAGAACAGGATACTCCATATCCGAACGGTCGCGTAACGAGATTTCTATTTCAAAAGATTCATTAAATAAACGTATATTGGTTTTTATTATAAATCTATTTTCTTCCGAGCCAAATGAATTTTTGACTTTCCGTTCCTTATGGAAAGGGAGTGTGAAAGCTTGACTATGCGAGACATATTTTTCGTCTAAGGGAACAAATTTCACGTAACTCTTCCGGCCTATTTTAACCAATTCGATATATTTACAATGCAAAACAGAAGTTTTTGCGCCCGTATCTATTTTTGCCGGAATATCCTGTATACCTAACTCAATAAAATCAACAGACTCCTTCCATCCGATAGTCTTTAACGACCTATTGCCCGTAGATTTTCTATTCTTTGGATGAATGCTCACACTTTTTAGCTATCATTAATAAATTAATCACGTGCAAGCGTTCAACAACACTTGCAAAAATTAGTGGTAAATATAGGTTCCAAACTCAGATTCAATAGTAACCTGTTTGATATCTAATGCTTCAACTTTTCCAACAATTTGCGCTTCTACATCAAATTCTCTTGCGATATCAATAATATCGTTTGCGATTTGTTCTGGCACATACAGTTCCATACGATGCCCCATGTTAAAGACTTTATACATCTCTTGCCAATCGGAATCAGACTCCGACTGAATTAATTTAAACAAAGGAGGTACCGGAAATAGATTGTCTTTAATTATGTGTAAGTTGTTAATAAAATGTAATACTTTTGTTTGTGCTCCCCCGCTACAATGTACCATACCATGTATTTTGTCACGATACGAATCAAGTACCTTTTTAATAATTGGCGCATAAGTTCTGGTAGGCGATAACACTAACTTACCAACAGTCATTTCAGCACCATCAATTATTATGTTATCTGTTAGCGCCCTACTTCCTGAAAAGACTAGATCATAAGGAATGGAAGGATCATAACTCTCTTTATATTTCTCTGCGATGCTTTTATTAAAAACATCATGTCTTGCAGACGTGAGACCATTCGATCCCATCCCACCATTATAGGCACTCTCATAGCTTGCTTTTCCGTAAGACGCTAGTCCTACGATGACATCCCCTGCTTGAATGTTATGATTAGATATAACATCCGTTCTTTTCATTCTACAAGTTACGGTACTATCAACGATAATGGTCCTAACTAGATCTCCAACGTCAGCAGTTTCTCCACCGGTTGAATAAATTCCAATTCCGAGGTCTCTAAGCTCGCTTAGTATTTCTTCCGTGCCGTTAATGATCTCTGCTATCACTTCGCCCGGAATAGTGTTTTTATTTCTCCCAATAGTGGAAGAAAGCAGTATATTATCCAAAGCACCTACGCACAGAAGATCATCAAGGTTCATTACAATTGCATCCTGAGCAATGCCTTTCCAAACAGTCAAGTCCCCGGTTTCCTTCCAATAAGTATACGCAAGGGATGACTTTGTTCCCGCTCCGTCAGCATGCATGATATTACACCAAAGGTCATCACTTCCTAAAATATCCGGTATAATCTTACAAAATGCTTGAGGAAACAATCCTTTATCAATATGCTTAATAGCGTTATGCACATCTTCCTTACCTGCGGAAACACCTCTTTGGTTATACTTTAAATCTGACATATTGGGGCAAAAGTAAATAATACATATGAAATTTCGAGCATTTTTAATACAATTCTGGTATGCAAAATTCAGTAAACAAAAATCCCCTGAACGGTTAGGCTCAAGGGACTTTCTCTTGTATCTTATCAATATTGATTTATCGAACAAAAAGTAACTCTCTTAATTTCGGGAGAGGCCATTTACGATCATCAACAATTTGTTCTAACTTGTTAATATGGTAACGGATCTTATCAAAATAAGGTTTTACCTTCTCATCGTAAACGATAGCTTTTTCTCGTGCGTCTTCCAACACATTTGCGTTTTTACGTTCTTGTCTCATAGCTTCAGCTTCTTCAACAATCACATTCACGTGTTCACTTATACGTTCTAGCAAGTCAGCTTGAGACTTAAATCCAGCCGCCTTAATACCAAGTTCTTTAAGACCTTTTACATTTTCAATTAATTCATTTTGGTAAGTGATCACAGCAGGCACTATCATACTATTGACAATCTCGCCTATAACACGTGCTTCAATCTGAATCTTTTTGAAATAATTCTCTAATAGTATCTCGTGGCGTGCTTCACCTTCACGTTTGGTCATGATACCTAGCGATTCAAACAGTTTTTCCGATTTCTCGCTCACATAAATATCTAATGCTTTCGGAGTGGTTTTAATATTAGACAATCCGCGTTTTGCTGCTTCGTCTTCCCATTCTTTACTGTAACCGTTGCCTTCAAAACGGATCGCTTTTGATTCTTTAATATATTTCCGCACCACATTCAATAAAGCAAGATCCTTTTTAGTACCTTTTTTAATCTGCTTATCCACTTCAACTTTGAACTTCACCAATTGATCGGCAACAATTGCATTTAGAACAGTCATTGGACTTGCCGAATTTGCTGAAGAACCCACTGCACGGAACTCAAATTTATTTCCTGTGAACGCAAATGGTGATGTACGATTCCTATCCGTATTATCTAATTGAAGTGTAGGTATTTTTGGAATCCCATGCCATAATTGACTTTCTGCTTTCACTTTTTTAGCTACCCGAGCTGTTTCAACCTCATCTAATACTGCATTCAGTTGACTTCCCAAGAAAATAGAAATAATTGCGGGTGGAGCCTCATTTGCACCTAGGCGGTGATCGTTACTTGCTGTCGCAATGGATGCGCGCAATAAATCAGCATGTTCATACACGGCACGAATAACGTTCACAAAAAATGTCAGGAACATTAAGTTGTTCTTAGGGGTCTTTCCCGGAGCAAGTAAGTTCACCCCAGTATTTGTAATCAGCGACCAGTTATTATGTTTCCCTGAACCGTTGATATCTGCATAGGGTTTCTCGTGTAAAAGCACCTTAAAGTTATGACGTATTGCAATTTGATCCATTAAATTCAATAATAATTGATTATGATCTATTGCAAGGTTTATTTCCTCAAACATCGGAGCACACTCAAACTGTGACGGAGCAACTTCATTGTGTCGTGTTTTCAAAGGAATACCTAACTTAAGTGCTTCTTGCTCCAAATCTACCATAAAGGCAAGAACGCGTTCTGGAATAGCACCAAAATAGTGGTCTTCCAACTGTTGTCCTTTAGCTGACATGTGTCCAAACAACGTTCTACCAGTTAACTGTAAATCGGGACGGCCATTGAACAATGCCAGGTCAACTAAAAAATATTCCTGTTCTATTCCAAGTGAAGCAAAAACTTTTTCTACACTTTTATCAAAATATTGAGCAACATCCACAGCGGCTCTATCCAACGCATGCAATGTTTTCAACAAAGGCGCCTTATAATCTAATGCTTCACCTGTATATGACAAAAACACCGTCGGAATGCATAGTGTCTTTCCTCCAGCAGTTTCATAAACAAATGCAGGAGAAGAAGGGTCCCACCCCGTATAGCCACGCGCTTCAAATGTATTTCGGATCCCCCCATTTGGAAAGCTAGACGCATCGGGCTCTTGCTGAACCAATGCGTCAGCAGTAAATTTTTCTATTGCGACCCCATCACCACCCGGTTCAAAAAAAGCATCATGCTTTTCTGCTGTTGCGCCAGTTAGTGGTTGAAACCAGTGTGTATAATGACTAGCGCCATTGGAAATAGCCCAGCTTTTCATGGCTTGCGATATATGCTCTGCCAAATCAAAATCAATTGCTTCACCGGCTTCAATAGTACTTAACAACTTTGAGTAAACATTTTTCGGAAGGTAATCCTTCATCTTCTTAATGGTAAAAACGTTTTTACCAAAATAAGTTGATGCTTTTTCTCCAACAGATTTGACTGTCGGCCTTTTATCGCGCGAAATCGCAGCTTCAACTGCACTAAATCTAAGGTTTGACATATTTTTGTCTTGATTTTATTGTTTTTTGTCTTTGTTTAGAGATTATGCCGTAAAAATCACGATATTTTTTTGAAATTTCCTAATATTTCTTCAAAAAAAATATCAACAAATCAAATTTAACCAACATCTCTTAATAAAATCAACATTTATTTTCAGACAAAGAGCTACCAAGCTTTAGGCATATACATTTTTTTTTCGACAAAAATTTAAAATTATATCAATAGGCATTTATACGCTTCTATTCGTTATTTGCCATACTGTTCCCAATGGACAATAAACAAACTAATTATCAACTAATTACATTGGCCCAGAGCGTAATAAACGATGACAAAAATGATGATGGTGGATAAACAACCTCCACCTAATTTTTTTGCTGTGAAGCCTGCGATAATTGCTCGGAAAAACTTATTCATAATCTTTAGTATTAAATTAGCAGTTAAATGAATTAACCAAACATAATTAAAAAAGTTTGGCTCCATGTATTTTCCGACTGTCAAGGCTGATCAGCTTCTCTAAAATTCCGGTCGAAATGTTTCTTGTTTTTAGTTACAATGGCGGCCTCCCACGCAATATCTACTCTTTTCCTCTCACTTCTTATTGGACAATCTTTTACACGACAATAATGACAGCAAGCTGGCAGACATGGATCTGCGTGAATAAACAATTCGGTACTAATGTGTACTTCCTTATTCACTAACTGGTCGATTTTTGAAACCTCTTCATGCACTTTGGTTAAATCAAAATAATTCGGGAGCGTTACATGACAGTCTATGTGTAATTCGTGGCCATAACGCTGAACACGCAGGTTATGCACATCTATCCAGGAATCACGACGGTGTTTATCTAATATACCAACGACATTATTGATAAGTTCGAAGTCAGATTCGTCCATCAATCCAGCGATCGATTTTCTCAAAAGGCTATAACCATTGTAAAGAATATATCCCCCTAAAGCGAGTGAAAAAAAGACATCGAGCTGGTGCCAACCTGTAAAATATATCAGAAATAAGCCAAAAAGAAGACCCGCAGTGCTATATGCGTCTACCTGCAAATGTTTTCCATCGGCAATAATCGTAAGCGAGTTTAGTACTTTTCCCTTGTTTATCATATAGGTTCCGAGGATGTAGTTTATTACTCCCGTAAAAGTGATAATACCAATACCTTCCAATAAATTCTCGATTTCATCCGGGAAAAAAATATTATAAACGCCCTTTCCCACTATTAAAACACCTGCAATAAATATTAGTCCACCCTCTAAAAAAACAGAAAAAAACTCTACTTTACCGTGCCCATAAGGATGATTGGCATCTTTTGGTTGCGATGAAAGGTGAATACTATAGAATGCGAATCCGCTAGCGATTACATTCACGATACTTTCTACTGCATCAGTTAAAATAGCATTAGAGTTTGTAATCAGGAATGCAGTAAATTTCGACAGCATCAGAATGATACCCGTCACCAACGAATATATTATAACCCTCTTCTGTTTTTTCATTTTATTATAATGAAACACAAACTTATATAAACTTACCTACAAAACAACATTGGCTATCTCCATAACATCTCCTATTTTAAATAAATTAAAATTTACTTGATTTTGTTACATATCGAACAACCAAAAACACTATACATTACAAAAAAGCTACCAATCCGCATTTACAAAGAAAATTTTGTCAAAAAAGATTTACATAAAATTTAAAATAGTAGATTTTTGTATTAGGTTTGTAGGATAATGGACACAACATCAATTTTATCAGAAAGAATAAATAATCTATCTGAGTCGGCAACATTAAAAATGACGAAATTAGGTAGAGAGTTGGCTGCCCAGGGCGCCAATATTATAAGTCTAAGTGTGGGTGAACCGGATTTCAACACCCCAGATCACATTAAGGAAGCGGCAAAAAAGGCACTGGACGACAATTATACCAGATACTCTCCTGTACCGGGATATCCTGATCTTAGAAAAGCAATTGTAAAGAAGCTAAAGGAAGAAAATGGATTAGCATATGACATTTCGCAAATCGTAGTATCTACTGGCGCTAAACAATCATTGTCAAATGCCATATTGTGCACCATTAACCCTGGAGATGAAGTGATTATTCCAACGCCTTATTGGGTGTCTTATTCTGAAATGGTAAATCTGGCGGAAGGGAAATCTGTTTTTATCAATACTGATATTGCAAGTGATTTCAAGATTACTCCTGAGGAGTTAGAAGCCGCAATTACGCCAAAAACGAGACTCTTTATGTTTTCCTCGCCATGTAACCCTACAGGTAGTGTGTACAGTAAAGAGGAATTGGCGGCACTAGTAAAAGTCTTTGAAAAACATACTCAAATCTATATTATTTCAGACGAAATTTATGAGCATATAAACTTTAAGGGCAAGCATGAATCAATTGCACAATTTAGTAGTATAAAAGATCGTGTTATACTTATTAATGGGTTTTCTAAATCATACGCGATGACCGGATGGCGGTTAGGGTACCTTGCAGCCAGCAAAGAAATAGCAGCTGCAAACGATAAGTTGCAAGGACAAACGACGTCCGGCACCTGCTCAATTGCACAGCGAGCTGGTATCGCTGCCTATGAAGGTGGACTTGAAAGTGTGTTTGAAATGAAGAAGGCTTTTGAACGTCGCAGAGAACTTGTTTATAGTGCTTTGAAAGGCATAAAAGATGTGAAAGTAAATCTTCCAGAAGGTGCATTTTATTTTTTTCCAGATGTCAGTGCCTTTTTTGGGCGAAAAGATAGCGCGGGAAACACCATAGCAAATTCTTCCGATTTGGCGCTATATCTATTAAATGAAGCTCATGTAGCCACGGTTGGCGGTGATTCCTTTGGAAATAATGATTGCATACGCATGTCGTATGCTGCGTCGGACGAACAACTAACCGAAGCGTTAAGTCGTATCAAAAATGCGCTAGATAAACTTACAGGTTAGTCGAGTTTTCGAGAAAAAATACGGTCATTGAAAATGCCCTTGGTTTTTCAATGACCGTATTTCTAAAAATCATATGCTTCTTTCCAGTGCTCAATAGTGTTATTGTAAATCGACTGGTTTGCCAAAGCTACGCAGACTGTTGCACGAGCTCCTCTTTGAACATTTGATGAAGGAATGCTATTTGTAATAACAGATTTATAAAACTCTTCCAGGGCATACCATGTCCCATCTTTGGTTGGCTCATTCAAGATAGACGTCCCACCATCGTCATTCCAAACGATTTTAGTAGCTCCTGTTACACCATCTACGGTTTGTAACTCTTCTTTTGTTTCATTCTCTGGATAATAAATTCCCGTATTTGTCAAGAGTGACACCGTTCCGCGGGTGCCTTTAATTTTAAAGAGGTAGCCGTCCCTTGCGTTTCCACATGTAGCTCCAAAATTACCGATCATGCCGGCCTTACTATACCTAAACATGACCTGTACATTATCAAAGGTCTCTCGTCCATCATTATAAATATCGATTCCACCTGTACCCATAATCTCGTCGGGATGCGTATCAAAGGCCCAATTTATGAAATCTATCTGGTGAGATAGTAATTCGGCGGGCAATCCTCCGGAATACTCTTTGTACATACGCCAGTTTATTTGTCGCTCCAAATCAGGTCTAGGAACCGACCGTCTCCATGTTCCGTTCCGATCCCATCGACAATCAATCTGCGTAACCTTACCGAGGTAATCATTATCTATCATTTCCTTAACCTTGAAATATAAGGGGGAATAACGATACTGATAGCCTACCTGTACAGTGAGTTTAGGATATTTATTTACTAATGTTGTCAATTCTTGAGCTTCTTCAATCGAAAACGTCATCGTTTTCTCAATATAAACATGCTTACCTGCTTCAATAGCTGCTTTAGCGACTTCAAAATGAGCACTTAAAGGAACAGCAATGAACACAGCATCCAAGTTTCGATCATCCAGCAATTTTCGATAATCGGTAAATGCCCTGGCATTAACACCAAGTCGCTGTTTAGTCTCATCCAGTCTAAAATCCAGCACGTCACAAAAACTACGAATACGGTACAGGTCAGGCATCGACTCGATCACAGACAACACACCCTTCCCCCTATCCCCGCATCCTATCATTCCGATGTTAACAGGTTCTTCTTTCCTCCAATTATCCGCTTTAGCCGCTAGGCCATCGAGCATAAACATTCCGGCACCCAACATGCCACCCTTTTGTAAAAAAGATCTTCTATCCATTTTAAATTACAAGCGCTTTATTTTAATACTCCTAAAGCTCACATCGTCTCCATGATCTTGCAGTAGAATATGCCCTTGCTCCGCTTCTCCAAAGTTAGTAAATTCCTTAAATTTACTTATTGCAACCAATTTCCGAAAATCTTCGGAACCTCTATTGTATTCCAAAACTTTAACGCCATTTAAATAGTGTTCCACTTTATTATCAGGGTAAACAACTACCCGTCCATTATTCCACTCACCAATCGGCTTCGTAAAACGTGCCTGTTTATCTGCTTTAATTAAATCATACAGGGAGGCAAGCGTTCGGTTCCCTTCACGTCCCATTTTGGCATCAGGATGCTCTTCGTCATCCAGCACCTGGTATTCCAAACCAATAGCCGAACCTTTATTTTGTTCACTTAACGTAACAAAGTATTTGAGACCACTATTAGCACCTGGAGTCAATTTAAATTCAAAAGATAAATCAAAAGCACTAAATTGCTCTTGCGTAACAATATCTCCTCCGTTTGTAGATTCACCACCATCGTTCCCCAGCACTTTTAGTTCTCCATTGGCTATAGCCCACCCTTTATCGGGAAAGCTGTCTTTATGAGCTCCAACCCAACCTTCATGACTATTTCCATCGAATAACAGCGAATAGCCTTCTTCTTCTTCATAAGCTGATAATGTATTGGGTTGCAGGTTAACTACATACACCCCATTTTCAAGGTTACGTGGAGAAAGGTCCTTTGTTTGGATCTTTATATTTTTGAAATACACCTTCTTTCCCTCTTCACCATCATTCCCAATACCGTGTACCTGTAGCCCTATAAATCCTGTATTGTCAATCGTATCGATCACATATGAAACCGGGACATCATTAATCCATGTTTTCATTTCATTCCCTATACACTCTATTCGAAAGTGATTAAAGGCCTCCTTGTTAAAAGCGGCTTTTGCAGGCAAGTTAAGCTCAAGAGGATACAACCAGTTTCTTCTCGCCTCGTCATAAATACCACCTGTCCAGCTTCTCTCAGTGGGATCAATTTCAACCTGTCTACCATATACTCTACCTTTACCTTCGTTTGCTTCCTCGTCTATATGACTTCTGGTTTGAATACCTGAATTATTATGATCCCCTTCGATTTTTGCGTCGAGTTCCAAAATGAAATCACCATATTCTTCCTCTGTTATCAAAAAGGTATTACCGGTATTTCTTACCGTAGTTCCTATGATCATACTATCTTCTACCGTGTAAACAGCGTCACCAGCAACTGTTTTCCAACCATTCAATGTTTCACCGTCAAAAAGATCTACCCATTCATCATCTTGTGTAACATTACCGCTATTACACGAATTTAAAAACAGCATTCCTCCGATAGCCATTAAACTTAACGTTCTATTCATTTTCTGTAAAATTTAATAAATTTCTTTCTTGATTTTTCCCATTGACATCATGAAAACCAAATATCACTTACGCCGATATTTAGCTAGGTTATTTATAATAATGGTGTAAGTTGCAATTATTCTTACAATTAGTTACCAATATTAATAAAATATTGAGAATATCTTGAAAAGATACGAGCTTTATTTACGAAAACGATATAGTAATTTTCCTGTGATATATGACGAAGGTTCTTCAAAAAAGTACTTTCTATTTACTCCTTATTGCCTCAACAGGATCTAATTTACTGGCAATAACCGCTGGGATTATCCCTGATATCAAACCAATTGTCGTAGAAATGAATATCGCTAAAACAACCTCGTCTAAATGCACCACCACCCCTATGCCTGCGAAGACTTTTAACAGAAAAGCGAGACCGTAAACTACTGAAAGCCCCATTAGCCCTCCTATTATACACAAGGCAACTGATTCAATAAGAAATTGTGATAAAATAAAATAATTTTTGGCACCTAAGGATTTCTGAATGCCTATAATGTGTGTTCGTTCTTTCACCGAAACAAACATAATATTTGCGATGCCAAATCCACCGACCAAAACTGATAATATACCTATACAGAACCCAGCCGTATTGACCATCTTGAACATTGTATCCAATTGAGCAGTTATAATGGTAGTTTGATTGAGAGCGAAATCATCTTCTTCCCTCGGGCTAAGTCGATGGATAGAACGCATCAATCCTCTAATTTCACTTTCTACTTCATCTAAAGGTATTCCATCTTTCGCGTTAACAATAATCGAAGGGCCGAAATTCCTAACATTAATTACATTTCTAGCAAAATTCAGTGGTATCACCGCTATATTATCTAATGAAACATCAATTAACATTCCCTCTCCCTCTTCTTTGAAAACACCTATTACCGTGAACCTTCTGCCCAAGAATTGAATGGTCTTTCCTATGGGGTCCGCATTAGGAAACAAGCCTCTAGCTACAACGGCACCTAAAATAACAACAGGTGAACCACGCTCAGATTCGCTATCTGTAAAATACCGTCCTGCCTCAAATTCCAGATTCCTTATTTTATAAAAATCATGTGTGACAGCATCAACGTATACATTTTCGACATTATTATTTAAGTATTTCAATGTCTTCTCCTGAATACCGACATCAAGCGCGATTCCATCAGCTAACGTCATACGTTGTTGCAGTTGGTCAAAATCATGAATTGTAGGTTCCGGACGGTTAACATATCTCCACCAAGGATACTCTCCCCCACCACCCCATGGCCACTTTTGAATATAAATAGAACGGCTTCCTAATTTTTCCACGCTGCTTTCTAAGTTTGCCCGAAGCGTATTGACTGCCGAAAATATACCGATTATCGTCATAATACCTATCGTTACACCTAAAAGTGACAAAAAGGTTCGTGTTTTATTTTCACGGAGCGCGGTAAATGCAAACCGAAAGCTTTCTAGAAATAGTTTCAGAAAAATCATACCATATTAAGACCGATAAAACCAATAAAGGTTACACAATTAGTATCTTTTTTTACATTAATAAAGACATCAGATCACACATATTTTATTTAAGACAAATAATCGATGTTTTACGATAAAAATTCGTAAATTTGCGCGCTGAAATATTAAACAATAGTACACAGGAGACATCAACAGAACGTCTTTTGTTATTTATGGTTGCTAGGTCATTAATCTACTCATTACCATACTATTTAAACAATACACATAGATACATCTAAAATTCACAAAACATGAAGTTATCTCAATTTAAGTTTAATTTACCAGAATCCTTAGTTGCCCACGAGCCAGTTGAGTCCAGAGACGAAGCTCGTTTGATGGTACTAGACCGTAAAACCGGTGCTATTGAACACAAAATTTTCAAGGATGTATTGAACTATTTTGATGAGCATGATGTGATGATCTTAAACAATACTAAAGTCTTTCCTGCTAGACTGTATGGAAACAAGGAGAAAACTGGTGCAACTATTGAGGTTTTTCTGTTAAGAGAACTTAATAAGGAACTACGTTTATGGGATGTATTAGTTGACCCCGCAAGAAAAATACGTGTGGGCAATAAGTTATATTTTGGTGATAACGACCTTCTAGTTGCGGAAGTTGTAGACAACACAACATCAAGAGGTCGTACTATTCGTTTTCTATTCGATGGCACCGATGAAGAGTTTAGAAGAAATATAGAGATACTTGGAGAAACACCGCTCCCAAAATATATTAAACGTAAACCGACACCGGAAGATAAATTTCGTTACCAAACGATCTTTGCAAAGAATGAAGGCGCTGTTGCTGCACCTACGGCTGGCTTACATTTTAGCCGTGAATTAATGAAACGTCTGGAGCTTAAGGGGATAGAATTTGCTGAGGTAACGCTACACGTCGGCTTAGGAACATTCCGTCAGGTTGAAGTGGAAGATTTAACAAAGCATAAAATGGATTCAGAGCAGTTCATTATTGAACAAAAGGATGCAGACATTGTGAATAATGCTATCGCGGAGAAAAGACGAGTTTGTGCGGTAGGCACAACCAGTATGCGTTCCATTGAATCTGCGGTCTCCGCTAACAAAACACTCAAAGCTGCTAACGATTGGACTAGTAAGTTTATTTTCCCTCCTTATGATTTTAGTATAGCCAACAGCATGATAACTAATTTCCACACCCCTGAATCTACTTTACTTATGATGATATGTGCTTTTGGTGGTTACGAAAACGTTATGAATGCATATGAAATTGCTGTGAAGGAGAAATATCGTTTTTATAGTTATGGCGATGCTATGCTAATTATCTAATTTTATTATTTCCGGAGGGGTAGATATTTCTACCCTTGCCTTTATCAAAAGCACATGCTTAACAACAACTTTGTCATAATTGTTGGAGGAGGTTCTGGTACTCGTATGCAAAGTACAACGCCTAAACAGTTTTTGGACCTGTGCGGGCAGCCGATACTCATGCATACAATACAAGCGTTCGCTACCTGCCAGTCGAAGCCGATCGTTGTCGTCGCCTTAAACCACTCGTTCAAAGCTCAATGGCTTGAGTTGTGTAATCAGCATCTTTTCGATACATCTCATATCGTTGTTAACGCCGGACAAACCCGCTTCCATTCCGTATTAAATGCGTTAACATATATCAAAGAAAATTTTCTTAATCTCGACCACACCTATATTGCAGTACATGATGGAGTCAGGCCATTAATTGATCAGGCAATAATAGACAGTGGATATAGAGAAGTGATTACACATCAAGCACTTGCTACCGCAATAACAAGCAAGGATTCTGTTAGGATAAGACAAAAGGACACCTACAAATCTGTCGATAGAGATAATGTATTTTTAATACAAACTCCGCAATTTTTCAGCGCTAATATCATAATTAATGCATACCGGCAACCATACAACAAGTTATTTACGGACGACGCTTCTGTAGTTGAGAAAGCCGGATATCCCATTCAATTAATTAATGGCGATACCCGGAACATAAAGATTACTTTTGCACAGGATTTAATCTTTGCCGAAGCATTGATAAAATCGTCCAATTTTAAACTAAAACGCTAGGCTGCTCCTCTTATAATCCTAAGCAACACCGCAATCACTGCAATCACTAATAATGCGTGTATTATCCCCCCTTGTACATAACCTCCAAAGAAGCTGATAGCCCAGATAATCACTAAGACAACCGCTATTAAATACAATAAATTCCCCATAATAGTAATAATTAGTTTTTTAAATACGTTTTTATAACAAGATTATAACATATAATCTGTCTACCAGTATTATAAAGAGATTTATAGGTGTTTTGTTTTAAAAATTGTGTATCTATTGCAAAATACCTCGGGCATAAAAAAGGTGGTATAAGCTATACCACCCACATATTATCTTTGAAATAACAGATATTACTAAAATTTACTATTTGCATCGATACAATTCAACTCCTCAAATGCTTGAGTTAAACGCTTCACGAAACTTTCCTCTCCCTTCCTCAACCAAACACGTGGATCATAGTATTTTTTGTTTGGTGAATCTTCTCCTTGAGGATTACCTATCTGACTTTGTAAATAGCCTTCGTTCGCTTGATAATAATCTTTAATACCTTCCCAGAACGCCCATTGCATATCAGTATCAATATTCATCTTTATAGCACCATAGGAAATAGCTTCTTCAATTTCTTGTGGAGAAGACCCAGAACCACCGTGAAAAACAAAGTTAACAGGTTTTTCAGCGTCTAAATTAAACTTATCGCGAATATAGTCTTGTGAATTTTTCAGAATAATAGGTTGTAGTTTAACGTTGCCTGGCTTATATACTCCATGAACATTACCAAATGCAGCGGCGACCGTAAATTTATCACTCACCTTACTAAGTTCTTCATATGCATAGCCTACTTCTTCGGGTTGCGTATAAAGCTTGGAACTATCTACGTCCGTGTTATCAACACCATCTTCCTCACCACCTGTTACACCTAACTCGATTTCCACAGTCATACCAAGTGGTTTCATGCGTGCTAAGTACTTCTTGGATATTTCTATATTCTCTTCAATGGGTTCCTCAGACAAGTCTAACATATGTGAAGAAAATAATGGTTTACCATATTGGGCAAAGAATTTTTCGCCATGATCAAGCAACCCATCAATCCACGGTAATAACTTTTTAGCAGCATGGTCTGTATGTAAAAGAACTGCCACACCGTAATGTTCAGCTAATAGATGTACGTGGTGTGCGGCCGAAACCGCTCCCAAAACACAGGCTTGTAACTTATCATTATCCAATGTTTTTCCTGCATAAAATTGTGCTCCTCCATTAGATAATTGTATAATCACAGGTGAATTAACAGCTTTTGCCGTTTCCATTACTGCATTAATGGAGTTAGTTCCAATTACGTTTACTGCTGGAAGTGCAAATTTATGTTCTTTTGCTATCTCAAACAATTCTTGTACAGCATCTCCATGCACAACACCTTTATAACCTTTTAAACTCATTTGTAATATGTTATTAATTTTTTGATCTCCGAAAGTAGGTATTTTATTTAAAATACGCGACTTTCGAATGCAAATTTTTCATTCTCTATGGCTGTTAGTACTTAAAGCCGTATGCACTTTCTATCTTTCGTTAACAAAAATACAAATGAAGATCAAATCTAAAAACAACTGTATTTTTCCTTTTTTTTCGTTTCTTTGTAAACAAATACATTTTTTGAATGGCTTGGTTTAAACGAGATCGCGCCGGAATTAATACGGCTACAGAAAACAAAAAAGAAGCTCCAGATGGTTTATGGAATAAATGCCCGTCATGTAAGAAGCCCCTTTTAAAATCAGAACAAATTGAGAACAGATATGTGTGTCAATATTGCGGCTATCATTTGAGAATTGGCTCCACCGAATATTTTTCAGTTCTTTTTGACGACAATCAATTCACCGAATTATTCATTGATCTCCGGTCTGGAGATCCCCTAAACTTTGAAGACACCAAAAAATATACTGAGCGTCTCGCCGAGAGCTATGCCAAAACGGGGTTAAACGATGCCATTCGTTGTGGTCATGGAAAAATAGAGGGACAAGGAATAGTTATTGCATGTATGGATTTCACATTTATTGGCGGTTCCATGGGGTCTGTAGTAGGTGAAAAAATTGCTCGTTCCATTGATTATTGCATAAAACACAAGCTACCCTTCCTGCTCATTTCAAAATCAGGTGGTGCAAGAATGATGGAAGCTGCATTCTCTTTGATGCAAATGGCCAAAACATCTGCCAAATTAGCACTCTTAAGCCAGGCAAAACTTCCTTACATTTCTTTATTAACCGACCCAACTACCGGAGGTGTTACGGCTTCATACGCCATGTTGGGTGATATTAATATCGCCGAACCGGGCGCTTTAATTGGCTTCGCTGGCCCTAGAGTCATTAAAGAAACCATCAAAAAGGATCTTCCTAAAGGATTTCAAACTGCTGAGTTTGTTCTCGAACACGGATTTTTAGATTTTATTGTGGATAGAAGGGCTATGAAACATAAAATAGCCACATTCCTTAAGATGCTTAATTAAGCAAAAGAAAGGAAAAAGCCCATATCGATCGAAAATCAATATGGGCTTTTGTTTTAAAGAGAAAATCAAACCATCAGGTCTTATCTTCTGCAGGGTTATCATCCGTAAATTTTGGCGATTCATGCTTTCTACCATGAGACCGCTCGGTGAAACTCTTTCCACTGTTCGTTTCTATAATCTTTTTCTTTCCTGTTTTTTCAACAATAACCTGCTTGTCCGTTTTTCTATCTTTCAGTTCTTCCGTCATACAAACCTCCAATTACACTGTAAAAAATTAGTTATTAATAATAGAACAACGATCTGCATGGATTGTTTGTCGGGGTTCAATTGTATTATATAGCTAGACTTTTTGCAAACACAATTCTTTGACCTTCGATACGACAAAATCAATCTCTTCCTTTTTGTTGTATTTACTGAAGGAAAACCTTATAGAAGGTCTATCAACTTCAACGCCTATCGAACTAAGTACATGAGAGCCAATGTTAGAACCGGAACTACATGCGCTACCCCCAGAGGCAGAAATACCAGCAATATCTAGGTTAAACAATAACATATCAGCCATGTCCATGGCTGGAAATGAAACATTTAAAACCGTATATAAACTTTTAGCTGCATCTAACTCACCATTAAATCGAACATCCGGAATATGTTGTGAAAGCTGCTCAATCATATAATCCTTCAAACCTTGGATATAACTACGATGCTCTTCCATCTGTTCATAAGCAATCTCAAGCGCTTTTGCCAATCCAACAATACCATATACATTCTCTGTCCCCCCCCTCATGTTTCTTTCCTGTGCTCCTCCATATATAAAAGGTTTTATTTTCACATTATGATTAACATACATGAAACCAGCACCTTTCGGACCGTGAAATTTATGAGCGGCTCCTGCTAGAAAACTTAAATTCAACTTACTGAGGTCATGCGCAAAATGCCCTACCGTTTGTACAGTATCTGAGTGGAACAATGCATTGTATGCATTGCAAATTTCGGCTACTTTATAGATGTCAGTGATTGTACCCAGCTCATTATTCGCATGCATTAATGAAACAAAAGCACGTGTGTTGTTTTTTAATAGCTGCTCTAATTGATTTAAATCAACATGCCCCTTATCATCAACGTTTAACAAATGTAACACGATGGTACCTTCTCTTTCCAACTCCTGTAGTGTATGAAGTACGGCATGATGCTCAAGTGGAGAGCTGATTGCCTGCGTGATATTGTTATCGGCGATTCCTCTTCTAATGGCCGTATTATCGGCCTCCGTTCCTCCTGAAGTAAAGAATATTTCAGACGGAGAAACTTTCAATAAATTAGCCACTTTCTTACGGGCCTTTTCTATAATTGTCCGTACTTGTCTGCCGTCTGCATGAATGGAAGACGGATTTCCATAATTTTCCTGCATTACAACAAGCATTTCCTTTAATACCTCTTGGTCTATTGCTGTTGTCGCTGCATTATCTAAATAAATACGCATGCGCAAAATTAACAAGTAATACTTTAAAAAGAATTTTTATGTTATTTTTTTACATTAAATTAATTCCGTAAAGCACATGTAATTAGTAGATTACCCAATTATTTTTTCGATACCACAAACTGTATCTCTGCCATAATCCTTTCAGCTAAGGCGTTGGCCTCTACTTGAGTAGGAGCCTCCGCATAGATCCTAATAATAGGTTCTGTATTTGATTTTCGTAAATGTACCCATTCATTTTCAAAATCTATCTTCAGACCATCAAGTGTACTATGTGGCGTATCCTTGTATTTATCCCTCATTGTTGTCAACAAATTATCAATGTCTAAATCGGGTGTAAGCACAATTTTATTTTTAGACATAAAATATGCAGGATATTCATTTCTTAATACTGAAATTTTCTTTTTACTTTTAGCTAAGTGCGTTAGAAAAATGGCGATTCCCGCCAGTGCATCTCTTCCATAGTGTGTAGCAGGATAAATAACTCCACCATTTCCTTCTCCACCAATCACAGCATCAACCTCCTTCATTTTAGTAACTACATTCACTTCACCTACTGCCGCCGCATGATATACGCCTCCATGCTTCTCTGTAACGTCTTTTAACGCTCTAGTTGATGATAGATTAGAGACAGTATTTCCTTTTTTATTTTGTAAAATATAATCTGCTACAGCAACCAAGGTGTACTCTTCACCGAACATCTCCCCATTTTCCATTACGAAACATAGCCTGTCAACGTCAGGATCTACTGCTATTCCAAAATCAGCCTTCTCGCGAACAACTAATGCAGATAAATCTGTTAGATTAGCAGGTAGCGGCTCGGGGTTATGAGGAAAATATCCATTTGGATCACAATATAGCTCGTAAATGGTTTTTACACCAAGTGCTTTCAATAATGCCGGGACAAAAATACCGCCCGAAGAGTTGACCGCATCTACTGCAACAGAAAAATTTGCTCCCGCTATAGCTTGCTGATCGACTAGCTCTAATGTTAATATTTCTTCTATATGCTTTTGAAGATAACTTTCGTCGTGCGTAAGCGTCCCTAACTCATTTACATTGGCAAAATCGAAATCAAGGTGCTCAGCCATTGCCAATACCTGCTTTCCTTCTTCGTCATTAATAAATTCACCATTTTTGTTCAATAATTTAAGCGCATTCCATTCCGTTGGATTATGACTGGCTGTCAGAATAATTCCTCCTGCTGCCCGTTCTTTAGGAACAGCTATTTCTACGGTGGGTGTTGTAGATAAACCTAGATCAACAACATCAATACCAATACTCTGCAAGGTTCCAATTACAATATTGTTAACCATTTGGCCAGAAATTCGCGCATCTCTTCCAACTACCATTTTTTTATTGTTCTCTATACCTGTAATGAATTTCCCGAATGCCGCAGTAAATTTCACGATATCCACCGGTGTAAGTCCATTGCCAGGACGCCCTCCAATTATTCCTCTAATACCTGAAATAGATTTAATTAATGTCATTTGCTTTATGCTATTAAATAAAAAGAAGTCGTAAAAATAACATTATTCATCAGAATAACCTTTCTTTTTTGTGAAATGCTTTGCATCAACTTTTGGTAACCATAGAAAATAACTTTCAGAGAAGTAATGAAATTTTCACATCCTGTTTTTTCATTTCATTTATTGTTTAAATGCCGTAAAAACTTACCCTAAAAGCGTATATTTGCAACCCTATTGAATTTAGAAAATGGCAGAAGAGTGGTTTGAACGATGGTTTAACACACCATATTATCATACATTGTATAAGCAACATAACAGCAATGAAGCAGCCCACCTTTTAGCATCTTTAAGCGCTCATCTAAACCTCAGGAAACAAGCGAGAGTATTGGATGTAGCTTGTGGTAAAGGTAGGCATTCCATTATCTTGAATAAGAAAGGGTTTGACGTTACAGGTATAGATATCTCACCTGCAAATATTACTCATGCGAAACAATATGAAAATGAGAAGTTGCATTTCCATAGGCATGATATGCGAAAATTATTGTATACGAACTATTTTGATGTAGCATTTAACCTTTTTACAAGTTTCGGCTATTTCAACACAAAAAGAGAACATATCAAAACACTTCAAAATCTTAACAAAAGTTTACACGCGAATGGGCTTTTTGTAATTGATTATTTTAATACCTTTAAAGTATTAAAAACAATGCATAAATCTGAAACTAAAACTATAGGTGGAATAACATTCCATATTAAAAAGGAATTTATCGACAAAAAAATTGTAAAACTTATATCGTTCGATGTAAATGGTAGGCAACAGTGTTACATGGAAAAGGTATCCGCATTTATGGTAGAGGATTTTCAGGAACTTTTTTCCAAAAGTCACTTTAGGATAATAGATATTTTTGGCGACTATGCGTTAAGTCCATACTGCCAAAACAAGGCTGACCGATTATTAATTATATGTAAGAAAACCGTATGTTAACATCGATATTACAATTTGACACTGATTTGTTTTTAATGATCAATCAAGATATGACTAATGTTGTATTTGATTGGCTCATGCCTCAGCTAAGAAACCCGTATACATGGGCTCCTCTTTATCTTTTTATTCTTATTTTCTCTATTAAAACTTATAAGCGCAGAGGGGTGATCATGATGCTTTTCTTGGTTTTAAGTTTCGGTGTCGCTGATTTTGTTTCTGCTTCCGTCATTAAGCCCAATTTAAAACGAGTGCGGCCCTGTAACGAAATAACCCTGCAAGGAGAAACCATTAGCCGGATAAGATGTGGGAGTGGTTTCAGTTTTCCATCCTCCCACGCAAGCAATCATTTTGCTATGGCAATCTTTTTGATCATGATGTTTAAAAACAGATGGCATTCCATCCTCTGGATTGGGTTGTTATGGGCTTTTTCCATAAGTTTTGCACAGATATACGTAGGCGTGCACTATCCATTGGATGTGCTCGGTGGAGCGCTGCTAGGTGCATTAATAGGATATGCTATGGCTAGCATATTTTGGCGAGTTCAACCTGATCAAAAAAACACTTGATTTCTTTAGAGATGACCATAGGTATTATTGTTGTATTGTTTTTTTCAGCTTTTCTCGGGGGAATAAGTGTATTCTTCGTTAAAAGAGACAACACTAATCTATTAAAATTAATATTATCATTTAGTGGCGCCTATCTATTTTCGATTACTGTACTTCATTTAATACCGGAAGTATATAGCGTTGACACATCGGAGCATATCGGTATTTATGTTTTGATTGGTTTTTTGTTTCAATTACTCCTTGAGCAATTTTCGGAAGGTATTGAACACGGGCATATTCACAAACACAACCACCAAAACAACAAGTTCCCGACGGGCGTAATGATAAGCCTATGCGTGCATGCTTTTTTAGAGGGTGTGCCTTTGACTAAAGGCCCTCAGAAGGAACTACTTTTTGGTATTGCTATTCACCATATTCCTGCAGCGTTCGCTTTGGGAAGTTTATTAATCCAAACATCATTAAAAAATAGAACGCTGATCATTGCGCTTTTTATCTTCGCGTTAATGTCGCCATTGGGTTTTATCCTCAGCAATACCATAAGTAACGGAGGAATAGGTGACATCGAGCAGTACTTTGATAAAATCATGGCAATAGTAATTGGTATCTTTTTACATATTTCGACGACTATTCTATTTGAATCTTCGTCTGCGGATCATCATCATTTTAACAGAAAGAAGGTTATTGCAGTACTATTAGGTATCGGCGCTTCTACACTTAATTTTCTATTTCACTAATAAATCGACGTGTTTTTAACCTCTCATTTTATCTAATAGAGCGTTTAATTGCTTACACTCATCATCCGTTAATTTCTGTTCCAAAACAGCATGGATAGACATCTCCTTATCCAACTTTTTCAGAACTTCCAATCCTTCCACTGTAATAAAGATATCTACTGCTCTACGATCAACGTTGCTCATACGTCTGGAAACCAATTTTTTTTGAACCAATCTATCCACGATTCTACTCACATCAGACATTCTGTCTAACAACCGCTCCTTTAACAGATTGATCGTTGCGGGCTTGGAGTTTTGCCCCCTTAAAATTCTTAAGATATTATACTGCTGTAAAGTTATATGTTCTTTATCCGTACGTCTCTTTAAAAGACTTTGAATAAAATTACTTGTGTACATAATATTAAGTGACGCTTTGTGATATTCGTTCTCGAATTTATTAGTCAACAGTACCTCTTCTATCTTCATAACTCCTTTTTTATAATCAGCATGCTAATATATAGTATAAAAACTTATCAAAAAAACATATTTTTTTATAAGTGCTTAACGCTTATTCTATCATCATAAAACTCGGACAGGTATTTTCCATCTCCATGTAAAGTCCAAATTTCCCGAGGTTTGACAACAGCTATTGTTTCCTTAATGTCGTACCAATCTACATGATCCGAAATGAACAACTCAATATTGTTTCTTTCTTGAAGCCTTTTCCAGCCAGAGGCAAATACCTTTAATAGATTAGACGCTTTGAAATAGCTATTAAACGTTAATGGTGGGACTAAATAAATCAGATCTTCTTTATACCCTTTCATCTGCTTTCTATTATAAGCGAGATAATTCCAACGAGTAAACCCAAAACGTTCATAAATCCTGTGAAAGGGGATTATCGAATGATGAAGCAGCACTGTTTTTTGAGGACAATACGTATTGATTAAGGCCGTTAATCGTTGAGCCTTGCCCAGGGCATAGGTACCCAATAGTATCGGAAAAGTTGTCGTATTTAGCTTCATTATCTCTTCAATGGGATCAGGATGCCTAATAGAGGGATTAGCAAAAGTACTTTCAGTAATCAAAACATCAGCTTGAACAAAATGAACGGGATCACATGTTTCGTCTTCTTGCAATTTATAATCACCAGTATACAGGTACCTTACTCCACGATACACCATTAACACACTAACGGATCCTAACATGTGGCCTGCGGGATAAAAAGTCAACACCACATTATTAATTATAAACGGTTCATCATCCCCAATTATATGAAATTGTTTACCAGATCTCTTTCCATATCTATGATCCATAAAATATTTGGTGGGCGCTGTGGTATATACTGCTCCACACCCGGGAACGGCATGATCGCCATGCGCATGGGACACAACCACTGTATCTACAGCATGTTTAGCATCTAAATAAAACTTACCATATGGGCAAAAAATACCGTTTTCATCAATTATCAAAAAATCCGACAAAATCAACGCATCCCCTCCTACCCTTTAGGCCTCATATCTATAAAATAACGATGCAATTTTAAGACCTGTGGTATTAAAGCGATTTGATCATTATTTACGACAACAAAGTCGGCCAATTTCTCTTTTTCGAAATCTTCCATTTGTTTATTTACCCTAGAAATTACGGCATCTTTTGAGACATTATCTCGCTTCATTACTCTCTTTATTCGTAAATCAAGTGGAGCGGTTACCAAAACATTCATATCCGACAGCTTATAACTGCCACTCTCAAACAACAATGCTGCTTCTTTAAATACAAGTAACGTTTTTTGCTCTTTTACCCAGTTTTCATAAGCTTTTATTGTAGCTGGATGAACAAGTTGATTAAGCATCGCTAATTTTATTTGATCATGAAAAACAACATCTGCCAGGAACTTTCTATTGACTTCGCCACTATCCAGGTACGAAGCTTCTCCAAAAGTACTTTTAATATTTTCAACCAATTGAGCGTCGTCTTTCATTACTCGTTGTGCCTCCTTATCTGCATAAAACACGGGGTAACCCAGTACTTCGAAAATTTTACATACAACCGTTTTTCCACTTCCAATACCTCCGGTAATTCCTATCTGTAGCATATTATTTATTTCCACAATAAAAACTCCACGTTCTGTGGCTCACACTTAACTATTTTAACGAAATCTGGAACCTTTGTGATAATAACAGGCAAATTTTTAATATGATTGCTCTTCCAGTCTTCCAAATTAATGACAGCCTCAAAAGAATCTTTATCTATAGCTGTGTAATTGGCCAACGACACCATTACAGTGATTCTGACTTTTTCAGGGAGAATTTTTACTTGTCGATAACCTCTCGTATTTTCGGCTTTTATTTGTACATCTACAATTTTTTCAGTTACCTCTCCAACGGGTATTCTAATATCTACCATTGATGGATGGACATTAATATTTGCCTTCTGGCTTTTTGAAAGACTTAATCGAGCAACTACTTCCTCACCGACATCTTTTCGACTAAAGGTATCGGTGCTCCAATGATCAATCTGCACTAAATCCTCTAGAGGGCCAGTAACCGTTACAAACTTAGGTTCTAGCAACACATCACCAACTACATCGTATTGCTTTTTAAATTCAAAGTTATAGTTCAAGCTCACCGGTACGCGCTTCACCGCTTGTTCCGAAAAATTAAAATACAAAGTATCTGGTGCAATAGACACTATACGCTGATTGGCACTAAACTGTCTGTTAATATATCCCATTTGATTAGAGAAAACTACCCAATCTCGAGACTTTAGCCCATTCAAATCCACTTGAATATCTTGCGACTTCAGTCGCAGATTTGAAAAGAGCACTTGCCAACCCGTACCCTCCACCTGCATCTTTACAGTATCAGACTGCAAGGGATGAAATGCACGCTTCGGCGGTATATTAACATACTTAAGCGACACATTCACACTATACACGTACCTATTCGATAACGCAAAGAGGCTCCATACTAAAAAGGAAACTAGCAAACATACTGCGAATAAAGTCAATTTTTTCTGTTGCTTCCTATTAAGATTAAAAAGTGCCATTAAGTAATTTCTCTACAAATAAAAACGCTTAACAAACAGCTCCTATTTCCCAATAGACCGGCATTTTGTTAAGCGTTTTATCAGCTGGTTTTCATAAAAATAAGTTTGGTTTACGCCTACGCAAATTATGCCGCAAGCAGATTTACTTATTTCTTTTCTTCCGCGGCAGCATTCGTTTGTTTAGGAGCGTTTACCACCTTCGATGCGTCCAAGGATACGGCAGTCTTATCAAATTTAATTTTCGTTCCACTACCAACATCAATCATCAAGGTGTTTTCACCGATCTCCACAATTCGCCCATGGATTCCAGCCGTTGTTACAACCTTATCATTAAGCTTTAACTCTTCAATGAATTTCTTATGTTCCTTCTGCTTTTTCATTTGAGGCCGTATCATAAAAAAATAAAATACAACCACAATCAATCCCATCATAATTAAGGATTGCATTCCTCCACCTCCTGCTTGTAATATAACTGTTGTTATTGTCATGAATAATATAAATTGTTATGTATTAGAAAAATTTTACTGTACTTCGCCTTTTAAATGCAACATGCTCTGCGCCGGATCGGCGTTACTATAAACGGTAATAATTTTATGTTGCACCCCTTTTTGCCCTGCACTGTTAAAACCAACTTCAATGCTTCCATTTTCACCAGGTTTTATAGGTTTTTTATCAAACTTAGGTGTAGTACAACCACAACCTGCCTGCACATCACTAATAATTAAAGGAGATTTCCCTTCATTCGTAAATTCAAAGGTATGGGTTACTTTTTCGCCCTCCTTAATATTAGAAAAATCATATGTATCCCTATCGAAGGTAATAATAGGTGCATTTGCAACATCGGCAGAATCCGGAATCTGCATATTTACTCCCGTATTATCATCTGTATTTACGCTTTCGATAATGTTTTCACCCGCACTCTCTTCTGATTTTTTTGATTCATTGTTACATGCTGCAAAAACAAACACAGCGGCATACAATGTTAAAAATTTTATTTTCATATGCTTGAATATTTATTTCTATCTTTTGGTCTAATCCCTTGTGTTGGATATAAAGGTTAATAGAAGAAGACATCGGTAAAGAAAATGATCGTTAACCAATAAGTCCTCTACCAAATTTTCTTACTTTTCCCCCGTCTTTCAATTCTATGAGAATTTTGTCTAATATACCATTAATAAATGAATTACTCTTTGGCGTACTAAATTCTTTGGAAATTTCAATATATTCATTAATTGTTACTTTCACTGGTATCGTTGAGAAATTAATTAATTCAGCAATCGCCATTCTCATTAATAAGGTATCTATTAACGCTATACGATCCGCTTCCCAGTTTTTCGTCTTGCCCGCTATATAGCTCTGGTAGTCTTCCGCATGCCTCGTTGTTAATCTAAACAGATCGATAATAAACTCTTTATCATCGTCCCAGTTTGGGCAAAGTTGCGCCAATTTATTCCGGTCCGGGTCTTCACTGTTAAAGTTTTTCAACGTCTTTGCTAAAAGCGCCTGCAAAACATCTTTGTCTGTTCCCCAATTTATAAAACGCTCTTCAAAAACCTGTTCAATAGCAGGAGATTTTAATATTATTTTTTTAAAGGTAAATTTAATAATATCTTTTTCAACCTTTAAAGATCGATCGTCATTTTCCAAATAGGCGATATATTCTGGTGATTGCTTCAAAATATGAAAAATACTTCGAATCAGCTCCCTATCAAATACTGCATCTACTTTGTACTTTTTTGATAGATCGATAAACTGTTCATTCTGCCTTAACAGTTCAATAAACGTGTTGTTTGCCAGCTTTATATTAGTATTAAGATCATTTTCCGAAGGCAAAAACTTATTTGCTCTCCCTTCCGCATCAGTCAACGTATACTCTGACACTTCCGATAGTAGGGCCAACACCCAAATGTACATTTCGTATACTTGATCAACACTCTTCAATAGCGATTTTTCAAAGTTTTGAATATTTCTATCTTCCGAAAGTTGATAGGCATAGATTGTCTGCAATACTTTGACTCTCAGGTGTCTTCTATTTAACATATTTTAAAGAACGATTTTGTGTTATTGATTGGTATATCCGTCAATTATATTACCAATTATCTTATTAATTTTGCTTTATCTTCTTTATAAGTGCTATACGCTCCTGGGCCAACTGAAGTGCGGCCAAGTTAGTCGATATCTTCTCATTCATCGATTTTTGTATTACCGAACGCGTCGCCTCATAAATGCCTTCAGTAAGAGCTGCGCTCCTCGCCAAACTATATCCTGCTATCTCTGCGTAACAACTTATAAGTCCGCCGGCATTGATTAAAAAGTCGGGAGCATATATAATACCTTTTTCTAAAAGTTTTACACCATGTTCGACATCATTGGCTAGTTGATTATTTGCTGAGCCTGCAATAATTTTGCAGCGCATTCTTTCAATCGTATACGTATTTACAGTGCCGCCAAGTGCACAGGGCGCGTATACATCAACATCCATGTCAAAGAGATTGTTATGAGCAATAGCTTCCGCCCCATATTTATTACAAACCTGTATCATGCGATCTTCTACAATATCGCTTACGTATACTTTCACGTTCTCTTCCCTTAATAAAGATACCAAATGTTCTCCAACTTTGCCTGTCCCTTGAACAGCTACTGTTCTACCAGCCAAACTATCCGTCCCGTACAATTCCTTATTTGCCGCCTTTATCCCCAGAAACACACCCTTTGCCGTGAACGGAGCAGTATCTCCACTCCCTCCCATAGATTTAGGCAGTCCAACAACATGGTTGGTTTCCATATGAATAAATTCCATGTCCTTAGAGGTAGTTCCAACATCCAAAGATGCAATAAAAGACCCATTCAAATCCTCAACGAACTGTCCTAACCGTCTCAGTATAACTTCTGATTTTTGCGTCCTATGGTCACCAATAATAACAGCTGTTCCTCCCCCCAGATTCACGCCGCTTATTGCCGCTTTATAGGTCATCGCTCTAGAAAGTCTCAGTACGTCATCTATAGCTTCCAACTCCGTTTTATAAGGTAACATCCTGACGCCGCCAATAGCTGGACCTAAAGTTGTATCATGTACAGCAATGATAGCCTTTAATCCTATACTGCTATCTTGACAGAAAACTATTTTTTTATGTTCAAATTGCTTCAGCAGATCAAACATTTGAGGACGTAAAGTTTCGGAAGACATATGATAATTCTTTTGTATCTGCGATTCTTGGCAAAAATACTAATTTTATGCTATCTTTTCATCTCTTTTAAAATCATTTCTCCAATAAAAAAACACCTTAGCGTCGATCGATATATATTAGTCTTATATTATTGACTATGTTAGCTATTTACAAAGGCTATATGTAATTTTGTCGAACAAAGAGATCATAATTTAGGTTACTATGAAGCATCTTGCTTATCTTAATAAATACTTGTTCAAATATCGTTGGCATCTCATACCCGGTTTTGTTTTCGTAGTCGTTTCTAATTATTTTGGAGTCATTCCTGCACAAGTCATTCGTATTGCATTTGATCTTGTAAGGGAAAACATCTCCGTATATAGGCTATTTAACGGGTTTGAAAGGCAAGAACTTGTCTATCAACTCTTCGGATACAGTTTGTTATTATTTGGATTAATTGTGCTCGTTTTAGCATTGATCAGAGGTTTATTTCTCTTCTTAATGAGACAAACTATTATTTTAACTTCCCGCAGGATAGAATATGATCTGAAAAATGAAATATACGCGCATTATCAACGTCTGGATATGGCTTTCTTCAGAAGAAACAACACAGGTGATTTAATGAACAGGGTTACCGAGGATGTCAGTCGTGTGCGCGCTTATCTGGGGCCTGCTATTATGTATGCGATTAATACTATCGTACTTTCAATTATGGTTATTACTGCGATGTTCAGCGTAAATACACGTTTAGCTTTATACGCCTTAATACCTATCCCTATTTTATCTGTCATTATACTATTTGTTAACAAGATTATAAATAAAAGAAGTGAAAGAATTCAGGAAAAACTTTCGGCGCTGAGTTCATTTGTACAAGAAACATTTTCAGGTATAAGAGTCATAAAAACATACAATCGGGAACATGCTAAAATGGCAAATTTTTCTGCAGAAAGTGGTCATTATAAAGAAGCTTCGCTATCGTTGGTTAGAGCGCAGGCCATCTTCTTTCCGTTAATATTATTACTCATCGGTTTAAGCACCGTCATAACGATTTACATTGGCGGTTCCGAGGTTATGCGCGGAAGCATCACCTCGGGTAATATTGCGGAATTTATTGTATATGTTAACCAACTGACATTTCCAGCCATGTCACTAGCGTGGGTGACTTCTTTGGTACAACGAGCGGCTGCTTCGCAAAAACGTATTAATGAATTTCTAAACACTCCTTCAACGATACAATCCGCGAGTGTTCAGACAGTGTTTACAGGTAATATTTCGTTCAAAAATGTCAACTTCACCTATCCAGACACGGGTATCACCGCCTTAAAAGACATTTCCTTTGATATTGCACCGGGTAAAATCACTGCTATCATCGGCAGAACAGGAGCGGGTAAATCAACCATCGCCCGTTTGTTAATGAGAATGTACGACGCACAATCCGGTGAAATTTTAGTAGATGATACGCCGATAAACCGATTAAATCTACTGAGTTACCGCAGCGCGATTGGCTTCGTACCACAGGAAGTTTTTCTGTTTTCAGATACTATTGCTAAAAATATTGCTTTCGGGATGGATGAACTGAACATGCCTCTTGTTAAAGAAGCTGCAAAGAAAGCAGCCGTCTACGACAATATCATTAATTTTGAAAAAGGATTCGACACTTTCATTGGTGAACGTGGCATTACCTTATCCGGCGGACAAAAACAACGCATCTCCATTGCACGAGCGATTGCCATTGATCCGAAGATATTGATTTTTGATGACTGTCTATCTGCCATTGACACAAAAACAGAAGAATTAATTCTGCAAAATCTCCGAGAAATCATGCATGAGAAAAGTGCGATATTCATCGCTCACCGAATCTCAACGATAAAAAATGCCGATCATATTCTAGTAATGGAACAAGGTGAGATCGTAGAACAAGGAAAACACGAAGCACTACTTGCTCTACGCGGTAGTTATTATGAATTATACGAAAAGCAGTTATTGGAAGAAGAAAACGTCGGCTAAAAATAATAAAGGAGGCTATCTAAACCTCATTTGCTGTTTATCCAACATCCCCATTTGATCTTTCATCATCTTGATCTGATCAGCAAGCAATTTATTTTTATCTGCTTTTTTTGCCTCCTGCAGGAGCTGTGTTGCCTCTCTCTTATTTCTCTTGGCCATCGCTATTCCCGCTAAACTCAATTTAGCAAGTGCGATATTGTGATCCATCTGCATTCCTAAACTCAATGCCTTCTTGAAATATTTTTCTGACTGCAACGGTGCAGTCCTCGATTCGATCAATCCAATTAACAGATGATAATAACCATGCTGGGCTCGGATCAGTTGTTTCTCATGGTTTCTAATTTTATTCAACCATTTCTTCGCATTATCCATATTCTCCTTACGCAGATAAAACTGGGCAATTAGCATATTTTCATTGAAGAAAAAGGTAACAAAGACAATAATTGCCAGGAGAAGTGACACAATTCCCCATCCCCAATAACCAAAAACGAAGAGGCTCACAGCCACTCCCAATATTAAAAAGGCTAAGATTATACGAATGAAATTTGGCATATCAACACAATATCTAATGATTATTCTAAACTATTAATTATTCTAGCATGTAATTTTACAGCTGCAAATATCTGTTAATTTATGGTTTTAAACAACTCCTTTAATCGTGTAACATGAAATAACAGCTAAAAAAGTTATTTTCTGACAAAAAAGTCACCAATATCTTGCATCAAACAAATTTGCTTATCCAAGTATTAAAAGATTTTTTAAATAGAATGAAATAATTACTATGTTTGAGTATGAGTATTGCTATTGAGAAGAGCTGGAAAGAGGTTTTAGCTCCAGAGTTTACCAAACCGTATATGAATAATTTACGGGCCTTTCTCAAGGAAGAACAGAGAAAACATCAGGTATTCCCCCCTAACAAACTTATTTTCAGTTCTTTTGAACACACACCTTTTCATGAAGTGAAAGTTGTTATTCTAGGGCAAGATCCCTACCATAATATAGGGCAGGCTCATGGATTATCGTTTTCCGTTCAACCAGGTGTAGCCATCCCTCCTTCATTGCGAAACATGTACCGGGAGTTAACTACGGATATCGAGGGGTTCTCCATACCATCACACGGCACATTAACCAAATGGGCAGATCAGGGTGTGCTTTTACTCAATGCCGTTTTAACTGTAAGAGCACATGTTGCAGCGTCACATCAGAAACAAGGATGGGAGATGTTTACAGATACCGTTATCAAAGAGCTATCCAGAAGACGGGAAAGCATTGTTTTTATATTATGGGGCAGTTATGCTAGAAAAAAAGCCTTGCTTATAGATCCTTCAAAACACCTTATAATCACATCCGCTCATCCTTCACCTCTTTCGGCTCACAATGGTTTTTTTGGTAGTAAACCCTTTTCTAAAACAAACGCTTATCTAATAGAAAAAGGTAAAGCACCAATCGACTGGCAGGTCTAAGTATTCTGGAACGCTAATACTCCATAGGTACAATAGGCTCCTTTTTGGATGTAGACATAATCATCATCGTTTGAAAGGTCTTTACACAAGGAATCTTACTAATCTTCTCCATAATTAGACGCTCATAAGATTTAATATCTTTTACATAAACCTTTAATATGAAGTCACACTGTCCTGTTACATGATGGCACTCTGTCACTTCAGGTATATTCTTTATTGCCTCAACAAACTCTGGAATAGAATTATGCGTATGAAAATCCAGTTGAATCTGTATAAATGATTTTATGCCTAAGCCCAAAAGTTCCTCATCCACCAACGCATGATAACTCTTTATGTACCCTGCATTTTCAAGCTTTCTAACTCGTTCCAAGGTTGGAGCTGGAGACAACCCAATATTGGATGACAATTGTAAATTCGTTATTCTTCCGTTTTCTTGGAGAAGTTTTATGATTTTTAGATCGATTTTATCTGGCTCAAATGGCATAGCTAAACTTTAAAACTTGACGTTCACAAATAACCAAATAAAATTTTACAATTCACAATATTTTATTTCAAATATTATGTGATTATCCTAACAGGGAGGTGTCCACCGTTTATTACTTAGCACTCAAAGCCATCGCGTAGAGCTTCATCTGCTTTACCATAGCGACTAAACCATTTGCTCTTGTAGGCGATAAATGTTCCTTAAGTCCAATTTCATCAATGAAGTATAAATCTGCACGCACGATATCTTCCGCCTTTTGTTCCGACAGAACTTTAACCATTAAGCTAACCAGTCCTTTAGTGATAATTGCGTCGCTATCTGCTGTAAATATCACCTTATCATCTACGTAGTCTGCTTTTAACCATACCCGAGATTGGCATCCTTTGATCAATAAATCGTCTGTTTTATAGGTATTATCTATCAAAGGTAGTTCCTTCCCTAATTGAATGATATACTCATATTTTGCCATCCAATCCTCGAAAAAGGAGAAATCTTCAATAAGTTCGTCTTGTATTTCGTTAATAGTCATCTCAACAGTCATCAAAATCTCCACAATTATACCAACATACTTACAGCTTTCCTAACTGCAGATGCCAAAACGTCTATTTCTTCTTTGGTATTATACATAGCGATAGAGGCTCTAACGGTACCTGGAATACCAAAACGATCCATTAAAGGCTGTGTACAATGATGCCCTGTCCTCACGGCAACGCCCAGTTTATCTAAAATCACTCCAACATCGTATGGATGCGTTCCATTAACTAAAAAAGAGATTACACTGGATTTCTCCTTTGCTGTACCAACTATCCGAATATTTTCAATATCCTCTAAAACGTCTGTTGCATAATGAAGCAGCTCTGTCTCATATAATGCTATATTTTGCAGTCCAATAGTCTCGATGTAATCTACCGCTTGAGCCAAGCAAATACCCGCTTCAATATTTGGTGTTCCAGCCTCAAATTTAAATGGCAACTCATTGTAGGTTGTCTTTTCAAATTTAACCTCCTTAATCATATCACCACCACCCTGATATGGAGGCATTTGATTTAACCACTTCTCTTTTCCATAGAGCACTCCGACACCCGTGGGTCCATACATTTTATGTCCCGAAAACACAAAAAAGTCCACATCCAGAGCCTGTACATCAACTGAGAAGTGTTGTATTGCCTGCGCTCCGTCAATCAACACTGGAGCTCCGATATTATGTGCCAGATCAATAATCTCTTTTACCGGGTTAATAGTTCCCAACGTGTTTGAGACATAGGTAACAGCCACTATTTTAACCTTTTCGTTTAACAAAGAACGATACACCTCCATATCCAGCTCGCCTGCGTCGTTAATCGGAATGATACGAAGTTTTGCCTTACGCTCTTCACATAACATTTGCCAAGGGACAATATTACTATGATGCTCCATTGCGGAGATAATGACCTCATCTCCTTCATTTATAAATTTTCGGCCATAACAGGACGCCACAAGATTAATCCCATGAGTTGTGCCACTCGTCATGATTATCTCGTACTCATGGGGAGCATTTATAAAAGTTTTGAGTTTTTTGCGGGTCACTTCATAAGCGTCAGTAGCTAATTGACTTAGATGATGAACACCACGATGGATATTACTATTTTTTTTTGTATAGTAATCTGCAATGGCATCTATAACTAATTGCGGTTTTTGCGTAGTTGCGCCATTATCTAGATACACCAATGGTTTTCCGTTGACCATACTGGTCAAAATCGGAAAATCAGTCCTTATACTATGAATATCGTAATGTGTCAAAATACTATGTTAGTTAATCTTGTAGGGTTTTACTTGATTGATTTTAGTCAACCAGCAACCCTTGTTCAATCAAATGCTCCACATATTTTCGTACGGGCTCGCTGTTAAATTTCTCCGTGACATCGAAAGCAAACGCATGAACCAACAAAACACGCGCCTTCTCTTCACCAATCCCTCTCGCGCGCAAATAAAACAATGCGTCGTCATCAAACTGTCCCATGGTGCATCCATGGCTACATTTCACATCGTCTGCAAAGATTTCTAACTGTGGCTTGCTATAAATTGCTGACTTTTCACCTATCAGCATATTATTATTTTGTTGGAAAGCATTAGTTTTTTGTGCGTCTTCCCGAACAAATATTTTACCGTTAAATACAGCAGTGGATGTATCTTGTGTGATATTTTTGTACCATTCGTAGCTTTCGCAATGGGGTTTCCGATGATCCACAACAGTATGATTGTCAACAAACTGATCATCAGCGGTTAAAGTAACACCATATAAATGGCTTTCTACCGAGGAATCGTCTAACCGAACATTGATATTATTTCTCACGAAAGATGGTCCGGGGAATGTACAGTTATAATTGTTATATAAACTGTGTTTTTCCTGATATATTTCGGTATGATTGAGGTACTGTGATGATTTCTTTGCAGTTTGAATATAATAATGCTGTAACTGTGCATTTTCTTTCAACACAATTTCACTAACATTATTGTTCAATGTTACTCCTGCTCCCTCAGTGACGAACGATTCAACGATTTCCAGTTTTGCCCCACGTTCTAAAAGGAACAGATTACGTGTTTGATTAAACAACGGGTCGCTTGTTGAGGAAACGTGGATAACTTGAATGCTTCTATTCAATACTGCGTTTTTTTTCGCATATATAAATATACCACTATTACATAAGGCGGTGTTCAACGCAACCAACGGATTATCTGCATTATCTGCATATTTCGCAAAATGCGACAGAAAGGAAGGGTGATCGGTTACATGCTCTATGGCATCAACAAATATATTCTCCTCTTGGATAACGTCAGACAGGTCTGCACGGAAACGTCCATTTACCAACACCAATTTATATGCAGCTAACCCATGCACAATAGCCTTTTCCAAATCTACCGTCTCTTCTGTGATATCGTTTTGTGTAGTAGGTAATTTTGGTTAAGTACTGATTGAAGATTAGTATATTTCCAGTCTTCCATTTTAGAAGAAGGGAACCCTGTTTTCTTAAAACGAGCAAAAGCATTCCTACGCGTCTCAGCTAATGAATCAGGCTCTCCCTTTGAAGTAAAGCCTTCTTCAAAAACAGTTATTAATTGATGATATAATGAACTCGAAACTTGTGTTATCATTTGTTATAATAGTCAAAAATGGATTAAGAAATACGGAGTTGTACTGAAGAAAGCTTATAAAGTTGCGCTTTCTTCAGCATCTACACTTTCCTTCAACCAATCATATCCTTTTTCCTCCAATTCCAAAGCCAATTCTTTTGTACCAGATTTTACAATACGTCCTTTATATAATACATGCACAAAATCTGGCACTATATATTCCAATAAACGTTGATAGTGTGTTATCACTACAAATGCATTATCCTTACTACGAAGATGGTTTACACCATTAGCCACTATCCGCAAAGCATCAATATCCAATCCTGAATCCGTTTCATCCAAAATAGCCAACTTAGGTTCGAGCATTGCTAATTGAAAAATTTCATTACGTTTCTTCTCACCTCCAGAAAAGCCTTCATTCAAAGATCGATTTGCTAGTTTAGCATCAAATTCAACCAACTTTTGTTTCTCCTTCACCCGCTTCAAAAACGTTTTTGCCTCCATTGGGGGTAGCCCGTGGTAAGCTCGGATTTCGTTAACAGCAGTTTTTAAAAAGTTTATATTCGATACACCAGGTATTTCTATGGGATATTGAAAGGCAAGAAACAAACCCTCACGTGCTCGATCCTCTGGTGCAAGATCCAATAGATCCTTCCCTTCCAAGGTCACTTCTCCGCCGGTAACTTCGTATGAGTCTCTACCTGCCAGAACAGAAGCCAATGTACTTTTACCCGACCCGTTTGGTCCCATAATAGCATGCACCTCTCCTGCTTTAACTTCTAAGTTTAATCCCTTTAAAATTTGTTTATCATCTACAGATGCCTGTAGGTTTCTAATATTTAACATATGTCTATAATTCAAATCTATTAGATTTGTGATGTTTAATTTATCAATTGTTCTTATTCAAGCGCTATGTCGCCTTTTCTATTATCCTACACTGCCTTCCAGCGAGATAGCCAATAACTTTTGGGCCTCTACAGCAAATTCCATAGGTAGTTGATTCAATACCTCTTTTGCATACCCATTCACGATAAGCCCTACAGCTTTTTCGGGATCTATACCTCGTTGATTCAGATAAAAAATCTGATCTTCGCCTATTTTTGAAGTAGTAGCTTCGTGTTCCAACTTAGCTGTTTTATTCTTGGCTTCAATATAAGGAAAGGTATGTGCTCCGCATTGGTCTCCAATTAAAAGCGAATCGCACTGCGTAAAGTTTCTCGCCTTTTCTGCACCCTTGCCAATTTGAACCAATCCTCTATAACTATTCTGGCTAAAACCTGCAGAAATTCCCTTAGAAACTATCTTACTTTTCGTATTTTTCCCGATATGGAACATCTTACTCCCTGTATCGGCTATCTGATGGTTACGGGTAAGAGCAACAGAATAAAATTCTCCAACAGAATTATCGCCTTTCAATATAACACTAGGATATTTCCAGGTAATTGATGATCCTGTTTCAACCTGTGTCCATGAAATCTTACTGTTATCTCCTTTACATATACCCCGTTTTGTCACAAAATTATAAATCCCTCCTTTTCCCTCTTTGTCGCCAGGATACCAATTTTGTACGGTACTGTATTTAATCTCAGCACTTTCCAAAGCTATAAGTTCAACTACCGCCGCATGCAATTGATTTTCGTCTCTCATAGGAGCAGTACAACCTTCTAAATAACTCACATAACTCCCTTCATCTGCAATAATCAGCGTTCTTTCAAATTGCCCGGTATTCTGCGCGTTAATTCGGAAATAGGTAGATAATTCCATTGGACAGTTCACACCTTTTGGTATATAAACAAAAGAACCGTCAGAGAATACTGCTGCATTGAGCGCAGCGTAAAGATTATCTGTTTGAGGAACTACAGTTCCCAAATACTGTTTTACCAGATCAGGATGTTCTTTTACGGCCTCCCCGAAAGAGCAGAAAATAACACCGTATTCTTTCAACTTTTCCCTAAAAGTAGTTTTAACGGAAACGCTATCAAACACGGCATCTACAGCAACTACTCCAGCCAACACCTTTTGTTCATCCAATGGAATTCCCAATTTCGCAAAAGTTTCCAACAATTCAGGATCGACCTCTTCCATGCTGCTAACCTTCGGTTTCTCCTTAGGTGCTGCGTAATAAGATATGTCCTGAAAATCAACCTTTGGGTGATTGAAGTTTTGCCATTCGGGAACAGCCATTTTTTCAAAATGTTTCAATGCCTTTAACCTCCAGGCTAAGAGCCATTCAGGTTCTGCTTTTTTATTGGAGATAAAACGTACCGTATCTTCCGACAGACCTTTCTTAGCGATTTCCATCTCAATATCTGTCGTAAAACCGTACTTATACTCCTCTACAGCTAACTCCTTTAATATATTATCGTCTTTGGTACTCATTTCTTATCAAATTTCTGCGTTGGCAATAGTCAAACGCAATGGCAGAAAAATCTCCTCTCAAATTGCAAAGTTACAATTTGAAGCGCAATTATTCGAGCAATTTGTGCCTGTTTTATACTGCATTAATAATTTAATTGTAAATAAATGACCTCCGTCATTTTTTACCTACCGAGTTTAACCCATTCTTAATCGATAATACCTGCCTTCATCAACTCCAATTCCATTTCTTCCTGCAATAACAACGCCTGCTCCCGAGCTTTATCCGCAAAATTCTCCCCATTACCGGCATATATAATCGATCTAGTGGCGTTGACCAACAAACCACAGTCTCGATTCATTCCATACGCGCACACTTCCTGCAAGCTACCTCCTTGCGCACCAACCCCCGGTACTAACAAAAAATGATCAGGTGCCTGCTTACGTATATCTTTAAAAGCTTCTCCTCTCGTAGCTCCCACAACATACATCAAATTATCTATTGTTCCCCATTCGTTCACCTTTTCGATAACTCGTTCGAACAAACGGGTTTCATGGTTATCTTTAAAAAATTGAAAATCCAAACTACCTTTATTTGAAGTTAGCGCCAACACAACAGCCCATTTACCGGAATACTTCAAAAAAGGCGTTACAGAGTCTTCGCCCATATAGGGGGCTATAGTAATCGCGTCAAAGCCCAAAGCATCCTCTTGCTCGGAAAGAAAGGCTTTAGCATACATATCCGAAGTATTCCCTATATCGCCACGTTTAGCATCTGCGATGCTTAAACAATTGGCAGGTATAATTTGCCTTGTTTTGTATAAACTTTTCCAGCCGGCGATCCCCATACTTTCGTAAAAAGCTATATTGGGTTTAAAAGCAACACACAGGTCGGCTGTCGCTTCAACTATTTGTCTGTTAAACTCGTAAACAGGATCCTCATGATCCAAAAGAAATGTTGGTATCTTTTGGAGATCTGTATCTAAGCCAACACATAAGAAAGAACGTTTTTGCTTTATTTGATTAATCAGTTCCTTACGAGTCATATCAGGGAGTTTTTTTAATAACGGTCAATTAAAAAAATATGGCAAACATAGCTAAATTTGCCTGTATATGCAATTCAGGTTCATGCTAAGACCTACTAAACTTAGCTATAGCGTATTTTCTAAAAACCATTTCTGTACACTATTGTTTATAAACCTAGATGGGATTACTCCATTTTAAATTTTATAACAACAGTAATAATTAGACCTTTTTAACTTTTTTTTCAGTTTTTTTTTGAAATATCGATTCTTATGCATACAATTGCAGCGGAATCTCAAAATTTGTCCTAGCCCTTAAGGGGAGCATCAATTAAATTCCTTAAGCGTTAAATAAGCTTTTCAGCAAAAGCTTTCAGTGGATAGATTTCTGTAAAAAAGCATAAAAAATCCTTATTACATATAAAGACATTTGATGAATATTAATGAATTGAACGCTAAGCTCGTCTCCGAGCTACGTGAAATTGCAAAGTTAATCGGCATTGTAGATGCCGATAAGTTGAGAAAGCAAGAATTAATCAACAAGATAATTGCAACTGAAAACGATAGACCGGCTAAACCTGAAGAGTCTGCGCAATCTGCGAAAGAGGAAAACAATGAGCAAAAGCACCGTAAACGTGTGAGAACCGGAACAAAACAAACAGAGCCTGTTGAGATTAGAAAGAAAACTGAAAATGCTTTAGGTGGCCAGGCAAAAGAAGAGGCAATACCAACGGATAAAGCGCCGGCACAAGACAGGCCTCTGCGAGTTGAGCGTCGTCCAGCTACCAATGGAGGTTCTGCATCCGCAGCTAAAAACGACAATCAAGCGCCTTTACCCCCTGCTTCAAATCTTGATTTTGATAACGTTATCGTAAATGAAGGTGTATTAGAAATTATGCCTGATGGCTATGGCTTTTTGCGTTCTTCTGATTACAATTACTTAACCTCTCCTGACGATATATATGTTTCACAATCGCAGATTAAACTCTTTGGATTAAAAACGGGCGACACAGTGCGGGGAAGTATCCGTCCACCGAAAGAAGGAGAAAAGTATTTTCCATTGGTTCGCGTCGAAGCCATTAATGGTCAGGTCCCTGCGGAAGTTAGAGACAGGGTACCGTTTGACTACCTTACACCGTTGTTTCCAACCGAGCGTCTGAAACTATATACTGATGCTGGCAATAATTCTACACGGATTATGGATCTTTTCACACCTATTGGTAAAGGTCAACGCGGTTTAATTGTCGCGCAACCTAAAACAGGTAAAACCGTTTTACTAAAGGAAGTAGCAAATGCCATAGCGAAGAATCACCCTGAAGTTTATCTCATTATTTTACTTATTGATGAACGACCTGAGGAAGTCACCGATATGGCGAGGAGCGTGCGTGCGGAAGTAGTTTCTTCTACATTCGATGAACCAGCTGAACGCCATGTTAAAATTGCAAATATTGTACTTGAAAAAGCAAAACGTATGGTAGAATGCGGCCATGATGTCGTTATTCTATTAGACTCCATAACGAGATTGGCCCGGGCTTACAACACTGTTGCTCCAGCCTCGGGAAAAATACTATCTGGTGGTGTAGATGCTAATGCATTGCATAAACCCAAACGTTTTTTCGGTGCCGCCCGTAACATCGAACATGGTGGTTCTTTAACGATCTTAGCTACTGCATTGACGGATACCGGATCCAAAATGGATGAAGTGATATTTGAAGAGTTCAAAGGAACAGGTAACATGGAATTACAACTTGATCGCAAATTATCAAACAAACGTATATTCCCGGCAATTGACATTACTGCATCCAGTACCCGACGCGATGATCTATTGAACGATAAGGAAACCTTGCAAAGGATATGGGTATTGCGGAATCATTTGGCAGACATGAACTCTACTGAGGCCATGGAATTTTTATTGGCTCAGCTACGTGGCACCCGATCAAATGAAGAATTTTTGATTAGTATGAATAGTTAATTGACTTTTTATTGGTGTTTCCAATAAAATAAGTCAGTTTTTTTTATTAGGCAAAATCAGACAAAACCTCCTGCTTTAACTATAAACAGGGGGTTTTGTCCTTCAAAGAAATAAGCAATAGATGAAAAAGCATATACCCAATATTATAACTTGTTTAAATCTCTTTAGCGGCTGTGTTGGTATTGTTTTAGCGTTCAATGGGCAACTGATTGATGCAGGTTATGCCATACTTGTTGCTGCTTTTTTTGATTTTATGGATGGGATGGCCGCCCGTATACTCAACGTTTCTTCTCCAATGGGTAAAGAGCTGGACTCTCTTGCGGATATGGTAAGCTTTGGTTTACTACCTGCAATTATTGTCTTTCAAATGCTGCAATCAGCCCCAGCTATTGAATATGACGATTCCTGGATTAAATATACGGCTTTTCTGCTCGCAATTTTCTCAGCTTTACGCTTGGCTAAGTTCAATCTTGATCAAAGACAAACCACAACTTTTATAGGTCTACCCACTCCTGCTTGTGCTTTGTTTATACTTTCGCTACCGCATATCGCTATGAGCAGCAACCCAATAGTCAGCGCGTATGTACAGAATCCAGTAATTTTACTAATTCTTATTCTAACGTTGAGTTTCCTGCTAATTGCCGAAATTCCACTCATATCACTTAAGTTCAACAACTTAAACTTCCGAGCTAACGGTTATAGGTATATATTATTGATTGTAAGTGTATGTTTATTGGCCTTTTTGCAATTAACAGCTATTCCCCTAATAATCATTGTATATATTATTTTATCGCTAATACAACACAGCAGATTACCTTCCTGAGCGCGGTTTAAATATGCTCTGTATATTTTTGAACAGATAGATTATCTGACAAGCTTTCAATTAATTGGCTAATGCTAACTTGAAAAACCGGGTGTATAAAACTGGACGCAATTTCAGCTAGCGGAAATAAGACAAATGACCGTTTGTGCAATAAAGGATGAGGTATTTGTAACTGCGAGGTATTTATAACGCGGTCATCATAGAATAAAATATCTATGTCAATCAGCCGAGCGCCCCACTTTACATTTCTCACTCTTCCAAGCATTTGCTCAACAGCTAGTGCTTCTTTCAAGAGATCGTCTGGCGAAAGGAGTGTTTTAACCTTTAAGACCTGGTTAAGAAAGTTCGGCTGCTCAAGCACTCCCCACGGCTTTGTTTCGTAAATAGTCGATTGTCGGCAAACTTCCCCTATTCGCTTTGTAATCAATTCAATTGCTTTTTTCAATTGAATTACTCTATCCCCCAAGTTGGTTCCTAAAATCAGATAAGTCTCATGCATCAACAAACTTATATAAAGTTACTTCTAAAAACAAGTTTAAGCGTAGGCATCCTCGAGCTTAAAGAGCAAAACAGCTAAAAAAGATCGCCAAACGAGTTTTTATAAAAAAGATGTAACAAAAAAAAGCTTCACTTGTCTTATCTTCGTATAGATAGTATATTTTAAACATATATGAAGCAGTTTTTTAAATTTGTTTTTGCCTCTATGGTGGGTGTTTTTCTCTCCATCGTAATTTTTACGTTCCTGAGTATTGTTATTATTGGAGCTATCATTAGTGCCGCCAGTTCAGACAAGGCCGTTCAAATAAGTGATAATTCCATTATGCGTATAAGTTTGAATTACGCCATAAAAGAACGCACCGATAAAAATCCTCTTGGAAAAATTAACATTCCTTCCTTTAGCTCTACTAAAACAATTGGTTTAGATGAGATACTGACTAGGATCGAACGTGCCAAAGAGGATGATCGGATAAAAGGTATTGTGCTTGATATCGGCGGTGTGGGAGCCAGTCTCGCTACTCTCCAAGAAATCAGGGAAGTCTTATTAGATTTTAAGGAGTCTAAAAAATTTATCCTTGCTTATAGCGAAGGATACTCGCAGAAAGGCTATTACCTCGCCTCTACCGCTGATAAAGTTTATTTAAATCCCGAAGGTTCCGTTGATTTTCGAGGTTTTTCGGCTCAGACAATGTTCCTAAAAGGTACGTTAGATAAGTTAGGCATTGAAGCTCAAATCATAAAAGTAGGTACTTATAAAAGCGCTGTTGAACCGTTTATTTTAGATAAAATGAGCCCAGCCAATAAAGAGCAGGTGTCTTCTTATTTAAATTCTTCGTACGATTATTATCTCAGTAACTTGTCGAAATCACGTAGTCTCCCTGTAGACACTTTACGTGCAATCGCCAACCGGTATCTGGGGAGAAATGCAGATTTAGCGCTTCAGTGTAAATTGGTCGATGAACTAAAATATAAAGATGAGCTTTTAGGAGAACTGAAAAATCGACTAGGTATAAAGAAAGACAGTAGAATCAAGGCGGTTAATATCGAAGACTATACACCAAAAGAGACAACGTCCAAAAACACCCAGAATAGAATAGCTGTTATCTATGCTGTCGGGGAAATCATCTCTGGAGAGGGGTCTGATGAGCAAATAGGTTCCGAGCGAATTTCAAGAGCATTACGCACGGCGAGAGAGGATAATAAAGTAAAAGCCATAGTATTCCGAGTAAATTCGCCTGGAGGCAGCGCCCTAGCATCTGATGTCATCTGGCGAGAGGTAGCGCTTGCAAAAGAAGTAAAACCTATCGTTGTATCGATGGGTGATTTAGCCGCTTCCGGAGGATATTACATATCGTGTGCCGCAGATTCCATTTTTGCACAACCCAACACGATCACTGGTTCCATTGGCGTTTTCGGTGTTATACCAAACATGCAACATTTCCTTAATAACAAATTAGGGATTACCTTTGATGAGGTAAAAACAGGCGAATATGCAAGTTTAATGAATGTAAACCGCCCATTAACGCCAAACGAAGAAAGTCTGATTCAACAAGATGTGAATAGAATTTATGACACTTTTACAAAAAAGGTAGCCGAAGGAAGAAAAATTGCACTGGCAAAAGTAGATAGTATAGGTCAAGGAAGGGTATGGACAGGTGCACAAGCACAGAAAATAGGGTTAGTAGACCGTTTAGGAACGATAAACGACGCAATTAAATCAGCCGCGAAGAAAGCCGACTTAGAAGAATATAAGCTAGTCAGTTATCCAGCAATGAAAGATCCTTTTGAATCATTGATGGGCTCCTCCAGCGATAAAATGAAAACATGGTTCGCTAAACAGGAGTTAGGAGAAGGATATGTTATCTATCAGCAGGCCAAAGGTATCGTAGAACAGAGTGGTATCCAAGCAAGACTTCCCTACGTCATAACTATTCAATAAAAAGTATTTAACCGAAAAGCAGGGTGTTTAGCTTCTAACTAGACATCCTGCTTTTTTTATACATAGTCGGTATTCGTAAATGCTGAGCATTTTATCTAAGTTTGTTAGCTGTATATAGAACTAACGTTACTCGTAAACATTCAAATAGAAATTTCTTTAATGGAAAACAAGGTTATAGCAAGTAAATTCAAGCTGTTGTCGCAGCTCATGGAGTTACATGGGGGAAATTTATTTAAAATAAAAGCTACCGCTGGTGCTGCTTTTAAGTTGAATAAACTACCATTCAGCGTTACCAGCAAATCAGAAAAAGAATTAAGTGAAGTGCCGGGAATTGGTAAAGGAACAGCCGCAAAAGTGTGGGAATTAATCAATACGGGCAATATCCAAGAACTTGACAACCTCCTGACTAAAACACCTGAAGGCATTTTAGAAATGTTAACCATTAAAGGCATAGGACCGAAAAAGATAGCCATCATCTGGCATACACTCGAAATTGAAACTTTAGGAGAGCTGTATTATGCCTGTAATGAGAACCGCTTGATAGAGGCAAAAGGATTTGGACTTAAAACACAGGAAGAAATAAAAAAAGCAATTGAATTCAGCATGGCAAACGAAGGTCTCTTCCTATACGCTCAAGTAGAAAAGATTGCTCTTCCTTTGTTAGAACAGTTAAAAGAATATTTACCCTCTACTACCAAATTGAGTTTTACGGGAGCCTTTAGAAGAAAAGTAGAGGTGCTCAGCACGCTAGATATTATAACTACCGCTTTAGTTGATGAATTACAGACAGCCATTGAAAAACTGGGTAATATCAGCATATTTGAAAGGCGAGAAAAACATCTACACCTTGTCCACGAAACAGGCTTACCTATAAAATTCATCTACAGTAAAGTCGATAATTTCTACTATGGTTTGTTACTGAGCACAGGTAGCGAGTCTCACGTAGCGCAACTAGAAGAGGCACTTCAAACCCCCATCCCTGTACTTAGCAGCGAAGAGGCAATTTACCAGTCGGCTAATCTGGATTATATTGAAGCAGAGCTCCGCGAAGGCTCAGATGAGATAGCGAAAGCGAAACAGCGGCGACTGCCAAACCTTTTGGACTTTCGAGATATCAAAGGAAGCTTACACAATCACAGCACATGGAGCGACGGTGTCCATACATTGGAAGAAATGGCTTCATACTGCATAAATGAGCTAAAGTTACAATACTTGGGAATCAGCGACCATTCCCGTTCAGCTGTCTATGCTAACGGATTGAAAGAAGAAGAGGTACGTATGCAATGGCAAGAGATTGATCGCTTGAATCAAAAATTTGCTCCATTCAAAATATTTAAAGGTATAGAATCAGATATCTTAAGCGACGGCACTTTAGATTATCCGGAGGAGCTTTTAGCAGGATTTGATTTTATTATCGCGTCTATCCATTCCAATTTAAAAATGGATGAAGAGCGGGCAACCGCGCGTCTTATAAAAGCTATCGAAAATCCATACACCACCATCTTGGGCCACCCCACGGGAAGATTATTATTAAGCAGAAAAGGGTATCCTGTTGATTTCAAAAAAGTTATTGACGCCTGTGCGGCAAATAAGGTTGTAATAGAAATCAATGCCAATCCTCTTCGTTTAGATCTCGATTGGCGTTGGCATCAATATGCCCTCAGTAAAGAGGTTGTCTTATCTATTAATCCGGATGCTCATCGCATCGAGGGCTTCCATGACATGCATTATGGTATATTGGTAGGAAGGAAAGGTGGGCTAGACGCTCGGCATTGTCTCAATTGCTTTGATTTACAAACAGTAGAAGCTTTTTTTAAACAAAAGAAACAACTGTAAAATAATTATATTTGAAGATGATTTCACAACAAGCTAACATAATTTTCAACAAAGCTATCGAAGATTACCATATACACGACCAGATCGATCAAGCTATTACTAATCCCTACGAGACACATACGCTGGAACATCTTTTATATCTAAAATGTTGGATCGATACCGTACAGTGGCACATGGAAGATGAGATCAGAGATCCGACTATAGATCCAGTAGAAGGACTTCGCTGGAAACGCAGAATAGACCAGTCCAATCAAGATAGAACAGATACCGTAGAATTCATTGACAGTTACTATCTCGATAAATTTAAACACATTAGTCCGCTACCCGATGCTACTATTAATACTGAAAGTCCGGCCTGGGCAATTGATCGTTTATCCATATTAGCTTTAAAGATTTTTCACATGCAACAGGAAGTAAATCGATCAGATGCAAGTGCGACACACCGCCATACATGTCAGGAAAAGCTGACGATTCTACTGGAGCAACAAAGAGATCTTTCCAAAAGCATCGATCAGTTACTAGCAGATATAAATGCTGGAAAAAAATACATGAAAGCGTATAAACAGATGAAGATGTACAATGATCCGGCTTTGAATCCAGTATTATATGCATTCCAACAAAAAGGTTAATAAACAACGCATAATTGTTTTCCGTTTTTCGGCTATGGGGGATGTAGCCATGACAGCCCCGGTGCTAGAACAATTCGTTAAACAATACCCAGACACACAACTCATCGTTGTAAGCAGAGCCTTATTTAAACCTTTTTTTACGGATATTTCCAACCTGATTTTTCATCCTATTGATCCCAAAGGTAAGCATAAAGGTTTGATGGGATTGTACAGGCTTTTTTTAGAACTAAAAGCATATAAAGTAGATGCCGTTGCCGATCTTCACAATAATTTAAGAAGCCGTGTGCTGTGTTTTTTTTTCCGTTTTCTTTCGGTACCCATCAAAAGGATTGACAAAGGGAGAAAAGAGAAAAAAGCACTGACAAGGAAAGAGAACAAAGTGCTACGACCGCTAAAATCGACCATTGACAGATATCTAGATGTATTTCGTGCACTTCACTATCAGTCTTTTGTTTTAGAACAGTCGCTCAAGAGAAAAAAGAAATCTATTCCACAGCAGCTTTCCACTTATTTTAACGATACCACACACTTCAAAGTCGGCATCGCACCATTTGCCCAGCACACCTATAAAATGTACCCATTACATTTAATGGAACAAGTGATAAACACATTGAATGGGCTTCCGGTTAACATCTTCATTTTTGGGGGAGGTGAAGAGGAAAAACTAATTGCGCAGGGATGGGAAAAGAAATACGATCACGTAATTAATGTTATAGGGAATATTAACTTATCAGAAGAGTTAAATTTGATAGCAAACATCGATTTAATGGTGAGTATGGATTCCTCTGGTATGCATTTGGCGTCACTCATGGGCATCCCCGTTATATCCATATGGGGCCCTACCCATCCTTATGCAGGTTTTCTAGGCTTCGGTCAATTACAGGAAGATTGCATTCAAATAGATCATCCCTCAAGGCCAAGCTCTGTTTACGGAAATAAACCTTGTCTATGTGGAGAAACACCCTGTATTGAACTGATCAAACCGGAACAAATTATTAGGAAAATACAACAAAAACTAAATAATGGCTAAATCGCTCTATCTCATCCGACACGCTAAGTCTGATTGGAGCCTCAACTTACCTGATTTTGAAAGACCACTCAATAAACGCGGTATCAGAGACGCTCCTATAATGGCAAAGAGACTGGCAGCACAGGTTCAGACTCCAGAACTGGTTATAACCAGCCCAGCGCAAAGGGCGTTATCAACAGCTCTTACATTTGCCGATATATTAGCAAAAGATCAAAAAGCTTTCATTCAGGAGAGCGATTTATACGAAGCCGATACCTCGACTTGGTTACACGTAATTAACGGCATCAATGATCGTTACGATTGCGTTGCTGGATTCGGACACAATCCAGGGATCACGCACTTTACTCAGTATGTTACAGATAAATTTGATGTTGATTTTCCAACATGTGCGATAGCCTTGATAACCTTTGATATAGAAAGTTGGCAGGAAGTAAGTCGAGGTATTGGAACATTAGTCTGGTTCGATTATCCAAAAGCCATACACTAAATCCGGGTAGAATATTACTTCAAACATTATGGGATTGTATATCCATGCAATTTTAACTAAGTTTACTGTTATTAAGAGGAGTAGCTTTTTTAATACCCCATTCAAATGACCAAATAATGATTGAGCTTAAAAACGATCTATTAAAGATAGGCATTAAAAAAAGAGGTGCCGAACTTTACTCACTACATCACATAGATACGGAATTGGAATATATATGGCAGGGTGACGAGTCTATCTGGCCGTGGCATGCACCCAATCTATTTCCTATTGTGGGAGGGGTTATCGACAACGAATTACTGATAGATGGAAGATTTTACTCATTGCCACGGCACGGATTCGCCAGACACGCCGATTTCGTTGTTTTAGAATCTTCCGGAAGCCACGCAGTCTTTTCTTTACGCTATAACGAAGACACGCTACAGCAATATCCATACTTATTTGAATACCAAATCATTTACCATTTGGAGCATACTCGGCTACGGTGTATGTACAAGATAATTAATCTTGACAAAAAAGACATTTGGTTTTCCGTTGGTGGGCACCCCGCATTCAACATTCCCTTTTTCTCTAATGAAGAGTACCAAGATTATTTCTTGTCTTTCGAAAATTCAGAAACCCTAATCACGCACCATTTATCTTCTGCAGGGCATTTTACCGGTGAAACCTCGGACTTACACTTAGACGGGGGTAAATTATGGCTCCATCAACGACTTTTTGATAACGACGCACTCGTTTTTAAAACTATTGAAAGCAAAAAGATTAGTATAGGAAGCAAAAACCACACAAAACGTATAGAGATCGCATTTTCTGATTTTAACTCGCTCGGCGTCTGGGCAAAACCTGGCGCACCATTTGTCTGCGTTGAGCCATGGCTGGGGTATGCTGATAATCAGCGTAATAAAGTGCCCATCGATAAAAAAGAAGGAATGATTTCACTGGCACCGGGGCATGTCTTTGAGGCAAGCTTTAGTCTTACCGTATAATGTAAGGTAAAACAACAACAAACTAAACAAAAAGTTATTTTATCCCATCAGAAATATAAGCTTCATCTATACGTTTATATAAACTACCAGCACCTTATCAAATGGAAAAAATAGAAAGAAATTTAGATCAGCTCATCGACTCATTTATTCTCCGTTTACCATCGATCTTCCTGGCCATTGCCACCTTAATTATCGGCATATGGTTAATTAAAATACTCAACAGGTTCGTTCATAAACGCTTCTCAAAAGGAAAGATCGATCAATCTTTGGCTGAGTTTCTAGCCAGCATCATCCGGGTAGTTTTATACATCCTGTTGTTTCTAAGCGTCGCTTCAACGTTGGGTATCCAAACCACTTCCTTCGTAACCATGCTTGGTGCCGCGAGTTTGGCTGTAGGTCTAGCTTTACAGGGAAGCCTTTCCAATTTTGCTGGTGGCGTACTCATTTTACTGTTTAGACCTTTTAAAGTCGGCCACTTCATATCATCCAGCAATGATGTTTCGGGTACCGTATTAAAAATAGACCTTCTTTATACCACGCTGAGAGCAGGAAATGGCACGACTATTTATGCTCCTAACGGTCCCTTGGCCAACGCGGTTATCAATAACGTTTCGGATAATCCTACAAGGCTTGCGGAGTACAAATTAGCGATACGTTATGACACAGACATTGAAACGGCGAGAAAGGTCGTAACTGACGTGTTGAAAAGTGATGAACTTGTCCTTCCAAACCCTGCTCCTGCTGCTAACGTTAGTGCTATCGGCGATCAGGTAGTTACTTTAACGGTCACCGCCTGGATTAACAATAAAAACTTTTGGCCTGTCTATCACACAAATTTTCAAAAAATAAAAGAAGCCTTGGATGATCATGGTATCAGTTTACCATATCCGCAACGCGAAATCCGTATTCTAGGAAGAGCAGACGAATAAACAAAAAAAACTGTATGTCAAAATAAAACCAATTGTATTTTTTTTGGTTTAATAACGAGTGAAACAAATGACGCGTTTCGTATTTTTTTAGTAATGGATGTACAGCTAATTATACCCCTCTTAAGTTTAATTGCCTTAGAGGCTGTTTTAGGTATTGATAACGTTATTTTTATTTCCATATTAGCTGGCAAGTTACCGCCTCATCAGCAGAAGAAAGCCCGGCAATATGGTTTAATTCTAGCTGGTGTTTTAAGATTGGGTTTATTGGCAATAATCGCCGTCATCATGCGCTTAGACAGTACGCTGTTTACGGTCATGGGTCATGATTTTTCGGGAAAAGACATTGTACTTTTATTAGGTGGTCTTTTCCTACTTTATAAAAGTACAAGCGAAATATACCATAAAGTAGAGGGTGAAACCATAGCAGATGAAAAGGATATCAAAGCCAATACCTTCTCTCAGGTTATTGTACAGATTTTAATTATGGATCTGGTTTTTTCTATCGACTCTATTATCACCGCCATCGGTTTGGTTCAGGAAATATGGATAATGTATGTAGCTGTAATCGTAACCGTAATATTAATGTTGTTTGCTGCAGAAACTATCAGCAATTTTGTGAATAGACACCCCTCGTTTAAGATGTTAGCGTTATCGTTTCTCCTTTTGATAGGTTTTTCATTGGTTGGGGAAGGTTTAGGTCTTCACATTCCTAAAGGATACATATACTTTTCCATGGCCTTTTCACTATTGGTAGACGTATTACAAATGAAAATGAACAAGAAATCAGGCACAACACTCCCGCTCGATTCATCGGTGAAATCCAAAGAAAAATGAAGCGTATTAATGCTTCAACCCCTTAAACGTAAACGGCGCTAACAATACATTTTTAATTTTCAGTAGTAAGAAAATAAACATCCATACTACAAAATGCAGCAAGCTGAAATTATGTTTAATTCTCATAGCTAATTACTTCTTAACAAGTTCTTTATATGCGCTATAATACACTAATCAAATGAACTAATCATGAAATTATTGTTAATCTTTCCGTTTCATCGCAGAAGACCGACGTCGGTCACTTACAACAAAGGCGAAATCATCCTTGCTGATTTTTCCAACAACTTTCTCCATTTAGCCCGATTTGCCCATTGCAGGGGATTAATTTCTTCAGCTTCTTTCAAGTCTATATGAAAAGCTTCACGAAGCTGACTAGCTACCTCCCGATCTAATATTAATGCCATAACTTCAAAATTTAAGTCAAAACTCCGTTGATCCATATTGGCGGTTCCTACCATGGATAACTTATTATCACACACCATAGTCTTGGCATGTATAAACCCCTTTTTATAGCGAAAAATCCGTACACCGGCTTTAAGCAAATCGTTATAATAAGAATGTGCAGCGGCATTCACCACTCTCGAGTCAGAAATATAAGGGACCAATAACTTCACATTAACGCCACTCGTAGAAGCAATAATTAGTGCATCCATTAAACTTTCACCTGGGATAAAATAAGGTGTGGTGATTATTATCTCTTCTCGGGCAGAGTCAATAGCTTTCAATAAGCTATAGAGAATGGACGGTGATATTGAATCGGGCCCGCTGGACACTATTTGAACTAAACTTCCTTCGTGCGCATCTGCTGTATCAGGGAAAAATCTTCGCTCAAGTTCCAGTTTCACCGGACTACAAAAGTTCCAATCGCATAGAAAAATATATTGTAAATAGAGTGAGCCTGGTCCTGTAATTTTTATATGTGTATCTCTCCAATAGATACCCTGGCTATCCTGCTTGTTGATATACCTATCGGCCACATTAATTCCCCCAACAAATGAGATGTACCCATCAATTACTATAATTTTACGGTGGTTACGATAGTTTAGCCTATTGGCAAGTAATAGAAAAGTGATTTTGTGAAAAGGATAAACCTCCACACCTGCATCTTGAAGCTCCTTTACCATACGCTTCTCCATGGATCTACTCCCAAAATGATCGTAAATAAAACGGACTTCTACGCCTTTTTTTGCTTTTCCGATTAAAGCATCTTTCAGTGCATTTCCTATTATATCATCCTCAAAAGTATAGTATTCCAGGTGTATATGATATTGTGCTTCTTCTATTGCACGCAGTATTTCTTTAAATGTTTGTTCTCCATTGATCAACAGCTTCACTTTATTATTAGCTGTTAACGGGCTCATCATATCCCGTAGTATCATCCGAGTAAGTCCCTTATAAGCTATACCGTCCTCTCCCATCACTTGCAGTGCATCGTATGATGACTTATAAATCTCTTTCTGTAATCGTTCTTGTAAGCGCTGATCTCGAATAAGCTTTTTACTATACATAATACGGTTACGATAATTAATTCCTACAGAGAAATAGAAAATGATTCCTATAACCGGAACAAAAATTGCAAATAATAAATAAGCTAAGGTTTTGGTACTTGAGCGAGTTTCATATATAATTCGTAGACATACAACGATCACAACAATAATATATATAATCTCGACTACTATAAACCAATCAACGGAAGGCATATTCAACAAATTTTCACTAGTAAATGAAGTGTGCAAACGTCACTACTAATCGTCAAAACAATCTTGATACCTAAATTAAGTAAACAAATTTATAAAGCGATTAAAAATGCCCTTCATTTTAAGCATTTGACGCTTTTTTTTAATAACCTTAAATAAGATAAGCCTAATAAACCAATTAACAGATAGCATTAGCTTAAGTTAAAGCATCATTGCCTTAAAAATTTCCTGAGCGTAGTCTCCCCAATTTTTCATACCGGATTTTAAAGCGCTCAATAATCCTTCGTTATTAACCTTTTTACCCTTTTTAGGAGGTGTCAATGCTGCTTGCTGCACCGGCACATCATTCACTTTGGTGGCGAACCATGTGGTGTTATCATGAGGCAATGCTAAACCTAAAATCATTCCCGGCAAGCCCGTAAAAGATTCAGGACCACCAGAGACAGGAATCTGGTCGGTATAAAACGCTACTACATAAATGGAGTCCATTACCAAGGCGTTAGCTCGTCTACAATCATAACCTGCTATTTCCCGCGTTTCACTCGTTATTTTCCAATGAATATTTCTAACACTATCTTCTACAAGAAAGGTTTCCTCATAAATATTTTTTTCACTGATGCTTCTATCATTTGCAAAATCAGTAAATATAATCTTCTTCATATCTACCGTAGGGTCATCACCAAAAAAACCTCCAGAAGAACCGGACCCTTCGTCGACGGGCTTATATAAAGACGCATCTTTTGAAAAAGCCAATGATGTTTTCACTACTTTAAATTGCGGTTGCGTTTTCTTATACTGGTCCAAAGCCTGCTCCATAAAGTTCGAATTACTTTTACTGAAACGTTTGGCAAGTTTGGCATACATATTCACTCGCTTCTCAAACTCGATTGTTCCACTGTTCACGAAACGAACATGCTGACCGAACAGAGCGTTACTTACTAATAGTAGTAAGACAATTATTCCTATTGATCGATTACTTTTCATTATATGATTATTATTGGGTACCTGCTCCACCCATCTTATTGAATTCCCATATTACAGAAAACATAAAAAATCTTCTGATAGTTGTATAGCTGTCCTGTGTAATAGAATTATTGAAAGCACTTCTGTTGAAGCCAACGTTCTGATTTAACAAATCGTTAGCCGAAACTGTAAACATCAGGTTTTCTTCCTTCAGGAAGCGTTTTGTTACACGGGCGTTTACAATAAGCCGTTCAAAGTGTTCATCAAATGATTGCGTCGCTTGCGTAAACATATAGTTACCGTCGGCGCCTAACTGAATTTTTCCCGGAAGGTAAATATTAAATGAGGCATCACCATTAAACCCCCACCCATTATTATTCAGTTCCGGCTGAAGCGATGCTACGCTCGTATTATAGGTAGGTCCGCCACTAATACCAAAATCATATTTTTTTTGTTTGTACTGCGAAATAGATATCCTAGCTGAATAACTATATGATTTGGTCATGTTCAGGCTATCATTTGTCAGATTATAGAAAACATTGCCATTGGTCGATAAATCTCCACCAACACGCAGATCCCACTTCTTTATTTTTTGTCCACCGTATATACCACCATTAAAATTCATTGTATTCCTGTCGCGCAGATTTGCCGATCGGTAAACAGTTTTGCCGGTTGCATCGGTAAATGTATTATTAACAATTGGATTAGTTGTGAAGGAGTATCCGCCATAGAAACTGATATATTGATCGGTTAACACCTTATAAGAATAATAGTTCAGGTTAAATCTATTGGTAAATGAAGGTCTTAAATCCGGGTTTCCCTCAAAAATATTAAGGGGGTCATTGTTGATTCTAATTGGCTGAATCTGATCGATACTTGGCTGCGTATTGTTTCCGAAATAGTTAAAACGCAGCGTCTTCTGCTGAGAAAATCGGTATTGATAGGTAACCTGCGGGTTCAGGTTCATAAAGTTCCGTGTGAAGGTCTCGTTATTATATAAGTCCAGTTGTTTAAATCTTACGTCACTTATTTTAGTTCCGAATGTCAGGTTATTCTTATTCTTTTTATAGTTAAAAACCGCTCCAACTTGATTCGAAAGTTGATTTAGCTGATAATTATTGCTAAACAAGCTGTCTAATAAGTTATACTCTCCCGTGGCCGATTGGTTGAAAGATTGTCGGTTGGCTGAACCATTATTTACGCTGAGCCCATAATTAAACACCACCTTAAAATCTTTGAAGATGGGTTCTGAATAGGTCAGATTAGATTGGAAAGCATTATTAACAATATCGTTATCTTTATATTGATTGACCTGCTGTATACTATCTAAGCCGCCCACCCCGTCGTAAAAACTATTTTCGGCGTTTAAGAAGCCTTCTGTTTTACTCTCGTTGATTGACTGCCTCAAATTAAGTGAGATCGTACGCCCTGGTTTCTTTAGGCGTTTCGTCAGTAAAACGTTGGCATTGAAAATCCGGTCATTACCTTCGTTTGTGAGTTTTCGAACACTTTCATTCAACAGCATATCATTACCATTTGTAGTAGTTGATGAAAATTCATCGTCGGTGCTGCTATTTCTTAACGTACCATCTATTGTGATTCTTAAGTTTGTTGTGGAATCTATCTTCCAATCATACCTGACGTCCAATTTTTGTCTGAAAATATGATTATCAAAATATTGGTCCGATCGTCTATTTTGAGTCCCACTGGGCAAATTATGTTGTGCTATCGAATTTCTAGTGCCTTCCACTCCCAGCGATCCCAATTTATAATTGGCATTGATACCGTGCTTATCCTCATCCCATTTGTTATCATAATGCAGACCACCATTATAAGCAGAAGGGATACCCTGTCCGTTGTACTGCCCGTTAAAAGACTCAAAGTCATCCCCCCCGCTCGAATAAAACATCATATCGCCATCTTCATTCATTTCCATTCCTCCTGAATTGGCGTAGCGATCCGCATCTTGCCAACCTAAACCCACCTTGCCCGTATTCCCTAAAGTACCGTAGGCTGAAAACTTCTCTTTTCCTTTGAATTTATTGAACATTGCCTGCCCTTGATAGAAATCGTTGGTTCCAGCTCCTGCGTCAACTTTTCCGAAATAGCCTTTTTTACTATCCTCTTTTAGCTGAATATTGATGGTTTTCTCCTTCTCACCATCATCTACACCGGTAAACGCGGCTTGGTCATTCTGTTTATCATACAGCTGCACTTTATCCACCATATCGCCGCGTAGGTTTTTAGTTACCAAAGTAGGATCATCACCAAAAAATTCTTCGCCATCCACCAACACTTTATTTACAGTTTGCCCCTGCGCGGTAATTTTCCCATCTTGATCCACCTGAATACCGGGCAACTGCTTCAATAGGTCTTCTACTTTAGCATTTGGCTGCAACGTAAAACTAGCCGCGTCGTACTCTGTGGTATCTCCCTTAATCGTTATTGCTTGCCTACCGGTAATGATAACTTCTTCTAATAGTTGAGATTTAAGAATCATATTCATCGACCCAAAGTTGATTTCTTTTACAGAGTCTAGCGAGAATTGCTCTACATAATCAGCATATTTTGGATAAGTGACTAGTAGAATATAATCACCTTTCTCAAGCCCATCGAATAAAAAATTCCCGTTATTATCCGCTCTGGTATATTTATACAGCATAGAGTCTTGTGCTGTTAAGATACTAACTGAAGTATTATGCAACTTAATATTAGCCGAAGTATCTACAACAGAACCCTTAACGGTGTAGTCATCCTGACCAAACGAAAGTAAAAAGCAGCCATTTAAAAAAGTCAGGATTAGGAATAGTTTCTTCATAATAATTAGGATATACGCTCCTAAAATACAACTAAATCATTAGTTACAAAGAAACTAGAAAAAATTTTAACATTAATTAACATTATAATTAATTATTTAGTGACACATCACGAAGAAGTAGAATTAATTTAATATAAAGGTATTATCTTTTTGATATTTATCGGGTATGTAAGTTCCTCCCAGCACTACCTTTTTGATTTTTTTGCCTGTTAAGAAGTGTACGGTGGCATGATTATTTCCACTTTCCCAGATACCTATCGTGTGTTTACTTGTTTCAATAGCACCGTCTTCGAAATATATAGTCAAATGAACTGGTAATGGTTTACTGCTTTTATTCAGCACGTTTATATGATAACCGTTATCAACCTTATCTACCCCCGTAATCGCCATATCAGTTACCCCGTCTTCGTAAAACCACCGTTTCCAAAACCAATTGAGATTTTTTCCGCTACCTTCGTTCATACTATGAAAAAAATCTAAGGGTTGCGGATGTTTACCGTTCCAATTATGTATATAATGATGAAGCGCTTTCAAAAACAACTCTTCCCCAAGATATTCTTCTACAAAAAGATACCCCAGCGCTGGCTTGGGATAAGAATTAGTAAATGTAGCGATACCTGTTAAATCAAAAGTTGGGGTCATTATGGGCGAATCATTCTTTTTACCGGAATTGGTTGCCGTTGACTGTATACCATAATCATCTACCAAAGTATGATCTATTTTGGAGGTAAGTTTCCATTCGCCAAATGTTGCCCAACCCTCATCCATCCAGGCATATTTGGTTTCATTCGTTCCCATATAAAAGGGAAACATGGTGTGAAAAATTTCATGGCTCGTTAGTGTAATGGCATCTTGCCTGGTTTTGGTAGGGTTATCGTTTGCCATCATCGGATATTCCATTTGATCCAAACCGTCGAAGACTGTCATATGGCTATACGGAAATGGCCATTTTGGAAAGCTATGGCTCATTTCTTTAACGCTTTTCAGGGCAAAATCTATGACTTCATAATAATCTCGGTGCTGAGAGTTAAATACGGCATCTACACGCGTTCTCCTTCCCGATAGGGAATCCACTACTACACTAGCAGCCTTCCAAACATAATGATCGCTTAAGGCAAAAGCAAAATCCACTACATTCTTTGCTTCAAATTTAAAGGTGTTAAATGCGCGATCTTTTACCCCTCGCCCTGCAGCCTTCAGTTGTTCCGTTATGATGGTAACAACGCCATCTTGATGTTCCGCCAGTTCTAACCGTTCAATAATAGCCTTGTCAAATACCTTTCCGGCGTTCTTTAAATCACCGGTTGCCCAAACCGCATAATGCCTCGGAACGCTAATCTCCACATTAAAATCGCTGAAGTCATTATAGAATTCCTCTTCCCCCGTGTAGGGGTACTTATTCCACCCGTCGATGTCATCATATACCGCTATCCTCGGGAAGAAATACGCTATAAAGAACGATCCGTCATCTATTCGCCCCGTTCGTATATGCGATCCTTCGTTGAGAAAATAGTGATAGTTCACCATGAAAGTCATCTCCTTACCAGGTAACAGTGACGGTACATTAACGATCATATTCGTACCGTCGATCTGCAAACTGTCTAAAGTCCTTTCTTTGCCATTTATCTTAAAACGTTCAAACACGAGTCCCTGCCCAAGATCTTTTTTGGCAATTTTCGACTTACTGGCTACACCAGCTTTATATAGGTTTGGATAGAGCTTAAACCTAATCTGCTGCAAGGTATCTGGGCTGTTATTTCTATATTTTATCTCTACCTGCCCGTTTAGTAAACGGTTTTTTGGATTAAAGGCCACTTTCAGGTCGTACCTCGTCCCGTTCTGCCAATAATTAGGGCCGGGCAGACCACCTAACGTTCTACTTCCTTTAGTCAAGGCCAACTGAAAAGCCCGCCCTACGGGCAATTCCTCTTGCGCAATCGCGAAGCTCGCGTGAAGGATAAATCCTAACAGGATGAGGAACGTTCGCATAGTAAAGGAATGATCAAGAAGATAACCCGGCTCGATTTAGTAAAGCCTGCACGTCTGGTTTCCGTCCACGGAAGTCAACATATAGTGCCATTGGATCTTCCGTACCCCCTTTACTCAATAAGGTTTTAAACTTCTGCGCGGTATCCTTATTGAAGATACCAGTCTCCTTAAAATAGGCAAATGCATCCGCATCCAATACTTCAGCCCATTTATAAGAATAGTAGCCTGACGAATAACCACCGGGGAAGATATGTGAGAAAGAAGGGCTCTGTGCGGTGTCTTCCAGCGGAGGATACAATTGCGTATCCTTTAACGTTTCCTTTTCAAAGGCTTCGATCGATTGATCCGTTTTTAGCAGACCGGTATGGAACGCCATATCCAGGAGGCCGAAGCTCAATTGTCGGATTGTTTGGTAACCTTCCATAAAGTTCGCGGAGGCTACGATTTTATCGATTTCTCCATCGGGCAATATTTCGCCTGTTTGATAGTGTTTAGCAAAGGTCTGTAAGAACTCCTTTTCATAACAATAGTTTTCCATAAACTGCGACGGTAATTCGACGAAATCCCAGTATACACTGGTGCCGGACAAACTTTCGAATACCGTATCGGCCATGATACCATGCAGGGCATGTCCAAATTCATGAAAAAGTGTTGTCACTTCGTTAAAGGTAAGTAACGATGGCACTTCGCCCGTTGGGCGTGAGAAATTACACACGATGGAGATGTGCGGGCGGTTATCTAAACCATTTTCCTTCCATTGCCCCCGATAGGAAGTCATCCAAGCTCCGGCTCTTTTTCCTTCCCTTGGATGCCAGTCGGCATAGAGTAAGGCCTTATGTTTATTATCCTCGAGTACTTCGTATACGATTACCTCCGGATGATATTTTTGAATATCACGTCGTTCCACAAAAGTGAGTCCATACAACTTATTTGCGGCTTCAAAAGCTGCCTGGGTAACTTGCGCCAACGGGAAATAAGGCCGTAAAGCTTCCTCAGAAAAGTTGTATTTAGCCTCCTTCAATTTTTCAGCATAATAGGCATGGTCGTAAGGCATCATCACCTCGACGCCATCTGCCTTAGCCCGAGATTTCAATTGTTCAATCTCCTTTATCGCAAAAGGAAATGCTTTTGCTTTCAGTTCATTTAAAAAAGATAAGACTTCATCGGGAGAAGAAGCCATACGTTCCTGCAAAACAAAGGCAGCATGGTTCTTAAAGCCCAGTAAATTAGCTCTCTCTGCCCGAAGTTGCACTATCCGCCGTACGATCGGCTCGTTGTTATATTCGTTGTCTTTAAAGCCTCGTTGACCGACAGCCAATTGTAACTGTTTTCTAAGTTCTCGTTTTGCTGCATACTTCATAAAAGGCATAAAACTCGGAAATTGTAAGGTAAACACCCAACCCTCCAAGTTCCTCCGTTTGGCTTCTTCAGCAGCATTTATTTTTATAGAGGCCGGTATACCGGCCAAATCCTCTTCGTTTGTAATCTGCAAATGATAGGTATTGGTTTCTTGCAGCACATTTTGCGAAAACCTCGCTTTTAGGGATGCCAATTCCTTATCTATCCCCCGAAGTTTTTCCTTTTCTTCCGCAGCTAAAAGCGCACCGTTTCTGGTAAAACTTTTATAAGTTTTCTCTAACAGACGCACCTCTTCGTCAGAAAGTTCGCTTTTATCGGTATGATCAACCACATATTTCACCTTCTCAAAGAGCGCTTCATTCAGGGTTATATCATTCCCATATTCAGCCAATAGCGGGGAAAGCTCCTGCGCCAAGTTCTGCAAATAATCTGTTGTTTCTGCACTATTCAAATTAAAGAACATCTCGGCCACGACATGTAGGGGTTTACCCACACGCTCCAACGTTACCATGGTATTTTCAAAGGTAGGTGTATCTACATTGTTCACTAAGCCTTCAATCTCGTTCTTTGCATTGACTATTCCCTGTAAAATGGCGGGTTTAAAATCTTCCTGTTTCACCTCTTCAAAAGGTACGCTTGAAAATGGTGTTTGAAATGGTTCTAAAAGTTTATGCATTGTCATAAGCCAAACATAACAAAAAAACTTTTATCCATTAGTTTATAAGTCCATGCTCCCTAAATGTTCACAGTAAATACCTTCCGTTCTCAATAAATTTTCTATTGTTTGTGGGGGCACATTTCCCGAAACGATCCGCAAGATTCGATCACAATCATCCAAATCGAAGTTCCAATGCGTGATGAGTTTAATAGAATGAAATAAACCCGCAACCTTTTGCACATGTTCCTGGGCGTCAACACTTGTTTTAAAAACTGATACCTGTTTCATCTGTGTATTTTTTATTCGTTTTTTATTGAGTTAAAAAGCGTGTCTGCGGCACTGTAATTCTCGTTTTCATCAATCAAATTCAAAGCCATAAATACTATTCTTTATTCACTTGACCATCATTTTCGTCTTCCCTCGAACGATTAGGTCCATCTTCATACCAATCACGCTCCCATTGACACACACTTGACTTAAACGAAGCTTTAAATCTTTCTTTCTCCTCATCACTTAGCTTAGCAAATTTTCGTCTCATAGCTGCCCTCTTCCAGCCCCCTCCCCCTTTTCTACCACCGAAACCAAAGAGGATTTTGCATAAAATAAATAAACCCAATGCTTGCCAAAAAGAAATTTTCTGTACAGTGAAAATTTCGGTTATCGTATGGTTCCAAAGCCACATCACCACATATCCTACCAAGGCCAGTATGGCGACAACCAGTACCGGGATAAGGACAAACTTCCATCTACTATTAAACATGCCTTTCATAAAATAATTCAATCGTTAACAAATTCTTTATATAAATGCTGCAACCTTTTTCTCAGATGAAGTACAGCATAGCGCTTTCTAAGCACCCAAGTTCCCATCGGTATGCCCGTAGTTTCGGCAATTTCCGAAAAAGGAGTTCCTTCGAGTTCATGCCAAACAAAAGCTTTCTTTTGTTCCGGTGGGAGTTCTTCCAGAGCCGCATACAGACAATTCCAGATCATCTCTTTGAGATACTCCGTTTCCGGCGTCGCCGGATTTGCGAGTAAAACATCACTCAGATGCAGTACAGTATCTTCATCGCTATCATGAGCAGTCCAAGGTTCCTCTTTCCTTTTACGCTGTGTATCAATAATCCGATTACGGGCAACACGATACAGCCAAGCTCCGATCTGATCAATTGGTTCCGAATTAACTACCGCGCTGAACTGATACCAAACATCTTGTAATACATCCTCTGCATCCTGATCATTTTTTACCCGTTTACGGATAAAGCTGAGCAAAGCTTTTCCATAAGCTTTTATGGAGCTGGATATTTTACTTTGCCTTTCCTCTACCATCAGATACATTATCATTTTTCATCGCTTAATAAGGTAGACGATCTAAGGCGGAAAACATTTCAAGAAAAAAAATATTTTTCCAAGACATACTATTAAATTGCAGTAGACGCTATGGAAGTAACGGTGAAAATTGCATTTAAAAAAGCTACTGTACGCCCTTTACTGCCATTTTCAACGTATAAACGCTTTCACTTGCCGTGATAAATAACTGGTCTCTTTTTTTTCCACCGAAACAAACATTAGCGGTCCATTTCGCCGGGACCGGTATATGGTTTATCTTTTTTCCCCACCTGTCATATACCGTAACACCATCTCCCGTCAGATAGACATTTCCATGCTCGTCGATGGTCATACCATCTGAACCCTGATTTACAAAAAGGGCTTTGTCCGTTAGGCTCCCATCTTGCTGAATGGAATACCGATACGTTTTATTATCGCCAATATCGGCTACATACAGTAGTTTACCGTCTGCCGATCCAATGATGCCATTTGGTTGTTTAAAATCACCGTCCAAACGGATTACTTTTCCTTCAGGCGTATATAAGTAAAGCGCCCGTACTAGCAAATTCTGTTGCTCACGAGTCCAATAATCGCGTTGGTAATACGGATCGGTAAAATAAATAAAATCTCTCGGTGACACCCATACGTCATTGGGTCCATTCAATAAAGTATCCTGATAATGCAGTACCAAGGTATCAACAGATCTGTCTTTTTTAATACGCCACAATTGGTTTTGCTCATCTGCACATACAATGAGCTGGCCTTTTTTATCGAAAAACATGCCGTTTGCCCGGCCAGCATTATCCATAAATAAAGACAACTTACCATACGTATCGTACTTCCAAATGCGGTTATTCGGTTGATCGGTAAAATAGACATTGCCCCTTTTATCCACGCTCGGTCCTTCAGTAAAGGCAAAATGATCGTCAATAAGCTTCAATTCGGCTTGGGGCGCTATAAGGCTTTTTTCACCTACAGAGGCGGATTGTGCGAATAAATATTCACAGGTAAAGAAACAACATATGCCTGTTACAGCAAGTAATTTAAGATAGAACATCATTTGGTTTTCTGGTCATTTGTCAATAAGTGTATAATATTAAAAGAACGCAAAAATCAGTATCGCCGTTCACCCACCTGTTGGCGCCACATAGCATAATACAGTCCTTTTTGATCTAATAATTCATCATGTGAGCCAGCTTCAGAAATTTTCCCCCTCTCCAGCACGTAAATCACATCCGCATGCATAATTGTTGAAAGCCTGTGTGCGATCAAAACAGTAATACGATCTTTATTCATCGAAACATCACGGATCGTATTGGTAATATCGTCCTCTGTCAGAGAATCCAAAGCTGAAGTCGCTTCGTCGAAAATAAGCAATCTAGGATTTCTCAACAACGCTCGGGCTATTGAAATACGCTGTTTCTCACCCCCGGATAATTTCATTCCACTTTCTCCCAAAATAGTATGTACCCCCTTTTCTGACCGTGCCAGTAAATGATCACACGAGGCCATATGTAGGGCATTCATTATTTCCTCATCGGAGGCATCTCCTTTTACGAATAAAAGATTATCCTTAATAGTACCGGCAAACAACTGCGTGTCTTGCGTTACAAAACCGATCTGTCTACGTAGTACGTTGTATCTTATTTCATTGGACGCATTTGCATTAAAGAAAATGGAGCCTGAAACCGGTCGATACAATCCAACCAGCAATTTCACTAAAGTAGATTTTCCGGACCCCGACGGGCCAACGAAGGCTATCGTTTCTCCTGCTTTCGCTTCAAAGGAAATATCATCGATGGCATTTGTATTTGCTGTTTTACGCTTAAAAACCACATTACTGAAAGATATACGCTGTAAATCACCTATTTCTTTTGGTTCGTCGGGTCTGCGTTCAATAGGCTGACGCATCAGTTGATCAAAGTTATGTATGGATGCTTCTACTTCTCTATAATGAAGTATGATATTTCCTAAGTCTTGCAGCGGACCGAAGATAGCCGTTGAAATAAATTGCATGGTAATTAGCTCTCCAGTACTTAATATATCACGAAAAATCAACCAAAGTAAAATAAATAAAATAGACTGTTTTAATAAATTAAGTGCATTACCTTGAAGGAAAGACAGCATACGCACCCGTTTCGTTTTTATCATCTCCAGATCGTAAATTTTCTGTGTCTGGACACGCAACCTACGGATTTCAGGAAAAGTAAGACCCAAGCTTTTTACGAGTTCTATATTACGTAAAGATTCGGTAATCACACCGGCCATTTTATTGGTTTCCCTATTAATGGAGCGCTGTACTGTTTTAATCCGTTTGCTTAACAGTCCGGTTAAAGACCCCAAGAACAGAATACCTATTACAAAAACCGGAAACAATAGCCAATTCTTCGTAATAGAATACCAGATGAGAAAACCAATCCCCACCACTGAAGTAAACAGAATATTGACAAATGAGTTGGTAAATTTCTCCGTATCCGTTTTAACTTTTTGCAAAATGGATAAGGTTTCTCCACTGTGCCGTTCTTCAAACTCCTGAAAAGAAAGGCGCAAGGTTTGTTTCAGGCCATCATTAAAAATCTGCATACCAAATTTTTGCACTGCCAATCGCGTAAAAAACTCTTGAAAAGCTTTGGCTACCCTAGCAGCTACCGCAACACCAATCGCTATTCCCAGCCAATACAGCACCCCTCGTAACCGTTCATCTTGGGAAAGGTTATCAGGATTATAAGCATAGTTGTCAATAATTTTTCCAAAAATAATAGGATCCACCAAATTCAGCAGCTGTGCCGTTGCTGCCAGCGACAAAGCTATAGTTACCCACCACTTTTGTTCTTTAAAGTATTTCCAGAAAATATTCATTTATTGGAGTTAAATTCAAGATCACTGCAATATAATAGAAATGAGCAATAATCCAAAAACAGCCTAAGTCCTTATCCTTATGCTTTTTAAAATGTTTATTTGGAAGATTCCTTTTATTTTTACAGTATAAACATTAGATTCGTGTTCCTTTTCAGCAACTTATAAATTGCTCTTTTCTACGTTACTGACTCCTTATTATTTCCCTATCCATTCATAAAAAGTCCGTTAAAGTCCGTTCAACTCCCTTGAAGTCCGTTAAAATCCGCTTTTCTTACGACTGTTCTTCACTTATGCTTCGGCTATACCTTATCTATACTTTACCTGAGCTTTACTCCCATTCCGCCTATTGTGTTATAAATCCTACCTTATAAAAATCGAATGATATAGGCAATAGGAGACGGTTAGCTAGAGGATAAGGCAAGGTATCTGATGAATACTTCAGCATTTAACCTTTTCATAAAGTTGACTTAACACCTAAACAACATCATGACGCTATTATTGCTTTTGCATTCAATATACGACTTACATTAAAATCGATTGATTAGATGAAAAAAATCAGCTTCCTATGTTCCGTGACTTTATTTCTAGCCACTTTAAGCTACGGACAGGACGTAATTAAAGGATTTGTTTACCATGACACCAATGGCAACAATAAAAAAGACCGCAAAGAAATTGGCATATCCGGTGTATCGGTCAGCAATGGTCAAGAGGTTGTGCAAACCGATAATAAAGGTTACTACGAATTACCGCAACGTGAAGACCAGGTAATTTTTGTAATCAAGCCGAGAGGTTATCAGTCGCCCCTTGATGAAAACAATTTGCCAAAAAATCATTATATCCATAAGCCCCAGGGTTCCCCAGCGCACTTTAAATACAAAGGAGTTGCTCCCACTGGTCCGATGCCTACCGAAGTAAACTTTGCGCTTTTACCGCAAGACGAAAACGATAGTTTTAAAGCTTTAATCTTCGGAGATCCTCAAGCCTATAATGAGGCAGAAATCGATTATTTCTCCAAAGGGATTATTGAGGATATCGAGCGTATTGATGACGTGTCTTTCGGTTTAAGCCTGGGAGATTTAGTGGGCGATGATCTCAGCCTGCACAGCCCCTATATACAAGCAGTTAAAAAAGTAGGCCTACCTTGGTATAACCTTATGGGCAATCATGACATGAATTATGATGCCGAGACGGATTCGCTGGCCGATGAAACATATGAAGCCAATTTTGGCCCGGCCAACTACGCCTTCAATTATGGAAAAGTTCACTTTATTGTGTTGGACGATATCTTATACCCCGACCCGAGGGACGGAAAAGGTTATTGGGGCGGTTTTCGGGAGGACCAATTGCAATTCATTGAAAATGACTTAAAATATGTCGGTAAAGACCAGCTTATTGTGTTGGCTTTTCACATTCCCTTATTGCACGAAAACGAAGATGCTTTCCGGAATGCCGATCGGCAACGACTATTTGAACTATTAAAAGATTACCCTCATACCCTATCCCTATCCGCACATACCCATTTACAGCGTCAAAATTTTTATGCAAAAGAAGATGGCTGGCAACAGGAAAAACCGCATCATGAATACAACGCCGGCACAACATCGGGCGACTGGTATTCGGGCGAGTTCAATGCGCAAGGCGTTCCCAGTTCTACCATGCGCGATGGCACACCGAAAGGTTATGCTTATATAAACTTCAAAGGAAATCAATATGCGATAGATTATAAGGTTGCCGGTAAACCGGCAGATTACCAAATGGAACTTTTTGCTCCAAAAGTCATACCCGCTAACAAAAACACCTCTGCAGGCATTTATGCCAACTTCTTTATGGGCGCTGAGGGCGACGAAGTCTTATATCGGGTAGATGGTGGCGAGTGGAAAGCGATGCACTACGTCCGCGGGGCTGATCCCAATTTTTTAGCCATCTTACATAAATACGATCATACCGAAAAGCTACTATCCGGTCGGCGTCCATCGAATCCAGAGGAGTGCACCCATTTATGGCGAGCGCCGATTCCTGCCAAATTAAGCATTGGCAGTCATCAGATAGAAGTAAAAGCCACGGACCGTTATGGTAAAGTATCTACACAAAGTATTGCTTATGAGATAGCTGAAGAATAATAGTGGCTTAAGGTAAATCATGACAAACGGCCAGCCTACTGAAAATCATCAGGTTGGCCTTTTTTCTGTCAGATATTTCCAATAGCGTTTAGGCACATGCTGCACATGCAGTTTCATGTTTTTTCTTTCCTTGACGTTCACATGTTTAAAATACCGCTGCCAGAGTTCTTCGTACAGCGCCTCCTCCTCATGTTCCAAAGTCACCTGATTTTGCCGGTATTCGTCTGAAAAGGCAATAGTTATTTCCTGCACCTCTTTTAAATTGTAAAAGATACCATATCCCCGCTTGAGGTCGTAAATACACCATTGCTGATCGGCATAACGGTCTGAAAAATGCTTTTGAAGGAGAGGTAGCACATTGAAATCGGGCTCTACGACCGCAAAGTACAAATTACCCTGTTGGCGCTTGAAACGAACAAAAGCCTTCATGCGGTGCCTTTCTCTATCCACCATTTTTGCCGTTTGCCTAATCGTCAACACATCTTTCCGCCCATAAGCCAGATAAGGCTGATCGACCTCATCAAAATAATAATTTACAGCGGAGCATAAATCTACTTCAATTTGTGGAATTTCAGACAGGTAAGTACGATAGAGATCTCCCAAAGCGCGGGACGGAATTCTTTTTGCCAACGCTGTCCACATCCGTTGCGCTTTATCACCATTGGTGATCACGGTATGCACATCACCAAAAAGATCCACCTGCACAGCAACACCTTCTTTGTAGACCGCATCTACCCTTTTTTTATACTCGAATGCTTCAAAAACCAGCGTCAGCAAGCCCTTCCAGGACCCATCATATACCCATACACTCATGAGAACAATATTAATTGCTTATTATGTATCTTTTGGTATTTGCTATGCGAAGATTGCATAATATACTGCTTGATCACCTCTTCAGACCGATCACTGTTTAACTGTTTAAACCCCTTACAGACAATAAAATACTTTGCCCGATTGACGGCTATCCCCATTTCCCGAAGCTGCTCCATATTCAGTGCCGTAAATTTACGGGCGGCTATAATCTTATGGGCCGAGGCTACGCCAATGCCGGGTATGCGTAAAATTAAGTGCAGGTCTGCGCGGTTAACATCTATTGGGAAGACCGCTAAGTTTCTTAAGGCCCACCCCAGCTTCGGATCAACATCCAAGTCCAACAAAGGATAGCGCTCATTCACAATTTCTCCTGCTTCAAAACCATAAAAGCGCAGCAGCCAATCCGTTTGGTAAAGCCTATTCTCCCTAACGAGGGGCACAGCAGCACCTATAGCCGGCAAGCGGTTGTCATTACTTATCGGTACATAGCCGGAGTAATAGACACGTTTTAAGTAGAACTTCCGATATAAATGCTGTGCGGTATGGATAATCTGGGCGTCCGTTTCACCGCTGGCGCCGATGATCATCTGTGTGCTTTGGCCCGCAGGCGTAAAAAGTGGCACCTTTTTCAATGTTTTCTTTTCTTCCTTTAATTGAACGATTTTCTGCTTGAGGTAACCCATCGGTTGCAACATATCCCGTCTGTTTTTATCTGGTGCCAATAATTTCAAGCCCGATTCGGTGGGTATCTCAATATTAACGCTGAGGCGATCGGCATAAAGGCCCGCTTCATATAGCAGCTCATCATTCGCACCGGGAATGGTCTTGAGGTGAATATAGCCATTGAAGTTACACTCCATACGTAATTTCTTTGCCACCAGCACCAAACGTTCCATGGTATAATCGGCGCTTTTGAAAATACCACTGCTCAAAAACAATCCCTCGATATAATTTCTACGATAAAAGTTAATGGTGAGATCGACTACCTCCTGCACCGTAAATGCCGCCCGTTTGATATCATTACTTTTTCGCGTGACACAATACGCACAATCGTAAATACAAAAATTGGTCAATAGTATTTTTAACAGAGAAACACAGCGACCGTCTTCCGTATAAGTATGGCAGATTCCCGCCCCCGTATCACCCAGACCTCTAGCTTTATTCTTACGATTGCTCCCGCTGGAAGAACAACTGACATCGTATTTCGCAGCATCTGCTAAAATTTCCAGTTTTTCCTTAATCCTATCTGACATAAAAACTATTATTATTAGCAATAATACTAAAAATAATAGTTTTAAAAAATTATTAGATTAATTCTTTTCCAATGACCGATATTTCAATTGTGGTTATTCATTTGCTTTCGTTTCTGCTACTTTCTCTGGAAGCTCTTCCAAGAGTTTAAAGACTGTTTCTTCCCTGTTTACGGTTATAAGCACTTTGTCCGAGGATTGGTTATCTAACGGAATACTCATCTTGCTCTTCTTCACCGGCAGCCATTTGGTATAAAGTCGTTGTGCAATAAGCAGGGGGTCTCCTGTCGGCTCATCGGGATAAGAATTTTTCTCATAGACCCAACTTTCTTCCCATGCGGCAAGTTGGGCAAAAAAATCATTTGCGCTATTACTCGGGCGATCGTAGGATTTATTCAGACGCTTTTCGCGATAACGTTTATTTTCCTCTGTTGGTTGTTGTTGCAGGTAGTCAAAAAATTGCTGCCAGCGCTTTTTATAAAAGCCTTTCAATAAACCGGACCACTGCTTATGCGCATAATCAAAAAGCAGGGCATTCGGGGCGGTTGTACCCCAAACAGTGATCAATCTTCGCGCGGCCTCTTCATATTGATCACCCTCTGTCTCCGATGCTGCACATTTACGGGCATCTGCGAGCCATTTTCCCAGCAGGAACTCCTCTCGAGTGGCCAAAAGCTCATCCACGTCGTTCATCAAATCCAAAAAAAGATCACACAGGATCATCAGCTGATGTTTGTTCTGCTGCTTATAAGCCTCCGAAAGCTCTTTGTGCAGAAAAAGGCTTAAATCCGCCAGGCACTGGCGGGCAAGATCCACCACATCATATTGATAGCCGTCTCTAACACCCAGTTCGGGGGCATCTAACAGTAGAAAATGCCACGCATCCCATAGGGCCGGAATATCATAATCACGTATCATATCGCCATTTAATGATACCCTTACAATATCGAGAGCAGGTCTTGCACAGATAGGACTCTCCATCGAAATAATTTTCACCTTTTTCTGGTGGTAAACGGTATGGGCGAGTATCTCCCAGGCATGTGCGACATGATCTGTTAACCGCCCGTAACGCGCACGGACGTATTGTGGTATCCATGTTGTAAGCGCGATTGGCTGTTGGTGCCAACAAACTTCCGTCAGCAGCTCATATACAATCGGATTATGGGCTATACCCTCCGGAAACACCCCAATCCCTTGAATATTACCGGTATCTTCCCTATTTAAAAGCGTGAGCGCATGCTGCGCAAAATGTTCCAGATCGCCACCCATATAGGTTCGACCACCAAAATTATGCAAGGCGCCAACAACCCATGGTCTCTCCCAGTAGCTTTGGTGCTTTTTCCAGTTTGTACCAGTGATCGACAACATCAAGGTCCGGTCTTTCGGGATTCTGCGGAGTAAACCTTCACGTAGCGTCCAGGTTTGTATTGCCATTACCGCTTTAGGATCGACCTTTTGCATCGCTTGATAAATTGCCTCACCTGCTTGTTCGAGGTATTCAGCACCTTTACCCGTTGGTGAGCTTTCATGGAAAGGATCCGTTGCATATAAGTGGTCTGTGCCGAAAAGCGCCCATTGCTTTTCATAGAACACCTTGGCAAAGCGCTCGAAGAGCGGGTCTAAGGGGTCCAATAAAGCCGTTTTAAAATTAAACAGCCACAAACGTTCTTCGATATGTGCCTGCGGAAATTTTTCAAGTAATTTCACCGGGACGTGACCACTGAATCCCTGAAGGATAGGCTTCATCCCCAGTTCCCGCTGACGCTTCAAAATCCGTTTGCCTAATTCCAGATGGCTATCTATCCAATGTTGTGATAGCGGGCCGCCCCAGCCCTCCAGGTTACCCATCCATTGCCAGGCCATAAAGGCGGGATTTGCCAGAAAATTGCGGATCTCATCGTCCGATAGTTTAAATTCCCGCAAGGTCGCCATCCAAACGGCTTCCTGCCCCGTAATAGCCAACGGTAAATTGATGCCGTGCATGGCCATCCAATCTATTTCCTGTTCCCAGCGATCCCAATCCCACCAAGGCATACTGTAACTAAAAGTACAGTAATTCAAATAAGCCCTACAGGCAAAGGCAGTAGGCTTTCTCAAACGATTTTCTACCAGGGGGAGCACTTCCGGCAGCTCCATATTGCTACCATTCCAGGAAATCTGGCAATTACAATAATATTTAAGGTACCAATTCAGTGAAGACGCGACGGCTATAGGCGTGTTTCCGCGCAAAACAATTTTACCATCAGTACTTTCCAGCTCAAAGACATCATTTCCTGCGTCTGAATCAATAATCTGTATATCAAAATGGGTGGATTTTTCTCCCACCACCCGTTTAACCAACCCAAGGGCTGCTTCTTTATAAGCTTCCAAAGCTCCTTCTTCTATTCCAAAACTCATTCCGGGAAAAATAGTAATTTTATAGGAAAATGAGAATTATCCGGAAGGCTTTTAAGCATTCATTTGGATTAAACGTTTGAATCATCTGACTCCCAAACTTACAGGAGAGAAAGACGCTGATAGCTGGTCAAGTTATATTAGAATTATACAATTCATTTTTTTGTATTCAGGCAGTGCTTAACCTGTTCTTGTACAGCAAGATCACAGGAAGTTTGTTGTGTCGTCCTTGTAAGATTATAGCAAGGTTGTAGCAAGCTTCTTGTAAGAACGTAACAAGAAGCTTGCAACGGGCTTGCAAGAAGTATCATCTGTGCATCGTTATTGATCGTCAGCAAAGTTGATAAAAGAAGAATAAGAAAATATGTTTATTGATTCGCATAGCCGGGATTTTGATCGTCTTCGCTGATATCTTCATTTTGTCTAATTTCTTGTAAAGGAATAGGATAATATCGATGGTATGATTGAATAGTATTTGATTGCTGCGCCCAACGGTTGCGCGCCGGTACGTAGCTCGTCAATGTAGTAGTTCTGTTCAGGTCCATACGCCGCCAACCTTCAAAGCATAGTTCACGCATCCGTTCATCCAAGATATTTGTTCGAAACTCGGCCTGAGACATTCCTGCATTCCACTGCGCGCTCGCCGGCAAGGTACCGCCCCATGCTCTTTGCCGTACTGTAGTATTAACGATCTTGACCGCCTCCGCTGTTTGTCCGAGTTCATTTAACACTTCGGCGTAACATAGCAAGACATCCGCATAGCGTAGGTAAAATATATTTTTTCCCGAATTCCAGAAACTGAGCGTACCGTCTGTTCGTGGGTCTTCATACTTTTTCACGTGAGGGTCCAACTCATCGCCTCCCCAACCAGGTTGCAAAGGCGTGGGTACTCCCCGATAAGTGAAGTCATAGCGGATACTTTCTTCTTTCCGCAAATCTCCTTCTTCCCAAATACCGCCCTCACTGTTATCTTGATAAGCATAAGACGTAGGCACAAGTAGATCATATCCACCAAAATAGGCATATTGATCTACTAAAGCCACTGCTCTCGACCCCATCTGCCACTGGCATTGATTGTTATCGGGCACCACATTACTGAATTGAAATTCGTAAAGCGATTCACTGGTATTAGAATGTGCCGGATCCCACAGTTCAGCATAATCAGCCACTAAACTGTACGTACCACTGTTGACCACGGCTTCAAAATGTTCCAAAGCCTTCTCATAGCTTCTTACACCAGTCTCTTCTGGCGCATAGAGATACACTTTTCCAAGTAGCGCCTCTGCCACCCCTTTGGTTGCCCGGCGTTTATCATTTTGGGATATGGGCAAATAAGCTATTGCGTTTTCCAGATCCTGAATGATGTAGGCATAAACGGCCTCCTGAGGTTGTCTAGCTGTACCCAGCTCATCAAATCGATCCACATCAATAATTGGCACATCGCCCCAATATTGCACCATCTCAAAGGTTAGCGCCGCCCTTATAAAACTTGCTTCTCCAAGCAGAAAATTTTTCCGTTCAGGGTCCTGCTCGTTAAACTGCAAGGAGGAGATCACTCTAGCTGCAGCGGCAATTACCGGCCACCGACTATCCCATTGCTCAGCTAAGGCATTATTGCTTGGCGATAGGAAGCCGTTATAACGGTCCAGGCCGGCCTGACTGGCGTCTGTCAATACCTGATAGGCACCTTGCTGAGCTTCATCTGTACCCAATAAAAAAACAAAGCCTCCTCTATCCTTCCTCGTATTCCGCCAACTTGTATAAAGGCCTAACACCAATGGTTCAATATTATCCAGTTCACTGAAAACCTGTTCTTCCGTGAGAGCCGTTTGTGGCTCCTGTTCTAAAAAGTTGCTGCACGAAGAAACGATCAGCGTCAACAACAAGAGATTATATTTGATGAATGTTTTCATTTTTTCGTTCTTTAATATTCTATAAGCGTGAGGAACTAAAATCCGAGGTTTAATCCAAAAACGAACATCCGCGCCATCGGATAGTCGTCTCCACCGGTTGGATCATAGCCTTTATATTTGGTTATGGTAAACAAATTACTTGCGGTGGTATAGACCCGCAGATTATTGAGTTTGTATCGTTGCGTAAGTGATGAATTAAAGGTATAAGAAAGTGTCAGTGCATTCAACCGTAGAAAGGAAGCATCCTGCACGCTCCAATCCGTATCACCGGCGCCGTAACGTCCGCCGCCAAAAAAAGCTCTGGGAATATTGGTGTTGGTATTCTCGGGTGTCCATCGATTATTCATATCGTCATGGGAGGCATACATACCGCTTCCTCCCATCAATCCTTCATAAAGGTAGCTCAGGGCTTTCGCACCATAATTATAACTGAATACGGCGTTCACACTCAAACCTTTATAGGTGAGATCCGTAGAAAAACCACCGTAAAATTTAGGGTCTTTATTACCTACAACAAAGCGATCATTTTCATCAACCACGCCATTACCATCACGGTCTAGTGGAAGGATATCTCCCGGTCTGACCGTTCTTCCCCCTAGATCCATTCCATCTACACGCTCCATATCTTCCACCTGCGCAATCTTATCGAATTGATACACGAATATATTGTTTATCGACTCGCCCAGGAAAAGATTGCCTTCCCTCTGGATTTCCACACCAGTAAAGCCGCCCTGATTATAAATGGCGGTCACATCACCGTATAGCTTCGTTATCCTGTTTTTATAAGAAGAGATATTCGCACTGAAATTCCATTTCAGATCTCCTTCTGTCAAAATAGCTGCATTGGCTACAAATTCCAGTCCCTTATTCTGTAAGGCTCCTACATTGGCTATAGTATTTGAAAAACCAGAGGTAAGAGATAAAGTACGCTGCATCAGCAAATCATCGTTATTGATGTGAAAATAATCAAAGCTAAATGAAAAACGGTCGTTTAATATGGCGGCGTCCAAGCCTATATTCAGTTGCTTCTGTTTTTCCCATCTTAAGTCTTCATTACCTAGGCGCCCGTCGGATACGTAGGTCACGGAATTATTGGAGTATACCGGTCGGTATAGAGAGCGGAAAGCAAAGTCGGGAATGTTCTGGTTACCGGCAATACCATATCCGGCGCGTACTTTCAGGAGATTCACTATTCCTTTGTTGAAGAAAGCCTCTTCCGCAATATTCCAAGCTAAAGCCAACGAAGGGAACAAACCCCATTTATTATTCGGGCCAAATCGTGATGAGCCATCATACCTCGCCGTTAAAGTCGCATAATATTTGCTAGCGTAATTATAGTTAACCCGACCGATATAACTTAATAAGGAGTAAGTGGTAAAATCAGAACCTAACTCAAAACGATCGCGTAAAAAAGCACCACTTAAATATTTGTAGGAAAAATCGTCGGTAGCGAAACCTAAAGCATTTATCTGGTTGTAATTATAATTTTGTTTTGACGCACTCATGCTAAGCAAACTCGATAAATTGTGCTTCTCATTGATGGTTTTATCGTAGGTAACCGTATTATCCCATTGCCAATATAGGGTCTCATCTTTACGGTGATTCGCAGTCCCTTCAGTAGAATTCCGCAGGGATTCGCCAATATCTTTGGGCGTATACCAATAAGTTTGTTGATTTCGGAGATCGACCGATAAATTAGAGCGAACAGTCAAGCCTTCAATGGGTTGCAAGCTAATATAGTTAGTTGTCATTACCCGGTTTAAAAAGTTTTTGCCGTCAATGCGTAAACTCCTTAAAGGGTTGTAAAGATCGGTCGACTCCACATTGGCCCAACGCAGATAATTCATTTCATCATTAATGGCTAATAAAGGATTGGCATTGGCAGCAATATTAAAAACGCCATCAGATAGAAGTTCTTCTTCCGTTCTCGTCACAGACGTGCTTGTACCTACCTTGAGCCACGGTTTAATATCTTGATCGATGTTTACCTGTCCGCCATAGCGTTTATAGCTGGAGTTTTTCACTAAACCCACTTGGTCAGTAAAGTTTAACCCCAAATAAACCGACCCTGTTTCACTTCCTTTAGAAAAGTTCAGGCTATGGTTTTGTTGATTTCCGGTTCGGGTGATTTCGTCCAGCCAATTGTAGCTATGCCGCGAACGATAGGTTTCGAATTCGTAATCGGCAAAAGCTTCAGAATCATCAGACAATAATTGATCGATGTAGGCCTCGCGATCGGCATCTGGATTGTTATCCATGTACTGATTCGCAAAAGCGTCCAAACGGAGGTTGAAAATATCCTGCGCACCCATATAAGGAACCATTCTGCTGAATTCCTGTACACCATACCAGCCGTTATAGTTTACCTGCCCTTCACCTTGCCCCTTTTTGGTCGTGATCACAATCACCCCATTTGCACCCCGCGAACCGTACAAGGCCGTTGCAGACGCATCTCTTAGTACGTCAATACTGGAAATATCATCGGGGTTGATGGTATTAATGGCATCTTCTATAATCAACCCATCTACGACGTAGATCGGATTACCGCCATATTGGATAGAATTATTTCCACGCACCCGGATGCTGGCATTGCCACCAGGACGCGGATTACTTTGGATAAGCACACCGGGCAGTCGGCCTTCCATAGCCTGGTTGACCCCTGTAACTGGTAATTCCGAGAGTTTCCTGCTATCAATACTCGTCACTGCTCCCGTGAGATCACCCTTTTTAATACTAGCACCCACAATAACGATTTCATCCAGCTGGTTGGATGCCGACGATAGGCTGATATTAACCAACTCTTCAGTTGGTGTAAATTCCCGGCTATCATAACCTACTGCAGTAAAAATAATGCTCGCTCCAGCGGTTACGGACAGGTTAAACGTGCCATTTTCATCTGTACTGGTACCGTTGGAGGTGCCTTTTTCGGTAATACTTACCCCCGGAATGGTTTCTCCCGTGCTACTATCGGTTACCCTGCCTTTTAACTGTAATGGCTGCTGTGCCCATAACGGTTGCATCCCAAGCAACTCAACAACCAATAAAAAAAACACAAGGATATAAATAATTTTCGGCCTCATAGCTTAGCGTTTGGTTAAATATTTAGCGTTCAATTAGGTCTTTAATAATGGAGGTAAATTTAGGCCTACTATCCTCCTTTGAAAATGGACTAATATGATAAAAGGATGGATAATCTTATGAATTGCTCCATTCTTTTATCGGCAATGCTATACCAGGATATTACCAGCCCGGATTCTGCACAATCAAGCGCCCCCTATCAATCTCGCTTTGCGGTATAGGAAACAAATAGTAGTTGGGATGAAAGACTCTATTTTCAAATACGGTACGTTGATAAAACTCCGTATCTGTTAAGCTATTCCCTGCCTCAACATTTAAGCCATAAAAAGGCCCCCTATCGGTTTCCATCGAGACTTTCCACCGTCTCGTATCAAAGTAACGTAGCGTTTCAAAAGCCAGTTCCACCCGTCGTTCCCGTCTGATTTTTTCACGCATTTCTTCTTGTCCCAATCCGGGTTCAATACCAGGAATACCAGCACGCTCCCTAATCAAGTTCAGATACCTCAAAATATCGGGGTTTCCAGGATCATATTCATTTAATGCCTCTGCATAATTAAGGTATATTTCTCCCAAACGAATCATCACATAAGGCCTTCTTATTTCCCTACCTATTCGTGGATTGGCATTCGGATGCACAAACTTACGCACGATATAGCCGGTCTTAGAGTAATTGTACTGTCCTTCCATTCCATTATTACCGTAACGGTGCATTTCAATTACCCTATCCCCTTCTTCTTTATTAATCCACAATGAACCACTATAAACGATTGAAGCATAAAATCGTGGCTCCCTGTTAACAAACATATTGTAAGTTCCCGAGCGTGTATATTGATCGTTTTCTTCAGAAAACCCTGTCTCAATATAGCCAGACCCCTCCTCATCAATTGTTTTTCCGTTGGCCATAAAATAAGCATCTACCTGATGCTGCGTAGCGCCCATTGCAGACCATCCTCCCGCAAACCGAGGTGTATTAGCAACATCCCAGGAGCCATAGTCCCAATTTGGGCGCATAAAGATCTGTTCCACATTAAAGGGTTCTATAAAAGCATTCTGATACGACAGCAACGGGTTTAAAGAACCGTCTTCATTATACTCTTTATAAAGAGAAAAAGCATTTAAATCAATCACCGCTTTCGCCGCATCTGCGGCTAATCTCCACTTTTCAATATCATATGATTGGTTATAAAGCACCGTACCATCTTGATTTGCGAAATTGGCATAGTCGGTGTTACCGTTATTCAAAGGGCTGGCAGCATATAATAACAACCTAGCCTTTGCGGCTAAACACATTGCGCTGGTCGCTCTTCCCATATCAGCACTCGCATTGGCATGTCTTAATGGCAATACACCCGCTGCTTCATCAAGTTCCTGCGCGATATAAGCAACACAATCGTCATAAGGACTTCTTTCCAGCTGCAATTCGTCCATGGGCAGATCGGGCGGGATGATTTCACGAACAATCACCATTGGTCCATATTGCCTCAAAACACAGAAATAGAACCATGCTCTTAAAAAGCGTGCTTCGGCTATGTACTGGTTAATCAACTGTTGGCCGTTAGGCAACCGTAGTATCTCTTCATTCTGGCCTATATGCTCGATGAAATAAGAAGCCGAGCGAATGCCGCGATAATAACCCGACCAGAACTCGGCTAAATTCGAATTAGCATCCCACATACCAATGTTCATAAAATGCGATGCGTGACCATCCCAATTATAGGTCATATCGCCTTCGTCAGCAGCTCCGATCCAAGGGCTGCCACTTGCCTGGTTTCCTTCCTGCCTTATATGGGCGTATATATTTGCAAGGTACCTTTCCGACTCGTCACGTCTGTTAAAAACATCTTCAATTGTAATTCTATCGTCAGGTATCTGATCAAAAAAATCCTTCTGGCAAGCAGTAAAAATCAAGCATAGCATCATTGCTCCCAGGCTATATATTTTTTTATTAAAAAGTCTCATCTCTACTTCTATTAAAAGTTTGCTTGAATTCCTAAATTATATGTTTTTACCTGTGGATATGATATACCGTTTCCGCTTTCAATTTCCACATCCCACAAATCGAATTTACTAAAGGTCAACAGGTTAAATCCTTGCATAAATATGGTTGCTTTTTTTAATCCTATTCGGTTAATAAAACTGTTATCAATAGTATAGCCAATATCCAAGGTTTTCAGCCTTACATAACTCATATCCTGTACCCACCAAGAGCTTGCCCTATAATTCATATTTTCATCTCCGAAAGTTAATCGAGGATATAGCGGGTTAGGCAAGGGATTTTCTTCCGTCCATCTGTCTTCGATCGCGGTCAAAAGGTTTCCGCTGGACACACCTTGTGTAAAAGGGGTAAAGCCCTGGCCGGAGGTCATGATATCTACGTTTCCTGCTCCCTGAAAAAAAGCAGCCATAGAGAAGTTCTTGTAATTAAATCCAATGCGTAAACCGTATACCAATTCTGGAATCTGCCCGTATCCAATGGGCGCCTGATCATTAGCATCGATTACGCCATCACCGTTTAAATCTAAGTATTTAATATCGCCAGGCATGGTATTACCAATTTGCATCGCGTGGCTATCAATTTCGTCCTGCGACTGAAACAATCCTTCGGCAATATACCCGAACCGTTGGTCGATCCGCTGACCTTTTCGCTCCCGCCAAGGATAGTTCCAAGGTGGTAGGTCATCATCGATTACTTCATTACGATTAAACGTAACGGTACCTTGCACGTTCAATGTAAAATCTCTTGAAAGCTGACCGTTATAGGTAAGCGACGCGTCAACACCTTTATTTTCTGTCTTTCCAAGATTACCATAAGGATTATTACGCAAACCAACGTAAGCCGGTATTGCTGCACGCCTTAGGAAAGAACCTTCTCTTCGTTCATGAAAGACGTCAAACTGTAAATTCAAGGCACCACCTAATGTGTTTAGATCAATGCCCACATTGGTTTTTAGTGCCTTCTCCCAAGTGACGTCAACCGCATATTCTTCAATATCACGTCCCCAGTACTCGTTGTTATATTGATCACCAAAATGATAACCATCCGTATCTCCTACGGTGCCAATATAAGCGAAACGTCTACCTCCAATATCTGCGTTTCCAACCACCCCTCTAGAGAACCTTATCTTTCCAAGCGGTATCGCATTTTTTAAAGATTCAAAAAAAGGCTCCTCAGAGAACACCCACCCAAGGCCTACTGAGGGAAAGAAACCATAACGTTTGGAGGGCAAAAAGTTCTCGGATCCATTAAACCCAAAATTCAATTCTAAGAGGTACCTGTTGGCGTAGTCATAAGTCGCACGTCCAGCAATGCCGCGATAGCGATACGGCAGCGAACCAATTAGATCACCTGCTTGACTGTTTATGTAATCGCTCTGATTAAACAAAATCATTCCGGTTACATTATGTTTCTCAAATGATCGTACATAATTCACAGCCGCTTCCGTGTAAAAGCGGCGATTGTTTTCCTGCTCTCCTCTTTCAAAACCCAGGTAAGGATTTCCTACCCTTGTCTGCTCGAATATAAGATTTCCGTCCTCATCGCGTCCAGAAGCATAAAAAGTATCCGGTGTTCGCCGACGTAGGGCTGCGTTTTGATTGTAATAGTCAAAAGCAAACATGGCGTAAGCCGTTAAGCCCGGCGTAAGAAAACCAAAATCCTGTGTAGCACGTATGTTAGAGTTTACGCGACTTCTTGTACGGGTATTGTAACCCGATTGCGTTAACATCAGATAACCATTTCCCCCGCGTAAATCCCCAAAATAGCCATTTGAGTATACCAGTGGAAAAAGATTGGGCGGGGTGTCCATAGATTTTGAATAGATTTCATTTGTTCCATAACCGGGATAAGTTCCGTCCAAAATAAAACCTTGCACCCCTAAATCAACCGTTGTGGTACCTGTTGCTTTTAAAGATAAATTGCTGGTAAAGTTATATCGATCAACTCCTATCTTTGAATCAAACTTCTGCATATCATCCCGCTTGAGTAAACCGACTTCGCTATAATAAGCCCCAGAAACGTAAAATTGTGCACGATCACTCCCTCCGGTCATATTTAAATTCAGCCGTCTGTTTCTACCAGAATTATCGAACAGCTCATCGTTCCAATTAACGTCAGGATACAAATCAGGGTCTGATCTATTCTCAGTTTGATAAATAGCATCTTCACTATAAATTGGGTTTCGGCCACGTGTTGTGTTCGCTTCGTTTGCTAATCGCATGAATTGTGGTGCATTTACTAATTCCGGAATCTTTGTTAGTTGTGTTAATCCTTCATTGTATCCTACGGTGATACTGGTAGCCTGCACTTTTCCTTTTCTAGTATTGATAAGTATAACGCCGTTAGCACCTCTCACGCCGTATACCGCAGTAGCGGAAGCATCTTTCAGGATGGAAAAACTTTCGATATCTTCGGGATCAACGTCATCCATCGGGCGTTCTACCCCATCTACCAGTACCAAGGGATTACTGGACCCCAAACTGGAGCGGCCCCGGATCCATAAATTGGCATTATCATAACCAGGCTCCCCACTGCGTTGTACGCCCACGATCCCCGACATTCTTCCTGCTAAAACTGTTGTGAGATTACGCACGGGTGTTTTTAATTCAGTAGGTCTTACCGTAGACTGCGCGCCAATACTGGAGATTTTCCGTTGTACACCAAACCCCACCACCACCACCTCCTCCAAACTTCCTTCCTCCGTTTGTAAAGTGATATTTAGTGTGGCAGCGCCATTTACAAAGATCTCTCTAGAGACATAACCCACATAAGAAATCTGAAAAATGGCATTTTCAGCAACGTCAATTACGTATCTTCCCTGTTCATTAGTTGTAGTTCCGAGATTCGCCGCGTCTTTCACGCGGATGGAAACTCCGGGAATAGCAACACCGGCACTATCCCGAACCGTCCCCGTAACGGTTATCGTTTCCTGTGCAAAGACGTCTGTTATCAAAAACAAATGACTGATGAAGACAATGAACAGTGCCTTCATTAGTTTAACAGAACAAGAATTCATCATTAAATTTAGGGTTTAAAGGTTATGTAATCTTTTAAGTTTATTTACACGTTATTATTGGTACGGAGCAAAGGTAACGGACAATCCAAAGGGAAAAAATGGATTAAAATTATGAAAAGATGGATTATTCTATGAAATTATATGTAAATAAAAGGCTAGTCCCATGAAGTAATGAGAAATTGTTCATTACTTCATGGGACTTCTATTTATTACAGTCGAAAGACTATCGACTTTCTGATATTTTCAGCACAACGCTGGTTCGATTATTATCGAGTTGCGGATTAAAGCCAACTTTCATTAAGAATTCACCGGAATACAGCTCTTGGCTATTAATGGGTGATTGAGATTGCTTATATAAATTGATCTCTTCTAAGCGATATTGTTTTTGCGGATCTAGACCCTGCAATTTAATCGGTACTATAGACCCTTTATTCTGTCGGTAATTTACCTGATAATTGAACATCACACCTTCGCTTCTCTCTTCGTTTACATAGCAAATAGAGGCGTAATCCTGCGATCTTGGATCAGCCAATCGATACTGGTCGCCCTGCCAGATGGTAGGTTTCAGCTCATTATAGTTTTTTATCGCTTCCTGGCAAAACGCTAATTCTTCTTCGGGCAACTCACTTACTACAATGTCGAAGCCAAGTTTACCCATCATCGCCACATCTACTTTAAATTTCATGGACTGCTTTCCCCAATCGGTCACATGGTTGGAGCTGGCAATAGCCGGATAGAAGTAAGAGTACTCGTATTGCATAAATATCCGTTCAAGCGGATCGGTATTGTCGCTCGGCCAGTATTCGGTGAAATATTCGAGCGAGCCATAATCCACCCTTCCGCCTCCACCGGAGCAAAGCATCATGGGTACTTTGGGATATTTTTCACGGAATCTTTCCAACACCTTATATAAGCCACGCACATAATCGACATAGAAATTACCCTGTTCTTTTAAATAAGGAGAATGCGCATTGTAGATCACGGCATTACAATCCCATTTCACATAAGCCAGACCTGGGTTCTTCACAAAAAGATCGTCGAGAGTCTTGAACACGAAATTCTGTACTTCCGGATTCGATAAATCCAGTACCAACTGGTTTCTGAAATAGTATTCAGGACGTTCTGCTTGCTTCACTACCCAATCCGGATGCTTTTCGTACAATTCGCTCTTAGGGCTAACCATTTCGGGTTCCACCCAAATACCAAATTTTACTTCGTTATTCGACGCTTCCTTTACCAAAGAGATCAATCCATTAGGCAGCTTTTCTTTATTTTCTTCCCAATCGCCTAAAGCTGAGGTATCAGCATTGCGCGGATACTTATTACCAAACCAACCATCATCCAATAGAAAAAGATCAACGCCCAACTTCTTGGTATCTTTTAATAGTGCAAACAATTTGTTCTCGTTAAAATCAAAGTACGTGGCCTCCCAATTGTTCAGCAGTGTCAACCGCTCGCCCTTGCCGTCTAACAATTTATAATTTCTGGCCCAGTTATGTAAATTTCTACTAGCTTTCCCCATACCTTCATTAGAGAGCGTATACAAGAACTTTGGCGTAATAAAATCTTCTTGGGCTTTCAGCACATAGGTGCTGGCATAATTATTCATCCCTGCCAGTATGCGTAAATTGTCTTGCGGATCGAGCTCAAAATCGATTTTAAAATTACCGCTCCACTCCAACCCACCAAACAAAACGGTGCCCTCGTTCTCTTTGGACGGGTGCCCAAAAGAAAGCATGAAGGCCGAGGGTTGAAACAGATTTGTTCGGGCACCCAGTTTACTGTCGATCGTCTTTATACCATGTGTGAGCTTCGTTTCTTCCGGTTGCATCTCCGTAATCCAATCGCCATGATAATGTCTTAACCAGAAATCATCCGCCTTCAAACTGAGATTAGCAGAAGCATACTTGGTTAACTCAACAGGGCCTTTCTCCTGATGTTGGATAACCGCCCATTGCTCCATAACATCTTCTGCCGCGTAAACACGATAATACAACCTTACCTCGAAGGGATATACCGCATCTCTTAAATCGACTTTCAGTTCGGTAATATTTTGGTCTATTTGTTGCAGTTCGTGCCGTACATATTTTAAATCCAAAGATTGATTGCCATCGGTATGGATCACACTGATGGCGGGTTCCAACAGGTTGCGTGCTCCGGATCCGGTGTAAGCAGCCGCATACATACCCGTATAATCTCCTGTTTGTTGGTACATACCCTGTAACAATTGATACTCCTGCTTGTCCTGGAGCTTTGGTCCGAGATAAGCCATATTAAAATCCTTATTCTCTTCCACTTGCAATACCAATGCCTGGTGTTGGGTTTCCAGCACGATCTGCTGTTCTGTTTTCAGTTCCAATTGTTGCTGCTGCGCATACAGTGACATATACCCGAAAACGACGGTGAATAATAGAAAGAAAGTTTTCTTCATACTAGGTTGGTAAAATTTCATATGTGCTTTATTATTTTCATTCGAATAATTTGTTTAATTAAAGGGCAATGAAGCTTGCATGAGCCCTCTGTATCCATACCCTTTTTAAACAGTAGCTCATGCAGGTTCTATTGGTTATTCAATTTTCAAGGCGCCTTTATCTATCCTAAAGAAGCCAAATTAATGAAAAAATGGTCGCCTCACTAAAAATTGGTAAAACGGTAACTAATCTGTTGTTCATATAGTTCGCTCGGGTTTAATACCGTTGAAGGAAAAGCCGAATGATTGGGAGCGTCTGGATAATGCTGTGGTTCCAAGCATATGCCTTGGAAAGGCTTAAATGCATCATCCAAAAAGTTACCGAAATACACTTGCATTCCTGGTTGTGTTCCGCACACTTCCAGTTGCCGCCCACTCGTTTGCTCCTTTACAGTGGCCATCAAACGTAATTCCCTTTGTGGTCCAAAAGCATAATTGGCGGTAACCATTTCTTTCATAACTTCCTTCATCAATGTTGTTCTTCTTAAATCAAATAAGGTACCTTCTACCGAAGCAATTTCTCCGGTAGGAATGAAATGATCATCTGTAGGTGTATACTGGGCAGCATGAATCTGTAAAAAGTGGTCGTCAATTGTGCCACGGGCAGCTAGGTTAAAATAACTATGATTAGAGAGATTGACTATGGTAGCCGCATTAGTGGTAGCTTGGTAGGTAATCCATAATGTGTCATCATCCTTTAATGTATAGCTAATGTTAACTGAAAGCTCTCCAGGAAAGCCTTCCTCTTCTGACGGACTAACATAATGTAAGACAATATTTTGGTTGCTATGGGCTGCTGTTGTCCATATTTTGTTACTAAAGCCCGAAAAGCCACCGTGTAAGTGATGATGCCCCTTCGATTCGTTCACAGTCACCTGAATCTGCTGATCATAAAGACTGAACAGCCCGTTTTTTATGCGATTAGCATATCTTCCAAGAGTGGCACCGATATAATGCTTATCATTGCCATAACTATCGAGATCCGGATAAGACAACACGACATTAGAAAAAGAGCCGTTCCTATCGGCAACACTAATGCAGGTGATGACAGCTCCCAAATTACTGATGCCCACCCGCATACCGTTTTTGTTCGACAGGAGATATTGCTTGACCTTACTCATAACCGGATTTCAAGTGAATGCAAAAAAGGAACCATCCGGAGGTGTACAAAAGCGCCTAAGTGACTATTATTAAATGCCAACACCTCTTTCAACCGATCCGTAGCCTCTTCATATCTGCCTAAACCCAATGCTGCCAATCCGACCATATAATGGCAATGAATCCGATTTTTCCAGGACAGATCTTGATCGAAAACCAACAGATCCGGCAAAGATACTGCCATATAATCAATATTGATGATGTCATCCATATGAGCGGAACCAAAATCGTTTAACTTTTGAAAAATTTGCTTGGCATGTACGGGTTCACCGAGCTTTAACCAAGCCAAACCTTGATAGAAGATTTTATCTGGTTGCGGATCATTATAAAAAATTGCCTGTACAGGTTCGGTTTCGCCTTGGGTAGCTCGCTCAAAATAATGTTTGGCCTTACCGTTATTCCCTAATCGTTCGTAAGTGAGGCCTAATAGATAATGTACATCATTCTCTGGCGCATTCGGCAGTTTCCCTTCTCCCAAATGGTGCGGATAGCTTTCCAAGGTATGAAGCAGATGTAATGCCGTCAAATGATCCGCCTGTGATAAGGCCTGCTTAGCCAGTTCCTGCCCAGCCAATAGATATTGACTGGTCACCTTCCCTTCCCCTCCTTCCCAGGGATGGAACTTTCGTCTGGCCAATAACTCAAAAGCCTCTGCGAACCTACCTTGGAGATTCAGCAGAGTAATTCTTTCGAGATAAAGATCATCGCGTTCTATCACTAGATGCTGATGCTGATCGAGTAGCTCGAACCTTTTTTCGGGAGTTACCTGCTGAAGCTTATATAACTGATCCAACTCCATGAGCACCCGTGCATCCGTTTTATCCAAGAGAAAGGCCTCTTCCAATGTCTGCATCGCTTTGGTAAAATCCTTTTGCTGATTATAGTAGGCCAAAGCCAGATTGCGTTTAACGGTAGGGAAAGCAGGGTCTAAGGATACCGATTTCTCCCATGCAGTAATCGCCTGCTGATGTACTCTTTTATCATACCAATAATTCCCCAAATAATAATGAGCTTTCGCATCCGAAGTGCGGAGCTGCACCGCTTTCTGCAAAGCCAACATATCTTCTATCCGGTTAGGAAAACAATAATCCGATGAGCAGCTGTTCGCTATACTAAAATAGTTGTCCGCCAGTTCCGGCTCACCGGCTAAGTCAGCAATATATCCTAAATGATAATAAAGCAAGGGTGTAATATTTTCATCGCCTTTATCCTTTAAAAGGTTCAGCAAAGCCGCAGCTTCCTGATAACACCCTGCCTGCACATAGTCCAAAGCGTATTCAATACCAGTAGCTATTTTATGTTGAATCAAGGCGAGTAAGTGACTTTTGTTATCATCCGCTCCTAGCTGATCGGCTAGTTCGAGTTTTATGAGGTATTGCTCAAAGTGAACACCATAGTTAAAAGCATCGTCATGCAATATTTCTTCCGCCAGTAACAAACCTTCTTGATACTTTCCCAATTTTCGGAGGAGGATTAGCTTTACATGTAAAGCTTGTCCGCTCTGTGTGTTACGCAGTAGGGACGCTTCGATATGCTCCAGTCCCAAAGCGTAGTGCCCACGTTGTATGTCGATCCTTGCCAACATTAGATAAGCACTGTCTTTCCAGGCGGCACTCCAAACCGCCTTGTAAAAATATTCGTACGCTTCATTTATAGTCCCTTTTAATTTCAGCGTAAGTCCCAAATTATACAATACCTCACTATCATAAGGGTTTGTATTACGCATAATCAGGCGTTCCAAGGCCTTTCTGAAATAGGTTTCTGCTTGACCAAAAACTCCTCTTCTTAACCACCATAGACCCAATGCATTATTATTCCGAATATCGCCATTGTCCCTTTTTAAGGCTTCTTCATAATACACCGTGGGATCAAAGGTAGCGTGGCGGTATTGCTCTAAATGCAGACCATGTAGGTAAAGTTCCTCTGTACTGGCTATCTCATGCGGAGCCGGTGCAGATGTAGCGGGTGCTGGAAGCTCTTTTTCCTGAGATACTTCGGATTGATAATCAATCAATAAACGTCCTTCCTGATCCCATACCGACAGCACATACTCATGCACTTGCGTATCATCGATGTTCGTTATTTCATGCAAGAAAACCGATGCTGGAGACAATACCAACTGTTTCTTATAACAAGATACTTCGCCTTTCTTCAATTCAATCGTTGCATTTTCAAAAATACCCGTAACATAAACTCCTATGGTAAGCCGTTTACCGTTCAGATCCAAATGAATGGCTACATCTTTATTTGCATTTTTCACCACCCCGATTTTACTGTAGGGCATAAAATATTGCACGAAAGATTTATTCTCATTAGGTTGCAGCCAAGAGAAGTCCGGTTGATTATCGGTATATGCCCCGGTCATCAATTCAATATAGGGTCCATCTTCATCGGTTAAATTACGGTCCCAAGCCTGTCCGAAATCACCGTTTCCCCATGTCCATTGCTTTTTCCCCGGTACGGTATGATGATTGGCTACATGTAACATGCCCGCCTCGGTATCATGCTCGTAGCCTCCCATAAAATCATACTGCGATCCCACCGCCATAAAGGAGGTAGGTACGGGAATATTTTTATAGCGGGAGATATCCGTTCCTGGAGAATAATCCATTTTATAATAAGTACCCTTGGCGATCGGGAAGGAAGAGACGTCGCGCTTACCATGATCGAATACGGCATGTACGTCGGGCGGAAAAATCGACTGGTAGTGGTCGTTTACCTTAACCGCAGGGTTCGCCCACCATAGAAAAGTTTGTGGGAACAAAGTCCTGTTAGAAAGACGTGCGGCTATTTCCAAATAAGCTTTGCCGGGATATAAGGTAAAACCCGTCATTCCTTTCGTTCGGAACATAATCTCCACTTCATTTATCCATACGGTCTTCGCACCATCAGCTCGTTCTTCTATATGATATTCTACCGGAAGGTAGGTACTTGGACGATGGTGTTGCGGCCAGTTAAATTCGATACCTCCCGATATCCACGGGCCCGTCAAGCCCACCAAAGCGGGTTTTATGACCTGATTATAATACACAAAATGTCTTTTTTTGACTTTATCATAAGCCATCTGTACCCTACCTCCTAACTCGGGTAAAATCATGACTTTGAGAAAACTGTTTTCGATAAATACCGCCTGGTACGACTTATCTTCTTTCTCATCAAAAATCTTTTCCACTACCGGATGTGGGTAAACTACCCCGCTACTCCCCTGGTACACTCTCTTTTCAAGAAACATTGGATTTTTCTCCGGTTTTCCAATAGAATAAGTGGGAATGTTGATTGCTTCGGTCCAAATAGTTACTACATCTGATGTCTGCATAAGTCTTTAAAGGTTTACAAGGCAAAAATAGCTTTTGTTCTGTTCGTCAAAATGGAGAAATCATTTTTAACAATGGATTATTTTCTTATATTGCCACCAAACTAACCGTTATGATTAAGAAAAAAGAGGGTTTTGAAGGGGAAAAAGCCATCATTCTTCCTCCAAAGATTATCGAACAATACCAAAGCAGATCCATTACACAGGAGTTTTATATTACAGACATCGGTTATTATCCAAAGGCACAATACCATTATCGGGATCGGCCTTCGGGTGCACATGAATATATTTTGATTCATTGTATAGAAGGAAAGGGTACCGCGCAAGTAGATGGACATGAAATTACAATAAGACCAAACGACTTTTTAATTATTCCTGCGGGTAAACAACATTTATATCGGGCAGATCCCGATTATCCCTGGACAATTTATTGGGTACATTTTCAAGGCTTGCAAGCAAGCAGTATTTGCGAACGGTTATATGATAAAATGCTTTCGCGGAAAAATAGCGTCATGTATAATGAAAAGCATCTTTTTTTGTTTGATAAAATTTACAGTACGTTACAACAAGGTTATAGTCGGGATAACATGGAATTTATTTCCTTGACTTTTCCTTATTATTTAAGTGGTTACCTATTAAATGAACGTTTCAATCACCATTTGGATGAACAGCTAGAAGATCTTACCGAACAGGCTATCCGCTTCCTTAAAAACCGTATTTCGACACCAACGACACTCAAAGAAATAGCCGAGCACGTCCACCTATCAGTTTCTCATTTTTCAAGTATTTTTCACAAGAAGACCGGTTATTCGCCTATCGAGTATTTTAATCACCTTAAAATTCAGAAGGCCTGCCAATTATTGCAATTTACCAACCAACGAATTTTCGAAATAGCACTCGCTATTGGGATCAATGATCCTTACTATTTCTCACGTCTTTTCCGGTCTCATATGGGCATATCGCCGAAAAATTATCGTAGTAGGTGGTCTTTATCGCCAAAAAGGAAAACCGATGAATCATAAGAAAATCCATGCTAAACCTGTTTTATTCCATTTTTGAAGATAAAGGATTTACTAGCTTAGCCTAATTGGAAATAGACCTTATTCATCATGAACAATCCTTATCGTCACACCGTGTTAATCAGTTTGGTAGCAGCGCTTGGTGGGTTGCTATTTGGCTTTGACATCGCCATTTTTTCGGGCACCATCCCTTTTATTCAACCCTATTTTAAGTTAGATGCCCCTGCACTCGGCTGGGTGGCCAGCAGTCTTTACGTCGGCTGCATGCTCGGTGCATTATTTACCGGTTGGATAACCGAACGTATAGGGAGGAAAAAACCATTGATATGTGCAGCGGTATTATTTGCCTTCTCTTCCATAATGATGGGATTGGCGGAAAGTTCCTCATCGCTTACCCTGTGGCGCATTATCGCCGGCATGGGTGTAGGTGGAGCGTCCGTGCTGTCTCCTTTATATATTGCCGAAGTTAGCCCAGCAGCTATGCGGGGCAAAATGGTATCGATCAATCAGCTTGCCATCGTAATCGGCATCTTACTCGCTTACCTTTCCAATTACTTTCTGGCCCCTGTAACGAACAACTGGCGCTGGATGTTTTCAAGTGGAGCAGCACCGGCCATTTTATTCTTTATAGGTGTTTTTCTTATACCCGAAAGCCCCCGCTGGCTTTTAATTAAAGGTTACCAGCAAAAGGGTGAAGAAGTACTTAGGCGTTTGCTTGCGCCTACTGAGGTCGCCAAAGAACTCTTGTTGATCAGTAGGCATAAACAAAACCCATCCCTGAAGCCGAGTTTCGGCACCCTCCTGCAAAAGGGAATTTTTCCCTTATTGATGATAGGTATTCTGATTGCTATCTTTCAGCAAATATCTGGAGCGAATGCTGTTTTGTTTTATGCGCCCCTTATTTTTGAAAGGACAGGGATGAATGTCGATGACCAGCTCTTCCAACAGGTACTGATTGGCGGAATTAATCTATCTTTTACGTTAATAGCGATGCAATTGGTAGATAAGATAGGCCGGAAAAAGCTCATGCTCTTCGGAGCCGGAATGATGGCATTGCTACTCGCTTTTATTGCTTATGCTTTTATGAAAGAATTATTTGGGGGATATTTACTCAGCTTGCTGGTACTGTCTTTTATCGCTACCTATGCAGCCACTTTAGCGCCGGTAACCTGGGTATTGATTTCCGAAATATTTCCGACAAAAGTGAGAGAACTTGCCATTTCCGTTTCCTCTACGATGCTATGGGTAGCTTGTTTTAGTCTCACTTATGCTTTTCCCGTAATGATCGATCGCTTTTCTGCCAGTCAAACATTTTTATTTTTTGCTGGTATATGTTTAGTTTATTTCTTATTTTTATGTTTCTTTGTGCCTGAGACGAAAGGAAAGAGCTTGGACGAGGAGGCATAAAAGACGAGCAACAACAAAACTAATCAACCTCTATATTGCAAAGGCCAAGCGTTAATGTTTGGCCTTTTTTGTTCTCATCGTTTTCATTTGACCATTCATCTTAACTTTGACGCTTCGGTTAGCAGATGAAAGCAACTCGCATTTAGTCACTACACCGTTTTCCCATTCCATATTTACAGTTATATTGTCCCGTGCTCTAATTCCCCTGATTTCACCAAAGGCCTTCCAAATTGCTGGCGTTGCTGGTAAAAGTTCAATATAATCCTCATGGCTTTGCAACAGCATCTCAGCTATTCCTGCGGTTGCCCCGAAATTTCCGTCGATCTGAAAAGGAGGGCCCGCCGACCACATATTGGGATACACGCCGCCACCAGAGCCATAATTGATGTCGGTGCGGAGGGTTGGTTTAAGCAACTCTCTCAGGAGTTTAAATGACCGTTCACCATCCAGCAGCCTGGCCCAGAACAATAACTTATAGGCAATGGTCCAACTCGGCCCATCATCCCCTCTTTCTTCCAGTGTTTTCTTGCTGGCCGCTGCTAAATCCGGTGTTTGTACAGGCGTGATGAGTGTCGCTGGATAAAGACCGTATAAATGTGAAATATGTCGATGTTCCGGATCTGTTTCGCTATAATTTTCCATCCATTCCATCAACCGTCCGTCCGGTGCGACCTGTCCTGTAGGTGGAATGCTTTTTAACGTTTCTTGAAGTTCACTGACCAGCTCATTATCTACCTGTAAGGTTTGAGCGGCATGGATTACGTTCGTAAACAGTTCGCGGATAATCTGGTTATCAATGGTAGGGCCTGCACAGATACTGGCTGTTTTTCCGTTTGGCAAAAAAAAGGTGTTTTCTGGTGATGACGAAGGGGAAGTTACCAAAAAACCAGTTTTAGGGTCCTCCACCAACATGCTGTTGTAAAACTGAGCAGACCCCTTCAGTACAGAATAAATTTCCTTGAGGTATTCGGTATCTCTTGTAAACGCATAATGATCCCATAGGTTATTGCATAACCAGCCTGCCCCTGCCTTAGTTGTTCCCCAAGAAGCACTCTCTCCGGGTTCGGTGAACCCCCAGATATTAGTAATCACATGTGCCACCCAACCATCGGCGTCATAGTATGCTTTGGCTGTACGTTCCCCAGGTTCCACTAAGCCTTTTACCAGATCAGCTAAAGGCAGGTTCAACTCTGATAGATTGGCCACTTCCAGGGGCCAGTGATTCATCTGCACATTTACGTCCAAGTGATAATCACCATTCCAGGGTGTTTGAATCTGGTTTGCCCATAAGCCCTGCAAGTTCGGCGGCAACAATCCCACCCGTGTACTGCTGATACTCAGGTAACGGCCAAATTGAAAGAATAAAGCCGGTAAGCCTAGATCATCTTCCGGATGGTCGTAAAAATTAGCCAAGCGCTTATCGGTTGTTAGAGCCGAAGCAGATCCTTTACCGAGATTGATCGACAATCTATTGAACAATCGCTGATAGTTTTCCTCATGTGCCGAACGTTCAGCTTCATAGCTTTTCGTTGATACCTCCCGCAATAAGCGATCAATGTCGTTCCGGTAATTATCGTTCTTATAATCAGTTCCCATGGAAATGACCAGCAATACCTCAGAAGCATCCTGAATCAACAGTTTATCAGCGTTAGTGCGAAGCGTACCATCTTTAAGCACCGGTTTTACTTTTGCCTGGTATTGCATGCCACTTGCTGCCGTTCCGCTCTCCAAAACGCCAGATAATGCTAATATATCGCTCACTACTTTACGATCACCCCACTCCGGCCGATCCATCGCTATTTCCAGATGGATGCTATGAGGTTGATCAGCGCTTAATCTTATCAAACACACGTCACCGGCAAAACTAGTAAAATATTCACGGCTGTACTGTACACCATTTAACGTATAACGCGTAGTCGCTAGCGCTTTTTCTAGGGAAAGCCTCCTTTCATAATCCGTCACATGAGCGATTTCCATATCCGCAGGATAACGATGCTTTAAACGTAAGTTACCTAGCATTTGGAAGCAGCCAAAAGGTACGTTAACCGAGCCTTCTCCCAAACATATAAAATCCTTATCGACCAGTGCCTGCGCTTCATCATTCCTACCTTCATTGATTAGCTTTCTAATTTCTGGCAAACGTTTATGTGCTTCATAATTATTGGCGTCCTGCGGTGCTCCCGACCATAACGTAATATCATTCAGCACGATAAGTTCATCTTCAATTCCTCCATCGGGGGTCATACCCAGACGTCCATTACCCAAGGGCAAGGTCTCTTCCCATTGTGCGGCAGGGCGATCAAAGTAAATATTTAAATCATTGTTTTGGCCACTTACCGTGAAAGGTGCAGCCGCAATAATAGCGACAATTAAAAAAGTCGGGAATAAGATTCGTTCCATTATTTTAGGTTTTACTTTATATGATACAAGAATAGTAGATAAGCAAAATTACCAGTGCTTATAATAAAAAAAATAGTCATTCTTTTGGATAACATGGATTATTATACGGCGACGGCATTCGATAGCCGAGCTCTGCTCCTCCACTTACCGGGAGTATATGCCCTGTGATAAATCGGGCGCTATCAGATAGCAGGAACACACAAGCGTCTGCAACTACATCTGCTTCTGGACAATAGCCCAAAACATGAATGTTATCCAAATAAGCCGTTCTTTCGGCTCCATTTGTTTGTTCGCTGCTCCACTCACGTAACATCGGTGTCCACATTCCTGCAGGAGCGATCGCATTTACCCTGATTTTGTAGGGAGCAAGTCTATCGCCATGGATTTGGTGAGTGCGTTGATTGCTCCCTTTGTAGCACCGTATGCCGCATGGTTTTCCTGACCTATATGTCCGACTAAATAAACGTTTTTACTTTTTACTGAAATCTCCGCCGATATTACAAATTGTAAAACTCACAGGCATTATCGTGTAAAACCCGCTTTTGGTTTTCAGCTGATAACATTTCGCTAAATATCTCGCGATAGAGCAGCCAGGCCTTTTCGTAAGGGCCTGCGAGTAAAGAAACTGGCCAATCTCCACCGCAAAAACATCTATTTACTCCAAAATGCTCGAGCACGAAGCTAATCGCCGGTACCAGATCGTTCTTGCCCCAAGTTGATTTGCCAATGGCCGTCCCAAGTCCAGATATTTTACAATACACGTTAGGAAATTCAGCGAGGGTGCTCATTAAGCTCTTCCATTGTTCAAAGTCTACGCTATCGGTAGGGGGTTGATTAAGGTGGTCAAGTACTAATTTTAGATCGGACAACTTTTCAGCAACGTTTATTGCTGTTCTTAAATGTTGAAAATTCACCCCTACAATATCGTAGGTTAAATTGTGCGCAGGCAATAGCTTGAGGTTATTCAATACATTTGGCCGAAGTAACCATTTGGGATCAGGTTCATTATGAATGAGATGCCTTACACCTTTATAACAACTATTTGTTGATACAAAATCATTTAAATATCTTTCAGTCAATTTATTATTATCTAAAGGCAACCAACCAACCACTCCTTTTATCCATTGATGCTGATGCGCAGCATTTAACATTAAGTTGGTGTCTTCGATGTTATTAGCAGCTTGCACCAAAACCCCCGATTGGACACCTGCATGAGATAAGGACGGTAACAATTCTTCCAAATCATAAGAGCGATTCAAAATACTGGTATCATTTTCCAACCATGCGTAGGTTGCTTTATTTAAATCCCACATATGCACGTGGGTATCTACTATATCGATATTCATCTTGCCTCTGGTGATTAAATCGGTTAGTTTATAAATCAATCGTATTCTCGTATCAATGGCTATTTCGCTAACTGTTGATAAAAGGTAGCCTAAAGATAGGAAGAATGACCACAACTAAAAGTCTAAATCGCACTTATGAAAGACATACAGAGCGTTTAGTATTTATAAACTTAATTTATAAAATATTGTTTATCAACATATAATTTATCTTATATAAATTTTTAGATCACTTAAAAATATGCTTTTTTAAAAGACGCAATCCCCCCTTCAAATTGTCGTTTTCACACAGGACTTCGCTTCTATTGAAGCCCTACTTTTGTATATAACAACAAAATCATTTTAAATTATGGACAAATTAAGCGTTTTCGACAATAACAATCTTGAAAACTGGCCGATACCAGCCTTGCATTTTCTGTTTTTCCCTTTTTCGCTCCAAACCATGGAGCCGCCGAAAGATGTACTTTACTATATTCGTTTTATATAAACTATTTATTTAAAAACTTGCTATAAAAAACTTTATATTATGCTATTAAAAAACAAGAATATGGTCATATACGACGCGTGGATCGATATCCGATCTGCCGGCTCTCCCGACTCCCGACCATTTATGGAGGCACTGGATCAAAGCCATACGCAAGCTCGCTCCTTTATTCAGAAACTCGAAGAAGACACGATGCTCCACAGACTTCCGATGGTAGCAGATATTGCCCATGTAGCCGTCTTTTTGGCATCGGAAAAGGCTGCTGCTATCACAGGGGGTACCATCGACAGCACCTGTGGCACCACCAACGGTTTGAATTCGAATTCCAAAATATATCTTTTGTTTAAATAAACATCATAAATAATTTATTATGAGAAAAATAATATTTTTTAACGGAATTTATCTAGATGGATTATTTCCGTATTATCATTCATTTTATGAATGGTACCGGCAAACGTGTATATAGCAAAAACTTTCATAATGGCTTAGTGTTACTCCGTTATGCTAAACAACAATTAAAGAAGATAGAACCTTAAAACATAAAATTATGACTACAATGAACCCTTATTTTAATTTCGACGGTAAGACCGAAGAAGCATTCAATTTTTACAAATCTGTTTTTGGCGGAGAATTCCTAGGTGGTATTCATAAAATGGGTGATGCTCCAGGAACAGAAGATCTCCCCGAGGAAGAAAAGAACCGAGTGATGCACGTTTCCTTGCCCATAGGAGGAGGTACCATTTTGATGGCTTCGGATAATTGTCCATCCATGGGGCATCAACTTACTGAAGGAAATAATGTTTATATCTCTTTACATCCCGACAGCCGTGAAGAAGCTGATCGTCTTTTCAATGAACTTTCAGCTGAAGGCAAAGTAGAAATGCCTATAGCCGATGCTTTTTGGGGCGACTACTTTGGCAGCTTTCAAGATAAATTCGGCATCCATTGGATGGTAAACTACAATGCCGAGTATAACCGAAACAGCGAAAAATAGCTGAAATACCAGTTTTCAGTTACACTTGTTATAATTAAGTAATTATTAAACCAATAATATTTAATATCATGAACACTAGAGATGTTATAGAAAATATAGTAGACGCCTTTGATCGGTCAGATGTGGAAGGTATACTTGATATCATGGCAGAAGGTGCCACTTGGGAAATGTTGGGTGATAAGACCTTTATTGGCAAAGATCAAATACGCGATAGTTTGAATGGTATGGCTGACATGGAAATGCTTGATTCCACCAAAAATCATATCATCATAGAAGAGAACAACGCCTCGGTGGACGGCATAGTAGCCTACAAAGGTAAAGATGGAAAGGTTCATGAGATGTACTATTGCGACATATATGAACTTTCACATGGAAAGGTTACAAAAATGATCTCTTACACCGTCAACAAACAGTAAATATATAAAACGAAAGACATGTCTGAGAATAATTTATTGAAAATGGCTATACCGGCCTATCGCATGCATACACAGCTCTTCAACAATGTCATAGCCGGCATCAGCACAAGTGATGCTAAACAACGCTTAAGCGGTCGGACCAATCATATATTATGGATGACAGGAAATCTTGTCAATTGCCGTTATTGGTTGGCAGGGGTTCTTGGGCTTTCTCAAAGAGATCCCTATGAAGCTTTTTTCGCAGATGCCAAGGCATTGGATGAGACATATGATTATCCTGATTTGGCTACGCTTCAAAAAGAATGGCATAAGATATCTCCATTATTATTTAACAAGCTTTGTTCATTGACTGAAGATGAGTTACGACAACCTTATACCCTTGGCATGGAAGTTTCCTTCTTTGAAGAAACCCTATTAACAGCTGTAGGTATGTGTATTGGCCGGGAAGAATATCTTTTTGGGCAGTTAGCACTTATGCGTAGAGCATTAGGTTACAATGCCATGTCTTATCAGGTAGATAATAGCATCGCCTATTGAATCGATAAATGGGTTGGGATAAATCCCAACCCATTACTTCCAACAACGATACTTTGAACAAATCTTTTTCATCTATTTATTTTTTTAATGGTTGATGAAACCGAGATGTAAATAGTCATTGCCTTGTGTGTCAATACTATTTACATCTCGGTTTCATAATAATTTGAAAAACAACTTGTTTTATGCAGATAATAATAATAGATTTATGTTTTGTTAGGTCATTTGCCAGCAATTGTCCTAAAAATAAACCCGATTATGAACCTGCGATTGATAGCAATATTATTCTTTTTTTTAGCTACTATTTATTGCATACAGTCTTGCAACAGTTTTTCTTCGTCTTCAGGCGACACAGTAGTAGAAAAAGTCCCTGAGAAGATTAGCTATAATTTTGATGTGCGACCCATCCTGTCCGACAAATGTTTTGCCTGCCACGGACCGGATGCCAACAAGCGAGAAGCGGATTTAAGGTTGGACGTAGCTGAAGAAGCATACAAAGCACTTAAAGAAAATACCGGTGCCCACGCCATTGTACCATTTAAACCGCAAACTTCCGAGGTGTTTCTTCGGATATCCTCAAATGACTCTACCCAAATCATGCCACCTAAATCTTCCAATCTTAAGTTAACAGCAACTGAAATTGCAGTTATAGAAAAATGGATTAAACAGGGTGCGGAATATGAGGAGCATTGGGCTTTTACACCACCCCAAATACCCGAAGTACCAAACAATAAAAATAAGGATTGGGCACAAAATGAAATTGATCATTTTATTTTAGCGAAACTTGAACAAGAGGGAATCACTCCAAATCCCGAAGCCGATAAAGAACGACTACTGAAAAGATTGAGCCTAGATTTAACGGGTTTGCCGCCAAGCTTAACACTGATGGACAAATTCATTGCAGACGCTAGCGAACAAGCTTACGAAAAGATTGTCGACTCCCTACTTCAAAGTCCTACTTTTGGAGAAAAAATTCGCTCCACTGGTTGGATGTGGCACGCTATGCCGATTCGCACGGCTATCAAGATGACAACTACCGTTCGCAGTGGCCATGGCGAGATTGGCTTATTCATGCGTTTAATGAGAACATACCTTACGATCAATTTGTAACATGGCAATTAGCAGGGGACCTCATGCCCGGTGCAACGAAAGAACAGCTTTTAGCCACTGGGTTCAATAGAAATCATAAAATCACGGAAGAAGGTGGTGTTATCGATGAAGAATACCGTGTGGAATACGTTATTGATCGTACGGCTACTTTAGGGAAGGCTCTTTTAGGTGTCACACTAGAATGTGCACAGTGCCATGATCATAAATATGACCCTTTTTCACAAAAGGAATATTATCAAGTTTTTGCGTTTTTTAACAATGTAAAGGAAGTAGGATTAGAGTCGACAGTTGGTGGACCTGAGACCTATGCGAAGAAACCATTGATGGAAATCACTGATAAAGATGTACGGGAAATCTTAACTTTCGTGAATAAACAAGACACTAATCGTTTAATTGTCTCTGTAATGGGCGATAGTGATACTACAAGAAAAACATATATCCTTGACAGAGGAGTATACGATGCTCCCGGTGAAGAGGTGACGCCGGCAACCCCAAAATCCATCATGCTGTTCAATGATAAATATCCCAAAAATCGTCTAGGCTTGGCAAAATGGCTCTTCGATAAGCAGCATCCACTTACTGCACGAGTATATGTCAATAGGGTATGGCAAGAATTTTTCGGTAATGGTATCGTAAAAACATCGGGAGATTTCGGAATGCAGGGAGAACTTCCTACCCATCCGGAACTCCTTGATTGGCTTGCTGTAGATTTTATGGAACATGGCTGGAACATCAAACGCTTAGTTAAACAGCTCGTTTTATCTGCCACCTATCGACAATCCGCTGTAGTTTCAAAAGAAAAATTGCAGGCAGATCCCGAAAATTTATTGCTTGCCCGTGCGCCCCGCTACCGTATTCCCGCCGAAGTTGTACGTGATGTTGTATTAGCCAGCAGCGGTTTACTTGTCCCGACAATAGGCGGCCCCAGTGTGAAACCCTACCAACCACCTGGCCTTTGGGAAGGCGCAACTTCAGGTCGTGGCATATTGGCCAACTACAAACAGGACCACGGCGCAGATCTGTATCGCCGAGGCATGTACACATTCATTAAAAGGACCGTACCCCCACCATCGATGGGTGTTTTCGATGCTAGCAACCGTGATATGTGTGAAATAAAACGCTTGAACACCAATACACCCTTACAAGCTTTGGTCATGCTAAACGATCCTACAGTACTGGAAGCGTCACGAGTATTGGCTGAGCGACTATTAGTGGCTGACACCGACCCCGAAGCAGTAATACAGAAAGCTTTTCGCTTAATCGTATGCAGAAAACCAAAAGAAAAGGAGACGCTGCTCCTCCATTCGTATTATAAAGATCAATTAAAAGTATTTGAGGACAATTCAATTGCAGACAAAGTTTTAGCGGTAGGGGAATCTCCCTTTCCTTCTCAAATGGATAAAACCATACTTGCAGCTATGATGAGTGTAATTACCACAATATATAATTTAGAAGAAACCATTACCAAGTCTTGAGATATGGAAAAAGATTTTTTAGAACATGGCTTACATTTTAATAGACGTCGGTTTCTCTCCAAGCTCAGTCTCGGAATCGGAAGTGTTGCGTTAGGTTCATTACTTATACCAGACTTATTCCGTTCCAGAACAGATGACGACGGCTTTAGTTCCGGCGTACCGGATTTTGCCCCCAAAGCTAAACGTGTTATCTATCTTTTTCAAAATGGAGCACCTTCACAACTTGAATCTTTCGATTACAAACCGAAACTTAGGGAAATGATGGGGCAAGAGCTTCCCGCTTCCATACGGGACGGACAAAGACTGACAGGCATGACCTCCAATCAATCCTCTTTTCCTTTGGTGGGTTCTTACTACGATTTCCAGCAATATGGACAATCAAAAGCCTGGGTCAGTGACCTCTTTCCACATACAGCAAAAGTAGTAGATGATATATGCATTATTAAATCCATGTTTACCGAAGCGATCAATCACGATCCTGCCCTTACCTTTTTTCAAACTGGAGCGCAACAGGGTAATCGACCAAGTATGGGAGCTTGGCTAAGTTATGGATTAGGTAGCGAGAACAAAAACCTTCCGGCCTTTACCGTACTGTTATCACGTGGCAAAGGTAACGGACAGGGAGTATATTCTAAATTGTGGACCAACGGCTTCCTTGACTCCACCCATCAGGGCGTACAATTCAGTAGTGGAGAAGACCCCGTTCTTTATTTAAAAGACCCTGAGGGATTAGGAAGAGCAGAACGGCGAAAAATGCTCGACAACCTGGCCGCATTAAATGAATTATCTTTCCAAGAATTCGGAGATCCGGAAATAGGCGCTAAAATCCAGCAATATGAAATGGCCTATCGTATGCAGACCGCTGTGCCTGAAATTACAGATGTATCCAAAGAACCAGATGACATCATTAAACTATATGGCCCTGATTGTCTAGTGCCTGGAACTTTTGCTGCTAACTGTTTATTGGCCAGGAAGCTCAGTGAAAACGGCGTTCGTTTTGTACAATTATATCATCAAGGCTGGGATCAACACGGTAACCTGCCCAGTGAGATGGCAGGCCAGGCAAAAGATGTTGATCAGGCCTCTGCCGCCTTAGTTACAGACCTTAAACAGCGAGGACTGTTAGATGAAACGCTTGTTATTTGGGGGGGAGAATTTGGCAGAACAAATTACAGTCAAGGGAAACTTACTAAAGATAACTATGGCCGAGACCACCATCCCCGATGCTTTAGCGTCTGGATGGCGGGCGGAGGAGTTAAACCGGGTATCGTTTATGGTGAGACAGATGATTTCGGCTATAATATCATTAAAGACCCCGTGCATGTGCACGATTTCCAAGCAACGGTACTCCATCAACTTGGGCTTAACCATGAGAAACTGACATTTAAACATTTAGGTCGCCGTTATCGATTAACCGACGTAGCGGGAAAAGTTGTTAAAGATATTCTGGTATAATATTTATCCGCTGCGAATAAAATGAAGCTAGACATCAAACGTTTTACCGAACATGCACTCTTGGTCTCCAATGTCTTTATTCTATTCTTGATTATATTTTTTGACAGGATTGCTGTGCCCAACTGGCTACAAAGTATTGGAAGAATGCACCCTATGTTACTGCACTTCCCGATTGTATTGCTGTTACTCGCTTTCTTTTTAGAATTCTTTCGCTTCAAAACATTCGATACCGACAAAAAATCTTCGACAAACTTTAGCACAAACTTACTCCTCTGTGGCACCCTTTTAGCAGCTTTGACAGCCATTATGGGCCTAGTTTTATCGAAAGAGGAAGGGTACACCGGTAATGCCCTATTTTGGCATAAGTGGGCGGGGGTGAGTGTTGTTTTTGTTGCTTCTACGATTTACTGGCTTAGAACAAGACCTTGGCACAAAATAAAGGTAGCAAAAATCGGAGCGGTGATTGTTACCGCTTGTTTAATAATTGCCGGTCACTACGGCGCAATACTAACACATGGCGAAAATTTTATATGGGAACCGATAATATCTACATCAAAAACCGCAACAGTACCCATCGATCAAGCAAAAATTTTTGAGCATGTGGTTATGCCTATTTTCACACAAAAATGCGTCAATTGCCATAGTACAGAAAAAGCTAAAGGAAACCTCATTCTGGCAGATGTACAATCGCTTTTGAAAGGGGGGAAAGTGGTCAATTGTTTGTTCCGGGAGACCCCAAAGCTAGCTTATTGTTGGAACGTATTCATCTTCCTATAGGTGAAAAACAACATATGCCTCCAAAAGGAAAACCCCAACTAACAGATGAAGAAGTAGCAATTCTAAATTTGTGGGTAAAAAATAATGCCTCTTTGGACACCGATATAGTTGAATTGCCGGAAAATGACTCCTTAAGAATACTTGCAACGAATAGGTTATATCCGAGTGGAAATTCACCTATTAGTTTTGACTTTTCTGCTGCAGATAAAGCCACCGTTGAAAAATTAAACAACGATTACCGGGTTATCTACCCAATAGCCCAAGGATCCCCCGCCCTAGCGGTTAATATCTACAACAAAGCTATTTTTACCTCAGCCTCTTTAGAAGAATTACAAGCGATTCAAAAGCAGATCATTTCACTTAATTTGAATCATTTACCCGTAAAAGACGATGATTTAAAGCTTATTAGTCAATTTGAACAATTGAGAAATCTACAACTCAACTTCACGCAGATTACAGGCGAAGGGCTAAGCGATCTAACAGCACTTAAACATTTGAAAAACTTATCTCTATCAGGCACACAAGTAAGCTACAATTATATTAAACAAATGATTAATCTAATGAATATTAAACAACTTACTTTGTGGAACACCTCATTAACTTCGTCAGAAATAAATCAACTCCAAAAGGAAAATAAGAACACAGCAATCATTGGTGGTTTTAAAGACGACGGTAAACATCCTGTCAAACTAAGCCCTCCCCGCTTAGCTGAAAATTTCGGCGTATTTACAGAGACCATGGATTTAGAGGTCAAGCACCCTATAAATGGGGTACAAATACGCTATACCATCGATGGGTCTGAGCCAGACAGCTTGAAATCTCCCATCTATGAAAAACATATCGAAATCAAAGACAATACGATATTTAGAGCAAAAGCATACAAAGACGGTTGGTACGGCAGTGATGCCATTGCTTTAAATTTCTACCAGAGCCGATTCAAACCCGATAGTGTAGCCCTTCGTTTTCCACCACACCCTTCATACAGAGGGGAAGAAGAAAAAACACTCACCGATCATAGCTTAGGCGACCAAAATACAAACACCGATAAATGGCTAGCCTTTAAGGAACATCATCTGGAAGCTATACTTTTCTTTAACAAACCCATTAATTTGCAATCCATTACCCTACATATGTTGCAACAGACGCCATCTGCTATTTTTCCACCGGAACATATTGAAATATGGGGAGGCACAGATAAAGACAACCTAAAGTTGTTGGGAACCACAAAACCAAAAATACCTAAAAAAGATGATGCAGACAGCCTGATTGCGTTGGAAACTACATTTAACAAACAACCTGCAGGTTGCATAAAGATTATTGCCAAAAACTTAAAAAAACTCCCCAACTGGCATCATAAAAAAGGTGAACCTGCATGGGTTTTTATTGATGAAGTGTTAATAAATTAATTACCGAGGTAGAATATAATTTGTCGGAACCTAGCTACTCATAATTAGGTGCACCCTTCAGAAATGCTTCGCGTATAGCTATTTTCACAACTGGAGGCGATATAATAAGTTGTATATTACCTCCAGTAATAAGATTCATCTTTTTTAAACTATGCCGGCACTTTGCGTTGCGTCTCCCGCTCCCAGAAACGATGTTTGGCAATAGCACGTGCGTAACTGGATGTAAAAGCCTTCAAATCGTCCATGTGAATAAGTACGCCGATAGTTTCATCGCTTGAGAGCTGTTTATTATTACCTGCAGATTTTCCTAAATAGGTATCTGCAAGCAAAACCGTCGCCTCCTCAGCAGCACCAATCGTTTTACAATGTCTATATGCTTCATTAATAAAATGAATTGCATCTGGCTCATTCTTCAGTGCCGCAATACTTTCACTGCCCCCAGGTATATAAACTGCATCAAAAAGAACAGAGCTTGCTGTCAAAAAGCTATATTGAACCGCTATAGACTTGTTCTTAGCAGTAACTACTTCACCTAATTTTGGAGCGATAACTTCAACCATTGCACCATCCTTTTCTAATGATTTCTTCACTGTCTCAAAAGAAATATCATCTACCCCTTTAGCTATCAAGAAAGCAATCTTGCGAGTAGCGATGGTGTCTTTAACCGTGTTAGACATACTTAAAGCGGGCGATTGATCAATCACCGGTTTTACCTTTTTGGGTTCGTATTTCTTTTTATCGGCGTCAGCCGGTATTCCCTGGTTAATTGGTTTTTCGGGTTTCTTAGGTACCGCCATTCCTAAATTATTTGCAACAGCTTTTGCTAGGGAAAGATCTACCTGCGTCAATATACCCAACATACGGCTTCTGATTTCCGGATAGTTTACTTTACCCAATTCGAAACTAAAGGCGTCGATGATATGTTGCTGTTCGGGGGCAGACTGACTTTGATAGAAGAGCGTCGCCTGACTAAAATGATCAGAGAAACTGACACTTCTGTCCCTCACTTTATGTGCGTCAACTTTCTCCGGGTACGAAGAAAAACCTCCGTCGGCAATCATGGCCTGATAGGGACAGCCACCACCTATACTGTTAGGCTGATAGCTGGTAACACCTTTATTGATTGTTTGCCGCATATGACCATCTCGCTGATTGTTGTGTACCGGTGCAGTTGAGCGATTGATAGGTATCTCATGAAAGTTTGGACTTCCTAGACGGCTCAGCTGCGTATCGGTATAGGAGAATAGGCGACCTTGTAAAAGTGGGTCGTTGGTAAAGTCTATTCCTGGCACTAAATGGCCTGGATGAAAGGCTACCTGTTCTGTTTCTGCAAAAAAGTTATCCGGATTTCTGTTTAATGTTAGTTTACCGATTCTTTGAACCGGCACGATCTCTTCCGGGATAATTTTCGTCGGATCCAGTAAATCGAAGGGGTATTTGTGTTCATCTTCTTCCGGAATCAATTGAACACCGAATTCCCACTCGGGAAAATCGCCATGCTCAATGGCTTCCCACAGATCCCTCCGGTGGAAATCTGGATCATTGCCAGATATCTTCTGCGCTTCATCCCAAGCTACGGAGTGAACGCCTAATAACGGTTTCCAATGAAATTTAACGAAGGTCGATTTCCCTTTGGCATTGATAAAGCGAAAGGTGTGCACGCCAAACCCTTCCATCATGCGTAAGCTTCTTGGAATAGCTCGATCAGACATCGCCCACATGATCATATGCGTAGATTCAGGCATCAGTGAGATAAAGTCCCAAAAAGTGTCATGTGCCGAAGCCGCTTGCGGAATTTCATTATGAGGTTCTGGTTTTACTGCATGTATAAGATCAGGGAACTTCATGGCATCCTGAATAAAAAATACCGGTATATTATTCCCTACCAGATCAAAAATTCCTTCATCCGTGTAAAATTTGACAGCAAAACCACGAACATCTCTAGCCAGATCGCTAGATCCCTTGGATCCAGCAACGGTAGAGAAGCGGACAAATACAGCGGTCTGTTTATTCGTATCTTGCAAAAAACCCGCCTTGGTATAATCACTCATTGATTTATACAATTGAAATATTCCATGAGCACCTTCTCCTCTTGCATGCACAATACGTTCGGGGATACGTTCATGATCAAAATGCGTAATCTTTTCACGTAAAATAAAGTCCTCCAGCAATGATGGCCCTCTTTCCCCTGCTTTCAGCGAATTTTGATTATCGTTGATACGTAGGCCCTGATTTGTTGTCAAAAATTGGTCGTGCCCATCTTCCGTGTGCGGAGCCAAATTTTCCTGTTTTAAATTTCTTGGATTTCCCTTCGATTTCCTTGCCATAACTGTTTAATTTATATAAGCTTTCAGTAGTTAGTGAGTTGGTAAAAACACCTGAACGTTTAAAAAGTTCATACTTTCTCTAATCAAATTTTAATTCGATCGATCAGCTTTCGACATATCGGGCGCACGATGCTATTGTCGGCAATTTATCACGCTATTTTCCTATATTAGTTTTTTTAAAAATGACATAAGTAAACATGGACAATAAGTTATTTGCGCTTGTAGATCACTATATTAGTGAGCGCGTCGCACCCGAAGATGAAATATTAAAAGCAGTAAATACTTCTATTGAAAAGCATGGTATCCCTCAGATAAGCGTTTCTGCCAGTCAGGGCAAACTACTGCAGGTATTAGCGAAGTTAACTAAGGCGACAAAAATACTTGAGTTAGGAACGTTAGCGGGCTATAGCACGATATGGTTGGCACGTGCGCTGCCTCTAGGAGGAAAACTCATTACAATTGAATTTAGCGAAAAGCATGCTCGGGTAGCACAAGAGAACATCAATAAAGCAAAACTCCAAGATCTTGTAGATATACGCATTGGTAAAGCTTTAGACATTCTGCCACAGATCGAAAACAATAAGGAAGGTCCTTTTGACCTCATATTTATAGATGCCGATAAGCCCCCCTACCTTGAATATTTCGATTGGGCAATCAAACTGGCCAGACCCGGGACCTTAATTATTGCAGATAACGTGATTAGAGAAGGACAGGTACTTGATCCCGACAGTACAGATGACAAAGTAATTGGTGTTCATAAGCTGAACGAATCCTTACGCAATCATCCGAAAGTATTTTCAACTATTATACAAACGGTTGGCGCAAAAGAGCATGACGGGATGGTTCTGGCTCTTGTAGAATAGCCGTGCATAAGCGGACATTGACTGTCCGTTTTCGAACGGTTAAAAGACAGCCAAGACACCACTACTCGCTGTAATGGTCAGTTTACGGTAATGGCAAACGTATTGTAAAACGTTAATAAAAAATAATGATGAAACAGAAACTTCAATTGCTGATTACAATTAGCTGTTTTCTTGTGTTTATTTCGGCCGGAAACGCACAGGAAAAACAAGCCATATCGGTTAGCTCTTTTGAAAAAATAACCGTGAGTCCGCACATAAGCCTGTATTTAGAAGAAGGCGATAAAGAGGAGGCCATCATCAACAATCATGAGGTGCCACTTGAAAAAATCAATATTGAAGTAAAAGGTAAAAACCTACTCATTTATCTAGACGATGCAAAAACAACAACCAAACAGGTGAAACGCACCGTTAACGGACATTCACAGTCCGTTCCGATCTATAAAGGCACACAGGTGAGTGCGCACATCAGTTATAAAACCCTAAAAAGCCTATCTATCAGAGGGGAAGAAAAGATTACCTGTATAAGTACTTTAACTGCGGAGAAACTCTCCTTTAACCTATATGGAGAAGCTGCATTATTCATAGACAGCATCCAAACAGATGAATTAAAAGCATTTCTTTATGGCGACAACCAGATTACCATCAACAAAGGAAATGCGGCGTCACAAATTTTTAAGTCTTATGGAGACAGTAAAGTTGATGTAAAACACCTATCGAATGCCTACGCTAAAATTACCTCCTACGGAAGCAATACCTTCACCCTGAATACCAGCGATAAAATAAGTGTTTGGGCATTTGGTGATGCCTTTATCAATTACACAGGAGATCCTGAAATTAAACGATTGATCACTGTAGGCGAGATTAATGTAAAAAAGATGGATTGAGACGCTCTTGCTCAATCCACCAATCGTCCTATTGGATAACGCATATGTGTTTTTTCATAATACGGTGAGCGTTTATAGACCCAATCGAGTTGTGCCCTTGGGTCGTCTTTTAAAGACGGGTTAATCTCTTTTTCCTTTGCTAATGCGGGGTCTTCTTTTAATAATCTTGCTGCTTCATCTTCAAAAATATACGAAGAAAAATATTCTTTTTGTCCCAGAATAGCATCAAAAAAATTCCAATTAAAATAAGAATCTACTCCTTGCGGTTCTAAGGTCTCTATAATATATCGGTTCGCCTTTTGATCGGTATACACGATCACATCTCCTGCATAGAAAGGAACTTCCTGGTGCTTCGCTGATACTTGCACATCACTGTGTAGGTAATGCCCCTCATAGGGACTAGCAACCGTCTTAAAATCTTTGATATAATACATCTCGAGATCGATAATGGTATCTTTCATTAAGGTATCTAACTTTACTCCATTGATACTCAAAAGGTTTATAATTTTTTCATAGGCCTGTGGTATGATATAAGCCTTTGGTTTTTTAACTTTTACACTTGGCCTATAGCGATCATATAACTTAACTTCCCGGCTGTAAGGTTGTTTACGATCATAATACATACGTTTCATACCACTTACTTCACTTGGTTTATATAATGCCTCGTAACCTAAAAAGTCAATCTTGCTAAACTTAGCGGTATCAAGCTCCCAAACTAAAGGAAAAAGATCTTGCTCTCTTACCGATTGCTTTGCTGCGTCCCTCACTTCCAACAATTTTTCACCTTGCTCAACAGTAATAGCTATCAAGTGTTTCATAAGCGAATAAGTAGAAGAAACGCGCTCTTTGTACGGCTTCCACATGTGTGTTTCCGGCATATACGCGATAGTATTATGCAAAGCGGCGTAACCTGTAGAATAGCGTGGGTTTTCGAGATATGCTACGATGCCCGACTCAGGCGTTTCTCCTTTAAAATCAACATATGGTACCAAATGATAATTTTCCTCTTCCATCCGGCGATATAGTTCTTTGGTATAATTATCCACCATATAATCTGCCAAAATCGGATTCAATTTATCCCTTTGGGTATCAATCAAGGTCATGGTGTATTGATAATCCGCTCCATTACTCGAATGGTTGTCCATGAGCACATCTGGGTCCCAGGTATTAAATAATTGCTGAAAAGCTTTGGAGTTACGAGAATCCGTTTTTATAAAATCACGGTTTAAGTCGAAGTTCTGGCGGTTTCCCCTAAATCCGTACTGTTCCGGGCCATTTTGGTTTACACGTGACACCCCTCTGTTTAACATTCCATCAATATTGTACACTGGAATAAAACAAAGCACTACCCCCTCTGGAACTTGATCTTCTTCCAACAAATCTCTAATCAATAACATCGATGCATCTATTCCCTCTGGTTCACCTGGATGTATGCCATTATTGAACAGTATCACACTTTTTCCCTTTTTTCTGATAGATAAGGGATCAAAGTCTCCGTCTTTTGACAACACCAACAATTGCAGTGGTTTCCCTATGTCTGTTTTTCCGAAAGAGAACAACTTCGCTTGTTTATATTTCTGATCTATCTCTCCATAGAATTGCTGCACTTCCTCATAAGTCGCTGTGGTGTTGCGGTCAGGATCACGTTCAAAAGCGATACGCTGTGCAAAAACAAAACAAGCGTTTAAAAGAAAAAGACCGATTATGACGACACACTTTCGCATATATAGCAGATTAAAGATTGCTAAAATAACTATTATACTGCACACCAAAAGAAAGAATTCCGATAATGGCATCTTATCGGAATTCTCTCTTGGCATCTGTTATTGCAAACGCCTTAACTTCATCAAGGATTCTACATAATAATAATCTGCATATATAAGGGGGACATCAATCTCATTACCATGCGGAATACTACCTACGCTATGTTTCAAGATATAGCCTTGATTAGTACCCAAAGCAGCCCTATAAGGGGGAGCAGATAAGTTATGTATAATTTCCCGGGCAACTATTCGATAGTGTTGTGCCTTTTCCCCATCCATCACTTCTGCTAAATCAAGCAAACCGGAAGCAATTATAGCAGCGGCAGAAGCATCCCGGTAGGTACTGGGAATGTCTGGCGCATCAAAATCCCAATAAGGAATTTTATCTTCAGGTAAACGGGGATGATTCAATATATAGTCGGCTATATGTTCTGCTTGCTCCAAATAACGATCAAAACCCGTTTCTCGATAACAAAAAGCAAAGCCATATAAGCCCCATGCCTGTCCACGTGACCAAGCCGACTCGTGCGCAAAACCCTGTGCTGTATGTTGGTGGCTCACCACTCCTGTTTCGGGATCATAATCGACAACGTGGTAGGAGCTGTAATCCGACCGGAAATGATTAGCTAGCGTCTTATCGGCATGTGCTACGGCAATTTTATAAAAGGTAGAATCGCCAGTAAAATTAAAGGCATTGAACAATAGCTCCAGATTCATCATATTATCAATAATTACCGGATACTTCCATCCACGCTCACTTTGCCAGCTACCATCATCCACATTCCAAGATAAGATAGCGCCTACCTTTTCATCATATCTTTTAGTCAGCGACCTAGCCGCTTTCACCATCACCTGCTTATATACAGTGTCTTGTGTAATGCGATAAGCATTACCGTAACTGCAGTTGATCATAAAGCCAACATCATGGTGCCCATAAAAATCCTTAACAGGCTCCAACAAGCGTGTCCAATGAATAGCTTGATTTTTCATTGCCGTATCTTCACTGAATTCATAAATATACCATAAGGTTCCAGGGAAGAAACCACTGGTCCAATCGTAAATATCCGATTGCGTCATGTTTCCCTGTTCATCCACGGACTTTGGCAACCGGTCTTTTTGCAAGTGGGTTAGGCTATCCAACATATGTTGGGTCTGCCTGTAAGCAAATGTTAAGTTAGCCGATGTATATCGCATCTGCTGTTTTTGCTGGCTGGTTTGGCAAGATATAAAAATTAAAAAAGAGAAACTATAAAAGATAAATTTCATTTTGAGTTTTGCTGTATAATGAGTTATTCTGTTTTCTTCACGGTAAAAACATATCTGCCTTTCTTGTCAGTAGTTTTCGCTGTAAAAGCTATTTTATAAAGTCCTTCAGGCCAGCTGGCCAGTAACCTGGGATCATCTATTGAAATCTTCTCGATCTTCGGATCGGTAAATAGCTCGGCATCGTACTGCATATATACTGTTTCTTCTCCTAGTTCTAATTCCAGCAACCCGGTTTTGACCAGCTTGATATTACAGGGGCTTAAAAAATGAATAGCATTTGCTGCATTAAATTCCTCCAGTTCAAACTGATCTTGGATAACAAACCCTCGTTTTTTATTCAATTCGTAAGTCCTCTGCCAGTACTTAACAGCCGCTTCTTTTGGGTAGGCGTCCGCAATATCTACCGAGAATTGTGGATTAGGCCTTACTTTAAAAGATGTATGCTTAGCCCGATAAGTTAAGCCATGCGGTTGCTCAAAACCGTTAACGAGAGGTAGATTATGATTACCCGATTGCATCGTCCAGATCTTATAACGTTCACTGCTAAACGTTTGCTTGGTATACGTTCCTACTCCGGCATCTACTAAACAGGGTAATCCATTGTAATATAAGATAAAAGTTCCTACGTCATTATGATTATGAAACTCATCGTTATGCCCTCCTTTCGCAGCAAAATAAAATCCGCTTTTGGCGTTTGGGTGTTCCCTGGCTCCGGCCACTTGTGTTTGTGGAAACCAATAATATCCTACTAATGGTTCAATTGGTTTATCCTGCATTATCCTGGGCATCCATAAAAGATCGTTGATCATGGCTGCTACACTGGCATTTGCCAACGTTTTATCTAAGCCTTTCTTTTGTGCATAGAAGCTACCAAAGCCTTTCATCGTTGCATCGCCGATAGCTTCACCATAACGATAAACGAGTCCTGCATTAACTCCCCCTTTAGCGCTAGCATCTGCAAAATTTACGAAGTAAGGATCGTCAATGTATACCTGATAAATGTAGGTTCCGATATTTTTCACCAGCGGATGGTTGTAGATGGCCACTTTGCCTTGTGTGGCCTGTGCCAACAATTCCAGGTACTCGAAAAACTTACCCCCGGCATGCGACCAGTACGAGGGGCCTTCATCACAGGCCCCGTCATCATTATAGGAGTTGATGAACTGGTCGACGGATTGCATAGTTTTGCAGGTATATTGTACCCGCTTATCAGGATCGGTTTCCATCAACAAGATACACTGCAGCACATTGTAATTAATCCATGGATTCCAGTTGTTGACCAAACCTCTGGCGTTATTGGATTTCTCACCTCCCAAACCCATCCACCACAAGTCGCTACGGTTATAATAAGGATCCAGAATATTCCTTCGTACCTCATGCGCAATGCGCTGTGCAATCAAAGGGCTAACTTCATCCAAGCGGTCTTTCATAAAATAGTGAATCCAAGACAATAATGCGCCAGTTTCTCCCGAACCTAGATCGATGACCATATTATTGACATCAGGCAGCTCTATATCTTTTTTTTGTAATCCTAAATGTGCTGAAAGCACCCAGTTACTCTGCTCACAGATTGCCCACACACCGTTAATTATTTGATCTAAAAAGCGACCTTTTCCGTCTACGAGCTCGGCCATTAACAATGCTTTCAACGCATTTTTCCGGGCGTTATCAGGTTGTTGCATCCGATCTCTACTTCCCGATCTTCCCAACTCGAGATAATCAGTCGCTTTAATTACTGCCCAATCGAAAGATAGCGCTTTCTCGCCGCGTTTAATTAAGTCTGTCTTGATCTCAACAGGCTGACTATCCCAAAACTCCCGATTGTTATACGCCGGAAAATCGACCCATTCCTGCGCATTAGCCAAATGACTTGCCACAGCTTCCAATGGAAAGGTTTTTATCAGTAAATCACGCTTTTCGGCTGCTATTGCTATTTGAAATAGTAAGCACGTCGCCAATATATATTTCATTGTTTTCATCATTGCCATCCTGGATTTTGTTCTAACTGATCATTCTGATCGACCTCTGCCTGAGGTATAGGCCATAGGTAATCCCGGGCAGTAAATACCCTTTCTTTCAGTACCCGAGTAGTAAACTCCAAAATAGGTCCGTTACAAACCTCCTGTGCGATTTTCCACCGACGTACATCACTATAGCTTACACCCTCTGTAGCCAGTTCTACTGCCCGTTCCTTACGGATCCGTTCACGCATTTCTTCTTTATTGGCCACATAAGTAGGATTACTGCCATCACTATTCTGCAATTCAGGCATACCCGCACGTTGTCGCACTTGATTAATCGCATTAAACACCTCATTATCTGGGCCACCCAGTGATTCATTTCTTGCTTCGGCATACATCAGTAAGACATCAGCCAAGCGAATCACCGGGAAATCGATAGGACCGTCTTCACGCATTAAACTTTCATCGCCTATACTGACAAATTTACGCCAAAGGTACAATGCATTCGCATTCCAATTATGCCGAATATGAAAATACGGCTGTATATCGTTTACAAAAGGCCAAGCCAATGTATAAGTGACATTATTGGCTCCTAGATAATCAGCATAGGGCGTGATGATGGTTTGCTGCAATCGTGGATCCCGACCTTCATATACCGTTTTGATGACATCAGGATCTCTGAACAAAGCATCCCGTTCTTCCAAGCTCATATTCGAATATCCAGAAATAACGTTATCCCATACAAAAGGTGAACCATCCTCCATTTCATAGCTATCAACCAATATCGGTGAAGGCACTCCATTTGTCCAACAAGAACCTCTAGTAGCTCTGGTTCCCAGGCGGAAACTTAGATTCTCTCCAAGGCCCTGCACCGCTACATTCTGTATAGAAAAAATGACTTCGCTATTTCTCTCAGTTTCCGACCGGAACAATTCACTATAAACAGGATGGAGGCTGTAATCCATTCCCATAACGGTTTTGAAGTCTTCTTCCGCCGATTGCCAATCTCCGGCGTATAAAGCTAGTTTTCCTCTCAAAGCAATAGCGGCACCTTTTGTTGCCCGCCCAAACTCAGAAGCACTATAAGTTGCCGGTAACAGTGTTTCCGCTGCATCAAGATCTGCTCGAATGAATGCTCGAACCTCTTCTACCGTGTTACGAGGATTAAACGCTTCATCATAAGCGATCGGCTCTTCATAAATAGGTACACTGCCATAAAAATCGAGAAGATTGAAATAATGCAGGGCGCGGAGAAAATATGCTTCACCTATTAGCCTATCTTTTAACGTGGGGTCGACAGTCTCCATTGCCGGAATATGAAACAGCGCATCATTTGCGCGTTGTATTCCTTTATAAAGTTCACGCCATTTATTCGTATAGGTAGCACTAAAAGTAGTAGCTGTACCTGCCATTTCCTGCTCTAACCGATCGTATCCATAAGCATAGGGAGACAGACAATCCAACATATAATATTCCCGGTACACGTTTTCATCCCTCAAATTATTATATATGGCATTAATCCCCATGATCGCCTGCGCTTCTGTTTGCCACATCTGCTCTTCTCCAATACGATCATAGGGTTGTGTTTCCAATAGGGAACTTTTACATCCTACAATAATAAGCGCCGCAAATAAGATCATATATTTACATTTCTTCATGGTAATCATATCTAAAAGGTTACATTAAGGCCAAAACTGATTTGTTTCATGGTTGGGTAAAGCGTTTGCGTTGCACCCAACCTCGTTATTTCCGGATCAATACCCTCATAGTTTGTAAATGTGAAAAGATTTTCCGCATTCAAGTATAAGAAGAGGCGCTTGACATTTATCTTCGTTGTCCAATCTACAGGCAGAGCATAGCCCAGTTGGATATTTTTGACCCGTAAAAAAGACGCATCTTGCAACCAAAAATCAGATGCCGGCTCAATATTCTGATTATATATATAATTGGTTAGCCGCGGATATTTCGCGTTGGGGTTCTGTGGCGTCCAATAATCATTGGCAACAGCTTCATTTATAAGGTAACCATTTCTCACACCTGTAGTCATGTAACCGTCTCTCCAATACGCCTTATTGCCTGCCTGCCCCTGTAATAAGACCTGTAAACTGACGCCTTTATAACTTGCATCTACACTAAGCCCAAATAGCGAAGTAGGATTATGGCCAGCATTCAAAATCGTACGGTCATCTTCATTAAAGTGTCTATCGTCATTAGCGTCTACATATAGAAAATCACCTGGCTGAGGCACACTTGGTTGAAATGTATAGCCATCAGCCACCAATTGATCGATATAGTCCATATCCCCTTCTTGCACAATACGGTCTACCGACCTAACGTAAAATGCCCAGATCGGATGTCCTTCCAATAGTATATTTTGGTTGGCTAAACTAAATTCTTCTCCTTTAAAGCGCATCACCTTATTTTTCACATAAGTGTAATTGGCACTTATTCCATAATGCACCTCCCCTACTTTATCGTTCCAGCCCAGAGAAAACTCGACTCCCCGGTTCCTAACAATAGCTGCATTTTGATTAGGCGATTGCAGCACACCTTGATTATTTGTTGGAATACCATTCACCAAAGGGATGGGTAGATCAATTAAGATATCTTTAGTATTACGGTTAAACCATTCAAATTCGAAGTTTAGGCGACTGTTGAGCAGCGCCAAGTCCAGTCCGACATTCGTCACATCCGTCTTTTCCCAGGTAAGTAATGCATTGGTTATGGCCAGAGGTGCTGCGCCACGTACAATGGTTCCACCAAAGGAATAATTAGCTGCCCCATAGGCATTCATGTAATCGTAATCGCCAATGCTATTATTCCCTAAGCTGCCCCAGGATGCCCTCAGTTTTAGGTCGTCGATCAAATGTACACCGCTCATGAACGCTTCCTGTGAAATCCGCCAGCCCGCAGAGAAAGAGGGGAACACACCCCATCTACGGGCCTTTGCAAATCGGGACGAGCCATCGTTTCGGATATTTGCTTCAAAAAGGTAACGATCATCGTAATTATAATTGAAACGTCCAAAGAAAGACCTTAAAGCCCAGTCGGTTGCATTTCCTCCCACAACAGGATCTGCAGATATAGTTGCGTCAAGAACTGGAGTAGACTCATCTATCAGGTCATACCTACGTGCGTTGAAATTATTTCTCCGATAATATTCTTCCTGATACCCCGCCAACATATCCAGTCCGTGTAGACCAATCTGCGTATGATATTTCAACACATGGTTCATCACATATTGAAAGTCACGTTGGTGCGTATTGTACACATTATTTCTTCCGGGATCCGGATTGGTAATCTGTTCTGTCTGGAAATTCCAGCGAGGAATATATACGGTATGGCTCCGTTGAGATTGGTTATCAAAATCAATGGAAAAGCCCGACTCTAAGGTTAATCCTTTGTAAAGATTAATATTCGCGTATAAACGTGAAAAGACCTTTTGTCGTTCCAGATCACCGATTGTGGTGTTTATATTATGCAGGTAATTGTTTGCCTGTAAATTTTCGCCGGGAGCCATTGCTGAGCCGTATCTTCCCTGAGGATCTCTCGGTAAAATACCAGGGACTGAACCGGCCGTAAAACTAAACAAGTCATTAATATTTGCCAATCCAGCATTTGACCATAACCCAAAGGTGTTACTACCAACGGTTAGCCAGTCGTTGATCTTAGATTCAACATTCACCCGAGCACCATAACGTTTAAAACCGGCATTTTCGACAATACCGGGATTATCCAAGTAGTTGGCCGATAATAGATAGGTTGTTTTATCATTTCCGCCGGTAGCCGAAAGATTATGCTCCTGTGCCCATTTTTTCCGTAAGATCCAATCAAACCAATTGGTATTGGGATAACGTATGGGATCGGTAGTTGAATTTGCTCGCCATTCGTCGATCACCGATTGCTGAAAGGGACCTGAGTTTGGTGTAAGGTTATTAAAGCCTTCATTGATCAGTTCCATATGCCGTGGGTAATCGCTCACCATATCAATTAAATTAGAAGGCTCTTGCTGCGACATCCGTACATTATACGTCAAATTGGAGGTGCCGGCAGCACCGCGTTTTGTGGTAACCAATATTACACCATTAGCTGCCCGCGACCCATAAATGGCGGCAGAAGCAGCATCTTTCAGAATGGAGACATTGGCTACATCCTGTGGGTTTACATCATTCATATTACTGGGCACCCCGTCTACCAAGACCAGAGGATCGGAGTTGTTTAATGTTCCCTGGCCTCTAATACGTAAAGTAGCCCCGTCACTCCCAGGTTGCCCCGTTGATTGCTGCACCTGCATACCAGAACTTAAGCCGGCAAGCCCCGCGGAAAGGCTGGTAATAGGTCTTGTTTCGGCAACATCTGAAAAATCAATGGAAGACACGGCTCCGGTAAGGTTTACTTTTTTCTGTGTACCGTAACCAACAACAACTACTTCGTCCAGCGCTGCTTGATCTTCATCGAGTACTATTTGCATCAAATCTTCCGACACCTGTTGTTCAAATGACCTATAACCTATAAACCGAAACACTAACACTGCTTGTACATCTCCAACTTGAAGATTAAAGGCTCCTTTATCATCTGTCGTCGTACCGTTCGATGTACCTTTTTGCATCACGCTTACTCCCGGAAGTGGAAGTCCTTTTTCATCATTTACTATACCGCTTACTTCCATTTGTACCTGTTTCTTTTTGATTGGCGATGCTTCTTCCAATTTTTCCTTTACTATCACGGTTTTGTTCTTTATCACATAGGTAAAAGGCTGGTTTTCAAAACATATAGCTAAGGCCTGCTGTAGTGTCACACTATTCACTTGAATATCAATAGGTTTTGCACGCTCGATTAAATCTAGGTCATAAATAAAATCATAATCGCTTTGTTGGCTTATTTGGTCTATCACTTCTGAAAACTGAGCTTTTGTTTTTTGTAAGGTGATTTTTTGGGCATTTGCCCTATAAGCAAAGGTTTGCATTATACCGCACATCATAAAAACGATGATAAGATTGGTTTTCATAAGCAAGGATTTACATGTGAATGTTAATGCCATCCATGGCCTGTGGTGTCTGAGCCATCGAGTTGTTTTTGATAAAATTGTCTTCTTCATCTAGGAATACATTAATAGCCAAGAAAAGGCTTTACTCAGGTTTTAGTTATCATAATTCACTAATTTGGTCTGTGTGTTGCCGGCACTGAACATCGAAGCACCGTTTGTATATATTACACATCAAGTATCAATTAATCCTGTACCATAACCCTCCTTCCCACTATTTTGAAACGTACCTGACCAGTTTCTTCGATCATTTTCAGTACATCTTCAATGGATCGGTTACGGGATATCTTACCTCCGAAAGCTAAAGGCTTGGTAGTTTTTTTATCGTAATCGATCGTTACATCATACCAGCGTGCTATCTGAGACATAATATCTTCCAGATTACCCTTAAATTTAAAGTAACCATCCTTCCAAGCTAGCACCTCATCTAAATCTACTGAGCGCACAGCTATCCTTTCATTCATAACCGTTGATTGTTCTCCTGGACGTAAAACCACCTCTTGTTGGTGTTGACCTCCTATGGTACCGGTGGTGTTGACCCTTACAGCCCCTTTCAGCAACGTTGTATGCGTATGATTATCGGAATATGCCGCTACGTTGAAATGGGTTCCGAGCACCTCAACAAACTGTGTTGCGGTATTAACAATAAAGGGTCTTTTTTTATCTGTGGCGACTTCAAAATAAACCTCTCCTCTGATCGAAACCGTACGGTTAGCCGTCGTAGAAAAATCTGTTGGGAAAGTAATAGAGGAGGCTGCATTCAACCATACTTTTGAACCATCTGGCAATACCATTTGATATTGTCCTCCTCGGGGAGTTTCAACGATGTTTAAACCACTAGCTTGTCCTTCTCCCTGTTTTTCTGTTGATTTTTCATACAGTAACTTGCCATCTGCTGTCTTAATGACTCTGGTTGCACCTTGCTCAGCAACAGTGCCATCGTCGGTATCATCTAAAACGATTTGAGAACCGTCTGCCAATGTTAGCATCGCCTTGTTTCCTCCCGGTTTTATATCCACAAGTAGTGCTTGATTAACCACTGCCTCTTTTTCTTGAGTTCGCTCTATGTACCAATAATAAGTAGATAAAGACAGTACGATAAGTATCACTGCGGCTACCAGTTTGCGCGCTACCGGATTGTTTCCCTTGATGATGGGCAATGGAGTTTTTTCAATGTCGATATTATTTATATGAGCGTCTATCCGGTTTTTTAGGTTCTCCTTTAAACGTTCTTTTTCAATGGCATTCAGTGGATCATCTGTTCCCTGTTTTTCCAACTGATCGAGATATGCATTATATGCGATAAGTTCTTTCTCAGTGGCTGTTCCATCAGCTACTTTACCCGCTAAAAACTTCAATTCCTTACTATCCATAGCAATGCTCTATAAAAAGAAGGCACTTCAGGGCAGACTATCCCCCAAAACGTAGCGAGTTTTTTTAAAATTTAAAGGAAGAAGAACAGTAAATGGTTATTATTAGCCAGATGGACCCGAAGTTTCTTTAATGCAATCGTGATCTGATTTTCTACTGTTTTCTCTGAGATATCCAGTTTTTTGGCAATTTCCTGATTTGTCAGAAACTCATTCCTACTCAAGTGAAAGATTTCGCCGCAGCGATTTGGCAGGCTATCGGTAAATTGTTGAATGATGTACTGTAATTCTTTCAGATCGAGCATGTCTGTAAAAGAAGTATAATTGGTTGTTTTATAAGTGATATCTTTAAACGCAAGGACCTTCACTTTGTTATGACGGATATAATTTGCGACCTTATAGCGAACGGCTACGCTCAGGTACGTTTTAAACACATTCACCCTTAATTTCTGTCGATGTTCCCAGAGCCAGACAAAAACTTCCTGTAAGATATCCATACTCAATCCCCTATCCTGCACCATGCGATAAGTGAATTGATATAACATTTCCCAATGACGATTGTAAACTTCATTAAAGGCTTGGTGATCACCTATCTGAATAAGTTTTAATAACTGCAGGTCATTACATGAGTCGTAGGAAATCATAACAAATCAGCGGGCAAGTTTTACTTTGGCAGAAGCAAACTTAAGTAAAATTGATTATATCAACAACGGGTTATATTGATATATCAAGAAATTGAAATATCAACAATTAGTTGTAGAAAACGGGAAAAGGCGGTATCGCCTGTTATGGATACCGCCTTTTCATATGCAAAAAATGAATGGATTTTTTTAGTGGGTATCCCACCAAAGAGGTGTTATAATCCGATCAGGCCCACCCAAATGTTGTACTCCTGTTTCTACACCTGGTGCGTTAACCTGCTGCTCTTGCAATAAGAAGGTAAGCCTTCTAATATACTGCGTACTCGGGTCCGTCACATCAGGGTTATCCGAATTGGCTACCGGATAGAACCTGAAGGCTCTACTTCTTCGATTATCGGCCCAAGCTTCGCATCCATCGGGGAAAACAGCCAGCCATTTCTGTATTGCGATCTGTTCCAATTGAACGCTTGTGTTCGAAGGATCAAACCGCACAGGCACATCCGTAATGGGAGGTGAACTTAGAAAATCTTCAGGTGCTACCGGAAGATCAGTGCTAGCAATGTAGTCATCAATAAGTTCTTCATCGGTAATTTCCCACTGAATCATGGAGTTCCGAATTCCCTCTCCGTATAACTCTTGCGAGGAACCGCCCATATTCCAACCCAAAACAGCACCTTCCGCTCTTAAAAAATAAGCCTCTGCCGTGCACATCACATTTTGTGGTGTTGTTAGAAAACTCGCGATGCCGTTAGCCGCAGGAGATGACCACTTGGCACCTACGCGAGAGTTTGCGTTAGGTGTATTCGCACTATTAGTAAGCTGATTAGCCGTCAAACCATTTCGTAAACCTTCATAACTTCCGCTACTTGCAACCGGCATAAAATATTCAGCTATCCGTGGGTCGTTATAGCCCTTTAAAATAGACTCCATGGTAGCACTCATTCTAAACTCATTCCAATCACTCATTTGCGACAGTCCATTGATATCATTTCCATTCAGGCTTTTCTCCAATAGTGCATCATCGCTTGGACTTGTTGTAAATACCCCACCAGCAACTGCAGCCTCTGCTTCCAGTCTAGCTCTTTCAGGATCCACATTCGAAATACGTAAGGCCAAACGTAAGCGAAGGGTGTTACCAAATTTTATCCATTTATTCACATCACCACCATAAATGATGTCGTAGCTTCCATAGGGTGTTTCGCTTGTTCGGTCTTGTAAAACCGTGACAGCCGAATCCAAACGTTTAAAAAAATCGTCATAAATAAGTTCCTGCGGATCATAAGGAACGCTATTATCGACTGTTCCGGCACTGAAATAAGGAATAGGCCCCCAATAATCTGTAATGCGATGAAAAGCGAAGACCCATACGATATTCGCCAACGCATATTCTGATGAAGTCGGTTCAGTATTTTCAAAAATGGTTAATAACTGCGGCATAGTATTCGCGTACAAGGCATTCCATGCTGCATTGAACCAATCGGGACGCATGACATACCGATCTGAAGGGAAAGAAGTCGCTACACAGGCAAAATATTGTGCATATTGATCGGCACTTAGATTTTGAGCGGTTTGATAAGAGGTACCAAACAAGGCCTGTGTCTCTGCACGGCTGAAAAGGAAAGGTAGTTCTGTTGCACCAACATCTATGATGGCATCGGGATTGGTATTGATTTCTTCAAAATCTCTTGTGCAAGAGGTCAACAGTACAGCCAAGAAACAGGTAAAACTTATATTTACGATATAATATTTAATATTTTTCATCTCATATTTTTTTAAAGGTGATGAAGCTATCATGATTTTTCACAGCTACTTATCTATTTGGTGTTCAAGAGCTGGCAAGCTCAGTTATTCATTTCACTGTATGATTTTGAAAATCATGATGGTTTCATAATAATCTTTTTGTTGTTGTGTGATAGACCAAACGCTATTAAAAACTTAGCTGTACATTTACTCCCCAGCTTCTGGTAGAAGGAAGCGTACCATATTCTACTCCTTGATAATTACTATTCGCTAAGCTCATATCAGGATCAAACCACATTTTTCGCTTACCGATACCTGGAATATCCAATTTAGAGCTGCCTCTATAAATCCAGAATAAGTTCCGGCCCACCAATGATACCCGCATATTATTAAAGAAAGAAGTTTCCTTAAGCGGTATTTCATAACCGATAGCGAGTTCCCTCAACCTAAAGCTGGTAGCATCATATGCAAAAAATTCGCCACTTCCGTACCGTTTACCGGAAACCGTTTGCCAGAAATCCTGGGCGTTTACAGTAGCATCTACCGCATTGCCGTTATTATCTACACCACCAAGGTGAAGTCCGCCTTCGCGGAACTGATCAGTAACTTCCGGAATACCGCTGAAAGCAAGATTCATCTCTGTGCCAGACACTACCGTACCACCGATTCTGCCATCTACCAATGCTCTCAGTGAAAAATTCTTATAGTTGAAGGTATTGCTCAATCCCATATTAGCATCGGGATTAAAGTTACCAATCACATCGGGCTCTGCCGTACTGATAGGCAAACCATTAGCATTTACCAAATATCTTCCTTCCGCATCCGTTGCCCATTTCAAAGCATATAAATCACCATATCGACCACCTTCTTCTAAAGCTACAGAAGCAACGCGAGCATCGCTATTGATATAGAAAAAAGAAATATCGTCAGAAAGTTCTACCACCTTATTTCGGTTCATCGCTAGATTGAAGCCAACATCCCAGCTAAAATTATCATTTCTAACCGGAGTGCCATCTATTACAAATTCAAAACCATGGTTCTGTATATTACCGGCATTGATATATCGGGTGGTATAGCCAGTAGCCGCGGGCACACTAAGGGAGAGCAATTGATTGGTTGAGTTGCTCTTGTAATAAGTAGCTGAAAAACCAATGCGATCTTCAAAAAACCGTGTTTCGATACTGGCTTCTATGTTTTTTACAATTTCTGGTTTTAGATCAGCTATCGGGTACAACGGGTTTCTTCCAATTTGTCCATTTCCCGCACTTTGAAAGAAGTTAAAGGTTGCCAACCGAATCTGTTCTTGTCCACCGTTACCTACTTCGGCGTAATTAAGACTTGCTTTCAAGAAAGATAGATAGGAAGGGAGCGCAAGCAAATCAGATAAAACGACCGACGCACCCGCAGAGTAATAACCATAGGAATAGGGCGACGGCAACCTGGAATCCCAATCATTACGATAACTGCCATCCAAGAATATGGCATCCTTATAGGAAACCGTTGCCTGTCCGAATACCGACTGTGTTTGATTCCCACCAACAATATTAGTGGTATTAGGTGAAGCCGCATAAGCAATACTGAACATATTTGGCACTCTTAAACCGTTGGCCTGTACATTTCGTTGCACATTGGATATATCCCTGTAAATGGCCCCTACGTTATAGTTCACTCTCCAATTTTCGTTGATTTGATTGTCTCCTGAAAAAATAAGATCATACCATTGCTGTGTAGTATAAATATCATTATTAATGAAGTCTCCTCCCGCCCCGGAATTGGTATAGAGCAAGGTTCCTTCGGCATATGATTGTTGTAGATTATCGACAATCCTATCCAAGTTAGCTCTACCGGTTACATTTAACCAGTCGGTCAATTGATATTTCAACGAAATAAAACCCATGATACGATCACGATCGGCATTAATGGAAGTATTATGGACCATCCAATAGGGATTTTGATAGATGGAGCTCAAGGTTGAGGGCCAGGGCGATGGCATCATCAGTCCACTTACACTTTCTGCCTGATAATGCCGGGCGTTTGCGATCGAAATATTTCTGGGAATCTGGTAAATATTCATAATGGGCGAGTTTTCCTCTCCCGTTCGCGGTAGGTTATCTATACCCTGTTTGATATAGGTAACCTTCGCATCGCTCGACAAGCGATCTGTTAGCTGATTATTGATACGCAAATTAATCACATGCCGTCCTAGTTTATTCTGGGGCACGATACCCTGTACACTATTATTGGTATACGAGAAATAGCTTTGCATTTTTTCATTTCCACCCGAAATACCCACATAGTTATTTAAGCTGGTACCCGTCCGGAAAAAATCCTGGATATTAGATTCCTGAGCATTATAGGTAGCGGTCTCACCTAAATAATTTGTATACGATTGACCGGACATCTCTTCCCCCCAGCTATCGCCAATATTACCATCCAGTGAACCTCCTAAACCCTGTCCATACCGATTTTGCACATGAGGAAGTGCAAAAGCGTTTTCAAAGACGGCACCCGAATTGATATCCACCCGGTATTGATCTACTTTTCCTTTTTTGGTGGTAATCACTAACACACCGTTACCTGCCTGGCTTCCGTAAAGGGCCGCAGCAGAGGCTCCCCGTAAAACAGTCGTACTCTCGATGTCGTCAGGGTTAACGTTTGATGCCCCATCAGGCCCCTGAATTCCACCAAAAGTATTCCCTGGAGTAGCATAGGTAGGATTTGCTACGGGAACGCCATCAACTACGATTAATGCATTGTTAGTTCCTTGAATCGAACGGTTACCACGGAGCACGATACGAGCACCACTCCCGGGGCCGCCAGAACCTTGCGTAATCACCGCATTGGCCACCTTACCTTGTAGGGAATTGATCACATTATTTGCATCGCGAACACCGGTCAATTCTGACGGTTTAATCGTTTGTGTGGCGTAAACCAAGCTTTTGGATTGTCTGGTGATTCCCAAAGCGGTGACCACGACTTCTTCTAGACTTTCAGCTTCTTCGCTGAGCGTAAAATCATATACAGACTTGTCAGCCTCTACCACAAGTTCCTGTTTGGTATAACCAATGGCCGAAGCCACCATTACATCACCAGCAGCAACCTCTAATGTATAGGTACCGTCCTGATCAGACTTTGTTCCACCTGTTTTACCTTGGACAACTACGCTAGCACCAACAACTGGTAGCCCCTTTTCATCTTTCACAGTACCTTTTACAGCAACAGATTGACCTTTTGCAAAAATTGGCACTAAAAAAAGGAGTAAGACTACAAAACATTTGAATTTGTCTTTATAAAAGACCATTCGTTGTTCCCGGAAAAAAATTTGATCTGTTTTCATATACTAAATTAAATTAATGGCACACCTTAGGCTGAAACGCAAACGGTAAAGGCAATTATTTAAAGAAATACAGAAAAATCATTCCTAAACAAGCAAAAAGGTACGACTGTTTTAACAAATATCTGACAGGTTAGATGTTAAAGGAATATTTTTACAAGCACAAATAACAAATTTTTCAACTAAAAACGATAAAAAATATCAAAAAAACAATAAATTGATCAAAATAATATAAATAAAACACATCAACAACGTATTTTTTCCTCATATATCAAACCAACAAGTGTTTTTTTAAATAAAAATAGAAAAAACGTAGTTTTTCCGTTCGTTTATCAAAGCAGACATCGTTCGTTTACCATATCAAGGTGTTTATAAATTTCATCATAGCGCAAGGAGTTTTCCTGTTCGGTTTAGTTTATCAAGGTCTATCAGGTATCACAAAATGTAGCAACTCAAACCACTACAAAAATGGTCTAATCGGTAAAACGATACAACGTATATACAAACGCAAACGTATTTCTAATCCCTTGAACCAAAGGCCCCAAAATACGCTGCTCCCAGCAATGCGGCTTTACTGTTTAAGATTACGCGGATAGGGATCTCCCGTAACAAGGGATCCATACGGTCGCTCTGTATAAACTGTTCACGAAACAATTCATCTTTCAATAGCGGGTATATCCTTGGTGGTATGCCTCCTCCCAGGTAAAGCCCTCCGGTAGCTTTGAGCTTTAAGGCTAAACTTGTCGATTCTCTTGCCATATACGTAACAAAAAGCTGCATAGCCGTTACACAGGTGTCGTTTAATTCCCGGATAGCAGTATGGCTAATCACCGCCGCGGGATCTTCATTTTCAAGTTTCTCCCGAAGCCAGGCAGGCTCTTTGTACCTTTTACTTTCCCTTAAGAAGCGATAAATACGATAAATTCCTTTACCCGACACTAGATGCTCCCAACTTATAAGTGGTGTTTCGTCACGTAAATATTGAAAAAGCTCGAAGTCTAATTCTGTTCTTGGAGAAAATTCACTATGCCCGCCTTCCGTAGCAAAAGGGCGGTAGTTTTCGCCATCCCAAAATAAACCAGCCTCACCCAATCCCGTACCTGGGGCTAAAATAGCCATATTACCTTTTTGATCGGATCCGGTATTAATAACAGCCAAGTCGTCATCTGCAATGCCCACCAACCCATAAGCAGTAGCTTCCAGGTCGTTTAGCAAATAGACTTCCTCAATGCCATGTTGCCGCCTAATCGCTTCCACATCGATTGACCATGAGAGATTCGTAAGGTTTACTTTCCCGTCCATTACAGGGCCTGCGACGCCAATGGCTAACACATCAGGACGAGCGCTTATATTTTTCTTTAAATAGTCGGTTAAAATATGATCAAATGAAGTATGTGCAGACGAAGGAAGTGTAATTTCATCCATCAAATTCATCGCTCCATTTACAAGGTTATAAACTCCTAAACTGGTTTTCGTTCCACCAATGTCAACAGCCAATATCTTAATACCTGTTCTACTTTTCTTCTGGTTGGGTAAATATAAGGGTACAGTATCCATAGTGTCTATTTTAGGCTAAAATTTTCTTCAAGACTTTATTACCAATAACAGCGAAAGACATATTTTGATTGATTTCATGAACAGAAAAATCAAACATATTAATTACCTATCGGAATATTTCTTGTAGTTGTTGTATTTCATCTTTATATGTGGTTTTCTTTCGGGTCCCAAATATAAAGGTGTTTTCGAAAACAGATTTCCCTCCGATCATAATATTCAAAGGACAAAAGAGTACCTGGTTAAATAAGCAGCACATCATGTCGCCTTGATAAAGATTTTGTGATTTGAATCACAGCACGTCATACGTACACCTTTTACCTTCGCAGTAAAAAAACATGACTAATAAATTTGATTTTAAATATACCACATTTGGCGCCGGTACACCGATACTTTTGCTACACGGACTTTTTGGCGGTCTGAGTAACTGGACGGCTTTTATCGATACGTTTCAGAGTCACCATAAAATTATTGTCCCTATTCTACCTATACAGGATCTACAAGGTGAACATCATATTTTCAAGCTTTTAAATTACCTGGAAGCACTCATCGCCCACTTAGCTTTACAAAACCCTGCCATCATCGGGAATTCCCTTGGGGGACATTTAGCCATACACTATGCGTATAAAAACCCTGTAAATATACGTTGCTTAATATTAACAGGCAGCTCTGGCTTATTCGAAAACAGCATGGGCGGAAGTTATCCGAAGCGAAACAACAGACAATATATAGAGGAGCGCATCAAACATACATTCTACGATCCTGCAGTTGCCAACCCAACATTGATAGAAGAGGTCTATAGGATTACCAAAGACAATAGCAAGTGTATTGGTATCATAAAAATGGCTAAATCTGCACAACGTGATAATATCAGAGGTTTACTTCCAAAAATCAAGACACAAACTTTGCTAGTATGGGGAAAGCAGGATCGGATTACTCCCCCTTCGGTAGCAGAAACTTTTCACTCCCTTCTTCCTCATGCAGCATTGGAGTGGATCGATCAATGTGGTCATGCCCCTATGATGGAAAGACCCGATCAGTTCAATACAATTGTAGCGCGTTTTTTAGCACCTTAACGGCTTTCTATTTACTACCATAGGGAACTTCTCGCCAAACAAGCGCAACATTGGATACCTCTTATCATATGGGAATCCCCTAGATAAGTACAGACACTTAATAGAGAAACAACCCGAATTGCTGCAAAAAGTTACACTTACAGAGCTCTCCAAATATATTCAAACCAGTCGAGAGTCGCTCAGTCGAACAAGACTCAAGCTATTGAACGAGGCGAGAACAATATGCGATTAACAATAATCTATAAATCAGTTGTTACCGGTATATTGTAGTAACCAATGGTTACCAAATTTATCCGTCAAACCGCCAAAAAAATCGCCCATCTCCGTTGCTTCGAGCGGGTTTGTTGACAGCCCTCCAATAGACAGGTTCTTGTAATAGGTTCTCATCTCCCGTTCTGAAGTGCATTCCAATAAAATGGAAACCGTATTTCCCTTTACTAAACCGGCATCACTCACCATATCTGTTCCCATAAGTACCAGCCCTCCCTTCCTTAACGAAGCATGCAAAATGTACTTTTGTATGGGAATAGGAAAATTTTTCCCTAAAGGAGAATCAGCAATCGTCTGAATAGACAAATTCCCTCCCAGACATTGTTGATAAAAAAGCATAGCTTCCCTACAATTGCCATTGAAAGTAAGATATGTAATAAGATATGACATTTTCCGTTCATTTGATATTACAAAGTTGTATTTTTAAGCAAAATTCGAACGGGTGTGATAGCGACTTTTGTAGGGTTAATTGCGCCATGTTTGACTTGAAAACATTACTGCCATTTATAAATCATCTTGTATGAAAAAAGTATCCATATTAGTTCCGGAATCCGCAGTGATGGAAGCCATAACCAATCCACGCTACTTGTTCGCTACCATCAATCAGTTTTCGCAATCGTCGGGAAATTTGCCTTTTTTCGACGTGCAACTTGTAGGTCTATCAAAAGAGATCAAACTTCATAACGGCGTGTATTCCGTATATACTGATAAACAGCTTGAAGAAGTACAGCATACTGACCTAATAATTATCCCTGCGCTATTCGGTAATATGAGCAACGCTGTGGAACTAAATAAAGAACTGATTCCCTGGATAATTAAGCATTATCACCAAGGGGCTGAAGTAGCCTCTCTTTGTTTAGGTGCATTTTTACTTGCGTCTACTGGCCTGCTAAAGGATAAACAATGTTCTACACATTGGGCATATACAAATGAATTCAAAAACATGTTTCCGGAGGTCGACTTAATCGATGGAGGAATTATATCCGAATCTTCTAGAATATATACCAGCGGAGGCGCCAATTCCTATTGGAATTTACTTTTATATTTGGTAGAGAAATACACTGATAGAGCAACCGCTATTCTTGCGGCGAAGTATTTTGCGATTGATATAGACCGTAATAGTCAAGCTGCATTTACGATCTTTAGTGGTCAGAAAAATCATCAGGACGAGGAAGTGAAAAAAGCACAGCAGTTTATTGAGGAAAACTATCATGAAAAAATTACTGTTGACCAATTGGCCAACATGTTTGCTATTAGCCGACGTAACTTTGAAAGACGGTTTAAGAATGCCACCAACAACACCATTATAGAATATATACAACGCACAAAAATAGAATCTGCGAAACGCAGTTTTGAATTAAAGCGAAAAAACATCAGTGAGGTCATGTATGATGTAGGGTATACGGATACAAAAGCTTTCCGATCGGTTTTCAAGAAAGTTACCGGCCTCACCCCAATAGCATACAGAAATAAATATAATAGAGAAATCATTTTGGAAGCCAAGGCCTAAGCCAAATTCTCGCGACCTTCGCTTTTAATTTAATTGGGCTTGATAAATTTTCCTATACGGCTTTTTTTCATCTAGGTATCTTTTCAATACAGACACAACATTGCATACAAAATCTTCTTTAATAGCTACATATTTATAAATTTCACTAACCATTCTATACTTATTGATCGTAATGCTCCGTGCTATTGTTAAGTGAGGGTAATAGTATACTTTCTTTGTCCTGAATACCTCTGTTAATGTTTTATACAGTGCCGTAATAGGTGTGCTATTCGCTATTTTCACGCAAACGCTAAAAGACACAGCGCCATGCATGAGGTATTCAATACCGTGAAGCTTGATATCAAAACTTCCCTGATCAGATAGTGCTGATTTTAATGTATTGACGATCGCCCTATCATTTTCATTTGTATACAATTTAAAAAGCGATATGTGTGCCAGTGCATATCGGTTTTCCCGAGATAAACCAATCTTTTTAGCTAGATATACCTTTTGTTGTTTGATCCTCGTTTTGATGTGTTCCGGTGGAGAAAGCAATAAAAAACATTCTACTTTGGGCGGTTCGTTAAACAAATTTAACTGCATCTCTTTTTACTAACTTAAAACAATTTACAATAACGCTTGTTCTTGATTAAAATGTGCTGGGAGTGCTTGATTACTATCGGGCTGAGATAGATCCTTAATACTTGAACTGGATAATACCAGCGTAGGGAAGCATCTGCACAATATCAATATATTTTGTGCGAACTCCATTTCTGATATTAATCAGAAATGGAGTTTTTGTTAGTCTTATAGGGAACTGGTAGTACCCTTCTTCCATTTAATTTCACAACCGATGGCTTTTGTTGTAGGGGTTGACGGGTCTTTACCCTGCATTAAATCCGTCAACGCATTTTCCACGAATAAATTTGTTGGCGTCCCATCCTGGCTATCATCTATAGCACCGATGTATTTCAACACCATATCGTTGTCGACCTTTTGAACAACGAACATATGCGGAGTTCTCGTGGGAGCAAATTTTTTCGTAACCATATGATCGGGATCATATAAATACGGAAAAGTAAATTCTTGATCCGTTGCCCGTTGCCTCATATGTTCAAGCGCTTCCCCCTCCTGCGCTTCAGGATCATTTGGGTTAATCGCAATTACCGGGTAACCCTGTTCTTTAAATTGATTATCCAAAGCAATTAAGCGCCCTTCATAAGCTTGAGCAACAGGACAGGTATTGCAAGTGAAAGCTATGATGAAACCATTTGCCCCGTCATAATCTGCCAAAGAAACTTTTTCTCCAGATACATTTTCAAGAGAGAAGTTTTCTATCTTATCTCCTATTTCATAACCTTTTTTTTGTGCATTTAAGCTAAAGCAACTTAGTAGCAGCATTCCAATAACTAAATTTTTCATCTCAATTGATTTTGTTTATAATACCGTTATGAGGCGATGATTGCCACTGTTGCATAACCAATAAAGCCATCTCTCGACTGGCAAATCATCACACCTTTCTTTTCATTATCATTTAAATTTCCAATAGCAGCGGGGCCACCTGTAAATTATGCTTCCATTTTTTATTTTGCAAATCGCAGCTAAACAAAAATTATCGAAACTTACGTTTAAAGCTTAAAAAGGTGTCTTCCAATGCTTGGAAATCAAACGATTGTTCAAAGAACAATCGTTTCTCTCCTCCAGAAGTTATGAACAAGGTAGCTGGTATTGCACCAGACCAGTCTGGATCAATCTGTTCGATATATTTTTGTTGATTTTGTTCATTTAAAACATATACTTCATTGGTAATGTGATGTTTTTTTATAAAAGGTTTAACCAAACTATCTATCTTAGTTGGACTATCAAGACTCACAAAAATCAATTTAGTGACAGGATCGGGTTGCGTGTTAAAAAGTTGCTGGAAATATGGAATTTCTTCTATACAAGGCGTACACCAAGTAGCCCAGAAATTCACTATAAATACAGTGTCTTTTCCAGAATCAATGCGGTGCTCCAATTGATCTAACGTTATGAGCGAAACCTTTTGCGCATTACTTTTTCCTAATTGATAAAAAAAAAACACCGCGGATAACAAGAAATACTTCACCAAAGCTTTCATCAGTACATAACAAAAAATATTGTTTAATTTATTCTTAGCAATATGTAAACTTTGTTATAACGTTTACAAAATACCCATATCCAATTAAACGTGAAGATAAAAAATCTATATATTAGATACCATTACTCGTTTAAATTGTTTTCAAAAACACTAATTAGTTTGTTACTAATAAAAACACATTTTATTCATTACGTTTAGTATAGCAAACAATAAAAACAGACCAGAATGGATTTCTATGCTCAATTGTTAGATCATATACGCCGACATATCACGTTAACTCCACGGGAAGAAGAACAGATTCGAGCATCTTTTCAAGTGAAACGGCTTCCCAAAAGAGCGTTTTTATTACAGGAGGGCAATTTTTCATTTTATGAAAACTATGTTGTAAAAGGATGTCTCTATTCATATGCTTTAGACGATCAAGGCAATAAACACATACTCCATTTAGCTATAGAAGATTGGTGGATCAATGACTTTGAAAGCTTTTTGAAAGAAATTCCGGCGAGCAGGTATATTGTTGCTTTAGAAGATGCCATAATCCTTCAGATCAATAAGGAAAACCTTACATCATTGCTTAAACATATTCCTGCATTCAATCACTTTTTTTTAGTTCTTCATCAAAATGGCACGATTGCGCAGGATCGCAGAATACTCCATAACATTCAATTATCTGGAGCTGAACGTTACGAATGGTTTGTAAAACATTATCCTTTTTTTGTGGAGCGCATACCTCAAAAATATATTGCTTCTTACCTAGGAATCACTCCCGAATTTTTAAGCTCCATAAGAAAAAGAGCAGGTCGAAAAAATAAATCTTCTTAAGATAGTTAAAGGATTTTTCTTAAAATATCTTATGTAAAAATTAGAAGAGATAAAAGATTTTTGTTTTCATAAAATATCATGAAGATGAAAAAGCAGAATTTATTTGATCCATTCCCTTTGGGAAGGCATGTTTTGAAGAATAGATTTGCACTAGCTCCGATGACCAGAACCAGTGCAAATGCGAATGGAGTGCCGACGAAAAAGATGCAAGATTATTACGCAGCACTAGCGAAAGGTGGATTCTCATTAATCATAACTGAAGGCACTTATACCGATGATGCCTACAGCCAGGCGTTATCTTATCAGCCCGGCATGACGAATAGTAAACACACCAAAGGGTGGCATAAAGTTGTTCGGTTCATCCATAAATATGGGAGTTTAGCCATATGTCAGTTAATGCATGCAGGGGCTCTTGCAACAAAAGACGGTGAGTCTATCGCTCCATCTGCCATCCAACCTTTGGGAACTAGAATGACTAAAGGAGGTGCAAGCGCCGAATCTTACGCTATTCCCAAAGCAATGGACAAAAAGGACATTCAACAAGTAATCGACGGTTTTGCTAATGCTGCGGAAGCGGCGCAGCAAGCAGGTTTTGATGGGGTAGAAATTCATGCCGCCAATGGTTATCTCCTTGATCAGTTTATTACCCCTTATACCAATACACGCACGGACGATTACGGTGGAACTATTAAAAATAGATTTCGAATCGTAAAGGAAATCATTTCAGCGATAAGGAAAAAATACGACTCAGCTTTTCTTATCGGTTTACGGCTTTCAGAGAGTAAAGTAAACGATTTAACCTACCGATGGCCAGAGGGGGTGGCTTTTGCGAAAGAACTATTTAAAGAGGTAGCGACCGCGGACTTATCCTATATTCATATTGCTGCAGAAGGAGGCAATTGGGAAAGAGAATGCTTATACACTGATGGGATTTCATCATCATCAATTGCAGCGGAACTTACTCAGTTACCAATAATAATTAATGGTGGATTACATGATTTAGCTAAAGCAGAAAGAATCGTTAATTCAGGACATGGGCATTTAATTGCCATAGGAAAGGCAGCGATTGGCGACCCCGAATGGGTAAACAAAATAAAATGCGGCATCCCTCCCAATCCTTTTAAGAAAGCGATGATAACACCTTACTTTACATTGGCTAACACTGCATTGTTCTTTTCTAACATCAAACAAAAAGTTTTGTAAAACATTTCAGGTGCTCTTATTGTTAGAATCATATAAACAACGAGTGCAGGAGGTGCTTGATGAGAATCATGTTAGAAAACTTCCAAACCTCAGCTGGAAATACTAGCACTAGGAAGCACCGTACAACAGCGTTTGTACAAACTCCATTTCTGACTCTTTATCGGAAATGGAGTTTTTTTATTAACACTTCCAAACAAATATTAGTTACCTTAGTGTACACTTTTTCTTTAACAAGGAGCATTTCCCGAACAATAACTGGCGTATAAACACCTATATCACTCTCGTCTTCAAATAAAATTACGGCACAATAAGTAAAAGAAATAGTGCATAAAAAACGAGGAAAGCCAGGGCATTTCCAAACCGAACGCTTTGGCACTTCGTGTAAATACCATTATTTCAATAAAATATATGAATAAAATCTACCTATTTAGTAGATTTTATTCATATATTTGCTCTATGCACCTTATAAAAGATAACCATATTACATTTTACACCTTCATTATGGGCATGGATGATATGGTTGGTTTTCTATACTGAAGGTTAAATTTATCTTAGTAGCAAAGATCCCTTCAGTTCACACCTGAGGGGATTTTTTGCGGTATGTAATGATATTACGGTGTTATATGGTTTCTTTCTCTTATTATGGGTTTACAATTTGGAAAGAAACCGTCGCCCACCGAGGCGTTTGCTTTTAATGATTAAATAAAATTATGAACAAATTAATATAAGACAATGACAAGCAACGATCTTCTTAAATTCATCAAACGTCAACGGAAAGCCAAAGGTTTATCTCAGGCAGAGATGGCGAAAAGAATGAATATTGTTTTAAAGACCTACCAAAATATCGAAAGTGGCATAACCCGCATCGATATTGATCGACTGAAGCAAATTGCATCATTGATTGATTTAAATTTAAGCTATGTTTTCCGTGATGAACAAGGTACAGCAGAAAAAAGCAATGAGGAAAAGGCACTTTATCACAAAATTATCACCGATAAAGAACTATATATTGCAAAACTAGAAGAAGACATTCGTTTTTATCAGGAAATATTACGAGAAAACAGAAGTTTCTAAATCTTTTGTCATTCAACCTATTTTTGAATACACGGCTGTTCAAAGACATTTTGTCTTAATTTGTTTTTTTATAATTCCACATAGCCCAACCATTCAGTAGTACCGCAAAACCGATAAGATATATAAATTCCATTTTTACATCTTCAAAATTGCTACTTTTTAATATCACCATCCGTACCACCTTTACGAAATGTGTAACTGGCGTTAAGTTTGATAGCGTTCTTGCCCAATTAGGCATACTATCTGTTGAAGTAAAAAAACCACTCATCAACATAAAAATCATCATAAAGAAAAAAGCCACAAACATCGCTTGGACCTGATTATCACTATAAGTGGAAATAAGTAGTCCGAATCCCAGTAGTGCAATCAGATAAATAGATGCAAAAGCATACAACAGCAATAAACTCCCCTGTGGATATATTCCGTACATGAAAGAAGATACCATCAAACCAACGGTAAAAATAAACATTCCAATAATCCAGAAAGGTATCAGTTTGCCAAGAATAAATTGCCATTTCTTTATAGGTGTCACATTGATCTGCTCAATGGTCCCAATCTCTTTTTCTTTCACAATGTTAAGCGCAGTCATGAAACCGCCTATCAACGTAAGTAACAGCACTAACACTGCGGGTACTACATTAAATTTGTATAAGGCCAATGGGTTATACCAGCTACGTTCAGCGATTTCTATCGGTTTGTTCAGCAAAGCTTCTTCTGATTGTACATTTATATCAAGATCTGCATTAAAGTCGGCTATTACTTTTGTGAGATAAGCGCTGCCGATACCCGCTTTGGTGCCATTGATGGCGTCTGCCGAGATTCCGAGCTTTTCGGTACCATCACGAATTAACGTACGTTCGAATCGTGGGGGAATTTCTATGACAATATCTGCTTCCTCTCGCTGGATGTACTGTAATCCTTTTCGATAGGAAGAGGCAAAGTGTATAGGTTTAAAATATCCAGAGGAACCTATTTTATTAATCAGCTGATGAGAATAACTACTATGATCATGATCAATAACAGCTAAACTGACAGCCTTCACATCAAAGTCCATAGCCAGCGGCAGGATTACCAATTGTACCATGGGCATGACAAACATCATAGCCAAAATGGACTTATCGCGAAAAATCTGCCGGAATTCTTTCTGTAAAATAAAACCCAAGATATTCATTAATCCGTTCCGTTTTTATAACCTAATTTTAAAATTCTTCCACGCTATACTTAGTAGACCTATCGTCATACAAAAAAGTATCAATGTTTCTTTCCAGATATAACTAAAACCCAAACCTTTTAACATGACTGCTTTAACAATTGTATAATACCACCTGGATGGCACGATGTGTGAAATCCCCTGAAAAACCTTCGGCATGTTTTCTAAGGGCATAATAAAACCTGTAAAGATCAATGTCGGCAACATCATGCCCATCAGTGAAATTAATAATGCCGTTTGTTGGGAATTCGTCACGTTAGAAATCAACAGCCCTAAGGACAGACACGTGATGATAAACAAAATGCTTTCCAGGTATAGAAGACCTATATTACCTTTTATTTCAACGTGTAGCAGAAATACCGCGAGCAGTAATATCAGGGTAAAATTAGCCAGGGAAAGCAACAAATAAGGTATAGCTTTCGCTATAAGTACAAATATTGGTTTAAATGGTGATACCAATAAAATCTCCATAGTTCCCATCTCCTTCTCCTTCACAACGGATACCGATGTTAGTGCCGTGCATACAATCATTAAGATGAGCGCCATTACTCCCGGAATAAAGTTCAATGAACCACTTCCCTCTTCGTTGTACAACATGCGTATTTCAGGGATAATGCGATAGGGAAAAGTCTTTTTAGGTAAAATATCCTGCTGATAAGCATTGATAATAGTCGTTAAATAATTGACTACAGTTTTCGAAATATTGGGATCTGATCCGTCGGTAACGATTTGAACCTTTATATTTTCTGAACTATACAGATCATTACCAAAGTTGGGTGGAATGATTAGCGCACTTTTAATTTCTCCTTTTTTGAATTCATCTTCAATACCTTCATAGCCCATAGTTGTTTTTTCTACGATGAGGTATTCTGATGTTTTTATTTTATCAATAAGACGTTGGCTAACAACATCGTTCGCATAATCCACAACAGCTATATGGACGTTTTTCACCTCACTGGAAAGAGCGAATCCAAATAAAATGATTTGCACCACGGGAAGTCCAAACATGATCAATAGTGTTCGTCGATCACGAAAAACGTGATAGAATTCTTTTCTGATGAATACGAGTAATTGCTTCATTTTTTATCATTCGCTATCAAGTATACCTATCATTTTTTCATCGAAACCGCTGTCTATAAATGCTGGTTACTGAAACATACTAATAATTAAGTATCTCCTCTTTTGGCACCTCGAGCAAGTTTATAAAACACTTCGTCCATTGAGTTTACCTCATGTATGCTCTTTAAATTTGCGGGGGCGTCGAGTGCTTCCACTTTTCCATCAACCATAACCGAAACACGATCGCAATACTCGGCCTCATCCATATAATGCGTAGTAACAAAGATCGTGATACCGGTGGCTGCTGCCTCGTATATCATGTCCCAAAACTGACGCCGCGTTACCGGGTCGACTCCTCCGGTAGGTTCGTCCAAAAAAACAATTTTCGGTTTGTGAAAGATTGCAACAGAAAATGCCAATTTCTGTTTCCATCCTAAAGGCAGTTCTCCTACTAGTTTTTTAACTTCTTTCTGAAGACCAAGGGACTCCACGAGTACTTGAGTTCTTTCATTGATTTCCTTTCTCCGCAAGCCGTATACACCACCAAAAAAAGTGATATTTTCTACTATAGTCAGATTTTCATACAGGGAAAATTTCTGACTCATATATCCGATATTTTCTTTGATCAGTTCTTGCTGCTTATACACATCATATCCAGCAACACTGGCCTCACCGTCACTGGGGTATGATAAACCGCATAAGATCCGCATTGCTGTGGTTTTGCCTGCACCATTCGCTCCTAAAAACCCAAAGATTTCGCCCTTAAAGACATCAAAGGAAATTTGATCGACAGCTGTAAAGTCGCCGAATCGTTTAGTCAATTTACTACATGTGATAACTTTTTCGTTTTCCATGATAATATCAGGGTTTTGCCTATTCAATTTTAGATTGCATTAATCGAATAAAACTATCTTCTATATTCGGGGTAATTTCCTCTACCACTATTTGCAGGTGACCTTTCTCATGTGCATAATCTCGCAGCTGCGAGACACCATTGTTTTGCGATTCTTTCAACGTAATATGTAAGTATTCTCCAGACGCATAGCTACTATCAATGGCCTCAAATTCCCTATAGTCGCGCAACAGCCGGTAGATCTCACTCGACTTTGCGGCGTACAGCTTTGTTGGATAAGATCGTATGATATTTTCTGGCGTATCAACCGATAAGATCTTTCCGTTTTGAATTAATGCAATGCGTTCGCAAAGGGTGGCTTCATCCATGTAAGGTGTAGATACCAGAATAGTGATACCTTGCTCCTTAAGTTTTTTCAGCATCTCCCAAAATTCTTTACGCGATACCACATCTACACCCGTAGTAGGTTCATCTAGGAGCAAAACAGTCGGTTTGTGAATGAGTGCACAACACAGGGCTAGTTTCTGTTTCATTCCTCCCGACAGCTTTCCGGCCCGCCTGTTACTAAATGGTTTGATCTGATCATAAATATCTTTAATCAGGTCATAATTATCATCTATTGTGGTGCCAAAAATAGTCGCAAAAAACTTTAGGTTTTCCGCTACGGTTAAGTCTTGATAAAGCGAAAATTTTCCCGGCATATAACCAACGCAATTACGAATGGCTTGATAATCCTTACGCACATCGTGTCCAGTAATAAACGCCTCCCCTTCATCCGCTAACATTACCGTTGTTAGTATACGGAATATAGACGTTTTTCCGGCGCCATCCGGACCAATAAGTCCGAACAATTCACCTTTACTAACCTCGAAAGACACACCGTTTACCGCCCGAACATTTCCCTTATCGTAAGACTTAGTAATAGCATTTAATGTAACAGCATTCATATTACGTTCTCATTAACAAACAGTCGAACTCACCTCGTATCATGAGCAAGTAGCACCTGACCATACATCCCTATTTTTAAAGTACCATCATTTTTTACACGTATTTTAGTGGCATATACCAAGTTAGCCCGTTCATTTTTTGTTTGAATCGCTTTAGGTGTAAATTCCGCCTTATCGCTAATCCATTCGATAACACCATCGAATGTTCTATAATCCTGCTCATTTTCATCCACTTGAACTTTCACCTGTTCTCCAATTTTCAATCGCGTATATTTATCGCCTGTAACATATGCTCTCAAAATTACCGTTGACAAATCAGCAATTCTATAGATAGGTTTTCCGACGGTAACCATTTCGTTTGCTTCTACATATTTGCTCAGCACCAATCCTTTTACGGGATTAACGATCCTACTTTTTGTCAACTGATCGTTGGTTTGTTCCATTTGAAAATACAATGGTGTTGTTTCTTCTTTTAAGCTCGTAGCTGTTATTCCTAAAGACGATTGCTGTGCTTCCAAGCGTTTTCGGATAATATTCACCTGCGCAATTGCATCATCCAGTTGTTTCGGAGTTGCAGCATCGGCTTGAACTAGGCGAGTTAGTCGCTCTTGCTCAATTTTTGCATGGTTCAGTTCTTCCTGCAAACTAGCTATTTCAGTAGCAATATTTGGTTGCTTACTTAAGATAGCGGCAACCTGAGCCTCCAATTGTTTCTTCTTAAGATATAACTGCATGGTATCAACATAGCCAACTACCTGGCCAATTGATAACTCCTGCCCTTCTTCCAAGGACAGTTCCTTTATCACTCCAGCAGTTTCTGCTGATACTATTGTTTCAACTGCCTCAAATGCACCTGAGGCGTCATAGGGAAGGCCCGTATCCCTACAAGAGAAAGTAACGGCGGTTAAACCCATTATAAAAATAAGCGTTCTCATATCTTCGTATTTTAAGCTTCTTTAATTTCCAGTAGTATTAAGATTACTGTGTTGCGCATATAACAGCTGAATTTCATGCAGGATCTTATTTGTTCGCGCTTGGTCTTCGGCATTTAATTCCCGTAAATAATCACTTGTGTTAATTACCCCATTTTCAAGTTGCGCGAATGAGCTCGTTTTTATGCGACTACGCAATTCAATAATTTCGTCATCCGACCTTAGCAGTTGCTGATAACGATCAATCTCCGCTTGTTCCTGACGCACCTTATGTTGTGTGTTGAATAAAAACGTTTCTTTTTCAGATGCAACTTCTAAACGATTATTCTGTAAGATTGCTTTCTCCTTTTTGGATGTATACCATCCAGCTATATTCCAACTTAGGCGAACACCGCCGATATAATAAGCCTCAAAGCCGGGGTTTAAAATATTCAGGGCCGGTCTACCATAGCCCCCCTGGAAGAAAAAGTCTACCTTTGGCTTATTACGTGCATTTATAAAGTTTTCCTGAATAGCTATGTGCTGCAATTGAAAATCGTAGAGAGCGAGCTCAGGCCTATTAATAGTAGCTGGTGTTATCGATGGGGTTGGCTTCTCTAAAGCCACATTGCCATCTAACCTTGTGTTTACGAACATTCCCAGCATCTCCATATAAGCTTTACGATTGGCCACCAATTCGATGCCACGTTGAATCACCTTCAGTCTTTCAGCTTCCAAAATATCTGCTTCACTTTTCAAAGCGGCACCGTTCTTTATAGCGGCTTTCACCTTTTTAAGCCCCAACTTTATATCAGCTTCCATTAATTGATTCTGCATCAGATGCTCATCAACCATGAGCACACCGAAAAATAGTTGATTGACGCGTTCCTTCAATTTGTATAGTTCGACTTCCAAACTTTGCTCCTGAAGAGCAGCGCTTATCCGGATACTTTCCTTCTCCTGTCTGATTGTACCACCGTCGTAAATAGATTGGTTTACTTCGCCGTAAATTCGATACTGATCTTTCGTTAACTGCGGAATTTCAACGCCGGGCATTGACAGCGGAATTTCTGTCACGGCCGATTGATAGGTTGCCTGCCCATTGATATTTAACTGAGGCAACTGTGCTTTCGCTGCATTTTCTATAGAATAACCTTTGCTTCTATTGATCAGTTCTCTCTTTTTTATCAATGGATAATTGCTCTTTGCCAGTTCATAGCACTCCTCCAAAGTAAGTATCGCTTCCTGTTGCGCTTGGACAAATACTACGGGTAGCAATAATAAACTTATGACTATAAAACCCTTCATAATTAGTTATTTATTCTTTTTACCGCCTGGTTTTCTCGTTCTCCCACGCTTCTTGGCCGAAACAATCAGGCTGATTTCCAGCCATCTAAAAACTTCTAAAAACATCATTTATTCATTTTTTTTAATCAATTGATTACAACTATTCCAAAAAAGATACTATTTTTTGGCTACATCAATTCATGACAAGGTATTATTACACAAAGGTAGTATTCTTTTTTAGATTTAAAAGAATTTTCTAATCATTTGATTAAAATATTAAAACAACAATAGTAAACTGTATTTCAACGCATTAAAACAAAATAATAAGATTCTAACGATTTTGGATATGTTCTCTTCTTGGGCTTATAAAGCTATTTAGTATGTAACATAGTGTTAAACCAGAGGGGTATCAATTTTTTTCGCTCCAGGATAAAGTTGGCAAAGGCTTTATCTTTTAATACGTCCATCTGGGAAATAACCGGTTGCGCCAACACCGGAAAAATGATCATACTTAACAAATTCAATATAAAATGAAACACATTGATATCTGTTCGAACCGCATTTAACTGCCTAAAAAACGTAGATGCCATCAGTTTACCTGCGATTCTATCGCTAAACATCGTTGGATTATTTTTTATTTCACTAAGCACAAATATGGGTAAATCTGGATTTGCCAACAGCATATCTATATAATCATTCGCTACAGCATATATTTTTTCTTCCAGAGATGTATCTTCATTATTCAATATACGTATGATCATACCAAAGAACTGTTCAAATTTTTCGTCCATTACTATATGAAACAATTTTTCCTTGCTTCGAAAGTAATAATTCAGCAACGCTAAATTCAATCCGGCTTCTTCAGCGATATCTCTGGTGCGCGTGGCTGCAAAACCCTTTTTGGTAAAAACCACCCGAGCAGCTTCTTTAATCTTTTCCTCTGTAGAGACATCTTTCTTTTCCTTTGCCATATCTGTTCGTTAAATAAGATAACAAAAGTACGAAACTGACCACCTATTTTAAAGGGAAAATTTAATCATTTATTTAAATCATGATGTATTCCAATCATTTTAAAGATGCTTCACTACAAATGGAACAGGTGAGTTAAAATTATTCCGATGATCTGCCAGGCAATAGGCTTAACTGACAAATTCAGCTAATTTAAGATCGTTTTATACATAAAAAAACCCGGCATTTGGGATGCCGGGTAAAAACATATGTTTTTATCAACCTAAACCTATTTACTCAATAACGGTAAAGGGTAAACTTTATTATACCAGTTTCGTTAATTTTTAAACACATATAACTTTTCGTAAATGCCAAATGTGAAAATTCAGAAAACAGCTTATAATTACGCGAGTACTGCAGCGCAAATGTCAAGTTATTGAAAATATTATTTACTCTTTGGAAAATTTAACGTGGCTTAACATTTCATATTTTTTTATCTCTTCAGTAGATAGTTTCTTTGTGTCGTCCAACTTTCTGTCTATAAGCTCCTTACAGAAGCTCTCGCCATAACTATAGGCATGTATACGTATGAGGTCTGATGCATCTATCTGCTCTGAAAACGAGTAAAGCACTTGTTCCGGAATCTCAAAATCGTCAGCATCGGTATAACCGATATAACCAAACTTCATCGCTTTCCATACATAAAAAAGCTTACGTTCATTGATGCTTTCGCCGAAGTAATTATACAGTAGCGTTAACAGTTCATTTCGCTTGTCAATACCCATGCTCCGGGTAAATACTTTTTCGAGAAATTCACAATAAGAAATAAAGTCCCGGTCTGCTAGGTGATTAGCATAATAGATTTTAATTGAATTCAGGATCTGGTCTTTAGATTTTCCATTGAGGTATTGCAAAGCAGCTATTTCTGCTAAATGAGCATCATAATGTCCTGTAGGTTTAGTTGTTTTTCTAAAGGCTAATGTTTTTAGTGCATAGGTAGCTATAATATCCCAATCGTGTTCTGCTCCTATTAACCTCGAATGGATAGCTACGGTATTCTGACTTTTGGGATCTATTCTTTTTTTGAATAATACAATACTTCTATTCTCAATATTAGCAGGTTTAACCTTGAAGCTTTTTATATGAATAAACACCTGCCCATCGATGGTATCTGCTACGCCAAAACCTTTTAAATTGTTAAACCACTTTATTACACCTAGCTCCATAGTGTTTGATTAACGTTTAGCGATGTATAAGAATCCCGTACTCTAAAAGCAAATAGTACGCCTCAATTTGGATGAGATCGTATTGAATCAATAAACAATAATGGGAACAATCTCCCGGATAAAACGGTACGTCAAATAAGGTATAGTTTCTTTATTATGCAAGATAAAGAATAAAGCTCCAAAAAACAAATTCTACGAGCATTCCCATCGTGGTCAACCTAAAACTATTAAAGCCTATGCAGAAGCGATCAGGTATTATCGTCCTAATTATCCCGACCAAACTACATGCAGTAACAAAACGCATATACGGCTTGAAAGCGTCTATTGTCAATAGCTACTTATATAAAAATCGATAATTATATTAGGGTATTCGCTTAAAAACTGTTCATCAATTTATTTACTTGACCAAGCCTCTTTCACCTTACGTATCGTCCGACGACGACGCAATAGCACATTCCGCCATTGTAAAAAGGGGTATTCGATAAATCGGTGCATAAGCAAAGCGCCCAGTACAGATACTATAGCACAAATCAATAGACGCCAATTACTCTCTGCTGGTATACCGAGTTCTTGTAGCGGCCCTTGTAATAGATGATTTAAAAATTTATGACAGAGGTAGATTCCGTACGATAAGGCAGCAATTAAAGTACTTATTTTCCACCGCAAATGATATAAGAAACAAGTTGGATACAAAGCTCCTAATACCATTAAACCAAACCCAACAGCAATGAGTGGATAACCAAACAGAGTAGGTAAGAGATCGAGTCGATCTTTTGATAAAAAAAAGTAGGCCACAATAATTACGGCACATCCAGCAAAAAACAATTGGTTACCATATGCGGCAAGCCGGTCTCTTAACCCTGGACGGAAGACCATTAATGCAGCGATTCCCACACCAACCAGTAATCCGTCCAAACGGTTATAGGTTGGATAGTACACCCATTTATTATAGGCTACAAATCTTCCATCTAAAATATCGTGAAAATAAAAAGGTGCCATAAAATAGTACCAGCTTATCGCTCTAACGACCATACTTGCAGCAAATAAGAATAATAAAATGTACATTCCTTTGTTAAGGTAGCCTTTCTGTGCAATTAGTGTGAGCGTAAGAGGCAGCAATAGATAGAACTGTTCTTCTATACATAATGACCAGGCATGAGAAAAGGAGCCTTCATTTCCAAAATCCAGATTAAAATTTTGGGTAAACGTGATAAATTGCCAGAAAGGTGCGATTCCTCCCCGCTCTCGCAAAACAGGAAACATAAAGTAAAGCGTAACAACCAGAAAATAAGCTGGTAAAATTCTTAACGTTCTGCTGATATAAAAATGTTTAAAATCTATTACTTGATTTAATTGGAGATAACGTAATAATTGATACCCGATCAAGTAACCACTTAAAACGAAAAACAAGTCTACTCCCACCCATCCAAAACTTCCGATAACTTCCACCCACTCTGGGCGCTCATAAGCACGATAGTGACATAAAAACACCAGTATAATCGCCAAAGCTCTCAAATGGTCGAGCCCTGCTAAATGTTTACCTTCAAAGTCGAGAAGTTTACTCAAATACCTCATTATCTATACTGTATATCGTTCATTAAATTATCTAACTATTTTACGTACGGGATTTAGCTACTGAATGCCGAAAATTATATCAATGAATAGATCGCTTATGTTATAGCCCTTTTATTTTTTGTACTCCGATTAATCGGTTATCTAATTGTTTATAAGAAAAAATCTCATCTTAAAGACAATTCCTCTTAGGCAAAAAATATGAAGATGAGCAATTTAATTTAAATGTCTTATTAACACAAATAAAAAACATTTTTGTCGTAATACAAATTGGCAAGCCTTTCTTCTACACTTTATCGTTATATTAGCTCATAATAAATGAAAACACCTATCTCTTTAGTATTATCGAGTGGTGGCGCGAGAGGAATCACTCATATTGGAGCCATCCGTGCACTGGAAGAACAAGGCTTTTCTATAAAGTCAATCGCGGGTTCTTCCATTGGTAGTCTTATTGGCGGCATATATGCGATGGATAAGTTAGATGTATTTACCATCTGGCTGAAGACACTCAAAAGAAGAGATGTCTTTAACTTAATGGATTTCACCTGGAGTGCCGGTGGCGTAATGAAAGGAGAAAAAGTTTTTAACAAGATTAAAACGTTTATACCCGATGTATTGATCGAGCAGATGGAAATACCGTTTGTTGCGGTTTCTACGGATATTCTACATCAAAAAGAAATTGTATTTAAAAGCGGAAGTTTTTTTGACGCAGTAAGAGCTTCTATTTCCATTCCCGGTGTATTTACCCCTGTTAATCACCTTGATTATACTTTAGTAGACGGAGGGCTAATCAATCCTCTACCATTAAACCACATAGAACCTACAACTGAAAATCCTGTGATAGCGATCAATCTAAATGCTCCCGAAGATGAAAGTTTGGCACCTCCAAAAATAGCTAATAAACATAATGGCTATTTTACGATTACTCAAAAAGCCATACTCACCATGCTCGGTAGAATTACAGAATTATCCATTAAATTGCACCGACCTGACATCGTTGTACATATTCCTCGGAACGTTGCCGGTATATGGGATTACCATAAGGCAGATTATCTTATCGAATTAGGTTATACCAAAACGTTGGAAACACTTTTAGCTAATAAAACAACTATACCATTCATTCAACAAGGACCACAGCATAAATTTTAGCAATTATGAAAAGCGTTAACTATTGTTTGACAATATTATTTACCGTTATCACATTATTTGTATACGCAACAGAGAAGCAGCCTGATACACAAAAAAAACCAAATATCATCATCTTCTATTTGGACGACCTTGGTTACGGGGATCTTGGTGTAACCGGTGCATTGGATTACGAAACGCCTGCTATAGATCGTATGGCGAACGAAGGCACGCGGTTCACAAACTTCTTAACTGGGCAGGCAGTGTGCAGCGCCTCCCGAGCCTCTTTACTAACCGGCTGCTATCCCAATCGTATTGGCTTCTCTGGAGCGCTTAGTCCAGGCTCCAAAATCGGCATCAGTAAGGAAGAAGAGACGATAGCCGATCTATTGAAAAAAGCTGGTTATCATACAGGAATATTCGGAAAATGGCACCTGGGAGACCATCACGATTTTCTTCCCCTGCAACATGGTTTTGATGAGTTCTATGGAATCCCTTATTCCCATGATATGTGGCCCCTGCATCCATCTTTCAAATTTCCCCCACTACATGTTATAGAAGGGAATGATATCAAAGAAGAAATAAATTCCTTGAACGGAATAGCCTCCTTGACTACCGACATTACCAACAGAGCAATCGATTTTATCAAACGTAATAAAGAGCAAGCCTTTTTTCTTTACATACCACACCCACTTCCACACGTACCTCTCGCTGTATCAAACAAGTTTAAGGGAAAAAGTAAGCGTGGTTTGTTTGGTGACGTTATCATGGAGTTGGATTGGTCTGTAGGGGAGATTCTAAAATCTTTACATGAATGTGGTCTGGACGAAAACACATTGGTATTGTTCACCAGCGACAACGGTCCTTGGCTCAACTATGGTGACCATGCCGGTTCTTCTGGAGGTTTCAGGGAAGGGAAAGGGACATCTTTTGAAGGCGGGCATCGGGTACCACTTATCGCGCGGTGGCCAAAACAGGTCCCAGCGGGCAAGATATCGAATAAACTTTTAACTACTTTAGATATTTTACCAACAGTGGCTAAGCTTGCCGGAGCACCTCAACCCAAGAACAAAATAGATGGATTAGCATCGGTAGACTTACTAAAAGGACAAGCGGAGAGCTCCCCAAGAACTGAATTCTTATATTATTATAGAAAAAACAGCTTAGAAGCCGTTAGAAAGGACAACTGGAAATTAGTTTTTGCACACCCTGGTAGAACTTATGAAGGTTTTTTACCTGGAAGTGGCGGACAGCCGGGGCCAACAACAGAGCAGTATCAATTTCAGAAAGCACTGTATGACCTAAACCGTGATCCTTCCGAACGCTACAATGTGCTGGATGAGCATCCAGAGATTGTGGCAGAACTTGAAGCTATTGCGGAAAAAGCAAGAGTAGACCTAGGAGACGATTTGCAGCGTCGCTCGGGTAAGAATGTGCGTCAACCGGGTGTTCTATAGAAGCTTTCTGCTGCTATACCGAGCATTTTAGCATCTAATAAGTGTACCATTACACCTGTCGGTACCTCTGGGTATGGTGTATCATCTCTAGCACTTACACATAAAGTTGCTAGATTTCATTTATATTTATAATTTTACCATTGCTACAAAGCAGGTGCAATACTTTCCTGTCGCGGGTAAATCATGCGATACCGACATTTCTTTTAAAGCCCTCCAACGAAAACTTCCCGGTCGTACCGATTTAAAACACCTTCAGATTTTCATGGATAAATTCGAAGCTATTAATATTAAAGCAATTATAATGATTAAATATAATCCATATTTTTTTATTCTTACCGGTGGCCCCGGGGCAGGAAAAACATCGGTTGTCAATGAATTACATAAGCAATTTTTTACCACAGTAACGGAGACAGGTAGATATATCATTAAAGAGCAGTTAGTCTCTGGCGGTGAGGCATTACCATGGAAAAACAGACTATTGTTTGCCCATCAAATGCTACAGGCGGAAAAAGTGAACTACCTGTTAAATTATCCCGCTCAACAACCGGTTATATTCGATCGTGGTATTCCAGATGTATTAGGTTATTTACAACTGAGCAGGCTCTACCTCGACCCACCCGTGGAGGAGGCTGTACTACATTATAGATACAACAAGCATGTATTTATATTTCCGCCATGGAAAACCATTTATCAAAATGACCAAGAAAGAAAACAAGACTACCTAACTGCAGTAGACACCTACCTAACAATGAAAGAGATCTATGATAAGGCGGGTTATAAGTTAATCGAGGTTCCTAAACGGGATATAACTACAAGAACAGCATTCATTATGTATCATATCAAACGCATCATCATGTAAAAAAGGCCTCCTGCCATGTCATGGATGAAGACCTTCAATTAAAACATCAAGTATTTATGGTGATAGACCAGTTTTTTTTGCAAATGAGCATATACTATATGTTTTTAGGCTTTTCAAATCTGTTCTGGTAGAAAGCTGCATGCTGTACATTCTTTTTACTGCTATCTTCAAGCATATTTTCTACGGCTAATATCTCCTGTTCAAATTTCTCCAAAGCGGGAGAGGTTTCATCGCCTGTTGCTTTTTTATACTTTGACCGCAGCGACGCAAGCTCCCGGTTATAGGCATTCAGTTCTTTTTTCATATTATCCTCCAATGCCTTTAACTCTTTTAATTCTTGTGTTGCCCTACTCTTATGTTTACGAGCGTATTCTTTCTTTAGTTTTTCAATGGATTTCTCTGTTTGCTCTTTATTATCGTCTAATTTTGCGTTTTCTAACAATAGCGAATGAAAATAGTCGAAATCCTTTTCTATCTCCTCATGGTTGCCTTTCGAATTCTTTATATTCTCTTGAGCCATTTTGAACTGACTTTTTAACATGCTAAGATTATAAAGCTGAACCTCAACCTTCTGATCTAAAGCCTCCTTCTCATTCTCCGCTTCGCTAACGATAGTTGAACTTTCAATTTTTTTAATTTCTCCGGCCTGTACGGTCAATATGGAAGCTCCCAATAACGATGCAATTAATAGCGTTTTCATAATTTTAAATTTTATGACCAACCTTTTTTTGAGGGGATCAAAGTTTAACACAGTTTATTTTATATAACGCCGGCCGGACGTATTTTTAAGCGTATTACTACTTTTTTTATTTGTTTAAAGCTGTAATGTCTTTTGTATATAAGACGCTTACCTTCTAAAAACGTTGCAAACGAATGCTGTTTTTTTTCAAGTTTTCGACAAACAGCACTTTTCTGACGATCAACAACCATTAACGGACAGCAAAAGATAGTTCAGGTGCATAACAATTATTGGTTGAATTTTCGTTGTTAATTTAGCAGCACGCCTTTTTCTTTAACATTGCTTATATTAGCGAAACGCCTACTAACAGCGATGTCGTAAATTTAGGTGTTAATGGATTATACCCAAAAACAAACAATTTAATATGAAAAAAAATTTTATGGCGTTATGCTGTCTCATTATTGCGAGCATCACCCAAGCGCAAACAACAGATGAAAAAAAACTACTGAAAACGTTGGATGACTTATACGATGCGATGATCCGCGTAGACACACAGGTATTGAGCACGATTGCCGCTGACAATCTAAGCTACTGGCATTCGGGAGGAAACCATGAAGATAAAGCCGAATTCATTCAAGCACTCACTTCTGGTAAATCGGATTTTATTAGCATCGACTTGTCCGATCAGACTTTCAAGATATCCGACAAAGTGGCTACCGTACACCATGTACTTTCTGCCGAAACAAATGATAACGGAAACCCGGGAAATGTGAGAATAGGTGTTCTTCTGGTTTTCCAAAAGTATGGAGATCAGTGGAAACTTTTCGCCAGACAGGCATTTAAATTACCCGAAAGCTCATAGGTAACAGCACATTTATATCAAAATAGGAGCTGAGAGGCTATTTCATGATACCCCGAAGAAATACGACCCGTTCTGAAAAGATTGACAAACTCATGTGCTCTGCGTGTTGGCTCGGGCAAACGGTGCTTCAAAGTACAGTGATGTGCAATATTTAGGCTATCGGAAAGATCCATATTATTTCCCGGCGATATAAATACGGGTTTTACGTTATTTTTTGATCGCAGTACATAACCAATCGTTTCGTCTTTTGTATGAAGCGAAGTATAAGAACCTTTTAGCAGTTCTGGTTCTATATATTTGCCGTATAGCTTTTTCTTTGCACACCCCAGGGTTGGGATACCACATACAGCTCCCAAGTGTGCGGCAATGCCCATGCGTCGCGGATGCGCAATGCCATGTCCATCGACCATGATCACATCCGGCTTAACCGGTAGCTGATCAATAACTTTCACCAAGGCAGGGACTTCCCTGAATGCCAAGTATCCGGGCACATAAGGAAAATTCGTTTCACTTTCAACCATTGAATACCCAATAGGAAGTAACGTTTCGTAGTCTAATACGACAATACCCGCGTAGATGACGTTACTGAAACGATTAAGTGAGATATCCGCACCGGCTATTGTCTTAATTACTTTCTTTATAGGCGCAATATTCAAATTACGCCTCAATTCATTCTGCACAAGAGTAGCCTGTGGGATATTTAATGTATCATAAGCAATTGGTAATACCTGCATAAATTTAGCATATATTGATCTTACTCCTGTAACATCGGGATTATAAAAAAACAAATCTAACCTTTAGAATAACGCAAGCTGATTCTGTTCGTTTTCTTTCGTAAATGTTCTTTTTGCGGTGCGTCCACCGTATCTCCGGGCGTTTGCTTTTTCAATAGCAACAACCTTGTCAAAACTGTCGTTCGCAATGAAATCCTTTTCCATTTGCTCCGCCACCTTACTTAAATTTTTGATGGCTAAATATTTATCACTTTGTCTTAATTTAGCTTTATGTAAGGCGTTTTCTAACATCACTATTGATTCATCGTATATGTTAGTAGGTACCGGAAAAGGGTAACCATCCTTTCCGCCATGTGCAAATGAGAAGCGGGCAGGATCATCAAATCTGCTGGCTGTGCCATGAATCACTTCACTCACCAAAGTCAGCGCCTGTATCGTGCGACTTCCCACACCATCAAGCAACAACAAAGATTCTAAATCGTTTGCTTCCTGTTGTTGAGCTCGTGTTAATACCGCTCCTAACCTTTTTAAATTAACATTTTGTGCACGAACATCATGATGCATGGGCATGACTAACTTGCTAACCTCTGTTATTATCTTGTGTGTATTTTCTTTAGCTAAATCAACTAGTGCATGACGGGTACTTTTGGCATCGGGAGCTGTAAGGTTTAGTATTAGCCCTTCATTTATTCCATAAACAAAACTATGAGGTGTTTCCGTAAATGAACCCAAAGTAGGTGAATGCCAATGGTATCTTCGGGCCATCCGATAAGTGGTATTCATACCCTGCTGTATCACTGCCCAATCACCATCATTGGTTAATATAAAAGAATGTAAATAAATTTGATACCCGTCTTGGATGGCATTATTGTCTACTTTTGCGGCAAGCTTACTGCTCTTCACAAGACTATCCCCATCGAGACCGGCTTTATCCGCAATTCCTAGGATTTCTCGAGGAGTTTGAAGCGCATACTTACCTCTGCCTCCACAGATATAAACGCCCAGTTCAGCAGAACGCTTATTAACTGCTCGTTTCAACGCGCCTATGACAGCCGTCGTAACACCCGAAGAATGCCAATCCATTCCTAAAACGCAGCCCAACGATTGAAACCAACAAGGGTCGCTCATTTTTTGTAACAAAGATTTCACTCCATATTCCATTACAATAGCTTCTACTATTGCCCCTCCCAGTGAACTCATTCTTTCTGCCAACCACAAAGGCACTCTACCGTAGTGTAAAGGCAAATCAGCAACATTTCCTTTCATAAAGCTAATTTACTAAAAAAAATAGCAAAAAAATATTTTTCAGTAAATTGACAGATATGCTTATATTGAAACTCTTTTTTGCTTGAAATCAAAAGCCAACAAAAAATAAACACCGTTAATGATGAACATTTTAAAAGTAATTGTAATACTGATTATTGCGTTTTTTCCAACTGACAAATTACAAGCACAACAATCTATGACTCGATTAAATCATATAGCCATTTATGTAGAGAACTTAGAGAAAAGCACTTTTTTCTATAAAGAAGTTCTACAGCTTACAGAAATTGATGAACCCTTTAAGGATGGTTTACACACTTGGTTTAGCTTAGGGCCGGCAGGACAGTTACATCTTATAGAAGGGGCAAAAAGTGACATCCCACGAGACAAAAATGATCATTTATGCTTCAGCGTTCCATCGGTTGATCATTATATTAAACATTTAGATAAACATGCCGTCAGTTATGCTGATTGGGCGGGAAATAGTAAAAAAATCACCATACGGGTAGACGGGGTAAAACAGATTTACTTTCAAGATCCAGATGGTCACTGGATCGAAATCAATGACGATAAAACTGCTTTCTAACAGCGAATATCATAAATAAGACCAAACAAAAGGCCGGTTGGTTTAAAAATTAACCGGCCTTTTGTTTGGTCTTATTTATTAAAACGATCTAGACTAATGACCACCAGCAACAGGGCCAACATGTTCTATGTTCTTTAACTTCTTTGAACAGTATACACCAAAAGCGAAAATATAAACATAACATGCAATTGGTAAAATGAATGATAGCTGAACCCCCACTTGGTCTGCCAATGCTCCCTGTATCACCGGAACAATCGCTCCTCCGAGGATCGCCATAACCAGCAATGAAGAGCCCTGGCTGGTAAACTTTCCTAGACCAGCAATAGACAGTGTATATATGTTAGAGAACATAATGGAATTGAAAATACCAATTCCGATTATAGAATACATCGCATAGGGCCCTGTGTTGATGATGCTCGATGCCAATAACAGTACATTTACTCCAGCAAAGAGAGCCAAGGTCCGGGCGGGTGCCGCCCTTCCTATTAGGAAAGCGATTAGGTTCAGCGCTATAAAAATCAAGAAGAAGCTTACCTCAGTGAAAGATAAATCCACTAAACTAAAGATCAATAGAAAGACTAAGGCCGACATACCTACCATATAAATAATCTTTTTGGAAAACGCGATGGTATGATTGAGGTAAATAGCCCCTAAAAACCTACCAATCATGGCACCTCCCCAATAGAGCGCCAAATAGTTTTTACTAACAGATTCACTTAAGCCCATAATTTGCTCCTGTTCTAAAAAACTGATAATAAAACTCCCAATGGCAACTTCGGCGCCCACATAACAAAAAATTCCCAGCACCCCCAGCCTCAGATGAGCAAACTTCAGCGCTCCGAGACCTTTCACATCTTTTTCTTCCTCCGAAGTTTGGAAAGAAGGAAGCTTAACGGTTGATATAAAAACAGCGACCAAAAGTAAAATCGCTGCAAACACTACATAAGGAATACGGGTTGCTTGCGGGCTGATGGTATCTCCATCAGCAAAAAACTCGAAAATCAAATGCCCGCCCAATACAGGAGCAATAGTAGTACCTAATGAATTAAAAGCCTGTGTTAGATTCAATCTGCTAGAAGCTCCATCTTCGGGTCCTAACAGCGAAACGTATGCGTTTGCCGTTATCTGCAAAATAGTGAACCCCAACCCCAAAACAAATAACGCTGTTAAAAATAATCCATAGAGGGAAGAGGTAGCCGCGGGCCAGAACAAACAGCAACCAACAGCAGATAAAATGATACCTGCTATAATTGATTTCTTATACCCTATCCTATTGACTGGGTCGCCCCACTTGGATGAGACCACAAAATATACAACAGATCCAATAAAATATGCTCCAAAAAAGCAGAATTGAACCAGCATAGACTCAAAAAAACTCAGATTGAACAATTGTTTCAGATAAGGGATCAGGATATCGTTCATGCAAGTGATAAATCCCCACATAAAGAACAACAAGGTGAGTGTAATTAACGGAACAACGTAGCGTTGATTACCCGGTGTGTTTGGTGTATTGCTCATTAATAATACGTTTAAATATAGTTAAGCTTCTTGACCGTTCAGCTAAAGCAATGTTAGCTGAAAAGCACGCCACGAATATACATTTTTGAAAGGAAAAACAATTCCTAACACAAGGATTTTATCAATTTAAAACGTATTAGCAACCGGAACACTATATTGAGAGCCCTGTACAGCCCCTCGCCTTTCAAGCGCTTTATCAATATACGTTTGTATACTGGATTTGCCCTTACCCCAAATCGGGGCAATCAACAACTCCTGATCTGCCAAACCGAAGAGTCTTTGCAAAATAATGTCGGGGCGCAGCAATGGTATAAACTCACAGAGAAAATCGGTATATTCCGCTAAGCTAAATACATGAAATGGGTTACGCTTATACTGAACGCCCATAATAGAGCCTTCCACAATATGAAGGTGATGTAACTTAACAAATTTGATTTGCGGAAAACGATTAATTTCATCAGCATATTTCAGCATCATCTCCTTGGTTTCCCAAGGAAAACCAAAAATGGTGTGTACGCAGATATCAAGTGGGCTGTTTTGAACAAGATGTAACGTTTGTTCCAATTCTTCGTGTGAGCACCCACGATTAATCCGGTTTAACGTATCATTATAAATTGACTCCATCCCCATCTCAAGATCCACGTCATAACGATCTGTATAACTTTCCAATAAAGCAACTTTTTCAAAATCGATACAATCAGGTCTTGTTCCAACGGATAGACCTACAACGTTTTCAGGTGCAATACTGAGCGCTTCATCATACATCGCTTTTAAATAATGCGCTGGCGCGTAAGTGTTGGTATTGGGTTGAAAATAAATCACAAATTTCTCGGCTCGGTAACTATTGATTGCCTTCTCCATCCCTCGCTCTATCTGCTCACGTATCGTGGGTAATTTACGTGCACTCTCAGGTGTAAAAGAATCGACATTACAATAGGAACATCCACCATAGCCTTTACTACCATCACGATTGGGACAGGTAAAATTACCGTCAACAATAATCTTGAACACCCGCTTATCATTGTATTTCTTCTTTAGATATGCCCCGTAGTGATTGTAAGGTTTTATTCCGGTGTCTAGTAGAGTTGCCATAGTAGAGGCAAAGGTAGTTATTTAGGATTAGAATAAACAATTAACTCCGCGTAGCTGTTAATGTAAAATACATCAGCTATAATGAAAGGAACTACAATATGAAGGAAAAAAAAGTAACAGGTATCCAAGACAGCGGAAGGAATAAGATTATGGGTAACCCTACATCTGATAAACTTTTTAAAGACCAAAAAACATTAAAAAGACACAAAGGCTTACCAAATGCAGGTGCGCGATCAGCAGATTCGGGTGCCAGAACAGATAATGAGAAAAATAAAAATTAAGCATATGGCGCAAAAGCCATCTCTATCCCACTCAATAATGCGCTAACATCAAACAAGCACGAAACACACGCAAGTTTTATCCGAGTTGGTAAATAGCCAAAATATTTCTTGAAAGCAGCAGAAAAGTGTGTGGCATGCTTATAGCCCACCTTTCCTGCTACTACAGCTACTTTTTCATTTTCCTGCAATAGCAAAGCCTTAGCACGTAACATTCGCACCTCATTAAGGTATGAAAATACCGTTACCCCGAAGGCCTGTTTAAAGTGTTTCTTCAAGCTAGCATCATTCGTCCCTACATTACGGGCTAAACTTAACAAAGTATGGTCAAGATGGTATTGGTTTTCCAAAATCTCTTTCACCCGCTGCACCCGCTGCAATTCCTTTTCTTTAAGCACCATAACCGTATTTTCTCTTCCTCCTATCCGTAATTGTTCAAACTGCTCTAATTGCAGTAACAAAAGCTCAGCAATCTTAACCTTTAAATAAATGTGGCGAAACAGATCCGATTTTCGGCAGGATATAATATCTCGTATAATTTCACACATTTGTGTGTTCAACGGCAAGCCGTTTTTTGATAATACCGAAAAATTACTTTCTATTACCTGCTCTCTGAAAAACTGAAACCCCGACTTCAAAGCTGGACAGTATTTAAGAAATAAATGGGGTTGTAAATCAACTCTTAATATTTCCTGTTCATCGCCAGCAGGAAACCGGTCAATAATCTGCTTGCCCTTAGGAAAGAATAATAGATTATATTGTTGAGATTTTAATACATGCGGTTTATCCCCCTCCACATAAACCACACTTTGATCATTTAAGTTCACACGTAACTGGACAAAAGGCTGCTCATTATGTATATGCAATTCCGATATTTCCTGGAAGCTTAATTTAGCATAACGAATACGCATCCCGTCAATAACATAGGCAAGCTCTTTAAGATCTCTTTCGTCATTAGTAGATCGATACTCTAGGTACTTCGGATGTTCGTCCAGATCTAAAAATCTCTCTGTATAATGAAAAATAGGCTTTATCGCGTAATGCTCGTCCACCGAAAACCCGAATTTTAGCATCTTTTTCCGTTTAGCGTTGTTCTTGTTCCGTCTAGGGTTACCTTATTTAGACTTATTATACCTTTTTTTGCACAAAAATAAAAATTAATTAGACTGTTTATAAATAATGTGGTCTTTTTTTTTCAATCAACATTCACTCAATAAATAAAAAATGTATCGACCAAAATTATTACTCTTATTACTGAGCTTCTGTTGTACAGTTCCATTATTTGCCCAAAACATTGAAATAACCGGAAGAGTTGCCGACGAAGTTTCCGGCGCACCTCTTCCAGGGGTTTCTATTCATGTTAAAGGAAACAATGGTTTGACAAAAACAGACCAAGAAGGAAAATATCGTGTTTCTGCTACCGTTGGAGAAACATTGGTATTTCGATTCATCGGTTATAAAACAACGGAAGTTGCCATCAACGCCGGTAGAAATCAGGTTGATGTCAACATGGCGCAAGATGTAAACCAACTCAACGAAGTGGTGGTAACTGGCGCATTAGGGCTTAAGCGATCGGCACGTGAAATGGGAAGTGCTACAGCTATTGTAGACAATGAATACCTCAACCTAGGAAAGACAGTAAACCCAATTAACGGATTAGCGAGTAAGGTTTCAAGCCTAAGAATCAATGTTTATGATAGCAAGGTAGACCCACAAATACAAGTGCGATTGAGAGGAAGCCGATCGCTAAGTAGAAATGCCGGAGCAAATGATCCCATTTATGTAGTAGATGGTATACCCGTACCTGACATCAATCGCATAAATCCAAATGATATAGCCAATATTACAGTGTTGAAAGGTGCAAATGCTGCTGCTTTGTATGGCTCTGAAGGGGTAAATGGAGCCATCATGATCGAAACAAAAAAAGGCAAAACAGGTGGTGGCAATATTCGTTTTTCCAATTCCACTTTGTTCTCCAATGTGATGTTATTGCCTCCTGCACAGACAAGTTTCGGACAAGGAACAGGGGGTGAATACAGTGCTACTCAATTTGAATCGTGGGGCCCGGCCTTTGATGGATCAACCAGACCTTTCGGACCGCAACTGCCAGATGGCACGCAACCTGACCTCGTATATAGTGCTCCTGGCCGAGACGGTAGACTCGACTTGTTCAACACTGGATTGAATGTTCAAAATGACCTTTCTTTTACCGGAGGAAATGAAAACTCGACCTATTTTGTTTCACTTCAGGACGTGCGCATAAAAGGTGTGATTCCTGAAGATGAAGGTAGTAGAACGGGTGCTCGTTTTAACGGTTCGAGAAAATTTGGCAAACTAAACACTTCCTATACCTTAAACTATATCTATAATAACAACAATACCACTCCAGATGGCCCATGGATTACGGCCTATCAGCTACCTGCTAATTTCCCCTATCAACAAATGGAAAATTGGCAAGATAGGGGAACTGTTGCAGACCCTATGCACTTCTTCACAGACCTACAGCAAAACCCATACTTTCAGATTGGTAATTATCGAAATAACACCAAACAGCAAACCTTCAACGGAAAAATGCAGTTCGATTATGAGTTCACCGATTGGTTTAGCGCCATGTACCGTTTCGGTATGTACGCAACCACTGCCGAAAGCAGAAATACTGTAGGCCGCTTCGAGGCTGAAGGAAGAAGAAATGTGAATGGATCAGTTACGGATGGCAGTGATAATTTCCGGAGATATAATAGTGATTTGATCTTGAACTTTAAAAAACAGTTCGGAGATATCAGTACTAAATTACTCTTAGGTAATAATATTAGGGCAGATCACAGGAAAGATGCATCAATTGGAAGCGGCAATTTGCTTTTCCCTGATCTTTTTAATCCTGCAAGCCGTATTGGTGAATTAAATGGATCTTCAGCTATCACCGACGTCCGTTCCACTTCAGTTTATGGTGAGTTCACTGCCGGATATAAAAATTATCTTTTTGTTACGTTTACTGGCAGGAACGACTGGACTTCCCTCCTTGCGCAACAAAACCGATCATTTTTCTACCCTGGTGTGAGTACTTCTTTTATTGCAAGTGACGCCATTCAAAGCATCAAGGATAGTAGAACCGTAGATTTTCTAAAATTCTTTGGATCATGGAATCGTACAGGAAACGTAACCCTCAACCCTTACCAGCTAAATAATCCTTATAGTCAAATCAACGGATTTCCTTTCGGCGGACAGATTGGTTTTTCGCCGAGCACCCTTTTCCCCGACCCATTGATTGAGCCTGAATTTGTTTCGTCTGTAGAAGCTGGATTCCAATTAGGCATGTTCAGCAACCGTTTAAATATAGAGGCAAATTATGTATACTCAGATTCTGACGGGCAAATTCTGAATGCCGTACAATCAGCAGCCACAGGATATCGAACAGCCTTGGTAAATGCTGGGAACCTTACGAACAACATCGTGGAAGCAAGTATCAGTGGCGATCTTATCCGCAAAAGCGATTTTGGTTTGAATATCGGGGTTGTCTACAGTTATACGAATAATCAAGTGAAATCACTTTACGGATCAACGGACAATCAGAACGTATTTAGACAATCGTATGCAGTGGTCAATCAAGCATTTCCAACACTACGTGTAAACGACTATCAGCGAGACAATGAAGGCAATGTGGTAGTTGATGCTGATGGCGATCCTGTCGTTTCCAATGACTTGGTAGATATCGGTACCATGGTGCCTCCACATATGTTGGGTATTAATACAAACATCCGCTATAAAGGGTTCAATTTAGGAGCACAATTCGACTGGCGCATGGGTGCTTGGATTTATTCAGAAATTGTACCGAGAATGTACAATGCGGGTACACATCCGGCAACGGTTTATAACGACCGTCAACCTTTCGTATGGCCAAATTCTGTAATACAAAATGCAGATGGCACTTATTCACCGAACACCACACCGGTATCGAGCACAGGAAGATCTTTCTGGGCTATTCAAGGTGCCGTACAAAGTAATACCGTCGCCAAAGGTGATTATTTCAAATTAAGAGAACTTAACTTAAGCTATAACCTCCCGTCAAAATGGTTGACAGGACAAAAATCAATTAAAGCGGCTAGTATTGGCTTTGTAGCAAATAACCTATTCATTATCCGACATTCCAGTAATGACTTAGGTGACCCTGAAATGCTTTATAACCAAACAGACGGTTATATCAGTTTCAGGCAAGTACCTCCCTACAGAACTTACGGATTTAACATCAATGTAGAATTTTAGTTAATCACGTTAAAGAGAAATGAAGAATATAAAATATATTATAGCAAGTATCGCCGTTAGTGTTTTTTGCAGTGCTTGTAACAAATTTTTGGATGTGAACAATAATCCAAACGCGCCGGTCGAAGGAAACTTACCATTATCCGCTACCTTACCGGGAGCGCTTGTAGCCACCGCCAATGAAGAAGCTGGCACTGTTAATCAGCTAGGTAGTTTTTGGGCAGGTTATCTCGGCACTACAAGTGAAGGTGTAGGTCTTTTCAGGAGAGAGAAAGAATACAACGGGCCACTTATACGCCATCAGCGGGATGGCATCCACTTTTGGGAAAATGGATACGTCAACCTAGAGCAGTATCGCCTATTACAGGCACAAGCGGCACAAGAAAATCAACCGTTTTACATAGGTATATCCAAAGTAATGCAGGCACTGGTATTTATGCGTTTAGTAGACTTTTACAATAACATCCCTTTTGACGATGCACTTCAGGGCACTGATACTCCAAGCCCATCTTATAATACAGGACAAGAGGTATACGAGCGGTCCGTAGCGTATCTAAGTGAAGCCGTAACTGATTTCAGGCAAGTTAATGAAGCACGCATTGCAAATTCAGGAGATATCATGTTCGACGGCGAAGTAATTGCTTGGATTAAGTTTGCCAATACACTAAAATTACGCGCATTGATTCGGCAAAGTGAAACGGGAAACATGTCTTACATTAACACACAGTTGGCTTCTATCAATCAAAACGGTGCAGGATATCTATCTGTAGGTGAACATGCACTCATACAACCTGGTTACCTAAATACCGCTGGAAAGTTAAATCCTTTTTGGGAAACCTACTATCAGAATGTACAGGGAAACGCCACCAACAACTATGTTGATTTGAGACCAACTGTTTTTGCTATTGAACAATACAGCGATAGAAATGACCCTCGTTTAGCACTTCTATATGTACCTGTAGACAACACCGAGAATTACCAGGGTGTACTATTTGGCAATCCAAATGAGACTGCACAATATAACAGAAGTAACACGTCCCCTTTCAGAGGTCCTTCGCAGAACAATAACCAGCCAGCAGCATTGTTTAAATCAAGCACACAACCCACAGTGCTCTTAGGCTCTTTCGAAAGTCTATTCCTACAAGCCGAGGCAGCTCAACGTGGCTGGATTGATGGTGATACAAAGTTATTATATGAAAACGCAATTAGCGAATCCTTCGCTTACATGGAAGTACAAGATGGTACATTTGCCGATTATATCGGTCAAAATCTCGTAAACTTCGATGCCACATCGGATAAAATTGAACGTATCATTGAGCAAAAATGGCTGGCACTTAACTTCATAAGTGGTGTCCAAGCCTGGAATGACTATAGACGATTAGGCCTTCCCAATATTCCTAATTCCTTATCTGCTCCTTCTCCAAGCGCCAGGCCATTGAGACTGATGTACCCGGAGACAGAAATGATGACAAACGGAGCTAATGTGTCTGCTCAAGGAGACGATGGTTTAACTAGCGCTCGTATTTGGTGGGATGTAGAATAACATAAACGTAAATGATCTTTATTTAGATTAATTATTATTTTTGTACTTACGAAAAAAACTAACACAACAAGCTATGGCAAGGCAAACAATTAAATGGGAAAAAATCAGAAAATTATTGAACGATATCCATCTATGGATGGGATTAGCCAGTGGACTGATACTCATTGCTGTTTGCCTGAGTGGTACGATCTATGTCTACAATACTGAATTGCAAGAGCTTAGTTCTCCTCATTTATATCGTGTACAGCAGCAGGACTCTTCTACAGAAAGAATGCCTGCTGCTGAACTGATTGCTATTGTCAAAGCTGCTTCGGGCGGAAACGTAACCAGTGTTAATATTCCTGATGATGCGGCGCGCACTTACCAAATCAGTGTTCGAGCAGCAGACGATAAAAGCAGGTTTGGAACAAGCTATTTTATAAACCCTTATAATGGTGAAATTGTCGGAACTTCCTTAGAAAAATCTAAAATGGCTGATTTTATGCGGGATATGTTCAGCTTACATCGTTGGTTATTTTTAGATAGAATAGAAGAACCAATTTTTGAGGGACTTGAAAACCGAAAACTAGGCAGTTACATTACCGGTACAGCGACTATACTGTTTACCCTCGGGGCGCTCACGGGAATTGTCCTATGGTTTCCCAAAAAATTAAGAAACTGGAAACAGGGACTTAAAATAAAATGGGGCGGAAGTTGGAAACGGACGAATCACGATCTTCACAATACCCTAGGTTTTTACTCTTTTATTCTATTATTGCTAATGGGTATTACTGGGCCACAATGGTCTTTTGAATGGTATCGCGATGGGCTGCGTAAAGTGTTAGGAACCTACGAGGCAAATGCAACGCGAGGTAGACCTGATGGCGCACCGACAGGGAAAGGTGGTGCCAATAAAGCGGAATCCGAGAAAGAAGAGGTAACGTTACTCCCAATAGAACGGTATTTAGCTTCAGCAGATCAAACATTGACGTATAAAGGCGATTATCGAATCACGCTACCTAAGACCATAAAGGAACACGTGAGTTTGAATAAAACGAAAGTAGGTTTTTTTGCTCCTGCCGCAGGAGATCAACTAAAACTGAATACACAAACCGCAGCCCTGGAAGAAGTGAGCGTCTTTACTGATAAACCGTTAAATGAACGCATTTCTAGTTCTATAAAAGCCATACATGTGGGAAATGTATACGGGTCTTTCACGAAATTACTTTATTTCATCGCTTGCTTGATAGCTACCACTTTACCCGTTACCGGAACGCTCATATGGATTAATAAAATGAAAAAGAAACCATCCTCCAAGTGGGTACAAAAGAAAAGAGATATAGCGACAAAACAACGGCCTGTTGTAGCCTCAACAAATGGTTAATATAAATTAAAACTATGCACGTACTCATACTTGGCTGTGGGTGGATTGGAAATATCTTTGCAGAAAAACTCTTGGCGGAGAGTCCACATAAAATATTCGCGTCAACTACGTCGTCTGATAAAGCTATTCAGCTCAATAAAATTGGCATCCATTCGGCTGTAATAAATTTCAACGAGCCAATTTTCCCCGGCAAAGAGTTAGCAACTAATTCTTTTGATTTGGTACTTATAAGTGTGCCCGCTAAAAAAAAAGAAGAACATACCGCCTGCATGGAAAAATTTAAACGACTGGCCAATTTTTTACAGAAAATCAAGTATCATCACGCAATCTATTTAAGCTCAACTGGAATTTATCCGCAGGCTGAAACAACAATCGCTGAAGATAATATACCGGATGAAATGTTGGATAAAAAGTTATACGGAGCAGAAAAAATCTTATCATCCTCTTTGATGCGTTTAACTATTTTGAGACTTGGAGGAATTTTTGGTTATGATAGGGTGCCGGGAAAACACTTTAGCGAAAAAACCTGTTCTGTAGGTTATCAATATGCTAACTATATACATGCCGATGATATCATCAACGTCATTTTATCTATTTACCGATCAGGCATAACAAATGAAATATTAAATGTTGTCTCTCCACATCATCCCATAAAAAAGGATATCATCTTGAGAATGGCACATAAATATCATTTTCCATTGCCCTCGTCTTTCCTTGCCGCTACTGAAAAACAAAAAGTTATCTCTTCAGAAAAATTAATTCGCATTTTGAATTATCAATTCCTTTATCCGAGCCCATTAGACTATTAAAACTCGGTGTGAAGATAACAGTAAAACTCATTCCTACCTGTTTTGGATTAAGGTTGCTGATCGAAAGCTTCTTCCACCGCTTTTCCTCGCCAAGGCTGCGGAATTTCCAGCCCTATATCGTAACACTGCTCGCGCCTCCAAAGACCAAGCACCTGTTGTCATCAGTTTCTTCAGATTGGGCATATCAGCTTCTGGCAAAGCATAAGCACCGAAACCATCGCAGCCTATGAGTACCACGTGTTTAACTTTTTTTACTTCTGCTCTTAGCGAAAAGCATACAAGCATCAGATAGCATAAAGCAAGTAATTTTTTGATTTGCATGTTAGCTGTTATTTGGTTTATGCAGCTAAACTAAATATTTAATATACGTAAACAAAGTTCACTGCCAACGCAATCGATTGACTCAATTACTTTTAATACAAAAGCCGCTGAAGAGTTAACCCTTCAACGGCTATTATTATTTTTTTATCTATTACCTATCGATCGCCATGGATCCATTTGAAATTATAGTGCTTTGCTGGATTTTTCATGCGTTCGGCGATGCGGAGTAACCGATCAGGTAAGCGCATCAAATAGTCGCGTGCTTTTTCCCCGGTTTCATTCAGGTTAGACAGGGTATCTATCTTCCATTCGGCCAGTAGATCTTTCAGAATATCTACATAATCTATTGCGGTATAAACGCCTAAACGTTGAGCTGCATCAGAAAAATGAGAAAATAATTCTCCCTGAGGTTCTCCTGCCTCACGAAGGAAGTGTGCGGGCATCACAATTTTTTTCTTCATCATATCCTCAAAAGCCACCAATATTTCACTCGCATCAACCTCGGCCGCTTTCGAAATAAAAGACATATATGCTTTTGCATGGCGCGCCTCATCTGAAGCAATCACCCCACACATTTTTGCCAGCAACTTATCTCCAGCTTGCTTCGCTAATCCTGCAACTCTCCTGTGCGATACATTTGTAGCCAGCTCCTGAAAAGATGTATAAATAAAATTGCGGTATGGATCTCTTCCTGTTCCAATTTCAAAACCATCTTGTAACAGATATTGTACAGAGATCTCAAACTGCTTCATATCTACCCTACCTGATAAATAAATATACTTATTAAGTAGATCACCATGACGATTTTCTTCAGCAGTCCAAGCCCTTACCCATTTCATCCAACCCCCTTGCTCATGCTTTTCTACATCTTCCACCATAGTTAACCATGATTCATAAGTGGGTAGGGCTTCTTCTGTTACGGTGTCTCCAATTAAAACGGCCACCAAATCGTATGGCAGTTCTTTAGCGCTATCTTGTAAATCCTTTACTTCTTGAAAAAACGTATCACGAGAGGCATCAGGCAAGAAATCTGCAGGCTGCCACATTTCTTCAACGGGTTTTAAATATTCGCTCATTTCATTGAGCATAAACGGCTCAAGATAGCTCATCACTTCTTTTCTCGACCCTTCAGATATTGGTTGCATGGTATTTTCCATATATTCAGACAAATATACGCATATGGATGTAAAATAACGATTGATTAACCTATAATCCCCTGATATATTAGATCAGAAACAAACTATAACACGTTATTTTTCAATACTTTATACAACAATATATCATTCTTTAAAAATTCAAAAGTAATGAAAATCATATTTTTCCAACATAAAATACGCAAAGCCAATAAAACTTTTTGATAACTTCATTATTACAGGCCTACATTTCTCTCAAAAGCCGTGAGCAGCTTATTCGAGTTTATTTATTGGTAGAACAGCGGTTGGCTTATACGAATGTGGAACAGGTTTTTTCAAGTTTCGCTCCTGATTCAACAAATCTCGCAGCTCCATACTCGATAAGGCTTTTTGCTTCTTATTCTTTGGCAATGCGCTCTTTTTCTTACCCTTCTTTCTCTTACCCCACCATATAATAAATCCGGTGATAGGTAGGCTGGCACCAATTAACGAAGCAAAGAAAGCGATAATTTTTCCTGGCAACCCCAAAATAGAACCCACATGGATATCATAATTCATTTTACGTAATTTTACACCAAAAGAAGCCGAATCAAAGTCAGCACCATATACCTCGTGTTTCGGCATTTCCTTCAACGTGTGTTGATCAAAGGAATAACCAATATGGTTGTAGTATTTGCCTGCACTTGGATACAACGTTATATTAATGAGTGTTTTAGGTCTTGAAGTATCGGGAAAGCTATAATAAAACCCTTCTGCATCAGTGTGTTTTGATAGCACTTTGTGCCATGCCACGTCCATTGCTTGCTGAGGTGTATAATGTTTCCCCATTTGTAGGGAGTCTGACTCATGGCGTGCAAAATCTGGTATCGACTTGCCCCCCGAAGTAGTCCAGTATAACCCTTTACTAAACCATTGTATACCATATACCATACCTGTACAAGCGATGGCAAAAACAATCAACAGAGAATAAAAACCAAGCACATTATGCAGGTCGTAATTTACTCGTTTAAATGTTCCCTTCCATTTGATAAAAAAACTTTTTTCGCGAGTGCTTTTCGTCCATTTCTTTGGCCACCAGAGCACCATACCTGTAATCAGTGTTATCACAAAGATCAAAGTACTATAATTCACTATTGGTCTACCTATCTCCCAGGGCAACCATAAAAAGCGGTGGCCATTTAAAATAAACCGAAAGAAATCTACCTCGCCTTCCTGATGCTCTTTTATACCAATGACATCACCAGAATAAGGATGAATCCTGAGAACAGTATTTCCTCTTCTACCATTGCCCAAACCAAGGTATATAGCACGTCCTTGTTGATAACTTGCATAAGAAACCTTTTTATCCGGAAACTTTTTACCGGCAATCTGTACGAGCTCAGAAGGTGTAAGCACGGGTTTTTCCCGGTAACTGATTCTTGTTTCCGGTTCAAGTCCGTAGGCCGTGATTTCATCTTGGAAAACCCAGATACAAGCTGTTACACAGACAATCACCATAACAATGCCTGTGATTAACCCAAGCCACAGGTGCAACCAAGCAGAAATGCGGTAGAAGTACGATCGGGAATGTGCTTTTTTCATTATAACTTTTGGGTTAGCCATTTTTTAATTCAAAAAATCAACTGGATTAGTTGATGACATGTGGAATGTGAAAGTTAACGGTTCTGTAAAAGGGAGGTGGGGCTACAAAATATGACCACCAACCTCCTAAAGTAAATCAATACGACAACTTTTGTACAGCAGTAATTATTCCGCCTTCCACCTTCAATCCTTGTGTAGCCGTTGCGCTATTTACGTCAAATTCATAAACGTGACTATTACCATCCTGTGTGGTGATACCAACATAAGTTTTTGTTCCATCATCTGATACAAAAGAATACCGGTTAGTAGTAGTACTCGTAATTACATTGTCGCCACTCGCTTCCGGATCTGGCAATCCCGTCACCCATCTAAAATCTTGACTGTATACATCTGCAATTGCAAATTTAGCGCTACCTGTAAAAGCATTTGGTTGTCCGTACATTTGCAACAGAAATTTACCACCGCCAAAGTAAATTGCTGAATTTATGTGATACCCACCTGAAACCTCCTGCACATTAAAGAAATAAGATTGATCAAACTCATTTGCTCCATGCTTTATACGAACGAAGGCCGATGGATTTGTAGAAGTATTTTCTCCGCCAGTTGTAGCCGAAGCAGGCGAAAAAGCGTAGGCATCACCATTTTCATCGGCGAAAAGTCCGTTAGTGAAATATGCACCAATATAACTTGTGCGGTTATCTCTTATCACGCCTTCTAAGTTTAATTCAGGATAACTGAATACGGCCACCCATGAACTATCAGGATATGCGGTACCAAAAGTATCGTTACAACACCCCTTAATACTCATATAAGGTGCAAACACTTTATCACCCACTTGCGTAGCCCAAGTGAAATGCGCACGTTCACCGTTACCTGCCAGCTTTTCGATATCAAAATTCTGTTCTCCACTAATGAGAGACTGTTGCGCATCTATGCGGTACATCAACGCATTTGGGTCACCACTTCGAGGCACTTTTATCAACAACAGATCAGTATTCACCGGCGCAAACACCTGAACGGTTTCTGTTTGAAAATTCGATGATTTTGTTAGCCTACCTTCCGCATTCAATGCGTATGTGGTAACTGCCCCGGGATTACCTTGGCCATACAATAAACTAAAAAACTTATTTTGGGTACTCACGTAGTATCTATAACTACCATCTTGTTCTATCCCATCACCTTGGGTAGAAATTGATCCGGAATTTAGCTGATCGACGGCGAATAAATAATCTGCTGTTCCCTGAGCGGCACCGATCGGATTTGCAGCAATCACATACTTTGGTCTTCCTTGATCTGGATTAGATCCATCGTCGTCAGTTCTACTGTCGCTCTTGCTACAGGCACTTAGTACTACTGCAAGGCCTAAAGCCCAGGTTACTGGTAAAATTTGCTTTTTCATATTTTATTTTTTAATGTAATAAGGAGCGCAGATGCCAAAAAATTAATACTCGGCAGCCGAAGCTTTGTCTGTTTTTTTATTTTAATCAAATAATCAGGTGTTTTACCTTCCAACGAAATAGCGTAGCTTAAAATAAAACCCTCTGCTGGGCTTCTGTAAACTAAAATTATCGAACAACTCGGCATCTAATATATTCTTACATTCGAGTGCTATATTATATTTACCGTTGGCTAATGCATATACCATATTGGCATCGTGTGCCAACTGTTTCGGAATATCATATTTTCCCTCACGGGACCCCTGACTCGGCCAGTATAAATAATAAGCATGTACATATAAGAGGTTATAGCCAATACTTAAAGTATTACCCTGCCTGGCAAAATTTCTGATAAAGACTGTTGCGTCAGCATTCCCAAACAGGAACGGCAGGTTGGGCATCCTATCCCTATAAAGCAAACTCACACTGTTTGATTCGGGTACATACTCGGTCATATTGATAACATGCTGATAAGTCATGTTTACGCCAGCTGTAAACAATCTTTTATAGGAGTACCGGACTTCACCGTCAACCCCCGTATTTCTCACACCGCCAATATTTTCCATCACCAGCATCGTTTGGTTATTGTTCAGTCTGGCGCGTATAAAGTCTTTTGCGTTCCGGTAAATTAAATTGCTACTTAAAGAGAATTGGTGGGTTTTATCAATATGTGTTTGATAACTTATACCGAAATTAACATTATCACTACGCTCAGGTCTTAAATCAAAATTGCTTTCTTGGTTAATCATGTCTCCAAACAGCTCTTCATTTTCAGGCAAACGGTTACTCTTTTCGTAAGAAGCTTTCAACTGTAAGGTGGGCAGTAAAAAGTAGGTAGTAGCCAAACCGTAACCAAATCTAGTATAGGCGTTTCTTTGCTCGAGGTAAGCTACATCTCCCCAATTACCTGACGGATTATAAGCAGATGCATAGGTTGTTTTCTGCAAATAGTGTTTACCAAAAATACTGGTTGACCATCTTTCCTTGTAATCGAATTTGTGCCCTAAACCGGTAGTATTCTTAATATTCCTTTGGGGTAACCGATAACGTTCTTCATCGGGATACAACTCATCTGATTGCTTGCGATTAAACGTGGTAAACGTATTATTGATAACAAAAGAGTGATTTTCATTAATCACATAGCTTATGGTAGCTGTTCCAATGCCATTGTTATTGCTGAATTTATTCATTGTTCGGTTACGTTCACTACCCGATCCATCGTATTGCTTATACTCACCAAACCAATTATATCTTCTAAATGCAGTGTCTATATTTTGTTCAGAACCCAAGTTAAAATTACCGTTCAATGTAACGTCCAATCCTTTAAGAAAAAGATCTTTCTTTTGATACTTAAGGGTAGGCATCACCATATTGCCTCTTCTATGCCAATCGCCGAATACGGAAACCATACGGGCCCCAGTTTGGATTTCATTATAGTTTTGTCCGAGGCTAATTCCTAGAAGCAATTGATCTGCATACTTCTTATCTACAAGCCCAACATTTGCCATAATCATTTCATTTCGATAAGTATCATGAAATCGTCGTACTCGTTGATTGGGAAAATAGGCTCCAGTATTTACATCCGCAACATCTACATTAACCCAATAATTATTATCCGAATAATTTTGATATGCACTGAGCTGAAATGTTAATCCTTTTTGGGAAGTATATACGGCATTAACTGCCGACCGGTGCGTATTAAAAGAACCGTAGGAATAAGAGGCGTCTAGGTAGTTTCGCTTACTATTACCTGTCACAATGTTTACTGCACCGCCCAACGCATCCGCTCCTAACCAAATGGGCACAACTCCTTTATAGACCTCTACTCTTTCTGCTAAATTGATGGGTATATTATTAATCTGAAACGAGGATCCAAAATTATCCATCGGTATGCCATCAATAAAAAACTTTACCTGGTTACCGGTAAATCCATTGAGCGAAAAATTAAAGTTCGAACCTACGCCACCAGTTTCACGCACTCGAACGCCTGATACACGATCCAACGCATGCGAAAGATCAAGCGTAGTATTATGAAGTTTTGCTGCATCTACGGATGTCACATTATAAGCTTGCCGATTAACCTCCTGATTTTCTGTTCGGCCGATGACGGAAACCTCTTCCATTTGCCGCACATTTTCTATCAGAATAAAATCCACAACGCTTTCTGTCCCTTCCTTTACTTCGATAGCTCGTTCCTGCTTTTCAAAGCCCAAAGCAGATACTGTAATTTTATAATTCCCGCTTTTTAACTGGTTGATTTTATAGACTCCTTGGTGATCACTCTGCGTTCCCGCTATTGGTAGGTATAGAGACGCGCCTTCGATGGCCTGCCCCTGGATGTTTTTTACTGTCCCTGTAATTGACGATGTTTTCGATTCTTGGGCGTAGGTTGAAAAAAATGGGATACAAAGGTATCCAATTAGCAAAATTTTATTAATTTGCATTGCTTTTAATGTTGACTAAATTTTAAAAGTACCTGACAAAAAGTTAGGACTGGGTCGTACAGGTGCGAACTGTACGACCCTTTTTCTTTGCCAAAGATAGGTACTTATTTAGAATAATTACAAATAATTTTCATTTCTGTTATATTTTTTTAAACTGCCTCTTTTTTAGAGAGTTATTGCGCTGTCAAGACACGGAAGTTCCTATTCCTTTTGTCAAACACTGTAAATCTTGCAGGATATCCCGCTTTAATTTTTCCAATTTTATTGGCCATACCCATCACCTCAGCAGGCCGTACAGTTGCCATCTCTACAGCCTCCTGTACAGAAATATCCAATTGTTCTATAGCATTTCTAACCGCCTCAGCCAAAGAAATACTAGCGCCTGCTAAATTACCATCGCTGTTTAAATATTCGTCATTCAGCAACTGGGCATCGAACTCTTCCCACTGAAACGATTGTTTTTCTCTTCCCAAGAAAAGTGCATCTGAAATAAGGAACAATTTATCCTTTTTGATTTTATGAGCTATTCTTGCCGTTGCATAGTCTATATGTTTGCCGTCTAGTACAATAGGGGCGAAAACTTCCGCATTGTCAAAAACAGCTCCTACAACACCAGGCGCGCGATGCAAAAACGGAGACATTGCATTGAACAGATGAGTAACCTGGTTGATTCCCAGATTGAAAGCCGAGGCAGCTTCTGCATACGAAGCGTTAGAATGCCCTAAAGACACGGAAACCCCCGAATGAAGGAGGAGCTCAAGCGTTTCTCGGTCGAGCATCTCTGGAGCCACAGTTATCTGAACAATTATACCATCACTATATTTTAATAACTCTTCCACCTGTTTTCTATTAGGCTGCTGTATATATTTTTTAAGATGTGCTCCGCGTTTTTCGGGATTAATAAAAGGACCTTCCAAATGCATTCCTAAAACACCTGTATACTTGTTTTTCTTCTTGTAATTTCTTACGGCATCTATTCCCCTAAAAATATTTTCAAAAGATGAAGTAATCAACGTAGGAAGTACGTATGCTGTACCATCATGTAAACATGCTTTATCTATATCAGCTATACTTTCCTCGTCAGGTTTGGCCGTAAAGTGAAAAGAAGCGCCCCCATTTACCTGAATATCGAAAAATCCAGGTGCAATATTTTCAACAGCCACATTTGCCGATCCTGCCTCTCCTGGCTCTATCCGCTGCACAATTCCATTAGCACAGGTAATGAGTTGATTCTCTAAGACAAGTTCTCCAGAAAAAACGCTTTGAGCAAAAATTCTATAATCCATTGTGAAATTTTTTATTTGGTAAAGATAAAAATTAATCAACATCACCTCCCCTTGGTAAAAAAACAATCGGTCGTCGCTTCCTGTTATCATAACTGGAACATAATATCAATCAGTTTTAACAAGTACTAATTAAACCGTATGGAATCACGCATTTCGCTGACTAAACATAACAGCCCGATCATTGCAGCAGCTATTCATGATGGCCATTATATTCCACAGCAGCTACTGGATAATATCAAGCTGAAAGAACATGAGCGTATGCGGGAAGAAGACCCTTATACGGCGTACGTGGCGCACCTTCCAGTTAATACCGTTGTCATTGGTAATTCAAGGTTTATTATTGATCTGAACAGGCCGCGCGAAAAAAGTATCTACAAAACACCGGAAGATGCCTGGGGTTTAGCTGTTTGGAAAACACCCATACCATTAAAACACGAAAAGCGATTGTTAGCGTACTATGATCTATTTTATAAGCAGATGAAACAATTAATAGAAGAAGTTATCGCTAACCATGGGGGCTTTGTGATATTGGATATGCACAGCTACAACCATAAACGTGCAACGCCACACACCGAAGCTCCTGCTATAGAAAACCCTGAGATAAATGTAGGTACACAATACAATTCATCCAAATGGCATCCATTAATACAGGCCTTTATTGATTTTCTTTCGCAAACAACGATAAAAGATCACGAGCCTGATGTTCGGGAAAATATCAAATTTAAAGGAGGTGCTTTTGCTAATTGGGTAGCCGAGCACTACGGTGCATACGGATGCGTACTTTCGATTGAATTCAAAAAAACTTTTATGGATGAGTGGACGGGCCGGGTAGATATCGATCACATTAATGATATACAGGAGGCTATTCAAAGCAGCTTACCTTTATTGAAAAAAGAATTAAAAAAAGCAATATCAGCTTCATAGCGCATCATAATTTAAAGTCGATAAAAAAACAGGTTAAAAAAATCTATACGTTATAATGAGCCAAAAAGAAAAGTTAATTAATCAAATTTCCGATAAGTTAAAAAAAGGAGACCCTATTCGTATGTCGTTGCCCTGTAAGGGAATATTAAAAATAGATAGACCTGTGCCATTCCTTATCGTCTATCGGGTGCCTCCCAACGGCAAAGACAATTTCACCTATAGCCTAGGAAGAACGGAATCGGCTTATTTAATGGCTCTAGATAATGAGAAATGCGAAGTAGGTTCGGTTATTAAAGTAGTTTCGGAAACTTTGGCCGATCTTTTTGGTGGTTTCATTTTGGTAGAAGTTTGGCTTTCCAAAGAGATTAACACACACGCTTTCAATATTCATATTAATCAAAAAAGTGCGTTAAGCATGGCAAACAAGCTAACGGATGAGCTTAATAATTTACGCTTAGGTAATATCGCGGTCAACGCCGCTCTAGATAAACAAAAAACAGCTGTTGCCCCCCCTTATTATCCTCCGCTGATCGACAAAAAAGAAGCAAATCAATCAGAAATTGCATTAGTAGGAATTGAGATCGCTCCTGTATACAATGATGAGAAAACCGGGAAACCCTATCCTTTATTTCTAAGGGAGCTACGAGCATCTTTTGGCAAAGCGCTCCGAAAAAGTCTTTTCGAATTTGTACGGACCAACACTTCATACAACGCCACTCATTTTGAAATGTTGGGCACCACTGTGTTAGACAGTAAAGTATGGGACATCGACAGAGACCTCGCGGAGTACACTAATTTATTTGACTTTCTCTTATTAGTTACTCCCATTAACGTTGCTGAAGCCTGGAAAAGTTTTTCCAAAAGCAACTTCATGGAAACGCCGGTATTTCACTATCGGCCCATGCCCATCGAACCGGAGCTGATAAAACGCAAAATATATAACCTGCCCATTGAGGATATTTCTGACCCTACAATTGCCTTTCTTTTTAGGGATAAGAGAAAGGAGATCGACCGTATGCTCAATATGATGCTTGAACGGGAGAAACCAGATTTTATGCATAGCAGTCTGCAGCTCTTTGGTAATATTGACGAGCATCTTCTAGAAGTAGCCAGAGCTATTTTAGTAGCTGCAGAGCCTGCTTTGGAGGATGAGAAAGAAGAATTACTCAATGCCCAGGAATTTGCTCAAATGGCAGAGGAAGAACTTATTTGGCTAAAGCAGCAGGATAAAAATATATTGACAGCTGTTCGGGTACGCGATGACGTGGAAGGAGTAATGGTTTCGAGAGGAACTTTAAATGTAAATAAAAATTATAAAATTTCCCGACAGCGGGCCACGGCACTCATTCAACATGAAATTGGAACCCATGTAGTAACTTACTATAATGGAAAAGCCCAACCCTTAAAGTTATTCTACATTGGTGTACCGGGTTATGAGCAGTTACAAGAAGGTCTAGCAGTTTTTTCAGAATACCTAAGTGGTGGATTAACGAACGATCGCATGCGCATTTTAGCAGCTAGGGTTGTTGCCGTGTATCATATGACTGCTGGCAATTCATTTGTTGATACCTTTTTTATGCTTACCGATAAGTACGAGTTCAAGCCGGAAATTGCCTTCCATATTACCATGCGTGTTTATCGGGGTGGCGGACTAACAAAAGATGCAGTATACTTAAAGGGTTTACTCCATTTACTCGAATATATAAAACAAGGTAAAGATCTTGCTCCCCTGTTAATAGGCAAAATCAGACAAGATTATATTCCTGTTATCAACGAGCTAACTTTTAGAGGTTTGCTATCAAAAATACCGATCAAGCCAAGGTATCTCAGTCCACCTTACATAAGAAAAATCAATAAAATAAAAAAAGGAGGAAATATCTTCAGCATCTTAAACTAATCGGCAAGTTCAACTGTTAACTGTGAGATTTGATGTCTATAGGATTTTAGTATTTAATTTATTGTAACATACCACTCTATGAAAATAGCTTTTGTTGTGAACCAAGTGCGGAAGGAAACCTCAGATTATACCACTACCGGCTTAGCCTTACAGGCACATAAAATGGGGCATGAGGTATACTATATGGGGGTTGGCGATCTAGCTTACCTAAAAAATGAGCAGATGGGCGGTTTTGCAAGAAAAATACCCGACAAACAATTCAGATCAGTAGACACCTTTTTACAGGCAGTTAAAGAAACCGATAAGCTAAAGATCAGTACTACTGACCTTGACATACTGGTACTACGAAACGATCCATCAGCTGATATAGATAAAAGACCTTGGGCCCAAAACGCAGGAATAGTTTTTGGGCAGCTTGCCCAAAGTCAAGGTCTAACGGTGATTAATGATCCTACATGCCTATCGCAAGCTTCGAACAAAATGTACTTTCAATACTTTCCTAAGCAGGTAAGGCCTAAAACTATTATAACAAGGAATATTTCCGACATAGAAGCTTTCTATAATGCCAACAATAACAAGATCATTTTAAAACCCTTACAGGGATCGGGAGGACGAAATGTATTTCTTATTAACAAACAGGAAGCCAAAAATATGAATCAGATTGTTGACGCTATATGTAGAGACGGATTTGTAGTTGCTCAGGAATACCTTCCTGCGGCCAAAAATGGAGATATTCGTTTGTTTTTATTGGATGGCGATCCCATTATAGTTAAAGGTCGGATGGCCGCCATACATCGTCATCAAAAAGCGGGAGATATCAGAAGTAATATTCACCAAGGTGGCCAAGTAGGAAAAGCAAGAATCACCAAACGAATCAGAGAGATCATTGAATTGGTAGGACCTAAGCTCAAAGAAGACGGCATGTTTCTTACCGGTCTCGACATTGTTGGAGATAAACTGATGGAAGTGAACGTTTTCAGTCCAGGCGGACTTGCCCATGCTTGTGAACTATACGATGTAGATTTTTATACACCCGTAATTGAAGCTATGCAAAAGCGCATAAATAGGTAAACAGTATAAATAGCAATCTGTTAACTTGCTTAAAATTAATAAATCTATTATTTTCGGGGTCTATATGCATGTGAATAGCCGTTCCGATCTCTTCAGACTACGCATTGAAGCCATTGTTGATGAGGCAGTAGCAACAAGGTCTTTTGTTTTAAAAAATCTGGAAAAACAACCACTTGAATATCAATCAGGGCAATTTCTCACCCTATTGTTTAACGATGCTATACATAAGGAAGTTAGAAGAAGTTATTCTATCAGCTCCTCTCCTGCCTATGACCCACTTACGATCACCTTAAAGAAAATCCCCAATGGTGAATTTTCGCGAAAGCTAGTCGACCATGCTCAAGTTGGTGACGTTTTAACCAGCATAGGTGCCAGCGGCCTTTTCACTATCCCTACCGTCTCCATACCATCGCATTTCTGCTGTTTTGCTGCCGGTAGCGGTATAACACCGATCTTTTCTATCATTAAAACATTATTATATGGTCATCATAACACCTCAGTTACTTTAATTTACAGTAATAAAAACCCATCTACTACTATATTTATGGATGATCTGCTTCAATTGAAAGAAATTTTCAAAGAGCGCTTCAATTTAGAATTTTTGTTCAGCGAATCTTCCTCTATATTAGAAAGTAGGTTAACGCAAGATGTGATTGACCGACTTGTTGAGAAATATGCACTTTATGAATTACCGGGCACGTTATTTTATTTATGCGGTCCTAACGCCTATATGCGCATGCTGAGCATAAAACTAAGGGCAGATGGAATAGCAGATAATAACATAAAACGCGAGATATTTGTTATTGAAAAACCGTTGTATAAGTTACCCGAACCTCCAGATAAAAGTGCTCATGACGTCATTGTACACATCGATGGCAATCGATTCACTATAAATGTACAGTACCCAACATCTATTCTAGAGGCGGCCAAGAAAGCGCATATACCGATTCCCTATAGTTGTGAAAATGGCCAGTGCGGCACATGCGCAGCAATTTGCTCAAAAGGTGAGGTTTGGATGCGACATAACGAAGTACTTGGCGAAAAATCAATCCGCGATGGCTACGTACTGACCTGTACAGGCTATCCTACAGATGGTCTAGTAGAGCTACTATTTTAAGGAAAATGCTCTCCCAGGCGAACTAGTTTAACAGATGACACATATATTCCTTAACTGTACTATCAGTACGATCAATATGATAATAAGCATGATAGATAATGTTAAGGAAATCCATCCACGGGTATTGCTTCTAATGAGGATAGAAAAGAAAGCCGTTACAAAGGCAACAACAGTACACAAAACACCAATAACACCTAATAATTCATATAAGAGATTGCCTATATCATCCAATGCAAATAATATAAAACAAAAAAAAGACAAAATTACAAGTGCCAATGATAAATTTGCGAATTTATTGGCACGATATGTTGACTTTAATAAGGTACTACGGTATGACATATCTAACACTTCAAAAGATTTATTTAACATCTTTCAACCAAACGAATAAATAGCTGCCCGATACGTTTCTCCAAAGGTCTAAGTATAAAGAAGGCAAGTATTTTCTTAATAAATACCTGCCCGGTTTTTCATGTGTGTCTAACCTAATTCTTTATTATCGGGGACAAAATTAGTGCTAAAAGTTAGTATAAAAAATAGTTGTTTTCAGGTATTTTGCCATGCTGCGCACATTGTCCCTGAAATCAGGGGTTTTATTAATCGTAGCAGTTCTAATTTCAAATCTTACTAAATTGCGTAAAAATTTGGTACTGAATGTTTAAAATTTCCACCTGTTGGGCGCTGATGCTTGTTTTTATGACTAGCTATTGTCAACCGCATCAACCAAGCGAGTTGATGGACAGCTTACGGATCGAACTCAAAAACGCCCGTACCGACACCCTACGTTCGCGTTTACTGGTTAGTATTGGCAATCAAATCAGTATATCAGATAGTATCGGAGGTTTAAAATATCTAAGAGAAGCACTATCGCTCGCTATCGTTGCGAAAAATGACTACTATATTGCGAACGCTTATTCCGCTTTGGCCCGCTTTAATCATGTTTATTATCAGACAGATTCAGCAATTGCCTACTATGTAAAGGCAGAAAAAATGTTGGAAAAGTATCCTGAACAGCAAGAATTTCAACGACTCCTATTACTTACAAAACTCAATCATCTGGTCTTACAGTCAAAAACAGATCCCAATATTGCCCTTGACCAGGCCTATACACTTATCCCTATAGCCGAAGAAGTAGACGATCAAGTTACTTTAGGTAATATTTACAATAATATTGGTGTGTGGTTTATGAATATTAATCAGTATGAGAACGCCATCAAATACTTCGAAAAAAGCGTAGAGGTAAAGTTATTAGAACACCGGCAATTTGCCCGTTTTGCTTACTCATACATTAACATAGCAGCTTGTCTGCACCGCACGGAAAAGACAGACAAGATGTTGCCTTATCTTGAAGAAGCAAAAAAACACCTTTCTCAAGCCAAAGATCGGCCGGAAATCTGGGGCTGGTACTATAATTATTATGGTTTATATGAGTACAGTAAAAAGCGGTACGGATATGCCTACACACTACTCAACAAAGGTTTACAGATTGCTAAAAGAGAGAAAGATTTGCTGGCCCAAGGCAATATATTAGGCACGCTCGTTAAAGTAAGTAAAGCCAAAGGTAATTACAAACAAGCGCTAAAATACGCACAGTCAGATTATGAATTTAAAAAAACAGGTCAGGCCAAATTTAATAAATCAGGTGCTTTGCTTGACATTGCAGAAATCAACGAAAAATTAGGCTATTATAAGCAGGCGTATGTAGCCATGCGAACCTATGCTGATGTAGTTGACAGTATTGAACAGGAGGAGAAGAAAAACAATCTCCTGGAAATAGAAAAAAAGTTCGAAACCGCGAGTAACGAAAAGAAAATATTACAGCTCCAGCATGAGAATGATATAAAATCTTTTGCTTTACAAAAAAACAGATTATACACCGGTTTACTAACGGCCATTTCGTTACTCTTACTCACATTAGTTATTCTATATTTTCAATTTAACCGAAATAATAGAAAACAACTCATACAGCATAAGCAATTACATCAACTAGAAATGGAAAAAGTAAACCAACAGAACAAAATTTCTTTGCTTTCGGCCATGCTAAACGGTCAGGAATCGGAACGAACCAGAATTGCCAAAGATTTGCATGACGGTCTCGGGGGTTTACTTTCAGTACTCAAGCTCGAACTTACAGGAACTAAGGATGAGTCTAAGTCGGAAAACATCAGTATTTTAAGAAAAATGGATTATGCAGTAGATGAACTACGCCTTATCTCACATAATTTAATGCCAGAAACATTGATAAAATACGGTTTGGGAGAAACGATTACATCCTATTGCATGCGGATGCGTAACAGCAATAAACGCGTGCAATTAACCTGTCAGATTTTTCATTATCAAAATGAATTATCGCCCGAGAAGGAGCTCATCTTATATCGTATTATGCAAGAGTTAGTGACCAATGCTTTTAAACATGCTAACGCAACTACCATCTTTGTACAACTGCTAAAAAGTGATAATAAAACCACGTTAACAGTTGAAGATAACGGGATTGGTTTTAACAGAGAATTATTATTAAAAAATCGGAAAGGAGCTGGTTTAACCAACATCTTGTCAAGAATAGAATATATCAACGGTGAGCTCGATATATATACGGAACCCGGAAATGGCTCTACTTTTACCGTTGAATGTACAATTTTATAACGCTCATATTATGATAAAAACAGTAATCATTGATGATCATCCCATCGTTATAGACGGTTTAAAAAACCTATTTTCAAGTTCTCCTGAAATAGCACTGATTGGGTCATACAAAAAAGGTTATGAGGCATTAGAAGCATTGCCACATCTTCACGCAGAAGTCGTACTGTTAGATATTAATCTCCCAGACGTCAATGGTATCAGTTTATGTGCTGAGATTAGCAAACAATTTCCTCAAATAAAAATAATTGCCTTAAGCTTACATAATGAGCATGCGGTCATTAGGAGCATGTTACAACAAGGGGCCGTTGGCTACGTTATAAAAAACGCACCTGGAAACGAAATATTAGAAGCCATTCGGGTAGTTGCAAGTAACCAGCAATATTTATGTACAGCAACAAAAATTGCCATGGAAAATGCCGAAGAAGCTCATATTACTATACCGTTAATCACTAGGCGGGAAAAAGAAGTACTTCACCTCATCGGAAAAGGATTAACGACTCAACAGGTGGCTGACCAGCTATTTATAAGTCCGCATACCGTGGAGAGCCACCGAAAAAAACTTATGGAGAAATTTGAAGTGAACAATATTATTTCTGTTATTAAGTTAGCTACTGATTATCGATTACTATAAAGACGTTTCTTTTATCAACTCGAAGAATGCCAAATAAGGTCAATTATCATCTTTAATTATCTCCATTTTTCTGTTGATCTCATTTCCCTGTTCATCTGTGACAGTAATGAAGTAAGTATCCGACTCGATATTCAGGGGCATCTCATGAAACGTTTGCGTTGTACCCAAAAAATGATCATTGGCATACCAAAACAACTTTGCTTGGGGTGAGGTGTGTGCAACCTTTAATACAACAGGTTGAACCTCTCCGGAAAAATCTCTTGCCAAGTAAATTTTGCTGGCATAATCTTTAGGGTAAATGAAGTCCATATTTATGCGCTGTGTATTCGAACAATCTTCCCGCAGTGGCGGCAGCACCTTATAGTCTGCATGTTTACTTTTATAATACCACTCCATAACGGGAGGCAATACAAACCATTTTTTGGATACGATTTGATCCATTGTTTCACAACTACTATTTACGCGAAATTCCTCGGTATTATTAAGATGGACTAATTGATGGTAGGGGCAATTTTTTGAGCGAACACCGTTTCGTGGGATAAATGCCCTTGTTGACTCACAGTTCTCTTGCGCAAGGTAGCCACTCAACAGGCAAACGTCTTCCGTAATCAGGTCATTTGACGGCAACACGAAACCATTTGATCGGGGCAGTAAACGAAAAACATCAAATAAAAGTGGAGCCGCGCTCCCTACTCCAGTAAGTGAAGGTCTCCCCTCACCCGTTGCATTTCCCACCCAAACCCCTACTACGTAATCAGCTGTTGTACCGATAGCCCAAGCATCTCGATTGCCAAAACTGGTTCCGGTTTTCCATGAAATTTTTAAAGCCGAATCATAAAACCGCCATGCTTCATCTCCTGCAGGACGATTTACCTCTTCCATTGCATGGTAGGTTAACCAAACGGCACCTGCAGAAATGATGTGTTCGGTTGTCTGTTGTTCACCGAACATCATTTTCTTTTCAGCAAACACATTCAGATCAGTGAATTCATTTTTTCTATAAGCATTGGCAGTGTTATAATAATTGAGAGTAGATGATAAATTAGTATATGTTTTACACAAATCCCATAAATTCGACTCGGCCCCTCCCAAAATAAGCGATAAGCCATAATGATTGGGGTGTTTATTGATGTTCTTTAATTCATACTGCTGCAATTCCTCGTAAAACTTATTTATACCATATTGTTGAAGCATCAGCACAGATGGGATGTTTAACGATCGGGAGAGCGCGGCATGTGCCGGTACAGCTCCATCATAGGTCCTGTCAAAATTCTCGGGACTGTATCCCGATATCTGCGTGGGCACATCCGGCACCAGCGTATTTGGGAGGATCTTGCCGTCATTTAACATTCCTGCATAAAGCAATGGCTTCAAAATACTACCTGTACTTCGAGGTGACCGTACGACATCTACATCTTTCTGATGCATCTTATCTGTGGGCGCGTTGCCAACATAAGTCAGTACATTTCTTGTTTTAACGTCTACCACTAGAATAGCTAAGTTGTAGACCTCATTTTGCTTATAAGACAGGTAGTATTGTTCTGCCAACTGATTTACACGCTGTTGCAGACTGAACCGGATGGTTGAATGCAGCCTTTCTTCCCGATTGGTTTTGGCTAGCCACTCTAGTAGGTGAGGTGCCATTTGAGGAAGTTCATAGGGTTTTTGGGGTAAATGTTCCTGCAATGATAGGGCGTAAGTAAGCGAATCCATAACCTGTTCGTCGTACAATTTACGCAACAAGCGGTTGCGCTTTTTCAGGAGTACATGCTGATTTTTCCCGGGATAGATCAAACTGGGTGCATTGGGTAGAACTGCGAGAGTCGCACACTCCGCCCAAGATAGCTGGTTGGGCTTAACACCAAAGTAACGCCAGGCAGCCATTTCCAAGCCAACAACATTTCCGCCAAAGGGCGCGTGAGCGGCATACAATCCCAAAATCTCATCCTTACTATGTCGCCACTCCAGCCGCGTAGCTAAAATAAGCTCAACTATTTTTTCGAGATAGGTACGTGCGGGTTGCCTTCTCGATAGGCGGACAACCTGTTGTGTAATCGTACTGCCACCCCGGGTTATTCTTTTAGCCCGATAATTCTGCGAAAAGGCTTTAAACATGGCTACCGGGTTAAAACCGGGGTGCCTGTAAAAATACTGGTCTTCATAGAAACGAATACATGATTTAAATTTCTCTGGCACGGTGTCTTGCGCTGGAAACCGCCATTGCCCATCATTTGCAATTTTGGCGCCCAGCAGCTCCCCTTCCTCACTTTCCAAAACGGTTACATAAGGACTGTTAAATAAGGTTCTTGGTAAACTGAAGTAGTAAACAACCCATGTCAATAAGATGATCGTACTCTTCACTTTGTTTCGGAGCACCCATTGTCTCAACAAACGAAGTTTAGTTATTATTTGTTCCACGAAAATCACAATATTCTTCTACTTTCATTTCATTCAGACTAATACTAAGTACTCATTTGACAACCGATATCCATTGTCCTTTCGTTCTCACGAGGTACGAATGATCGTACATGGCCTCGCATTGTATTCCCGGCAAGTAATATTTACCTGGATAAGAAGCATTCAGCAACAATTTAAATGTACGGGCTTCACTACCATTTAAATGAAAATAAAAGGAGGTTCGATCATCTCTAATATCAATATAATCTGCCTTATTTTGTCCGAAAGCACCGTAATCCGTATATCGGGTATTTACGATTTCCCAACCCGAAGGTAAAATTTGCATTAATGCAATATTTTCTACACGGTCTAAACGCTGATTTTTAATGGTAACTTCTGCCACGAATTCTGTTCCCTGAGGTAGAGCCGTTATATCAATAGCATTTCCTTTTCTATCCTGAAATCGCAAGTTCGCTTGCAAATTACGTTGTACCACCTGTTCTTCTCCAACAGGCAGCACGCCGCTATTAAGTAGCCGGACATACAACGAGTTTTTGTCGTTATTTTTGATGACCAGACTATTTGCTCCCGCTTTGACGTCCAATTTACGATCTGCAAAAGCTTTTTCACTCTTTAGCTGTTCCTGTGTTCCCTTATAGCTATATGATGCATTTATACCTTCCCCGCCATTTACTTTTGCAAACTTTGCCATAGCGTAGAGACTATACGCCGTAGTTTGGGTACTCATCCAATTACCCGAAGAGAGATCTCTTGCAACTTGTGTTGCTAAAGGAAAAGCTTTAGCGCTTTGTCCTAACAATATCAAAGTCTCTAAAACCATAGCCCGATTGCGTTCCCGAGAGCCGTAATAGAAAGCATGATAAGCGCTATTGGTATTATCTATACTACTCTGGCCAAGTAGGTCATTACCTGCCTTCTTTTGGCCTGCCAAAGCATAGGCAGCCGCTAATCGAAGTCGAGCTTCATTTGAGATCCCAACGGTTTCACGTAATCTGTTCATCGAGGCCAAATCTGGAGCACCTGCTACAGCAAGCGTATATAGACGATAAGCCTGTGCAAAATCACTACCACGGTGCGTTTCAATGCGCCACTGTTTGGATGCTCTTTGCTGATAGGCTATCCATTTATTTTTAAAATCGGAAGGAAGAACATAACCTTTCGCTGCAGCTTCCAGCAGAAAATGTCCGGCATAGGAAGTAGACCAGTCATCCGCGGCAGACTGCCCTGGCCAATAAGCAAAACCACCATTGGTAAGCTGATAATGCGCCAGTTTGTTAATACCTTCTGTTACGTGTTGCTGAATAGTCTGCTGCCTTCTTTTATCCAAATCGACAATTTCGCCTAAATACAATTGCGGAAAAACGCTCGATATCGTTTGTTCCAAACAACCATGCGGATATTGTATGAGATAGTTCAGCCGACTGTTCAAATTAATTGAGGGAAATGATGACACTTCCAAAGAGGCTTGGTTAGTGCCATTCACGCCAAAAGTTTCCCAAGCTATTGTCTGTTCTTCATTTGCCTTTAACACTAGTTCTTTATAGTCGTTCGTTATCGGGTTGGGATTAGTAATAGCAATCTCAACAGGATACGAAGCTTTCTCATTGCCAGCCGTGGCCAAGACCTCTATTTTACCGACACCCGTATTATTTCCGATCTCAAGGTCAAAATACAGCATCTTTTCATCAGGCTGTGTAAAACTGACCGACTGACTTGTGCTACCTGCAACTTTTATTCCTCCACTTGTTTTAACCTGTACCTGAGCATTTTTCACATGGTTTTCCATAGCAAAAATAGTGACCGGCAAGGTCACCTTTTCTGAGGGTGACACTTTTCTGGGGAGTGACGCCAGAACCATGAGGGGCGCTCTCACCGGAGTCGCTTTTTCTGCCTTGCCGTAAGCACTTTGCTCCGCATCACCTGCCACGACCATAGTACGTACGGAACCTATATAGTTTGGTATTTTTATCTTATGGTTATTATTCCCGTTCTTTGGAAGACTAAAGGGCCCTAAATAAATTACCACAGGTTTAAAGCGATCGGCATTTTTGGCCTCGCCGCCGCCGACATCCTCATCACCTCCAATACTAAATACTTGGTTTATTTTGCCACCATAAGCACCAATTACGTCATTGTATACATCCCAGGTTCTGACACCCAAGGCTTCCTTCGAGTAAAACTTATCCCAGGCATTGGGCGTTTTAAAACGGGTCAGATCGAGCAGTCCCTCGTCTACTATGGCGAGCGTATAAGTCATCTTCCGTCCTTTTTTCTCTTTCACCTGTATATTCACCGTCTGTTCGGGCCGCAATACATCGGGCATAGCTAATACAGGTTCCAATACCGTCTGGGTATCCAGCACTTCTATTGGAATAATACCATACATTCTGATCGGCGCATCGTTTAACGTGGAAGCATGTGGCTGCAATAAGGACACATGAATATATACATTGGGAGCCATTCCTTCTGTTACCGGAATCTCCAATTGTGTTTCACCCTTTGTTGTTTCCACCCAACGGGTGTCGATCACCTCCGAACCATTTTCAATAGACACCAATGCGCGACCACCTTCGCTTGAGGGAAAAGAAACTTTCATTTTGTCACCCACATGATAACTTGTTTTATCAGCAGAAAAAACAAGCATATGCGCATTAGTAGCATCCGTGTTTTTCGTTTTGGCAGACCAATAAGGCCAATCAATTAACACCGTCTCACCCGTTGTGTGACCTCCATCCAGATCAGTTACCTGGATAAAATAACGCCCCCAGTCGTTCTCATCCACTTTAAATTGAACACTTGTTTTTCCATCCGCACCGGTGCTGATCTTAAAATGCTCTGCTGGAGTTTTGCTGGAAGAAGCGCTATAATTGGATAAGTTGTCATTAGACGCATCCCACCACCAACGCCATTCCACTTTATATACTTTTACTTCCAGATTTGGGGTAGCTTTCGGTTTCCCAAGCTCATCTAGCGATACAATATCGTAACGGTTCATTTTACCTGTTTCCAACATTCCGTACTTGTTTTTATCAGGTAATTTTAGCCCTATATAAGTGTTATAGGGCGCATAGGTAGCCGATGCTATATCCGTACTGAAATCGCCGCCGCTTTCATATACTTTAGTGATAAAAGAAGCCCTGAGCATGCCTGGCGCTTGTGTATGTAAAGATGGTTTTATGCCGATAGTTGCCTTACCCTCTTCGTTTAAATTGCCTGAAAAAATATTCACCTCTTCTGGGCTGAACTTTCGCGCGGGATCATCAAAAACATAGTTATCATACCCCTTAAATGTGGTCTTGGTAGCATAGAATTTCGCTTGCATCTCTGCTTTCAGCTGCTTAGCTACTGCTCCGTGCAACCACATAACCTCAATCTGGTCGGTGATAGGCCGGCCCGCCGTTATCAACTTACCCGCCAATTTATTCTTGATTTTCAAACGATTGGGTTTAATCGTCTCAATCTTCACCGTTTTATAAAACCGTGCACCGCCAACGCTCACCATCGCTTCCCAATTCCCTGTGGGAGATGCTGCATCGGTGGGAATAACAAAACGATAATGATTCGATTCCTGATATTTTTGAACCTCCTGCGTGATGAGTTTACCATTCGGATCAGTTAATCTTAATTTAATCGGGTGCGTAGATGGCAACCTATTCGCCTGATCATTTAGCATAAATGATAGAAATAGCGTATCGCCAGGTCGCCATACCCCTCTTTCGCCATAGATATATCCTTTGAGACCTTTTTGAAGTTCAGTACCCGAAACGTCAAAATTACTGAGCGAAAGCGAAAGTCCCTCTTCCAACTTCACATAAGTAGTCTGCTTATCTTTCTTTACTATAACAAAATATCCTCTCTTTGTATCATCAAAAGTGACTATCCCCTCTCCATTTGTCTGCCCGGTGCCCACCTGTTGCTGCTGATAATCATAAAGCTCAACGGTTGCACCCGCAACAGGTTCGGTAGTTACGATATTGTTGACCGCAAAGAAGTAGGTATTATTTTTACCCATTTTGGCGATCACACCGAGGTCTGTCGCTAAAATATTGGCATGCACCTTATTATCATAATAATAATAGGAATTAGAACAGGGGTCGTCCCGTTCTTTCCAGTTATAATCGTCATAATAAGTGTAGTCATCGGCATTACTATTTCCACGCAAATTCTCCTGTTCATCTTCGAGGGGTATATCCTCGTCTAACGCCATCTCATCATCCGATTTAGTTCCGCAAGGATAGATCGAATAAGCCTTCTTATAACTAAACTCAAGGTGATAGATTGCCCCCGGTTCGGGTTTAACCAACTCTGCTAAATCTAATGCAAAAACATTCCATTTACCATTATTATAGAGCTTATTATGTGTAAGTTCCAATTTTTTCTTTGCAATAGGCAGGGCTACTTTTCTCAAATTGTAGTTCCCATTGATATCATTATCCTGTAAAAACTGTAAAACATTGTCTTGATAAATTTTGTATACCTTTACGTCGACGGCTTTAAGGTTGGCGGCTTCAAAATTCACTTTAAGATTGCTTGAGCTTGGTAAAAGTGATCCGTTTTTTAACATCCGTACTCCCGGTTTCGTCTGTTCAAAAAGAATTTTCTTGGTATAGCTCTTTTTTAGTTTATTTCCATATACATTTTCTATGCCTTGAAAAATTTCCAACACCCGTTCCCCATGAATGGTATTGTTCGAAAAAATCTTCAGTACATTCCCGTCGACACTATAGGTCAGGTTCTCTACTGAATCCAATACGGCAAGACCATCAAAATGTTGATTCTTTTTTATTGGATCTGAAAAATTCACCAACATCGTTTGCCCATTATCGCCGGCTTTACTCACCTTCAATACCCTGAAATTACCTTTTGCAGCGATTTCAACGGCTTCATCCCCTTTTTGATCAACACCCAATGGTTTACCATCCCAAACGAGTTTTATCTCACTATCAGCAGCTGGCCTCTTAATACTGTCAACTATAAATCGGAATTCAGTTCCTGATTTCGCCGGTTCAAAACGCAATGGTAATTTTTTACCGTCTTGCTCTGCATGGACAATTTTAGCCGCCAAGGGAGCACTCAAATCATCGTTCGTTCGAAGTATTGCATGTAGGTACTGCCAATCCTCGTTGTAAGACTGTAATTCATTGGTGAGCATTACAAAATCTTGTTGGATTGTTCTTATTGTGAAATTAAACTTGGCGAGATCTTTCGGAACATCGATCACCTCACCTAAATTAAACGAAACCCGATATTCGGTATCCTGTTTTAAACGATCCTTTGGTTTAAAAACAACCGTATTTTGAGACAATGCAATTACCTTACCTTCAATTTTTGGTTCGATTTTAAATAACTTTGGATCCAATTCTTGATTGGCGGTCCATTCTTTCTTGTTAAAGGCAAATACTATACGAATATCAGCACTGGAAGAAATGATGCCTGCACTAAACTCAGCGATATAATCTTTAAAGAGCGAAAAATCGGAATTGAAGTTATCCTTGTTTTTCTTATTGCATGATAAGCATATAAACAAAAAAGATAAGAGGCAAATTATTAGGTAATTAGTTCTTTTCATTGGTTTTGCTTAAAGGGTAAGTATTTTCAATCAGGGTATCTGTAAGTTTCTGTTTCGGTTTAAAAACTGGTTTAAACACATACTGGACATATGTTTGCTATTTGTTAACAACAAAATATGGTTTTTTTATTTATTATTAACTTATACAATTTCCATTGATAAATATATCAAACCTTTTGAATAAAAAAAGCCACTTCTTTTGGAAGCAGCTTTTTATTATACAACTATTGTTCATAGAAACCTTTATTTTCTACTACAAAGCTACATGAACAAACTGTTATAAAAAATACCTGAATTCAGGTATTTAAGTCCGGAATTCGTATTCGCCCCTTTACAGCGATGCCCTTTTCCCTGATATTCATTCTGTCACCGCTATTAATAACATTTCATTTAAATTCCAAATGCAGAATCGGGTTAAAACCATCTTTTCGATCCGGGTTTTCGCATCGTATGGTCCATGGAGTACGGTCCGGAGCCCACAATGAAAAAAACTATCAATAGAACCAGCACAATTAAAGACACCCAAAATTCTGAATTAAGAAAAGTGAATTCGCTGGTTATGTTTACAAAAAAAACAGCACCGATCAATATGGGCAACTGGAAGGCAACCGCTACCCTCGTAAGCAATCCCAATGTAATCAAAATTCCTCCAACCAGGTGTGCAAAAGCAATGTAATGTACCACAGACCATGTAGATAACTGAAAGTGCGTACGCTCTACAAGCTTAGCAACCGCGTCTGTATCTGCTATAAAGCTAACGCCTTTGGCAAAAATGGCAATGCCCAAAATAATCCTTAAAACGTCAAGCCAGCGGGGATGATGCGTATCTCCCCAATGCTCTACCCTGTGAATCAGGTTCATAATAACCTCCTTTTCTAATTGGTTATTATAAAGTTAACAAAAAATAATTGTTATTTTATGTTACAAGTTTACTTCTGCTAGCTGCGAGAAAGGAATTTTTTTAAGACGCAAACAACTATTTATCAAACAGATCACTACTTAAATACCTGTCTCCCCTGTCACAGGCTATAAAAACGATAATTCCTTCGTCCAACTCTTCAGCCACCTGTAAGGCAACATGTAAGGCCCCACCGGTACTCATACCTACAAAAATACCTTCGTCTTTTGCCAACTGTCTGGCACGTTCCGTTGCCTGTTGTTGCGAAACATCAATAATACGATCTACCCTAGAGGGATCAAAAATTTTGGGTAGATATTCCGGTGGCCATCTCCGGATACCCGGAATCGAAGATTCTTCCGTTGGTTGGCATCCAATAATCTCTATCGCCTGATTTTTCTCTTTAAGAAACATAGAATTACCCATTATACTCCCGGTTGTACCCATTGAACTTACAAAATGTGTAATCTTACCTGCTGTGTCTCGCCAGATTTCTGGTCCGGTTGTTTTATAATGTGCCAAATAATTATCCGGGTTAGCAAATTGATTTAATATGAAATAACCCTCTTTTTGTCCTTTTTCTTCCGCATAATCTCTACATATCTCGATAGATTCCAATAACGTCACTTTAGCGCCGAAAGCCTCCATGGTCAATGTACGTTCTCTAGTAGAATTGGAAGGCATTACCAACTCGATATCCAAACCATAAATAGCCGCTATCATGGCCAGGGCTATTCCGGTATTACCGCTGGTAGCTTCAATTAAACGTGTTTTTTGGTCAATTTCTCCCCGTTCCATAGCACTTCTTATCATATTAAGCGCAGCTCGGTCTTTCACACTTCCACCGGGATTATTTCCTTCTAATTTTGCAAATAGCTGTACATTGGGATTGGTGTTTAAGCGTTGTATGGCTACCAAGGGGGTATTTCCTATATTTTCTATTAATTTTCCCATAATCATGTGATTGCTTTAACTACAAACTTAGCTAAAATGCGCAGCATTTAGAACAACGGTTAAATGACAAAAGCCAAGAAATAATTGCTTTTTTTGAACGCTCATATGCCGTTTACGAAAATCATCGATAAAATAGCTTTCTATTTGATTGATTAGCGCATCGGTGCCACGGCATTTATGCGGTTTTAGGCCTTATTGGCCTCGATGACTTTTACCGTAGATTGATGATAAACGGTAGCCCCCGGAGGAACGCTTTTGGTAAGCCATACATTCCCTCCAATAATACAATCACGCCCAACTATGGTTTCGCCACCTAAAATAGTTGCTCCCGCATAAATAATTACATGGTCTTCTATAGTGGGATGCCTTTTGATATTAGCCATATATTTTTCAACACTCAAGGCACCTAATGTTACGCCCTGATAAAGTTTCACATGATCTCCTATGATACTTGTTTCTCCAATGACGATTCCTGTGCCGTGGTCAATATATAGGTATTCTCCAATTTGTGCGCCGGGGTGTATATCTATCCCTGTAAGCGAATGTGCCCGTTCTGTTAAGATTCTAGGTATCAATGGAACATCCAATTTCAGTAGGGCATGCGCCAATCGATATAAAGAAATGGCCAGAAATCCAGGGTAGGTGCGAATAATCTCAAATTCACTTCTCGACGCAGGGTCTCCCTCCAAAATAGCCTCTACATCGGTGTTCATCACCCGATACAACTCCGGGATAGCCTCAAAAAAATTTTTGGCCACTAACTGATTATTAGCATCATTACAAGCCTTGGTAACGTCAAGCAGCTTGACTAGTTCCAGCTCTAGTTTTTGAAACAAAGCCTTTACTTCTTGCAAAGAGTATTTGGGTAAGGCCTTACGCTCCGGATAAATCAGATCTAGCAAGTCGAAAGCCCATCCTGCAATAATATCGTTAGAAGGCACCACTTCCATCCGATTTTGTCTATTATGAATGTGAAGAAGGAAGTCTTCGCTCATACAATTCTCGTCTTAAATGATACATATTAGATTCTAGCGTAAAGGAAAGAAATTTATCACAAAAAATACAGCCGTTATTGTTTGCTGAATATAATATTAATGTTTTTTGTTACCTTTTGCTCACAATTTCATGAAAAAACACAACCCAATAATTGTTTTTTGCAAGCCATTATCTTCGATAATACCGGCTAAATCCCACTTATCTACTTGCTTTTCTATTCCTTACATGATTTTTGCTAAATAGTTTTAGGATATCAATAGCCAATCAATAGCAAAGGAGCAACGATCAACAATCAGCTCAATATACCATCGTAAAACTAAAATGATCAATTTTTGTAAACGGTTTTACCATATAAATTTAAACGGCAGCTAATAAACAGGGCTTAAAAGGCAATCGACAATTCATAAAATTTCTCTTCCGTCCCTAATACATCAATAAATGTTACGGATGTATCAGCATCTATATCCAATTGTTGTATGGTGGAAACTGGGGTATGTCCTACTAGCTGAAAATAGCCCTGTAAAGGGTGCTCTAATTCTATCTTGTCTGCCCAGGTGACTCCCCCATGATTCGCTGTTCCTCCTCTGTAAACGCTAATTTGGTGCAACATATCCCGTGCTAAAGTTTGATCCAAAGCGTTAAGTGCCTCAGCTAGGGTCTCGAATTGATCGAAACGGAATGTCGGACATTGTACATCAACATACTTTAGCAGATCATCGTACCATTTACTGCTCACACCGGCGTGCGTAAATAGGTATTGCTTTAATTGAAAAGCTATTTGAAAAAGATTTTTATATTGATCAAATATCGCTGTCAGTTGTTTTTGCATACTCATCCGAAAACCTGAGCATCGGTAATTGGGATAATGCATGTATTGAATATCATGATTACCCAGTAACAACACTATTTTTTCCGGGTATTTTATTTTCGCTTCGATTAATTGGGTAAGGTTATCGTAGACTTCTTCATCACGGTAAACGTAACCATCCACATAATCTCCTATAAAGACGATTTTCTCGTAATTATTGAAATCTATATTTCGCCAGAAAGGCCTCCCATGTAAATCTCCAACGGCTAAAATTCTCATTAGCATAATTATTTATGCGTGTAGGATTCAATGGAATAAATGAAACCTTTACACCCGGTTTATTTTTTCAATGGCAATGAAGCTTGCATGAGCTGGTTTATTATAACATCTTGTTAACGCTAGCTCAGGCAGGTTTCATCTGTTAAACAGCATTACAGCCATACGCAATTATAACTTCATAGAAAAATACAGAAAAACAATTGTAAAACAAAGACAATCAACTATTTGTAATAAAAATTTTATATAACAACAAATTGCTCATCTACCTTTAAACACCGTCAAAAGAAGCCGGGCAATCGTAAAAGGCCCTTGTTAAAAACATCATAATTTCATTTTAATTAAAATAAGCGCTATTTTTGCCTGGTAATAAAACATTTACTTCAATGAAGCTGATCAATTCAAATAAAACCTTGGCCTTCAAGGCTTGGTAATAAGACAAGGGAATTAATCCTTGGTCTTTTCCTTTTTTCAGGAGCAGTCCTGAAACAATCTACTTTAAATAACGTCTTCATTTATCATTAACTTTCTTATGCTATATGTATAGCATTTAAGTAAGTTCAATATACGCTATACCATGCAAAACTCCTGGAAAAAAACTTTTGCCATTATTTGGACGGGGCAATTTATGTCGTTACTAAGCAGTTCGGCCGTTAATTTTGCTATTATTATTTGGTTAAGCCTTGAAACCGGCTCCGCTGAAGTATTGGCGTACGCAGCTATTGCGGCACTTCTACCGCAGGCGCTCATTGGCCCATTTGCCGGCGTTTATATCGATCGTTGGGACCGTAAACGCACCATGATTGTTGCCGACGGCTTCATAGCCATCTGTACGCTGATCATGTCTGTTCTTTTTTATATGGGTCATTTTGAACTGCTATATATTTACCTGCTTTTGGGTATGCGTTCCCTGGGTTCTGCCTTTCATATGCCAGCTATGCAGGCTTCTGTACCTCTATTGGCGCCCGAATCCGAATTACTCCGCATAGCTGGTATCAATCAGATTATTCAGTCGGTTTCCAATGTTGCAGGACCAGCCTTAGGTGCTTTAGCCATTGGATTAATGGATATTGGACAAGTTCTATTGTTAGACATCGCTGGAGCAATTATTGCCATCACATCCCTATTCTTTGTAAAAATTCCCAATCCGTCACGCTCACTACAAGAAAAATCCAGCATCAAACAGGTATTGCGTGACATTTCATTAGGTATAAAAGGGGTAACGAGCAATAAGGGTTTATCTTATATGTTTCTTTTTTCGATCTTAGCAACCTTTTGTATCATGCCGGTAGCCGTACTTTTTCCACTGCTTACCCTACAGCATTTTGGCGGTGGAAAATTTGAAATGAGCGTTATAGAAGTCGTATGGGGAATTGGTATGTTAGCCGGTGGTGGTTTACTCGGTATATTTAAGCCCACGATGAACAAAGTGATCATCATTAATTGCATGCACCTTCTTTTGGGTATTACCTTGGCCATCTCCGGATTGCTGCCAAGTGGCGGTTTCCTCATCTTTGTTGTACTAACAACACTTGGAGGAATAGCAGCATCCGTGTACAATGCCTGTTTTACAACTATTATACAGGAAAAAATTGACCCAACCATGCTCGGACGTGTATTTTCCATGTTTTTCAGCATAGCGCTACTTCCTTCCATGATTGGCTTATTAAGTACCGGTTTTATTGCTGATAACATAGGGATAAGCAGGACTTTTGTGATACTCGGCAGCATTATCAGTATCATTGGTGCCGTATCATTTTGCGTACCGGTACTCATGCAATTGGGAGCGAAAAAAAAGGAGATCAAACCGGCAGAAGAAATGGAGGTAGGTTAAAAATTTTTAAGCAACGAGTTTAAACAGACCGTAAAAACAATACCCTGTAAACTGAAACGTTTAACAGGTAAAGACCATTTGTAAATTGTTGCTAAATAAACGTTAAATGATGTGTATAAGGAAGTTACTATATTCGCTGCCATTTTTATTGTTATCTGCTAATGCATCTGCACAATCTACCTTTGATGATGTTTCCACCAAATTTGCCGCAGGAATAGCAATAAACCAATTACACCGGGATTTCGGTGTTGAGGCCAATTTCACCTCACCATATTTTGCTAATGGACGTATTGCTTTTCGTTTGCATGCAGGCATCAACTGGATGGATATGCCCCTACCCGATGGCGGGTCTACCTGGCAAGGTTTTTTCAGTAATCGTTTAGGTGTTGTTGCCAGAAAAAGCATCATTGAAGGCAAGTTAAGCACCTATGGAGAAGCAGGAGGCGTATTCATGTTTCCGCACAGTACTTTTTCAGCTGAAAGTTTTAAAAGTGGAGGTTATGGTTTAATAGGCGTGGCCTTTAATCTTGCTCCAGATTTTGTGCAATACCTGGAAATTGGTGCTATGGGTACCGGAGCACGTGCCGACAGACTTGCAAATAGCCCTGTCTATGGCAATGGGCTAATTATCGGAGCTGGTTTCAGCCATCATTTCTAATCCATATTTAACCCACATTTCGTATCTTGGCTGTTATATATAAGCGTTAAATAAAAATAGAAGTGTATTTTTTTTTGAAACAAATAAGCCAATGCGCTATTTACGAATGTTTAGTGATCTTTCTCTTACTAAACTTGTTGATCTTCGGTTTAGCTATTGGCTTTGGTAACATTCTGTTAAAACGTCATCACCGTCAAATTAAAGCAGCTAATAGAAAAGATTGGTTAATCAGTGGTTGTACGGTATTGATCAATACATTCGTTACCCTCATTGGCTTTTCCCTTTGGCGAAAAGGGTTTATAACCATAGATTTCAACTACACTTTCCGGATAATCGGCCACTTAATCTTTCTTTTTTTCGCGATGGATTTTCTGATGTATATTTTCCACTATGTGATACACCGCACATTTCTTCATCGAAGCATACACGCTCTGCATCATCTATCTGTACATCCGCAGCCCATCGATCTTTTTGTTCTTCATCCGATTGAAACAATAGCTTTCGGTATGTTATGGATTGGTTTGCTTTTAATCGGCAATTTCAGCATTTACGCTATCATTGCCTATTTGATTATAAATGTGCTGTTCGGCATTGTCGGACATCTGGGCTTCGAACCTTTTGCACAGCGCACAAGGAAAAGTTTGCTTTTTAGGTATTTAGGGACATCTACGTTCCATCATAAACACCACGAAGATATGAACCACAATTTTGGATTTTATACCAGCATATGGGACAGAATTTTTGGCACCTATCGTTAAAAGATACCGACGCCCCGGTTACCTTTACCGTTTACCTATCATGAGCCGCGAATTATACGTTCACGCTAGTCAAATGCAAGCAGTTCCTGAACTTTTTTCGCTAACAATAAACCATGGAATTACCCAAAATGCGTTGCCTTGCCAAAAAACATTTCGGCACTTTCCATAATGGTTTCAGATAGGGTTGGGTGCGGATGGATGGTTAAAGCCAGATCTTCCACGGTACTGCCCATTTCCATAGCCAAAACAATTTCAGTAATTAAACTCCCGGCCTCTTTCCCCACTATGCCTCCACCCAACACTCTGCCACTATCTTTTTCCACCAGCAATTTAGTAAGTCCGTTGCCTGTACCCATAGTTGCCGCTCTTCCGGAAGCCGACCAGGGAAACTTGAGCACCTTGTAGTCCTTATTCTTTTCTTTGGCTTCCATTTCGGTTAAACCGCACCAGGCAATTTCAGGGTTGGTAAAAACTACCGCAGGCATACTAACAGGATCATAACCAGCCCCTTTATGACCGGCAATATATTCAGCAGCAACAATTCCTTCCCTATTCGCCTTATGAGCAAGCATGGGTTCTCCAGTCACATCACCGATAGCATAAATATGTTGTTTATTAGTTTGTCGCTGCATGTTTACGGGAATAAAACCTTTCTCGTTAAGTGCAATTCCCACTTTTTCCAATCCAAGATTTTGCGTGTTAGGCCTCCTACCGATAGCCACTAATACCTGATCATATTTCTTTTTCTGTTCTTTGTTATCTTTAGAAAAGGCTACCTCAACTTTTCGGTTGACGACTTTTATATCACTGATTTCGGTATTGAACCACAGTTCCTTATACCGTGATTTAGTCTCTCTATACAGCACATCAACCAGGTTTTTATCAACTCCCGGAAGAAAACCAGAAGCCATTTCAGCAATAGACACGTTTGCCCCCAGCGCTGCATATACACTGCCTAGTTCCAAGCCGATATAGCCCCCACCGATCACCAAAAGCTCTTTCGGGATTTTCTCCAATTTCAGGGCATCGGTAGAATCAATCACATATCGGTGGTCTATCGCTACATCCGGAAGCGTTGCGGGTGTCGACCCAACCGCAATAATGGCATTGTCGTAAGCTATTTTCGACTTCCTATTGTTATTCGACTTTATTTCGATTTCACTGTTACTGAGAAAACGCGCCGTACCTTTTACATACTTCACCTTTCTGCTTTTTGAGAGCTGACCAAGCCCTCCCGTAAGCTTTTCAACCACACTTTCTTTCCATGCTCTGACTTTGGTAAGATCAATTTTGGGTTTAGCAAATTGAATACCATATTGCCCCGCTTTTAACGCTTCTTCTTGTATTTTAACCAGATGCAGCAGTGCTTTAGACGGAATACAACCTCGGTATAAACATACCCCTCCCGGATTAGCCGCTGGGTCTACCAATGTAACATCCATCCCCAGGTCAGCTGCTTTAAAAGCTGCTGCATATCCTCCCGGCCCGGCACCAATGACCACCACCTTGTGTTTTTTACTTTCCTGTTTGCCGTTTTTCTCTTCGGTATCTTTCATGATGAGCAAATGCTTATTAACGTAAATGCATCGTTTAACTTCCCAATATGGCCTTTAATGGATCCTCTATGGCATCGCCTATCCATCGTAAAAACTTAGCTCCCGCTGCACCATCGATCACTCGGTGATCGTATGAAAGACTAAGCGGCAATATTTGTCGTGGTTGAAACGCGTCGTCGATATATACCGGCTGAATCACGGCACGCGATACACCTAATATGGCCACCTGTGGATGATAAACGATTGGCGTAAATTGCGTGCCGCCAATTCCTCCCAAATTTGAAATAACAAAAGTGCCTCCCTGCATTTCTTCCGGCGAAAGTTTTTGATCTCTGGCCTTTTCTGAGAGCGCTGTAATTTCAGCAGCTATCTCGTATATGCTTTTTTTGTCTGCATCTTTTATCACAGGCACCAGTAGTCCTTTTTCGGTATCTACGGCAATACCTATATGGTAATAATGTTTCAGGATGATCTCCTTATTGGCGATATCCAGACTCGAATTAAAGGTCGGAAAACGCTGTAATGCACTTACAACTATTTTGGCAAGTATAGCTGTAACCGTAATTTTTACATCAGTTGCCTTCTCCTGCATTTTTTTGCGGTATGCTTCCAAATCCGTAATATCCGTTTGATCAAACTGTGTTACATGTGGTATCTGTGTCCAGGAACCGCTAGTGCTTTTGGCAGTGGCCTTACGGATACTCGACATCTTTTGCCTTTCAACACTCCCCCATTTACTGAAATCCGGAAGATCCGCTGCTGCAGGCGTTTGTTTTTTGGTATTATCTCCCGACTTTGCTGCCTTCACATCCCCTTCATTAATCCTCCCTTTTTCCCCACTACCCTTAATCGATTGAATATCAACTCCCAGCTCTCTTGCCAATCTTCTTACGGATGGAGAAGCCGCTACAGCGCTATATTCTTTTTCATCCTCTTTCTTTTTATCTTCTGGCTGTTCCTGCTGCGCTTTTACCTCTTTATCCTGCCCGGCATCTTCTTCTTCATCATCTTTCTCCTTTCCCTCATCACTTCCCTCTTCTCCATCGGCAGCATCCTCATCACCGGATGAATCGTCATCCTCTTTTTTATCCGTATCCTCCTCCACATCTCCCTCATCTTCATCGCTGTCTTCTTCTGCGTTGGCTTGCTCCTTTTCGGCCTCGGCATCCTCATCCTTTTCATCTGTTGACGCTTCTTTCTCTTCATCGCTATCGTCATCGCCCTCTTCCAGCACAATTATAACGTCTCCCACTTTAATTTCGCCCCCCTCCTTTACCTTCACCTCTTTTATCTTACCGCTGGCAGTACTCGGCACTTCCACCGACGCTTTATCGGTTTCTACAGCAATCATCGAGTCACCTTCGCTGATGGTATCGCCAGCAGACACCATCACTTCTGCAACTTCAGCACTATCTACACCTTCAGATATTTGGGGAAGTTTAATTTCTTTGGCCATGTTTATTTGGATTTTAAATTTCTTGTTAATTAAATTCTCGTGGATCAACCTTGTCGGCATCAATATGCAAGTCTTTAGCTGCTTTTTTGAGCTCACTTGCGGGCATATCTCCAGATAAAGCCAGTTCATAGAGTACGGCAAAGGCAATCTGCTCGAAGTTTACCTCGAAATGTTTGCGCATATCGCGATAAGAATCGCTCCTACCGAAACCATCCGTTCCGAGCACGGCAAGCCTTTCCGGAAACCATCGGTCGATCGCTAAAGGTAAATTCTTTAAATAATCCGTTGCGGCAACGAAGGCTCCTTTTTCGTCCTTCAAACATTGTTGGATATAATTTCTTTCCTTATTCAATTGTCCTCGCAGGCGATTTTTGCGTTCCGTATCAATGGCATCGTCATACAAAGCTTTATAACTGGTGATGCTCCAGATATCCACGGAAACCTTATAATCCTTCTCCAGCAAATCGGCCGCCTGCAATACTTCTGTCATAATAGCACCGCTACCAAAAAGATGTGCTTTACGCTTTCTTCTTCCTGCCGAAGACTTTTTAAAACGGTACATCCCCTTGAGAATGCCTTCTTTGCTATCTTTTGGCATTTCAGGCATGACATAAGTTTGATTGGTTACGGTGAGGTAATAAAATATATTCTCTTTATCCCGATACATTCGTTTGATTCCATCCTGTACGATAACGGCAATCTCATAAGCAAAAGCCGGATCATAGGCCTGTAAGCAGGGTACGGATAGGGCAAACACTTGGCTATGGCCATCAGTATGTTGAAGTCCTTCTCCCGGCAGCGTGGTTCGCCCCGAAACACCGCCAATCATAAAACCTTTTGCCTTTGCATCTGCTGCAGCCCAAATCAAGTCGCCAATACGCTGAAAACCAAACATCGAGTAAAAGAAAAAGAAAGGAATGGTATTGATGCCAAGGGAGGCATAGGCAGAACCCGCTGCAATAAAGGACCCCATACTTCCAGCTTCCGTAATACCTTCCTCCAATATTACGCCGGTTTTATCCTCTTTATAGAACATAATACTGCTCTTATCGACCGGTTCATACAGTTGCCCGTCAGAAGCGTAGATACCAATTCTTCCGAATAAAGCGTCAATACCGAAGGTCCGCGATTCATCTGGAATAATCGGTATAATCAATTTTCCTATTTCTTTATCGTTGATCAGTCTACTCATCAACTGCACCATGGCCATCGTTGTGGCTACCTTTTTCTCTCCAGAACCTTTATAGAAACGCTCAAAGGAAGCTGGATCAGGTTCTTTCAGATGGTCGCTTTTATCTTCACGTTTTGGTAAAGAACCACCGGCTTCTTTTCGCTGTTTTAATACATATTTAACCTCATCACTATTTTTACCGGGGTGGATAAAGGGCAGTTCATCCAACTGTTCGTCTGAAAGTGCTATACCAAAGCGATCCCGAAATTGCTTCAGGTCGTCTACACTCATTTTCTTCTGTTGATGGGTCACGTTACTGGCTTCTCCGGATTTACCTTGTCCGTAACCTTTAATGGTTTGCGCAAGTATTACCGTAGGTTGCCCTGTATGATCAGTGGCCGCATGGTATGCATTGAATATTTTTAAAAGATCATGTCCGCCCCTTTTCAGGCGGAAAAGCTCCTTATCGGAATAATCCTTCACCAATTTTTTAAGTCGCTCGCTTTTGCCGAATAAATGTTCACGGAGGTAAGCGCCATCGGTAAAAGCAAATTTCTGGAACTGTCCATCAGGAAGCTCCGTTAGTAACTGCGTCAGCTCACCGGCTTCATCTTGTTCGAACAGTGGATCCCAATCGCTTCCCCAAAGTAACTTCAGGGTATTCCAACCATAGCCTTTAAAAACCCCTTCCAGTTCTTGAACAATTTTACTGTTACCTCTCACAGGTCCATCCAGGCGCTGCAAATTACAGTTAACGATAAAGATCAGGTTGTCTAATTTCTCGCGTGCAGCTATGGATAAAGCTGCAGTAGATTCTGGCTCATCCATTTCTCCATCACCTATAAACACCCAAACTTTCTGATCGTTCTTTTCAATTAATCCTCGGTTTATCAAATACTTATTAAAGCGCGCCCGATACACTGCCATCAATGGTGCCAAGCCCATAGATACGGTGGGGTTATTCCAAAATTCACCCATAAAGCGGGGGTGCGGATAAGAAGGTAATCCCCCGGCAGGATTAAGCTCTCTACGATAGTTTTCCAGCTGCGTTTCTGTTAACCTACCTTCTAAAAAAGCCCGTGCATATACCCCCGGAGCTGCATGCCCCTGAAAATATACCATGTCAGGCACTCCGTCATCACCTCCCCGAAAAAAATGATTAAACCCCACTTCAAAAAGATCAGCAATAGAATTATAGGTTGATATATGACCACCAATCCCATCTTCTAACTTATTCGCTTTCAACACCATGGCCATCGCATTCCAACGCATTATCCCGATAAGCTTCTCTTCCATCTCCAAATCACCGGGATAAGGTAATTCTTCTATTGGGGGAATAGAATTTACATAAGGGCTATGGAGTTGATGTTCAGGTTTTACACCTCGTTTTATAGCTTCTTGCCGTATCAGTTCAATTAATTCTTCTGCACGTTCGGCCGACTGGTTATCGATCACCCATCTGATCGATTCCAGCCACTCTCTATTCTCTACGGCAATCTCATTCTTATTTTCAGACATGCGATATGTTTACGTTTTTTAACACTTAAATTTCCCCTATACAATATTTTATCCGTGGTAGCAGGTATTTGTACCGGTGACAAGTATAACACCCCATCTTAGCATTTAACTAAGCCATCATCGAATTGTTTGTAAAAAAGTAGATTAGACGAATAATTGGGCATGAGTATGAAGACATCCATGGAAAAATCAGGACTAAATTATAGTAGAATAAAAATTTATTATTATGATAAATTTATTATTTTTTAAATAAAAAAAAGGACATAAGATATGTTCTTTTATCAAACTAGGGCTGATTTCCGTCTATTTTTTCTATTTTGGGAGCAGTTTTTGAGAAAAAAGGAGCAGTTTTTATAAAAACTGACGCTTTAAATTTGCAAAACAGGGTCTGTTTTTATCGCCAAAACATAAAGGTACAGCGAAAAGCTTCATAAGAAGACGTATAAGCGACAAAAAGGTGATAACTATTGTCGGTACCCAACCGGGTTGCCATCGAAGCGTAGTTCAATTTTCGTTAAACGAAAAACCTTCCAATAGCTTTCGTAGAAGAACATTAATATTTTCTCCCAAAAATAAAGCCTGCAATCATCAGCGAACAAAGGCCAATAATAAGCATTAAATACTCTAAGGTATTTATTTTTGCCTGTTGACCACCTTCAGCTGTCGACGCCTCCTGGCTAACTTCCTCCATTTTGTATCCGCTAATCGGCGCTACTGCTTCCTGTTGCCCCTCTTTTACCGGAGAGGTATTCGCTTGTGGCATAGGACGGGTATTACCTGAAACATTAGAAGGGAGATTGGTAGACGCACTGTTAGAAGGGCTTTGACGGATCCTACCCAAGCCTTCAATTAAATCATCCAAGAGTGCTTTGCTGCCACCATGCTGTGCAACTTCTTTTACGAATTCGGTAAGCGACTCATTGCCACAGACATTGTCTGCACAGGATAAGCCCACTTTATCGGCCGTTTGCAAGTATTCTTCTACAAGCTTATCCAAGCTTTCATCATCGGGTTTCCAATATTCTTTCCGAACAACTTCCAACATACGGGCCAACATCGTTTGATAAGCATAAAGATTGCCTGCCTTTTCGAATTGATCCTTTATCTGCAAATCATATTGATCAGCCACATAAGTGTCAAACCACTGTTCCCATTTCTGCGCATCAATAACCTCTGGAGCAGTAACTTGCCAACCCCACATATTATCGGCAACTCGGCTAACCATCCGGGCACCAGCATAACCTTCATCGAGCATTTTTTGCACCCATTTAGGGTTCAGGTATCTGCTGTTCATCTCACGACCGATAAACTTTTCCAGGGTTTCCTGTTTGGGCGTTCCGGGGTCAGTTAGATTCGTCACTAAAATATCGGGAGTGGTACCGTCAACTTGACGCACCGCCATCGCCATGCCTCCCAGGTATTGAAAAAAATCATCATTGTCCAATGCTCCGTATACGTTTGTTGAACGACTATGTACAACTGCCTTGGTGCCCGATAAGGCTTCTTTAAAAAGTGAAACGGTCAGTTCTTTCGCAGATTCGGGCATAGTAGCGCCTTCTATATTTTCGCCCCAAAAACCCTGACCATATAAATGACCCATTCTGTTAAAATACACGTCACTTACTTCCTGTTCGTCATTCCAACGATCTGAAGCCTGTATCACATCGTTTACTCCGGTGCCATAGGTTCCACTTGCTGTACCAAATAGACGCACCGTTGCCAAACGTTCGGCAAGTGCCGTATCCTGAACGCCTGCCGCTAACAGTTGTGTTTTTATCTGCTCTACATGTTGCCTTACAAAGTTATCTTGACCGCCTTGTTGGTAAGCAAGATTAACCGCCTCATCCAACAGCAAAACCATATTGGGAAACATATCCCGGTAAAGGCCGGAAGGTGTAATTACTACATCCACACGTGGGCGGTCCAAGCTGTCGTTAGGAATACCTTCGATCCCTTTGATACGGCCAAACCCGTCGTAAACCGGTTTGACGCCAAGAAGCGCCAATATTTGCGATTCCATAATACCTTCATGGCGTACCGTTTCTACCGACCATAAGTTGATAGTAATTTTATCCGGAAACTGCCCGTCATGCTGGTGTTGGTAATCGACAATTAACTGTTCGGCCAACTCCCGCCCCGTTCGGTAGGTATCTTCGGTAGGCATCCGGGAGGGATCGAACGAATAAAAGTTTTTTCCTGTAGGTAAGGCATCTGGATTACGGATAGGGTCATTCCCAGATCCAGCGGCAATGTATTTTCCATTAAGCGCCGTGATCAAAGCATCCATTTCTCTTGCTCCGCTCACCACAATTCGTTGATAAATTTTATGCAGTAAGGTATCGCGCGATTCCGGCGGAATATCCTGCATTCTACTCACAATGGCCTCCGCAGTCTTCATGGCCATCAAAGAATCGGGCGATTTGCCGAAGGTATGCATCCCCATAGGTGTGAGGTTGCTATTAATGTCTTGCAGGTAGTGCTCCAATTCCTGTATATCCTCCTCTTTAAAATCGCCGGTAATGCCCATATCCTGATGTAGGTTGGCTTTTTTAGCCAAGCGATTGATGGTTTTTAGATGAATATCGGCTAGGGCTGGACTTTTAGCCATGGCAACGTCATAGTCGTTAATGGCACCGGCCAGGTCACGCAGGTCCGGCCGCAACGCTGCCTGATCAAAGGGCGGTGTTAGGTGATCAATGATGACCGCCATGCCCCGCCTTTTGGCTTGTGTACCCTCTCCTACATTGTCCATAATATAGGGGTAGATATTGACCAGGTTACCGATCAAAGCCTCGGGAGCATCATCATCATCGAAGCCTGCCTCCCTTCCCGATAACCATTCGTGCGTGCCGTGGGTACCCAGATGGATAACGGCATCGGCATGGAAACCATGCTGTAAATAGAGGTAGAAAGCGATATATTGGTGATGTGGGGGTAAGGTGACGTCATGAAACAGGGCCTCCGTATCTTCTTCCCATCCGCGGGCAGGTTGCGGCATCAAATTGATATTGCCGTAACGCACGCGGGGCAGGACGAAGAATTTTTTCCCATCGCTCCGTTGCCAGGTCATGATGCGAGACGTTTCGGGTGCTCCCCATTTTGCGGTAACATGCGCCTGTAGTTTAGGATGCAGCTGTTTAAACCAACTTGTATATGTCTCCATGGGTATTAGCACCGGATTCGTCTCCCGAACCAATCGGTCCAGCTCTGCCGGCGCCCAAGTACCGATATTTCGTCCACCGCGCATCACCGCCTGAAATACGGTATCTGCCGGAGGGCAAGTTCCTCCTAAATCATAATTCTCCTCAGTCAGTCGGCCTAGGATTGTCGACATACTCTGGGGGAGAACATTTAAATAACTTGCCCCGATGTTGTGCTTACCCGGATGGCCATTATAATAGACCAGTGCAATTTTTTTATCTTCATTGGGCAATTCCTGCAATCTTGACCATGCTTTAACGCGGCCCACCAAGCGATTGATTCGGCTTGTTGGTGCTTTTTTAACGGTATATTCAGTCCCCTGTGCATCTTCTATCGTTTCCATCGTGGTAGCAATGGTAGGCTGTATCTGTCCACTTAACTCCGGTCTTGCGAGCACCATGGCACGCGCCGCTAAGGAAATTCCAAGCGTTGATGCCTGCCATTCCTGTGCTGCCTCCGCGAGCCCGATGGCGTTGATTACGGGCACACCGAGCTGGGAAAAAGCTGTTCGCAGTCGATCATCGGACGACCCGGGAAGCGAAGAAAAATTAAGCAAAGCCGATAGCATAGCGGTACTATCTTCATTCAAACAATATTGCTTAATCGCTTGCTCAAGCGGATGTCCATAAAACAACAAAGGCTCAAAACCAGCGGTATCAAGCGCCACGGCATAAGCCTTTATATGATCAAACTGTTGGGTAACGGCTTCGTATCTGAACATGTATAAACCAACCAGCGGACGATCGGCTCCTCGACCGTTAAACATTTTTTCGCTATATTCAGAAAAACTGCGATAAACGGTACCATCCATTGCGACTATTCCGCTTTCGGGAAACGGAACAAGGGGCTGCACGGGGTAATTTGAATCGAAATGCCTCTTGGTCAATAGCAGGATAAGGTTGGTCAGGTTAGATGGGCTGGGGTGATCAAAATATGCCGCAACCTCAGCATCGAACTGTATCCCCTGCTTTTGATAATTGCCAGCCTCGGGCGTTTCACCTACAGCATAAACAGCGGTCTCTTTCGCGAGCATCTGTTTTATTCCAGGGCCGAAACGTTGCATCATTGCCGGGGTATGCAGGTAGCAAACCGCGAGGTCAATCTCAGCAAAGTCGAGCGAAGAATCATTAGCGGTAAGAATTTGATAGCGCTCGGCAAATTCAGGCAGCTCTTCCAGCCCTTGAATGGCTTGCGCGAGCGGCTTACTATAGTTTTCCGATACCAAAAAAACGATTTTACGGGGCTTTACGGACTCCGCTAAGCCCAGCAGGGGCATCAACAAATAAAGGCCAGCGAGCAGCAGAGCATAAAGTATATTAATACGTTTCATTCACTTTCAGGTACATAAATAATTTGTCCGTCTTCCAGTTGATAGGCAGTTCCCAGGCGCTCTCCTTGTCCGGCAGCCTCATCCGGCGATATTTTTTTGACTTTTATTTCCTTTCCCTTTTTAGAGATAATTTCCATCTCGCCTTTTGCATTTTTCTTGGTGAGCGTTACGTCGGTATTCGGATCAAAGAGCTCCAGCACATTCAATGCTGTCATCAATGCAATCATCATTGCTACAATGAGGACAATACTGATGTCGAAAAGATTCGCTACACCACTTATCGGATCTTCAAGTGGTGCTTCATGATTTCCAGTATTATGTTTATTCAATAACTTCATTTTCTATTCGGCTAACTATACAGGGATGGATTTACCTCTTACTTTTTCTGCTTCCATAGCGTCACGCAGTAAAATTTCAGCCTGCGCCTCACAGCGAAGAAAATCAGCCTGCAACCATTTCTCCCGTTGAAGGCTGATGAGATAGGCAACGGTACCACAAAGCAAACCGATGATTGTAGAGGTAAAGGCTGTCAGCATATTTCCAGACATAGCCCCCATATCGCCGTCCGAAAGAGAGGATAACGCTTTCCCCATAGGAATCAGCGTACCGATTAAACCGAGCGATGGACCGGTCTTGATGAGAAAACGTATATAGTCCAATTGATGATTTTGTTTTTTCTCCCAATCTCTAATCAACTCGGTCAGGCGGATATCGGCATCACGGTTATCGCTTAAAATAGTGGTTATCTTATCGGCATTCGAGGTAAAAAAAGTGTTTACCAGTTTATGCCTCGATCGATGGTGTCCGAAACTCGCCCGCAAAAAAGTGCCAATACTAACAAAAGTCCATATAACCATGGCGAAAAGTGCAATAAGAATAGGTAAGTGAAGAAGTTCCGCCAGTTGGAAGAGTAAGTTATCGATGAATTCAATCATTGTTTAAAGCGTTTTTAATGGTTAATCTGATAAGTGATTCCGGCAAAAATACTCCGCCCGGGGGCGTAATAATAGCTGCTGGGTGAAGTATAACTACCGTAGTATTGTTTATCGAATATGTTCATCATATTAATATTCAGGCTTACCGGCCCCAATGTTTTCCCAAATTTCAGGTCAAACACCGTAACAGCAGCCATCTCCCTATCAGTGGTATTTTCAAGGTCGCCATAGAAAGAACCCGTATGCCGTCCCCAGACACTCAGGTGAAATAATCCCGGCCGATCAAATACCACGGCCTCAGAAAAATTATTCCTGGGATTGTCGTTCATACTATTCCCTTCATACTCGGGATTAGTTTCATAGCGGGTGATTTTGGAGGTATTGTAGAAATAGCTGAGCTGAACCGACAGATCTCTGGAAATACGGTAACGTGCGAAGGCTTCGGCTCCCCATAGGTTTACCTCTCCGATATTGATATATTGCCTTACAGGAAGTCCTTGAACATCAAAATAACTTGGCACTTCATCGGCATCAATCAGTACAGCGGTGAGGAAGTCGCTATATTGGGAACGATAAATGGTAGTCGATAATTCTAAGACGTCCGACAGCTGATAATCAGCTCCAAGGTCAAAAGAATAGTTCATACGTTCAGGCTTTAAATCGGGATTTCCTAATCGAAAAGAAGATCCCAGCGGTGCAGCATTATACATATAGAAGCTGCTGGGTGCCCGAAAGCCTGTGGCGTAAACGGTCCGCAGTCTCCAGTTATTAGTTAAATCATAAGTTAATCCGATTTTAGGGTTAACAATATGTTTTGATGCGTCATCGTAATTGATAGCTATATCTTCTCCGGACATGTTGTCGAAAAACCTGCCATTCCGGTTAGCCCAGTAATCATAGCGTAAACCCAAATTAGCGTGAAGCCGATCTGTCAAACTGAAATCGTCGTTAATAAAAAAGGAAATAAAATCCTGTCGACCGGTAAAATCCTGAATCCCTTGATCAAAATAGTCTTTGCGGGATACAATCTCGGTGAACCGGAGATCCGTCCCCCAGGTTACCGCATGTTTAGCCCATGTCCGATGCACTTTTGCGATCAGGCCATAGGTATCTAAAGGCACACGCGAATCGTAATACCGGTCGCTAAAAGCATTTGCTGATGCATCCCAACGTATGGCTTCCGACTGCCGGTTCTGGACATTATAGTAGGCGAGAATATCGGGTGCATAAGTCGCTTCCGGATTGGTATAGCGTAGCTGATAATTACCTGTCATCGTATGATCATCATAAATCGTATTTGTTCCAGATAAGGGTTGCTGACCGTTATAGTCTGCAATGGCGGTCAGTGTACCAGCACCTGGAAAATTGTATGACAGCTTGGTATTTACATTAAACAATGTCATGCTCGGTCGTTGGAAATAATTATTCCACAGACTATCAGCCATATAGGTATATCCCCCTGTTTTCTTATATTCGGCAAAGACGATAGCGCCCCAGCGGTCGGTCAATTGCTTACCGACCTTCATATTTGCCTGATAAGTATCCATGGAACCATAACGAAAATCAGCACCTAATACCGGTTGTGCCGTTGGGTTTTGCGTAACCAGATTAATCGTTCCTCCCATGGAATTTGAACCATATATAGATGATCCCGGCCCCCGGACAACCTCAATGCGTTCGATACTGTTCCCTGCGAGGCTGTTCCATTCGGATACTCCCCCGGTATAAGAGTCGTTAATGGGCACGCCATCCTTCAAGATCAGCGTCCTATTGGCAGAACCCGTTCCACGCATGATAACGTTCGTATGTGTACCCGTTGTGGTTAATCCCCGACCACGATCAACCGATACCCCCGGTATGTAAGCCAGAGCTTCATCTAAGGTTTGTATCTGCCGAAGCTCAGGATCCGTTTTTTGTATAATGGAAACGCTTGAGGCAATCTTCCTTAGTTCAATTGGCATTGGAGAAGCGGTAACAGAGATCTGATCCAGCATATTCGGCTTGCCCTGCATCGTCCATCGGTAAAGCGAGTCGGAAACAATGGGCAATGTTATCGTCACTTCCAATGGCAAATAATTCACATGTCGAGCAGTAAATGATTGCGCATAGGCTGCCGGAAGAGAAAAGCAGCCCCGGGCATCGCTACTGGTTACAGCTCCGCGACCTGTAACCATAATGGTAGCTCCTACTATGGCCTTGCCGGTGGAGTCGGACAAAACTCCGGAAAACGTAGTTTCCGCCGCCTGTTGGGCAATAACCTCACAGGAAAAGTAAATCCATAACATCAAAAGAAGTAGATACCGGCAAAATAGCGTTTTACTAGTGGCATAAGCTGAAAGTCTATTATACATCATTTTTAAATAGCAACTGAGTTGCAAATAAAAGAAGTTATATCAACAAATGCAACATTATGTATTTAAATATACAACTAAATCGTTTTTCCCTGAAAATATAAATAGCCTATTAAATGACAAAAAAACCATTAATAATAAAAAAACAATACTTACAAGTATCTAAAGTGTAAAAGAATAAAATTATAGCAATATAATTGCTTTTATAACCGATCGTTCATCATCATCTTTCATCGTGGCATGCCTTACACGACCAATCTTTGGTTCGAGAACCAGGTAGTTACCAGCTTCTACTGTATCCGTTTTTAAGGGGGACAGACAGCCCAAATAGCACATTATACTAAAGAAGAGTTTGAGATGCATCAAATGCAGGAAGAACTACAAGTCAATAATTTAAAAAATTGCAAACAAAATGTTTTCAAGATCGTATACTAATATAGTATGAAAAATCCTAAAACGAATCAATTCCTAGCTTTGCTCCTTTGTTTGCTGCTAACGTCGGCCTGCCAAAACCGGGAAAAGCAAAGCGCTAAAGAAGGCAAAGAACAAGACTATACTTATCAACCCGAAAAAGGTCGTTTAACGATTGTCAGCGAGACCGACAACCCTGAGCTGGAGCGCGTGGTGCTATTCAGGGATAACGAGAAAGACTCGGTGACATCGGTCAAGCCCGAAGAAGGGAAATTTAAGCTCGAGGTGGATGACATCACGGCCAATGAGGTCTATTTCTTAAAACTCACGGGCACATCCACGAAACAGGGAACGAGTGGTTTAAAATGGGATGAGCTAGTTCCCGTTCTGTCCACTACTTCCAAAGAGCTGGAGCTTGTTCAGCAAGCCTTCAACGATGTAGGTTCTATCAGCAAAGTGAAATTTTCCATTGATGGAGGTGGGGATGAACAAGAATTGCTAAACGACTGGCATGCTTCACTTGTGGAACTACAAGCAGAAGAGGAAGGGCAAATGGAGCATTATGCCATTGGCGGATCGGGTGCCACAAAGGTTGCCGACAAAAAAGCGTCATCCAAATCTCAGGCATCCATTACCCAGGAATTTGTTGATCAACAAAAGCCTCTGATCAGCTCATTTTACTTAATTTCTCGCTTGGGAAAACATCGTCAGCACGCCGAGGACTACCAAAATCTTTTGGATAACGCTTCAGAACAGGCACAAAAAAGTAAATATGGACTGATACTCGCTAAACATCTGGATCAGCTTGGGGCAAAAGTAGAGCAATTGGATCTTGAAAAACAGGTTGTAGCTACGGACACTCGCCTCTCGGAAATTCCCTGGGACTCTTTTAAGGATCGTAAATATCTACTGTTGTCGTTCTGGAACAGCTCGGACGGACCCTCTGCTCAAGCCGCGAAAGAATTGAAGGGAGCTGCATCTGAACTGGAGCCTAAGGGAATTGATGTGTTGCTGATCGCTGTAGATGACCAATTTTCAAAATGGCAAGAGGCAGCCAAAGAGCTGGATTTCAAGTATAATTATAAGATGCGAAATGAAGCAAAACAGCCATTGGTAGACACCTTATACCTTTCTGAACTTCCTCGATTGGTATTGGTTAAACCCGACGGCGAGGTCGTCGACGATGACCTGAGTCTCGAGCAAGTAAAGGCACTAGAGTAACAGACCAATCCCATTTAATAATATAGGCCGAGTTTTATGGAAATGGGCCTTCTTATACAAAACAACGTGAGCCGAACACAAACTATATTCGGCTCATTTTATTAATCCTAAAAAACCGTCACTTCCATGTGTTACGGCACAATCAGGAGAAAGTCTTCGCACGCGCCTTCCGAAGAGCGCTCCTTTTCCTACTGAATCTTCACTTATTTCCCTATACAGAATTTTGAATTATATCTTAACAATCTAATAATAAACAAGTTAAGTTAATACAAATTTTTACGAGTAACAAATAGGCAACAAGAATTTCGTAATCATTCGTAAACATTAAGTCGTCAATAGTAAATAACATAATCCTCTTATGTCTTGATTAAATGACATTATAATGACAACTACTAATAGCCTATGGACAGTTATTTATCCTCCTTAATTTTTTTGGTCTTGGTTTCTCCACGGATTGTCGTCCAGTGCATTGATTGCTTCGTGACACGATTCCACGATCCGAAGAAAATCTTCTTTGCTCACCATGATAAATCCTTATTGTTAACATAACTCTAAGTTCGCAGGAACTAACAAATTCAGTAGCCATCTTTTTCAACAAATGTGAATTAAACAGATTGTAGCTGATCAACCCGATACCTTGTAAATTGTAAACAGTGCGACAATTGAATTGCACCCATACTGGAAACCAGCAATTATTTTATGCTGAAAATGAAATGAAGCTTTGGAATGAGTATTTACCCAGCTGGAAGCAAAATGAATCATATTATGCTTGCATATTTCTTTAAAAATTGAGAGATTCGTTCAAACCTTTCTTAATGAAAGTCTAACATATAATATGGCCGAGAAAAAACTTTCCATCAATGATATAGCCAAACATCTTAACGTTGCCAAATCAACCGTATCCTTTATCATTAACGGTAAGGCAGAAGCCCATAGAATCAGTAAAGAACAAGAGCAAAGGGTGCTCCAATACGTAAAAGAGATCGGGTTCAAGCCGCATTATATGGCGCAAAGTCTCGCAACCGGAAAATCAAATAGTATCGGCTTGATCGTTGAGAACATAGGCGATTCATTTTTCGGACCGATTGCTTTAATGATTGAAGAACAAGCGAAAAAAAGTGGTTATCGCATCATCTATAGCAGTACTTTAGGTGACACACAAGCCGCGCTCTCTGTGCTGCAGTTATTCAGAGACACCAAGGTAGACGGGTTTATTATCGCTCCTCCTTTACATATGGAAGAAGCCGTGCAGCAAGTGATCAATGAAGGTGTACCGGTTATTATATTTGATAGAACGTTAGACGGTGTTGAAACGGATTATGTGGGTACCAATAACCGGGAGATGGCCGAGAAAGCGTGTGAACATTTTCTGGAACAAGGCTTTAAAGAGATTGCTTTTGTCACCTTAGACTCCTCACAAAGCCAAATGCAGGAGCGCCTAGACGGTTATCTCAGCTGCATGCAAAGCCATCACCGCGCGCCCATTATCCTCCAGATGGCCTATAGCGAAGAACGTAATAACCGAAAACAGGAAATTATAGATTTTTTACAGCATCACCCCGAAGTGGACGCGATTTTCTTCGCAACAAATTATCTTTGTATCAGTGGCCTGGAAGCCCTTCGTACACTCGGGAAAAGTATACCGGATGACGTTGGCGTCATTGTATTTGATGAACATGATCTGTTTCGGCTATTTACACCAGCCATCACTTCCATTGTCCAGCCCTTAGAACAATTAAGTACCAAAATTATCGATACCTTACTGAGCCGAATTGCAGGCAGGCAAACCAAACAGGCATTTCAGCAACATATCTTACCTTCTAATTTAGTGGTACGCGAATCCAGTTTACGCAAGAATATTTGAAAACACCCTTGCTAAACTGGTTTTCTTTTTTTAGTTTTGAAACGCTAAACGGAACTAACCTTTTATTGAGACCAGTTTCCCTGATTGCTTTATTTTTTGTAAGAAGATGAATACCATTGTTTAAATCTTTTTGAAAAACCGGTTTTTCTCTTTTAACAAATTGATATTTCAGTAATGCTGAGCAACTATGTTTTAATAGAAAAACCGGTTTTTTTAACCTTATACATAAACTACAATATGACTAACCTCTAAATTAAAAATGATGAACAGTAGAATTTTAGGATTAAAACTATGTTTGCTCGTCTTCCCATCCTTCTTGCTCTCTGATTTCCCTGCAGCGGCAAAAGCGCATTCGAAACCTATCAGACAGACAGTGCAACAAACAACTGTTAAAGGGCAAGTATTGGATGTCGCGGGGCAGCCCTTACCCGGAGCAACGATTCGGGTGAAAGAAGGAACAAGCGTAACATCCACAGATGTAAATGGGCAGTTTACGATACCTGCTCAAAATGGACAGATTTTACAGGTTTCCTTTACCGGGTATCTTACCAAAGACGTTGCAACCAAAGCAGCCACCGAGTTAATCATTACGTTGGAAGAAGATGCCGCCGCCTTAGACGAAGTCGTTGTGGTGGGTTATTCTGCCCAACGAAGGTCTTCTGTAACCGGAGCGGTAGCTTCGGTTAACATGTCCGATGTAGAATCACGTCGGGTTCCCAGTGTGACACAGGCGCTACAGGGGCAGGTAGCCGGTGTGCAGATTACGCAAAGTAGCGGTGCCCCTGGCGATGGCATTAACGTGCGTATACGCGGGGAAGGCACTATTGGCAATAACAATCCGCTGTACGTTGTAGACGGAGTGCCCTCTAGAGACATCAGTTTTCTAAATCCTACCGATATTGCATCTATGTCTGTACTAAAAGATGCCTCCGCCGCCGCTATTTATGGTTCCAGGGCATCGGCCGGTGTGGTGGTCATTACCACAAAACAGGGGAAGTCTGGTCAAAGCGCCATCAATATCAATTACTTTGGAGGTTTGCAACAGGCAAACAATTTACCCAAGCTACTGAATACACAGCAATACCTTGACGTGGCAGAGCAGGCTTGGAACAATTCTGGGATTTCTGGTGATAACCCCTATACCCTAGATAAGTCGCGTACAGACCTGGCCAACACGGATTGGTTAGATGAGTTATTTGAAACGGGCAAAACACACAATATCGAACTTTCCGCAAGCGGCGGTAATGAAAAAACGCAATATTTGCTATCAGGAGGCTATTATCGGCAAGACGGTATTGTGCGATTTGATAATGATAAATTTGAAAGGCTCAATTTCCGCGTAAATCTGAATAGCGCACTAACAGAACGGCTTAAGGTGGGTACCAATGTGCAGATAACCTATTCTAAGCGCGATCAGATATCTGCAAAAGGCGATGCCCCGGGCATTATTCGCCACGCACTCCTTAGACCACCGGTATTAGGCGTTTACAAAGACCCTTCAGACCCCACATGGTCTGCCGAGGATCCTTTTACTGACCTACCTTTTTATCGGAACAACCAGGTCAATACCGGATACGAAAGCAATAAATACGAATATACGCGCAACCCCGTAGCTGCCGCTTATTTTACTGATAATGTCTTTTCGCGTATTAAAACTTTCGGTAACGTATTTAGCGAATATGCTTTCCTTTCAGACAAGTCGCTCAAATTCCGGACAAACGTAGGCATTGACCTCAACGTAAATCACACCAAGGCCTTTATGGAAAACTATGGCGATGATGATGGCAGTGCCGGCCCCAATGATTTGGGAAAAGGGCGTCTCAACAGGCCTGATGGACTCAATGAAGATCGCGGAACAGATTTCACGCTAACCTGGAACAACGTGTTATCTTACGAAAAAACCTTTGGTGCCCATCACATCAGTGCACTGGCTGGTACGGAGTTCATTAAAAACAATGCTTCTGCCATGAATGCCTCCCGTAGACGCTATGATTATATGTTACCTACCTTCCGTTACCTGGATTATGGCAGCACCTTATTAGACGTATGGAATGGCGGTTCGGGGTCAGAATACTCCCTATTCAGTTTGTTTGGCTCGGCAACTTATGAGTATGATGGCAAATACCTGGTCACTGCAAATTTACGTGCCGATGAATCTTCCCGCTTTGGTCAAAACTACCGTTGGGGTTATTTCCCTTCTGTTTCCGCTGGTTGGACTATCAGTAAAGAAGCATTCATGCAGGATATTAAGTGGATAAATGACTTACGTCTGCGCGCTAGCACCGGTACCTTAGGAAATCAGGAAATTGACAATTACGCCTATCTTACCTTGATGCGGAGAGTGGGTGAAAATTACTTGGTTGACCGTTACGGAAACCCTGATCTGAAATGGGAAACAACTATCCAACATAACGTAGGATTAGACCTTACCTTATTTCAGAACCACGTCACCTTTACGGCTGATTATTTTATCAAAGATACCCGGGATATCCTATTGCCCATTTCCCTGCCCAGCTTGGTAGGAAACGTACAACCCACCATTGTTAACGCGGGCCAAGTTAAGAATCGAGGCTTTGAGTTTTCCCTAGGCTATCGCAACGCTACCGAAAGCGGTTTCCGCTATGGGATAAATGCCAATATAGCTACCTTATCTAATGAGGTAGTACGCTTGCATCCCAATGTGCCCTACATCAGCAGTACCACCTCCAGAACCCAGGTAGGACATCCATTGAATGCCTACTATGGCTACCTCGTTGAAGGTATCTATCAAAATCAGGAAGAAGTTAGTACGCATTTACATGGTATCGCAAACCCAACACAGCGGCCGGGCGACATCCGTTTTAGAGATTTAAATGGAGATGGTATTATTAACGATCAAGATCGGGATTTTATGGGCAACCCCATCCCTAAACTAACCTATGGACTGAACCTCTCAGCTGCCTATAAAGGATTTGATCTCGCCGTATTGATCCAAGGTGTAAACGGGGTTGACCGTTACAACGACGGGCGGAAGATTCTGGATTTTGACACCCGGCCATTTAACTATACAACAGACGTATTAGGTGCCTGGAACGGAGAAGGCAGCAGCAACACCATTCCACGTTTAACATTTAACGATAATGGCAGCAGTAGGGTTTCTACCATCATACTTGAAGACGCATCCTATGCGCGTTTGAAAAACGTAGAGCTTGGTTATTCATTTGGCTCATTCATCAAAGATTCCAAAGTGCTGAAAAATATGCGCATTTATGCTTCGGGACAAAACCTGCTCACCATTACGGATTACAAAGGCCTGGACCCCGAGTCTACAGATCTGATTGATATGGGTACTTACCCATCCTCCAGAACATTTTTATTTGGTATAAACGTAACCTTTTAAACAGATGAACTTATCAAGATATAGCAGTTTTTTAGGCCTCTGCCTGTTAGCAGCTTCCTGTAATATGGAAAAAGATCCGATAGGCCTACTTACACCGGATCAAGTTAGTGAAAGCCCTTCGGAGGCCACCTTCCGATCGGCCGTTATGAGTGCCTATGAGCCCTTGCGCAACACCATGGGCTTCATGGCAGACGCCAGTTGGGATAGAGGTACCAATATCCGCCCAGATTTTGTGATTGAAGATATTGCCGGTGGCGATATGAATAAGAAGTGGGTTTCTGATGGGGATCAGGCCTGGATGGACGAGGTTGGCCGTTTCTCTTTTACCTCAGAGAACCCCGCCTTCAATGGCATATGGACCTTTTCTTATGAAGGCGTCTCGCGGGTTAACCTAGCAATCGATAAGCTGAGCAATCCAGAATTTGTACAGCAATCCGGCGTAGCGGCAGACTTGGCCAATCGCCTATTAGGCGAGGTTTTGTTTTTACGTGCGTATTATTATTTTGAGCTGGTTAACAATTATGGTGATGTACCATTGCTTACCAAACCCCTTACCGATTTTTCGGAAGCCTATGAAGTTGCCGTGAGAGTTCCGCAAGAACAGATCTGGCAGCAGATTAACACAGATCTACAACAAGCAGCATCGCTCCTACCTGACGCTAAATACAGCGCAGCAGATGAGCCTTGGCGTGTTTCTATCGGTGCCGTCTTGGCATTAGAGGCTAAAGTAGCCTTGTTTAGGGAAGATTGGCAAACCGTGCTGGCGAAAACTCAAAGTTTGCAGCAAAAAAATTATTTTAATCTCAACAGCAATTACTTTGACAGTTTCAGTAATAGCAAAAAATTCCAAGATCAGGAAGTAATCTTTGCCTATAACCACACCCAGGGTACCTTGCCCAGAAACGGTAACGGAATCGGTTCCCTTTTGGGCTGGGGTTTCCTTGCGCCGACGGATGATTTCGTTGCTTCGTTTGAAGCGAACGACCCCCGTTTGGATTACACGGTAGACGTTAGCAACCGATTGGTGTACAAACTCATGGGCGAGTTAAATGCCGCGAACCGTGGAAATGGCGATTCTCCAACCAACAAAATATTGATACGCTGGGCAGATGTGTTGCTGTGGAGGGCGGAAGCTTGCCTGGAGACGGGTGACTACCCACAGGCTATTCAGCTCATCAACCTGATCCGTCAACGGGCACGGAATACTGTCACCGTAAGCGGCGATAGCGCCCCTGCAGGAACATTATCCGACCGTAATGTACAAGCTACTGACCCTACCTTAATCAAAACATGGCTCATGCAAGAAAGACGTAGCGAGCTCGGTTTTGAGAGTCATCGTTTCAGTGACTTACGTAGATGGCGTACGGCCGCTCAGGTTTTGAGTGCGATGGGCAAAAATTTTAATGCCTATCATTACCTTTATCCCGTGCCGCAACGGGAGATTGACCTCTCTGGCGGAACGCTTACACAGAACGAAGGATATTAAGTTTCATTAGAAAAAAAAGAATTGAATATGCATCACAAATTATTGAAACAGTTATTCGTAGTTGGTTTGTTCATTGCCCAAACCAGCTACGTACAGGGCCAGGACGTTGTCAACAAGCTGCCCGATTGGGCAATGGGAGGCTTTGTCCGGCCACAAGGTGTCAATCCGGTTATTTCCCCTCAAGAAAAAACATTGTTTCTGGATCCAATGAGTGGAAAAAAAATAGCATGGGAATCCAATGACACCTTCAACCCCGCCGCTACGGTTAAAGATGGGAAAATCATCGTATTATATCGAGCAGAGGATAAGTTGGGCGTAAAGATTGGCCACCGTACCTCACGCCTCGGCTACGCAGAAAGTGAAGATGGTATATCTTTTCAACGAAAAAAGAAACCGGTTTTCTATCCCGGAGATGACAACCAGAAAGATTTCGAATGGCCGGGGGGCACAGAAGATCCGCGTGTTGCTGTAACAGAAGACGGCCTATATGTGCTCTTTTATACGCAATGGAACCGAGATATCGCCCGTTTGGGCGTAGCCACATCAAAAGATCTGATTCATTGGGAAAAGCACGGCCAGATTTTCCGAAAGGCAAAAAATGCCGATCTAGTTTTGGATAAATTCCATAAATCCGCTTCCATCGTCACCGAGGTAAAAAATGGTAAGCAAGTCATCGCAAAAGTGAACGGCAAGTATTGGATGTATTGGGGCGAACGTGGTGTTTATGGAGCAACCTCTGATAATCTTATTGATTGGGAGCCTGTTGTAGACGAGAACCAGGAGGTTAAAGCATTTATATCACCTAGAGAAGGCTTTTTTGATAGTGATTTAACAGAATGCGGCCCGCCTGCTATTTTGACGGAGCACGGTATTTTGCTCCTATATAATGGCAAAAACAACCCAACAAAAGGAGACAGCCGTTTCAATAGAGGCACTTACAGTGCTGGTCAGGTATTATTTGATAAACATGACCCTACAAAGGTTATAGGCCGCTTGGATGCACCCTTCTTACGGCCCATGGAACCGTTTGAAAAAAGTGGCCAGTATGTGGATGGTACTGTATTTATTGAAGGCTTAGTATATTTTAAGAACAAGTGGTTCCTGTATTATGGTTGTGCTGACTCTAAAGTTGGCGTGGCCATTTTTGATCCTGCGAATCCTTCCCAAGCTGATCCATTACCTCAATCAAGTGAAGAATAAACACGATAACTATATAGAAAAAACGGTTCTTGGTGTCGATGTTGGTGGCTCACATATAACAGCTGCCATCGTCGATACCCTGGAGCGGTCTGTGCTTAAACATAGTTTAGTAAGAAAAAAAACAGACCCCCATGCTTCGGCAGCAGAAATTATTGGCGTCTGGACGGCTACTTTAAAAGCAGCAGAAGAAGCCTTCGGTTATAAATGCACGCATTTGGCCGTATCTATGCCAGGCCCATTCGATTACCAGAAGGGTATATCGTTCATTACAGGCATGCATAAATATGAGGCCCTTTACGGTCAGGACATCAAACAATTATTTGCTGGCCAAATGGATCTCCCAGCTAAAGCTATACACTTTTTGAACGATGCTGAGGCCTTTCTACGGGGAGAAATATTTGGCAATAGTGAAGATACTTCAGCGCGCGTGTTAGGCCTTACGTTGGGTACAGGACTGGGTTCTGCCTTATTTGAACAAGGCAAAGTAAAAGATCTGAATCTCGGCTCATCCCCTTTTTTGGAAGGCATAGCCGAAGATTACATTTCTACCAGAGGCATATTGGCGCACTATCGCTGGCTGGGAGGAAATGAAATACCGGATGTAAAAACACTGGTACAGCGTATGGATAACGATTCCGAAGCAGCAAAAGCGATCGGACAGTTGGCCCAGTGGTTGGCTGATTTTCTTCTCCAGCACCTGTCCGACTTAAAACCAGATCAAGTGATTATTGGCGGGAATATCAGCAAAGCACATATGCTGTTTTTACCTCAAGTTAGGCACATAATTTCTAAACATCATATTTCAATCCCACTAAAAGTGGCGCGGATGGGAGAACAGGCTGCCATTTTAGGTGCCGCTTCACTTATTGATCAATTAACAAACAGCAATTAAATGGCTTCTCAATCAAGACATGGCTTTGCCATTAGATGCTCACTTATTGCCTCTTTAGGAGGCTTTTTATTCGGTTTTGAAACTGCGGTCATTTCCGGAGCAGAAAAGAACATTCAAGAACTTTGGTCGCTCAATTCGTTCTGGCAAGGATTCACCGTATCGGCCAGTTTGATAGGAACGGTTGTCGGCGCCCTCGTAGCAAGCATGCCGGCACAAAAATATGGCCGCAAAAAAGTGTTGTTGCTGGTGGCCGTAGCCTATCTATGTTCTGCTTTAGGCTGCGCTTTATCCTATAGTTGGCTGCTGTTTGTTTTATTTCGCTTTATTGGTGGTCTCGCCGTAGGCATATCCTCCGTTGTGGGGCCTATTTATATTTCCGAAATCGCACCAGCCAAAATCCGGGGCCGCTTAGCCGGATCCTTTCAGCTGATGATTGTATCGGGCATTTTCATAGCCTACCTCACCAATTTCCTGTTTGTTGGCATGGGCGATGAAGCCTGGCGATGGATGCTTGGCATTATGGCCATTCCCGCGGTATTGTTTTTCTTTTTACTACAAATTGTACCAGAGAGCCCCCGTTGGTTAGCCATCACAGGCGCTGCTGATCAGGCCCGTGCTATCTTTTTAAAACTAGGAGAGCAAGATGCAGTAGATACAATTTTAAAAACCAATTCCTATTCTGTAACGTCCCAAGACCGCTTATTTCAGCGAAAATATTTGAAACCCATATTTTATGCCGTGTTGTTGGCCATGTTTAATCAGTTAAGTGGTATAAATGCTATTCTATATTATGCTCCACGTATTTTTGAGCTTGCCGGTTATGACAAAGAATTGGCCTATTTACAGCCTGTATTTATCGGCGGTGCCAATTTACTATTTACCGGCTTAGCAATGAGCATTATAGACAAATTCGGCCGTAAGCGGTTATTGTTAATTGGTAGTCTCGGCATGTTCATATTCCTGGCCTTAGTGGCAAATGCTTTTAGTCAAGGCGTGGCAGGCGCGTCTTCGGTACTGTTATACCTTATCGGTTTCATTGCCTTTTTCGCCTTTTCTCAGGGAGCGGTTATCTGGGTATTCATATCAGAAATATTCCCTAATAGTGTGCGCTCTCAGGGCACTTCATTAGGAAGCTTTACCCACTGGATCATGGCGGCAGCTATCTCTTGGCTATTTCCTATAATTGTAGAGGGCAGTTCCAAAGGCGGTTACTATTCGTTTATTTTTTATAGCGTTATGATGGCTCTATCTTTCTTTTTTATCTGGAAATTCATGCCCGAAACAAAAGGAAAATCATTGGAGGAAATTCAGGAAGCTTTATGACATTGAAAAGCAGATTCATATAAACGCGCCAAGCGCTAATTATTCTGTATTCTGTCAAGAATAGTTATAACTCCAAATCCAAAACGCTGAAAAATAATTAAGGAAAAAAGAGGAGGCACGGCTGAAAAGCCGTAAAATATCAAAAAAAGCGGTAACAGAACTGAACCAAAAGATAAAAAAATGTTTACCTTTTTCCTCCGGAAATACGCTATTACAATGAAAAGACAACCAAGCTATTTAATTTTATTATTTCTGCTCTTTCCTGTACTTTCATCAGCTCAAGAAAAGCCTTATCCTAATGTATTGATTATCTTAGCAGACGATCTAGGTTATCACGATGTTTCTTATTATAACACACCTGATATCCGCACCCCAAATATTGATGAAATAGCCAGACAGGGCATTCGTTTTGATAACTTTTATGCGAACTCGCCTGTATGTTCTCCCAGCCGTGCCTCTTTGCTAACAGGCAGGTACCCGGAAATGGTTGGGGTGCCGGGTCTAATCCGTAATCAAGTAACAGATAATTTTGGGTATTTGACACCGGGTGCACAATTATTGCCAGCGTTAATGAAACAAGCAGGTTATAAAACCGCGATTGTGGGTAAATGGAACCTGGGTTTGGATACGCCCAATTTACCTAACCAAAAAGGCTTTGATTATTTTCATGGCTGGTTAGACGATATGCTGGATGATTATTGGAAACACACCCGAAACGGCATCAATTTTATGCGTGAAAATGGTAAGCCAATTATTCCGGAAGGACACGCTACTGATTTATTTACGAGTTGGGCCGTTGACTATCTTGATACTCAGCATGGCAATGAAAACCCTTTTTTCCTTTATCTTGCCTACACCGCTCCCCATGCGCCCATACAACCCGGTGCAGACTTTCTTGCTAAAGTAAAAGCCCGCGAGCCTAACATTACGGACAAAAGAGCTAAACTGGTAGCTCTTATTGAACAAATGGATGATGGTATCGGCAAAGTGATTAGCACCCTAAAAGCCAACGGACAGTTTAAAAATACCTTAATTGTGTTTTTAAGTGATAACGGAGGCCAACTTGATTTAGGCGCTAATAACGGAAATGTGCGCGATGGTAAAGGAACCATGTATGAGGGCGGCATCCGGATTCCGGCATGTATCAGTTGGCCTGGGCATATAAAGCCTGGCACACAGTCAACAGAAAAGTTGTTATTGATGGATATTTATCCAACGTTAGCAGAACTCGCGGGATTGTCCGTGGACCACAAAATTGATGGGGTAAGTTTTGCTTCGATACTTAAAAATAGTGGCTCAAAAATAGCTCCACGTCCTATATTTTTTATTCGGCGTGAGGGCAGCACTTATGGCGGAAAAATATCGAATGCAGTGGTAAATGATAACTTTAAACTATTGCAAAACACTCCGACATCTCCATTTGAGTTATACGACCTAACAAAAGACCCTCAGGAGCATAATAATGTTATCAAAACTGAGGAAGCCAAACGAGTTACACTGCATCGCTTGCTAATGAAACAAATGCAAAAAGCTGGCAGTGTTCCATGGCAAAAGCTTGAAGAACAGTAGACACATACATGCCGTAGGTCTTAATTTATATTGCCATTTTTTAGCAATGATATACAAGGAAGAAGTAAGGAATTTGGGATTCAACCTTGATAAGAATTTCGGACACATCAACTTACCCGGTCTGAGGTATTACCTGTCCGTCATCAACGACGTGATTTTATAAAATCGGAATCGTAACCGGTCAAATGACTTTAAGCTATAATCAAAAACTTCACAACCACCCTCTCGATTAAGATATTTGATGACATAACTACTATCCTTTTATACCATAACGTTAAACAAGGTCAGATAAAGTTCAATAAGGTTAAATAAGGCGGGTTATTTCCCCAACTTTCAAATCCCGTTGAAACTTTAATTTTGAGTAACAAATGAGTAACAAATCTAACGGAAAAAACCGTAAACAAACAAGGTGGTGCCGTAAAGAGAAAAGCCCGTAAACGTTCGTTCACAGGCTTTTTTAACACATTTTTATACGGATATTTACGGTTGTTTCGGCATTCTATTTTCCGATGCAGAATGTATTTATAAACTGAAAAACAACAAGTTACATAGTAAAAGAAGTACATAAGGTGTACAATTATTCACCGTCACCATTATCCAAAAAAGCAACTATACCCGTCGTTTTGAATTTCTGTCAACAATTCACGCAGATTAGTACTATCCGGCAGCGGCTCGTAGGATTCCCATTTTCCAGATCCCCGCATCCAATACAATTTCCATAATTTGGAAGATTTAACAAAACGAAGCTTGGCAAATGGTACCTCTAAGATTTTCGTTGGATCATTCCATTGTGGCCTAATCTCAAACAATAAAGCGGTTTGCCTATCCCAAGAATAACCAACATCCAACTGTTTACGGATTTCTTCGTCTGATGGCCGTAACGACTCAACAAAGCTCCTTAATTGAACTTCGATCATCGAAGTAAGTGGTTTTTCTGTACTCATACCGTTTTAATCCTTATTCATCTCGTCTATCATCCGCTTTCCTAATGCGGTCAATATATAACGTTGTTTACTGCTTTTTGGCTTATCAGGTATGGTCATTTCCATTAATCCCCTGTCAAGCGCTGGTTGCAGGTAATTGTATAAAAAAGTAGGACGATGCTTGATTCCAACTAATGCCATCAATTCTGCACCGCTACGACCAGTTTGGTCTGCCACATTCAATATACTCGAAACTTGTTCGGTAACTTGTTCGGTAACTTGTTCGGTAACTTGTTCGGTAACTTTTGGTATAATTTCTTCCGAAATTGGAAATGTCATCCGTACAAAGTTTCCCATAAACCGAAAACATTCTCTACCGTAACTTTCCAAAATTCTTGGCACGCCCGAGCCAAGCTGTTCCACCAATTCCAAATCCCGATATACACGCATCAATTCCCGATTCCTTGGAATGGAAACACCATCAAAAAAATCATCTTCATTAAGACCCTCCGGCAAGGTACCTGCTGAAGTGATTTCAATACGATCGGCAAATAGCTCAAACTTGGGTGGCACCTCACGGGTAAAGTCATTATGCACAATGGAGTTTATCACGGCCTCTCGGATGGCCACAGGATTCCAGAGTCTCTTGTCTATCCGCTCTTTGGAAGTAATCTGGGATGCCGTTCGGTTTTCCAATTCAATTTTATCCAATACGCTCTTGGTTGCCTTGATAAGTGAACAATAACCGTATTCATTATTTTCGATGAGGTCTACCCTATTCGTTCCGCTGTACTTTGCCACCTTGATGGAAACACCATTTTCGTCAGCCAATAAATATGCTGCATAGTTAAGCAAACCATCTTCGGTGAGTAACTCCAAGCTCTTTTTAAATTGATGGCTTAGCGGCTTCCGCTTTTCCTCGTAATAAATACGAAGCTGCTCAAATGTCAAGTCCTGACGATGCGACCGGATTTTGCCAATAGAATTGCGTGTCCTGGTGGAGAATAATTTATCAATCATCATCTGCGGCATCGGCTCTGCTGCAGTACCAATACGAATGAAACATCCTTTCTCAGTCATCCCGTATTTCTTTTTGAAGTACGGTTTTTCGCTGCCACTGGCTATGGTTACTTTAATGATTTCCTTGCCCTCTCGCTCCTCTACCACTACGTCAAATAAACCCATGGCCGAAGGCGAAATATTGTTTTTGATACGGTCTTTGATTTTGAGGGAATCACCGTCCGCATCGGACACACCTACAACATTCCCTGTATTATCAATACCGATATAAATCATACCCCCTTCATAGTAATTCAAAAAGGCAATCACTTCCTTTTCAATATCCACATCGGTATTGAGTTCTCGTTTGTATTCTTTACGATTGGTCTCGGGCATTGTCTTATTATTATCTATAATTGCGGTAAAGATAATGCTTTTCCTTTTTTTCGGTAATTGATCGTTTTTTGGATCAAATTTATCCTGCAGTGACATCTTGAACTAAATAGAACATTTATGGGCTATACAGTTGAATAAGGGCTTTTAACTGCTCTAAATCAATGTGAATGATCTCAAACTTTGCTTGTGAAAAGATTCCTTGTATGAAGTGTAAATAAGTATCATGGTCAATACCTGAATAGTATTCACAAATTTTTTCATCATCGTGCAAAAGTACTCGCGTAGTATCGATTTCTAATAAAATATCTGGTGCGAGAGCGATAAATAATCTTTGTCCGGCCACGGTTAAAAAGTTATCGGCAAGTGGAAATTTATATTCTCTTAATTTATAAACCTTCCAATTGTATTTTAAATATTGATAAGCAGCGTTAAATAATCGATCTTTTGATTCTAGACCTTGTCTCACGTCGCTAAACAGACGTATCTTATTTTGCATTTCGACGAACGGATTTTTATGGGTATTTTCTTTATCATAGTCGTCGATGAGCTTTTGCCAAACCATGGGTGTTCTCATTAGTTGGATATGGATGAAAAAGGAAAGCATAGTTTTACTAGTTAAATTTCTTATCTCACCAGTTTTTATTGTCGTAAGCAAATCGCTGATATACAACCCTTCGATTTCAGTAAATAGATTCTCTATATCCAATATGAAAGCGATTCCTTTTTGTGCCAAAGCCTTGGTGTCAAAATCACTCTTTGCTATTCGACGTTCATCGTAATAATGTACATTATAAATGTCTTTCAAGTAAAAACAACTCTCAACTTTATCCTTTTCTCGAAAAATTTTTTCCCCAATCTTGAATGCCGATACTTTTGCTTTCCTAGATTCACCCTTTTTCGGCAGAATGTTTGAACGATGTTTGTGCAATACCTCTGCGTTCCAGCAAGAACTCCAGAAACAGGGTATATAATGGTTATTTTTAGTATGGCTACCGTTTGCCAGCTTCGCCCTTCTAAGAATGTCCTGAATTATTTGCTCCATTAATTTACATTTTCATGCATATTCAAACAATCTATAATCTACTTGCTATATCTAGATATCTATAACATGTAGTCCTACTTTTGCCAAAAATCTGTGCTATTTCTTCCATTGATTTCTCTTCTTTGTCGTAGAGTATCTTAATTGATTTGGCTATATTAAGATTCTTCTTTGATAAACCTTTCGGTCTTCCGCCAAGTCTACCCCTAGCCCGCGCGGCACTCAATCCTGATAACGTTCGTTCGCGTATCATTTCTCTCTCAAACTCTGCAAGTGAAGCAAAAATATTAAATGTGAACCTGCCTGTTGCCGTACTTGTGTCAATACTGTCGTTCAAGCTTTTAAATGTCACTTCCATATCTTTCAGTTTGGCCATAAGCTCGATCAGGTCTTTCAGTGACCGGCCTAATCGATCAAGCTTCCAAACTATCAGAATATCACCTTTTCGTAACGTTTTAAAGAGCTTATCCAACTCCGGCCTATCTTTAGATTTTCCGGAGATCTTCTCTTCAAATATCATTTCGCAACCGGATGCAAGTAAAGCATCCTTCTGCATCTGTAAATTCTGATCATGGGTTGATACCCTGGCATATCCTATTTTCATATTATACAGAAAAACGTTTCTTATGCAATTTATGGAACGTTGATTTATGAAACAAGTTTTTGGGATAAATAATGATGGCTTCAGGTTCCTTGCTTGAAGAAAAGAAACAGTACCTTAAAACGGACGTTTAAATGAACGTGAAAAGGAAGTAGGAAAATTTTAAGGTTATCACTATTTTTGAACTGACAACCTAAAACTGACTACAATGAATAAATTCGTTACTATACTGACCACTAGATCTGATAAATACGGTAACACTACCTATCCGCTAAACGGCGTTTGCATTGGAATTATAGCAGCTTATGTTCTGTTATACTTTTACGTTCAACCAAAATCGAATTTCTATTTATATTACGTAATAACTTTTTTATTGTTAAACCTAATTTTATCTATTGTATATTCCCTTTTAGAGAGAAACGGCAAATTATTTAGCCGATTTATGTATTTGTGGCACAATGATTTAAATTATCTTTCAGAAAAAATCAAAATAACGCTAGCGATATCAGCAACTGGACCTATTGGTACTATAATATATCTAGGTGCAATTATAAAAGCCATCTTTGGAAAATAACGGCTGTACCATTACCGTTAAGGCTTAAAACTTCACCGCTATTAATGAGTTTAATTGGTTAATTAGCATTCCTATGTCCAAACATTTTCATTGTTAAAAATACTTACCATTTTAAATTTTTGTATCTTACAATTCAATCAAATCAGCAATGAGCATCGTAAAAAATCAGCACTATGTGCCAAGAAATTATCTTAAGAGATTTCTTAGTAATGACAAAAAACCTAAACTTTGGGTTTTTGACAAAACTTCTTCGGGTTCATTTGGTGTTACTGATTTGGGTAATGTCTGCGGCGAAAGATATTTTTACGAGACAGAAGAAAAAAACAATTTTCAAACTCTCGAGTTGAAATTAGCCCAGATTGAGAGCCAATTTTGGCCTCTATTTGATTCTTTTTTGGTCAATTTAATTGATAAACATAAGCCTATCACTAACGATATCAGAAATAGTTTTTCAACATACTTAGCTGTACAAATATTACGAGGAAAGCGAACCCGTGAGATCATATCACAAATTAAATTGTCTTTACTGGATCATTTAACTGTTAATGAGTTGGCGGAAGAAAACCTACTTTCTAACCTAAATAGCATTGAAATCCGAAATACACATGTTAATATGTTATTTAGCGATGAAAATATAAATCTCATAAAGAATAGCTTAGATGAGCATATCTGGTTTGTTTATAGAAATGAAACAAATCTTCCATTTTATACTTCTGATAATCCTGTTGTGAAGTATGCACATATGTCCGATCCTAATTTTTCTATGGATGGTTTTGGCTCTGAGGGTATTGAAATTGGATTCCCGTTAAATTCCAAATATATGTTATGTCTTATTGACAGAAAATTATTTTTTGGCCTCAACTCACAAGAAAATTTATGCTTGCCTTTAACTGACAAAAAAAATATTGTCCACTACAACCATCTACAGGTGTTACAATCATATAAATATGTATTTTGCAGTAGCAATTCGTTTGGGTTAGCCACGGAGATTGTTAACAGTTTGCCATACTTAAGAGATGTAAGTCATCCGCAAGTAGAAATAAGAACGCAAAAAAGAAAGATGCATTGTAATTGGAGTCTTCTTCAAAAACCACCTAAAAAAGTTATACAAAACTATGACAACAGAACAAGTAATATCAGCGATCGGTTTAGTCGGACTTGGTGGGCTTATTAAAAGTGGCTTCGATTACTTGATTGCTACAAAAAAAGCTAAGCAAGATGCTAAACATTCCTTCAAAGAGATAAGGTATAAAGCGATAATTCTCTTATGCTATGCACTGGTTCATTATGATAGGGAAAAGTCTATGTTAGTTATCAATCGCCCCGATATCAATTCATTAGATAGACTTCGGAATGAAGTCGAAGCTGAATTTATAAACATGTCATTGTTCGCATCTGACAATGTGATTCTAAAAATGAGAGAATTCGTATGCAAGGAAAGTAAGATTACATTGAACGACCTTGCTGTTGCAATGAGAAAAGATTTGTATGGAATAAGTACAAGATTAAACAGCAATCATTTTAACATAGAACGATCCGAGAATAAATAGAGCAGCAGCTAGCAAACTATAACCAAAACGTAGACAGATATTTAAAAAAACCACCATTTTACGGCCGTTAAAGCGAACATTTTTGTATATTCGTGTAATGTAAATTCCTAAGCCTTTTTGCTGATGATAAACTTCACGAAAAAGATTGTAGCCAGAGAGTTTTTATTGCTTCTTCTATGTCTCGTTTTAGTGTTATTGTCGATGCTGGCAATGTTAGGATGGAATTACTTGAAAAGGGCAGATTTAGTCGCTGTTAATAAAGAAATACGGAATAACAATACCTTAAAAAAGAAATCTCTTACAGCTTTCGAACAAAAAAGAAATGAAAGAAGATCTTTTTTCTATGATTATGTGTGGCATTTTCATCTTGCCTATACCCAAACACCCGATGATATGTGGAGTAGGCTAGAATATCTCGTTCATGTAGACAGTATCAAACTGAAGTGGACTACTTATGATCAATCCTTAAGAGGCTTTCTTAAGACAAAAAATATAGTTAACCCCTACTCTTTCAGTGAATATATCTCAAAAAACATGTATGCTGATGAAAAAGTGGAAATCGCGTCTTTAGGCGCTCGGAACAAAGAACTACAGGCAAAAAGAGACAAGCTTAAGCAAAATATCTTTACGACTCAAGAACTTGTTAGATCAAGCTACAAAGTTTTTGTTTTTCTAATTGTCATTCTTTTTATTATTCGGTATTTATACTATGCCACGATCTGGAGTTTTAAAGTCTTAAAGGCATGATAAATTATTAGGAAAACCACCGTTAATTTGTAAGATTGTATAATAGACCTTACAATGAAACATTGTAAGTATAAAAAAGTATTATTGTTCCATTTTCTACATATATTATGAATTATAGTTTACCAGCTCACATATTGACATTGGCCCTCTTTGTATTTGTTTCCTCTCATGCCTTTGCACAACCTTCAAAAGAAGTACTCCGTCAACAGATAAACGAAATTATCGCTGCACGAAATGCGGAAGTTGGTGTTTCTATTCTTGGTATTGAAGACGATGATACCTTATGTGTTAACGGAGACAAACACTACCCTATGATAAGTGTTTTTAAATTTCAAATTGCGCTGACGGTGTTAAGCAAAGTTGATAATGGAGAACTATCATTAAACCAAAAACTCTTTATAAAAAAATCCGAATTGCTGGAAAAAACTTGGAGCCCATTCAGGGAAAAATATCCAGGGGGAAATATCTATATCACATTAAAAGAATCACTACAGTGGATGATTTCCCAAAGTGATAATAATATTTGCGACATTTTAATAAGACTTGTTGGAGGTATTCAAGCTATCGAGAGGTTCATTGATAGCCCTAACTTCATTGCTAGAAATGACGAAGAAGGAATGCATCGAAATTGGGATGCCCAATATGTAAATACAATAACACCAAATTTTTCAACGCAGCAGCTAAAACAGTTTTACGAAGGAAAGATTTTAACTAAACCAACAACTAAATTCCTTTATGAAACTATGGTAGAAACTGTTGTTGGACTGAACCGGATAAAAGGTAAACTGCCCGAAAACCAAGAAGTTGCTCATAGACCAGGGAGCTCTTTTACCAATGATGAAGGGTTAACCGCTGCGATCAATGATGTAGGAATCGTACAATTACCCAACGGAAAACATTTTGCAATAGCAGTGTTTGTATATAACACAACGGAAAAATATGTAGTCGCAGAGGAGATGATCGCTGCTATCGCGAAAGCAACCTGGGATTATTATACTGCTAATAACCGTTAATACTTTCTACTTTTTTGAATCGAACATAGTATGTTTGACAAAAAAACCACCCTTATTTGAGACATCTTTACCATCTTTGATGCGAAATTTCAACGAAACTCGTACGTTTGTCATCGCTATTTCAATATAGCGCCAACAGTGTTTTTCGTTAAAAAGCTAAAAATCATAAATATGAAGAACAAAAATTCCTATTGGAACTGCCGCATCATGGCTCACCACCATTCGAACAGTGAAGATGCCTATTTTGCCATCCACGAAATATACTATGAGAAAGACATCCCTGTTTCGTATACTGAAAATGCAGTTGCCGTTGTTTTTGAAGAACTAAGTGATATATCCGATTATCTTGACAAGATGAAACTTGCCCTTAGTAAGCCGGTTTTATGGGCGGGTGAAAAATTCCCTAATGAATACATTGCCAAATAACCGCCACGCCACTGCTTTAGGTTATTGCCCTGATTTCCCATATTTAATACTTTCCTCCCTTTACTCAGCATTATTTGCCTGTACAAAGTTTTCGCCTTCTCCTAATTTTGTTGATTTATTGATTGAGATCCATTAGATTTATTTTGATTAAAAGAAAGCTATGGCTAACAGTAAACAAGCGACGGAATACAAGTTAGGTGAAGAAATTCTAAATATGCCGACCGAAAATGCCCGTTATGGCATTAGCTCAGCTGAAAAGGAATTTATCAATCAACTGAACAACAGGAACATTCTCTCAATCAAAACCATGAGCGACTTTACAAAATCGCTCCTCATATTGCATCATATTGATACCATCGAAGATTTAAGGAGAAACTCGTTAGATTTCCTACTTCATTTTGATGATGGAAATACTGAAAAATATTTCCAAGCTTTTTTTGAATGCAAAGATTTCTTAAAAAATGCGACCTTCAAAAATCGCAACATATTCGACAGCCTATAAATCATTTGAAAAGCAAGTTGCGAGCTTTTCTTAAATTCCAGAAAAATTAACGCAATGAAATGAAGTAGATTTGACTGGCATTTGCTTTGTCTGCAAGCCAGCTGGAAGCGGTTTGTCAGTACAAAAGCACAACTTGCATAGACTAAAAAATTTTTCCATAAACACATATTTACATAATCACGCAAATACATCATTGCATATTCATGTATTTATGCAAATTCATGCTTACATTATTACATACATTATAGCATAACAATTCATACCAGCAGCTTTATGCATCTCTATTGCTAAAACCTTGTGTCTTTTCTTTTGCTAGCAAAAAGGAAAAATAGCCACCCCTATAAAAAACGGCCTTAAATCCCCCAAAAATTGTTGACTTGTTGACTTTTTGCTATAAATCATTGTATTAAAGATACTTAATAGGTCAACTTTTAATCAACTTTCTTGTCAACATTTGAAATCGTTTGTTGACCTATAGTCAACTTTTAATTTGAATGTTGACCAATTGTTGACTGAATGTTGACTTAACAAAACACTACTAAACAGTCACTTACACTAAAAAGTCAACATTTCTTCATAAATACGGTCTAAATCGTGTTGCGTAATTCGGTAGTACCTTCCTTTACCATCGAATTCCAATAAAAACCCATTATGGTCGTACAAAAATGTGCTGAATGTAGACGCGTTAGGATGTTGCTTCAATTTCCACTGACCTTCCAATATATTACGTACCTGTGATCTTGTTATTTTTATGCCCGACCGTTCCAATAATAGCTTGGTGTGTGTATTGGTTAAGCAATAGTCATTCAACCCTTTAGCTTCCATAATCTCCCGAATGATCTCATACAGCTCCAGTTCAACCTTATTCACATAGTGCGATTTAACTTTACGCAAAGCTGACGTAGCAATTTGTTCTGGCGTGAACCACATTCGTGAATTATTCTTTGTAGATAAATTGCGACTCAACAAATAATGCAGGAAAGCAGGTATCTCGCTTTCAATCTTCCAGAGAAAATCGGGATCAAGTTGTTCGAATTGGCAGACCTTTCGTACCCAATACCGAGTTTCGTGAACGCCAATTACCATAAAATTATCCTCATTGTTAGAACACAGAATAATTTTCCCAAAGAACTCAACTTCAAAACGATCCTTACCTTTCGCCTCTGCTTTGTATGATTTTGCAGTACTTAAATTTTTAATTTTTTCACTGTCCTCTCGTCGATCTAATAGCACCTCATCTATCGCTATTATCAATTTAGACACCCAATCTGCATTGAAATTGCTTCGGAAATCCGCATTGGTATTAAACGTCATATTATTGCCGAATACTGCTTTCAATAAATTTAGGAAGGTGGTTTTTCCAGTGTTTCCTTCGCTGCTAACCAAACACAGAACCGGTAAGCGTTGCCTAGGATGGGTATATAAAAGCTGCAAATAATCAAGTCCCAATTCGTATTGTTCTCCAAAAATGTGTTCAATAAATTGCAATATTGTCTCGCATTCACTCTTTTTGGGAACATGTATTATCGGCTCATAAAGATTATAGAAACCTTGATAATCACGATGATAGTCCAAATGTTCCGGAATAGTACAAAACCCATCATATTTGGGCATTTCCTTCAGAAGAATACGCCATTCATTGGGATGATCTTGCTTTATCGCCTCTATAGTCCAAGGGATCAGCGATTCCAATACATCCTTGGAAAGTAATGGTTTCTTTACTTTCTTGTAGAAGGATGTTCCGATACGTAGATACCGATGCTGTGCTGTTGCCATAAGTGTAGAATTAAAGTGAAAGAATAATAGCTATGCTCACTTCTTACGAGCAACACGCTGAAAGGCCTCCATTCTAATTTCGCTTTCCGATTTATGATTATTTTGCAATAACCATAGGTCTATTTTCTTCCTGTCAAAAAAAAGTATCTTTCCATTAGGTTTTGAATAGGGAATTTTGCCTTCATGCACTAGCTTATAGATATAGGATTTTTTAAAGCCGGTGTACTCGGATAGTTCTTCGACATTGAATATGTCTTTGAGACCGCATATAAATCTCTCTATGCGATTAAGCTTGTGTAAGATTAGTTCATTTTCCATTTGCTTTCCTTTTTTGTTTTTACTCCAGCAAAGGAAAGCACCCGATAATAGAAACCGAAGATGGACATAAGCATACTTAACGTATTTCTCTAAAATGTTAATCTATTTGCTCAAAAATAAGATCGAGCTTTAACATATTCCTAGAACCGTGACTACGTTTCTTTGCCTGACTTGAGGAAGAGGATAAAGATTCTGGTTTAATAATGCCATTAAGATTTGTAAATATTTTTACAAATCTAACAGAAGTGAGGCTGCTTGTATTTAGTTGTAGTTTTTCAAGAAAATAGGCGGTATCGGGATTTTTAAATTCCAGTTTAAATCGTGGCTGGTTGGGTGGTACGCCGGAGCGAAAAATAGCTATGAATTCTTTACGCGCATTGATCAACTCATCGTGATCCTCATAGCTTATGAAACCATATTTGGTTAATCCGTCAAAAACTGTTGTCAGATCCACCACTGACAATGCTGTCTTAAACTCACGATCATTTCCAAGATTGTTTTCGGTAACTGGTTTCTGCTTATATCTGTTTTCAAAAGAAGTGCTCCAAGTAAAGTTTAGTAGAGAGAAAGTTAGGATAATTATTACTTGAAACGAATAAAATAATAAAACATCCATCCAGAAAATGCCGCTCGCATTGGCATAATAAAAAACACCTATAAAAAGCACCATCAAAGGCCAAGCAACAGAATGAATAAAGATTCTCGGTTTATCTACTTTTTTATCAAAAAGTACTGTCTTTTTGTTTGCCATATATTCAGCGTATATCATCGCATATCGTCTGAAAAATTTATAGGAAGAATAACCAGCCAGCCCCAATACTGCTGCAATTGTAGCAACTTTTTTAAAGATGGAAAAATCGTATTTAATGAATAAACAGGTGTATAGGCCAATAGCAATGAGGCATATAAGTATTTTCACTAATGACAGATTTGATTTAGTCATTTTTTGTACCGCTTAAGATTAACTCTGGAATAATGTGTGCCGACTCCCGCATCTTTTGATCAACAATTTTAGCATAAATGGCTGTGGTTTTAATTTCCTTATGACCGAGTCTTTTCTGGACAGTATAAAGATCCGCCCCGTTTTCCAGTAATAGCACCGCATTGGTATGACGGGCAGAATGGAAAGTAATATGTTTTTGTACCCCTGCACGATTACACCAACGCACAATCTCATTATTATACACAGCTCCGTATTTGAGACCTAGAAAGACACGCTCACTAGGAGATCGCCGTTCTCCGAGTAATTCCCGTGCTTGTTTGGATATATATAGATACTCTACACCATCCGTTTTCTCTTGCCTAAAATTAACTCTGTAAAGATTTTCACCTTCGTCTCTAACTTCCGACCAAATCAATGTATTGCAATCCGACCAACGAAGACCAGATAAACAGGAAAATATGAAGGCATTTTTTAAGATCGAATATTTGCACGGTGTGCCGGACAGTTTTTGAAGTTCATCGAAGGTCAGGTATTCTCTTTGCGTTTCTGATATTTCAAAGGCTTTAACTTTTGTAGCGAAGTTTATTGCGGTGTACCCTTCATCATACGCGCTGCGCAAACAGGCTTTAAATTTATTAAAATAGGAATATTTAGAATTAGCAGAAATGGGTAGATCGCTTTTGGTTTTTGCCTGCTTGTCAAAATACCGCCGTATACGCTTTACAAATTCATCATTCACTTCATCGAAAAGTAAATTTGGGCTTATACATATCTTTAAATGATGAAGAGCGGATGTCCATACGCCATAATTCTTTTCAGAACCTGCTTTCTCATTTGTCTTTTCAATAAAATAATCCAGAAATGGCCGCTTTGCTTTACTTTTGTTTTTAATATTGTATTTTCCTTGCAAATATTCGCTTTTACGAATAGCCAAAATATCTTCTGCAAGTTTGAGGTTTTCCCTATTTTTTTTCTTTTCGACAGCAGTTTTTGGATTCTCAGACAGATAAAGCTTTAAATATTCAAAATCACGTAGGTGAACGCGTCTGCCATCGCTATCGGTATTAGAGCCTTTGTAATATTCAATGTATAGGCTAATGGTACCGTTCTTTAGTTTTTTCTCTTTCAAGGTTATCCGCATAATCACAACTTTAGATGTACATTTGTACACCTTTTAAAAATAAAGATGTACAAAAGGTGTGACTAATATAGTAATAAAGGAATTAAACAGAAAGAAAAATTAATCATAAAATACTGATAGTCAACAAAAAGAAAACAACAAAAACTATCAGAAACTACTTTTATTTCCCGATGCAGAATTTTGAAAAGATGTTAGCTAACAGGTCATCAGTGCTCACCTGCCCCGTAATCTCCCCCAAATGATGCAGAGCCTGCCGAATATCCATGGCTAGAAAATCAGAAGTTATGGGATTATCAATACCGTACAACACTTTTTCGAGCGATTCCTGTGTTTTCTGCAAAGCCTCCACATGACGTATATTTGTTACCATCACATCATCTACATTAATATTTCGTAGGTTTACCTGCTGTAATAACTCCGTTTTTAAAGCTTCTACCCCGTCACCGGTTTTGGCGGAAATAAAAACAGGGTTTAAAGGTTCATATAATGCCGACTGCTCCGCGGACAATAAATCTTTTTTATTAATTACCAGAACAAAAGGTATCTGCAATGTGATGATATCAGCTACTTGGATAGTTACCTCATCAAAAGCGTCCTGTATTGGGTCTACCAAATAAATAATCAGCCGGGCCTGTTTCATCTTTTCACGGGTTCGCGCTACACCTTTCGCCTCAATAATATCGATGGTATCCCTGATACCTGCCGTATCTATAAAACGGAAAGTTACGCCTTCAATATTGATTTCATCTTCAATCGTGTCGCGTGTGGTTCCGGCAATTTCTGACACAATAGCACGCTCTTCATTCAATAAAGCATTCAGCAGCGTAGATTTGCCAACATTTGGCTTACCGGCAATAACTACCGGCACACCGTTCTTTAACACATTCCCTTGTTCAAAAGACGATATAAGCCGATGCAGCACTTTAGTTAGCTGTAAAATAAGATCTTTTAATTGATCGCGATTGGCAAACTCCACGTCTTCTTCCGAAAAATCGAGTTCCAATTCAATCATAGAAGCAAAATGTATCAGCTGTTCTCTTAACTGTTTCAGCTCATTGGAAAACCCGCCGCGCATCTGTTGCAGGGCAATCTGATGAGAGGCGGCCGAATTAGATGCAATAAGATCCGCCACCGCTTCGGCTTGAGAAAGATCCATACCTCCATTCAAAAATGCCCTCAATGTAAATTCACCAGCTTTAGCGGCACGAGCTCCCTTCTTAATAAAAAGCTTTATGATGCTTTCGATAATATATTTTGATCCATGTGTAGACACTTCTACCACGTTCTCTTTAGTATAAGATTGCGGTGCTACGAATAGCGATACGAGTACTTCATCCAACATCTTATGGTCATCACGTATTGTACCGAAATGTATCGTATGGCTCTTTTGTTTACTTAAATTTTTTCCGTTAAACACGCTGTCCACAATAGTAATGGCATCAGCGCCTGATAAGCGAATTACGGCTATTGCACCACTACCTATTGGTGTTGCCAAAGCTACGATAGTGTCTGTTTTTTCTGCTTGCATCGACATGAAAGCAAAGATACAACATTATCGAAGTAAAAACAGTCTCAACTATTTCGCCTTGCTTTATCCATCCTAATCATAGCTCCAAAGTCTAATTGTTTTTCCATAGCTTCTACCGTAAGAGCAATGCGCTTTGTTCGTGTAGGTTCTGTTTTAGCCTCGTTGATCCAATTAATGAAATAGTTGCGATGAGATTTTGCCAACGACATAAAACGTTCCAGCCAAAGTTCTTCTTCGCACAAACAAATTTCCAAATCATCAGGTAGGTCGATTTTAAACGTTGTATCCTCCTCTAATTGAATACGTAAGTAATCACCTTCCGCTTTTTTCAGCTGTTTACGCAACGTGGCCTTTAAAGCTAAAATAAAATCCCCGTCACCCATTGGTGTAAGTGCCAAACCGGCTACCTCAACATCATCCAAACATCCCTTTACACGAAAACTTCTACGGTAATCGGGTTTTATTTGTGCTGCAAGTTTCGCGGGAATTTCGATGTACGACCACCCGGTTTTTTCACCTTTGTTACTGAATTTCAGTATTTCTGCTTCAAATAATACCATGGCTAAAAATACAAATGCTACATGGAAAATAACGAAAATCTAATTATATACGTATCCAACAATCAAAACTTCCTATCAATTGTTAGGTATTATAATCCTTCGACATAAATATCTTATAAATTGCTTAACATGAAAAAATACGATGTTATTATCATAGGCTCCGGTCAAGCGGGCAACCCCCTGGCAATGGCAATGGGTCAGGCAGGTAAAAAAACGTTATTGATAGAAAAAAGATTGGTAGGAGGTACTTGTGTAAATGATGGCTGTACTCCTACTAAGGCCATGATCGGTTCGGGCAGAATTGCTTGGCTTGCTTCGAAGAGCAACGATTGGGGTGTTCACACAGGCAAAGTTACCAGTAACTTAAAGGCGATCAAAAACAGAAAGGACGTGATTGTAGCTTCTTTCCGAAAAGGCAATATCAAGGGTTTGAAAGATACGCCCAATGTGGAACTTTTAATGGGAACTGCCCACTTTGTTGACAAAAAAAAAATAGAGATTTTGACCGATGATGGAAAAAAAACACAAGCACATGCCGATTTGATTTTCATAAATACCGGTACAATTCCCCAAATACCTGCAATTGACGGATTGAAAGACTGTCCATACCTCACGTCTACACAAATCCTTGATTTAGTCGAAATACCTAAAGAATTAATTATTGTAGGTGCCGGATACATCGCCCTTGAGCTAGGACAACTTTACAGTAGAATGGGTGCTAAGGTAACACTACTGGAAAATGGAGATGTTTTTCTTCCAAAGGAAGATCGAGACATCGCCCAAAGTCTATACGATATTTTAACAGAAGAAGGATTAACTATTGAGTTAAATGCCAAAATCAATCAGGTAAGTCAAACAAAAAACAAGAAAATAACTGTTAGCTATCGGCAATCTAAACAACACAAAGAGCTCCGTGGCAGTCATATACTTATTGCTGCCGGAAGAAAAGCACAAACAGAACAACTCAATCTATCCGCCACAGGTGTAAAAACAGCTAATAACGGATTCGTCAAAGTAAACACCAAATTAGAAACCAATGTAAAAGGAATATATGCACTGGGTGATGTTAAGGGAGGTCCGGCTTTTACGCACATCTCTTATAATGATTTTGTAGTGGTTAGCAGAAATCTATTAGCAAACAAAAATTTAAGCATTCGGAACAGAATGGTTCCTTACGTTGTATTTACCGATCCACAATTGGCAAGGATAGGTATCACAGAAAAAGAGGCAAAGGATAAAAAACTAAATTATAAAATAGCTGTACTCCCTATGGAAAACGTAGCCAGAGGAATTGAAGTGGGTGAAACCCGGGGAATGATGAAAGCCATAGTGGACGCAAAAAATAACAGGATATTGGGCGCAGCTATTATTGGCGCGGAAGGAGGAGAAATTATGTCTGTATTACAGATGGCCATGATGGGAAAGATCTCTACTGAAACAATCCGTTATGGCGTATTTGCCCATCCTACTTATGCGGAATCGCTAATGAATTTATTTATGAATTTCAAAAATTAGCGCCATGATCCGCTTGAAGCATGTTACGAAAGTTTATGGAACTGATAAAACAGCCATTCGAGACATTAGCCTTGAAATAAAAAAAGGGGAAAGGATAGTACTACTAGGTACGAGCGGGAGTGGAAAAACAACCATACTAAGAATGATAAACCGCCTAATTGAACCAACTTCTGGTCAAATTTGGATCAATGATATTCCAATAACTCAACAAAAACCCGCATTGTTACGTCGTCAATTAGGTTATGTTATCCAACAACACGGATTATTCCCCCATTATACAGTTGCAGAAAATATAGCGGTGGTACCAAAGCTCCTAGGCTGGACTAAAGAACGTATATCACGACGAATAGAAGTGCTTATGGAAAAATTCCACATTTCTGACCAGACACTAAGAAATGCTTACCCATCTGAACTGAGTGGCGGCCAAAAACAACGAGTGGGATTAGCTCGTGCGCTAGCAGCCGCACCACCGATACTTTTAATGGATGAACCTTTTGGTGCCCTCGATCCGATCACGCGAATAAGTGTAAGGAACGAGCTTCTTCGGACAGACGAACTAAAGGATAAAACTGTTGTGCTAGTTACCCACGATACGGAAGAAGCAATCGCTTTTGCAGACCGGATATGTCTACTCGATCAGGGTTGTGTACAGCAGATAGGCAGCGCCAGCGAACTGTTATTAAAGCCTGCCAACGATTTTACTTACCAGTTTTTTACTCATAACAGATTCGAGCTTGAGCTAAAAACTGTCCGCTTAACTTCGCTTTGGAACTACTTCTCTGATGAAATTCAACCAAAGACGATAAATGCAAACAATACCTCTCTGCTACCAATAAAAAGCACTTTATGGGAAGCTTTCACGTGTCTGGTTGAAAAAAAAGATACCGAGCGCCAGGTGATTGTTAGAAATGAAGGTAAAAATCGTCGTATACGTAATGTGAACGAACTAACCAATGCTTTTAAGAAATATAAAGAACAGTACAGTAATGAACGAACAAGCTAGTTTTTTTTATTTTCTCAAACAACAATCCGCCACACTATTAGACCAGACTTTTGTTCATATTGGCCTTACTTTCACTTCACTTTGTCTGGCCATTATTGTTGCCTTACCTTTAGGAATTCTCATTGCAAAAAAAACACAACTTTCGAGGAGTGTACTGGGCTTCAGCGGTATTTTACAAACGATTCCCAGCATAGCGCTATTGGGTTTTTTAATACCTTTTGTAGGTATTGGGGCAAAGCCTGCCATTATCACGCTTTTTTTATATGCCTTACTACCTATTGTACGCAATACATATACCGGTATCAAGACGGTGGATGCAGCGGTAAAAGATGCAGCCAAGGGTATGGGGATGACCTCCGCTCAGTTATTATTTAAAGTGGAATTACCGCTGGCATTTCCGGTCATTTTAGCTGGTATTCGTACGGCTACGGTGATAAACGTGGGGGTAGCTACACTGGCAGCTTACATCGCCGCAGGTGGTCTAGGTGAATTTATTTTCTCCGGCATAGCACTCAACAATACCCACATGATATTGGCAGGAGCAATACCAGCAGCGTTACTTGCTATTTTATTGGATTGGATTATTTCCCTAGCGCAATATGTAAAATTCGACAAACTCATCAGAACAGCTTGGCTTCTATTGCTGTCCATACTTTTATTTGCGTCGTTTTATTTCCTTCCATCCGCTTATCGGGGCTCCCTTTTGGCTGGTTTTCCTCCAGAGTTCATGGGGCGCAATGATGGTTATGAAGGACTGAAAACGCGCTATGGACTCAACATACGCACAGTCGTACTTAGTGACGCCCTAATGTATAAGGCTACACAAGAAAAAGAATTGGATATAATTGCCGGTTACAGTACTGATGGAAGAATAAAAGCTTTTGATTTGAGGATATTAGCAGACGACAAAAAACTTTTTCCTCCTTATTGGGCTGCTCCTCTTATTCACCAACATACACTTGAACAATACCCTGAGCTGGAACCAATACTCAATAAGCTAGCGGGAAAAATAAATGACTCAACAATAGTAGCTCTTAACTATCAGATAGACTACGAGGCCAAAAGTCCGTCTCAAGTTGCAAAAGATTTCTTGGAAGAGCAGGGCCTTTACCGTGAACCTCAAGGAAGCAAAAGTGGTGTTTTGAGAATTGGCAGTAAAATTTTCGATGAACAATATTTGCTTGCACACATGTACAAAATGCTTGTTGAGGGCTTTACCTCCTTAGCGGTAGAATTAAAAACAGGCTTAGGAGGAACAAAACTCTGCTTTGATGCCTTAAAGAGCGGTCAGATTGACCTATACCCTGAATACATTGGAACAGGCATGCATGTCATTTTACAACTTCCTCAGCAAACTATCGATTCACTCTCCGCTAATGCACAAGGCGCTTTCGATTATACTGCCCGTTATTTTGACGAACAACACCAACTAAAGTGGCTCGAGCCAATCGGGTTTAACAATAGCTATGCCTTGATCATGAGACGCAAACAATCCGAGGAGTTAAAGGTTTATTCCATTAGTGACCTTGTCACGTATATGAAGAAGAGATAATTGTAAAATCATTTATTTGTGTTACTTGAGAGCTATATTGACGTTCGGCAACGCTCAGAGCGTATCTGTGCGCCATTGAAAACAGAAGATTATGTAGTACAGCCAATAGTGGATGTAAGCCCTCCAAAATGGCATTTGGGACATTCATCCTGGTTTTTCGAACAGTTTATTCTAAAACCTTATCAAAAAGGCTATCAGGAATTCGACGCTAATTATAACTTTGTTTTTAACAGTTATTATGAAACTGTTGGCGCGCGTGTTATCCGCACTAATCGAGGCAACTTAACTAGACCATCCGTAGATGAAGTAATGGGGTACCGTACTCACGTGGATGAAGCAATGCGAAGCCTGTTACATCATGCGGATCAATTACCGCAAGAGATAAAAGAACTGGCAACTCTCGGACTAAACCACGAAGAACAACATCAGGAACTCCTGCTCACGGATATTAAGTACATCTTAGGTCACAATCCATTGTTCCCGCCATACTATCAAAATAGAAGTAACGGAGTACTTGCTTATGTACAGACCTCAGATAAGCTAACGACGGAGCGTAGCGTTAGTATTGATGAGGGACTGTATCAAATTGGTCACAACGGTCAAGGCTTTTGCTTTGATAACGAATTATCTGTACATCAGGTATATATACCTTCATACAGCATTCACAAACAACTGGTTACGAACAAAGAATATCTAGAGTTCATACTAGATGGAGGCTACCAGAACTTTCGTTTTTGGCATGCTGAGGGCTGGGATTGGGTAAAGAACAATCAAATTGAAGCGCCTTTATACTGGCATAAAATAGACAATGTATGGCAACATTATACCTTTGGAGGTTTGCAAGATATTAATGACAGCGAACCTGTTTGTCATGTCAGTTATTATGAAGCTGCCGCTTATGCTTCGTGGAAAGGAAAGCGCTTACCTACAGAATTCGAATGGGAAACGGCCGCTGATAAAATTAACTGGGGAAAACGATGGGAATGGACAGAAAGCGCTTATCTCCCCTATCCCAATTTTAAAAAGCTACCAGGCGCCATAGGTGAGTACAATGGAAAATTTATGGTTAATCAAATGGTATTGAGGGGTAGCTCTATTGCAACGAGCCCGGGGCATAGTAGAAAAACCTACCGAAATTTCTTCCACCCCTACTTGAGGTGGCAATTTACTGGAATAAGGCTGACCAATTAATCATTCATATTTATGTTTCAAACTACTGGTGCTCTAGACAAACCGTTACAACCAAAGGAAATCAAACATAGTTCATTTGCGCAGGATATTATAAAAGGTCTTTCGGCAACGCACAAATATCTTGATGCTAAATATTTTTACGACACGAAAGGAGATGCATTATTTCAAAAAATAATGCAGTGTAATGAATATTATCTTACCGATTGTGAAATGGAAATATTAGCTAACAAGAAGGAACAGATCGTTACTGCTATATTAGCACATTTTCAATCATTTGATCTGATAGAATTGGGGGCTGGAGATGCCACAAAATCAATTCACTTACTAAGCGAGCTACTTCAACAGGGGGCAGACTATACTTATTATCCAATTGATATATCTCATAATGTTATTGCTCATCTGGAAGAAAAGCTGCCCTCACTATTACCTAATATAAAAATGCACGGCTTACACGGCGAGTATGCAACTATGCTTGACAATCCGACATTATCAAATGATAGGCCGAAAGTCATCTTATTTCTTGGCGCTAATATAGGCAATTCAACCGTTGAGGAGGCATTAGCATTTTGTAGAAATCTGAAAAAAAACCTGCGGAAAGGAGATCTACTACTTATTGGATTTGATCTAAGAAAAGATCCTCATATTATTCTAAACGCCTATAATGATAGTAAGGGTTATACGAAGGCGTTTAATTTAAACTTGCTTCAAAGAATAAATCATGAGCTGAATGCTAACTTTCAAATCAATAATTTTGAGCACTATCCGATATACAACCCTCAAACGGGAAGCTGCAAAAGTTATCTTATTAGCAAAGTCAGGCAAGAGGTAATACTAAAGGAAATAGATTTTACCATATTGCTTGACGCCCATGAAGCTATTTTTATGGAAATCTCTCAAAAATACAGCCCTGAAGAAATATTGCGTTTAGCAAAGCAAAGCGGTTTTAAAGAAACCAATCAATTCCTAGACCAGAATAAATGGTTCCAAGATAGTCTATGGATGGTTGAGTAAAAAATTAGGTGTGTATTAGGTAGTTAAAATGTGTCGATCCTCAGCCACATTAGTTCAGCTAAGGATCGACACATTTAGTCGGAGAATATTTTACGTAAATTTTCGCTTTAGATCGCGCATCAATTTTTTTACCACTGCCCTACCAGAATTGAAACCATTAGTGCCATTAGGGCTCGACTTATAGGCGTTTGATTCCCATAATACTTCGTTTTTTTTATCTATGAGTTTCGCAACCATTACATAAGAAGTACCGCCCCAAGAGGTTAAGGTAATACCTTTCGAAGCTGTTACATCAATACTGATCTTAAAATCAGCCTCCTCTGCTGTTGGAACAACCTGCCAATGATCCCACTCATTCAGCCTTTTAAGTAGTTCTTGCACAGTATTTATAACATTTTCATTTTTTGAGGTGTTTTCCACAAAAACTTTACTCCCAGCCGAAAAAGTCGGTTCTTGAGCAGAAACATAGCCTGCAAAAATAAGGCTAACGAGAAAAAGATAACATTTCATGATCATTTTTTGGGATAAACTTAGGTATTACCCGAATGCTATACAATCCCTGAAAGTCAGTATTTTTTACGCCGGTTTACAGCTATTTTACTGGAGAGAAAATTGCGGGCCTTATCATGTATGCAGCGCGCAGCGCTAGGCTTACGCATACGTTAAGCTAGAATTTATAGAGTCAATGCACCAATTATTAATTACCGCTAAACAGTGCATTGAACCTGAGAGCCCGTTTAAATTTATATGTATTTAGAACGTTTTAAGCTACCATCCATAACGCTACGATAAAAATTTTCTTTCTTAATATACCTTATCCTTAGCCACCTTTTCTACCAAATCGCCATCTTTAAGCGTTCTACTAATAGCGTTAAACGGACGTGTTACGACTTCCTGTCCTTCTTCCAATCCGCTCAATATACGGATGTAAGAATCATCCTGAATACCTGTTGTTACTTCGACCTGTTTTACTTTATCTGTTTCTAAGACAAACACATATTCTTTAACATTTGCTTTCTGCGTACTATCTCCTTCCTCCCCTTCTTCCTTAACTTGTAAAGAATCACTTTTAGACAGATCCTCACGGGTAGTCACGGCCTGTATAGGCACCGCTAGCCCAGTGTCTTTCTCGGTATGTATATCTACTGTTGCGGAGAGACCTGGCCGGAAAGGTGATGGGTTGGGTTGATCCGGCTTAAGTAAATCGTCGTACGATTCTGGTAAGATACGTACCTTAACTGTAAAATTGGTTACCTGATCTGTATTGGATGATGCATTTGTGGTGCCTGATGCCGCTGTACTATTCGCCGAAGATGAACTGGCAATTTCTGTAACCACACCCTTAAATTTACGGCCGCGGAAGGCATCAATTTCAATATCCGCCCCATTGTTTAAACTAACTCGATTGATATCGCTTTCATTCACATCGACATTTACTTCCATGGAAATTAAGTTGGCTATACGCATAATCTCCGTTCCCTCCATTTGTGCAGTACCTACCACACGCTCGCCTTCTTCAACTTTTAACATAGAAACTACACCATCTACAGGTGCATAAATGGTTGTTCTGGCCAAATTATCTCCTGCTTCTTTAACGGCTGCCTGCGATTGCTCAATGCCGTACTTGGATCCCAACGCATTCTGCCGTTGTGCTTCTACATTTGCCTTTGCTCCTTCAAAGTCTGTTCTCGCTTTATCGTATTCGGAAGCAGAAATAACCTTTCTATTATATAGTTCTTCTGTACGCTTAAAAGTAGCTTCCATAATATTTAAAGAAGCTTCAGCTTGCTTTAATTGCTGCTCAGCAGATGCTAAAGCCGCACGTTGGGCATTTAGGGAAGCTACTGCCTGATCATAACCGGACTGCAAGATATCTGGCTTTATTCTACAGAGTACCTGTCCCTTTTTAACAACCTCACCTTCCTTTACATTCAGTTCAACGATTTCCCCGGAAACTTCCGAGCTTAACTTCACCTCTTTCTCTGGCTGTACTTTACCACTCGCCGAAACCATTTCCTGTACGGTTCTTTTCTCCACCTTATCGGCAGCTACCTGTAAGGCATTTGGGCCACCTATCCACCCCATCTTGTTGGCGATCACCACCAACACAAGCAAAACAACTGCTCCTATAATTATATATTTAAATGTATTTTTTTTCTTCTTAGCCATGGTTTATTAATGTAAAATGGTGGTTGTTCAGTTTAGTTAAATACAATCGATCTACCCAAGTAAAAATCAATGACCTTACTTCTGAAAATGAGATCATATCTGGCCTGTATGTAATCAAATTCGGCTTTGTTCATATTCGTTTGGGAGGTACTTTGTTCCACAGCATTGGCTAAGCCAACTTCATAACGCTGCCTGATCACTTCAAAAGCCTCTTTGCTGGACTCAAATGCAGAACCTGTAGAATAATACTTACGCTCGGCAGCCTTCAAGTCGAGTACAGCCTGATGGATAATTTTATTCAGATTGTTCTTGGCCAACATTTCATCATTTAAACTATTCTGATAAGATATTTGTGCCTTTTTAACACCAATTCGAGTGGTCAAATTAGTGAAAATGGGTATTCTCAACGACGCCCCAACAAACTGCATCGAGTTACGATCTAATTGATCAGAGAAGGATATAAGCTGGCCAGTGAAATCTCTAGCAGCAGAAGAATAACTGGTATTCGCGGCGGCTATCAAACTCAGTTCTGGATAATACCCTCCCTTAGCGATATCAATATTTTTACGGGCTAAGGCAGTTCTGAATTCGGCTTGTTTGATATCTGGGTAAGTTTTTACAGCTTCTTTGTATACCTCACTTGCTCCTTGCTCAGCCACTAATTTTTCCACATCAGGAAGCACGGGCTTTTCCAGTACAATGTTTGTTTCCGGATTCATCTCCATCAATTGTTTTAAGTCGAGAATAGATAATTGATAAGCATTTTCGGCCGTCGTGGCATTTAACTCATCTGTTGCCACTTGACTTTTCGCCTGCGCAATATCTGCTAATGTTTTATTTCCCACATTAAAGTTTGCATCTTCCACCTCTAATTGCTCTTGCGACAACTTTAACTGCTGTTGACTTGCTGTGGCAATATCCAAATTTGTTAACGCTTCTAGATATTTCGTTACCACATCGAGCACCAAATCGTTCTTTACTTTATCTAAATTACTCCTATCGGCCTCTAATTGCATTTTATTGGCTTTGATCTGATTGATGCGCTGAAACCCACCAAAGAGTATCGTATTAGCCGTAACGCCGGCATCGGCCGTGGTCACGTTTTGGCGGAGAAGGAGTGTACCCGCAGTCTGGTCAAAGAAAAGGCCTCGTCTAACATTGCCGCCTACATTTCCCTCTAAAGAAGGATAGAGGTTCATTTTTGCTTGCTTAACATCTTGTTCGGATAATGACGATTGAAATGCTGCCTGTTTTACCTGGAGATTGTTTTTTAACGCCCATTCTACTGCATCTTTTAAGGTGATCGCCTGCTGTGCGGCGGAAGAAAACACCATAAAAGCGAACGATAGTGTTAAACAAGAATATTTCATAAGGAGGCTATGTTTTACCATCTATTAAAATTTATAACTATTTAATTTGCTATATTTTCTATATTTAGGCCTTGCGTCTTAAAAATGATCTTGGCCACATATGAATATTGTTAAATCTCCTTTATGGTTACGCATCCTGCTACCCCAACTTACCTGGCACGGTAGCCGAAAGGAAAAAGTTATTTACTTGACCTTTGACGACGGACCTATACCTGATGTTACACCAAAAGTGTTAAATATCTTAAAAAAGTATGGTATTAAAGCAACCTTTTTTTGCGTTGGTGAGAACATTATTAAACACCCGGAAATTTTTAACCAAGTAAAGCAAGATGGACACCAGATTGGCAATCATACCTATAACCATCTAAAAGGGTGGAAAACGCCAATATCTATATACTTAAAAAATATCGAAAAATGCCAATCATACACCCAAACAAACCTATTCAGACCACCTTATGGCCGATGTACACTTGCACAAATAAAGCAACTAAAAAAGAAGTATGAGATTATTATGTGGGACGTGATTACCTATGATTTTGATACCGGGCTCTCTCCAGACGATTGCTATACAAACGCTATCAAATACAGTAGAAATGGTTCTATAGTAGTTTTCCATGACAATCTAAAAGCAGTACCTAGACTGTTATATGCACTACCGAAAGCGATTGAATACTGGCAAAGGCAAGGGTACAGCTTTAAGGTGCTGGAAGGAAAATCAGACACGTGAAACAAGTGTGTTATTCAATAATAGTGGATGCTTGACGCACACCATGTGCGCTGAAATAACCCAAAGCACCATTACTAAAGTTTGATTGTGGATTTGCAGGCGCCGCCGATCCCGGATTATTAGAGCGAATGCCATTAAAGTAAGTATACACCGCTTGCGTGATGCTTTGCTGTTCTACCATAACCGAATCCCTGGTAAAAACCTCTAAATCTTCATCATATAAGTTTCGCTGTACTTTCTTCCCATCGTTAAACTTATCGTTATATACAAAAATGCTAGATGATACCGCACCATTTATAGTTAGGATATATCGATAATAATTTTGTTCATTGGGAGGATCTTGATAAACAACACCTACCATCTTCTCCTCTTCCCCAAATATATTATCTGTTACCGTTCCTATAGAATCAATTGCAATCGGTCGGGGCATTATAGCTTCTGCAAGGTAAGTTTCTTCTTCAACCACAACTGTCAATGTATATTTCATTCCTGGATAAGCCCGATAGTTTCTGATGCTATATAATCCTGGCGAAACCTCTGTAAACGAACGAACACCTTTTGCAGGTGCGTTAAAGCCCGTACTTGAATCGTTTGTTGCTTCTTCCAACACCTGCACAACAGCCCCGGTCACAGGATTGTCGGTACTATTTGCAGAAAATGGTACCGTTTTCGATATGCTAACATAATGCGTTGTAGAAAGATCTGAAATATTGCCCTCTATTACCAATGCTGGATCCGCGTCATTGAGATTAATGTCAACCACCTTCTCACAACTCAGCAGCACTACCATACAAACCAATAGCAAAAGGCAGCTCATAATCCTCGCATTGTTTACTTTAGTGTGTTTCATACGGCCTTAAAACTTAAAATTCCAAGTTATAGACGGGATAATTCCAAATAACGCTACCTGATATGCCTCTGTGACATTAGGATCGTTTTCATTTTCCCTAAAATCAATAATATATGCGTTTTTTCTGTTGTAAGCATTATAAATACCAAAAGTCCAGCTCGATTTGAATTTTTTATCCGGTTTTGATGCTAAGGTCGCACCTAGGTCAAGTCGGTGATAATCTGGCATCCGGTATCCATTACGTTCGGTATAATACCAGGTAGATTTACCTCCTATGTTATATTTTCCACTAGGAAAAGTTACGGCATTACCCGTATTATATACAAACGTACCCGAGAAGCTCCACCTTTCTGAGAACTGGTACATACCAACAATAGCAATATCATGTATGCGATCTTGCCTGGCAGCAAACCAGTTGCCATTGTTTATCTCTTCAAATTTTCTTTTGCTACGGGATAAGGTATAACTTACCCACCCGTTCAACCGTCCAGTTCTTTTTTTTAAGTAAAGCTCTATTCCGTATGCTTTCCCTCTTCCATAAACCAATTCCGACTCCACATTTTCGTTGGCTTGTAAATCTGCCGCATTTTTGTAATCAATTTGGTTTTGCATGTCTTTATAGTACGCTTCGGCAGAAAACTCGTATTTGTCGTCACTAAAATTTCGATAGTAGCCAATAGCCCCCTGATCGGCAACCTGGGGTCTAATGTTGTTACTGCTCAATACCCAAGCATCTGTAGGCAATGTAGAGGTTGAATTAGTTAACTGATGCAAGTTTTGTGTGTTTCGATTATATGATGCTTTAAAACTACTATTTTCATTCATTAAATAATTGATTGATACACGAGGCTCAGCGTTGAAGTAACCTTTTGCAACCTGTCCCCTACCATATACTTTGGCATCTATAACATCGCCTATTTCATCGTAGGTTCTAAACTCACCAGGACCTAATGATAAAAACGTATTCAATCGAAGTCCATATAGAAAGTTCCACCTATTATGGGGCTTCCACTCGTGGGAAATATATGCAGCTAATTCCACCCCTTGCCGATTTTCTATGTTCATTGAATTGATATCCGAATCTTCTGAGGCGTCAATACCTGCCGGTGATATTTCCTGTCTCAGTATGTTAAGGCCAAACCGAAAATTGCTTTGATTACTTGCAAAGTAATGAAAATCCTGTTTCACATTTACATTTTGTATCCTTGAGGCAATTTTAAAGTCATTATTATCATTAAAAACGTCAACGTTATACTTAAAATCGCTATATATGAGTGACGTATTGGAGAAAAGTTTACTATTGAATACGTGATTCCAACGAAAAGTACCCGTTGCGTTACCCCAGTCAAAACCGAAGTTATCTGCGTAGCCTAAAACATCCTTACCAAAATAACCGGAGAGATATAATGTGTTATTATCGTTAATCTGGTAATTCGCTTTTAGGTTGAGATCATAAAAGTAAAGTACACTTTTATTGACCGTACTGTCTGAAGAAATTTTTAAGAACATATCGGCATAAGTGCGTCTTCCACTGAGCATAAATGAGCCCTTATCTTTTTCTATCGGTCCTTCTAGTTTTAGTCTAGATGCGATCAGCCCAACCCCACCGTCTACACCAAATTCTTGATTATTTCCATCCAACATATTTACATCCAATACGGAAGCCAAGCGTCCACCATATTGTGCGGGCATCCCCCCTTTATATAGGTTTACATCTTTTATAGCGTCAGAATTAAAGGTCGAAAAGAAACCGAGCAGATGAGATGCATTATAAACCATAGCTTCATCTAAGAGCACTAAGTTTTGATCCACCGAACCTCCTCTCACAAAAAAACCACTGTTTCCTTCTCCAGCGGCCAACACCCCCGGTAATAATTGAATAGTTTTTAATACGTCGCGTTCGCCGAACAGTACGGGTATGTTGTTAATTTCTTTAATATCTAATTTACTTACCCCCATTTGGGGGTTGTTAATATTTTCCCGTGAAGAACTGGCATTAATCTCTACCACATCTAACTGATTGGCCACCTCCAGCTTAAAATCCATACGTAAATCGGTGCTAAAATTGATTTCCTTCGACTGGGAAGCGTAACCAACGGATGACACCTCAATGGTATATTTTCCTTTTGGAATAGCAAGTGAATAAAAGCCGTAGCTATTAGCACTCACCCCTACATTTACCAGCTCTTTTATCTTTACGTTGGCGCCGATTAACGTTTCGCCGCTTGAAGCATCCCTTATCGTGCCCCTTACGGTTACCTGTTGACTGAAAACAAAATGACTGAAACAAAAGGTAAATAATATAAATAAAACGAAAGATCTCAAAATGGTTGAATTGCTTGGTATGTTATTAAAATAGCATCTTGCAAAGAAAATTTTACCCTTACAGTTTACAATTTTAACAAATAGACTCCACAATCTATAACTAAACTTAGCTAAATTACTTTTAGCTAAAAAGCATAACCCAGCGTAATAGACCCATACTGGTGGGGGCTAGCCCTACTCTTAACCTCTTTTGTATTAAATTGAAAACGGGCATCTAATGACAAGTGATTTTTAGCATAAATAAACCCAATCTGTTGACTAAGTACCCATGATTGGATACCAAAAGTTACGGGACCTTTATCTTGTAAAAACATTCCTCCCTGGATGCTCGCATCGTAAAACCGATAATAGAGAATCGGTCGATAATAAAAGTAACGTTCTTTATTTACCCGACGATTTGACAGTCCCAAACGGCTACCCGTAAGCGCTGATTCGTATAATGCATTCATGTTACCGATTCGTAATGTTGGTCCTACCCCGATATGGCTTTGATTTAAGCCAATTGATATTTTCGAACCAGCCTGTACGTCAACGGTTTTTGCCGTATTCCGCCACAACTTAGCACTGTAGCTGGCCCTAATATCGACGGTAAAATTACTCCTCAATTGATAGTCCCACCCATTAATATCGTAAAAACCAAAAAGATTATGAAATGCCTTTTGTATTTCCTCGCCCTTAGCGGCTTTACCAAAAAAACCCATTTCACTTGAGACACTAAAAATAGATTCTGTGCTATAAAACCAAGTATGCTGCCCCCGTAAGTATAGAAATGCCGTAAATGGACGATCCATATACTCCAACTCACTAAAACCATTATAGGCGTTAAATAATTTATGTCCAAGAGAAACTTCCCAAATTTGTTTTTTTTGGCGTGAAGGCAAGGAAATATCTTCCTTTAGTCTGCGATAGTTAAAAGCCACCCCGTTTGTATAATATTGATCCTGATTTAGAAACAAATAGGCATCATTATCACTATGCACACTAATTTCCCTTACATATACCCCCTGAGCCTCACTTCTGAAGAAAGTGGCAACACAAATAGCCATACATAAAAAAAAAGTTGGTTTCAAAGTAAAATATAGCTGATTGTAATACTGCTTTCAAACTTAGATATTTTTGTTTAGTTAATAATGACACTAATGCCATAAAACTGCAAAAAAATCCAATTTCCACTTTCTGAACTGGTTGGCATGTATATGGTTGTCATTGCCTGAGACATAGCAAAAATGTACTATTAATATTACCTTAAATTGGAAGAAAATACCCAATAATTACATTATAAATTTCTATATTGTGCCAACTAACATTTTATTATTCACCGCTGCACTGATAGATAGCAGCTATAATAACATTAACTAACAATATCACAATCACAAAACAATGAAAACTATTTCTTTAAGCATTTGCAGTTGTATTTTATTAACAACTGTGGCATTTGCGCAAAAGTTGAACACATTAACATCTAAAGAGAAAAAAGACGGCTGGGAGCTTTTATTTGACGGCAAGTCTACAGATGGATGGCATACATATCATACAGACAAGGCATCCAACGCTTGGTCTGTACAAGACGGCGCACTAGTATTTAACCCCGCCGCTGATAAATCAGAAAGAGGAGATCTCGTGACCGACAAAGAATATGAAAATTACGATCTCACCTATGAATGGAAAATCAGTGATGGCGGTAATAGTGGAGTTATCTTCGGCGTGAAAGAAGATGCGCAATATGGTGCTACCTATGAAACAGGAATAGAGATGCAGGTACTGGATAATATCAATGCTGATGACAGACATACACCTAATCACCTAGCAGGCTCTTTGTATGATCTGATCGGCAGTGCAGAGGTATCCAAACCGAAAGCTGTAGGCGAATGGAACCAAGCGCGTATTCTTTACAGCGGTGGCCAAATTACCTTATGGTTAAATGGTGTGAAAACTGCTGAGGTAAAAAAGGGCAGCGAAGAGTGGAACCAGCTCATTGCTAACAGCAAGTTCCATGACTGGGAAGGTTTTGCAAAATACGACAAAGGTAAGATAGCCCTGCAAGACCATGGAGATGTGGTAGCGTATCGAAATATAAAAATTAAACAATTATAAAAACATTGGATTACGCCATTTAACAGCATTTATCTGATGCTATTTCGAGCCACATTATCTATGGAGATATTGTGGCTCGTTTGGTTAAAAATAAAACCATGATTGATACAAATATTTCAGCAGGAGCGCGTTTCAGAGAAGCCATGCAACGCAACAAACCACTGCAAATAGCAGGCGCTATTAATGCCAACCATGCCTTGTTGGCAAGCCAAGCAGGCTTTCAGGCAATATATTTATCGGGAGGCGGAGTTGCTGCAGGTTCTTTGGGTATTCCGGATCTGGGCATTACAAATCTAAACGACGTGTTAATTGATGTTGATCGAATTACAAACGTGACTGATACACCATTGCTTGTTGATATCGATACAGGTTTTGGCCCCTCGGCTTTCAACGTCGCCCGCACAGTCAAGTCACTGATAAAAGCCGGGGCTGCAGCGCTACATCTAGAAGATCAGGTTGGAGCAAAAAGATGTGGACATCGACCAGGAAAAGAAGTGGTAGGTAGCCAAGAGATGACTGATCGTATCAAGGCTGCAGTAGATGCCCGTCAAGATCAGTACTTCGTAATAGGTGCTAGAACGGATGCTTTAGCGGTAGAAAGCCTGGAGCAAACATTGGATAGAGCACGGGCTTATCAGGATGCCGGAGCTGACTTTATCTTCGTAGAAGCTGTACAGGACCTACAGACGTATAAGGTTTTCGCGGCGCATATCGACTGTCCTATTCTTGCCAACATTACAGAATTTGGATTGACCCCATTATGGAATATAGAAGAGCTCGCCAGCGTTGATGTCAGCCTAGTATTATATCCCCTATCTGCTTTCAGAGCAGCAAACAAAGCTGCTTTGAATGTATACCAACATTTATTGAAAGACGGCTCTCAGCAAGCGGTTGTAGGTAATATGCAAACACGTGAAGAACTTTATCAAAGTATAGGTTATTATGCTTATGAAGAAAAATTAGATACGCTTTATCAGCGTCGCTAAAACATAGGTTTATCATTTTATATACAAAAACCAACAATTATGAATACCGAAAAACAGCAGGTAAATTTTAAACCAAAAAAATCAGTGGCATTATCTGGAGTATTGGCAGGAAACACCGCTTTATGTACTGTAGGAACAAGTGGCAATGATTTACACTATAGGGGGTATGATATTTTGGATCTGGCCGAGGGAGCATCATTTGAAGAAGTTGCCTATTTGCTGATACATGAAAAACTTCCAAATGTTGCGGAGCTAAAGGCTTATAAGATAAAGTTAAGCACGTTACGTGGGCTTCCCATCATTGCTAAGAATGTGCTGGAACAAATCCCCGCTGCTGCCCATCCGATGGATATTTTAAGAACCTATACTTCGTTGCTAGGCACAATTTCGCCAGAAAAGAACGACCATAACACAGCTGGGGCGCGCGACATTGCGGATAAGTTAATGGCATCCTACTCTTCTGCCTTGCTCTATTGGTATCATTATTCGCATAATGGTAAGCGCATTGAGGTGGAAACAGATGATGATAGTATTGGTGCCCATTTTTTACACCTGCTACACGGTAGAAAACCGGAAAATTCTTGGATAAGAGCGATGCAAATATCGTTAAATCTTTATGCTGAGCACGAGTTTAATGCTTCCACCTTTACAGGGAGAGTGATCACCGGCACCGGTTCTGATATTTATTCTGCCATCACCGGCAGCATTGGTGCCTTACGTGGGCAGAAACATGGTGGGGCTAATGAGGTAGCTTATGACATCCAAAGCCGCTATGCCAATCCTGATGAGGCCGCTGCTGATATCCAACAGCGGCTGGAAAAAAAAGAAGTGATTATAGGTTTTGGGCATCCAGTATACACCATTTCAGATCCAAGAAACATCGTGATAAAGAAAGTGGCGAAAGATTTATCGGAAGAAGTCGGTGATTTAAAGCTTTATAGTATCGCCGAAAGAATTGAAAGTTTGCTGTTGGATAGAAAAAAAATGTTTCCAAATCTCGACTGGTTTTCGGCCGTGTCGTATCATATCATGGGAATTCCTACACTATTTTTCACCCCTTTATTCGTTATATCTAGGGTAAGTGGGTGGAGTGCACATATTATTGAACAACGCCAAGATGGTAAGATCATACGTCCAAGTGCCAACTATGTTGGACCGGAAAACAGGGTGTTTGTACCGTTAAGCGAACGCTAATTTTGTACATAACTTCTTTGCTATTTATCGACAAATTTCATTTATTCTTTTAAACAAACATGTCATCTTATATTTCAAACAAAAGGCCATCTGTTGACCAAGTCATCACAGATATTGTAAATTACGTATGTGATTATGAGATTAACAGCGAGCTGGCCATTGAGACGGCCCACTATTGCTTTCTCGACACCCTAGGCTGTGGGTTTGAAGCCCTAACCTATCCTGCCTGTACAAAGCTTTTAGGTCCGATCGTTGAAGGTACCGTAGTGCCAAACGGCGCAAAAGTTCCTGGTACATCTTATCAATTAGATCCAGTACAGGCCGCATTTAACATTGGCACCATCATTCGCTGGTTGGATTTTAATGATACTTGGTTAGCGGCCGAGTGGGGGCACCCTTCTGATAACTTAGGCGGGATACTAGCTACGGCCGATTGGTTAAGCAGGCGTGCAATCGCCAATGGGAAATCATCCTTAAAAATTCGAGATGTTCTTTACAGCATGATAAAAGCGCATGAAATTCAAGGGGTAATAGCCCTTGAGAACTCATTCAACCAAGTCGGCCTAGATCATGTATTATTAGTAAAACTTGCTTCAACAGCAGTAGTGGGACAGCTCATCGGGCTTTCAAAAAATGAATTAGCGAACGCGTTATCTTTAGCTTTTGTTGATGGACACCCCCTACGCACCTATAGACATGCCCCGAACACGGGTAGCCGTAAATCTTGGGCCGCGGGCGATGCTACCTCAAGAGCTGTACGTTTAGCGCTTATCGCAAAATCGGGTGAAATGGGTTATCCTTCGGTGCTCACTGCAAAAACCTGGGGCTTTTACGACGTATTATTTAAAGGTAAAGACTTCAAATTTCAACGCGACTACGGCACATATGTAATGGAAAATATACTTTTTAAAATATCTTATCCTGCTGAGTTTCATGCGCAAACAGCTGTTGAGGGCGCCATACAAGTTCACCAAAAATTGAAAGAACTCGGAAAAACGGCCGACCAAATTCAACATATCAAAATACGGACACACGAAGCCGCAATCCGAATTATTGACAAAAAGGGTCCCCTACATAACCCTGCAGACAGAGATCATTGTATCCAATACATGGTTGCTGTACCTGTGCTGTTTGGGAGACTAACTGCTGCAGATTACGAAGATAATATTGCCACCGACGTACGGATAGACATTCTTCGGGATAAAATGAGCACAATAGAAGACCCGCAATTCACTGAAGATTACCACGATCCGAGCAAGAGGTCGATAGCCAACGCGTTAACCGTAACTTTTACTGACGGCTCCTCGCTTGATGAAATTGTCGTTGAATATCCAATCGGCCATAAAAGGCGGAGGAAGGATGGTATCCCTCTATTGCTCGAGAAATACAAGAAAAATCTAGCAAGAATATTTTCTAAAGATGAACAGCAAACTATACTAGCAGTCTCAATGGATATAGATCAACTTTCAAATACCGGTGTGTCTGATTTTGTCGATCTTATTTCCTCCTGAACCACCTATCCAATTTATAGTAGAATTTAGCCCATGCCACCTTGGTAAAAACCAAGGTGACGCATAGGGAAACAAAACATCCCAGTAACACACAGCCACCTCTTTCGAGCGCCACTATCCACTCTTTATGCTCGTTTTCTTGCACCAATACAATAATCACAGCGGCCAAAGCAGGCCGGATTGTATTTTCCAAACGCAGGATAAGTCCTAGCAAAATAGTCAAAACCACACCTATGCAAAATAAAAATATACCCATTAATGGGATAAAATAGACTAGTAAACCGACAGAGGACCCCAAAAAATTAGCCTTAATTCTATCAAACGCCAAAGACTGATCGTTATCAGGTGTGAAAACAAGCACAGATGATATTATACTCCAATGAAATGGGTAAGCGGGGAATGAAATGTAAAAACCATAACAGATAAGTACACCTACAATACATTTAACCACATATAACCATTCTAGTGGAGTGATAGCAAAACGGAAAAAACGCATATTAGTTGTTTTACTCTACCCCTCTTACTCTGAGCATGATCAAGCTCGTATGAGGAATACCCAATGTAGTGCCCGGCTTTATTGTAAGCAGCTTTTTCAGGTAGACATCAATAATGCCGTTCAACACCCGCTGTCTTGATTCTACAAACTCTTCGCTGGTCACAAATTTACCTAAATGCACATCTCCATTTCCATCGACGAGCACGGAAAATGGATAATAAAAATCTTTATACGCTTTGTTAATAACAATATCGTATTCTGGATACATATATTCGTATGCTGCACTCTGTTCCAACCGTTCCGATTCACTGAACGTCCTCCGTTTCACTTTTATATTTGGATTTTTCGGCACCAATTCAACAGGTTTTCTGGCAGCAAATGCGCTGTCTATTACCGTTGGGTTTGCATTCGCTACACCTGCACGCCATTTAATAAAGGCTGTATCGTTAGGACGTGGCTTACGTAACTCATCAATAGATGTCCGCAAACTGTCTCTAAGGTAACTTGCAGAATAGAGTTTCATGTAAACATTTGATCGCGCTTCTTTAACATGCTTATTTACAACTGTCAAACGCTGTAACAACAAACTATCTTTTGCGAGACTTCTTACCCTAAACCATTCTCTTCCAAAATGAAAGAATGAATCACGGTCGTGATAAATAGAATAGTGAAGCATTTTGTTGCTATCAGGACTGAATATCTTCACAGAGTCATTACTAATAAAATTCACATGCCAAATTGGCTCTTGTTCAAAGCCTAACGTATCAAAAGCCAAACCGTTGTCAAAAGATCTTCTGACTTCAAAAAAGTCTATTCCGGTAATGGGGGTAAAAGACGGACGATTACTGTTGAATTCCTTCTCTTCCGTATTTTTCTCTGAAGAGTCAGAACAGGAAAGAAAAGTAACCAAACAACTTATTATCAACAAAAAAACTATTTTCAATTTTCCTATTAGACCGAATTGCATAGACGGCGCAAGATACGTAATTTTTAAAAGAGGCAAGCAAATTTATTCAGTATAGATAGAAAAACAAAAAAATTATTACATTGTTAACTAAATTAAAGCACATATATGACGATATTCAACAAGTTACTTTTATCTCTACTCTTACTGATTAGTATTTCCGCCCACGCGCAAGAAGTTTATGTGATTCCTCAAGTTGGCTTCAATATAAACACGTATGATTTTCGAGAAACTCATTCAAGTTCCAGCAACCAAACCTTAAGGCCCGGACTATCGGCTGGTGTAGGTTTTAACATTGCGCTTGACGAGTTAAGGACCTTTATTATACAGCCAGAAATTAACTATAGTATGCGCAATAGCCTTATTGATCATATTCTTGTCGACCCATCTTCTCAGAATCCTTCCGCTAGCGCAGGAAGCTTAAGAGAGAAAAGTATGCTGCATTACTTAGAAATTCCAGTATTGGCGCGTTTTGACTTCGGCATAAACACGCGCTACTATTTTAATCTAGGTCCGTCCTTTGCTTATGCGGTTGGAGGTAAAGAAAAACTGGAAAGTACCCTTCCCAATATCGAAAGTTATAACCGATCAGCAGATTTTGATAATCGTTTTAACCGCATCAATTGGGCTGCAGTTATTGGTGGAGGTGTAGAGTTTCCGTTTAACGACGGTTTCATAGTTGTTGATGCCCGCTTTGCTTGGGGTTTCAAAACATTATATAAATCAAGGGAGATTCAAAACATAAACGAAACCGGTGTCCCTGGTACAACGGTAATAGGTCCGGAAGGTAAAAATCGAATCTTCACCTTAAGTGTAGGTTACGGTCTGCCCCTGAATTAAGATATCCCCCTTTTCTAATTTAATATTACTTGTATGGTGCACGTTTAGCATCAGTGGATTTTATATATTTATATCACCATATGATGATATCTAAGTTAATTAAGTTAAATTGGATTTCTGTAAAGGTTTTCCATCGAGATTACACAGTCAATTCAGCAAATAATGTAAGCGTTGATTATAAAAAGCAAATTGCTAATCTTATTCTAATTCCTAAATAAAGGAAGCTGATTAGTATCTGCCATTACTTTTTTCAAAGTATCCAATTTACCACGGGAGTCACCATCAGTTTGTATAAAATAAAATATCAAAAAAAATTCGTGTAAGAAAATCAGCTATTCGTCACGAGAAAACAACTGTCTGTGTAAATTTCTTGTCACTTAATATGGCTTTTGTTAGCTTGGCTATTTACTAAGGATAATTTGACCATATATCACTTATGGTAGCACACATGTTCATATACGTAGTATGCCAGAATCGCCAAACAACCACGATCTCGATTTTTTGATAAAGAAAAGAGAATATATTAAAAATGAAATTCGAAGATTGGAATTTGCGATCATCGCTATTCAACTGAATAATCAAAAAAACGACGATCTATTTCTTAATACTAAGAAAGAACTACTGCTGAATTAGTACACTAAGAAAACTACGCGCATTAAATATAACTCAAGTAAAGACACGTTTTTTGTTCAAAGCGAAAAAACATTCTTCCCAACCATTTTTATTATAACTCATATAAAAATCCTTTATAAACAGATAAAAAAGACAATACATCTATCTGTCAACAAAATGCATCCGTTACTCGCTGGCACATAACAATTTAAACATTTTTAAATATTAAAATTAAGTTATATTTTTGTTAAAGGATCAGTAATAAAAATATAATATAATGAAAGCAGAAAATATAACGGAAAAGCAAGTAGTTAGTTTTTTAAAACAGCGGCAGCAGCAGCTCCTCGATGAGCTTAAAAGTATCGAGGTAACTATTAATGCGATTGCGCAAACGAAATCGGCCAGTTCCAACGACCGGTTTCAAATGGATATAGACGGTTCTGTTAGTTTAAAACCTAAAAAAAAGAATGTAAAATCTCTTGTTCCTCAAGAATCTTTTAACCCTAACAGTAAACTGGATCAAAAAATAAGCTATGCCCTTACACAAATAGGAACAGGATATAAAGATGACATTTTAGAAGTATTAAATAAAGCCCAGCCCGAGGCGGATCCTTATAAAGTTGAAAAAGCGGTTGCTGTACGTTTATCATATCTCTTGAAAAATGATTTCATACAAGCAACAAAGCATGGCAGGAGTTATAAATATAGCCTTAAATAAGGCTATATTTAACCACGTATAATTACACGACTATAGCATCTGGCCTATCAGTCATTTCGAAAATCAGCATTCTTCTATTGAAAAAAATCATTGAAAGATGGTTTATTGTATAAGGCTTCGGATCTAATTGATATAAATTCTTTTGCACCTTAATCTATAATAAAGTAATCTTCTTTCCTCTGTCCAATAGTATCTACCGCTCAAACAAGGTACTCTGCATCCTATAACAATTCCTAGCTCTTTTTTTCAGCGATCGTATTTTTTATCTCCAATTCGTTAATTTGAGATTTTTTGATACTTTTGCCTTTGTTTGTAATAAGTCTAAACAAAAATTAAAAGACTGCCCGTTACACAGTTATTTTAGGTTATTTATGTACAGTACAACATTTCTTTTCTTAGTTGCTTCGTTTTATCTTTTGTACAACATTTCCAAGCGGGTAAAAATGCCCCGTGCAAAAACTTATTTGATCTACCTACAACGTCGCAAACCGCTGTCGCGAGCACTTAGCTTAACTTTTATGTTATCCGCATGCATCTTACTTATCCAGCAGTTGGGTATAGGTTCAGGTATATTCAGTTTTTTTGTGATATTAATGAGTGCCGGCTGCTTAGTGGTTACCCTAGTGCCCTTCCGTTACCTTAAGTTAAGTCATATATTGGGCATCTATTTTTTGTTCATTGTTCTCGAAACCTTTATTTATTAAGTCATGCCTGCTAACAAAAAATACCTAACGACTTCCATATTACAGCGATGTTTAAAGATAACTGCAGGATTCTTCGGAGGTTATGGCGTAATGATATCCTTTTTCCTTTTCTTGACCTACATTTTCGACAAAAAAAATGTATTGATGACAGGAGTAATTATGGGATATATCTTGTGGGCCGTGTTATTGCTCGTGGCTTTCCTTTCAAAATCAGGTTGGAAGATTTGGGCAATATACATCGTGCTCATTTTACTTTTCTCATTACCACATCTCCTTAATCGTTAGCCGTTATGAACAACAGAAATTATAATATCTATTTTCACACACACACGATAAGTGGTATTATCATTTGTGCATTATTATACGTTATATTTTTTGCTGGTTCATTCTCTTTTTTTAAAGACGAGATCAGTGCCTGGCAAAGTAACACATCCTATGTAAAACATAACGAACATACATTTCCTTATCATCTTCTACTGGATTCTTTAGACAAAAAATACGACCTTTCAGGTAGAGATATCACCTTATTTCATTATCAAAATACCACAAAAAGTTATATAACGGTAACAGACTCAAAAGATACTGTTAACAACCAGCGGGCCCAAGAACGTGCTAATTTTAGCTACGATTTTGTCAATAAAGAAGAAAAAACCTATAATCAAGCATACGATCTTGGCGAGTTTCTTTATCGTTTACATTTTCTTGCTCAATTGAATCAAGCGTTCCCCTTTCCAATAGGATATCCTTTCGGATATATCGTTGCGGGTTTGGTATCCTTTTTATTTTTATTTGCTCTCATAACCGGCCTTCTATTACATTGGGATAAGCTGGTATCTAACTTTTTCTTATTCCGTCCATGGTCTAAATTGAAAACGGTATGGACAGATCTTCACACTGTTTTAGGAGTAATAGGTTTTCCATTTCAATTTGTTTTTGCTGTAACAGGTATTATACTCATCGTAAACACCGTTTATATTACCCCTTTTAGCCATTTGCTCTACAACGGTAACAGCGAAAAAATATTTGAAGACCTGGAATATGCTACCAATGCGGTCGAAGCCGAATTCACGAATACACCCTTAGCTGACAAACCCGACATCCAAGCACTCATTAACCGCACTTATCAAATGTGGCCAGATGCATTCTTAAAATGGGTTACCATCAAAAATTATGGGGACGAAAACATGCAGCTGCTCATTGAGGCAGAGGCAGACCATAAGCATAGCTTCTCAGGAATAGGAAAAATAATTTATCATGTACAGACCAATAAAATAATACAACAAAAATCACCTTACGACGGGTCGAGTTACATCAGCGTATTGAAGAGCCTTATTTATCGATTACATTTTGGTGATTATGGAGGCTACTTTATTAAAATCGTAAACTTTGTTCTGGGAATTACAGGGTGTATAGTTATTATTTCGGGCATCGTCATCTGGTTGGTTGCCAGAGATAAAAACAACGTTCCGGCGCATAAACGGAAGTTTAATTTTTGGCTTTCCAATATTTTTCTGGCGATCTGTCTTTCTATGTTTCCTGTGACGGCCTTTACATTCATAACTGTTAAAACAAGTAGCCAGGTTGACCAAACATTCATTTATCAGATTTACTTCTACAGTTGGCTTATTTTATCACTTTATTATATCTGTAGAAAAAATCTCAACCGAACTAACCGTGAGACCTTACTATTAGGTTCTTTATTATCTTTTGGCGTACCCATAGCTAATGGAATTTTCTCCGACAACTGGTTTTGGAATACGTTTTCATCAGGTGCTACAGATATCTTATTTCTGGATCTCTTTTGGCTAAGTATCGCGGTAGTAACATTAATTAGTTATTTTAAAATCAGGCAGCGAAAAATTGACTCTTAGTTTATTCTAATAAATATTTCGAGCACCCCTGCATGATTTTATCTGTTGTTAATTCGCGCTAACAAAGGATTTAAGAGAAACTTATCTCAAAAAACCGCTCAAACATCTATTTAGTCGGTTATACTGAGAAAAAACAGCACACTTTTAGACACATTCATCAAAATCTTGTCAGATTTTCTAATATAACAACATTTAACATTATCTTATCATAGGTATTTTTACCTTTATACTGTAAATAAATTATTTTTATTATGGCTACACCAACAGTACCCCCAATAAAAAGCAACAATACCCTGCTGCTTAAAAAAGTAGACAAGAAAGACCTTATTGCTATCGCTAAAGGCATGAAAAAGGACGGGTTCACGGACATCGAAATTGCCAGAGAAACAAAACTCTCCTTATCCACAATAATTACGTTAAGCAAGTAATAAATTAACACTACAGCGCTGTTATTCCCATTGCATATGGTAATTATGTAAATAGATTCATCAGCAGCGGAAGATCCATACCAGTTGTTTGTTACTTCTTTGCATTTGTCTTTGCTTCTTAGCTACGCGATAGTCATTAACAACTTTAGAAAAGCCCATTATTCACAACTGCTAATGGAAAGTACTGGGTAATAGCTACACTTGAAGACAAAACCTAATGCGGCAATCTATCCTTAAGAAAGCCGTAACACCATGTTCCTGCAATAGCACTCAACAAAGTAATACTCACAACCGTTACCCCAGTACCTATCTGAGCAAACAGGGGCCCAGGGCAAGCACCTGTAATTGCCCAACCGATACCAAAAAGCAATCCACCGTAAATCTGCCCTTTATTGAACTTCTTTGGATATAATTTTATAGGTTCGCCATATATAGTTTTGATATTGAATTTTTTTATCAGCCATATGGAAAATACACCTACAATTATGGCGCTGCCAATGATTCCGTACATGTGAAAAGACTGCAACCGAAACATTTCCTGTATCCTAAACCAGCTGATTACCTCTGCTTTTACAAATGCAATACCGAATAATGTGCCAACGCCTAAATACTTTAGATAATGGTACCATTTACGTTCTGATGAGCTTGTGTTTTCACCTGCTATATCTAGAGAACGGACCTCAAAATCTGTGTTTGTTTCTGCATTTAACATGTTTTATTAAAATTTTAAAGTGAAAGGATAATTGGTAAAACCAGATTTGCAGTTATAAAACCGCCAATCATAAAGCAAATAGTTGCAACTAAGGATGGCCATTGCAAATTAGACAAACCCATAATAGCATGTCCACTGGTACAACCTCCTGCATAACGGGTACCAAAGCCAACTAAAAATCCTCCAACCACTATTATCAGAAGACCTTTTAAAGTTAATAATGACTGCCAATTGAAGATATCTTCAGGAACTAACCCGCTATAGTCATTAATACCATATCCCGCGAGTTCAGTGGCCAATATTGGATTAACCTCAACCGCTTCTGGATTGGCTAGAAACGTTACCGCTATAACGCCGCCAAGAAATATCCCCAGAACAAAAACCAAGTTCCAAACTTCCTTTTTCCAGTCATACCGAAAGAAAGGAAGTTTGGAAGGAAGGCAGGCTGCACAAATATGCCGCAATGATGAGCTAATGCCAAACGATTTATTTCCAATGAGTAATAAAACAGGAACAGTCAGTCCTATTAAGGGCCCGGCAATATACCAGGGCCATGGTTGTTTGAGTAATTCCAACATTTTTTACTTAATTGATAGTTTACCGTTAAACTACAGGTCCAAAAGACCTTGCATTTTTTCTATACACGTTGCCTTAACTAAAGCGTTAACACCATTTATTTTGCCTTGATAACAAATTGATAAGGCAATAAATCAACTTTTACGTCAAAATCTGCATACCCTGCTTCCTTTAACTCAGAAATCACCTCATCAATAGACACTTTATGGCCAGTTGGTGGTCCCACGGGAATATCCGTTTTAAAGAAATCAACAATTACCAGCTCCCCCCCTTCAGCAATGCCTTTTTTGGCTATTCTAAAATATTCCGGGCGTTTCTCAATATGATGATACGTATTGACGATAAGTATCTTATCGACCTCTCCATCTGCCAACGCGGGGTTATCATGGGGAGTTTTGCGCAACGTTATATTTTGTAGTTTATCCTCCTCAATACGCTTTTCCAAATACCTTTGAAATTCATCATTCACGTCGGCGGCTATCACTTTCGCGCCCTTTTTCGCAAGTTTTACAGAAAAGTATCCTGTTCCCGCCCCTATATCCATAACGTTTTTTCCTATTATTTCCCCCAAATATTCCAGCACTTTATCAGGTTGCTGATAGCGGTCTCTTTCGGGAGATTCAAAACGCTTGACAAGTTCTTCTATTGAAGATCTGTGCATATGTTCGTTGGCTTTTTCTACCCGCTCGCTATTAGGATGACTATTGTTGTGCTTACGATCTTGTGCCATCAGCTCTTGCATAGTAAAAATCGCCGTTATTACTATTGCTATAATAAACTGTTTTCTCATCATTATCAATTTATAGCTGGAACATCTTTATTTTTACTCAAAGATGATTTCCAAACTTAAAGCCAAGTTACTCAATCTCATATTGGTTTCAAATGCTTTATTGATAGAACAGAAAAACAGCTCTTGTCTGAGCAATTATACAGATATCTTTTTACGATAGGCAAACAAAAAAATTTGTATGGTATGAATTAACCCGTTTATTTGTGCCTATCGAAAAACATCATATTTTTGTCTGAAGGTTTGAACAAAATCGAATTATTGTAATCAAAAAGGATATCTTCTTAATTTATATTATCATTGCAAGTGAAACAGATCTACACCGATAAATATACATGCAGCATATGAAAAAGGATCGAAAATGTGATTTATCTTGTTTTATGTGCAGGCATGTATTAAAAGAGTGGCTACCTACCATAGCATCGCAAAAAAAGAACATGCTGTTAAAAAAAGGCCAGCAGTTTATACAAGAGGGAGATCCTGTTACAGGCATTTATTTCGTTCATTCCGGAACGGTTAAGGTACACAAGCAATGGGGCAACAAGGAAATGATCATTCGATTCGCACAGAAGGGTTCCATAGTAGGCCATCGAGGAATTGCTACCAAGACAAAAATGTTTCCCATTTCCGCTACCGCCCTGGAACCTAGCCTGGTTTGTTTCATTGATCTAGATTTCTTTATTTCCACGCTAAAAGTAAACACTGACTTTACCTATGAATTAATGATGTTTTATGCTGATGAGTTACAGTTAACCGAGCAAAAACTGCGTAATCTCGCGCATATGAAAGTCAAAGCCCGTTTAGCTTGGGCTATCATAAAGCTTTATGATAGCTTCGGTATTTCGACATCAGGCTTCATCAACATACAGCTAAGTAAACAGGATCTCGCCTCTTACGTCGGAACAACCTATGAAACCGTTTTTAGAATGATAAATGAACTTGTAGCTGACAAGATAATCGCTACAGATGGAAGAAAAATATACATCAAGCATCTGCAAAAACTGAAAGCGATAACAGAAGATGAAAGCTAAAATTTGTATCCAACACCAACACCAGGATTCCATCTTCCATTCTCCACATTGGTTTTATTAGTATAAAATGCCGGAATTTGAACTACAAAATGCCTATAGCTAACAGTCATCCCAAAACCTAATGTTGGTGTGATTAATGCATTTCGAGTGGCATTATCTTCTACACGGTCTTTTTTTATTTTCAGTGTTGGCAATAGTCCAATCATCACGCTAAATGATTTATGAATATACTTTACGGCCGGTCCGGTACAATTTAGGTATGCGCCTTCATCAGCATAACCTGCCACTAAAATGCCATCAAATAAGGAAGCCTGCACTTTATCCGATTGTGCTTTCGCATTGCCATGAAGTAGGCAGCAGGCCAAGCCTCCAAAAATGGCAAAATAATACTTAACGCTCATATACTATTAAATTTATTTTATTGTAGAAGAAACAGGTTTCTCTTCCTTTCCATAAGTATAGTAAATACCCATACCAGTAAACAAAAGCCCTCCAATGATATTGCCAAGCGTCACAATCAATTGATTGTAAAGCCACCAATCTGAAAGCGTTACATTTGCACCGAACATCATTCCTGCAGGAATGACAAACATATTAACTACCGCATGCTCATAACCTAGGGCAAAAAAGATAAAAATAGGAATTCCGGCCGCCAAGATTTTTCCCAAAGTAGATCTAGATGTCATAGACATCACAACTCCCATACAAACCATCCAATTGCACAATATCGCTTTCACAAAAGCAGAAAACAAACCAGCAGCTCCATGTTGTGCGTATCCTATGGTCTTATTTTCGCTTGCCTTGACAAGTAGTTGCTCTACAGCCCCGATTTGACTTATCTGACCAGTCTCCGTTGTTGCAGACCAAAACATCAGTGCGAAAAGCACACTGCCCAACAAGTTTCCGGCAAACACCCAAAATAGATTGGTGAGCATGGCGACTGCAGAAATCTTTTTTTCAAACCACGCAAGTGGTACAAGGGAAAAACTACCGGTTACAAGCTCAAGTCCAAGAATAACTATAATAACAAAGCCTACCGGAAAGACAAAAGCTCCAATAAGGCTTAAATTGGTTTGTGAGGTGGCCATGAAGGCCAATGTCACAGATATTGCTAATAACGCGCCCGACAACGATCCACGAATGAGGAGATCTTTGACAGACAATTTAGACTTATTGATGGCAGCAACCATCATGGTGTTCGCGACCTCTTTAGGGTTAATATAATCCATAACAAATAATTTAAGTAGAAAAACGAATATTGTGAAATAGACAGCGGATATTCTTCGTATAAAAATCTATAAATCACGCTGTAATTCCGATGTAAACTAAACCTTCTTCAACTTTAACTGGATATGTTTTTATGACACAATCATCTCCAGACAAGCACTGTCCTGTACTTAGGGAGAACGTTTTTTTGTGAAAAGGGCAAGCCACTTTCGGCTCTTCACCCATTGAGCCGATCATGCCCCTGCTAAGTGCCATCTGCCTTTTGTGAGGACATTCGTTCTGTGTTGCATACCATTCATTACGTCTAGTGAAATAAAATAGCGCAATCTGATTACTTTCATACTTTACGCATACCCCACCGTTTTCTATGGCTTCTTCTACCTTACAGGCCACTAGCCATTTTGTTGTTGCAGTTGTCATTTCCATGATAATTTGATTTATAAGTTATTCTTTGTAAATATTTTAATTCCATAATTTATGAAAGTGGCCAGTCTGCTGCTTTTTTCTGACCACGAAGCTCCTCAAACTTCACTGATGCATCTTTCTCTTTGGGTGCATTAATAAAATGTCTAAAACGCTGTCTGATTGTTGGATCTTCAACTGCTGTTTTCCATTCACAATGGTATGCCAACACCAATTTTTCCATTTCATCTTCCCATTTTGCGGCCATACCAAGACTATCGTTGACGATCACATTTCGCAGGTAATCCATTCCCCCCTCCATTTTGTTGAGCCAAGTCGCTGTCCGTGTTAAAGGATCTGCCGTCTGAATATAAAACATCAAGAACCTATCGATATACTGAATACATGTTTCGCTGTCTATATCGGCAGCGAGAAGCAAAGCATGTTGTGGTTTACTCCCGCCATTACCGCAAACGTAAAGATTCCAACCTTTCTCAGTAGCTATTATGCCAAAGTCCTTACTCTGTGCTTCTGCACATTCTCGAATGCAACCGCTCACAGCTGATTTTATTTTATGTGGGGCCCTTAGTCCACGATACCGTTCCTCTACGCGGATAGCAAAAGATACACTGTCATGCAGCCCGAAACGGCACCAGGTACTACCAACACAGCTCTTTACGGTCCGTAATGCTTTACCATAAGCATGTCCACTCTCGAAACCAGCAGCAATCAGTTCTTCCCATATTAGAGGAAGGTCATTTAAATGCGCGCCAAACATATCGATTCGCTGCCCTCCGGTTATTTTGGTATACAGTCCATATTTTTTTGCAACCTCTCCAATTACAATCAATTTATCAGGCATGATCTCCCCTCCGGGAATACGAGGCACCACAGAATACGTCCCCCCTTTCTGGATATTGGCGAGATAACGATCATTACTATCCTGAGCTACGTCATTTCCTTTTTTTAGAATCATTTCATTCCATATGCTAGCCAATAATGAAGAAACCAAGGGTTTACATACTTCACAACCATCACCCCTGCCCAATGCATCCAGTACGTGATCATAATTTTTGAACTCATGAATTTTAATAAGATCATAGAGTTCCTGACGACTCAGTTGAAAATGTTCACAAACCACGTTTCGTATATATTTTCCCTGTTGCTTCATGACGGCGGTGATGAGGTCTTTTACCATTGGTACACAACCTCCGCAGCCGGATCCAGCTTTTGTACAATATTTAACGGCATCTGCACTTTCGCAGTTCTGATCAACCACCGCACTACATATTTGACCTTTCGTAACTCCTTCGCAACTACAGATTAACGCTTCATCCGGTAACGTAGAAACTCCCGCAGAAACGATGTCGCTTATAGTCCCGCGGGTACCTAACACTAAATCTTCCGGGTTATCTGGCAGAATGAGCTGATTATTTACCGTTTGTAACAATATGTTGTAATTATCTGCATCACCGACAAGCACACCACCCAATAGGTACTTTCCATCAATACTAAGATTCAGCCGTTTATAGACACCTTTATTTTTATCTTCAAAAACAATGGCACGGGAGTCAGGTTCGTCTATAAACGGATTACCGAAACTAGCAACGTCTACACCTATCAACTTCAGTTTAGTACTCATGTCAACGCTTTTAAAGATCCTCTGGCCACCACAAATAGTAGTAGCAGCAATCTCAGCCATCTCGTAACCAGGCGCCACCAAACCATAAGTTGTCCCGTCAAACAATGCACATTCGCCTATGGCAAAAACAGACGCATCGCTTGTTTGCATATATTCGTTAACCACTATCCCACCCCGAGGTCCTACCATTATTCCACTTTTTGCCGCAAGCTCATCTCTTGGCCGAATTCCTGCTGAAAAGATCAGTATATCCGTTTCTAACACCGAACCATCATCGAATTTCAAGGCTTCCACTTTACCTTCACCTTCGATACTGCTGGTAACTTTACTCAAATGACAAGTAAGTCCAAGTAAGTTAAGCTTCTGTTGCAGGACAATACTACCTGCAAGGTCTATCTGCCTCGGCATTAAGCGAGGAGCGAATTCTACCACATTAGTCTGCCGGATACCTAAGTCGATTAATGCTTTAGCAGCCTCAAGCCCTAATAAGCCGCCACCTATTACTGTTCCTTTTTTTGCGGAAGGTGCATAAGCCTTAATCAGATCAAGATCTTCAATAGTTCGGTAGACAAAAACACCTTCCTTATTTACTCCAGGAATATCCGGCACAAAAGCCGAAGAACCTGTAGCAAAAATCAAATAATCATACTTGACGATCATTCCTTTTAATGAGTAAACCATCTTCGTATCAATATCTACGCTATTGACCGGATCATTTAGATGAAGTGTAATACCGTTCGCTTCGTACCAATTTTCTTTAGACAGATACAAATCTTCAACTGTCTTCCCATCAAAATACGCACTAAGATGGACACGATCATAAGCCCTTCTTGGCTCTTCAGCAAAGACAACAATATCATAGTCATTTGTTTTTTCGGTTATTTTCTCACAAAACTTATACCCAACCATCCCATTACCGATTACAACTATTCTTTTTTTATCCATGACGCATATTTTATACAAAAAAAACAATAAATACGATTAATATCCGCTAAAATACAAATATTGAAAACAAATCATCAATAAATTTATGATTTATATCATATTATTTTTATATTTTTAACAAAAAATAGTTGAAAACACCTAACAAAACATGATATTACACGGAAAAACAAATAGAATTACAAATAAAACAACACAAAAGATCTATAAAAAACATTAATTTTAAATTTTATAAAAAAAATGAGTATTAAATCACCAAAACAAACAAAAACCACATTATATATTATCGGCGCAGGACCTGGAGACCCAGATTTACTTACCATTAAAGCTCATAAAATTCTTCAAACAGCGGAAGTAATACTATTTGACCATTTAGCCAATAAAGACCTACTTAACATAGCTGATAAAAAATGTAAAAAAATCTATGTAGGTAAAAAGCCGTACGGGGATTATGTTCCTCAGGAAGATATACACGCTCTCATCAAGTACTATTCCGGGCAGTTCACCCATATTGTAAGATTAAAGGGTGGAGACCCATATATATTTGGAAGGGGGTTTGAAGAATTATTATATGCAGAACAAAACGGGATAGCGGTGCAATATGTACCCGGAATAAGTAGTATGCAATGCAGCGGGTTCCAACATATTCCTTTGACCTATCGCGGGATCAGCGAGGGCATCTGGATGCTCACCGGCACAAATAAAAATCGCAAACTATCATTAGATTTACAATTAGCCATACAGAGCAGTGCAACCGTTATAATTTACATGGGTATGAAAAAGCTAGACGAAATTGCCCAAACCTATATCGTACACGGGAAAGGAGATATACCGTCAGCCATTATCCAACATGGCACACTCCCACAGCAAAAGCAAATACATTGCAAAGTCGCAGAATTACCTAGCACGGCGAACCAACACAACATAAATCATCCCGCCATTATCATTATCGGGGAAGTAGTTGGGATTTACCAAGCAGCTAAAATCGTAAAAGCGAATACATTACCCAGAGGTGTCCATGCTGATTGCAGTCAAGGTCAAGAGCGCTAGGCCCCGCATATCCCGCACCCGTCCCTGGGTCTCCTACGGATCGAACAAACGGTTCTCAGTCTGCACCCAAAACAAAGAAAGCCCGACTTTGGTCGAACTTTTTTGTCGGGGTAGGCAGGATTAGCTGCGGCCCATAGCCACGCACGAACAGCCGCAGCCATCCTAAAAGAGGGGTGCCACAGCTAAAAATTGAAACAGCGTTTCATGCTCTGGCTTTTCCTGTTTTAACGGCTCGCTCAAGCAAACTTGGCTCGCCGTAAAACAAGAAAAGCCCCTGCTTTCGCAAGAGCTTCAATTTTGCTGGTCGGGGTGGCAGGATTCGAACTGTTATCATACCCTACTTTTACTTTTCTTATTTTATACTGATTATTAGGTGCTTATAAAAATTAATTCCTAACTTTACCCATCTTTACAAAGGTAAAATATGGTAATATTAAGCATTTCTGTCCGAAATATGTCCGAGAAATATGAAAGTGAATTTTTATTTAGATAAGCCCTATAATCCCAACGTCGCCCCTGAAAAGATCAGGCAGGAACTGGCTAAGGTTGGCGGAAAAAAGAAGAATCTTGCGCCCAAGTTCTGGAATCCATCCCCGACTGCGCTGTATCTTTTCTTTTCACCGGATAAGTCCTGCAGGATAAAATACAGAACCAACTACAAGATACTGTCCAAGAACTGGGATTTTGAAAAGGAGCGTATGAAGCCAAGTGTCAGCGGTGCATTGGAGTTCAATGTCGAACTGAACAACCTTGCAAACTGCTGTACAAGGGAAGCAATGCGCAAAAAAGACACAAACCAGTTTCTTTCCAAAGAGGATTATAAACAGATTGTACAGGACTGTATTGACAGGGACAATGCCGTCAATAGCGAAATATCCATTTCCCACCTGAAGACCCAGTTCCTTTCCTACAAATCCAATTTTGTCAAAGAGGGTACGTTAAAAGAATACCGGACAGTCTTTAAGGGATTGGAGGATTTTGAGAAGCATAAGGGAACAAAACTGATCCTTAGGGAAATGGACGGAAAATTTCTCGATCAGTTTGAGGTATTTCTAAGCAGGAAAAAGAACACGAACGATGATGATAAGACGGGCTTGCTGAATGATACCATACACAAATACATATCCACGCTAAAGGTATTCCTAAAGTGGTGCAACGACAATGATTATCTGGTGCATCCCGACGTTTTCAAAACGCAAAAAACAAATTTTAAAAAGAAAGCATATAACGAAATCATTGCGCTGTCTGAAAAGGAAATTGAGAAGATACTGAACCATGATCTTTCGGACAAGCCCAGTCTGGAAAGGGTACGGGATCTGTTCTGTCTATTGTGCTACACAGGGCAGAGGTTTGAGGATCTGATCAACTTTGACGCAAAGGATATCAGGAACAATGCTTGGGACTTTATCTCGATCAAGGTCAAGAAAAGGGTAATCGTACCTTTCGAGGGATACATCGCCCCCGCAAAGGATATTCTGGAGCGTATCGGCTACAAAGTACCCAAGATATCGAACCAGAAGTTCAATGAATATATTAAAATGGTCGGAAAACTGGCAGGGCTGAACGAAACCATAAAGATAACGAGGTATTCGGGCAAGCAAAAACTGGTGATAGAAAAAAAGAAGTACGATTTTCTATCGAGCCATGTTGGCAGGCGGTCAATGGTCACAAACCTATTGAGCAGAAACGTACCCATTACACTTGTACAGAAACTGACGGCACATTCCGATATACGGACTTTAATGAAATATGAATCGGCAAGCACGGACTCGCTAATCGATGCACTGAATAAATTTTAATATCATGGACGGTAAATACTTTAAGTTGAGAAAAACATGGAGAAAACGAAAGAACAGATTTGATATAGGACCGTTGTTCAATATGAATCCTATCCACATTTCGGGGTATTTTGTCATGCGGATATTTAACATAACCGAACAGGAATATATCCCTTTCTATCAACACCATAAAAAGTACTACCTTGCATGCAACCCTGACGGCAATGAAGAAACGTTTTTAGCAAAAGTACTGGAAATTGTCGATAAGGACAGGAAATCACGGGAAACGTTATACTATTACAATACGCGGTCTAAGACAAGGATACACAAATTGACCAGATTTCGGGAAGCTCTTAAAGAGGTGGACAGATGGGGTCTGACGGTGACCAACGAAGAACGTTTACGGCAGTCCGTCTCCTACGTGCAGGAAATAATGAACTGGCAGAATACCAACGACACAAAATCCGTATTGTCCAAATTCTTGTTTGACGAGAGGGGTTCTGACCAGTTTTTTATAGAATATCAACGGATCATTGAGAGGAAAAATGAATTGGAGGTGCTTTTGGAAAAAGAACAGTCAACCGTAAAGGATCTGCAGAACCAATTGAAAAATGTTGCTCCGGAATATAAAATTGCAATTTTGAACGGAGACCAAAAACTATTAATTGACCTTTTCATGCAATTGAGAGACTTAAAAGTTCCCAGGACAGACAATAATTTCCTATCGGCAAAGCCTGAACTATGGGCAAGATTGATCCATAACTATTTCACGTTGTCCCACACAAACAGCAAAGAAGACAACCGTCAACTACTTAGCTACGATACGATACTTGATTACTTTAAGGACAACTTAGGAAAAGAGATGCTAAAATCAAAAAACAGGAGTAAATATTTCAATATTAAAGAATCTGATAGAATATACACGTAAAACACATACGTCTGTTTTTCAGTAATTTGCAAATCAAAAATCCCCTCAAAATTAATTTTGAGGGGATTTTTGATTTGTGTACTTCCCAACTTTGCCCATGTTAACTCACTCGGAGAAAGTGGCCACGACTTCGACATTCTTACATTGATAAACATGAGCAAACTATGATTTTACTCGACCAAAAAGCCCTCAAAGACTGCATCAGGGATGCCGTAAGGGAGGAACTGCACCTTTTCATTACAGACGTCAAGAAGACGGCTGACAATCCACAGAAACCACAGACAGCAAAACTGTTGACCAAAAAGGAAATGGCGGACGAACTGGATATTTCACTTGTGAGCCTGACCGAATGGATGAAGCAGGGACGTATTCCGTACAGACGTATGGGAAAACGCATTTACTTCAACAAAGAAGACGTTATGGCGTCCATGACGAACTTCAACCATAACAGGGGAGGTAAATGATGATGCCGTTCAAGCAGGAGACCGTTGAGGCGTTCGACCGCTCTCTGGTCAGGATTACAGATAAATTTTTAGAGCCACCCATCATGATAAAGATATGCAGTTCGGATTCCGTCATCGGAACACTTGGGAATTTCAGTGCCTCTACGGGAAAGGCAAAGAGCAGAAAGACATTCAACGTCATTTCATTGATCGCATCGGCATTGAGTGGAAAGCAGATATTACAGTACAGGGTGGACGTGCCACGCAACCGCCCCATGGTACTGTACTGCGATACCGAGCAAGGGAAATACCATTGCCACAGGCTTCTTTCAAGAGTGTATAAGCTCATAGGCTATCCAACGACCGAAGTCCACGAGAACCTGAATTTTATCGCTCTGCGGGAGTACCCTACCAAAGAGCGTATCAACATCATCGAATACGCACTTTTCAAGTACGCAGGCAAGATCGGACTGGTCGTCATTGACGGCATCCGTGACCTTGTCTTTGACATCAACAATGCCACCGAGGCCACCGAAATAACGGGTAAGCTCATGAAATGGTCACAGGAACTCAATGTACATATCCACGTTGTCCTGCACCTCAACAAAGGCGATGACAATACACGGGGGCATCTGGGAACGGAGATCAACAACAAGGCAGAAACTGTCCTACAGATAAGCAAAAACGATCTGGACGCAAATTACAGCATCGTATCGCCGAAGTTTATCCGTGACATCGAATTTGAGCCGTTCGCATTCTATATCGAGGACGGCTTGCCCCGACTGGAAGAGAGTCTGGAAATGGCAATCCCCAAAGCAAGGAAAGGCTTCGATTATCAGGAACTGTCCGCCGATAATCACCGTGAGGTGTTACAGACGTTGTTCACTGGCGGAGAAATAACGTGTAGTTACGGCGACTTCGTGAGCAGGCTACAGGAGGGCTATTTGGCACATGGGTTCAATTTCGGGACGAACAAGGCAAAACAGCTAAAGACGTTCCTTGAAAACAAAAGGATGATTGTAAAGAACGACAAGACCTATCGGTTCAACCCCAAATTTTATTACTGAAAAACAGGTTTAGTTTAGTCTGCCCCTATATATAGATAGACTAAACTAAACCTCTCTAAAAATCAAGAATATGACATGTGAAGAATTAAAGCGAATACCGCTCATATCCATATTACAGCATTTACAGATTCCGTGCGCCAAGATGAACAGCAGGGAAGCATGGTTTAAGAACCCCTTTAACGGAGGGGATGAACGGACGGCATCGACAAAGGTGGACGTACATCGAAATATTTGGTACTCCCATTCCGAGGGTATCGGTGGGAACAACATTGATTTCCTGATGAAGTTCTTAGGCACGTCCGAACTTGCTAAAGTCTTGGAGTGGGCTGATGAAAGAAAAAATATCCTTTCTTTTCAACAGCAGACCGTTCTGGATAGTCAGCACGCCGTACAGACAGAAAAAGATACAGGCTACACCATATTGTCCGTAAAACCGCTTGAAAACAAAGCATTGCTTGGCTACCTGTCCAATGAGCGTAAGATTGACCCCGATATTGCCAGGGCTTTCTGCAAGGAAATCTATTACCGGACGGCAAATGGGCAGACGTATTTTGCCGTATGCTCTGCCAATGATTCGGGAGGGTTTGAACTGCGCAACCCCTATGACAAACGGTCGTTAATGACAAAGGACATCACCACCGTAGACAACGGAAGCGACAGGGTTATGCTGTTCGAGGGATTTATGGACTGGCTTTCTTTTTTGACCCTAAGGAAGATTGCAGACCGACCGTTTCCACGTACAGATTATTGCATACTGAACACCACCGCCCATCTGAAAAGGTCATTCCCTTTTTTGGAACGGCACAAAACTATCGTCAGCTATCTGGACACGGACGGGTCGGGAACAAAGGCATACAGGGATTTGGAAATCCGCTTTGGAAAAACCCACGTTCTCAAAAACGGAATACAGGAACTACAGCGCAGGAACAGTCTGATAAAAGACGTAAATGATTATCTGGTACAGGGTCTATCCGACACCAAAATCGAAAATCGCCATACTGGCAGAAAACTATCGAATAGGTAGGAAGCAAGGTTGTGTTTTGGTGACCCCAAAACCTATTCGCTCCCGATGGTCACAGCTAAAAGCAACAATAAAATGAAAGACACCAAGAACAAAGGCGGAAGACCCGCAATAGAAAATAAAAAGAAGTTCAGGATCAACGTCCGTTTCGATGAAACGGAACATAAAAGGGTTTGGAGTTGCTACCTTTAAAGCGAGACAGATTTAGATAGTAATTTTAAATTTGTAGAAATGCATAGAAAATTTGATGATTCGTTTAAGACCATGGCGGTCGATTTGAGCGTTGTTAAGGGGTCTGTAGCCGATGTAGCTAAGGAATTAGACATAGACCCCAGTTTGCTCAGTAAGTGGCGTAGAAACCCACGTTATAATGGGAATAAAGTTTTACCTGACAATCCTAAAATTAGCCCAGAGGAACAGGAGTTGAGAATTTTGCGTAAAAAATTAAGAGAAACAGAATTAGAGCGTGATATATTAAAAAAGGCCATAGCCATCTTCTCCAGGGGAGACGGTCCATATACCGGTTCATAAAGGCGAACCGAGAGGTATATTCCGTAGAGAAGATGTGCGAAGTATTGAACGTTAGTAGCAGTTGTTTTTATCGTTGGCTGATTTCTCCGGAGTCCCCTAGTGAACAGCGAAGTAAAGCACTTCTGGATAAAATACAGCAGGTACACAGTGACAGTAAGTATATCTATGGTAGTCCAAGGATAACTGCAGAGCTGCATAAAAAAGGTGAAATGGTATCAAGAAGCTATGTTGCAAGGTTGATGAAGAAACATGGGATACGAAGTAAGGTCAAGAAAAAATATAGGGTGACCACAGATTCGAGCCATAGCTATGGGATAGCTGAAAATCTCCTCCAAAGAGATTTTTCAGCGGATGCCCTGTCACAGAAATGGGTTGGCGACATTACCTATATCCATACTGACAAAGGGTGGCTTTATCTAACAACAGTCATTGATCTGGCGGACAGAAAAGTCATCGGATGGTCTTTGAGTACTGATATGACCGCTAAAAACACTTCTGTAGAAGCCATCAGGATGGCTATTAAAAACCGGCGTGTCAAAGATGGACTGATCTTCCATTCGGATAGAGGGATCCAATATGCCTGCGATGAATTCAGGGAGGTAATTGTAGAAAACAGGATACTTCAAAGCATGAGCAGAAAAGCGAATTGCTGGGACAATTCAGTTGCTGAGAGCTTTTTCAAGACATTAAAGGCTGAAATGGTCTATCATAGAAAATTCATGGATCAGCAGTCAGCTAAATTGGAGATCTTTGGATACATTGAAGGATTTTATAACACCAAAAGAACACATTCTGCTCTGGGTTATAAGACACCCAGACAGATCGAAGAAATGCTATTGGAAAAAGAAAAAATGGCAGCATAAAAAAGTCTCCTATTTTTAGTTGCAATTCCAACATTACCTCGTAAAAAATGATATCCCATTTGTGCTGGTCGTTTCCGGTAGTAGCGTACTAAAAGAGAATGAGCTAGCCAGCGGCAAATATGATGACCGAAAAAGACAGCACGTTGGTTTCGATCTGATCAATGCCAACGATAAGAACAGTCTTTTCAGAATTAACAGGGAATTACGGAAGGGAAAAAACATATTGGTCTATGTGGACGGAAATACCGGAACAGGTGATGACCTTGCAGGCCGTAACCTCTTATCCATCCCATTCCTTAACCAACAGATCAAGGTAAGGGCCGGAGCAGCTTTTATTTCTTACATCACCAATACCCCGATCTATCCCGTTGTTTCGACACGTCTATGGAGGTTCGTGCCCTGTCTTGACTTTTTCCAACCTATACTGCCGCATAAAGGAATCGATAGGAAGGTATTCGTAGAACAGTCCATTTCACGGATTTATAAATATCTTGAGAAGGCTGTTTACAAAAAGCCTTGGCAATGGGAAGCTTGGCTGCACCTGCATGAGCATGCCGATATTGCCAATCCGATAGCTGAACGGTTATCAGCTCCGGTTAGCACAGAAGGGAAAAAGAAAAGGCTGGTCAGGTTCAATGAAGAGGACTATAGCTTTTTCTGGATAAGAAACCAGTATTTCCTTTTCAGGAAAAGCGATTATCAATGTTTCAGCATTGAACGCTGGTTATATCATCGGCTGGAACAGATCTATAATAATGAATACCCATTTACAGTGCCGTTATTACAGCGGAACAGTATGGGCGATCTGATAAAAAACAAGGTGGTTTTAGAAATCTAAAAGGAAATATGCTATCAATAGGAACAATCTCTGGGCGGAATAACTTTATTTGCACACTTTTTCACGGAAAATGGCCTAATATCTTTATATTGTGGTATGATGAACCCAAAAGCCCGGAAGATATGGCAGCTTATTTCCGTAAACACCCCCTGTTGTTCAATATTATCTGTTGGATGATCTATGCGCAGTTTGTATATGTCTATAATCTACCAAAAATCAGCTATGTCGACTATGGTCATATACTTTTTCTCTGCTTTCTGTATTCGATTATTTTTTACTGTAATTTCTTTCTCCTTAAATTCATAGAGAGCAGGAAGATAAACCTTGTGACAGCCCTTCTATTGATAATCGCTACTTTTTTTATTCTAGCGGCACTGGGTTATGTATTCATCTATGGGATACTTCCCCTATTTGGGGTTAAAATCTACTATGAGCATGTGCCGTTTAACCTTGGCCTGTACCTACGTAATATTCTTTCGCCCTATATCAAATACGGGAGCTACGCCATTATTTTATATTTTGTGCTCAAAAGATTTGCCGATCTTGCTTATAAGCGTCGGATGGAGAAAGCACATTACGAAATAGAGCGGGAAAAATTCGAATATGAACAGGCTTTTTTAAGAGCACAGGTCAACCCGCATTTTCTTCATAATTCCCTTAATTTTATCTATACAGAAGCACTTAAACTGTCCAAATCTTTGGCCGATAGCATCTACCTACTTTCGATGATGATGCGTTACTCGCTGGACAATGCGGTCAAAGGCAAACAATTGGTGCCCGTGCATAAAGAGCTGGAATATTTGGACATCTATCTAGAAATCAATAGAAGACGTTTCGGAAAAGGGAAAAGTATCTTAGTCGAATTTGAAGGGGATCGCTATCTCCATTCAATACCTCCTTTGTCCTTTATTACACTTGTGGAAAATGCCTTCAAGTATGGCGATCTCTCTGATCCAATGTTTCCCTTGCAAATCAAGATTGTAATCAACCGTGACAAGATTTATTTCTATAGCTCCAATAAAAGAAAAGCGAGTGCAACATTGGATACTTCGGGCAATCATATTGGTCTGAAGAATATAGAACGGAGGCTTAAGGGCGCTTTTGAGAAAAAGGCAAGGTTAATACGCACAGAAGATGAAGAGATCTATACCGTTGAGCTGTTTATTGACTTTTCCATTGATACAAAAGAGATACCATGATAAATTGTATAGCAATTGACGATGAACCTGCCGCACTGGAGCAAATTTCCCATTACCTGAAACGGGTGGAGGGCTTCCGTTTAATAGGAACATCGACAAGGCCGCTTGAAGGTTTACAGATGATCCAAAAACTAAATGTTAAGGTCGTGTTCCTTGATATGGAAATGGACGAAATGACAGGCACTGATCTTATGCGCAAGCTTGATCCTTCCGTCAAAGTGGTAGTCTGTACCGCTTACTCTGAATTTGCGATCGAGAGCATTGAGCTTGATGCGGTGGATTACCTGTTAAAGCCAATGCAGTTTGACCGTTTTGCAAAAGCCGTGGAAAAATTACGGGAAAGGATATTGCAGAGAACATTGGAGCTACCCCCCGTTAAAAACGATTACATCTTTGTACAGATTGAACACAAAGGAAAACTGAAGAAAATAGATTTCAGTGATATCATTTACGTTAAAGCAAGAGGAAATGATGTGGCATTCCAGACCCATGATGAATTTGTACTCTCATCCATGCGTATGGACGATGTTGAATCCGAATTACGCCTGATTGATGGCTTTATACGGATACACCGATCATATATCGTATCCATAAAAATGATTGACCTGATCGATGAAGGCATGGTCAAACTAAAAGACAATACAGCACTGACCATTGGGAAAACATATAGAGATTATGTTCTTAAGACATTTTATCCACATTAATCGTTAACATAGATGTATGCCAGATCGAACCGGATTGCCTGCCCCGATGACCTTCACCAGCTTATTGACGAAATGTTGGTATCAGAAAATTTTACATCCTATAAAGAGGCATTAAAACAATATTTCTCCTGTCTGGAAACAACTATTGCAAACACGATTCTCCACGAGCCGTTCAGTGGGCATACATTGATCGGCAAGTACCAATTACGTACAACAGGTATATTGCGGGAATGGTGGAACAAACTTGAACGGGAAAAGTCAAAAAGGAAAAAAATCAGCTATCAGGATAACTATAGAGTAGCTGTCTATTACTACGCACTGAACCAGGGGATACATTTTCTGGAAGGACTTTTTCAGTACTACCCCGATTATTTTCTGATGTATAGCCCAATACCCTCCTTTATTCCTTATTTCAGGTCGAAAACCCTTCTAAACAATTTACAGGCATTAATGGAAAATATGCGGGAAAACCGTGTCGATAGGAACCTGATTACCATACTGGAAAACTATTTTTCCGGATTTTCAGATAATACCATGATCCATTATTTCAGGTGGTATCATTGGCATTACGCCCTTAAACTTACCACGGAATTTCCTGCACGCCTCTCTTATCTTGCCTATTCGGGACGCTACGAACAGGAGCTTATTGAACAGCTTGTATCGCTTAATTTCAACTATACCCCCTTCTGTCATTTTCTTAAAGAGAAAATGTCGAAGGCTATTGAAAATTTAGATGATGAGTATAAAAAGGAAGAACAATGGTTATTATACCAGAACCAGCTATACCTGATACCTGAGACAAAAATGCAGGCTGCCGACAACCTGATACCTCCCATCAAAGCACAGCTTTTAAAGTATACCAAACGTAGGCGTAAAGAGCTTGGCAAACGGAGGAAATTGTGGTCTAAATTTCCGGTAGGGGCAATAGATGCGGGTACAGGCCGATATCATTTTCAGGTTTCCCTTACAGAAAGACAGCTTCTTTTCTTCTTCCGTGTACTCTTGGAAATGAAAATATTGGTCGTTGGCACCAAGAAGATGTTGCTCGCTTTTATTGCCGAATTTATCGGAACGCCAAATAGGGAGCACTTATCACTACATAGTCTATTGAGCAAAGACACGGTCCCTTCTCAGAATGTAATCAATAAAGTAAAACAGACTTTAACGTCTATGCTTGCCTATATTAATTCCAAGTATCCCTGATCAGGGATTCATTCTGTAAAGCATCCCTAGCTTTTTCAGGTAAACCAACAGTTCATCAAACCATTCATCATTGATCTTCGGATGCCCTGCAACCTTTTTTAGTCCGGCATTGAAAATATCTTCCATTGTCAGCCATCCGATTTTATCGCACACTTTAATAAAACCGTTGCTTAAGGGATGCTGGTTTAAAGGAACGGTTTCCAAACCTGTAATATTTTCCTGTTCAGACAACTTCTTCATTTGCATAAATATAGAAAATATTTGCCACTTATTAAGGGGAACTTACTAATGGTAACATATAAATATGCTTATGGTTTATTTTGTTTACATGTCGCAAAAAGAAATATTACCATCAGAAGATGAAGATTTAAGAAAATTGGGAGAAAGGATAAAGAAACTTCGCATTGAAGCGGGGTACGCCAATTATGAAAAATTTGCCAATGCGAAAGATCTAGCACGCTCCCAGTACGGTCGCTATGAGGCAGGCGAAAATCTACAGTATAAAAGCCTTTTGAAAGTTCTGAAAGCACTCAATGTTAGCCTCAAAGAGTTTTTCAGCGAAGGGTTTGATTGATTTTTTCTCACTTTTTCTCATTTTTTCACCACCCAAGATGTAACCAAAAGCTAGAAAAACACCACGTAATGGCACGGGTAGCTTTTTGTCAACCACCTTCACCACTTTATTCCCAACCTCAAAATATGTGTATTTGTAACGTACCAAAAAACGTTGCTTATGATACTCGAATTTGCAGATGATCTCTATCGGGAGCTTTTTGAAGAACTCGAATTGATCGAACAGGAGCCAATAACCAGTAAACTGGAAATTTCAAAAAAACTTAAGGTAGCTCGATCCTACCTGATTAAACTGAAAGACAAAGCGATAGCCCAATCATTCAAGGACGAGCAGGAGGAAATAACCTTCTTCAAGACAAAAAAGCCGCTGTTTGTAAGCCATATGCTTTACCTTTTGGTAAGGCAGAGAATGGAACTCACCAAGCCCGAAACCACAGCAGAACAAATCAAAAAGTACTACCGCTATGGCCTTAAAGGGATAGAGAAGTTTTACACGGACAATCGTGAACTATACACCTATTACCGTTCGGGCGCTGACCATTTGGACAGATTGCTGTTCATGCGTTATGTTAATGAACCGCCATCATGGTTATGCCCCGCAAGGGTTGACCATGACGAACGTTTCTCCACCCCAGCGGATTACCTCATAGCCAAGATAATCTCCAATGAGCACCTGATCCGCTATCTCCAAATGCTTGTTTCGGAAAAAGATGGAAACATGGAAACAGAAACCGCTGCCGATATAACCTGGACAGGGGAAAGCATCAACTTGCTTGAAACGGCCTATGGGTGGTACTGTACAGGGCAGATCAACAATGGGCAGGCAGGGATCGGCAAAATCGTACGTAAACTGGAAACAGTGTTCAACGTAAAAATAGGCCGTCCGTACAGGAGATTTGCCGAAATCAAACAGCGCAAAAGGCTAAGCCGTACAAAGTTCATGGACGAAATGAGTAAAGCGATTGTGAAAAAGCTGGACGATGAAGACGAATACCGCCCTGATACCCAAAATAGAAATGACTAAAAAACAGGTGCTTACACTTTTATTTTCAGGTAGTACCCAATTGGTTGTCAAACAAAAAAACGCACTCTTTGAAACTTTGCTTTCGTAAACACTGCACAATGTCGTGCAGTGATAAAGCAAAGTTTTATGTTAAAACACATCACATGGCAACAGTTCCTACTTGCCGCAACGCTACTCACATTTTTATGGTATGTGGCTGTAATGCTTCTCCTTTACAGAAAAGAACTGAAAAATTTCCTGACAGGTAAAAAGAACATCGCTGAACGGAACGCAGAACCACCGCCTAACCAAACGGAGGAGGCTGTTCTTCCGGAGGAGAATGGAAACCTAGAGCAAGACCTGATGGGTAAGGCTAAACTTCCCGAAGGAATTAGCATTATGGGAATGGATGAGCTAAGGTTTAAGGGCAAAGATGACGATAAGGATAGACAGTTTGGCAATATTCCCGACCTATTGGAAGAGATGAAACAGGTTTTCCAGATTGGAGTTGCTACCTTTAAAGCGAGACAGATTTAGATAGTAATTTTAAATTTGTAGAAATGCATAGAAAATTTGATGATTCGTTTAAGACCATGGCGGTCGATTTGAGCGTTGTTAAGGGGTCTGTAGCCGATGTAGCTAAGGAATTAGACATAGACCCCAGTTTGCTCAGTAAGTGGCGTAGAAACCCACGTTATAATGGGAATAAAGTTTTACCTGACAATCCTAAAATTAGCCCAGAGGAACAGGAGTTGAGAATTTTGCGTAAAAAATTAAGAGAAACAGAATTAGAGCGTGATATATTAAAAAAGGCCATAGCCATCTTCTCCAGGGGAGACGGTCCATATACCGGTTCATAAAGGCGAACCGAGAGGTATATTCCGTAGAGAAGATGTGCGAAGTATTGAACGTTAGTAGCAGTTGTTTTTATCGTTGGCTGATTTCTCCGGAGTCCCCTAGTGAACAGCGAAGTAAAGCACTTCTGGATAAAATACAGCAGGTACACAGTGACAGTAAGTATATCTATGGTAGTCCAAGGATAACTGCAGAGCTGCATAAAAAAGGTGAAATGGTATCAAGAAGCTATGTTGCAAGGTTGATGAAGAAACATGGGATACGAAGTAAGGTCAAGAAAAAATATAGGGTGACCACAGATTCGAGCCATAGTATGGGATAGCTGAAAATCTCCTCCAAAGAGATTTTTCAGCGGATGCCCTGTCACAGAAATGGGTTGGCGACATTACCTATATCCATACTGACAAAGGGTGGCTTTATCTAACAACAGTCATTGATCTGGCGGACAGAAAAGTCATCGGATGGTCTTTGAGTACTGATATGACCGCTAAAAACACTTCTGTAGAAGCCATCAGGATGGCTATTAAAAACCGGCGTGTCAAAGATGGACTGATCTTCCATTCGGATAGAGGGATCCAATATGCCTGCGATGAATTCAGGGAGGTAATTGTAGAAAACAGGATACTTCAAAGCATGAGCAGAAAAGCGAATTGCTGGGACAATTCAGTTGCTGAGAGCTTTTTCAAGACATTAAAGGCTGAAATGGTCTATCATAGAAAATTCATGGATCAGCAGTCAGCTAAATTGGAGATCTTTGGATACATTGAAGGATTTTATAACACCAAAAGAACACATTCTGCTCTGGGTTATAAGACACCCAGACAGATCGAAGAAATGCTATTGGAAAAAGAAAAAATGGCAGCATAAAAAAGTCTCCTATTTTTAGTTGCAATTCCAGATCCTTAGAGACGAAGAAGGTACAAAAGCAGATTTCCTTGATCTTTTGGAAAATTTTAAGCCCGCTCTGAAAGAAATACGTACAGCTACCAATCAGGAATCCATCAACGAGTTTATTGTCAAACAGGTGCCCTATACGCTCTCTGCCGGAGAACTCGAAAGTATATGGAAATAAGACCTATTTCAGCAAACTATTAAAATCCGCAAAACATGAACAGATCACATATCAATCCAAAAAAACAGGCTTTTGCCAAAGCGCTCCTTTACAGCTTTGTTTTCGCTTCCTATAATTTTCTTATCTCCTTAAAGCTCTTCGCACAGGATGGAGATGCGGGTATACAGGCAGCAACCGATCAAATACGGGGCTATTTTGGTCTAGGCTGCAATTTAATGTATGCCATTGGCGCTGTGGTCGGAATCATAGGTGCCATCAAGGTTTTTAATAAGTGGAACGCCGGAGAACCGGACACCAATAAAGTAGCCGCCAGTTGGTTTGGAAGCTGTATTTTTCTGGTTATTGTGGCCACCGTGCTGCAATCGTTTTTTGGCGTTTAGGAGGATCGGGACCATGAGCAGCATCTATTCTATCAATAAAGGTGTATCGCAACCGATCGTATTCAAGGGATTGAAGGCACAGTATATTGCCTATCTCGCTGTCGGGCTGGTAGCGCTCCTTATACTTTTCGCTATACTTTATGTGATAGGCATAAGCGTATTCATTGTACTTCCGCTTATCCTTTTGCTAGGTACAGGACTTTTTTTTCTCATTTTTCACCTAAGTGACCGCTTCGGTACAGATGGTTTGATGAAGTTCCTCGCTAAAAGAAGATTGCCCTCCTCGATACGGTTCCGTTCACGGAATCTATTCACCTCGCTCAATGCCACAACACATTCCATTAACCCTCAAATCAAAAAAAGATGATAGCCGAAGCAACCGATATATTACCCATTTACAAAGTCGAACGCAACTGCATCTTAAGCAGGCAAGGGGATATTACCCTTGCCTATGAACTGGAACTTCCCGAAATATTTACGCTTTCGCAAAGGGACTATGATGCATACCATCAGGCTTGGATAAAAGCCATTAAGGTATTACAAAACCATACCGTACTGCATAAACAGGATTGGTATATACAGACAGCCTATAAGGCCAGCTTTGAAAAAACGGAAAACAAGTTCCTAGCGAGATCGAGCGAGCAGTTTTTCAATGAGCGGCCATATTTGGATCACAAGTGTTATCTTTTTATTACCAAAAAGCCGAAAGATAGAAAGACGTCCACATCTGCCTACAGCAACATTTTGCGAAGATCACTTGTTCCCGCACAGACCATCGATGAAAGGCTGTTCAGAAATTTTACAGGCAGTGCTGGGCAGTTTGAAAGTATCCTGAAAGATAGCGGTTTCGTTGATCTGAAACGGATGGGAAATGACGAGCTTGCGGGAACATCTGTGACGGCAGGTATCATAGAACGTTATTGCTTTCTCCTTACCAAAGGAGAGCAGCCCATGATCAGGGATATTAATCTACAAAATGGACTGGAAATTGGCGATAAACATTGTGAAATGTACACGTTGGCCGATCCGGAAAACCTTCCGGCCATGTGCGGCAGCAGGATAAATTATGAGAAATACAGTACAGACCGTAGCAAATTCAGTGTAGGGTTTGCCAGTCCGCTGGGACAACTTCTCAATTGCAACCACATCTATAACCAATATGTGATTATTGAAGATGGACAACGGACAATCAAGGAACTGGAATCCAAAAAACTCCGACTGCAATCACTTTCTCTCTACAGTAGGGAAAATGCCATAGCAAAGGATGCCGTAAACGATTTTCTCAATGAAGCCATATCACAACAGCGCACACCGCTAAAGGCACATTTCAATGTGTTGGCATGGTCGGAAGACACGGTTAAAAGCAGGGAGATCAAAAACCTTGTAGGATCGGCAATGGCGCAGATGGACTGTGTTGCCAAGCAGGAAACGGACGGTATGGCACAAATCTGGTATGCAGGTATGCCGGGTGCGGGGGCAGACTTTCCCATCAACGATACTTGGGATACGTTTGCGGAACAGGCCACTTGCTTTTTCAATCTGGAAACCAGTTACAGGGACAGCATCAGTCCTTTCGGTATCCGGTTGGGCGATCGTTTAAGCGGAAGGCCGGTGCATGTAGATATCAGTGACGAACCCATGAGGCGAGGATGGATAACGAACAGATCGAAATTCATCTGTGGGCCCAGCGGAAGTGGAAAATCTTTCCTTACCAACCATTTAATGCGTTCCTATTATGAACAGGGTGTGGAATTGCAACTAAAAATAGGAGACTTTTTTATGCTGCCATTTTTTCTTTTTCCAATAGCATTTCTTCGATCTGTCTGGGTGTCTTATAACCCAGAGCAGAATGTGTTCTTTTGGTGTTATAAAATCCTTCAATGTATCCAAAGATCTCCAATTTAGCTGACTGCTGATCCATGAATTTTCTATGATAGACCATTTCAGCCTTTAATGTCTTGAAAAAGCTCTCAGCAACTGAATTGTCCCAGCAATTCGCTTTTCTGCTCATGCTTTGAAGTATCCTGTTTTCTACAATTACCTCCCTGAATTCATCGCAGGCATATTGGATCCCTCTATCCGAATGGAAGATCAGTCCATCTTTGACACGCCGGTTTTTAATAGCCATCCTGATGGCTTCTACAGAAGTGTTTTTAGCGGTCATATCAGTACTCAAAGACCATCCGATGACTTTTCTGTCCGCCAGATCAATGACTGTTGTTAGATAAAGCCACCCTTTGTCAGTATGGATATAGGTAATGTCGCCAACCCATTTCTGTGACAGGGCATCCGCTGAAAAATCTCTTTGGAGGAGATTTTCAGCTATCCCATAGCTATGGCTCGAATCTGTGGTCACCCTATATTTTTTTTGACCTTACTTCGTATCCCATGTTTCTTCATCAACCTTGCAACATAGCTTCTTGATACCATTTCACCTTTTTTATGCAGCTCTGCAGTTATCCTTGGACTACCATAGATATACTTACTGTCACTGTGTACCTGCTGTATTTTATCCAGAAGTGCTTTACTTCGCTGTTCACTAGGGGACTCCGGAGAAATCAGCCAACGATAAAAACAACTGCTACTAACGTTCAATACTTCGCACATCTTCTCTACGGAATATACCTCTCGGTTCGCCTTTATGAACCGGTATATGGACCGTCTCCCCTGGAGAAGATGGCTATGGCCTTTTTTAATATATCACGCTCTAATTCTGTTTCTCTTAATTTTTTACGCAAAATTCTCAACTCCTGTTCCTCTGGGCTAATTTTAGGATTGTCAGGTAAAACTTTATTCCCATTATAACGTGGGTTTCTACGCCACTTACTGAGCAAACTGGGGTCTATGTCTAATTCCTTAGCTACATCGGCTACAGACCCCTTAACAACGCTCAAATCGACCGCCATGGTCTTAAACGAATCATCAAATTTTCTATGCATTTCTACAAATTTAAAATTACTATCTAAATCTGTCTCGCTTTAAAGGTAGCAACTCCAGTGCCCATATAATTATTGTCGATATCGGGCACTCTTACAAAGGTCTGTGCGAGCTGGTTGGAGGATATTATTTCACTTATTCAGACGAAAACCCTATTCGTTTCAATCCTTTCTATCTTGCTCAAGGCGATACACTGGATACCGAAAAAAAAGAAAGCATCAAAACGCTGCTTCTTACCCTATGGAAAAAGGATGATGAGCCTTATAAACGTTCAGAATACATAGCCGTTTCCAATGCCCTGACCCTGTATTACAGATACCTTGATAAAAACACTGATGTATTTCCCTGCTTCAATTCCTTTTATGAGTTTCTGTTATCCGAGTACCGGGATGTTTTGAAAAGTGCGGAAGTTAAAGAAAAGGATTTCGATATCGGGAGTTTTCTGTACGTCCTTAAATCTTATTACAAAGATGGCGAGTATGACTATCTGCTGAACGGTAGTGAGCATCTTGATCTGTTGAACCAGCGCTTCATAATACTGGAACTGGACGCAGTGAAAGACCATCCAATTCTTTTTCCCGTCATTACGTTGGTCACGATGGAAATGATCATTTCCAAAATGCGGAAACTTCCGGGAATAAGAAAAGTGGTGCTATTGGAAGAGGCATGGAAAGCAATCGCAAAGGAATCTATGGCCGAACACGTCCGTTATCTCTGGAAAACTATGAGAAAGTTTTACGGAGAACCCATTGTCGTGACGCAGGAGTTAGACGATATTATATCCTCGCCCATCGTTAAAAATGCCATTATCAACAACAGCGATACCAAGATACTACTGGATCAGTCCAAATATCAGAACAAATTCGACCAGGTACAGGATTTATTGGGATTAACAGACAAAGAGAAAGACCTTGTGCTTTCCATAAACAAGGCAAATGATCCCAACCTGAAATATAAAGAGGTCTTCATATCGCTGGGCGGTCACCACAGTAAGGTTTACCGCACGGAAGTAAGTCCGAAGGAATACCTGACCTATACGACAGAAGCGAGTGAAAAATTAATGGTACAGGAATATGCCATGCGGTACGGCAGCATGCAAAAGGGAATTGAGATGCTTGCCCAAGAACAGAAAAACCAATCATAACAGATCTTTAAAGGCCATGAAAATGATAAGAGGAATAACCCGAACGATCAACAAAATAAAAAAGGTTATGAAAAAATACATGATTATACTCCCGATAAGTGCCACAACGTTGTTTGTCGGCCTTCCCACAGGAGCCAGCGCACAGATCGCCATAGCGGAAGTGATACGAACCGGAGTGAAAAGGGTCATTAAGGCGGTTGACTTAAGAGTCCAAAGGCTACAGAATGAGACGATATGGTTGCAGAACGCGCAGAAAACCCTTGAAAACCAATTGTCGAAACTCAAACTGGGAGAAATAGCAGATTGGACAGAAAAACAGAAAGAGCTTTACAGCAAATACTATCAGGAATTGTGGGAGATCAAATCGGCTATCACCTATTACAGGCGTATGAAGGAACTCACCACTAAGCAAATCGAGTTGGTAGACGAATACAAATGGGCATGGAACCTATTCAAAAAGGACAAACATTTTACCATTGAAGAACTGGATTTTATGGAAAAGGTCTACAAAGGCATATTGGAGGAAAGCCTAAAGAATGCCGATGAACTTTTGCTGGTAGTAGGCAGCTTCAAAACACAGATGTCGGATGCGGCACGATTGGAAATGATCAATAATGCGGCAGACAGGATAGACGGCAATGTTACCGACCTGAAAAAATTCAATCACGAGAACATCCAGCTAAGCATCCAAAGGGCACAGTCAATAGATGAGGCGGTTACTTTAAAAGAAATTTATGGAATCGAGAATTAGCCTGTTATGGGTGTTTGTCATGTTTTCCCTGTTCACCGCCAGTGGAGCATATGCACAGAGTTTTGCGGAATTTTTCAGTCAGAAGAAAACGCAGAGAAAATACCTGTTGAGTCAGATTGCGGCCTTACAGGTCTATACAGGTTATGTGAGGGAAGGTTATAACATCGCAAGTTCGGGACTGGAAACCGTCAGGGGATTTACAAATGGCGAATTTAACCTACATAATTCCTTTATCTCTTCACTGAAAAAGGTAAGCCCACAGATCCGGAACCATGTAAAGGTAGCAGAAATCATAGGCTTCCAATTGGCAATAAGCAATTTGTTCAATGCGCTTGAAAAAGATGGCGAAGCGCTCCTAACTATACCCCATAAGGAATATATCAATGCGGTAAACAGCAAGGTAATGGAGGATTGCGGCAAAGACATGGAGGAACTGTTATTGGTCGTTACTTCCGGTAAAGTTGAAATGACCGAAGACCAACGTCTGAAAAGATTGGATAAAATCTATATGTCCATGCGGGACAGATCGGCCTTTACCCAATACTTTGCCAGTGAAGTAAATAGCCTCATTGGACAGAAAAAGGGAGAACTAAAATCAGTTAACCAAATCCAAGATATCTATGAAACGAAATATTAACAGGGGCTGGTATCTGCTATTTGCCATATGCCTATACTTCTATTTTGTGGCATTGCCCATACAGGTATCGGCCCAATCAACAGAAATCCAGCAATTACTGCTCAATGCCGAAAAATTGAACCAGTTCAAGAATATACTTAATGAGATGAAGAAAGGCTATACCATCGTGAGCAATGGTTACGGTACGATAAAAAACATAGCAGAGGGTAATTTTTCGTTGCATGAAGTTTTTATGGACGGTCTGATGCTAGTCAGTCCCGAAGTCAGGAAGTATGGCCGGATCGCTGATATTATTACCTATCAGAACAGGATTATTTCAGAATACAAGTCGGCCTTTGCCCATTACAGGAGTGTGGGTCTATTCAATACAGGCGAAATGGAATATATAAGCAGAGTTTACGGAAAACTATCCGCACAGAGCCTAGATAACCTCGATGACCTACTGACAGTAATCACTTCGTCCAAGTTAAGGATGAGTGATGAAGAACGTTTAAAGGCCATTGACAGAATTTACGCAGATATGCAGGACAAGTTGCTTTTTGTCAGGAATTTCAATGAAAAAGCAGATGTACTGTTATTGCAGAGACAAAGGGAATCAAAAGGAATCAATACCGTCAAACAATACTTCAACATAAACTGAATCTTATGAAAACAACTATTTTTCCAGTCGTTCTATTGGCGGCAGCCACGCTGGCCGTTCCGCTCGTTTCCCATGCGGACATTTCCGAGACACTTAACGGAATGCAGCCCGTACTGGACAGCGTGCGGGACGACATGCAGCCGCTTAGCGGACGTCTCATTGATGTAGCCCGTGCCATAGCGGGTTTTGGCGCCCTCTGGTATATTGCCAGCCGTGTTTGGCGGCAGATCGCATCCGCCGAACCCGTAGACTTCTATCCGCTACTCCGTCCATTCGCAATCGGGCTCGCTATTATATTCTTTAATTCCGTGATCGACCTGATGAACGGGGTACTACAGCCCACCGTTTCCGCTACTGCCTCAATGGTAGAAGATAGCAACAATGCCATAGCCGTCCTACTGAAACAGAAGGAAGAAGCGGTAAAAAATTCAGACATGTATAACATATTTGTCGGGGAAGATGGCAGCGGGAACCGTTCGGAATGGTACAAATACCGATATCCCGAAGACAAAAAAGGCTCAGGAGACAAGCTGCTTGCCGGATTAGGCCATGACATCCAGTTTTGGATGGAGAAACAATCCTATAATTTCCGCAACAGCATCAAAATGTGGATGTCGGAAGTGTTGCAGCTTATCTTTGCCGCTGCCTCACTTTGTATCAACACTATCAGGACTTTCTACCTGATCGTACTATCCATTCTTGGCCCGATCGTATTCGGGCTAGCAGTTTTCGACGGATTCCAGCAATCGCTTATCCAATGGATGGCGAGGTATATCAATGTTTTTCTATGGCTTCCAGTTAGCAACGTTTTTGGAAGCATCTTGGCCAAAATCCAGGAAAACATGCTCAAAATAGACATCAATCAGATCGGACAGTCCGGAGATACCTTTTTCAGTACCTACGATACCGCTTACCTTATTTGTGCGCCCGTAAAGGCTAAATAGTAAATGTGTCTTTGGCAAGACACCAGGCTTGATTCCAATAGCCTATCATCATCCAACTTATCTGAAAGGGAAACTGGACAGGGAGTGTAGCATGTTGGAAACGCCGTAAGTCAGAAAGTTACTATTCTGCTACTGAATGGCAAGATGAAATGATAGATATAAGGATAAAGTCCGAATTGATTGAATGGCAGTCTAAGCGGTCGGCGTAGGGACTTTGACGTAAGGTAGCTATAACTCGTCAAATTACGATTCTCCACTAACGAAGATCAGTAGATGGAGCAGGAATAAATCGTAGCGCAACCACAGTAAGTGGTAAAAGACGGAAACCATATCCGACAATCTATCGAGCCAAGTTACTATGTAGCTAAACGGGGATTACCTAAGTCGGAATGCCGCTGGCGCGGCTATAGAGCTTTAGGCTTTTGAATATCCGATATGGTAACGGAGCTTCCGTAGTAGTCCGAGCAAGGGAAAGCCTTGTACATGGCGAAGGGAAGCAGTTAATGGTTTTAATACAATTAAAGAACAATGTGAGAGACATTATGAGAAATTCTGCAAACGTATTAAACGGTCTATCAAAGCATAGTCCGCAATTAGACTACAGGTACGAAAGGCTATACAGGCTTTTGTTCAACGAGGAAATGTTCTATACTGCCTACCAGCGCATTTATGCAAAGGAGGGTAATATGACAACAGGTTCCGATGGGAAAACAATAGACGGTATGAGTTTAAAACGCATCTCTAAACTAATAGACTTGCTTCGAACAGAAACCTATAAGCCCCAACCTGCAAGGCGAGTTTACATCCCTAAAAAAGATGGAAAAATACGCCCTCTAGGAATTCCGTCTTTTGACGACAAATTGGTGCAAGAGGTGACCCGAATGGTACTCGAAGCCATCTATGAAGGACAGTTTTTGGACTGTTCGCACGGCTTCAGACCCAATCGCAGTTGCCACACCGCACTGGTAAAAATCAAAAAGACATTCACAGGAGCAAAATGGTTCGTGGAAGGTGATATCAAAGGTTTCTTTGATAGGATTGAACATCAGATACTGATTAATATCCTCAAAGAACGCATCTCCGATGACCGTTTCCTGAGATTGATATGGAAGTTCCTGAAAGCAGGCTACGTTGAAGACTGGACTTTCCACAACTCCTACAGCGGAACACCGCAGGGAGGTATCGTTAGTCCAATCTTAGCAAACATTTATCTGGACAGACTGGACAGGTATATGATGAAATATGCCGAAGAATTCAACAAGGGAACGAAAAGAAAACCTCACGAAACGAGGTATCTGTTCGAAAATAAGAAGCGGTATGCACAAGTAAAACTCAACAATGTAAAAGATGAAAACGAACGCCGAGAAATTGTAAAACAAATCAAAGCTATTGACAAAGAGAGATTAACATTCCCAAGTTGCGATGAAATGGACGATGGGTACAAAAGACTGAAATATGTGAGGTATGCGGATGACTTTCTAATCGGGATAATCGGGAGCAAGGAAGATGGCAGACAGGTAAAGAACGACATCAAGAACTTTCTTGAAGCCGACCTGAAACTAGAACTATCAGAAGAAAAGACCCTGATAACCCATTCGGAAAAGCCAGCTAAATTCCTTGGGTATGAAGTTTCCGTACGCCATTCCGACCTACCAAGACGGGACTCTCTTAATAGGCTTACCAGAACGTATAATAATAAGGTACGCCTATGCATTACGATGGATATCATCAAGAAGAAGCTACTCGATTTCGGCATTGTCGAAATCCGACATAACGTAAACGGAAAAGAGTGGTGGAAACCTAGAGAACATTCAAAGATGATGCACAATGATGATTTGGAAATCCTACAGATGTACAATTATACATTAAGAGGGTTTTACAATTACTTTTCTGTAGCAAACAACAGTGCAATACTAAACGCTTACGGGTACATTATGGAATACAGTATGTACAGGACTTTTGCCTGTAAATATAGAACATCCGTCCGTAAGATACTTCGCCAATATCAGCGAAATGGTGTCTTCACAGTTAGTTATACTACCAAGAAAGGTGGTGTACGAAGCCAATCATTCTACAAAGGAGGGTTTAAAAGAAAAATGCCTGAAATGAATGTGAAATTGGATGACAGCACCCCAGTAATTCACGGTAACAGAGTTGGCCTTATTGATAGGCTCAAAGCTGAAAAATGTGAGATATGCGGGGCAACAGAGACTTTGGATATGCATCACGTTAGGAAACTCAAAGACTTGGACGGCAAAGGTTATGTCGACAAAATGATGATTGCCAGACGTAGGAAAACCATTGCACTTTGTAGAAGTTGCCATCTAAAAACACACGCAGGCTCGATAGACCGACCCATTAATGGAGAGCCGGATACGCTGAGAGGTGTAAGTCCGGTTCGGGGGCGAGCATTTGAAAACCTACCATAGAAATATGGAAAGGCGTCGGGTGCTTAGCCTACTTCTGTTGATAGGCACGGTAGGATATTTTACCGTACCCAATGTAGCCAACTACATCGTACAGGCAGGTGGAGCAAATGCCCTTTTGCAGAAAGTAACCAGCATAGTCTCAACTTCAGCAGTCGCAGCGGGAGGATTGGCAGGTGCCGGAGCAGCAACGGCAATGCAGGGAGGTGCCAATATCCTGCAAGCGAGCAAGAATTTCAGCGAAGGTTATTCCGGTGAACATCAGGGTGCGGGTCTGCACGGTGCGGCAGGAAGGACTATGGGACGTGCGGGAAGTTATATGCATGATAAGCTTTGCGGGAATTGATCGACAATTAAAACCAACATTTATGTTTACACAATTTAGAAATATAGATACTGCATTCAAGCATATCAAAACATTCAGTATTTTATTGATCGTTGCTAATCTGCTCACGGTATGCTTCTGCATTTACAAAAGCTACCATTTCGTGGACTTGGCACAGAACCGAATATATATCCTTTACAACGGCAAGGTAATGGAAGCAATGGCTTCTGAAAGAAAGAGTAATCTATCCATTGAGCTAAAGGATCACATCAAAACTTTCCACCAGTATTTTTTTAACCTTTCACCGGATGATAAGGCTATACAGGCCAGTATTACCAAAGCGTTATACCTTGCCGACCAATCCGCAAAAAAACAGTTCGATAATCTAAAGGAGGCTGGTTATTACAGTAACCTTATCTCTGCCAATATTTCGCAGGAAATCGAAGTGGATAGTACCGTGCTGGACATCAACCAATATCCCTATGCCTTTGTCTGTTATGCCACGCAGAAACTTGTACGCTCAACGAGCACGGCCACGAGACGTCTGGTCACTAAAGGAAATGTGAGGGATTTAAAGATGCAAACAGATGACAATGCGCACGGCTTTCTGATTCAGGCATGGGAAATACTGGAAAACAGCAATTAACCAAATCAAATACGATGAAATTATCAACAGGTAAAAAGCAACAACCCAATGAAGAGGCCGCTCATAGGATAGCGGGAAGGATAATCAGGTTACAGAAGTCTGTGGCAGGATTTCTCAATAGGAAAACGACCAAGCTTCCTTACAGTTTTGTGATAGCATCTTTTTTACTGCTTTTTCTATGTTTTGGCGCTTATTGCTTTTACCTGCTCTTGCAGGCACTCAATTAAAAACAATTATTCACTGACAAATCAATTATTATGGAAAAGAAAGAAAGATTGAGGGACACACGCAAGGTGTTTCTGTTTTTACCGCTATTGGTAATGCCCTTTCTCATATTCGCATTCTATGCGATGGGAGGAGGCACGGAAAACGAAAAAACCATGCAAACGGTAAAGCAAGGTATCAATACAGAACTTCCGGAAGCTTCCTTTAAGCAAAAAAAGGAGCCACTTAATAAGCTCGATGTTTATGAACGTGTGGCACAGGACAGCGGAAAGACTAAAAACAGCATCAAAGACGTAGTGGACAGGCTAGGTTTTTCTTTAGCGGAAGAAGATCCAAAAACCGTTGAGATAAATGAAAAACTAAGGGCTATGGAGTTGCTACCTTTAAAGCGAGACAGATTTAGACAGTAATTTTAAATTTGTAGAAATGCATAGAAAATTTGATGATTCGTTTAAGATAATGGCGGTCGATTTGAGCGTTGTTAAGGGATCTGTAGCCGATGTAGCTAAGGAATTAGACATAGACCCCAGTTTACTGAGTAAATGGCGTAGAAATCCACGTTATAATGGGAATAAGGTTTTACCTGACAATCCCAAGATCAGTCCGGAGGAGCAGGAGTTAAGGATTTTACGCAAGAAATTAAGAGATACAGAATTAGAACGCGATATCTTAAAAAAGGCCATAGCCATCTTCTCCAGGGGAGACGGTCCATATACCGGTTCATAAAGGAGAACCGAGAAGTATATTCCGTAGAGAAGATGTGCGAAGTATTGAACGTTAGCAGCAGTTGTTTTTACCGTTGGCTGGTTTGGCCCGAATCCCCCAGGGAACAACGCAGTAAAGCACTTGTGGATAAAATACAGCAGGTACACAGTGACAGTAAGTATATCTATGGCAGCCCACGGATAACCGCAGAGCTGCACAAAAAAGGTGAAATGGTATCAAGAAGCTACGTAGCAAGATTGATGAAGAAACATGGGATACGAAGTAAGGTTAAGAAAAAATATAGGGTGACCACAGATTCGAGCCATAGTTATAGGATAGCTGAAAATCTCCTCCAAAGAGATTTTTCAGCGGATTCCCTATCGCAAAAATGGGTTAGCGACATTACTTACATCCATACCGGCAAAGGGTGGCTTTATCTAACAACGGTTATCGATCTGGCGGACAGAAAAGTCATTGGATGGTCTTTAAGCACCGATATGACGACTAAAAACACTTCTGTACAAGCCATCAAAATGGCTATTAGAAACCGAGGTATCAAAGATGGTCTTATCTTCCATTCGGATAGAGGGATCCAATATGCCTGCGATGAATTCAGGAGGGTAATTGTAAAAAACAAGATACTTCAAAGCATGAGTAGGAAGGCCAATTGCTGGGACAATGCAGTAGCTGAGAGCTTTTTCAAGACACTAAAGGCTGAAATGATCTACCATAGAAAATTCATCGATCAGCAATCGGCTAAATTGGAGATCTTTGGATATATTGAAGGTTTTTATAATACCAAAAGAACACATTCTGCCCTGGGATATAAAACCCCTAAGCAGATCGAAGAGATGCTATTGGAAAAAGAGAAAATGGCAGCATAAAAAAGTCTCCTATTTTAAGTTGCAATTCCACTATCCAGCGGGAGATGGAAAAACCGGAAGAAACTCCGGCAGGCAGGCATGAAACGTTCGTCAACGAGATTAAGCCAAATCGTTCATTGCAAAGACAGGGTATGGATAGTGAAGTTGACCGACTGGAAGCACTAATGAAAACGATGCGGCAGGACAGCACCGATGATGAAGAAGTGAAAGAACTTAACGGGCTTTTGCAGACGATCCTTGACATCCAGCACCCCGAAAGGATAAAGCAAACACTACAAGTTGAAAAAAAGGAGAACGAAACATCGGACAGCGTTTTTAAAGCCATACCCGCCGTTATAGTGAACAGGCAAAAGGTGGTGCAGGGTGCAACCGTAAAGCTCCGATTGCAGGATAGCCTTACGATCAACGGCCACCATATACCCAAAGACTTCAACGTATTTGCGACCTGCCGGATCGCCAATCAGCGGGTGCTACTGAATATCCGTAACATTCGCTTGGGAACAGCCATTCTGCCCGTAAACTTGAGTGTCTACGGTCTTGATGGAATGGAAGGGTTGGACGCACCGGAAGCCGTTCTTACAGAAGCGGCAAACCTTGGTACGGGAAATCTGGTTTCCGGCATTGGCATGTACGGCCTTGACCAGTCCATTGCTTCACAGGTGGCGGGTGCGGGAATGGATGCGGCAAGGAACATCATCAGTAAAAAGGTTCGCAAGATGAAAGTCAAACTCAAGGCCGGAGAGCCAGTTTTGTTAAAGAACAACAATCTTAAAAGCCGTTAAAAACCTGACCTATGAACAGGGCTGAACAAATTTGGTACAGTTGGGAGGAAAAGCAGCGCCGCCTGAACCTCGAAGGATCAGGTAACGGAACTTTAAGGGCAATTATGCAGAGCAGGTACGACCATTTAAGGCATGGGCTTTACAGGCTTTCCTTAAACGCAAGTCCAGAGGAAAAAGTGTTTGCCAGAGTACTCCGAGCCGTAACACGTCGGCTACGTAAACAGATGTATCCCAACCTATTTATACGGACGTTTATCAGAATAAGAGAACGTCTATATGATAGACCAAATCATATCCGGGATTTTCAAAGGGAGAAAGAAAAAAGCTTGGAATATTTAAAAGAGCAGTTCAGGGAGAAAGGCTTGTCCTCTTTGTCAGGAAGGTTAGAGCATCTTGTGGGTGTTGAAAAAGAAAACACAATTTTACCGCTTAGTTCACAACTTAACATGGCTGAAAGGATTGACCTTAATATCAATCTTACATCGGAAAAGCCCGGACATATAAGGATTTCAAGTTTAGATATCTCTCTTACCAATGAACAGAGAGATGAACGAAGAAATTACACTATGCAGGCTGATAACAATATGTCTTTAAAAGATGCAGTGAATCTTTTGCAGGGCCGAGCGATTAAAAAAGATTTTGAAAGCCCAGACGGTCTAGCTGTTCAAAGATGGGTACAGGCCGACCTTGATCAAACTACGGAAAAAGGAGAAGTAAAGATCATGGTGTTTGCTCCAGACTACCCTTACGATATGAAGGCTGTTATGGATGATTTTTCGAGGAAATCAGGGATCACTGGACTTGCAAGGGCTCAGGTTATCGCTGAACTTGGAAAAGGCAACACGGTAAAAATCGAGGCTAAAGACGGTCAAAATTATCATTTACAGGCTGATCCTGCCAATGGTTCACTTTTGTTCCATGACAGCAAAGGCAGTCGGCTGGAAACACATGATTTTCTTGAAAAGATGGACAACTATAGACAAGCTGTTTCAAAAGAGCCACAACCAATCATTAAAATTTCAGAAAGCGTGCAGGAAAATAAACGGTCAATGCACATTTAACAGAACTGTTAACCTTAAAAATAAAACAGTATGAACCTCAACAATTTGGAAGACAGAAAAGACGAGTTAAGAGAACTTGGTTTCAGTGAAAAAACAATCGCACAGGTAGAAGAAAATATGCGGCAAGGCGTACCGAAATTTAAAGCTTATGACAGCATGCCTGCTACAGATAAAGGGCAGATAGATTATACGATTCCTTTCAATAAATCCAGCATGTCCGATTACTATTATTTTAGCAAGTTCGAGGTTGTCCATAACAAGGTCGATCCTCTTGAACCTGGACAGAAATATATGGTTATAAAAAAAGGTGAAGATGGCAAAAATATCGTCAAGAAACTTGATAATGTAAATGAAGCCATAGACCTTTTTAAAAAGCAGGATGGAAATGCGGAACTCGCCATAGGAAAAGATGCCGCCCGTAAAAATATGGTAGCTAACATGGAAAACGGTAAAGTCAACTTCGTTGCCAAGACTTTTCAGGGAGCCTATTACGCCAACCCTATTCCCCAGACCTTTTTTGTGAGTGAGGGACAGGGCTTGACCAAAGAACAGGCCGGAAATTTGGTACAGGGACGGGCTGTTTACAAAGACGATCTGCTGGATTCTCAAGGGATGGTGTATAAAGCTTGGCTAATGCTGAATACCGATAAACCAAGGGATCGCTATAATAACCTTAAAGTAAACCCCTATCGTGATCCCAATTACGGATTTAATCTTACAGAAGCCCTTAAACAATATAACATCAAGGATCTTGAAAATCCAGAGAGGGCAAAGGAAATTCATGAAAGTATCATGAACGGCAACAAGGTAAAAGTGAAGGCCGAAAACAAGAACGGTGAAACTCTTCCCGTTTATATAACCGCTGCCGTCAGGTTCCGTAAAATAAATTTCTCCCTTGAAAACGGTAAACCTGAAATACGGGAGGATTTCCTCAAGCCTGAATTTCAAAAGAACAGGAATATATCGGGTGAAAGGCTGCAACAGGCAGAAGAAAAGAACCAAAACGAAGGTTTAGGAATTGGCAGGTAAGGTTAACTATATTATGTTACAACCATGATGTACATGGATATTCTCATATTATTCACTTAAACAATAAATCACTATGGAAAAGTTCACGGAATTAAAAAACCTCATTACTTCGGTAGAAGCTGATGCGGAGAAATTTTATGGTAAAGGTAACAGTGCGGCTGGAACACGCCTACGTAAAGCTTTGCAGGAGCTTAAAGGTCTTGCACAGGAAATCCGTAACAACGTAACGGAGATAAAGAACACTAAATAAAGGAGTTCCTTTATTAATTTACGAAGCCCGATATTTTTTATGTCGGGCTTTTCTATTTTAATAAGCTAATAGCTGTTTTAAAGACCATTATTGTGCTTTTTTTTTAAATTATTATATTTGAATGTCTTACCAATAAAGTCCTGATATGAAAGTATCGAAAAGTTTCTATTTAATTTCTTTTTTGGGTGTTACTTCAATCACTTTTTCCTGTTCACCGTCCGGTAATGGATCGGATGTCAAAGCCCGAATTGCGGGCAAGTATGCATCACAGAGCGAATCCACCTTTGATTACTACAGAGATACACTGGAAATCCGACCAACCGATGATGGCAAATTTGATGTACAGATTATTGCCCATTGGTCAAGCGCAAAGAAAGATGATCCCAACAGACCTTCCAACAAAGTCGCAGGGGTTTGGAACAAGGGCAATGTTGGGTCTACTTTGGTAGCGGACTTTCAGGCCAGTGATACAACGCTCCGTATTGTCGAACAGTTAACGGGTGGTGTAGAAATCCTATCGTTCAATGATGATAATGGCACGATACGATGGCCTTCAGATAATGGGGAAGTTGAAATTTATACCAAGATAAACGAATAATTCCCTTCCTAACGTTGTTTTTATAGTTTAATACCTCTATAAACGGGAAGCCACTTCTTCATCCCTCGAAGTCGCTTCCCGTTGCTTTTTAGCAACAGGCAGGCTCGTGCCTCACCCGCCAGTTGCGCCTTTGATAAGACATATCTCCCTTTACGTTTCCTTTAGTTCATTTAAAGCTTGATCGTGGCGTACCCCCCGGCAATTCGTTAGCAAAAAAATTAAACAATCCCCAACCGAGCAAGCCTGCCCTTCGGTTTGCTCGAAAAAAATCTTCCTTTTCCCAAGCCCGCTGCCTACAGCGGAAAAGAGTATTTTTTTCGGCAAAGCCTTGCACGGATGGGGATTCTATTAAGAGCGGTTGCTTAACAGATGCCGGAGGGCCTTGTGCCCGATGGATTAAAATTTAGGCGCTATGAAAAAAATTAAAGGAAGAAGCCCCCCATTGACGGTAGCCACGGCAGAGCGAAGCAGGTTGCTTCTGCTCCGTCACAAAAACGGAAGTCACAAATTATTGAAAACAAAAAATTAGAAATCATGAAAACTACAGAATTGAATAACAACAAAAAAGCAGCCGAAAATATCGCAAAGAACAACGGTCACAAAGCAGTTAAACCACAAAACAATTTGAAACCTTCTCTGCCCCGAAATGAGGAAAACAAGGCTCAACAGGAAAAGACAGCGGAAACGGAGAAGATAAGTCCAAACCCCGTAACAGATGCATCCACAAGTGGGAATGCCACAATTGAAGCAGCCCCAAAGTTGGTAAAGCCTGCCCTTAATTTGGATAGCACTTTAAAACTGGTAGAGGAATTGCACCGCAGGAAAATCCAACGTGATAAACTGATTTCTACTATTGATAACCTTAAGGAATTTGAGGTAGCGCAATTGGATGATGCCGAGGAAACCGATAGCAATCACTATCAGGGTTGCGAACTTACCATAGAGGACGATAAAGGAAGGGATTTTGTCACCAAAAACCCGTTTATCGTTAAAAAAGTGGCTGAATACATCAATACTTTATGTGCGGATCGGCTAATGGAAATCGAAAGTGAAATTCAATTTCCGTCTTAATTTATGGATGTCCCTTGTCGAATGGGCAAGGGACTATTTTAATATCTCATATGATGGAAACAGCATTTTTAGAGTATTTGGACGGGTTATATTGGGAAGGTTACGGGGAAGTATTCAGGGAGGAGAACCCGACAGATTTTCAGATTCAGTTAACGGCCTTTATTTGCGAACATGCAGGATCGGCAAATGATCACAGAACAAAAATTAGAGGAAATGGCACACAACATCAATTTTAACAGTAAGACAGGGGAACATAGTTTTTTTAGTGTAAAGGAAATCCCTTGGCATGGTCTAGGCACAATATTACAGGATTACCCCACAAGCGCAGAAGCTATCCAATATGCAGGGCTTGATTTTGAGGTGGAAAAACGCCCTTTGTTTACTTTGGACACGAAAATGGTAGAGGCTGATAATCATAACGGTCTTTTCCTGCCTTCTATTAATGTCCCCGACTATTACGCCACTGTTCGGACAGATACGGATGAAGTTTTAGACGTAGTTGGTTCAGATTATCATGTAGTGCAGAACGTCCATGCATTTGACTTTTTTGATAGTATTGTCGGTGGTAAAAACGGGATTATGTACGAAACAGCCGGAGCATTGGGCAAAGGTGAACGCATATTTATTACGGCAAAATTACCAGGTTATATTAGGATCGGCAAGGATGATCTAATTGATCAATATCTTTTTCTTACTACTGCCCATGATGGCACTGGTAGTATAACGGCTGCATTTACCCCGATTAGGATCGTGTGCAATAACACACTTAATGCTGCACTTCAGACTACCGAGAAGGCTGTAAGGATACGGCACACGGCCAACGCGCAGGACAAACTAAAAGAAGCCCATAAGCTTTTAGGAATCAGTCACACACTTGGTCAGGAGCTTAAAGAAATCTTTAACCAATGGACAAAAGTCCGCATCACTGATGCCAATGTCAAACGCTTGGTACAATTGGCTTTAGCCCCCAACAAGGAGGTGCTGGAAAAGATTTATAGCGGTAGAGAAGAATCGCTATCTCTCCAGTTTAACAAAAAGGTTGATGCCACCCTAAATTATGCCTTTAGTGACCCCACGCAGACCGACCCAAACACTATGGGGACATTGTACGGCTGCTATAATGCGGTTACAGATGCGCCCGTACTGGATGTGCAATAAATATACCTGTAGCGAGGTATTAGGCGAGTGTTCTTTGAAGCCTATCATCAACCGACTTATCTGGAAGGGAAACTGGACAGGGAGTGTAGCATGTCGGTGAATCCAAAAAGTCAACCAGTTGTCAGGTTGCGACTGAATTGGGAAGATGAAATGAATAGATATGAGGATAAAATCGAATCTGATTGAATGATGATCCGAGTGGCAACGGCACTAGCATTGACGTAAGGCAACTAAAATCGTCACTCTGATAGTACCCACTTCTCGCCTGTTTGGAAGTAGGGCATGAACAGACTATCGGCACGACTACAATAAGTAGTAAAGGATAAGTCATATCCGACAATCTAATCGAGCTATGTTATTGCACTTCTAAACGGGGATTGACCTAAATCGGAAAGCCACTGGCGTGGCTATGAGAGCAGTCTCTGAATATCCGACATGGCAACGGAGCCTCCGTAGTAGTCCGAGCAGGGCCCTGTACATGGCGAAGGGAGGCAGCTAATATTTTTAATACAAATAAAGGAAAATGTGAGAGACATTATGAGAAATCCAGAATCTGTATTAAACAGTCTATCGAAGCATAGTAGAATTTCAGGTTACAAATTTGAAAGGCTCTATCGCATTCTTTTCAATGTGGAAATGTACTACACTGCTTACCAAAAGATCTATGCTAAAGCAGGAAACATGACCAAAGGCTCAAATGATACCACAATTGACGGTATGAGCTTACAACGGATTGAAAAGCTAATTGATACTATCAGAGATGAAACGTATCAGCCCAATCCATCACGAAGGGTTTATATAGCCAAGAAAAATGGTCAGAAACGCCCTTTAGGTATTCCGTCTTTTGACGATAAATTGGTGCAGGAGGTTATTCGGATGATACTTGAAGCCATATTCGAGAAGCAGTTTGAATATAGCTCTCACGGTTTCAGACCTCAGAGGAGTTGCCATACTGCACTGGTACAGGTCAAAAAGACTTTTAGCGGCGCAGCATGGTTCATTGAAGGGGACATTAAAGGTTTCTTCGATAATATCAATCATGAGGTACTGCTGAACATCTTACGGGAACGGATAACAGATGACAGGTTCATCAGACTTATACGGAAGTTCCTTAATGCGGGATACATTGAAGATTGGGTCTATCACAGAACTTACAGTGGAACTCCACAAGGTGGTATTATAAGCCCCATACTGGCAAATATCTACCTTGATAAACTGGATAAGTACATGAAAGATTATGCTACAAGGTTCGACAAGGGAAAGAGGCGACAAATTACAAAGATTGCCAAGAATAATGTATACCGAAAATCCTATCTGCTCGGGAAATTGAAACTTGAAAAAGATGAAAATGAGAGAGTGCTCCTGAAAAAGGAGATTAGAATGCTTGAGATAAAAAGACTTTCTATCGAACGCTGCAACGAAATGGATGCAAACTACAGGCGATTGAAATATGTGAGGTACGCAGATGACTTTATAATAGGTGTCATCGGTTCAAAAGACGAATGCAAGCTCATTAAAGAGGATATTAAAAACTTCTTAAATGAAAAATTAAAGCTGTCTCTTTCAGACGAAAAGACACTGATTACCCATTCAAAGAAACCTGCAATATTCCTCGGTTATGAAATCACTGTCCAAAGGTCTGACTTGCGCATGAGAGACAAGAATGGCTTTTTAAAGAAAGCCCACAACAAACGAGTTATGCTAAGGGTGTCCCGTTCAACCATACTGAAAAAATTACTCTACTACCGTCGGGTACAGGTAAAATATCACAATGGTAAAGAAGTCTGGAAACCATTGCATAGAGGTTCACTTATAAATAACGATGACCTCGAAATCTTAACAAGATACAACTCTGAAGTACGGGGCTTTTACAATTACTATTCATTAGTGAACAATCTCAAACAGATTAATCACTTTGGTTATATCATGGAATACAGCCTGTACCGAACCTTTGCGGCCAAGTACAAGTCATCTGTACATAAAATCCTCAACAAATACATGCATGACAAGGACTTTACTGTATTCTATAAAAACAAAAAGGGCAAAACTCTCAAACGTGTATTCTATAACAAAGGTTTCAAAAGAAACACCGAAGCTATTAAAGACAACAAGGTGGATAACCACCCAGATGTATACTTCACAAGGTCTATTACAAGCTTGATTGACAGATTGAAAGCAGAGAAATGCGAGTTATGTGAGGCAAATGGACAATTGGAAATGCACCACATCAGGAAAATGAAAGATGTCGAGGGCAAGCAACCTTGGGAGTTGGTCATGATGGCAAGAAGAAGGAAAACACTGGCGGTCTGTCACGATTGCCATAGAAAAATCCACAACGGTGAATAGACTGCATATATTATGTGGAGAGCCGTATACAGCGAGAGTTGTACGTACGGTTCGGGGGAGAGTTCAGGGAAACCTACCGATAGTAATATCGATAAGGCGTCAGGAGCTTATCCCACGTTATTTTCAAAATGTCCGTGATTACAGTGATGGCGAGAACAAATTAAAATCCCTCATGTTCGGAACGGCTCAGCAGCAGACACAAGCGGCCTTTGATCTTTGTAACGGTTTTGCACGGTACGGAGCAGCAGCATTAAATTAATGATTTAACCCAAGCGGAGGCGCAACCGCACAAAGGGCGCAATTTATTATGAAATCAATAGACGAATTAACAAATACCGATAAAGCTAAGTTAATACACCAGCTTTTTCCCGAAGAGATAGCACCATTTTTAGAATATACATTATCGTTTTGCGAAAATCTAATTGAAAATAAGACAGCTTATGAAAGTGGATGGAGCAGCAAAAGTATAATAACATTTAGTTTTTGGCTTCATCTTGCTCATGAAACGAAAAGTCTTATTAAACGTCTACGCTATGACATGATAAAAAGCCGACATGTTTTTGCAGAGCAGTTATGCTTTAATCATAATGCAATCTTCTTTAACGAATGTTTGGTTAGGTACGCCAAAGAAAAGGCCACGAACGAAAAATTTAAAATGGCAGTTGATTTATTGTATCTGACAATTTAGCGGTACTTTAATTTTTACCCCTTCGATTTTCCACGAAAATCAAGGGGCATTTTTTTGCGGCGCCTTAAGTGCCTTTTAAGTTCATTTAAGTGACAAACTAAGATCTTGTATTTTATTCCAGCTCATCTTCACCATCTATTATGTGCCATTGTTAGTTCTTTGTATTAAAGGTCTCAAATAACGTTACCCAATTGGCTTCTAGGTTAACAGGAACATCCTTCATTACCCTATCAAAAGTATTGATAAGCTCTCTAGCAATGTCCACTTTCCAACCTTGTTGCAATACAAGGGTATTGTCATTTGCCCATTTTTCGATTTGATTTACGATGGGATCGCCCTTAGCTAAAACATCTTCAAAATAAGTTCTTCCTTTGAAATTGCGGTCAATGATCTGCGCAAGAGGTTTGGACGGAATTAGATCTTCAATTTCAAACTCCTTGTCTCCTAAAAAGGCACCGACATCGAGTACTTTATTTTGTTGATCTTTATACACTCCATTTTTAATTTGCTTTATATAATCCTTGCCAGGTTTATCGGAATCTAACAAAACAAATGGCAATTCATTATCGCGGGATGAGACTAATTTAGTAACGGGCCCCATTCCTTTAACACCACCTGTCGGTATGAATACAAATTCCCGGCTATTTAACAATTTTCCTTTACTGATAAGATAGCGCTTAATCATTGTCAAATATATTTGGTCACTTGGCCCCTCAACCAACACTGGCGTACAACCCAGAAGTAAAGTGTCGGAAACTGTTAAACCGAGCGCTGCATGAACTGGGTAAATGGATTTTTCCGCATCGACTTCATCATATCTCAAGTTAGAAGATACTTTTGTACGACCCGAAGTTTTGTCAATGTAAACCGCTTTTACATTTGCCAAGTTATCCATGTCAACCAAGAAAGGCGAATGGGAGGTGTAAATAAGTTGATTGTTTTCAGATAGCTTTCTAAAAAAGGAAGCGAGATCGTATTGAGCCAAGGGATGAAGAGAAAGACCTGGTTCATCAAGTAACAAAATTGCATTTGCGTGATCCTGCTTAGTTTCCACCAAAAAGACTAAAAAGAAACTAAAGAACCATTGTAATCCACGACTCCGTCCCTCCAACTCGATGGATTCCGGTCTTAGCTCATCTGAAACATTGATTCTAAAGTGACTTCCATCTGCTTCAAAAGCAAAGATATAATTACCCTGTTGCCACCACTGTTTGAAACTTTTAGTTAATTCACTTGCTGCTGATCTAAGTAGCACTCCTCTCTCTTTCTTCTTCTCTGCCCATTCCGTAACCTCTTCTTCGCTTAGATTTTGTTCCGTGGAACTAATCTCCCGATTGTAAGCATCCATTTTCTTGATAATCACCTTGCGATCGTTTCCCAACTCGTAGATTTGTTCCGGCGACAACTTTACATATTTAAATAATACATCGAGTGTCCTCGCCTTTGCTCTTGCTGAATCGGTTAAATCTGTTCTTTCAAGATCTTCTATTACTCTTGGAAGGTATATCTCGCTGTCAAGATTCCCGTAATCTGAATAATACACAAATTTGGGTATGTTTTTTAAGATGTATTTACGAGTTTCTTCAGAAGTAACAATGGCCTTTCCATTAAATGAGTCCTGAATTTTCTTCAATGGAGGTAATAAAAGTTGATTGAATAAATCTGGTAAGTTTTGCTTTTTTCCAAATTCACCAAGAAGAGTTTGAACATTGGCCGAAATTGTGTCAACCTCTTGCTGGTTTAAATACTCAGAATCCAAGCCAGTAAAAATACCATTCAGTGTATTATCAATCTTTTCCTTTAGCTCACGTGTCTCCTTGGTGTAATACTCAGAACCATGCAACTTTCCTATGAAATCAGCAAAAATTTATTCAATACGGCTTTTTTTATATTTCTCAATTTTGGAATAAGGAAGACTTATATTATAAGTGCCGTTGTACTGCCGCTGGATCAGGACAACAGCAACTTGTTCTGGATCACAGTTACAATCTGCTGCCACTTTATTCTTAACCTTTTCGTCAATTTCGAAGTCCGCTTTTATAAACACGTCGCTATCATGACCATCGGCTTTATACTGGCTATACAGATGGCGTGGATAATCTGCCAATGGTATTATTGGTTCTTTATTTGCAGGACGAAGCTTCCAAAGAGCTATAAGTAAGTTGGTTTTTCCTGCCTCGTTTGTGCCTACAAGACAAGTGTTATCTGAAGCTTCAATCCAATCGCTTTCTTCAATGGATCTAAAGTTTAAGACTTTGAACCTAAGTAGTTTTGTTGCCATATTTAAGTTTTTGATTTTCAGTGCACAACAGATGTACCAAATGTAAAAGGAGTGAGGTTTTAATAATTATGGTGACTAAATGTCAGTATTCTGCAATATTATGACAGATTATGCTAAATTCTGTATGTTTCCTTTTTTATTCCCTAAAGGATTAAATACAGCATATTGATATAAATTTGATAGCGGATCGATAATTGTCTGATATTGCTCCTCAGTTTTACTACTATTATCCGATATTTGTTGTTAAGACGATTCTGAATAAACTTTAAGGCTTAATTTCCAAAAGATCTTTACACATACCATTCTTAAAACTTTTATGTAAATGGATGAACTAAAAAAAGATTGTTATATCCAGCAATGCAGAAGTTCTATAGTGCACTAAAAAGTCTGGAACAATTTGAAAAAGGAAAGAATTTTTTTGATAATATATCATATCTAGATAATTTTTTCTCCGAATATCGTAACATAACTTTTATGCTACAGAAATCTTTAGCGCACACAAATTACATCGATATTTACCAGCAATTTAAAGACGAATTTCTTGTTAATGATACATGTAAATGGTTCGTTGATAAGAGAAATGAGGTTTTAAAACAACAGCCGTTTGATTTAGAGAAGAAAGTAATAATTACTGTATATACCGGAAAAACCTCACTAGCATTAGTAGAAAAAATTTTTACAGTTGAAAATGATATTGAGTTTTCGACCATAATCGATTCCTTAAGGATATTTCTTGTTAATATAAATCCTATAGAAGTTTTTTTCTCTGCTGAATTTTCTTTCTACGAAAAAGGTCAATCCATGGAATTATACGAAAGCTTAATATCTGGAATTAATCACATGAAATTATTTGTTACGGCAGTAAAAAGTGCAATTAATGAGGAATGCACTTTATGTGACCAATTAGAGCAAAAAATTAATAGTATGAATTTCTATAGAGTACCAAAGAACATGCTTTTCGTTGACGACTATGTTTATAATTGTCAGAAAGATTTATTCGAAAAAGGCTCTAGAATCGAATTAACTTTAGAATCACCGCCCCAAAGGGTTCCTATAGATAGATTGTCAAATATGGCTTCTAATGGAAAAGAAAAAGATCCTTTTTACAATTTTGTCTTGATGCACATTGTCTTATTTAAAATGCAAAAAAATTTGATGCCTACCTGCATGATAGTTTACAACGATGATACATTTGAGTTTAAGTCCTTTGATAGCTCTATAAAAATGATAGCTCTATAAAAACTACAACATACAGAAAGTTCAATGAGATTGCTCAGTTAATTGAAAGGAACAAAATAGTGAAAGTGTTTTATGTTACTGAATTGCTAGTCTATTCTAAAGATAGCCCTAATTATAACGATCTATTAAGAATGAGCTCTAAAGAACGCGCTAATCATAAAACTTCTGAAATGCTTGGTTTCTTTATGTTAGATAGGTATTTATCCTTTAAAGCTTTTTATTTTAATCTTGAAAAGATTGATGATATGACACATATCATGACGGTTTTAACCAACCCTATCACAGATCAACCTGACGTATCCTTTCTCAATCCCGTTAGGAATGAATTTGAGAGATTAAGTAAAACAAATAAGCAATATGCAAACTAAATTTCTTATATTCGTATAGTGTAAAGACGATTGATTTGATACCATTTTTAAGCAAAAAAATCGAGCTTTAGGACAGATTGTTTTATTTTGATATAGTTTAAATCGTGCCCTATTTCATGCCCTTTTATTAAATAAGGATATTAAATGGCTGGAATATAGATATTTAGAGTAGGAGGTGGTCATTCTGCCACCCCGACCAGCAAAATTGAAGCTCTTGCGAAAGCAAGGGCTTTTCTTGTTTTACGGCATGCCAAACTTGTTTGGGCGAGCGAGAAAACAAGAAAAGTCACAGGCACGTAGTGCCAGTTTCAATTTAGCTGAGCTGCCCCCTTTGGATGGCTGCAGCCGAGAGTGCGGGGCTGTGGGTCGCAGCCAATCCTGCCACCCCAACAGCATAGGCAGCAAAAGCCTACAAAAAGCCTCTAAATATCACATTTAGGGGCTTTTCATTTTTTTATCATATCAAGATAATACAAGGAATATTAAGGTTTTTGTGCCCTATTCCGTGCCCTATCCTTTTCTCGTATTATTGTGCTCGAAATAGATGTAATAAATTGTAATTCAGTTGTTTAAATGGGCAAATGATATGACAGGCCATCACACATTCAATTTTCAGTTCTTTCTTAAGAAAGACAAAGCCAGCAAAGGTACTGCACCGCTCTACGCACGTATATGGGTGGACGGCGTACCTATGATGATACTTTCATCCATGTCACCTCTTTGAAAGATTTTGCTGTTTAGCTTCACTTCTGTCTGCAAAGAAGATCTAGTTTTTAGTTACTCTTTAATATTACATAAGCAAACGTACAAAACACGGTTAGACACCTATATATCTGCATCTATCGTTTGTCTCCGATCTCGCCCTCTCTCCATTCCAGATAGGTTTTGTAATCCCCCTTTTCCCATCGGGTCAGGTGGTACCGTTACACGCTGTAAGAGGACGCCTCTCCGGCCCGATCCTAGGGCTGGGTAGGCCTTGTTAGGTCAAGTCATGGACTTTTTAGGGCGCATGTCACCGCTTCATCTTTTTTATGGTTATTTTTGGCTTTGTTTAATGGTCTTAGACAGTATGGAAATCATAATCGCAGCGTTATGGAAAAGAAAATTCGACTAAACCTACTGGTATATTTCTCAATCGCCACATTGGTATCCTTTCTTTTCAGGCATTTCACTCCCCAATGGCTGGACGTTTTCCGGCTACCTTATGGCGGCTACTATGGTCTGAACATGCTTGTCGGTATTGGCCCCCTCATAGCCGCCATTGCCAGCGGTGCCATGTTCCGCAATAGCCGTGTGACGCTCCGTTTCTGGGGCAATTCGGTTGTCAAGTCGGTGGTGTTCCTGCTCATTCCCATCGTCACCGTCGTGTATCTTGGAGTGACCAATAAGGAATCCATAGACCCTCATCTATTTGCCCTCAAAGTATCGGGCATGTGGCTGTTGTATATCATTGGCGAGGAATTTGGTTGGCGGGGTTATATCCAGCAAGTGGTGCGTGCGAATGACTACATCAAATCTCTCATTGTAGGTATTATCTGGTATCTGTGGCATCTATCTTTTATATATGTGTATTATTCGCCTATAAAGGAGGTACTCTTTGTCTTGGTGCTCATGATAGGCAGCTTTCTGGTGCTCAAGGTGACCGAGAGGACAGGGAGCTTAGCCACTGCGGTAGCCCTGCATTTTAGTTTCAGCGTACTCACCAACATACGTTTGCCGGAGCGATCTTACATCGCCATAATATTCATGTGCCTTTGCTGGATAGTCCTGTATATCTTTTGGAACAAAGGATTTTTGAAACGATTGTGAATGTGGTTCGGAATACTTTCTTGTTTTAACTCAGAAAGTACTCCTTTGTTATTCCGTTGTATTTCTTTTTTTTTGCATTGTATGGCTATGCGTCTTTTTGTTGATATAATGTCTATTCCATTTTGGTTATTTCCCTTTTTCCCAAAACGTTGAAAGCTGCTTTCAGGAAATTCTAGATTATACAGGTCACAAACGAATTGCTCGAAAATATCTTCATTGGATAGACGTGGCAGTTGAAATTTATTAAGCATGTTCGCGATAATTAGAATAAAACATAATTGCAGCTAGCTATAAAAAAATCGTGGCAAGATATTAAGTTATTCAGAGAATAATTTTTCAATAGTCTAACTTAACTTTCTATGGGTGCTAACAGATTGAGTTATTTCCTGTTTTTGGGCTGTTTGTGTGTTAATGAATGTGTAATAGGTTCCTTTACCTATGCCATGCTTAGTCAGGAGATGGGCCTGCACCAGATTTTTCAAATATTTCTTCACCGTATTACGATTAGCCTGAGTAAAGACTACCAGCTCGCTGATAGTCGCTTGTCCACGTGATTTTACAGATTCCAGAATTTGAAGGGATAAGGCAGGCAATTGCCCGAGCAATAATTGCTCGCGGGTTACCTTGGTCTCCAGCCGCTGCTTTTGTTGCCGTAATGCCTTAAGGAAAAACAACACCCAGGGTTGCCAATCTGGGGTGTCTTCATGTAAGGTGCCTTGAGTTTGGCGCAGTGCAAGATAATAAGCCTCCTTGCTATATTCAACGATGGCTTCAAGCGAACTGTAGGGTACATACGTATACCCCGCATGTAGTAAAAGATAGGTTGTCAAAACGCGTGAAAGGCGACCATTTCCATCCTGAAACGGGTGGATAGCCAGAAATTCAACGATAAATATTGCACTTACCAAAAGGGGATGAAGCGACTTTGTCTCCAATGTTTCACGCGTCCATTTTACCAAATCCTGCATACGCAACGGTGTATCAAAAGGGCTGGCTGTAACAAAAACAACACCTACACTTTTGCCGGTTGAATCGAAAGCTTCCACCTGATTGCTATGCTTTTTGTATTCGCCACGATGGCGTGTGTCTTTATCACTGAATTTCAGTAAATCGCGATGAAGCTGACGGATGTAATTCTCATTAAGTGGAATCTCTTGGTAGTGTTCGAAAATAGTATTCATCACCTCGGCATATCCAGCTACCTCCTGCTCATCCCGATGCTCGAACTGATGGATGTGAAGATTGGACAACAACGCCTCTACCTCACGGTCGGAGAGTTTACTGCCTTCAATGCGGGTAGACGATCCAATACTTTCAATCGTAGCAACCCGCCTCAGCGATGTGAGCTGCTCTGGCGCCAGCTGCCCGAGTGCTTTCCATGCGCCTTTAAACTCATCTATCTCTGCAATTAAGGCCAGTATTTCTGGTGTGATTTTTAACGAAGCTATATTCATACCCATAAAATTACCCAAATATACCCATAAATAACTGCTTACCCAAAAACATACCCATAAATATCCATATTGAATATGTGGTTATTCATGAACGTTGTTCCTTGGGACTTCACAATCTTTTTATAATTGATCTTCAAAAAAGCCTTATGTCCGACTGGAAAACGTGGAAAGAAAAGCTGGAACATCATATCGCGTAAGAGAGCAGGTTTTTTGAATGAAAGTTCGAACCCTTTATTTTTTGTTCTCTGGCTTTGAAATTAGAAGCTCTTAATTTTTTATCATAAAAAATTGATTATAAGTGTGTTTATGAAGTGTCCTGATTCATCAATTTCACCAAATCTTCCAAAAAATGGTTCGAAAATTGTCCCGACAAGACGACCAGTAAAATTGAAGCTCTTGCGAAAGCAAGGGCGGTCAAAACCCCTCTAATCGTATGATTAGAGGGGTTTTTCTTTTTTTCTTACCCCAATTTGTTCAAGTAAAACCAAAGAAAATGAGACCTATTCGGTTACCCATTTTCTTTGCCTAATTTTGGGTCACCGAAATAGGTTCAAATATCTAAAAATCAGCTTTTGCGCTTGTTTGTTTTGTTACTTTTTGTGGTCGTTTGACACACGGTTTCTAATTGTTAGTCACCTGTTACATATCAAACCCAAGCAGATAGCACCGAAACACGGGTATGCAACCACTAAAGTAAGTTGATATGAAACCGAACTCGATATCGTCGGGTGAGCTCTCATTATCCGTTAAAAACAAACAAATAGATGAAAACACAGCATTGCCAATCCGCCAATTCAGCCAGCATAAAAAAAGAATGAGTTTTTATTCTTCAAAGAGCGCTCTATCAAAGGTTCACAATGATTATGTGATCATTAAATATGGGTCTTATTCAACATCCGAAAAGCATATCCACATTGTGTGGCATACAACTTTATACAGTCGATCTGGTTGTATAGCATACTTTTTTTAACCAAAGACTCGTTCTTACCAACAGTATCAGTATAGGCACTTCTACAAGTGGGCCGATAACGCCCACAAATGCCTGTGGTGAATGAATACCGAATACAGCAATGGACACGGCTATTGCTAACTCAAAATTATTCCCTGTGGCTGTAAAGGCGATGGATGCGTTCTTGTCGTAAGGAACATTCAACGATTTGTTGACAAAGAAACTCACGAAAAACATCAGCACAAAATAGATAACTAACGGTACAGCTATTTTTACCACATCCATTGGCAGTTCCAATATCTTATCGCCTTTCAGACTAAACATCAACACAATGGTAAACAGTAAAGCGTATAATGTAACGGGTGATATTTTGGGAACGAATTTGCGGTTATACCATTCTATACCTTTTGACTTTATGAGTGTATAACGGCTTATAAAACCTGCTAAGAAAGGAATACCTAAGTATATCAGTACACTTTCGGTTACATCTTTCATGGATACGCTTACATTGAAATCGGCTAAGCCTAATTTGTTCGGCAGTACGTTGATGAATAGCCAAACAAAGAAGCTGTAGGTTATTATCTGAAAGATACTGTTCAATGCCACCAATAATGCCGTGTATTCCCTGTTTCCTTTTGCCAAGTCACTCCATACGATGACCATTGCGATACATCTCGCCAAGCCAATCAGTATCAGACCCGTCATATAATCCGGTTCGTTCCGTAAGAACAGAACGGCTAAACCGAACATCAGTACCGTACCGATAACCCAATTCAGCAATAAGGATATACCGATTACTTTGGTGTCTTTAAGAGCTTTGGGCAACAATGAATAGTCCACTTTAGCCAATGGTGGGTACATCATCAATATAAGCCCTATCGCCAAAGGGATATTGGTCGTGCCTACGGATAGGGCATCGGTAGCATTGGAAATGTTCGGAAAGAAATATCCCAAGCCTACACCTGTCGCCATAGCAAGGAATATCCATAAGGTAAGGTAACGGTCAAGAAATTTTAGTTTGGGTTGCATCGGCTAACTCTTAATCATTGAAAAAACATAAAACATCTCTGTTGCTATCTGCAAACTCCTTTCTGCATATACCTGTGCCTGTTCGGGTGAACCGTCCGAAACCTTGGGGTCTTCAAATGTGATGGGTATTCTCTTTTCCGCTCCGGCGATGAACGGGCATCCGCCGTCTGCCTGCGAACAGGTCATAATGGCGACAAATGCCGATGCAGGGTTGAAAGGACTATCGTATTTTTTAGAAAACCCGATGATTGACAAAGCATTATCCTTGTATTTTATAGCATATACAGGATTATCGGTCTCCGCAATCTTGAAAATATTAAAGCCTTGATTAGTCAATGTTTCCGCCACTTTCGGAAATAGTGCTGTTTCTTCCGTACCGCCCGAATAACAATGTATATTCGGGATATTGAAATACGCACTTGCGACCTGCGCCCATACCTGTGCGAAGTGGCTTCTGCGTGAATTATGGGTACAGATGAAATTGAGGTTTATATCCTCTCCGCTGTGTGCTTTCTGCTGTACATAATCTATCAGCGGTTGCAGTATCGTTTTGCGTTCCTCGCTTACGGTTCGGACGTCAATAATCCCCTTTATGGTTTCGGCTAAATTCTTATACATGACGATTGGTGTTTAGTGTTTAGCAACATCCCGAATTAGGTGTACAGCGAGTGCTGTTCAGTTCCGATAATTTTACTTTTTGTTTTTCCGCAGGAATACCGCAGGCATCACTTGCCAAGCAAGCCGTCTGTTTGTTCTTTAGGATGAAATGCTTACCGTCAAAATCCAAGTCAAATTTTCCAATCGTTTCTCCTTGGTATTCTACCTCTATTTCGGCATCCTCAATGCCCAATTTTTCTTCGGACAGCTTGATAATGTTTAATAGTTTGGTGGGCTTTAACCTGTGTTCATAGTCGTTGGCATCCCACAATTGGAAGTTTACCGTTTTCTCTGTACGGGTTACACCACCGCAATCAATAAAATGTTTGGTGATTTGTCCTATTTCCGTAACATGGAAATGTTCGGGAACAGCTGATCCGTTCTCTAACTGAAATTCAACATTATTCAATGTTGGCAGGACTCCTTTGATTTCTGATAGTTTCATAATAACTGAATTTAAAAAAATAAACATATTAAACTATATATTGCAATATAACGATGTTAAATACTAAAAAAATACTACGTACAACACTTGGTAACCTTTACTTCCTGATTGAAAAAAGAGTTCAATTCAGCTTGAATTTCTTTCCATATATTGTCATCAATGCAATAGCAAACGGATTTCCCCTCAATAGTTCCCTGTATGATACCGATACTCTTTAGTTCTTTTAAATGCTGCGAAATGGTTGCCTGTGCCAGACCTAATTCCTCAACCAGATCATTACAGATGCATGCTTTCTGATTGATGATATATTGAAGAATGGCAATCCTTGCCGGATGCGCCAAAACCTTAAATAGTGAAGACAGCTTATTCTGTTCGTCCGAAAATATTTCTGATCTGGTAAGCCCCATATCTAATGTTTTATAATCGCAATATTACGATAATAATTTAAACTAACAAAGTGCATTTTATTTTTTTTGTTTTAGGCGCACCTCCCTTTCCTATGGTTCCTGTTTATATTCCACCTTTTAACAACGCTTCTAATTTCATTAAATGTTCCTTTTTGGGAATGCTGGTTTCGTTTTTCCATGCGAGAATAGTCGAGCCATCAACATTAAGAACTTCTCCAAGCCTCTTGTTACTAAATCCGTTTCTCCACCTGTAAGCCTTTAATCTCCCTGAAAGGTTTGCTTCGTTAAACTCAATTGGACAATAGCCTAAAAATTTAATAATTCTTGGAAAATACCTAATCTGAGGAACAGAATGGTTTTTCTCCCAAAGGGTTATACAGTCCTCAGTAACGTCACAAATGCTCGCCACATCCCTTTGGAGCAGTTTTAAGTCCATACGCTTCTTTCGTATGTGATCACCTATAGTGATAGGGATTTCGGGGTAAGAAAAACCCCTCGGTTTTAGGGTTTGGCTTTCAAAACGCAAACAAGGCAACGCATGAATGCACATTCGGGGTTATCTTTTACCTCAAGAAAGCAGAAAACAACAGCACAGGGAACAGCCGCTATCTATGCAAGGGTAACGGTGAACGGCAAACGTACGGAAATATCCGTTAAACGTTCCATATCCGTTTCGGGATGGGATGCAAAAAAAGGGCTTGGCAAAGGGAAGCCGTGAGGAAACTGCTAAACTTAACCGATTTCTTGCCCGTTTCAAGGCAAAAATCATTGATGCCTACCAAGCATTGGTATTGTCGGGAAGTACCGTAGAAGGGGCGGTCATCCGTGGGCGGGTAATGGGGTCTGCACAACACGAGCATCCTTACCACACAGATTTACGCCAAAGTGGTCGAGCACAAGTTAAGTGAGGATATGCAGAACCTACGGGAGCGTATGGTATTGGGAAGCTGAAAAAGACCGCTGTTTTCCGAAACGCTTCAATTCAGTATATTTGTTAGAGACAGTACAACGGACTGTCTCTTTTTTCTTTAAAAAGTGATTTGCCATGCGAGATACCTATTTCAAGATACGCCGACCATTCAGTAGAAGAAAGCACCGCTACGACATCGGTAATCCTATCAGGTTTTGGAACTACTACGATGACAACCATTTTCTTACCAGACTGTACGTAATAGGTAACGAAGAACAGGAACAATATTATCCTTATCACAAGGAGCATGCCGTTAGTACAGGAAAATATACCGAAGCAGAGTTTTATGAACACGTAAGGGAAATCGTGGCAGACCATATTGAATACATACGAAAGGAATCACCGTTTTCTCGTAAACATGCCCAAAATCGCATCAATCTTAAATGCTTGCGCATATTCCGGGACTATCTCATATCTATAAACACATACGGATACCGTGACCCCGTGGATATTACCATCACACGCTATGATACAGAGATTGCTTCGCTGAAAAAGGAACTTGCAAAAAAGAAAAAAGAGCTTGAAGAGTTGAGGATATATGAAAGTGAATATAAAGTGAAAATAACAAGCGGATATTTGAGTGCTTTTATAGACCTGATATACCAATTTCCGGAAATCAGAATCCCGAACAAAGACAGTACATGACTTTTGAGTGTATAGACCGATAGCGTATGGGTAAAGATGATATGTAAATATTTCCAGCACGGAGACAAAGGACTCAGCATCGAGACGATAAGAAGCAGGTTTACTTCCAATAAAGAAAAACCAAATTCAAAATACCGTCCAATAAGGGAAAGGGGCAAGATTTTCAGGATTTTACCCATAGAGAATCAAGGTTAAAACTTGGGAAAAAAAGCTGTTGTATGTATTTTTGAGTTAAATTTAGAAAGGAGCTATTTAAGTTAAAAAAGAACATGGACAGACAAATATATAACAAGACTATAAAGGTAGATGGCGTAAATATCTTTTATAGGGAAGCAGGCGACAGTAAAAACCCATCTCTATTGCTATTACACGGATTTCCGACTTCATCATTAATGTTTAAAAACTTAATGATCGCACTTTCTGACAATTACCATCTCATTGCACCTGACTACCCAGCTTTTGGGTTCAGTGATGTTCCTCCAGCAAAAGATTTCGAATATTCTTTTGAAAATATTGCTTCATATATGGACAAGTTTACCGAAGCTGTAAAGCTAAAATCATTTACGATTTACCTCCATGATTATGGGAGTTACATTGGAGCGCGGATCTGTTTAAAAAATCCCGATAAAATAGAGGCAATTATTGTACAAAATGGCAACAATTATTTAGAAGGTCATGGACCACAGTGGGAAGAAACCAAAGAATATTGGAAAAATCCAACTGACGAAAAAAAGGAAAAGGTGTATGCATTTTTAAGTGAAGAGGGAACAAAAGAACAGTATTTTGCAGGCGTACCCGAGAAACTTCACCAAAACATAAGCCCTGAAAGTTGGATAATAGATTGGGAAAGGTTAAGCAGACCTGGAAACCTTGATATTCAATATACGTTAAATCTCACCTATCCGACAAATTTTGAACTGTTCCCAGATTTTCAGAAATATCTCCGTGAACATCAACCACCTACACTAATTATTTGGGGAAAACATGATGTTTACTTTGATGTGGCCGAAGCATATTGTTATAAAAGGGATTTGTCCAATGTCCAAACGCATATTTTGGACGGTGGACATATGGCCTTGGAGACGAACTTTGAAGAGGTTTTGACTCTAATTGAAAATTTTATGAAAAGAGGATGAAAGATATACGTATGCAAAAAATATTTCGATACTAATCCGACCGGCGGATATAGATAGAAGACAATTCTTACGAAATGAATACGAAGCTCAGTACTTTGTCTTTAGCAATACTTAGTTGACAAATTGTATTGCATACTGGCTGAAAATTCAATACATTCCTGAAGCTACAGAGCCATTAAAACCAGATACAAATTTGACCAAACGCCCACGATGGTCATCCTCTGAACGGCTTTACTCCATTCCTTTGTATCCAAATCGGTAGGAAATATACCGTTTGTGTCCATCCGTATGGTAACAGGTTTTTTAACGGAGCAACGAGGACAGGGATAAACTTACCGTAGAGAAGATGGCGGAACACTCAAGGGAATACATGAAAAAGATGGGCATCAAGGTCACCCAATATATCACTGCACCGCATGAAGACAAGAGACATCCCCATCTGCATCTCGTCTATAACCGAGTGGACAACCATGGAAAGACGATAGGCAATTTCAACCATTGGCACAAGAGCCGAAAGGTATGCAAGGAGATGACCGGGGCGTTATGGTTACCATCTTGGCAAGGGCAAAGGTGAACAGGCAGGCACTTCGGGGCAACGATAAACTTCGTTATGCCATACACGATGCCCTTAAATCCATCATGGCAAAAGCCACCTCGTGGAAACACGATAAGCGAATTGGCACAGCGAATAAAGGTCAATGTGGAGCATCGCATTACAGGACGACAGCGACCGTATATCATTACGGGTGCTGCATTGATACTAGTGTCAGTACTTTCTCTTTTCGGCAGCTTTCAGCTTTGGCGGTCAAACTCCGCTCTGCACGATAGCGATACCAAAATCCGGATGGTGAGGTTATTTTATCCAAAGGTATCATTGGATATTGATTCCATCTACAACAAAAGCCCCAAAGAACTTAAAATTTGGGTAAAGCAGGAAGAAGAAAGGTTACTTGCCATCACCAAAGCTGAAGAGACCGCAAGGTAATCCAAAGAGCAGGCAGAGTTGGCAACCGAAAGATTGAAGCGGTTGAAAGAGCAAAAAGACAGAGATTTAAAATAAGATATAAAATGATTAAATTTCATCTAACATCAAGTTTTTCATCGGCAGATGAGAAATAGCCAAACTTGCATTTGAAAGCAAGTTTGGCTAGGTTTGTAACAGGCATGAATACAGGCGTTATGAAACTAAAAGAAATAAGGGACGAAAAAGGAACTTTGTCGGGGGTGCTTATCCCTGCGGACGATATCATGGAATTAAAGGAAAGCCTAAAAACAGGCTCCAAATTCTTTGACTATTTCGATAGCCTGCAATCCGATAGGGATAATGAAAAAAGAAAGCTCGACCAGTTAATGCTCAATAAGCTAACGGTTGCCGAAACCGACGAGAAAGCGGCAAAGCTCACCACAGAAATCCATAGAGAAGCCTTTTCAAAGGGTGTTCCCATGTTCTACCGTGACGAACGGGCTAAAGCCCCAAAGGAATTTATCAGGGCAAATCCCGACGGCTCGGAAGATTTGGTCAGATACGATATAGCTACACGAAGCTACTCGGTATTGAGATCGTTATTGCCTGCGGGTAAGGGATATTGGTCGAAGCTTTCCATAGCCAAATAATCAGCCATGAAACCGCAGTTTTTTATCCTTGCCGGTCCGAACGGGGCTGGTAAGTCAACTTATGGCCATGAACATATACCTAAGGGCACACATATCTTCAACGGTGATTTGGTATAAGCCGGGTTGTCACAAAAGTATCCGGACTATGACCCTGAAAAACTAAAAGGTGGCGTGCCTACCCGCTTGGAAAACGAAAGAGATGAAGCCATCGCCCAACGCAGGGATTTTGCCTTTGAAAGCAATTACTCCAATGACCTTGCCATAGAGATAACCGACACGTTCAAAAAAGCCGGATATGAAACCAATCTTATCTATTTCGGATTGGATGATGTGGAGACGGCAGCGATACGTGTGGATACCCGTGTTAGATTGGGAGGGCATTTCATTGAGACGGACGAAATAATCTTCAATTATGAAGAGGGCATAAAGCGTGTAAAGGACAATATGCACCGTTATGACCGCGTGAAATTCGTGGATACGGGCATAAAAGGAATAGCTCCGGTTATTGCCTACTACTACCAAAATGGAAAGCATGCCGTATTGAATTCGAATATCGGTTGGTTTAACTCTCAATTTAACGATAGACTGCTTGAAGTTGCTATCCAACGGATTAGTGAACTTTCTTCGGGTTTTGAGACGAAAAAGGATATAGAACAGAAGCAACAGAAAATTCGCAAGACCCGTAAACCAAGGTGTTGACAAAAAAACAGTATCTTAACTTGCCTATTGCGGTACAACTATTCTACCTATTTTACTTTCTAGTAGAGATTCTACTCTGATATGCCTCTGAATCCCCGCTCACTATTCATTCCGTAGACACTATCGACAGGATTTGCTAACGAAGTCTTAACGGTTTGGAAGCTAACAGTCAGAATGGTGATCAGCAAAGCTGCTGCGCCTGCAACCACAAAAACCTGCCAACCGACTGCTGTGCGATACTCATAGTGTTGCAACCAGTTATGCATTAGCTAATAGGCGATAGGCGACGCGATGATGCAAGCGATCGTAGCCAAGATCAAGAAATCTTTTGACGGCAACTGCCAACAGTCTATCGTTTTTGACCACAATACTATATCTGCCCGCCGAAAACGAACGGCTTTTTAGGTATTACCCTGTCGGTGGCAGAGCCATTTAGCGAAAAAATTTCCTGCTCGACGGCAAGTTCTTCTTCATCGCTTCCTTCACTGTAATCCAGCTCGCTAAAATCAACCCATACAACATTGGGTGCATACGTGCTTTCAAAATAATACCGTTGGTTGGTCAGGTCTATAACCGTACGAAAAATGGTATTGGCAACGTTTGGCTTGTCGGGTTCACCTGCTCCAAAAGGGACGGATGCATTACGTATCACACTAAACATATAAGCAGCCGCTGTCTCTGGATTGGCGGGTTGCGGTAATGCTTTCGTGTAATAGGATGCACGCACAAAACGGTCCATGGGTGTCCGCTCCCCGGGTAAAGGCTTATTGCCGCCAAAGCTGCGATAATTTTTCAAGTTGGCAAGCTGCTTATCATAGGTCGGCTCATTAGTCATTACGGCATAGCTCTTGTCCATATAAACTTTGGGCTTGCCATTGATATATTCTACAATGGCTGAATTGCCGGTTTTGTCTTCGAGCGAAAGGTGCAAGCGTGACTGGGCACCATTTGGAAAGATTATAGGCACCACCTGTAGTTTCCCTTGCCTGATGTCTTGAACAGCTTCGGTCACGGTAGCAAAGTTATCAAGGTAATACTGAGCCCATAACTCTATGCTGAGGCCGGGAATAGACGGGTCACGTTTACCATAATCTGACGCCTCGTCGGCAAGAAAGAGTAGATGGGTACTGAGGCCTTTCTCGTTTACTCCCTCATGCGTACCGATATCATAGCCAGTGATCGCAAAGCTGCCGTACTTGGATGTCCATTTGGCTGGGTTTTCCGCAACCACCCCTACCCTGGAAATCCCGCGGGGGAATTTGCGGAATTTGCTATTAACCCTTTCCGTCCAGTCTTGTGTTCGTCCCACATACACATGACCGTTTTCCGTGAGCCACATCACACGGGTGCAAGCAAGGGCCAATGGCACGAAAAGGTTTGCACCAAATGAAAAAACCATTATCAATGCCACTGCCTTCAGTAGAAAGCTGCCTTTAGTGAATAAAAGCATAACACTACCTCCTTTCCTTGGTTGATACATAGTATATATAGCTATTTAAAGCTATTGTTTATTTCCCAAAAATATTTGCGATTTTTACTCTTGGTTTTTATAGCTATCGGATAAACGAATTATGATCAAAAATCATGCCTTTTACATTGTTTTTCTCCCAATCATTCCATGTTCGCAACACGTGCCTGTTATCCTTTCACGATTAGCGGCTGAGTGACAACGGCTGACCGGAACTGTCTTTTAGCTTCCTTTTTACTCATAACTAGTCAGTTTTAACACGATTATATTCTTCCGATTTCTCCACTTCTTTACGACGTGTTTTTCCATCCTTTCCACCAAAATTATAGGTAAAAGAAAGTCTGAAATTTCTACTTTCAATTCGTTGTCTCAAGTTGATGTCGATATCCTGGTAATGAATTCTAGCTCTGGTTTTGTCGGTATAAAGGATATCATTTGCATTTAAATTGATTTTTCCTTTTCCTCCCAATACGGTACGTTGTAAACTCAAATTTAAACTACCTCTACTTTCAATTAACGCAAATTCATTCAAGGATTTACTTGTATAATATCCAGATACTTCAAACACCCATTTGCTATCGAACCGATAAGCAAGCTGTAGGAAAGAAAGAACATTCCATTGTTGTTGATCAAAAATTCCGTTTAAATAATGCGCCCGATATCTATTTGACATGATTTGATTACTGATGTATCCTTCGGTATTAGGTATAAACGTAATCGGTAAATTTAACTGTGCTGAAAAGTTTTCGTATCTTCCAAGATTATCCGGCATCGTATAGGTAATATTTCCAATTTGCTGGGGTGCATTTTGAAAAATAACATCTTTTCTGTTATTGTAGGAGAGAATAAAGAACGGATGATTTCTAAATGTCAGCGCAAGTTTGTATTGATTTGCCGTCTCAGGTTGCAATAGCGGATTTCCCTTAGTATATGTTAGCGAATCAATGTATCGTATAAAGGGATTTTGCTGCTGATAACTCGGTCGATTAACGCGTTTGCTGTATTGAAATACAGTTCCAAACTTCTTAGAGATATCTTTTTTAATAAATAAAGAAGGAAATAATTGCAAATAATCTCGATCTAACACTTCCTCCCCTTTTTCATCTCCTGTCGCTCTGGTTTGTTCTGCACGCACTCCCAACTTAACTTCCGCGAATTTAAAACGTTTTTCAAGGGACAGGTAGGCCGCATTAATATTTTCTTTATAAGCAAAGTCTGTACTCGTCTCGCTGTCTATCACACCATTTCTCAAAAAACGCAGACTGTTATCTATACTTGCATAACTTGTCTTTGCACCTAATTCTAAAGAGTAGTCTGTAAATACGCTTCTTTTGAAGTCTGTTTTGGCAACAAAGAGCTCAACCGGGTTTCTGATAGATTGATGATTAACATAATTCTCGCCCATATCGAGAAAGTTATCGTACTCGCCTATGCTATTAATTTTGAATTTTGAGTACTCAACATCAGCAGATAATTTCCCTCCCACTGTATCTACATCTAATTGCCAACCAACAGTTAAGGTAGTATTTTGCTGCTTTTCATTCAAATCGATTAAACTACTGAACGAGCTAATTTTGGCACCGCTGTTAGCGAACAGTTCATCCGTTAAATTATTACTTTCCCTGCTTATTGCCCTATTTAGTGTACTGACACCGACACTAAGCGTATTCCTTTTTGTCAAATAAATATCCCCACCAAACATCACATTGTGGTTCTTCGCATGCCAAGGTGTATAGGAACTTTGATAAAACAAAATGGAGTCTATCGTTCGCTCAAATTCTTTATGATCAAATACATTACTATAAAAATAACTATAGTAACCATACAAGCTTACCTTATTGGTACTATAATTTAGACTGATAGAAGGGCTAATCGTATTAAAGTTCCTATCCACCTTCTCTCTTCTTTTATTATAGATACCAGTTCCTCCCAGCATATTTAGGCTTCCGCTCCAACCACCGGTTTTCTTTCGTTTCGTTACAATATTAATTATACTTCCTCCAGCCGCTTCGTAATTGGCTCCGGGGTGTGAGATAACTTCCACTTTTTCCACATTGGCAGCATTCAGTCCCTTCAACGCTTGAGAGACATCATTGTATCTAGACTCCCTGCCATTGATCAGAATAGTTGCACTTCCCGTACCTGCTAGTTCTATCTTATCATCTGAAACTAAAAGACCGGGAATTCTTTTTAGAAGCTCGAAAGTTGAAAGTCCAGATGCGGACGGGATTTGATTAACATTAACTACCAAACGATCAGCTTGTTGCTCAAATACATTTTTCGACGAAGTTATTGACACCTCTTCTAAATTGATAACATCCGCGTACAAAGTGATTTTAAGCGGTGTATTTTCATCTGTATCAAATGCAATTTCCCTTGTTTCTCCCTTATATCCCATAGCGTTAGTCTTAAAAAGAAGCGTTACATTTTTATTAATGGAGAACTCAAACTGTCCTTTTTGATCACTGAATGTTGAATCTCGTATTTGGCCATCAGATGAATTTATTTGGATAGCGGCAAAAGGAATTGGCTTTCCACTTTCACTAACAACTACGCCAGTCAGTTTAGTTTGAGCAAATAAAGTAAGGTTGGTTAAAAGAAAAATAATAGGTAAGAAAAATTTCATCCTCTGGTATTAATAAATTAATTATAGATGTTAGCGTTCAGGAAGATTTTGAGATTTGATTAAAATCTTTTGTATCATCACTGTCTATTTTGCTTTGAGCCATATATCGTCTTTAAAACAGGTGACCTGCACGGCTTCTCCATCGCTCAATAAAAACGTCAGCGGGAAAGTACCGTCATCATTTAGGAAAAAAGTTTCTGATCTGGGCGTAAAAGCGACTTCTTTATTATCCCATAGTTGCTTTATCGTTAATCCTGTTCCTGAAGATAGAATATCGAGCTTAAGGTTACTGTCATCCTTTAAGATATAAGTTCCTTCTAGCCTTTTAAGTTGTGCTGCCGATAACTGTTTGATTATTTTGGGATCAAATCCGACTTTTACCGTTATGATTCTTCCCAATAATTTAGCATGGGTAAACTGACCGGAATTGTCTTTTAGGAATTCGACTTTGTGACCTTCCCCTTTTGATTCAAAATTCGTTTCATCGATCTGGATGAGCTGGTATTCTTTGTTATCCCATAATTGTTTGGCAAAAAGTGTATTGTCTTTTAGTTCAAATTGAATAAAACCTGCTTTACTGGGAAACTGGTAATATCCTGAGAACTTTTCCAGAGGTACCGTTTTAGATTGCTGGCTATCTCCTTGTGCAATAACACCTGCGCGGGCGGGTGTTTGCGCAAAACAGTTCGTTGCAAGAGATGCGCTTCCGAATAAAATGCTACCGATGACCCTACGGATTTTTGGGGCAATTGCAGACTTGAATGAGTTCATTGTTTTCATCTTTTTATTTTTTTCAATTGTTGATGGGAGCTCGATGTAAATAATTATTGCCCTGTATGTCAATAATATTTACATCTCGGTTTCATAATTATTTTTTTTATGCAATGATAACTCTTCGGTGACTAAGAGCAGTTCGCATGGATGCAGCTGAACAGAATTGCGGTCAATTAACCTTTGAATTTGCCTTAATGTATTCTTTAGGAGTGGAGTTCGTTGCTTTTTTTGGTGCTATTTCATCTTTTTCCGCTTTGAGAAATGAAAAAACGCTGAAGATTAATCGGTCTTCAGCGTTTTGCTTTGTTAGGAAGATTTTCTAGTAAGGATGCACCTTTTCTTATTTACTTATCCATAGCAATATACACAGGATATGATTCACGATTGGGCAAATCAAATTCTTCGTCGTATGGTTGTATACCTGCACCATCGTTGTATAATGCCACACGTTTTACACCGGTTGCTGTGCTACCACCAAAACCATTGATAACATTTTGGATATTACCCGGGCCAGAAAAACGAGTGACAACTATTTTTTCGAGTTTCACATTCGGGCTATTAGGTATTTCAAACCCATTTTTCTTATTCACATTGCCATCAGTTCCTGTGAAAACTGCATAAGAACCCATTCCTATGCTATGATGTTCTTTTACAGTATTAGCTACTTTGAATGCTGCGTAACCATCAACTCTGCCTCCTTGACTGCTCCAACTTGCTTGATTTGGGGCATCATACGGTGGTTCGTTTTGGAAGAAATAAGTTCTACCACGTTCTCCCAACCACAGTACTTCATATTCTTGATAATGTTCGGCAAATAGGGCATAAAGCGTAACATCATCGCCAGTAATGATAAGTCCATTTTTACATCTATCTCTTACCCAACGTACATCTCCGCCACGTTGCGAACCATGATCGGCACGCCACAGCCAGAAGTGGTCACCCACCACATTGTTGCTGTTTATTTGCATAGAAGTATGTATCTGAATATTTTTTGATTGCACTCCACCTACTCTACAGGTGATGTCTGTGAGCAAGATAGGATTTGGAGAATGGTCTGCATTTGCTTCTTCGTCACCAATTCTAACTTGATAAGTTGTACTATTGAATGAATCCATAAGAAGTCCGGCAATGATAATTCCATCTTTGTCGTCAGCATAGATACAGCCCCAAGTATTTTTCTCGGTAGGCTCTAGCGTTACCGAAGCTATACCAGCACCTAGAAGTATGGCGTCTTTTCTATTCACTTGAATAGGAGCATTCAATGCGTAGTGCCCTGGTGTGAAAAATATATTTTTGCCAGCCTTTAGCGCTGTATTGATTTCTACATCGGTGTCGCCTTCTTTGGCAACATACCAGTCGGTAAGCAAATTTTGAATTTCGCCTTTGCCCATATCTGTTGACGACCAAGAAACTCCAACTCTATCCTTTTGCCACGCGGGAACAAATACTTTGTATTCACCATCGTTATCTATAAAAAGGAAAGGTTTTTCTCTGATAATAGGTGTAGCAGGAATTGGAGAGTTGGTATCATCCGCTTGTGGAGGATTGACACACCCTTGCCAAACCATATTATACGATCCACCCATAGCTTCTGAGCCTGAAGGGAAAATAGCATTTCTGGTGTACCATTGTTGTTGTCCACCCCAGTTTGGTCTGGATGATGTGTAACGAGTGTCGGCGATAAAGCCACCGCTACCCCAAAAGTTGGTGTCTCCAACATCTGAAATATATTTCGAAGTGCTTTCAATCAGCATTCTTCGTGCACTAGTTGATTGGGAAACTGTCCAAGCAAAATCTCGCATCACAGCCACATTTTCCACAGAACGCCAAAATGTGCACGTAGCATTTGCTCCACCCGAAAGGTGAGGCCTAGTGAATATAGAACCCAATTTAACATCTGTTGGCACTTTGCCCAAACCTCCAATGTGAGCGTAGAATCCTAATTCTATGGCGTTAGCCTCTGCCGATGATGCAGAACCCGAACCACCCGAATCGTAAGTTTGACCATCAACATTTGCTTTGAAATAATATGCCTGACGTTTTGTAGTCCACTCGCCATTTGATCCGCCTAGACCAATAGCATCAAAGTGCGAATTAATTTCGTTTCGTGCAGTTTCTGCTTTTTCATGTTTTCTATCGTAGAAATACATATTGTTACCAAAAATTTGGTTCTCCAGCGAAAGTATTATTGTTATCGTGTTACGGGTAATTTTATAATAGTTTTCGTACTTATCTGCATTTGGCTTATTATCTGTAAATGTCAATCTGGAAGTCGAACCCACAGACACAAAATCTGACGCCAAACGACTGCCCCCTCTTGTGATTACATAATCTCCAGAAGAGCCGAATGCTGGCCATGATAACGTTATGCTATGTTTCTTCTTATTGTAAACAATCCTACCCTCTATCTTATTCTCCTGTTTTTTTTTATCAGATGAATACAATGTTACAAAACTGCATAACATCAACATACCTGCAAATACTGTAAATACAGAGATTACTTTTTTACTCATAAGAATGTTCTTTTTTAATGATTTCTATCGTTTGTTACAATATTCGATTTTTAGGTTTCGGAAGATAATAAATAATCCTTTAGCTCATACGTAACGCTACTGTGACGAATGCAAAGTGAAAACATTTTAGAAGACCCATATATCCATCTTTCATCCACAGAGAAGATTGAAAGGAAGGAATTGCGTACAACACATAAATTGCTCATTTTTTGTGCTTATTATAACAGTACTTCATCATTTCATTTTGTAAGACCACCGATAAGTCGACCATTATGGAGTGGCATTAATGATAAAGCGACAATAGAGACCTTATTACTGCTTCTTAAATGCTGTTGGCGCGATCCCGGTTTGTGTCTTGAAAAAGTTGGAAAAATAGGAATGGTCATAAAAGCCCAATTCAAATGCAATTTCTTTTATCGACAATTCAGAAGCTTGGATAAGCCTTTTAGCCTCCAGTACAACCCTGTTTTGAATTAGGGAGGTCGCCGAAACATGAAAGTGCCTTTTACAGAGAATATTTAGATAGTTAGCAGTAATGTTTAGTTTTTCAGCATAGAAGGAAACTGTTTTTTCTTCCTTGAAATGGGTGTCAATGAGGGAGAGGTACTTAAAAAGTTGAGGTTTTGTGTTGTAAACTGTAAAATCCTTGAACCGATCTTCAGCTTCCCGACTCACCAACAATGCGATGATTTTACTTCGGGTGTGTACCAGATCCCAGAATACGGGCCTTTCATTGAGATTTTGCTGAATTGCCTTGAATTCATACAGTAGTTTTTCAAATATATCGGGCGATAGGTCGAGCACAGGATAGTTACGGTAATGTATAAAAGAGAACCTTAAGGAGGTGGAGAAAACCTCGAATATCGGTCGGCTTATCATTAATTGATAGCCGGTAGTTCCTTCCTTAAAAGTCCATCGATGTACTTGATCAGGAAATAAGAGATGAATTTGATGGTCTGATAGTATGTAGTCAACAAAGTCGATCGAATGTATACCATTTCCTTTTTCAAATAGAAGAAAAAGAAAAAAATCATGTTTATGTGGCTTATCGATATGCCGTTCTCCATGGAGCTCATGATACAAGAAATCACATTTGCTAAGCCGGTTACCCTGAAATTCGGTAATATCCAAAACTGGAAAATGGTCTTTCGTTTTCATATAGCCAACTAATTTAAGAGTTCAGGGATGATTGACAGCGGTATTACCTGCCAAATTAACTGGCTGATATTGAGCGATAATACCGTTCCCACAAGCGGCAGAATGATCATCACAGCATCTATCAGTATACTGATTTATACGCTGCTGATGCGATTATTTCTTTGGCAAAGGCCGGTTTAGCGGTTTTCCTTTTAAATTAATCGAATACGCTCGACGTTTTTCCATAATCATCATGTTATTGATCTTCCACAAAAGTTCAATTGCAAAGATATCTAGTCAAATATAAGCACCCCAGCTGATCAAAGATAAAAAAATAAAAATGTAGATGCTTTGTAGACGGTTTTTTGGGGTTGGTAGTTGCCGTGTATACAGCAGAAAATTGTTTTGGACGATTCAGCAATCTAAATTTGTATCCGAAGTTGTTAACTAATCAATAGCCCTAAAGTCCTACAAAAACGGGCTCATTTATTGGAAAATTTCGAAATAAATTTTAAGCATATGAAAATGAAAAGTCTGATTCTAATTGTTGGAGCACTTTTGCCCTTTTTATCGTTAGCGCAGGATAACCACCGTTTTGTTGAGGTTCGGGGCGAAGTAGATTATGAAAACCAAATAGATAAATACCAGGCCAAAATATCTATTACTGCTAATGAATACTACGCTTATGAAGAAGATAAGGCGACATTGGAGGATCTTGAAAAGACATTTTTTGAAGTGATGGAAAAAAATGGTTTTGAGAAAGGCCAGTTTGTCAAAAGCGATGAACCGATATTGGGAGTGCAAGAAAAGCAGCTCGTTTATGTATTTGAAACGGCATCGGAAGCGGATTTTGTCAAATTCAACAATTTAAAAAATACGAAAGGAACAGCTAAGTATGACAATAAGGTTTTTTACAAACCATTAGACAATCCGGACGAAATAATCGCAGAAGCCCTAGAAGACGCAAAAAAACAAGCTGTTGTGATAGCCAAAGCCATGAGGAAAAAATTGGGAGACATTATTTCTGTATCCGACGCCTACAATAGCGTACGTTCTGAATCTTATTACGCAGGAATAAATAAAAATACCTATAGACTGTTGGCAAGATTTGAGGTGGAGTAAACTTGTTTGCCCAGGATGGATGAACTGATATTTTGAAAGAGATGAGTAAAATAAGAATACTGGCAACCTATATTTTACTTTGGTTGACGATCTATTTGCCGGTTTATTCATTTAGAAAAGCTTTGAAGTTGCAAATAACTGATTTTACTGGATTATACGATGATGCAATGGAAATAGATAGACGCGGAAGCACAAATGAATGATTGACCGACAATTATTCGCGGATGGCAATTTATTCTATAACAATCCAACTCCTTGGAATGGGGAGACATTCCCTAAAAATTAAATAATAATGCAACCATTACGGTACACTACTGTCTTTTTATACCTGATAACCGTTATGTCTACAAGTGCACAGGAGCTATTTTCCTCTTTTGGTAACTGTTCTAAAAACACCTATGGTTTTGTAAATATGGAAAATCGAGCCAAAAACGTGCCGCCTGAATACTGTGATGTTAACCGGTTTTCGGAAGGGCTTGCCGCGGTAAGAAACGAAGGAAAATGGGGTTATATTGATGCAAACCATCACCTGGCAGTCGGATTTCAATTTGATGGTGCAAGCAGTTTCCTAAAAGCTCATGCTATAGTACGGCAAGGTGAGTTTTACGGGGTGATCAATAAACAGGGCGAATACATTATTCAGCCCGAGTACTACGACTTGAGCGCTTTAGAAATAGCGGGCGGGCTATATTACATTTCTCGTGATACCTCTTTTTTTTCAGGGCTTATAGACAGTAGTGGCAAAGAAGTATTGCCTCACCATTTTACCTATATCATCGCCTTAGATGCCTATGAAAATATCCCATTTTATACGTCATTCCAAAAAGTTGATACCACAATAGGTAGCTTCTATGAGCAATTCCGTGAAAATCCATATCAATTCTCACCAGAAAAAGGCAGACACGATATTTACGATATGCAGCTCAATAAATTAGCATCCCGGTATTCAACCAACTATACTAACGGTTTCCAACATTACGAGCTCGATGGCATAAATACATTTTTGGGAACGAATAAGGATAAAAGTGTTGATGAAAAAATCAGTGAAATTAATCACTTACTAACCTTACCTGAGCCGGATGCTGATACTGTAAATCCAAATGCAATGTATCTAGAATACCAAACCATGAATCATGAAGAGGTGAAGACACGCTTAGAAAATCTAGGTTATAGTTTATTTGTCAATGCGCATGGGCAAACCGGACTAAAAAAAGAAGATCAAATTATCATTCCTGCGCAGCATGATTACTTAAAGTTGTTGAACGGGGTCGTCGTCTTCCCGTTTGACGACAATGTTTCTTATTTACAAAAAAACTACGGAGGCTCCTACAGAAATAAAGCAAAAGGTATTTTTGATATTTTTTGTATTGTGGCAAGTAATAATACGGCTACCGAGTTGCACTTATACGATCTACGCGGAAAGAAAATGTTGCCTTTTGAAGAAGGTGAAGACTCCACTAGAAAAACAGTTGCCGGTACGACGTCGGTTGGATTTAATTACATAAATTTGATGGAGCAGGAATCGAATCAAACCATAGAAAAGCATGGCCTAATCAATTGGAGAGGAGAAGAGGTGTTACCCCCGGTATATAAACGTATTGACGTATTAAAAACGGGAGATATACTTGTAGTCGAAGAAAAGCAAGTACAAAAGGGCATAGAAGAGCATATTGGTTTATATAATAAGAGGGGGGAAGCAATTGTGCCGACGGGTGTCTATTCAGATATTATGCCATTCTATCAAGTAGAAAACCTTTACTTGGCGACGTGGGATGATCATTATCCGACAGTAGAAGAAAAAAAGAATATCAAAGACGAAAACAGGAGCTATGTCATCCTTAAGGTAGAAGGAAATTCATATGCAGTAGTTAACAACTTCACTGCAAGTTTTGTTAGTACGCAGGGCTTGGACATGGAAACGGGAATGTTGCAGTATAAACAAAACAAAGAGAAGTGATACGCAAACCGCAGCTATACTATTTAACATAATAGCAATCAAGAATATTGATGAGATAAAAACTTATCAGAAATGGGAATTAAATTGGGTTGAAGGTGGGCTTTTCCCAATCGCGACTTCGTGTTTCATAATACTGTTCAAGCGTTATCCGATTACATTTTTGAACTGCTTTCCAGCAATTGGGCAATTTTAGTATACCCGTTATTTTTAGCATGCTGTAGAGCAGTTACTCCCTTTGAATCTGGAATATGAATGTCGCAGCCAGCGTCTACCAAAATTTGAACTGTTTTAACATATTTCTCAGATCCATCTCCTAAAATCACTGCTTCCAACAGCGCTGTCCACCCCAAGCGATTGACATGATCAATAGGAAATCCCTCCGTATTGGCGAGTATCTTTACGACCTCTATGTGGCCTCTTTCGCATGCTGGAATGAGTGCGGACCCATTGTACCTATTGAACACATCGAATCGAGCACCATTTGCCAGAAAAAGTTTTACCAATTCGGTATATCCAGCCGCACCTGCAAATAAAAAAGGGCTGTCCTTTGATTTATTCTGTAGGTTCACATCTGCACCTTTTGCTACTAATAAACGAGTCATTTCAAGATTGGCATTGTGGGTAGCTATCAGTAGCAAGGAGCTACCAGCGGCATCTTGTGTATTTACATTGGCTCCCTTTTTTAGCGCTTGTTCTACCGCTGCAGGCTTGTTGTTCTTAACAGCCTCCAATATTGTTGCTTGCTTGTTGTGATGTACCATATTAGCTGATATTTCTGACGGAATCATAAATAATAAAGTGAAGATCGATAGTAAATAGTGCATGCTTTAAAAAGTTGATGTTAAACTTTAATATATTACATTACCCCGATGAATTAATGATTTTACAGGCGAAACCCTAGACACGGCCTCGGCCGAACAGCTAGCATCAACCAACACCAGATCAGCCATATCACCCGGTTTTGGCCATTGTTGCTTTCCATTGTCATCTAAAGGTAATACGTTGCAGGTAGCAAGTTTTAAACTTCTTGAAAGGTCAAATTCAGTTGAATAGCCATATAATTGGGCCATCATATTGGCTTTTTGGAGAACGCTTCCCAGACCCCAGGTGTTCCAATGGTCAATAATACTATCATTACCAGTCATCACCTCAACGCCGTATTGGTAAAGGGTTGGGATAGGCATAATGAGCCCGCCAAAAGGAATGGTAGAAATAACCCCTATTTTAGCATCTGCTAACTTTTCTGCCATCTCCTCCTGTTTTGCTTTCTCCAGTGCGGCCAGTACAAAGCAATGGCTCAGGTATGTTTTTCCTTTTAATATAGGATTTTCATTGACCTTATTAATAAGATACTCCACTGTCTTTAAGCCCGAATCTCCGCTTTCGTGCAGGTGTATATCAATACCTTTATTATGGTCTAAAGCCAATTGTATTGTGAAGTCCATCGTCCTTTCAATGGCTCCATCTACCGTATAGGGGTCAACACCACCAATATAACCTATGTCCATTTCGGCGGCTTCTTTCATCCATTGTTCAGATTGGGTATAATATACGCCGTGCTGTGGAAAAGCTACAAGTTCTGCCTCAAAACCTCTTTTTTTATTCGCTAAGGCTGTTTGTAAATGTTGTAGTGATTCTAGTTTAGAGGTCGGTTCGATGTTGACATGGCTTCTTGCAAAATTAGATCCACATGATTGTAGCAATTCGATGAGTTTTTCTGCACGTTGTGTAGAGGTTTCTAATAAGGTTGGAAGAATTTCCTGTTCTAACGCAATCATGCCCTTTACTCCTCCTTGTCGTTTCTTTGTTGCCTTCCAAGGCCCTCCGTAAAATGTTTTATCTAAATGAATATGCATATCCCGGAAGGCCGGTAGCATCAGCAAGCCCTTCGCATCCATATCATCTGCTTGTGATGTATTAGGTCGTATCGCCTGGATTTTGCCATCGCTGATTTCAACAGTGAAGAGCGCTGTTGTGGTTGCGCTGACTTCTCCTTCCTCATACTCAAAACCGGTTTCTAACCGCACATTTTTTATTCTGAATTTGCTGCCAATATTATTGACTTTTTCTAGAGATGATTGGTTCACCGGATTTGTACCTAATTGGCTGACGCCAGTCGATAACCCGGCTAACGCCATAGAAGAACTTTTGATAAAGCTTTTACGGGAAATTGATGCTACCATATTCTTTTTTATGCAAAAGTAAGCTTAGCGACAAAGAAAGCAGTGGCCAAATCATGCCTTTACTTGTAAAATTTATAACAAAGGCTGATAGCATCACTTGAAAGGCTTTATTTGCGTGTGGGGAATTGATGTTAAGCCCAGTTAAGTAGCCACTTGTACTGAGATATACCTGTTGCTGTATTGCATAAAGATGTCAAGTCTCTGAACAGACTTAACCTTAACTATACCTAAAAATTTGTCTATTGAAATTGACCCCAATGGGAATATCTCTCATTGTTAGGATTCAAACTTTCATGTTAATGGCTTTTATAAAGTTTCGTTACGTTAACACAAAGGTAGGCTTGTGCCCTTGGATTGTACTTGGTTTTATGATAAGAAATAATAATTGGGCCAGCAGCGTATAATATCAAAGCTTTTGCCATAAAAGTAGGAGGGGTGTTTGTTTAGTAGTTAAAAACATGCTTTTTATTTTAGGTAAAAATGGTTAACTTTACAATATAACTTATAGTAAACTAAGCGCCCAATTATTACCTTTTTCTCGTTACTGTCGTATACTAGTTTAGCCATAGCGCACCCATTTTATAAACTAAACATATTATGAAAACGGTTCAACACATTCTTAACAACAAACCAGCAATTGTTTATGCAGTATCTTCTCATGATTCTGTATTTGATGCTTTAGAGCTAATGATGGAAAAAAATATCAGTGCATTGCTGGTGATTGAGCACGATGAATTACTGGGCATTTTTACCGAGAGGGATTACGCACGGAAAATCATTTTGCAAGGGAAAGCTTCAAAAGACACCTCTATCCGTGAAGTGATGACAGCAAACCCGCAAACCATTACAAGCTTTGACAGAATAGATCACTGTATGAGCTTGATGACCAATAATCATTTTCGACACCTACCAGTTGTGGAGAATAAACAAGTGATCGGGATGTTGTCTATTGGAGATTTGGTGAAAAGCATTATTGAAGATCAAAAAGAAACGATCAGCCAATTGGAGAGTTATATCAATAGTTGATAGATAATTGCACTATGATTTAAATGCTCAAAATATAAAAGCTATTCGTTGCCTACCGTGAATTTGTAAATGCATTTGCTGTGGTAGGTTTCTCCTGGTTTCAGTACCGTCGACGGCCACTCGGGTTTATTTGGTGCATCAGGAAAATGTTGCGTTTCTAAACAGATGGCTTGCTGTTTATTAAGTGGATAACCACCTTTACCCTTTTGAGATCCGTCTAACATATTGCCTGTGTAGACCTGTATCCCAGGTTCATTGGTATATACTTCCAGACCAATACCACTCGCTGGAGAGTACACTTTGGCGGTTAATACATCAATTTCGCCTTTGGTATTTAATACCCAATTATGATCCAATCCGTCAACAAGTTGAATCTGTTTGTGTGCACTGTCTCGGGCAATACCTTCACGTATGCTCATCGGGGTCCTGTAATCAAAAGGGCTATCAGCCACCGGTCTTATTTCTCCGGTAGTAATCAATGAGGTGTCTAATGGCGTGTAATGGTCAGCATTTATATAAAGGATGTCATCCATTATGGACGAAGTTAGGTCGCCCGAAAGATTAAAAAAGCTGTGGTTGGTCATGTTTATGACCGTTTTTCTATCGGTTTCCGCGGTATAATCAATGTCTAATGCATTAGCGGCCGTTAATGTATAGGTTACTTGCACATTAACATTGCCGGGAAAACCAGCTTCACCGTCCGGTGAAAAATAGGTGAGGATCAATGTGCTATCATTCGGTTGTTGAGCTTTGAAAATTTGTTGCCGCCAACCGTTGTTACCACCATGGATAGTATGCTGTTCATTGTTTTTATCCAGTCGTACGGTATCGCCGTCAAGTACAAATTTTCCATAGGCAATGCGATTCGTTACACGCCCCATGGTAGCGCCAAAAGAGGAAGGCTGAGCAAGGTAATCGTCGATCGTTTCAAAACCAAGTACGACATCTTGCATCACTCCGTTTTTATCAGGCACCCATAGTGCTACGATCCGGGCACCATAATTGGTGATAGCGGCTTCCAAACCTTGGTCATTCCGAATGATAAATAGATCGGTAGAATCGCCTTGAAGCGCTGTCTGAAAATCTGCCCTATTTAATGGCTGCTGATTATTTGATGTTGCCTTTTCCTGTGAGCAGGAATTAAGTAAGGTAATCGATACAATAATGATAGTAATGATGGATATAGCACGGATCATTTGAAGGTAACTTGGGTTATTAACACTTCAGGCACTCATTGCCCAAAGCCTTTCAAACATACGTAAAAAATGCCTTTATGCAAATTGTTCGCTAGTTGTGGGAAGCCGTATTTAAATATAAACTACCTGATTAATACCCTTATGTTAAAAAAATATCCTTTCATGACGACAAAGACTGGCTAAAGAGAAAGTCGACGCAAATGGTGGTGCTGTTAAAGGATTCTTCGATCCTTTTCGTGGATAGGTATATCGTTAATCGAAGCAAATCTCTTTTTCATAAGTCCATCTGAATTAAATTCCCAATTTTCATTTCCATAAGCGCGGAACCATTGTCCAGATTCATCATGATACTCATATTCAAACCTGACAGCTATCCTGTTATCGGTAAATGCCCATAACTCCTTTTTTAATTTGTAGTCAAGTTCTATCTCCCATTTTTGACTTAAAAATTGGAGAACTTCATCTCTTCCATTGATGAATAGGTCGCGGTTTCTCCATTCGGTATCTCTGGTGTAAGCCTTGGATACTTTTACCGGGTCTTTACTGTTCCATGCATCTTCGGCAAGTTGTACCTTCTTTAGAGCTGTCTCAAAAATAAATGGAGGTAGGGGATGTTTCTTTTCCATAGTTCAATCATTTTTATTTATTGGAATCAAATCTATTTAATATTTTTAATTGCTGAAAATGATTTATTTTGATTTTATTAATCATAATTAATGATTAATAAATGCCAATTACTTCAAAATGTTTGAGATGGTGGCGCCAATCGGGAGTTTTACGCAAGTTGCACAGTTGATGCATACTGCTCAGTGATGTACTAAACTATCATTTGCCTTAGATACTTTTGTTGCTGTATTTCAGAAAAATACATAGTTAGACAAGCTGGATATTATTTTGTTTAACATAAAAAAGAATACTGTTCGTTAGTATATAAAGGTGTTTTTCGTTAAGTTTGCGTATACCCAATAAGAGGCGTGCCCTTCTGAATTACACTCCTTGCTTATGAAGGAAATAAATTAATATGCCAGAACCACTTCGCCTATGGGCAACCGATAGGATGATAGCATGATGAACAATAATGTTTTGCCGAAACAGCCGAGCCTGATCGTTTCTTATTGGAATGTAGGCTATCTCTTACACTGCTCGCTGGTGCTTTTTGTGATGGAATCACTTTTTTACTGGGACAGATTGAAACAGGCTTATATGCATGATCCTATACTGATGGTCCTCTTCTGGTTATGGTGCCTCTTGTTTTCTTTCAGTCATATTTTTCTGGTAGTGATGGATGCCTGGTCGCGGTTCCAGAACTATAAACGGATAAAAGATTATTTCTTTGTACATGGTTTTACAGCGAAAGTCGCCAGGCACTACAGCGGTTCCAAATGTCAGCGTAATGCGTTGATGGTAGCGGCGCGAGAGTTGGGCTTAGCAGATCAGGCACAGAAATATTATCGGAAAACCGGGATTAAATGGTTCCATTTTATACCACAGTTTATGGTGAATGATCCCTTGTTCTTATTTAAAAGATACTTTTGGTCGCGGACTTTTATGGAAAAACATTACGAACCAAAATTTAATTTTAGAGCGCTTAACCAAAAACTTTCTATCTAATGCTTGTAGGACACCAGCTGAGCAAAACATACCCTTCGGGAAAGGCGTTGAATAAGGTGAGCATCAACATCGAGGCAGGACAGATTGTTGGCCTTCTGGGACGCAATGGCGCAGGTAAAACAACATTATTCCGGATTCTGTGCGGTTTGATAAAGGCGGATGAAGGCAGGGTAAGCATTGCCTCCACCCGGGAGAAACCTATTGGTGGGATCATCGAAAAACCAGGCCTCTATAATTACCTTAACGCCTATGATAACCTGAAAATATTTGCTGGTATACAGGGGGCAAAAACCGATCGTCCTGTCTTGGAGCAACACCTAAAAAAGGTGGGGTTGCCCATCGACCGCAAAGACCCTGTGCGCAATTTCTCGTTAGGAATGAAGCAGCGATTAGGAATAGCCATTGCATTGCTTAATAACCCTGAATGTTTGGTGCTTGACGAACCCTTTTCGGGGCTTGACCCAATTGGGGTGGCTTCTCTGGTTAAGCTCATTGAGCAACTCGCAAGCAAGGAAGGCATTGCTATCTTGCTTTCTTCTCATTTGATGGGCGAACTGAGCAGGTGCTGCCATTTTTTATACGTTATAGATGGGGGAAGGGTAGTGAACCAAGGAAGCCCTGCGCAATTAATTGACCGACATGTTCAACGTTTTACGATCACGGCGACGAACATCAGCAGCTCGATCATTTTGAAAAAGTACAATGCCGTTATGGGTTTGCATGATGCGAGCGTTGAGTGCCCGGCAACAGCAATTCCCGATCTGCTGCAGAAGCTGCTGGCAGAAGGTATTCTGGTAAACGCCTTTACCCCTGAACTTACTCTGGAACAATTAATCAAACCCATCAGATGAAGCTGTTATTACGAGCCGAAATTTTAAAAGTAATCAAACAGAGTAAAACTTATTATGCTTTGGGAGCTGTTTTCGTAATAGAACTGTTAATTCTGATAACAGCGTACTATCAGGGAAGTACCATTCTGGATGTGTTGCTCGATAACCTGAAGCAGTCATTCTTTTTTGAGGGTACTTTGCTGAACGGTAACCTGATTTTGTACATTGTGTTGAATTCCTTATGGTTTAATTTGCCGCTCATATTGATGATTATTACCTCTAGTATGCTAACAGATGAATATAAGGATGGTACGATGCAAACAGTACTTTTGCAAGCGGTGAAGAAATGGAAGTTCATAACTGCAAAATACCTGATAGCGATCGGTTTCACTTTATTCGTGATGGCTTTCATGATGATTAGTACGTGCTTGCTTGCCTATACCGCTTTTGGTAAAGGTGACTTGGTGGTATACCTAAATACACTGAATTTTTTTGAATCGGCTGATGCTTTCAAACGGATTTGTTGGGCCTTTGCCTGTGGTAGTATGGTGATGATTTTTTACAGCGTGATCAGCGTCACGCTTGCTATCTTTTTAAAGGAAGCGACTAAAACCTGGATAGTGGCAGCACTGGTTCTGGTAGTTACCAATTTATTGTTGAAAATAGACTTTGGCGCAGCTTTTATGAATATATTGTTTTTCCCGAAGTTGGTAGATACCTGGCAGGAATTTTTCTATTATGAAACTGATTGGAAAAGGGTCTTCATGAACAATACAGTACTCGCACTATATAGCGTTTTACTGATATTTATCGGTACTTTTGTTTTTCACAAACGAGATATAGAATGATACGATTGCTAATGGGTATATGTCTTTGCTTCATTTTTTTGTTAGGGTATACACAAGAGATAGATGCGGATCTTTTAAAGGTTAAAAAAAGATTGGATGCGGTACAGCAGTTTTCGGCCACCGTTGTTTTGGACTTAGAGGTCTCCTTTATTAATATGCCGACTAAAACGGCTAAGGTCTATTATGAGGAGGGGAAAAGGATGAAATTCTCTTCTGATGATTTTGTGATGCTTCCCCGTCGAGGGCTCGACTTTTCCTTATCGGAGATCTTTCGATATCCTTTTATTACGGTCGACCGGGGAATGGAACAAAGGGATGGAAAATTGGCAAAGGTAATCAATGTGATCCCCACAGATAAACTGTCGGAATTGGCTTTGGTAACCTTATACATCGATCAGCACACGATGCGCATCCTCGCATCAGAAATCAATACACGTAAAGAAGGCTCTTATACCTTATCCATGCGTTATGCATCTACCAAAGATGTCTTACCCAGTCATGTAGAAGCCTCTTTTGCCCTTGAACGCTTAAAGATACCGCTCAATTTTATGGGAAAAGACACCGAGATCGATCGAAAGCAAATGAAAAGTCAAGAAACCAAGACGGGTATCATAAAAATGCAGTTGAAGGATTATGATATCCAGTATAGATCCTAATTGATGATACATTAACCATTTCCGCTTAACAATTTCGAGGTTTCTTTGTTTGTGAATTAAGATATCAATAAATTATACGTATGATGAAAATACTGGCAAACACATTTTTCTTAGCAGTGACGGCGTTCATTTTCTGCACCTGCGAGAATAGACAGGATAATACATCTGTTTCGGCGGATGCGGTTTTGTTGCGAAATGCTACGATCATAGATGGCACTGGCGCGGATGCACTGCAACAGACGGATATCTTAATAGAAGACAGCCTGATTACGGCTATAGGTCAACATCTTGACACCTCTGGTATAGCCTCGGTTATCGATCTTACGGGAAAAACGGTGGTGCCTGCCTTTATTAGTGCCCACGTACATGTTGGTACCTTAAAGGGCACAGACGCCACAGGGAAAAATTATACAAGAGATAACATACTTCGCCAGTTGAAGAAGTACGCGGATTATGGGATTCTAAATGTTTTATCGATGGGCACAGATAGACCGTTATTGTTCGAAAATGGGCTGTATGATTCGCTGAAAAATGGCCAACTTGAAGGCGCTTCGATGTATTCTGCCGGTTATGGTTTCGGAGCACCTCAGGGAGCCCCTCCTATGGGCAGTGCAATGGATAAGGTTTATCGGCCAGATAGTATTACGGAAGTGGCTGCCAAGATTGATAGCTTGGCAAGCTTGAATGTACAAGCCGTTAAGATATGGGTAGATGATTTCGGAGGTGAGGTAAAAAAAATCGATAGCGCTGTTTATAAAACCATTATTTCTGAAGCGCATAGACATAATATAGCGGTTGTTGCCCATGCCTATTACCTTAGCGATGCCCACCAACTTGTAGCTGATGGTGTAGATGTTATCGGACATAGCATCAGGGATCAAGAGGTGGACGATAGCTTATTGATGCAGATGAAAGAAAAAGATGTAAAATATATACCTACGCTTACTTTAGATGAGTTTGCCTATATTTATGCCATTAAACCCGATTGGATAGAGGAGACATTTTTTAAGGAGGCTTTGGAACCCGGGGTGTACGAAATGATCACTTCGGCCGACTACCAGAAAAAAATGAAGGAAGCTGCCGCCTACACTAAAAATAAAGCAGCTTTTGAAACGGCACTTATTAATCTGAAAAAGATTTTTGATGCTGGTATTTTGGTTGCATTGGGCACAGATTCTGGTGCTTCTCCAGTGAGGGCACAGGGTTTTGCCGAGCACCGTGAACTAGCGCTTTTGGTACGGGCAGGATTGACACCTTTACAGGCCATTACCGTGGCAACCCAAAATGCAGCAAAAGTATTGAAGATAGACGACCGTTTTGGAACCTTGGAAAAGGGGAAAATAGCCGACCTGATTGTGCTTAATGGAAACCCGCTGGATGATATCAAAAACACCCAAATGATTGAAGCTGTATATAAGAAGGGCAAAGCTGTAAGTACAGGTCCAATAAAGGATTAAATCGATCGAGGCCGGTTTGCTTCTTCTTGTTTTTTTAGAAAATGCGAGAGATGGCTTTCGTCAGTAAAACCAAACTCATTCGCAACTTGTTTCAATTTTTGCTTTTCGTGGTCGATTCTTCGGCGAATTAGCTGATAACGGTATCGGTTGATGTACTCCTTATAGGATATATCAAAGGTCCTTTTAAACCAAGTACTGAAGTAATTGGGAGCAATACCAAATTTGGTGGCGATGTTTTTGATCAGTAGCTTATCCGGCTCATAAATATGTTCATGTAAATAATATAATACCGAATTTGACGGTACCTGCTCTTTTTTTAGGTTAATGTGGGTTCTGTCGAGTGTTTCTGAAATAATGCAGAGAATGGTAGTTATCTGTTGGTAGATGAGCGCTGAGCGCATATTCTCATAAAAGTGCCAGTAGGTTACGATATTGTCCATTACGTTTTTTAATATCGTTGTAAAAGGTGGGAAAAATGACAGCTTAACCTCCTTAAGCAACTTATGACGCATCAGCAATAGCGGGGCTATTCCAATCGGTTCCTTAGACAGATTCATCCCGGTATAAATAGGGTAATAGTCATCTGTAAATTTTATAAAGATAAAATGGGTTTGTTCGGCTATCTCAAAATGATGTTCATCCTCAGGTGATATTAGAAAGAGGTCGCCAGACTGATAGTGGAAACGGTTCTGGTTGATTTTATGTGTACCGCTTCCGCTCACAATATAGATAATTTCATAATAATTCTGATGATGTAAAGGGGCGTGAAAACTATTTTCTACTAACTCTTCTACTACTAATGGAGCGAACTGCCTGAGTTGTTTCATTTAGGTGTAGTGCTTTGATTACCTTTTTATAAAGCGAATATACAAGATATTGTTGTTTACTTACCAAAAATAAACGCTACGTGCATAAGAAATTTGCAGCTTAAACAACCATACGAACTACGTATACAATGATGAAACAATGGACTTTTATATTTATTTGCTTAGCATTAGGTGAGCTGATTGTGGCAGTCACAGGCCTGAAGTTACCTGCTAGCATTGTGGGAATGCTTTTGCTTACGTTTTTTCTTAAGTTAAAATGGATAAAAGTAGACGCTGTGGACAAGGCTGCAGCTGTTCTGCTTCACAATATGGGACTTTTTTTTGTGCCAGCAGGCGTGGCGATTATTTGTTACGTGGATGTTATCAGTAGATCTTTTTGGTCGATCATTATAGCTTCTATGGTCAGTACTGTAGTTATATTGGCGGTAACGGGTTGGACGCATCAATTGCTCAGAAAAAAGAGATGAAAAATATATTTGTTAGCCCAGCTTTTTCCATAGCTGTTACATTAGCTTGTTATTTTTTTGCATTAAAGCTCCATAAGCGCACCATGCTGTTTTTTTTACATCCCATTCTCGTGTCTATAGCGCTACTGATCACGCTATTGACGATCTTTCATGTCGAATATGAACAATATGAAGAGGGCAGTCGTATGCTCTCCTATTTATTGAAACCAGCGGTGGTAGCCTTGGGTGTGCCTCTTTTTAGACAGTTGGAGAAAATCAAAAAGCAAGTGTTACTTATTGTTATCAGTCAGCTTGTTGGTTGCGTATTCGGCATTATCAGCGTTGTTCTGACCGCTTGGTTGATGGGTGCAACCAGAGAAGTGATTTTTTCCATTGCACCTAAATCCGTTACCACTCCCATTGCCATGGAGGTATCCCGGGAAATTGGCGGAATTCCTTCTTTAACAGCTTGCATCGTCATCATAGCAGGTATTTTAGGCGCCTCATCCGGATACGTAATTATGAAGCTCTTTAGAATAGATAATCCGATAGCTCAAGGGCTGTCTATGGGGACGGCAGCTCATGCCATCGGTACTGCTAAATCTATGGATATCAGCCCTACTTTTGGCGCATTCTCCAGTTTGGGACTGATTATAAATGGCATACTAACGGCTCTCCTTGCGCCATATATTTTACGACTATTAGCCATTTGGATTCCCCTGTAAATATCTGTAACCCTATTATATTCGGCGCAATTACTAAAAACATCGGGTATTAGCCAACAAAGTGTCGTGTAAAACTGTTGAAGTGCTAAAGATTATGCAGATGAAATACGGACTTTTAATTGATATGGATGGGGTTATTTATGGAGGAGAGACGATGATTCAGGGTGCTGATCGTTTCATCAGTTACCTTATGGAAAACAACATACCTTTTGCTTTCATGACCAATAACAGTCAGCGTACAGCTCTTGAAGTTGTTCGGAAACTTAAAAGGTTGGGGATAACGGTTACTGAAAATCATGTGTATACCAGCGCTATGGCTACAGCTAAGTTTTTGGCAAGCCAAAACCCCAACGGTACAGCCTATGTGTTGGGAGAAGGTGGGCTGTTAACCAGCTTGTATGAAAATGGAATTAAACAGGTAGAGACCGATCCAGAGTTTGTTGTGTTGGGAGAGGGAAGGAATTTTACCTTGGAAATGGTTCTGCGCGCTGTAGATATGATATTGGCAGGTGCCAAATTTATCACAACGAACAGAGATCCCTCTCCCAAAAAACCTGGCTGGAACAATTTGGGAATTGCCGCTACTACCGCAATGATAGAGGAGGCTACAGGGAGGGAAGCTTTTGTGATAGGTAAACCAAGCCCTGTAATGATGCGTTCGGCCAGAAAGTTTTTGGGTTTGGAAACTGCTGAGACTACGGTAATAGGTGATACCATGGAAACTGACATACAAGGTGGTGTACAGATGGGCTATAAGACAATTTTGGTGCTCTCCGGCATTGCCAAAAAAGAAGATTTAGAGAGGTATGCTTTTAAACCTGATCTGGTAGTAGGGTCTGTCGACGAAATAAAATTTCCGCTTGAGTGGTGGCGATGAATGTGTGAAATGATCCGCACTTTTTCGTTATTTTGAAAACCCACTTTAGCTCAGTCTTTCTGACATTCGCTCCAGTTATAGTTTTCATTTAAAATGCCTTCTAACGATTTTCCGTGATCTGTATAAGTAAATTCTGGAGTTCTCTTAGCTACCTAATTAGCTTTCACTTCATTTAACCCTAAGCCGGATGCTATGTTGATCGCTGCGGATGGTGGTGGTTATAATCAAATTTTATGATAAAGAAGCGGCTATATTTTAATGAGTAAATTATTTCGTTTGCATTCAGCAAGTTACTTGTTTGTTGTTAAATACCATTTGACAAATTAAAACTTAAGCCTATATTTGCACCTCAATAAAGGTGATGCCATGATCGGGGTGTAGCGTAGCCCGGTATCGCGCCACATTTGGGATGTGGAGGTCGTAGGTTCGAATCCTGCCACCCCGACAAAAGCCACTGATTATCAGTGGCTTTTTCTATTTTCGGACATATTTCGGACTGAATTGTGTGGATTTTCCGAAGTTGTTAAGTTGAGAAAAGTTAAGGTTGTGAAGTTTCTTTATTAAGAAGTAGCTTTGTTTTATCCAATCTTAACGCCATATATTCGGTATTAAGATTCCAATTTTGATCAGAATAAGGGTCTAACTGGCAATATTCTCCCAAAGTTATTTCATCTAATGGGAGCAACGCCTCATAAGGGAACTTCAACCCTCTTTTACCTTTTTTAAAGGTATCGTATCCCCAAGCAATTAAAGAAGTGTCATTGTATTTTCTTACAATATATACAGGGTCTATCGCTTGATAAGTAAAAATCTGCCATTCTAACTCATCATAAAACTTCTTTTCATCTATGTTGGATATTTCCTTGAAAAATTCGTGATCAATTTGAGAATGATCTATATTGTTTTCTGTAAAATGCCTATGGAAGATGAACGATAGTCCGTTCTGATTCGCAATTCTGTTTATCACTTCGTAGTTCTTTTTAACAAATGCTTCGTATTTCGGTCTTTTTCCTAATTGAAAATAAAAAACACGGTGATCCATTAGCCATGGTGTTTTGGTTTTTATTGGAATAATGTGGTAATTAAAATTTTGATTGTTATCCATATATGCAAGTTATATATTCTTAAGTGTTATGTTTTTTGAACTTCTGTTACTTTCCATTTGTCGCCTGCATAAATTGCTCTTGCATTCACTTTGCAATCGCCAGTAATGTTGTGTTTTTCCAAAAGGTATTTCGGCACATAATAATCTCCTATAAAAGCAAAGTCAGGATCTTCTTCTTCATAATTATAGTCTTTGTATTTTACCTCCAAAAAGCCCACAATGTCTTTTCGTAAGTTTGGATTTGCTTCTTCTGTTAGTTCAATAGATAATATTTTCACTCTTATTTTTTTGTCTTTGTCCGTTTTTGTAGCAAATGAAAGTTTAATAAAATCGCCTTCGCTTGGTCTTAGATTTGTTTCTGTGAACCTGACAATTCCTTGCAACTTGGACGAAATAACAAAATGAAATAATTGCTTTTGCTCGTTCACTCCGTCAACGATTGCAATTTGAGTTTGGAATTTTGAAATGACAGAACCTTTGTCAATTTTCTGAATTTGTCGCAGTTCTGTTCTGTTTTCGTCTTTTACTTTTTTGATGTAACTCTTTGCTGTTACGAAATCTCCAATTTGCAATTCGTTTTTGATTTGTGGGAAAAAGACTTCTTTGTTTTCCGTTGTTATTGCGTGAATGATGTTTTTCTCTTTGTTGATGTAATCAACAACCGCAAAAATGTCATTCAGTATTTCCCAATGTTTTTTTTCCGTCTTGTCCGCAATGAGTGGAATATACTTGTATTCTGTAATAACAGTTTTGCCAAACCAAGCGAACTTTGCTTCAACTTCTTTTTTAATTTCCTGCTTGTAAAGTTTGAATTTGAAAATCTGCCCTAATTCGGATTGTTTCAATACTTCAAAACGATTTTTACTAATTGCAAACTCTATTGTTTTTCCGTCAGTAAAAGTCAAACGCTCTTTTCCTTTTTCGTCTCTCCATTTGTCTGCGAGAACAACTTCTGTACAATCAAAATCAGCATACGCAAAGCTTTCAGCAAAAGGAATGTATTTTTTGTATAGTTCCTGATTGTCTTTTAGACTTTGTTTAACCGAACTTGCCTTTTTGTGTAATTCGTCAAAAACCGATGACAATTTCCAACCTTTTATTTCCCGATGTTTCTTGTATGCTTCAAGTTCTACAAGTGCGTTTTCTAATAGGTTTTCGTCAATTAGAACCTTTGCTAAATCCAAATGAATGTCGCCTAAAAAATCTTCGTTTTTTTCTAAACTCAATGCTTTTGACAACATTCCGATTTTTAAGGAATTCTCGGAAACAATACAATCTGAAAATTCTTGCCAAACGTAATGTTTGTCTGCAAGTTCCAAAACAAGTTGTTTGTATATTTTGATTGCTAATTCTAATTCGTTGTTTTTGAAATGAAGCAAGGCTTTTTCTCGTAACAACCATTCATCGTCAGGAAATAATTTGATTGCTTTTTCATAAGGCTGAATAAGCCAAGATGAATTCTGTTCAGATGTTTGAGTTTTCATAACTTCAAAAGCCTTTTTAATTGCTTTTGTTGCTAATGGTTTGTATATGTGTTCGTCTTTTTTTGTTTCTTTCCAATCGTCAGTTCTTAAATTTTCGGGATTCCAATTCTTGAAAAAATTTAGAAAACGCCATTCGTCATTTTCTTTCATAAATCTTTCAGCAAGACTTAAAATTTCGGAATGCCATTTTGATTGTCCGTGTTTGGAGTAATTGTTATTGTATTGCTCAAACAAATTCCACAATTCGGAAAATTTATTTTCCTTGTGAGCATTGAAAATATTCCAAAAAATGGTTTCTCTGAAAAAGTCTAAGACGGTTTCTTTGCCAAGGTCAATTTTGCTTAAAAATTCTTCAATGTTTATTTCGGTGTCTGAATTTACAAACTCTCTGCAAATGCGTGAAATAAGCGAAGGAATATCTTTTCCGTCTTTATATCCATCGTGCAAATCTTCGTAGCGAAGATTGTCAGGATTCCACAAAAGGAAAAAGTTGTAAAACTTAAAGTCGCTGTGTGTTTTTGAATAGTTTAAAGCAAAATTTAAAATCATAGAATGAAGCATTGACGGTCTTTCATTCTTTAAGTTCATATAATCTCTAAAAAACGTTCTTACTTCAACCGATGAAAGATTGCTTTCTTCTGCTTTTATATATCGGTAGATTACCCAACCGTAACTTTCGTGATGTAGTTCTGTTAGTCTGTTTTGAGAAATCAGGTTTTTAAAAATAGCTAATGCTTCTTGATGATTTCCGTTTCTGCTTAATTCTTCCGCTCTTTGAACCTCCGAATAATTTGTGTCAATCTTTGGACGAAGAAAGTTTTTTTGATTTTCAATTATATCATCATCATAACCTCGAAAGTTTATTGTATTAAGTTCGTTATAACATACTCCTGCTTGATTCAAGTTTCTTTCTGCTAAATAGTATTTACACAAATCTATTAGAACCCAAGCAAATGCTTTTTGAATCCATTCATCTGAACTATCCTCTAAGTATAGATTTCGTGAGATATTTAGAGCATTGTTTAGCTTATTGAGTTTTTCAATCCCTGATAAACTCTGTGCTTCTTTTCGCAATTCAAAAACGGTTTTAGAGTCCATATCAAGATACTTTTTCTAATAAGAGTTCCTTAATTTCTTCCGCTAAACCTAAACCTGTTGTTCTTGTTGGAATGAGTTCTGTTTTTTTGAACCTAAAATTACCGTCATACCAAAATTTGTATGTCGCTGTAAAACCGTTTTTCTTTATTTCATAAATTTCGTGATACTGTTTGTGTTCAATTTTCGCAATTTGAAAATTGAACGGTTCTAATTTTGCCTTTAAAATTTCGTAAAACTCTTTTTGAAACGCTTGTTCAAATTCAAATTCCGTTTCGGTTATTTTGGATTCTGCAACAATAATTGTCTTGTTTTGAAGATTAGCAAGTTTTGAATAAACACTTTCAATAAATATCGTTGAACTTGCAGGCTTTTCTATTCTTGTGATTTTGTTTTGTCCATTGTAATGGATTTTAAAAATCGCAATTTCGTTTCCTTGCGAAAATGTATAATGCTCTAAATAGCTTGTGTGGCGAATGTCGCTGATGTTTATATTTTCATCTTTCAAAAATTCGCAAATTGTCAGATAAATATGTTTTACAAAATTCGTTTGATTTGAAAAATCAAACGGCAATTCTATTTCCGTAATTTCTGTGTTTAACGCAAGAATATCTTCTCTTGGTTTTATGTTTTCAATTTTGGGCGGTTGAATATTGCTTGCAATGCTAAAATGCGGTTCATCAAGCGTAAACAAGTTTTCTTTTGCCCTTGTAATTCCTGTATAAAGCCAACGGAAATAACTTGAATTGAAATAACCCATTGAAGTTTTGCAATTCAAAAATGTATTTTTCCATTCTCCGCCTTGTGCTTTGTGGCAAGTAATGGCGTAGCCAAATTTTATACGCAAAGCGTTAAAATACTTGTCGCTTCGCAAAGCGTCTTTAAATGGCTGTGTTCCGATTTTTAAATTTTTGTTTCGGATTTTGAAATCAATGTAAAGTGCTTTCAATTCGTCTGAACTCAAATCCCTTTGATGTGAGTATAATAAGTTCTCAATTATTTTACATTCTATATCGTGTTTCTTAAAATTTTCGTCTGTGAAAGTAATTGTAACATTCCGAAAAGTTAGCGGAACTTTTATTTCTTCAACTACGTTTTTGCTATTTTTCCGTTTTAGTAGAGTTGTTCTTCTTTCGGGTGTTGGTGAAACTTCTACAACAAAACCAATGTCGCCATTTAGCAATTCCATTTGTGGATAATTGTAGTTATTACTCAATAAAATTACTTTGTCGCCAACTGTAATTGTTTGTTGATTTGGAAAAAAATGATTTCTCACAAAGTCGTTGTAACCTTTTACGGCTGAATTTGAATAAGCAACAATTATCGTTTCTTCGTCTATTGTGTTGTTGCAGGCTTGCAAATATTTCGACAACAATTCTTCATATTTTGTTTTGTTGATGTCTTTAAAATCTGTTTCAATGTCAAGTTTATTGAAAATATTTTCTTTTAAAGATTGACGAATTTTGGTTGCGTTGTGAAGTATTCCGCTGTCTGCTTTTTGTCTTACAACTTCGGTCAATTCAAATTCGTTTGAAACAAGTCCGCAATTTTCTTGCAAGTATCTTCCGTCAAGTGCTGGCGAAAAATTCATATTTACGGGTGGCAACTGTGCGTTGTCGCCAATGAAAATTATTTTTTTGTTGTGGTCATTGTTGTCAAAATTGATGTAACGAATTAAGTCTTTAAGCAAAAAGCCCGAACCAAATCTAAAAAATTCGCCTTCCGAATAAACATTTGAAATCATTGAGGCTTCGTCAATGATGTAAACTGTATTTGTCGGGTCTTCACTTATTCTAACTTCAAAGTAAAATTTGAAAGTTTCTGTTCCGTCTTCGTCTTTGGTTTTAAACTCTTTGAGTTCTTTGCTTGAATAAATTGTCTTGTGTATAGTGCAAGCCTTGTGTGGAATTGCAACTTAAAATAGGAGACTTTTTTATGCTGCCATTTTCTCTTTTTCCAATAGCATCTCTTCGATCTGCTTAGGGGTTTTATATCCCAGGGCAGAATGTGTTCTTTTGGTATTATAAAAACCTTCAATATATCCAAAGATCTCCAATTTAGCCGATTGCTGATCGATGAATTTTCTATGGTAGATCATTTCAGCCTTTAGTGTCTTGAAAAAGCTCTCAGCTACTGCATTGTCCCAGCAATTGGCCTTCCTACTCATGCTTTGAAGTATCTTGTTTTTTACAATTACCCTCCTGAATTCATCGCAGGCATATTGGATCCCTCTATCCGAATGGAAGATAAGACCATCTTTGATACCTCGGTTTCTAATAGCCATTTTGATGGCTTGTACAGAAGTGTTTTTAGTCGTCATATCGGTGCTTAAAGACCATCCAATGACTTTTCTGTCCGCCAGATCGATAACCGTTGTTAGATAAAGCCACCCTTTGCCGGTATGGATGTAAGTAATGTCGCTAACCCATTTTTGCGATAGGGAATCCGCTGAAAAATCTCTTTGGAGGAGATTTTCAGCTATCCTATAACTATGGCTCGAATCTGTGGTCACCCTATATTTTTTCTTAACCTTACTTCGTATCCCATGTTTCTTCATCAATCTTGCTACGTAGCTTCTTGATACCATTTCACCTTTTTTGTGCAGCTCTGCGGTTATCCGTGGGCTGCCATAGATATACTTACTGTCACTGTGTACCTGCTGTATTTTATCCACAAGTGCTTTACTGCGTTGTTCCCTGGGGGATTCGGGCCAAACCAGCCAACGGTAAAAACAACTGCTGCTAACGTTCAATACTTCGCACATCTTCTCTACGGAATATACTTCTCGGTTCTCCTTTATGAACCGGTATATGGACCGTCTCCCCTGGAGAAGATGGCTATGGCCTTTTTTAAGATATCGCGTTCTAATTCTGTATCTCTTAATTTCTTGCGTAAAATCCTTAACTCCTGCTCCTCCGGACTGATCTTGGGATTGTCAGGTAAAACCTTATTCCCATTATAACGTGGATTTCTACGCCATTTACTCAGTAAACTGGGGTCTATGTCTAATTCCTTAGCTACATCGGCTACAGATCCCTTAACAACGCTCAAATCGACCGCCATTATCTTAAACGAATCATCAAATTTTCTATGCATTTCTACAAATTTAAAATTACTGTCTAAATCTGTCTCGCTTTAAAGGTAGCAACTCCATGTCCTATCACACGGAAAGACCCGCTGTGAAAAGTAGAGATCACTCCCGGTCTATCTCTTATATCCCGTAAAGAGCATCCATGAAAACGGACTTTAAGGTTATTGGGTACGCTCGGAAGCGACTGCTCGAAGTAGGTTTGCCTTTGGTTAAGCAATAATCTGAAGAAATTCGGCTCATGCTCGCTATATACCAGCGATGGAAGGAAATTACGGAAACTGGCACTCACCACCTGAAATTTATACCAAAAGGGGTGCATAGGTCCCAGGGGAAATTTTTTATGGTTCACAATAAAGTAGCGGTTGTTGCTTTTCATTAAGGTGTTATCCATTTCTTAAAGAATAAGCCCGACAGCAAACGCCGCCGGGTAGTAAACAATACAACTATAGTCCTTCATAGGGTATACATTTCTCTTCTTTCTCTGCTGCCAGCATAAAAACTTCCAGTGCGAGTAAAGTAATCGGCTGCCTGAAAAGTTTACTTATCCGGGATTTTCCTCTTTTGCGTTTCATCATTTGTGTATTAATAGTTAAACCAATGCCTACTCTGATCAAGGGTTTTCGGTTACTCCCTACCTACGGCCATGAGGTTTTCTGGATATCCTTTACCGAATTTCGGACGATATACAGGCTGTTTCAAGCAACTTGGTTTGAATGGCGGGATTCTATATGTGAAAGTTGTTTTTCTATATGTAAAGGTTGTTGTGGCCTATTTAGCTCGTATTTTTAATACATTGACAACAATTTTAGCACAACACTTGTATTTACTAAAAATATTAGCATAACTTTGCAATCGATAATCTAACTTAATGGGGTATGGTAATAGGTGATAGAAACGTCATCCATATGGATCAGGATGCTTTTTTTGTATCTGTTGAGGTGAGAAAAAACCCAAAATTAAAGAATGCCCCTGTCATCATCGGGGGTACTTCCGATCGGGGTGTCGTGGCAAGTTGCAGCTATGAGGCAAGGAAATACGGTGTACGTTCGGCCATGCCTTCCCGTATGGCCAAGCAGCTTTGTCCGCATGCCATATTCATCAGGGGAAACATGGATGAGTATACCAAGGCAAGTCATGAAATAACCGATATTCTTATCGAACAGGTGCCGCTTTTAGAGAAGGCGTCTATTGATGAGCATTATATTGACATGACTGGAATGGAGCGTTTCTTCGGCTGCATGAAATTTGCGCACGAACTAAGGGAAAAGGTCATTAACGAAACCCGTTTGCCCATTTCCTTTGGGCTGTCCGTCAATAAAACAGTCAGTAAAATGGTTACCAACGAATGTAAACCGAATGGCGAAAAAGAAGTAGCAAGGCAATTGGTACAGCCTTTTTTAAACCCTTTATCCATCAGGAAAATTCCTGGGCTTGGAGATGCCACTTTTGTTAAACTGTCTGAAATGGGTATCCGTTTTATAGGGAAGCTGACCGAAGTACCACAGGAAATGATGTTCAAGCTAATGGGAAAGAACGGGCTTTCCATTTGGCAAAAGGCCCACGGCATAGACAATTCCCCTATCGTTCCGTACAGAGAGCAGAAGTCGATCGGTACACAGAGCACGTTCGATGCCGATACAATGGACATCACAGCCATTAAAAACCTATTGATGGCGATGGTAACCCATATTGCCTTCGAAATGAGGCAGAAAAGAAAACTTACCGCCTGTGTTACGGTTACGATCCGCTATTCGAATTTTGAAACGGTAAGCAGGCAGGCGAAAATACCTTATACAGCGCTGGATAATGTACTGATGGAGAAAGCAAAAGAGCTATTTACCCAACTTTATGACCGTAGGATGCTCATTCGGCTGGTCGGGGTAAAGTTTTCCCATCTTGTAAGTGGATTTGAACAGATTGAACTGTACAGTGACAGGCAAAAAATATACAATCTCTACCAGATGATGGATCGGATCAGGAACCGCTATGGGACGGATGCTGTTAAGCTTGCGGGAACGATGGATTTAGATTATTAACGTATGTTTCTCAATGTACATTCACACTTTAGTCTGCGCTACGGCACAATGGCACTGGAAACCATTGTAGAAACTGCCATTAAACTGGGTATCACGGAAATGGTGCTCACAGACATCAATAACTCTTCGGGTTGCATGAAGTTTATCCGCCTCTGTAGGAAAGCGGGCATACGGCCTATTATTGGTATGGAGTTCCGCAAAAACGGCCAATTGCTATATATTGCTATCGCAAAAAACAAAGAAGGGATGCGAGAGATTAACGAGTTCCTGACGGATCATAACCTGGACAAAACTGAACTTCCGGATAGGGCACCTCATTTCACAAACGCTTATACAATTTATCCCCTGTCGAATGCACCGATCAAACTATTGGAAAATGAGCGGATCGGTATCCGTTATACCGAACTTAAAAAAATGTTTCGGAAAGATTTATCGGCAATAAAAGACAGGCTGGTGGCATTACATCCGGTCACTTTTGGAAGTACATTGGAGTATCGCCTGCACAGCTATCTGAGAGCAATCGATCTGAAAACAGTTTTGAGCAAAGTAGAGGAAAAGGATAAATGCCATCAGGACGAATATTTTATCTCTCCAATGGATGTAGAAAAAATGTTCGGAGATCATCCCCATATTATCGGGAATACGAAAGATCTGCTTGCAGATTGCAATACCGATGCCTACCACTTTGGTAAACTGAACCGTAAAACTTTTACAGGCAGTAAAAAAGACGATATGGCATTGCTCAACAAACTGACATGCGACGGCATGTTGTACCGCTATGGGCCAAACAATAAAAAGGCCCAAATGAAGATAGGTAATGAGCTTAAAGTGGTAGACGATCTGGATTTTTCTGCTTATTTTCTGATCACATATGATATCATCCGCTATTCTATGGGGAAAGGTTATTATCACGTTGGAAGGGGGTCGGGCGCCAACAGTGCGGTAGCATATTCGCTCCGCATAACGGATGTAGACCCAATCAGGCTCGATCTGTATTTCGAACGTTTCTTAAATCCAAAGCGGTCTGCACCCCCTGACTTTGATATTGACTATAGTTGGGATGAACGGGAGGATGTACAGGATTACATTTTTAAACGCTACGGAAAAAGCCACACTGCCCTACTCGGTACCATGAGTACCTTTGGTGACCGCTCTGTTATCCGTGAAATCGGGAAAGTGCTTGGGCTACCAAAGGCAGAGATAGACAGCTTCACCGATCCGACACGGGATGCGCAAAATAAGGATAATCCCGAATTTAAAAAGATAATGGCCATACATGCCTATATGCAGGATATGCCCAATCAACGGAGCATCCATGCCGGGGGTGTCCTGATCTCCGAAGAACCTATTACCTATTATACCGCTTTGGATCTGCCACCAAAAGGCATGCCGACCGCTCAATGGGATATGTACGAGGCAGAAGCGATCGGATTGGACAAGTTTGATATCCTTTCCCAGAGGGGGATCGGCCATATCAAAGAAGCGGCCAATCTCATCTTGTTCAATAAAAAGGAAAAGGTAGATGTACACAATGTCCAGTCTTTCCTTATAGATGATCAGGTGAACAGACGTCTTAAATCGGGGAATACAATAGGCTGCTTTTATATCGAGAGTCCTGCCATGCGCCAACTGCTTAAAAAGTTACAGTGCGGAGATTATCTTACGCTGGTGGCGGCAAGTTCCATTATCCGTCCCGGAGTAGCTTCATCGGGAATGATGAAGAATTATATTTATTATTTCCATCATCCCGATGAGGTAAAGTATCTACATCCGGTGATGGAAGAACAGCTTAAGGAAACATATGGCGTGATGGTATACCAAGAGGACGTGATCAAAGTCTGCCACCACTATGCGGGGCTGGACATGGCCGATGCCGATGTGTTAAGGAGAGCAATGAGTGGCAAATATCGTTCGAAAGCCGAATTTGATAAACTGGTGGAAAAATTCTTCCAGAAAGCCAATGAGATCGGCAGGGATGAGGAAACGACAAAGGAAGTATGGCGGCAGGTAAGTAGTTTTGCCGGATACAGCTTCAGTAAGGCGCATTCTGCAAGTTTTGCGGTTGAGAGTTACCAGAGCCTTTATCTCAAGACCTATTACCCGATGGAGTTCATGGTTGCCGTTTTAAACAATTACGGAGGTTTTTATCAGCGATGGTTATATGTCTATGAGCTTCAAAAAACAGGAGCCAACGTACATCTTCCATGCGTTAACAATAGTATGGAAAAAGTCAGTATAAAAGGTACAGATGTGTATCTTGGACTGATCGGTATTCAGGGGCTGGATGGTTGCTATGTTCAACGGATACCCGAAGAAAGAATCAGGAATGGTGCTTATAAAAACCTCGAAGACTTCATCAAACGGACAGGCATCACCTTGGAACACTGTATCACATTGATCCGTTTGGGCGCACTGCGCTTTATAGGGATGACAAAAAAAGCACTTTTATGGAATGTGCATCAATATCTAGGGCAGAAAACAAAGCCAAGCAACTGTTCCGAACTGTTCAGTACCCCAGCGAAGGCGTATAAAATGCCTGATCTGCCTGACTGCCCGCTTGAAAGTTCTTATCAGGAACTGGAACTTTTGGGCTATCCGCTCACGCTTTCTATGTTCGATCTATTAAAAACAAACTATAGAGGTGATCTGATGGCCGCTGATCTTGGCCGTTACGAAGGCAAAGTAGTGAAAATGGTAGGCAACTATGTGTGCGAGAAAACCGTCCATACCAAGAACAATAAAAAAATGTGGTTCGGTACGTTTTTGGATGTTGAAGGAAATTTTTTCGATACTACCCACTTCCCCAACAATACGCCTGTATATCCTTTTCGGGGTACGGGCTGTTATCTGATAGAGGGAAAGGTTGTGATGGATTTCGATTTCCCCAGTATAGAGGTAACAAGGTTTGCCAAGCTCCCAATAAAGGACAACCCTGTAATGGGGTAAGACTGCTAAAATGGCCGCAAACGAAGACTTTCTCCCGTTGGGTCAATAAATGCAAGATAAGTGAGAGCGTGGACAATACTGTTGTAAAAGCACAAAAATACAATTGCAATGAAGAATTTATATTCTCTTGAACTTAATGTTTCCTTCACCTTATTCTCTGTTGCGTTTACACCGCAAAAAATCGTAAAAATCAAGAGCGGGATTATCGAAATCTTTACTAAGGTTTCGGTGGTTTCCTTTGAAAAAGTTACAACCTTGAGTATAGAAAGATCTGTGAGAAAAATTAACAAAGGAAGAAAAGTGATAACTACATAGAATATTTTTTCCAAAAACCTTAAACTCCTTCTTTTCAACACTGGTATACCGTGTATCAATGCCAATCCTCTCGTGCCTCCTTGTAACCAATATATTCCAATTGCACTGATAGTAACACCAAGGATTAGACATGGTAAAACCATCAAAAAAGCCATTAGATACACGGGATTGTTCATCGCCTATTTAGTTTTATCCGGTTCTGTCATCCATACTTTAAGTTTATGAGCATATCGTATGCATCGAGTCCGGGAAAAAGATTATATAGATGCCCCAACAGCACTTGGGAAGTGCTATCAGGGCAATCAACCTAAACCTACGTAAAGATAATATTAATTTCTAAATAGAGAATAAATCAACAGTTTCGTCTACTGCGAAGTCTTTGAAATCATTGATTTAATAGTACTAGCAATTTACGAAAGTGATGTACTGCCCGGTTCTGTTACCACAGTTGTCCACAAGGTGTACGCTCACACTTCCACCGATAAGCTGGCCCTCCGGTGCTCTGGTTACATAACATGATGAGCCGCTTACAAGGCTTGGCGTACCCGTTGTTGGGGCGATCGATAAGCCCGGAGCTGCTGGCCCCCATTGGGCGCTTGTTATACCATATGGATTTCCTATCGACAACGACTGACCATTATATAATAGGGAAACCATGATCGTCTGACCCGGACAGATGGGAACAGCAAATTTATTGGCAATCCCTTCAAAGGTAATAAGATCCTGTGTCAGTATGGTCGTAATGGTACGGCTAATGGTTACGCCTGCGGGTAAATAGGATAGCCCGCTTACCGAAAGACTTATGGAGGCACTGTTTGTAAGAACATTTGATTGTATCTGCACGGAATTGGTTCCCTGACCCGATAATATTGTCAGCCCTGTACCGACACTCCAAGTATAAGTGGCGCCAGTTATACCCGGAACACTAAAAGTTCCTGTATCACAGATGCTATCGGGACCGGCAATCCTGAACAGCATGAGTTGCAGAGGAACGTTACCGTCTATAATGCTTTTCATTCTTGTGATCTGGCCCAGTGAAAACCTTGTACGGCAATTATCAAATGAATAAGACATAATGTTTGCCGTATCAGGAGAATATCCCGATGGTCCCGTGTACGCACAAGTCCATGAATCTACATATCCTGTGTTTGACAGGTCGGGATCGGGCGGTGTGTCACAGACAAAATCTCCGCATACTGTACAGTTAGTTGGTGTTTCGGCACACCCTCCGGGTTCAAGGGCATGATGCGTATGATACAGGCCAAGAACATGTCCAACTTCATGGGGAAATGTGCTTTGACCGATGACAAAATTCGAATAAGCCATAATCAGGGCAGTACCCGGTATGTTATCAGCTCTTCCGCCCCAACCACCGGAGCCAGGTGGAAAATCATTCGGAAGCAGGTATACATTAATAACATTTGGTTGAACATTGGTGGCGAACAGTTCAGCATACATGTTAGGCGTCATATTTGCGAAATAGTCGCTCAATATCTCATCGTATCCCGCATGAAGAAAGAAGATATCAGTGTCTTCATAGTATTGATTTATCGAGCTCACCATACTATTGAGATAACTTGCCGGTTCATTTCCCGAACCGTTGCTATATCGGACAATATGGAAAAAAAACTTAAAATAAGCGGGGGTTTCCAATAAAGGGGTTACTAGTGCCTCCTGTTGCAAAAGGATATCCGGAATATCGGTTACCGTACCGCAAACAATGTTCAATGCTCCTTGAGCGTTCTCATTTTCAGTGGTTCCATTCATAACTTAAAAACTTATGTTAATTAGAAATTTTAGTAAACTTCCTGATAAAGCTCCCTTCATCACCTGCTCTGTAAGAGATTAAAAGATTCTCTTCTGTAAGGCTCATACCGGGGGGATAGGTAGGATCAAAACCTTCTGACATGCAGGGAGCTTTTATTTCTATCGTATTGTCTTCTTTTACGGAATAGGTTCCTTGACATGGAGGATCTGTTTCGTAAGAGATCAACTGACTGTCTACGGTTAATTCAATTTCAAAAGATTCACTGTCCGGCACCTTTTGCCATGCTGAATTTTGTTCATCGGTGTAGTAGACATCCGTCCTTAGTGTTTCTGTCAGTTTCCATTTCCCCTGAAGGGCAATGGGGCCGTTATTGTCACCGTTGTCATCCTTATCACAGGAACTATTAAAAAATAAAGATATTATAATCATGGTCATCAGGAACTTTTTCATATGCGGATATTAAATGTGGTATATGCGGTAAAATGGTTATTATTAAGACGTTTAGTCTATCTTTATTGCTACATCAATATTGAAATTAATTTTGTTTTTTCCAGAGATCATTGCCATAATTAAACTTTCAGTCCTTATTTTTGCATATGCCCAATAACAGAGACAAACAGAACAAACAAACCAATCAGTATGATAAGATTTTCCGTGAAAACATGGAAACAGTACTACCGGGGATCGTTGAACATCTGTTAAAGCTCAACATTGTGAGTAGCGAAGAATTGCCCGACGATGTGCAGCACACCAAAGAGCGCAAGCCTGATCTGCTTAAAAAAGTAACCGATACCAATGGAGAAACTTACGTTCTCCATATAGAATATCAGGCTAAAAACGATAAGGATATGATATTCCGCATGGCCGAGTACAGCATCATGTTGCAGCGGAGATATCATATTTCCGTCAAGCAGTATGTTATTTTCATTGGAGCGGCCAAACCGAACATGGCCGTAAACCTTGCAACGGAAGATTTGCAGTTCCGTTATAATCTGGTATCACTCTCCACGATAGACTACAAAATATTTCTTCAATCTGATAAACCGGAAGAGAAAATCTTGGCAATTTTAGCTAACTTTGTAGATGACAGCCCTGTAGAGGCAATTACAATGATACTACAGGAGATAAGGTCTGTTGCTGGCGGTGACTTAACGGAGAGCCGATATTTTAACCAGTTGCGGGTCTTGGTTCAATTACGTAAATTAGAACATCAATTCGACGAAGCTATGGAAACGATAACAAAATTTTTTAAAGAGGAAAAAGATCCTTTATTCCGTAGAGGTGAGGCAAAGGGAGAAGCAAAAGGCGAATTAAAGGAGCGGACTACTATTGCCCGTGAGATGAAAAAGGATGGGATACCTGTAGATCAGATTGCCAAATTCACCAAGCTTTCTCTCAAAGAGATCGAGAAGTTGTAGTCTTTTTCATAATAGATATAATGATAAAAGCCATCCCAAAATGGCTTTTATTTTTTGGTGACCGCATCCTCTACATTGTTTTTTGTACGTTTGTATCAATAGGTTTAGGTTGGAAGCCCTCCTCACGTCCCACACGTATTCACGGAAGGGCTTCCTTGTTTCTAAATCCATCATTTATTAAATCAATATATTTATCTTCGCTGCATGACCCCACAAGAACTGCAAGAATATTTTGAAAACAATCCCCCTCCTAAACAAATACGGTGGAAAGAATGGGCCAAGATTACAGACTCGAAGAAGTTCATCGACAATGCCTTGATGTGTATAAGTCAATTCAAGGGCAACTATAACAATTGTCCAGATTATTGGCACTTGATGGAGTTTTATCGGGATATACAGGAAGGTAAGATATAGTCACTACACTTACCAACCTATTCATTAAGGTGAACCTATTCAAATAAAGAGTATTCATAACGCCTAGAAATTTTTCTTCCCTGAATAGCCGCAATTTTTAGCAAATAAGACAATCTGACGGCTATCGCTTTTTCTAGCTTATACGGATCAAGATGAGGTTGGACTTTTAAGAGTTCTTCTACAATATCATCTTTAAATCCAGCACCAATTTGGGTAAGGACAAAGGCAATTTTGTTGTCGAGCTTGGAATGGGAATTGAATTTTTCTTCGGGTTTTAACCTTATGTGATTTTTTGGTTTATGGGTTGAAGAGCCATTTATATCAATTTGATCAACATCAGATGGTGTAGCAGTTCCTAATTCTTTTATAGACGGACTGGATAAATATGAAATTGTTCTATCTATGTGAAAAATCTTTTGCTCTAGCTGCACTTTTAACTCCATGAGATAGTCAATTATTTGTTTAGGTGTTGCTTTTAGACTCGCCATAACCTTTTATCGGCTGAATTTCTTAAAAAAATTTTTAATGTATAATACAAAATACGAAAACCACCTCAATTAGAGGTGGTCTAATAAATTCGTGAAAATAAGCTGTTATTTCTCTTCTTTAGGCCAAACAATATCTGGCTTAATAGTTGAAATCAAATCTTTTACTAAATCCTTCAAGCTTGAATCTCCTGAGTATGTTCCAATATAACAATTAACACTATTGTTGTAAGTGCCTGTACCGGTATTAACGTATATAGGCTGCTTGCTGGAAGACACAAAAAGTGCAATAGGTAAATTATAAAGAGCGGACAGCTTGTTCGCTTCTTCATAGCTTGGGTCTCTTTCTCCTAAAGCGAGCGCTTTAAACTCTGAAATATCAATTTTTGCTAACTCTGCTGCTTCTTCTACTGTCCATTTTCGTTTTTTATTCTCTTCTTCGATTATAATTGAGGAAACCATTTTTATTTGTTTTGAGAGTTTAAGAATTTTTCTAATAATGACGTAAATTTTTCTCGCTCCTGCCGAGCCTGAGATAATTCATCTTTCAATAATTCAAAGAGTTCTTTGTTTAGATCTCCTGTTCTATTATCATATGTTTCGATAGTACTATTTATACTGTTATGGTAATTGCCTTGACCATTATTATAGTAGATTGCACTTGCTTCTGTAGAAAAAAAATATTCTGGATCAATATCATACAATTTAGCCAATTGTTTAGCTCTTTCTACTGTAAGCCTTATTTGTTCAGATTCAAGCTTATGGTATGTTGATTGACTAATTCCCAATTCACTAGCCACAAATTCCTGACTATACCCGTTTTCGTCTCGAAGTTTTTTTAGTTTAGCACCTATATTCATAATCTACAAAATAACCACAAAAAGTAATAAAGATGAATAAAGTAATTACAATGCCGAATTGCTTTTTTCTTGTAAAACACTGATATTTACCATTCAAATGGCAGGAAGCATTATAGCTTTCTACTGAGAGTTAAAGTTAATAAAAATATTGCATAATAATTTAGAATAGAAAAAAAACAGAACAACATACACTTGCAATTCTAAAAGGAATTGTAGCAACGGGCCTCGTAACCGAAACTGCTAAAATATCGCACGAGGTATAAGTGTTGCGCCAAAATATTTTATATTTGCCCCTGCCCAAAAAAAGGTGGGGTTGGCGCACCTTATGTCTTTTTGTGCGATAAGCTTGTCTGAAAAGACTAGTGAAACGGAAAACCCGACCTTGTTGGGTGAGTACGGGGGTCTTAGCAGTACCCTGGTTACAATTAGATGTTAAGTGTGCGACCAACCCCCTCTTTAGGGGGTAAGTTGCACGGACATTTGGCTCGTTATCTATGAATAACGATAATGAGCATTGACAACAAAATATCGCAATCAACTAACCAAACCATTAAAGATTTCTTTAATGAATATCCGGGTGGGTTGCTCTTTGAGTTGTTATATGATGCAATTACTATTTGTGCGCTGGACGAAAAATCAGGGATAAGCGATAATCGAAAATCCTCCCTCGTAGCATTTTTAGAACGATGCGACAAACTACTTTTAACCTTAGAGCCTACCAATACCTCACCTAAAACTCACCAAAACCAAAATCTTGAAAGAACCAATAAGCTAAAGCAATCAGTATCTCTTCTATACCAGCCGTTTTTTAACAAAGTTCCTACATCTGAAAATATTGAAAACAGATCAAATTATGATCAGCATATTGACTTCAAAGTAGTAAGGCAGCTTTTGGCAAAACATCTTCAGCTAAAGGATATCGCTACACGCTTTTTTATTCGTTATGGGTTAAAGGAAGCGTTTGACCTTTTGGCATCTCTTGCCAATGGAGAATCTAATAGAGGCGAACTTGCCAAGTTTAATAACGATTTAAGGCACCTTCTTTTTGCCCTATATACCATTTCAAAAGAAAAACCGGAAAACTCATTTCTGAATAGTAAAGGAGGGTCTTATGCTCAATAGACACCTCCTGCGTACCCCCTTAATTAAAGAATGTTCAAATCTCAAAAACCTCTACAAGAACATAATAAAATCTCCCGTGTAATTCCCCTTTCTTTCCCTTCTCCTGTAATAAAAAAGCCAGAGATTTCTTCTTTTTAAACCAAACCAACCCTAATAAAGAAAATGGACTTAACGCTCATAAGGGGATTGCTATGTCTTTCCCATTTTAATCATATAAGACTATCTATAATAATATTAAACAATCATGTGTTTGCTGCTGAGGCGATGCAGGCTCCAATGCGACAGGGGTCTGCTGCCAAAGCAGTTTTAGTTTTAAGCACAAGTCAAGACAATAATAGAACATCAGCGAAAGGGGGATTCAAATAAATGAAATCCCTTTTTACCTTAATGCTCTCCTTAACAGGCTATTTAGCCTACTGTCAGACCTATACCATAAAAGGAACGGTAAAGTCAAGTGCTGACGATGCTCCGCTAGCAGGAGCTACAATACAAATCAACAATACACGAAATGTTACCAAGACAGACCAAAGTGGAAATTTTACTATCAACATCGATCAGGAAAATGGGAGACTCAAAGTTTCCTATCTAGGTTATCAGAACAAAGAAATCGATTTTGATATTAACAGTAGCCTATCCTATAACTTTAATCTTGATCCAGAGGAAAACTCATTGGACGAGGCGGTAGTAATCGGTTATGGAGAGACTAGTAGGCGCTTTAATACAGGGAGTATTTCTTCCATTACCGCAAAGGAAATTGAACAACAACCTGTAACAAACGTTCTTTCCGCTTTATCAGGGCGTATGCCCGGAGTATTCGTTCAGACCACAAATGGCTTGCCCGGAGGTAATATCAACATCCAAATTCGAGGAACAGGATCAATAGCAGCAGGTACGTCTCCATTGTATATAATTGATGGTGTGCCATTTGATGGAACATTTACTAATCCTGCTGGTGCGTTGACTTCACAAAATATTTTGGGTGCGATTAGCCCACTAAACAGCTTAAATCCAAACGATATAGAAAGTATCACTGTGTTAAAGGATGCAGATGCAACTGCAATCTATGGCAGCCGTGGGAGTAACGGAGTAGTGTTAATAACAACAAAGAAAGGGCAAAATGCTCAAACACAGGCCGACTTTAATGTCCAGTTTGGAACAAATTCAGTTGCCAATTATCCCGATCTATTAGAAATTCAAGAGTACTTAAAAATGAGAAATGAAGCCTTTCTCAATGATAACAGGTTACCTTCCTCAGATCCTCTATCGCCCGATTATGCACCAGACCTCATGGTATGGGACACGACCCAGAATGTTGATTGGCCAAAATACCTTTTAGGAAATAACGGAAATGTAACAAATATCCAAGCTAGTGTTTCAGGAGGAAACAACCTGACAAGTTTTAGGCTTGGAGCAAATTATCGAAAAGAGAGTACCATCTTAGCGGGAGAAAGCAGTTATAAGAGAACGGGATTTCAGGTGGGATTAAACCATTCGTCTGATAACCAAAAATTTAAGCTTATATTTTCGGGTACTTATAACACAGATGACAACCGTTTACCGAATCCAACTATTGGTTTAAATCAGAGCATTTTATTGCCGCCAAATTACCCTTTATTCAATCCCGATAATAGTTATAATTGGTATGCAGGTGTAAATCCGCTAGCCCAATTAGAGGCAACCAGCGACGCAAAAACAAATAATATAGTCGGTAATATAACTCTATCTTATTCAATTACTCCTGAATTGAATATTAAAGCAAGTGCGGGATACAATAGCATAGATTTAAAGCAAACACAGATATTCCCGTCAAATTCTTTATATCCGGGAACTGTAAACTATACGAATTTTGGAACCAACGATAAAAATTCATTTATAGTTGAACCGCAAATAGAATATATGAAGATTTTTCAACATTCGAAGATGGAGTTTTTAGTTGGGGCAACTTATCAATCTAGCAACTCCGAAAGCCAATTTATAAGGGCATCTAATTTCAGTAATGAAAGCTTGATGGAGAATCTTTCATCAGCAGGGACAGTTGACAGTAGAACTAATAATTTCACTGATTATAAGTACGCCTCTGTATTCGGTAGGATTACATACAATCTATTTGAGAAGTACATTTTCAACGGCGTATTACGTAGGGATGGGAGTAGCCGATTTGGTCCGAACAATCGCTTTGGGAATTTTGGTTCTGTTGGTCTTGCCTGGGTTTTTAGTAATGAAAATTGGATTAAGGATAATATAAGCGTATTGAGCTATGGAAAACTACGTGTAAGCTACGGCAAAACAGGGAATGATCAGATAATTGATTATCAATATCTTTCTACCTATAGTTCAGGGAATTTTTATCAGGATATCTCAGGTTTGAGGCCTTCAAGAATTGCAAATGACGATTTTAAATGGGAAACAACTAAGAAACTAGAAGCAGCACTCGAAATTGGAGCATTTAAAGATAGAATTTTGATTTCAACTGGCTATTATTTTAATGAGAGTGATGATCAATTAGTTGGTTATCCAATTCCTACATTAACGGGATTCAGTAGTTATCAGGCAAACTTACCTGCTGTAGTTCAAAATTCAGGATTGGAGGTTGAGCTTAATACCGTTAACATTCAGAATAAAAATTTCAGATGGTCAACTACTTTTAATATCACATTACCAAAAAACAAGCTAGAAAGCTTTACGGATTTAGAAAACAGTAGTTATAGGAACACTCATGAAATAGGTTATGATATTACTCGAATTTATGGCTACCAATTTATTGGTGTAGATCCAAATACAGGGTTAGGTCAATATTCTGATGAATACGGGCAGGCATCATCTGTACCTTATGGGTACCATAGAAGAGGCAAACGATCACCAGAGTTTTACGGAGGTATTGGGAACAGTATTATCTTTAAAAACTTCCAACTTGACGTCTTTGGCCAATTCTCAAAGCAGATGTTAGAGGGAGGACTTTTATACTCTCCCGGTGCTTATGCTTACAATAACTACTCTCTTGTATTGGATAGGTGGGCAAATATTGGAGACAATGTTTCGGTTCCCAAAAGCTCCAATCTACCTGATTTTTACTATAACTTTTCAACTGCCAATTTATTCGATGTATACTATTTTAGAATAAAGAATATTTCACTTTCCTACAGCTTTTCAGACAAAATAAAAAAAACACTCAAGTCAAAAGGCATAAGGTTATCCGTGCAGATGCAGAATCTATTTACTTTTTGGGATAAAAATTCAGCAATAGTTGACCCAGAGTCTGGTGCAATTAGCTCTTCTGTCAGGAATATCCCGCCTGTTAAAGCAATTATCTTTGGAGCCCAATTTAGCTTATAGAAATAATCAAATGAGAACTTTAAATATATTTACAATTACCATTTTGATGGCTGGAATCCTTTCTTGGAGATGTTCAAAGTTAATTGAAGTCGGTAATCCCAAGAATCAACTAATAGATGAAACTGTTTTCAATGATTCATTATCAGCAGTTTCAGCGTTGGTCAATACCTATGCTTATCTTGGAAGCGTATCCGCATCTGTCGGTGGCGCTTACATTAACAATATAAGTCTATATACGGATGAATATTCGTTAACGACTTCAGCAACTGACCCTCAACAATTCTTTCAAAGTACCGTTTCTATAGACAACGCAACTAATAAAAATATCTGGACTCGCTTTTATGAGGTAATTTATTCATGTAATAACATAATAGAAAAAGTGTCGTCAAGCAATGGATTAACAGAAACAACTAAGAATCTTTTATCGTGCGAGGCAAAATTCCTTAGAGGATATTCATATTTCTATTTACAAAATCTATATGACAATGTCCCCCTAATTCTTAGCACTGACGTTAACCAAAATAGACTAGCATCTCAGGCAGACTCTTCTTCTGTGTATGATCAGATAATATCCGATTTAAACGATGCCAAAAATGGTTTACAGAATGGATACCAAGGAACTGGAAAGGTTAGAGCGAACAAGTGGGCTGCCATAGCTTTACTTGCGAGAATATATCTTTACAAAGAGGATTGGGAAGCAGCAGAAAAGGAGGCATCATCTATTATAAGTTCAGATTCGTATTTTCTTTCTGATGCGTCAAGTGTATTTTATGCGGGTAGTGACGAAGCGATACTTCAGTTATGGACACAAAATGGCTTTGTTCCTTTTATTACAAATCTAATTCCCCCAAACCCAACTTCAATACCAAACTACCCTATTTCGATGTCCCTTTATAATGATTTTGAAGATAATGATTTAAGGAAGAGAGATTGGTTAGCGTCTAATACTGTAACTGAAAGTACTGGGATAGAAATCATCTATTATTATCCTAATAAATACAAGAACAATACAAATAACACTAGTCAGCCTGAATATTTGATGGTATTACGTTTGGGTGAAATATATCTTATTCGAGCGGAGGCACGGTCAAATTTAAACAATGTCGATGGGGCTATTGAAGATATAAACTCTATAAGATATCGTGCGGGATTAAATCCTCTATCCTTTGATAATAACATAACTGAAATCCAAACAGTAATAAAAAATGAGAGAAAATTGGAACTCTTTGGAGAATGGGGTCATCGTTTTATGGACTTAAAGCGTTCAGGGACACTAGATAATTTTATGGAGAAATATAAATCATCTTGGCGTTCAGGGATAAGTACTAGACTGCCAATTCCGCAAGATGAAATCACATATAACCCAAATTTATTTCAAAATTCAGGATACTGAATTATAATTTCAACTGAAGAGACATGTTTAAAAAGCAGAGTGTTTTTATATCTCTTGTCCTGAGTATATCTTGTTCTAATGTACTCGGACAGTCCTTAAGTTCCGACATCAGGGAATTGAAAGTTGGGGACACAATTCCCAATCTAACAATAGGGAATACCATAGGAAAGAATCATAAGAACCTGAAAATAAAAAATCTATATGAAAAAGGACTATTAATAATAGATTTTTGGGCAACTTGGTGTAAACCTTGCATAAGTGAGTTAAAAAAAATAGATTCTTTAAAAATAAATTTTTCAGAAAATTTTAGTTCACTAGCAATAACCTACCAAGATTCTTCAGAGGTTCAAAGATTTCTGTCTTCACCTTCCAACATAGACATTAATAACAAATCGTCTTTGATTGTTTCAAATGACACTACCTTTAGCCAATATTTTAAACATAGGTATTTACCTCACAATATTTGGATTGACTCTATAGGAGTAATTAAAGCAATAACAGGAGGTGAACACATAAGTAAAGGCAACATTAGTTACTTTTTAGCAAATCAGGACATTCCACCCGATCTTCAGGAAAAAAAAGATAATCTGAATTTTGATTTTTTGCAGCCTTTCCATTTGGGTGACCAAATGTATAAGTACCGTTCCATAATCACTCCAATGATACCTGAAATCAACAGTGGAGTATTAGTGGACTATAAGGATCATAAAGTAAACCGTTTCTTTGCATTTAACAATCGCATTATTACTCTTTATTGGAATGCATATAGTTTATTTCAACCCAATTATAAGCCTTATCTCATACAAGCAGATGTAAAAGATAGTCTAAGGCTTTTAGGACCTTTAAAGAACAATAATAAATTACTCTTGAATTCGAAATATGAAAACCATGAATTGTGGTCAAGAGATAATCTCTTTTGTTATGAATTGGTACTTCCAGAAAGAATACAAGATAGTCTTTTTGTCACTTATATGTTTCAAGATTTGGATAGATTTTTTGGTTATAAAACAGAGATTGTCGAAAAAAAGATTCAGTGCATCGTTCTGAAAGGCAATGCTTCAAAGCTAAAAAAAATGAGATCTAAGATGCCTGAAAAACACACCTATTCACCAATTAGAATTGAATATCCAAAATTAATTGCTGAAAATATCACGACAAAAGATCTAGCTAAATTCCTAATGGGAAGTTTTAAAAATTTGAATGAACCTATAGTTGATGAATCAGATTATCCATATTATTTCGATCTTGAGATAGACTTCAGTCAGGATCTAGGTATAGATATCGGTAAAAATGGGATAGATTTAGAAATTATTATGAAACGTTTGGAGAATTTAGGCTTTTCTTTTAATAAAAAAATCAAACCATATCCCATATTAGTAATTAGCGACAAATAACAACCTAACAACAAATGGATGAAATTATTCATCCATTTGGTGTTACTATACAATACAATTTATAGTAGCTAATCATTGTATTGTATAGTAACTGGAGGCAAAGTACCGGATGTCCCTGTTGCACATGTCTCTTCATCACCACTACACCCAGTTCTACTTTGAGCACCTGAAACTGTATCATTGAAAGGCAACCCAATGTTATTGCCTTGCCTATCCACCTGCTGCCAACTGTACTGTTGCTGTGTTGAACTGGTAAAATGATTGACGATTTCAGTTGCACCTGCGATACCACTACCTAATAGAAATGTTGTCAACAGGATTTTTGATTTTAAACTTTGCTTTTTCATAGCATTAAATTTAAGGAGTTAAAAAATATATGAATTGTGATGTTATTCGTAATAGATTGTAGCTATCATTGGCCCTGACCCAGAGACTCTTTCACCCGATGCACAAACAATGTTTGTTAACCCTGGACATCCAAGTGTTGTCCTTGCGTTAGATATTGTTGCGCCCAATAAAAATAATCCACTTGGACTACCGTCTGTGTTAAAATGTGTCCAGTTGTATGTTGTTTCCTGAAAAACGACTTTACCGTTTATGGCGTTTGCTGTTGCTCCCCCGCTTCCAAGAAGCAATGCGCCTAAAAGAATTTTTGATTTCAAACTTAGCTTTTTCATGGCCTATGGATTTTATTAAGTAAAACAGTTTGAATTATGGTTTCTCATAAATATTTGTTAGCTTAAATCTATCATTTCCAAGCGGTTCCTTTTTGTGCCAATATATTGCTAGAGCCAAAAGGATAATATAAACTGCATTGAAGATTAGATGTTGTCCCCAACCCATCTGGGATATGATACCTCCGCACGTGCAAGGTAAATCGACACCTGTTGTTATTGAGACAATCTTCATCCAACTGATATAAATTTCAAAAAGAATCATTAATATTAGTGAGGCGATAAATCCTAGGTATCGGGTTTTTTCCTTATAGAGAATAAATGCTACTGCCAATTCAATAAACGGAAGAATCCATCCTACAAAAGGTGCCACAGTCTTCATCAGTGGGACTGGAGCCAAACGCATTTGGAACACGAATCTTTCATGGTCTAGTAGTTTACTTACTGCGGTGTAAGAAAATAGTAAGATTGTCAACATTACTACTGCTACGGAAAAAATCTCCTTCCAGTCCCAAGAGCGAGCGACGTTCCAAAAATTTTGTACAGTGTGCCAAAGATGTATAAATATGCTCTTCGAATATGAAATAACTGCCTTCATAATTTTATATGTGTGATATAGTGTGATAAAATTAAGGAGACAACAATATATTTTAGGTAGTAAATTCTGAAAACTTTTTCCATAAATCCGACATATCTGATGTCAGAATTCTGACATAAAGGGTGTCAGAATTCTGACAAAAACGATCATTACAAACCTATTATTGCTGTTTTTCAAGAAAAGAAAGGGAATAGCGGCCTCAAATTAATTTCTTATGTTGTAGAAATATTTGCGATCAATGTGTAGATATTCTGCTTGCTGTTCAAGGGTTAGCCTATTGCTTAGCGTGGGGTAATTTTTATGAAAATATTTGTAGCGGTCAGCAGCTTTTTTCATCCGTAGCATAATCTCTCTTTTTCTACCTTCCAATAAAGTCTCTTCATAAATTTCTAAAAGCATACGGTACATATTGATATTATTGCGGGCAATGGTATCTGCTCGAAGAAGGTTTAGGGAATAACCTCTAGTTTCGGCTAAAACTTCTATGTTTTCGTTCGTTTCAATTCCTGTGAGAAAACCGCTACCCGGAACTATAAAGCCCTGATTGATAATCCATAAACAGTATTCATTCTTGAGGCCTGAAATTACCCCTTTGACCAGACCGTTCGAGATATAGTAAAGATTGGCTGCTGAAATGCCCGTCAGGTTGGATGAGAGTAATAAATTTCTTTTAAAGTTTACTGGTACAAAAAGATCTTCGAGCAAACTAATTGCTTTCATATCGGCTGTTTTGAGAGTTGATAGTTTTGAGCGTAATTCTTCCATAACTTCAATATCTATAATGCTAAGAAAGAATTATTTTATACGTAAAGTGGGTGGTTAGGGTGGTAAAAAATGACCACCCAATTTAATAAGTTCGTTATTGAAGGCTGTTAAAGTGATAAAGTATCAGAATCCGTGCTCTTTGAAGGCGCATTCTCCTTTTCTTCCGAATCTGGTTCTTTAGGTAACGATTGTGTTATCTTAGCCAATTCTGTTCTTACGAGACGTTCTATATCCTCTTTTATGTTCATGTAATTTGCCTGGATATCTTCATTCGTAACCTGCGCCACCATAGGCAGATCTTTGAATCTCGATTCTTCTTCCTTAATTGCCTCATGGTCGTTCTGTATTTCTGCATGGAAGATTTTTTGAGGTATTTTACTATCTGGGGTATCAGAAACTACTCCAACGAACTCACCGGAAGATAGCGTTGCGATCTTGGAAGCAGGGATGGCGAAGTCTAGCTGGGTAGATTTCGATATGGATGTATCACTGCTGTTTATGCTTAAGCTTTCCCGATCCTGAACTATTTTGCCGAAAATCTCGGATAGCTTCTTGGCTGTGTTTCCGGTAACCTGACCACTAATGATATTGCCCACTATACTCGTAATAACGTCGGCCTGTTCCCCACCATAATCTTTCTTTAACTGTTCGTAATTTTGAACCGCCAATGTGGTTGCCACAAAATTGCTTCTAGAAGTAGCCAAAAGTGAGTCTACACCCGTTGAACCTCCAACATAAACTGTTGGAAATTCGTCAAAGATGAGAGAGCATTTTTGCTGTTTCTTTCTATTAACGAGCTTGATCATCCTGTTAATGTACAAAGACAGAACTGCTCCATAGGTCTGTAGCTTTTGGGGATTGTTCCCCATAGCTACGATCTTAGGTTCTTTGGGATTGTTTATATCTAACGTAAAATCGTTACCGCTCAAAACATAGTACATTTTGGGTGATGATAACCTTGCCAACCCAATTTTGGCACTTGCGATCTGTCCTTCAAGTTGCTCTTTTGCTTTCATTTGTAGGGCTGACGTGAAGGGATTAATCAATACCTTAATCTCTTCTTCCGTTTGTAATACCGCAAAAAGCGGGTCATAATCCACTTGCATTAATTCTATTGCATGGGGCAGCGTACAATACCTGCCATTTTCATATTTCCTTAAAAACCATAAAATCGAGGTTAAAAAATTTATTGGACTTTCGACGAAAAAATCGCCAATTTTCGTGGCCCACGTTCTGTTTAATCCTAACATAATGGTACGGCTTGCTTCGGTCGCATCTGTTATGTCTTCCATACTTATGGGATCTAAAGGATTGCAACGGTGGTAGATTGTATCAAAGTCAATTACCCAGAATGTTGGTTTGACGGCATAATTATTATGGTATTGTAAAAGCTTGTTATATGCTATCTTAGTAAGGTCATCAAACTTGAAATCGTAGATGAACATGCTGAAACCTTTCCTGATGTGTTGGTCAATGATGTGCCGGATAACGAAGTAACTTTTTCCTGCTCCCGGAGTACCTGCCACCAACAGCCCCCGAAAAGGATTGATAAAGTTGATCCAACTGTTCCTAAATTTATCCTTCAGACGGTATTTGGCGGGAAGATTAATTGAAAATTCGTTTTCCAAAAATCGCTCTTCTTGAGGAAAGGTTTCGTTGTCGATATTGAAAATATCCTTATTAAGCTTATCTTTTATAAGTCTTGAAAGGTAAGTACCGCCTGTCAGGATTAATAGGTAGCCCGCTGTAGTAATGATGATATAAAGTGCTGCAATAATTTCAACATTGGTTGGGATATAAAAACAAAGGATACTGATAAAATATAGGATCAGTCCGGTAATCAGATAGGCGATAATAGTTCTGATCTCCATTTTCTCATCTTTTTTCCCTTTTATACCAAGTAGGAATATGAAGAGCAGTCCCAATGCTGCGAGCTTGGGTAAAGTAATTCCTGAATACAGTCCTGTTTTTGTAATAACCCCTATGATCCGGTCGGTTATTTCTGCTGTCCATCCCCATTGCTCGAATGCTCTATAGCAAGTGAGATAGAAATGTATCGCTAAAATGAAAATGCTGATGAGCCGTGTAAAATCTACGATTTTACGAAGTCCCTGTATGTCTTCTCCTGTATTCATAAATGTCTTGGCTTGCCTTTACGTTTTCTTTTTTTCTGCTTGAAATGTGGATTAAAGTCCGGGTGTTCAGGGGTAAGTAGTGCTATCAGTAGCTCTTTTGTTGAGGATATTGAGTGTGATGGTGCAGGTGTTTTTTCGGTATTGGAACGGTATTTTTTCTGCTGCGTAAGTTTTAGGTAACCTGTAGCTGTCGAAGGTGATTTCAGATAAGTTCTTATCCTGTCGGAATCGTTTAAAAGTTCCTTGATTGCTTTTGCACTATAGCTCTTGCCAAGACTACTACCGTTAAAAACCGTTTTGCGAAGATGGTCAACGAAGGTAATACCGTAGATAAACCCCTCTCCATTTTCACGGAACACTAAGGCTATTCCTTTTTTTTGAAGTTCTGAAAGTAAGGTTTGTTTGGTAAGCCGTTCGTACTTATTCAGCACCTGATCAATGCGCTTTTTAAGATCGCCCCGATGGACTTTTCTGTTTTCGGCATTCTTCTCAAACTTCTTTTCCAGCCTGCTTAAAATAGGCTTGTCGTAAAAACTGCTTGCCTTAATTGGTACACCGATTTTATTGCCCTGATGATCCAATAACGAGTAGAGCAATCCTTTTTTCCTGAACATTTCGCTATCCTCGTGTCCTCGATCTGCTGTTACATTGAACTGTCTAAGTACTGCGTTAAATTCAGCGAGTGAGGTGAACCTGTAATTGTTCTTTACCTCTGTAACTACATTACTGATCGCTCTTTTGCTTGGAAGATGACCATATTTCACCTTTTCCGGATCGATGGCTTTAATGGATGGATCTACCCTGTATTTTTTACTTTCGGCACGAATCAGTCCGAACGTTTCTTCTATGGCCTTTCTAGCTTGTTCGGATTCTATCTTAGCTATATTGTGAAGATTGATAGGAGTGCCATCCCGTTTGATGTTGACGGTTGCAATATGGAAGTGCTGGTGCGAAACATCGCTGTGTCGGTAGACAAGAAAGGGCTGCTCGCCAAACCCGATACGCTCCATGTAAGCTGCGGCAATCTGCTGCATCTTGGTGTCGTCCAACTTTTCGCTGGCATGGAAGTTCAGAGAAATGTGGAGTGCGTTCGTTTCTACACTGGGTTTGAGACTGGTCAGGTGCTCAAACCGCTGGAGCTTATTGTGGAAATTCAGTTTTCCGATATCAGCGGCAAAGCCGCTGGCCATAATGAGCGTAGCGTTGCCTTCTGACACTTTTTGCTCATTATAATGCAGGATTCCCCGAATGTTTTTTCCTATTATGATCTTTGCAACCATTTTTCAGCAAGCTTTGAAACGACTTCTAACAGGCGATCTATTTTTGGATCTAACTGCTTATAGACATTAGCAGTTTTCAGGGCATGGAAAGCACGTTCTCCATTGCTCTGGCTTATATGGAAGCGGTGGGTCTGTTGGTTAATATTGATGCCTATCGCCTTGATCTCTTTACGGATCAACGCAAGTTCTTCCATTGGGCCGTTCATGGAAATGTCCCTATGCAGGTAAGTGATTCTCCGGTTGGCAAGGATTTTTCTTACCACTTCTGCTATAGACGAACAGTCACTTTCCTTTTGCAGCTTTTCGAGCTTACGAAATGTTTCTGTATTTACCCTGATGATGATATTGTGGTTTAATAGATCATCTGGATAGCGACTTTTTCTCCTGGGCATATCATACACCTAATAGAAGTTCAGACTTTGCGAGTTCCGAGCAAAAGTCATCGGCCTCAAGGACGGCAAAGAGGTTTTTGCATGCAAAAATACATCTTTGCTGCCGACCCTCGTTGGTTGTAACTCACCTGCCCGAACGTAGTCTAAACTCCGGTTATTGAATTACTTTTTTATCCTGATTTTACCTCTGATCTAATTGGGAAACTGCTGATAACTATCGCTAATTTCCTGTTGGGGATGGAGTGGAATAAAAGAGCGTAACAATTGCCTTATTTGTTTTCTTGGATTTTTTGTAGGCTTAATGATCGGTTTCAGATTTTTTGGGAAATCTGGTTTTCTAACTGTCTTACTTTTTGCGTTATTTTTCATGTCTTTGACTTTAATTTCAGTCAAAATTGCTCGGAAGTTTTTGCCCTATTTGACAACTTGTTGGGGAGTGGTTAAAGATTTATGAAAGAGATTTTGAGAATATTTTAAACTATAGCAAATTACTAAAAATTGAACAGAATATGCCTATTATTATAGCTCCCCTATTATTGACTTTCGAAGATATATTTTCCAGAGGCCTGTTATTTCAAGCTGGATTGGCAGGTAGATAGGTACACTAAATAAATTAACAAATATCAGTAAAGTTTAATGGTTGAATTGTGCAATCCGGCACTAAAAAGAATTATTTTTGCATTTGTATTTAATTTTTCAGTTTTGATTAAGGTACTTATCATAGATGACGAAGAAAAACTTCGTAAGTTACTTGCTAAAATAATTAGTTTTGAGGGTTTTGAAGTTTCACAGACATCAGACATTAAATCCGGTCTGAAGCGCCTAGAGCTGTCTGATATCGATATTGTGATTTGTGACGTCAAATTACCTGACGGAAATGGTCTGAATGCCGCCAAAACCATTAAGGAGAAATTTCCGGTAATCGAAATAATACTGCTCACAGCTTACGGAAATATTCCTGACAGTGTACAAGCTATCAAGAACGGGGCCTTTGACTACATTACCAAAGGAGATGACAACAACAAAATTATCCCCCTTCTGTACAAAGCCAGCGAAAAAGTATCACTCAACAAAAGAGTGCAACAGTTGGAAAAACAACTTGGAGATAAGCATTCCTTCTCCAAAATTATAGGAAAATCAAAGGCGATTACAAAAGCTATCGAATTGGCTAAAAAAGTTGCCGATACGGACACTACTGTACTTCTAACAGGGGAAACGGGAACAGGTAAAGAAATTTTTGCTCAGGCGATACATCAGGCCAGTAGTCGAAACAATCAAAATTTCCTGGCTATAAACTGTTCGGCATTCAGCAGGGAGTTATTGGAGAACGAGCTATTCGGACACAAAGCAGGAGCATTTACCGGAGCAATGAAAGATCAGAAAGGTCTTTTTGAAGAGGCGAACAAAGGAACAATTTTCCTGGATGAAATTGGTGAAATGGCCTTAGAACTTCAAGCAAAAATACTACGTGTGCTGGAAATTGGCGAGTTTTTAAAGGTGGGCGACGTGAAGCCAACAAAAGTAAATGTACGCATTATTGCAGCTACCAATAGAAATCTTGAAGAAGAAATAAATGCGGGGCATTTCCGTAGCGACTTATTCTACAGGCTTTCAGTTTTTACTATTGACCTTCCGGCATTAAGGGAAAGGAAAAGTGACATTAAACTTCTAGCTTTTCATTATGCACAGCTGTTTGCTATCAAAACAAACCGTAAGTCTTTTACGTTAACTGATGACTACCTTGCGACATTAGAGAATTGCAGTTGGAAGGGTAATATACGGGAGCTAAAAAACGTCATCGAAAGAAGTGCAATTCTGGCAGACAAGGACACTTTGGATATTGATCTTCTTCCGGCTGACATTCATATCAAATCTCCTACGTCTCCGCTATCGGCTTCGTCCATGGCAAGTGTAGAAAAAATGCATATACAACGGGTGCTTCAACATACCGATGGCAATAAAGCCGAAGCAGCACGTTTGCTCGAAATTGGTATAGCGACACTATACCGTAAGATTGATGAATATAGCATCAAGGTTAAATAATTTCCGTTTATAACTAAAACATTGATTTATAAATGAAAAAGACCGTATTGACCATTACACTGAACCCAGCTGTTGATAAAAGCAGCGCCGTGAAAGGAATAATTGCCGAAAAGAAGCTTCGTTGCGACCCACCAAAATACGAACCGGGAGGAGGAGGAATAAATGTATCCCGAGCGCTGAAACGTTTGGGAACGGCATCGGAAACACTTTTCCTTTACGGGGGAAAGACAGGCCACCTACTGGTAGAGCTGTTAGAACAAGAACAGCTCCATGTAATGCCGCTATCGATCGGTGGCGAGACCAGAGAGAATTTTATTGTAGTAGACACTACAAACAATCAACAATACCGGTTTGGTTTTCCCGGAGATAAGATATCGGTAGAAGAACAACAACACATTATAAGCACCATCCATGAAATAAATGAATTTCCGGAACTTGTGGTCATTAGCGGCAGCCTCCCTCCCGGCGTTGCCCCTTCTTTTTTAAGGAAACTTATCCGCTTATGCAAATCCAAGGGAAGTAAGGTAATTCTGGACAGCTCTGGCGAAGCACTAAAAGAAGGCTTGGCAGAGGGTGTGTTCTTAATAAAGCCCAATATCGGGGAACTGGCCGCCTTCTCAGGAATAGATGAGCTCGATGAAACTTCCGTCGATGAGGCTACACGGAAAATTATTGCTGATGGAAGGACGGAAATGATTGTCGTTTCACTTGGAGCCCAAGGTGCCGTACTATACACTGAAACAGCAAAAATTCAGGTTTCCGCACCGGTGGTAAAAAAGCGCAGTACCGTCGGAGCAGGTGACAGTATGGTTGCAGGTATGGTTGCTATTTTGGCGAATGGTGGTACATCCGCTGATATGCTCCGCATGGGTGTTGCTTGCGGCTCTGCTACAACAATGGCAGAGGGTACCGGATTATTCCAAAAAAAAGATGTTGACCGCCTGTATCAGCAGATACAAAAGATCAACGGTTAGCTGCAAATCTATCTAAATTCCATTGCCTACTCCTTTCTGTTATCAAGCCTACAGACATTTGTATAGATGAGCAAAGGCCTTTTATCCTAAGGCTACATAAGCAGATATCAAATGCTACCTTTTCTTCGGTTTAATAAAAGCACCTGCAAGATAACCTGCATACTCATTTTGAGAAAACCTTCTCATTTTGATAGCGACGTACAACTGTTCAAGTTCACCCAAAAAACAGATAATCAACTCAATATCAAATTATTAAAAACAACTCTGATCAACTGGAACATTGTTTGGCTTAGTCGTCAGTAAAAAAAATAATGCTATGATAAAGAGTAACTTCAAATATGGACCAGCCAGAAGATTAACATCTTTCCCCTCTTGGTTGAAAACTTATCATTTAATACTGTTGCTATTAGCAATTGTAATAGCTTTTGGTGCTTTAATAACACAATTTTACTAACAAAATAATAGAACCAAACAACATGATAACAATATTAATAGTAACTGGCTTAGCCTGTTATGCCCTTTTTTTCAAATCAATTGATTTTTTTGACAATATTTAAAATGAAAACAAAAATTATCCAGAAATGGGTTTCCGGATCCAGAAAACGACTAAACAATATTTCGCAGATCAACGAATCCGAGACCTACTTATCACTTAAAGAAAGCTCTACAAACCTGAAAGGGCATATGGATTTATTACCGATGGAGTTGTGCAAGGGATATATCAAGACTATTCTTGAAAAATTAAAACTCCCCTGTAATAAAAAGCAAAATGTAAACATGTGGTGCCTCTAATAGTAAAAATTATATGACCATATTATTCATCATTGCCATAGGAGTATTCGCGTATATCTGTTATGTACTCCTTAACCCGGAAAAGTTTTGACCTACGGCTCGATCAAAGACAGAAAATGAGAAACAGATTAAAGTTAAATGAATGGTTTGCCATAATTTTTTGGATACTTTTCTTTACTGCGATAATCTACTTAGCTATTATCAAAAATAGCATTATCTAAATCTGGCGAAAGTCATGCCTTACACATTTGCGGAATTCATCTTGCGATGATTAACGCATCAAAAAATTATTTATCAAGAGGATATGAATACAGAAATTTTAGGAATTATATTCATGTATGTCTCGGTGGTTATTCTTGCCATTCCGCTGGGACGATATATTGGCCGAGTTTTTAACCACGAAAAGACTTGGCTTGACAAGCTGATTAATCCGCTGGACAAACTGTTTTTTCGGCTCAGCGGAATCGATGAAACCAAAGAAATGCACTGGAAACAACACCTAACTGCTCTGTTGACGATCAATGCCATTTGGTTTTTGGCATCCATGTTTGTCTTGACAAATATGAGCTGGCTACCACTCAATCCAGATGGTAACCCTTCCATGTCGGCAGACCTGGCATTCAACACTGCCACCAGCTTTGTATCCAACACCAACCTGCAACACTATTCCGGCGAAACAGGGCTGTCCTATATCGGTCAGTTGACACTGATGCTTTGGCAATTTATCAGTGCCGCAACCGGTATTGCCATTTGTGCCGTGGTATTTCATGCGATGAAAGCACGTAACACTTCAACTTTAGGTAATTTCTACAGTTATTTCGTACGCTCCTGTACACGTATACTCCTACCCATAGCCTTCATTGGTACGGTTCTATTAGTATTTAATGGCACTCCAATGACTTTTGAAGGCAAAGTTACCGTCACCACTTTAGAAGGGGTAGAGCAACAAATTAGTAGAGGGCCGGTGGCAGCCTTTATTTCCATCAAACAATTGGGCACTAACGGTGGTGGCTTTTACGGCCCAAATTCTACCAATCCGATGGAAAACCCAAACTACTTTACTAATATAATAGAGACTATTTTCATATTCCTCATTCCCATCGCAATGGTTTTTGCCATGGGTCATTTACTGAAGCGTAGAAAACTAGCTTGGGTAATCTACGGTGTAATGACCGTAGGCGTCTTTTGTTTGCTTGTGCCCACTGTTGCACTGGAAATGCAGGGAAATTCCGACATCGAAGCCCTCGGCATCCAACAGCCATTGGGAAGTATGGAAGGAAAAGAAGTACGATTTGGCCCAGCAGCCTCCGCTTATTGGGCAATAAATACTACAACTACCAGCAATGGTTCCGTAAATGCTATGCATGATAGCCTGACACCACTTTCCGGCATGTTCACCATGTTAGGAATGATGATCAACAGTTTTTATGGTGGTGTTGGTGTCGGATTTTTAAATTTCTATGTATTCATCATTCTGTCGGTATTTATAAGCGGATTGATGGTTGGACGTACACCTGAATTTCTGGGAAAGAAAGTAGAAGCCAAAGAGATGAAAATCGCCATGATTGTCGCGTTACTGCATCCGTTAATGATTTTAGGTGGAACTGCCCTAGCAAGCTATCTGTATGCGGAAAATCCTGAAGCTTATGCAGAATGGCTCAATAATCCCGGATACCATGGCTTCAGTGAAATGCTCTATGAGATGTGTTCTTCCGCCGCAAACAATGGCAGTGGATTTGAAGGTCTGGGAGACGATACACCTTTTTGGAATATACTATGTGGTATAACTATGTTCATATGTAGGTATATACCAATTATTGGGCCGGTCGCAATAGCTGGCTTATTGGCACAAAAGAAGTATATCCCGGAAAGTGCCGGTACGTTGAAGACCGATACCGCCACCTTTGGATTGATGACCTTTGCGATAATTGTGATTGTTGCTGCGTTGGCTTTCTTTCCCGCTTTGACTTTAGGACCTATTGCCGAATATATTTCAATGAAATAAAATTTAAATCAACTTTTGAAATGAAAAATAATATATCACTGTTTCAGCCTGATATGGTGCCACGCGCACTGAAACAATCTTTCGTAAAACTACACCCTAAAATCATGTTCCGTAATCCGGTGATGTTTACCGTTGAGATTGGAACATTCATTATGCTTGCCGTATGTTTATGGACACTGACTTGCGAAACATCACAGGGCACTTTCGGTTATAACTTTACGGTATTCATTATTTTGTTACTCACTCTCCTATTTGCCAATTTTGCGGAGGCTATTGCCGAAGCTAGGGGCAAAGCTCAGGCAGACAGTTTGCGGGAGACCAGAGAGGAAACTCCGGCCAAGCTAGACAATGGCCAGATCATATCATCATCAAACTTAAAAAAAGGTGATATTTTTATATGCGAGGCCGGGGATGTCATTCCCTCCGATGGCGAAATCATTGAAGGCCTGGCTACCATAGATGAAAGTGCCATCACAGGTGAATCGGCGCCTGTCATCCGCGAAGCCGGAGGCGATAAGAGTTCTGTAACCGGAGGCACGAAAGTACTTTCCGACAGAATTGTCGTAAAAGTCAGCACCACTCCCGGAGAAAGTTTTCTGGATAAGATGATTGCTTTGGTAGAAGGTGCGAGTCGTAAAAAAACGCCTAATGAAATTGCATTGACTATATTACTAGCTGGATTCACACTTGTTTTCATTATCGTAACCGTAACCCTTAAACCGTTTGCGGACTATGCAAATGTAAGTATTACCATCGCCTCCTTCATTTCACTTTTTGTCTGTCTGATTCCAACCACAATCGGTGGGCTATTATCGGCCATAGGTATTGCGGGTATGGACAGAGCCTTGAGCGCAAATGTCATCACCAAAAGTGGTAAAGCCGTGGAAACGGCGGGTGATATAGACGTCCTCTTATTGGATAAAACAGGAACGATCACCATCGGAAACCGTAAAGCGACTAATTTTTATCCCGTTAATGGCAATAGCGATGAACAATTGATCAAAGCAGCCGTATTAAGCGCTATAGCTGACGAAACACCTGAAGGTAAATCTATTATAGCGCTATCCAAAGAGTTAAAATCAGTAAAGGTAACATTGGATGAAAACGAGCTTTATTACAAACGAGATCACCAAACACTTAGTTTACCATTATCTCAAGTCAACTTCGTCAATTTTACGGCTGAAACCCGCACTTCGGGCATTGATTATGAAAATGTTAGGATCCGTAAAGGCGCGACTGACTCGATTAAGAATCTTATTGTACAAGCAGGGAACAGCTTTCCCGCGAAAGTTGAAGAAAGCGCTAAGCTTATCTCCCAGAACGGGGGCACACCCTTAGTCGTTACAGAGAACGAAATTGCTTTGGGTGTCATTGAGCTTCAGGACGTTATCAAACCTGGCATACATGAACGATTTGAACGCCTTCGAAAAATGGGTATAAAAACCGTAATGGTCACCGGTGACAATCCGTTAACGGCTAAGTACATTGCGGAAAAAGCAGGTGTTGATGATTTTATAGCTGAAGCAAAGCCCGAAGATAAAATGAATTATATTAAGAAAGAGCAGGCAGAAGGCCGACTAGTGGCTATGATGGGGGACGGTACCAATGATGCTCCCGCCCTCGCTCAGGCAGATGTAGGTGTAGCTATGAACAGCGGCACACAGGCTGCAAAAGAGGCCGGTAATATGGTAGACCTCGACAACGATCCCACCAAATTGATTGAGGTAGTGGAAATCGGAAAGCAACTGCTGATGACCAGGGGCACGTTGACAACCTTCAGTATTGCCAATGATGTCGCGAAATACTTTGCAATCATTCCCGCCTTGTTCATTACAGCTATTCCCGCTTTACAGGGATTGAACGTTATGCATTTACATTCGCCGGAGAGCGCCATATTATCAGCAATTATTTTCAACGCCCTTATCATTCCGGCGTTGATTCCGCTGGCGCTCAGAGGTGTCGCATACAAGCCCATTGGCGCAAGTGCGTTGCTTAGAAGAAACTTATTTATTTACGGTGTTGGCGGGGTGATCGTGCCTTTTATCAGTATCAAATTGATTGATTTAATTATATCAGTATTCTTTTAAAAATTAAGACGAAAATGAAAAAAAATATCATTCCTGCCGTTCGATTAACGCTGGTTTGCTTCGTGTTTTTGTGCGGCGTATACACCACCGCCATCTGGGCAGTGGCACAGTTGGCTCCCGGGCAGGGAGAAGGCCAAACCATTACAGAAAGTGGTAAGACCTACCACGAGAATGTGGGCCAGCGTTTTACTCAGGATAAATACTTCTGGTCCCGTCCATCAGCAGTTGAGTATGATGCTACAGGTTCAGGTGGAAGTAATTTAGGCCCTTCAAACCCTGTGTATCTACAGGAAATCGAAGAACGTATCAAACATTTTCTGAAGCACAACCCAGAAGTGAACAGATCTGAAATCCCCTCCGATCTAGTAACGGCAAGTGGCAGCGGATTAGACCCACATATTTCCATACAGGCAGCCAATGTGCAGGCAAAGCGTATTGCCGGATTAAGGGGCATTACCGAGAGCAATATTCGAAAGCTGATTATTTCCAATACAGAAAAACCATTCTTAGGACTGTTCGGTACAGAAAGGATCAATGTACTGAAATTGAACTTAGCACTCGATAAACTTAATAAAATTGAGATTTGAGCGATGTCACAAATCGGCAAATAACATTAATCAATAAAGAAATGAAATCAATGATAATGCTCTCGGCGGTAATGCTGGGAGCAACAGCTTGTGTATTTGCTCAAAACACAGGAAAGGAACCATTAACAATCAGCGGGTATGCAGAAATGTATTATCAACAGGATTTCAATAATCCGCGATCAAATACAAGACCAGGATTTGTATATAGCCATCACAGAAATAATGAGGTGAACTTGAACCTTGGGTTTATAAAAGCAAATTATCAAACCGAAAAACAGAGAACCAATCTTGCTTTGGCGGTAGGAACATATATGAATTCCAACTACGTCGCCGAAGAGGGGGTTCTGAAAAATATTTTTGAAGCTAATATCGGTGTCAAGTTGTCTAAAAAGCGAGATTTATGGTTAGATGCTGGGGTTATGCCATCGCATATAGGTTTTGAAAGTGCCATAGGGACAGACTGTTTTACTTTAACCCGAAGTGTGCTGGCGGATAACTCACCTTATTTTGAAACCGGGGCTAAGCTGTCTTACCGCACGCAAAACGATAAATGGAATATGGCCGTACTGGTGCTGAATAGCTGGCAGCGTATACAAAGAGTTGAGGGGAACAGCACTCCGGCATTTGGACACCAGTTGACCTTCCGTCCGAGCGACAAGGTAACGTTGAATAGCAGTTCGTTTATCGGTAATGATATGCCGGATGACGAAAGTCGGATGCGTTATTTCCATAATCTTTACGGACAGTTTGAGCTGCACGGCAAATTTGCTCTGATTGCCGGATTTGATATCGGAGCCCAACAAAAGGAAAAAGGTGGCAGCAACTATAATGTCTGGTATACGCCGGTACTGATTATTAAATATTTCCCTACAGAAAAAGTAAACATTGCTGCAAGAGGAGAATATTATAATGATAGAAACGGCGTTATTATAGCTACAGGAACTGAAAATGGTTTCCAGACATTCGGAGCTTCGCTGAATGTGGACTATCAGATCTTGACCAATCTGGTATGGCGTACCGAAGTAAAGCGTCTAAACAGTAAAGACGCTGTTTTTATAAACACAGATGACGTGGCAAAAAAAAGCAATGCCATAGCGATAACATCATTGGCTGTTCATTTCTAACGCCAAAGGGGTACATAGCAACCCCGTCTTTTTATTATTTTATCTTTGTAGGAACCCTCAACCGGTAATTATGAAATCAAATTAAGAATGGCACCTTCTATAATCGCAACGGAAAGGGGTTCAATGGAATTTACCGCACATGGACAAGGAGAGCCTGTTCTGTTTGGCTCGGCTTACGAGGGTCCGCTGAGCGAAATAAAAAAACAATGGAATAAATAGAAAAAAAATGAAAATAGCCATACTAACATTGGGAACAAGAGGCGATGTGCAACCTTATGCTGTACTTGGAAGGGCATTGAAAGAGCGAGGGCATGAAGTCGTTTTATCAACGGCGAAGAACTTTGAAAGCTTTATCGCTTCCTATGGGCTGGATTTTATTCCCGTTGATGCTGACTTTCAGACATTGCTTATTTCGGAAGAAGGGAGTAAGATCAGAAAAAACCCATTCCTTGTCCGAAAGCACCTGAAAAAATTTGTATACCCGATGCTTCAGGACGCATTGGTCAAGTTTTATCATTTGGCCAAGGAAAGCGACAAAGTATTGTTCCATATCAAAACGATGGCGGACAGTTTTGCGGACCAGTTTCCCGGAAAAATGATCAGGACCGATGTCATTCCCGCAGGTCAGCCAACGTCGGCATTTCCCAATCCTGTTTTCAGCGCATTGCCATTTCCTTCTTTTCTAAACAGGTTCACCTTTAAACTGACTGATCTGGGATTGAAAATGTGGATAAGGCCTATTCAGGAGTTTAGAAGGAAGGTAGGACTTGAGGCAGTATTTAAAAAACCAGCTTTGATGTCTCTTTATGGTATAAGCGAATTGTTATTGAACAAGCCCGACGATTTTCCACACAACAGCTTTTTCACCGGCTTTTGGCTGGACGATTCTTCTTCTGAACTACAGCGGGACATTGTTGATTTTATTGCAAACGGTGACCCTCCATTATTGATAACATTTGGAAGTATGCCCTTTGACAATCGACAGGATATCGCCAAACTTATCAATGTTTTGAGTGAGCAACTGAACATCAGAATCATCGTCGTGAAAGGCTGGGGCCTTTCGAGCACAGAAAAACTCAACGGCATCCGGAACATCAAATTAATTGACGCTGCACCCTACGAAAAGTTGTTTCCGTTGGTTAAAGCGGTTGTACATCATGGCGGCATTGGGACAGTTGCGGCCTGTCTCAAAGCAGGGAGGCCGTTTTTGACCTGTCCTGTCCTGCATCCACTTGGCGACCAGTTTTTTTGGGGCAAAATTGCTTACCAAAAGGGTGTGGCACTCTATCCGCTACCTCTCAAAAAACTGACAGAAAAGAAATTAGTAAACCGTATCAAGGAACTCTTGGAGGCAGACAGCCTATATGAAAATGCCCGGATACTTAAACAGGCATTGGAAAAGGAAGACGGGGTCAGAACTGCTATGGAGATAATCGAACGGGAATATCCATCATAAATTTCTGATTAATATGGACGAAAGAAGAAGTGCCGAACATTTTTTAGAGATGATACGGAAATCCCGCAGGGGGAAGTTCAAACTGTACATCGGTATGAGCGCAGGAGTAGGCAAAACATACCGTATGTTGCAGGAAGCCCATTCCCTGTTGAAAAACGGCATTGATATAAAGATTGGTTATATTGAAGCACATCACCGAAAAGAAACACAAGAACTTATAGAGGGCTTGCCTCTTGTTCCCAGAAGGAAACTATTTTATAAAGGAAAAGAACTTGAGGAGCTGGACGTGCAGGCTGTCATCAATTATCAGCCCGAGGTTGTGCTTATTGACGAATTAGCCCATACAAATATAGAAGGAAGCAAAAATGAGAAGCGTTGGCAGGATGTAATGGAAATATTGGATACCGGTATAAACGTCATTAGCGCCGTCAACATACAGCATATTGAAAGCCTAAATGAAGCTATCAAAAACATCACAGGCGTGGAAGTTCGAGAGCGTATTCCCGATAGAGTTGTCGCACAGGCCGACGAAGTGGTTAACATCGATCTTACTGCAGATGAGCTTATCAGCAGATTAAAAGAAGGTAAGATTTATGAAGCATCTAAGATACCGGCCGCTTTAAAGAATTTTTTTAAGAGCGAGCATATCCTGCAATTACGTGAGCTTGCGCTGAAGGAAGTTGCTTCACAGGTAAAGCGCAAGGTAGAAAACGAAGTAATTCATACCCATCCAGTGAGAAACGAGCGTTTTTTAGCTTGTATCGGAAGTAACGAACAGACATCCAGGACCGTTATCCGGAAATCAGCACGGTTAGCCAATTATTACAATAGCAAATGGTACGTGCTATATGTACAAACGCCAAAAGAAAGTGCAGACAAAATAGCTTTGGATAAGCAAAGACATTTAATCAATAACTTCAAACTGGCTACGGAACTGGGCGCCGAAATTATCAAAATAAAGAATAGGAGTATCATTAGGGCCATCATGGAGCAATGTGAAGCGCGGAAAATAACTACTGTTTGCATAGGAAAACCACATCTTACTTTAGCGAAGGTTATATTGGCAACAGACACGTTTCGAACACTTTTAAATAAGCTTTCGAAAGAAAATATTGATCTGGTGATATTAAGTTGAAAACGGAAAGAGAGAAGATAAGACAACGTATTTCAAAAGATAAATCCGGAGTCTTGCCTGAGGAAGCATCGCAAGAGAAAAAGTAAAGCTGATTTTGTTCTAAATCAAAACCATGAGTACTTCCAATTTTGTAATCTGTCAATTTTAATCTTAAAAAAGTGAAAATAAAAACAAAATTAACGTTTGGTGTCGGGTCGCTTTTTTTGATGATACTCTTGCTCGCATTGATCAGTAGCTGGTATATCACCGATCTTAAAAAAGACACGAACAACATTCTTAAAGCGAACTACAATACGCTTCAATATGCAAAAAATATGCTATTGGCTTTGGAAAACGTCGCTACCGATTCTGTAGCGCTCGATACTTTCGAAGAAAATTTAAATAGGCAGCGTCAGAACGTGACCGAAAGAGGAGAAGCGGAAGCTACCGAATTGATCTTTCAGCATTTTTCAGCGTTTAAGTCGCATCCTGAAGATGCGGCTATGACTTCCGGCATCAGAAAGGATATCACAGAATTGATGCGCTTAAACATGGAAGCTATCGAACGAAAGAGCGATATTGCCGACGCCACTGCCCAAAAGGCTATTGTCGTCGTATCCATAAGCGGTACACTCTGTTTTATTATCGCTTTTATTTTGTTGGTAAATCTTCCTGCAAACATCGCGGATCCCATTGCAGAGCTGACCAGCAGCATTAAGGCCATTGCCAACCAGAACTATAAAAAAAGGGTTAACTTCGAGGGTCACAACGAATACGGGGAACTGGCAAAATCGTTTAATACGATGGCAAAGAAGCTTGAAGAATACTCCGAAAGCCGACTAGAAAAAATATTGAAAGCAAAAATGCGCATTGAGGCGTTGATTGATACCATGCACGATCCCGTAATCGGTGTAGACGAACACCGCAAAGTGCTTTTTGCCAATGCGGAAGCGCTTAAGATTACCGGATTGAAAAAGGAAGATTTTGTGGGTAAGCAGATTCAGGATGTGGCTGTTGTCAATGATTTAGTGAGAGACATCATTAAAGACATGATCCACCCCCTGAGTAGTAATTCCACCTCTCATACGCCGATGAAAATATTTGCCGACAATAAAGAAAGCTATTTTGAAAAAGAGGTATTGGAGATCAAGATCATTCCAACCGGCGAAAATAAGGCACAACATATCGGTCAGGTTATTTTGCTTAAGAACATTACCCCTTTCAAAGAGTTGGATCTGGCAAAAACCAATTTTATGGGCACCGTTTCCCATGAGTTCAAAACCCCCATCGCCTCTCTACAAATGGGCATACAGCTGCTGGAAAACGAACAGATCGGCTCGTTGAATGACGAACAGAAAGATCTTATAAGTGGAATGAAAGAAGATACCAAGCGATTGCTAAAGATTACCGGTGAACTATTGAATATTACCCAGGTAGAAAGCGGTTCCATACAGATCAGTGTACTGCCTTCAGCTATTCGTCCGATGATAGACTATGCAGTGAATGCCAATAAGGTTGCGGCCGAGCAAAAGCAGATCAGGTTCGAAATCCAGCAGGATGAAGACGCCTCCATGGTTATGGCAGACAGCGAAAAAACCGCTTGGGTACTCACCAATCTACTATCAAATGCTATCCGGTATTCCTATGAGCATTCCACTATACATATCACTGTTGAAAAGGGCGACAACATCGTAAGGTTTTCAGTAAAAGATAACGGCCAGGGTATACCGACACAATATCTCGGCAAAATATTTGAACGTTACTTCCGTATTCCCGGCACCAAAAAGCAGGGCACAGGCCTAGGGCTCAGTATAAGCAAAGAATTTATCGAAGCACAGGGTGGCGAAATCAGCGTCGTGAGTGAATACGGTACCGGAAGTACTTTTTCTTTTTTCCTACATATGATAAAGGAAAACAGATAAGCCAATTTTTTTAACGTAAGCTTTTTGATGAGATGGGACTTTACTACAGATTGCGAGGATATCGTATATGCCTTAATACAGTAGGGAAGTTTTACCGAAAAATAAATTGAATGTGCTTATGCAAACTTAAAAACCAATGACTTATTAAGGCTAAATCACGAGAAACGAACAATATCTCATACCCCTGCTTTCCCAGGGAGGTACGCGACTTTTTGAGGCCGTAAAAGACAACATCGTCAATGAAGCAAATTTGATAGCTCAACCCCAGACTGTCTAACTCTCAGTGGGGATTATTACAAATTTAAATTTTCGGAATATCCCACAAGACAACGCAATCTCGCTTCAATGATTTTCCTGATGATCTTGACCAGAAAAACATCGAAAAAAGGGAAGGTCAGCCAGGTCTATGGCCCGTTGGCTTGAGTCCTATGAGAATCCTTTTGGATTTCTACTTGTCTTTGGAGCTGGATGCTTTCTTTTGGTCTTCTTTTTGGAAAAACTATCCGATCTATCCATCAGTTCTTGTTTTACAAGCGCGCTTTTACCCGATTTTTTTTGCGGGGTATTTTCTTTGGGTTCTTGGTCTTTCTTGGCCATAATAAATTAAATTCTATTAGTTGGTAAATTCTATTAATTACCGTAAAGATACCATCTACTTCATTGATTTCAAATCATATTGCATTAGAAATCAATTAGAATTAGCGTAAAAATCAGCGCTTTGTTTCCATCAATATCGGGTTAAACTTTGCCAAACCAAGGAAACTTTACCAACAGTCCTATTACCTTCTTTTTGACCTTATTTGAATACACTGGGTCCCTTCATCCTTAACTTACCTTTTGGTTGATCTGCCGTGTAGATCTATAGAGAGGAAACCACCCAGGTGCTGAATCAAAACATTACGATTAAAAATCTGTTCCCAAATATAATATATAGTTCTTTTTTCCAAATAGAAAGGAACGATAAGCGGGTCCGACAAAGAGATCATATAAAATATATGCACCAGGTAAACAGAGTATATGCACTAGGTATACAGATAAAATTAGGGGGAATCTTTAATGGAAAGACAAGTCCGATTGATCATCAAATTGCTTAAGTGTGCCAAAAAAGTAAATGTCGCCCACGGTTGTCCAATAATGCTCGACGGTTATAACAGTGATGACGTGCTCTCAGTAGCCAAATTTCTTGCTCAAAAAGGTTATATTACATTAGAATATGGACATACACTCGTAGAAAAGGAAAATGAATATTACCGAGCAACCGGACCTAGTCTCATCATGGGAATTTCGCAGAAAGGTACGGCATTTTTAGCGAAACTTTTAAAAACGAAAAGGCGCGTGCCAAGCAATAACAGGATCGAAGATTATTTAAAATCCATCGAGGATTAACCATCGCTGTACTGCATGTTGTTTTTTCGGCAAAATACGCTTTAAAAAGCTTTCGTCAATTCTGTGGCGGAGGACTGCTGGCCAAATAAGCTAAGAGAAACATTGCTAACAAAAAAAGTAGTATACCCGCTAAGGCCAACCATGTTCTTCTATTTGTATTATTTTTATTCATAATAATTGAGGTTTTTTAATGGTAAGTCCGGCAGGAGAATCAGGTAAAGCTTTCTGATTTCCGTTTCCGCACGATAATGCCGTCTAAAATTATTTCCCAATTGCAAATGTAGGTATAATTTGTTTTCATCTAATAATAAGAAGCCAGACGTATAGACGGCCGACTTCTTATTAAAAGCTAACAAGATTAAAAGCTAACAAGGATTTTTATTCCGTTTCATCACGGATATGTATATCCCTTTGGGGAAAAGGAATTTCTATTCCCGCGTTGTCAAGTGCGGCTTTGCAATCGATCAATAGCTGCTCATGCATCGTCCAGAAATTTTCGTTTGCAGCGGTAACCCGTACCGACAAATTTATCGCACTATCCCCTAGTTCTGTCACGACTACCTGTGGCGCCGGGTTTTCCATGGCATATTCGTTGTTTTTGATGGTGTCCAGCAGAATCTCTTTTGCCTGTTTAAGGTCTGTATCATAAGAAACACCGATATCAAACCAAGTGCGGCGGGTGCCCATATGTGTAAAATTGGTTATGCCACTATTGGATAAGTTGCCATTGGGTACAACTACCCGCTGATTCTGTGGCGTCGTTAATTTTGTATTAAAGATATCTATTTCCTGCACCGTCCCGGAAACACCGGATTCGGACGTAATAAAATCGCCTACACGAAAAGGCTTCAACAGCAGAATCAATATGCCTCCCGCAAAGTTGGCCAATGATCCCTGCAAAGCCAGACCAATAGCCAAGCCCGCGGCTCCGATAATAGCGACAAAAGCAGAGGTTTGGACGCCCAATTGCGTTACAACTACAATAAAGAGGAGGATATTAAGTACCCAGGTAATGAGATTAATCAGGAATCGCTGCAGTGAAACCTCCATTTGACGTCTTTTAAAGGCCTTTTCAGTTACGCGTCTAATTATCCGTATCAACCATGAGCCTATCAAATAAATCAATAGGGCGGAGACAATCGCCGTCAGTATACGCGGTGCCCAATCCATTGCCGAGGATAAAAATTTATCCCAATGCTGTTGAACTTCTTTGAACTCTAAGTCTTCCATAACAATTGTTTTTAACTTTGTGATAAGAGATTTATTCAAAACTAAAAATTTCTTCCAAAGCATCTATGGGATAAAACAACAACTTACCAACAATCTGTTTCCTGCGCTGATTGTATTTTAGCGATGACAGGAAGCATCCTGAAAAAAACAAATAGCAAAATACCCCCACCGCTTTTATAAATACAGGAGAAAGCCTATGTTTGTGCCATATAAATTGAATGCTCTTGCATGAACCTACTTAAAGACCGACGATTTATTCGAGGGTTAAAGATTGTTGACTCAGGCATACTTTACACCAGTTTGGTATGTTCCCTGTTTATTCTGGCACATATTGGTTATAATTCGGATATAACCGTTTCACTTTTTTTCGATCATGTTATCGTAGGCGTTTTTTATGCCTTCGGCATATTAACGCTGGCAAAAACAATCGTTCGTTTTACTTCCCGATCCGATGACTTTGCCTTTAAATACGCGGAATTGCTGTTATGCATCTATTTTTGTTTTGTTGTTATGGAGCGACTTATTGCTCCCATATCGCCCGATTCCTTTTTCAGGCAGGCAGAGTGGCTTTACATGGGGGTATTCGGCGTGTTTCTGGTAGAGATATCCAAGAGCAGTCTTTTCTTTGATCGGTTCTATTTCAACCCCACACTATTATTCGTCCTGAGCTTTCTCTTTCTGATATTTCTGGGCACAGCTTTACTGCTCCTGCCAAAGATAACCACCGGTCCTCCACTGAGTTTTGTCAATGCATTGTTCATGGCTACCAGTGCCGTATGCATTACAGGACTTTCCGTAGTCGATATATCAACAGATTTCACGCTCTTTGGCCAAACGGTATTGATTGTTCTGGTACAGCTCGGCGGCCTGGGTATTATGACTTTTACCGGTTTTTTCGGTTATTTTTTTTCCGGCGGATTTTCATATAAAAATCAATTGATGTATACTGAACTGCTGAGTGAGAAGAAATTGGGATCCGTGGTAAATACCTTGTTAAAAATTATTTCGGTTACCTTTTTTTTCGAAACGATCGGCGCGGTACTGATTTACATGCATACACGAGAAATATCAGATCAGCTCAACCAGAGCCATTTTTTCTTCGCGGTATTCCATGCGATATCCGCTTTTTGCAATGCCGGATTTTCCACGCTGCCCCAGGGCCTCTATGAGGATGCGGTCCGTTTCAATTACCCCTTAGTGTTCACCATTGCCCTTTTGTTTGTACTGGGCGGACTGGGTTTTGGCATCGTGTTCAATACCTTTACTTTTATCAAACGCTGGACCATCAATATCTTTTGCAGGATATACCATGGCAAACCTTACCTCTATAAAGCCTGGGTCATCAGTTTTAATTCGCGGCTGGTCGCCTGGACAACATTTTTTTTATTAGCTATCGGAACCGTTAGCTGCCTTATACTGGAATATAACAATAGCCTTGCCGAACACGATGGCTTTTTTGGTAAACTGACTACCGCTTTTTTTCTGGGGTCAACCCCGAGATCGGCAGGTTTAAACACAACCGATATTGGCGCGCTGGCTACACCTACTGTCATGATCATCATGCTGCTGATGTGGATCGGCGCATCACCGGCCTCCACCGGGGGTGGTATCAAGACAACCACTTTCGCGGTGGCCATATTGAATATGGTAAGCCTGGTTAAGGGTAAGGATAAAGTGGAGATTTTCCGCAGAGAAATTTCAACTGACTCGCTGCGGAGATCCTCTGCCGTGATCATCCTGTCGCTTATCGGGCTCGGCCTATCTATTTTCGGTCTCTGTTTGACCGATGGGGAGAAAGAAATCAAAAGTATCGCCTTTGAAGCCTTTTCGGCCTATGGCACGGTAGGTCTCAGTCTCGGGATAACTCCCGAAATGAGCAGTGCGGGCAAAGTCGTGTTAGCTATCAGCATGTTTGTGGGCAGGGTCGGTGCACTCACTTTATTGGTCGCGATTGTCAAAGATATAGGATTCAAAAATTACCATTATCCGCAGGAGAAGGTACTGTTCTAACATTAACTGATATAGCAGGGTCTTTGCAGGAAATTTAAAAAAACAGATTTATGAAATATATCGTTTTAGGACTGGGAAACTTCGGTAGAGCATTGAGCATTAGACTGACGGCATTGGGCCATGAGGTTATCGGCGTCGACAACAGCATGTCCAAAGTAGAAAATCTGCGCGAGAAGATCACCCATACCGTGTGCATGGACTGCACCGATCGTGACGCGGTAAGCTCTCTGCCGTTAAGGGACAGTGACGTAGTGATCGTCGCCATCGGCGAGGACGAGGGTGCCTCCCTGCTGGCCACGGCATTAATGAAGCAACTGAACGTCAAACGCATTGTCGGCCGCGTGGTATCTGATCTGCAGAAGACGGTACTGGAGGCCATGCAGATCGACGAGCACATCCATCCCGAAAAGGAATCCGCCGAGAAGCTTGCCATGCGTCTGGACAACACCGATATTATCGACAGCTTTAAAATATCCGATAAGTACAGTATCGTCGAGACCGTCGTTCCTGAAAAATATGTGGGTAAAACTTTACGGGAAGCCGACCTTACCAATCAATATAAAGTAATCGTGCTGACAACCATCAGGCAGCGTATTGAAAAGGTCAATGGCACTACCGAACAGAAAAAAGAAGTTACCGGTATCGCCAAATCATCGACAGTGCTCCATGAGAATGATATTTTGGTCCTTTTCGGAGAGCTAAACAATATCAACAAACTTATCAAATAACCCATGCGAGCTTATTGATTGTTGATCGCCACGCTATCAGCAGATTTGAAAACAACATCGAAATGACAGCTGTTGAACAGGTAAAAGTGGTATCTAAAACATCATTTCCAATGATTATCCGTTAAAAAACGTTCAAAAAAAGTTTTTTTTATTATTGCACAAACCAAGATCTACAGAAATCAACAGCTTTACCGACACAAATAGACAGTTTTTTGGCTCTTCTATTTTATTTTTCTATTATTGGGCGTTTAAAACTGGACACCCAAACCATTATCGTTCATATTTTTATCAAAAACCATATGGAAAACGCCATAAACTACTTAAATGACCTTGTTTGGAGCAACGCGCTGATCGTACTTTGCCTAGGCGCGGGCATCTATTTTTCAATTGTGACCAAACTGGTCCAGGTAAGGAAGATCGGCGAAATGCTACGATTACTTTTTGGTGGAAAATCTTCGAAAAAGGGTGTCAGTTCTTTTCAGGCTTTTTCCATTGCCATATCCGGAAGGGTCGGCACGGGGAACATCGCGGGGGTAGCCACCGCCATCGCCATGGGCGGACCTGGGGCTGTATTCTGGATGTGGGCCATTGCCTTTCTCGGCGCTTCGTCCGCTTTTGTGGAAGCCACGCTCGGCCAGATCTACAAAAGCGAAATCGACGGACAATATCGTGGTGGACCTGCCTATTACATCGAGAAAGGTTTAAGGATGAAATGGTATGCCGTATTATTTGCCATAGCAACTATTCTCAGCACGGCGATTTTTCTTCCGGGCGTACAGAGCAACAGCATCGTTTCCAGCAGCTATAATGCCTTTGACATACCGGTACATATCTCAGGCGCTATTGTAACCATCTTACTAGGTCTGATCATTTTTGGAGGGGTGAAAAGAATAGGTAAAGTGGCCGAATATGTGGTACCGTTTATGGCGGGGGCATATATACTGATGGCGATATTGATCATATCGTTCCACCTTTCGGAAATACCCACTGTATTGAGCTTGATATTCCGTTCGGCATTTGGCCTGGAACCGATATACAGCGGAATCTTTGGATCGGCGATAGCTTGGGGGGTGAAGCGAGGCATCTACTCGAACGAGGCTGGACAAGGAACGGCTCCACATGCGGCCGCCGCCGCGGAGGTCAAACATCCTGCTGCCCAGGGATTGGTACAGGGATTTTCCGTATATGTAGATACGCTTTTCGTCTGTACAGCCACAGCATTCATGATATTATTCACCGGACAGTACAATGTCGAACACCCCACGGGCGGGTTTATTACGGAACACCTGCCCGGCATCGAGGACGGACCGGCATTTACGCAGCATGCCGTAAGCACGCACTTCCAGGGCATCGGCTCCGGGTTTGTAGCCGTCTCGCTATTGTTTTTTGCCTTTACCACCATCATGGCTTACTACTATATCGCGGAGACCAACCTGAGCTACCTCGTTGGAAGTCGCAAGGGAAAATGGGTCCTTTACACCTTAAGGGCCTTGTTTTTGTTCTCCACTTTTTACGGTTCCATCAAAACGGCAAAGCTTGCCTGGGCATTGGGAGATATCGGAGTGGGCATGATGGCATGGCTCAATATCATCGCCATTCTCCTTTTACACAGGCCTGCTATCAGGGCATTGAAAGATTATGAGGAGCAGCGGAAAGTTGTCAAAGATCCGGCTTTTTCGCCGAAGAAACTCGACATAAAACATGCTGATCTGTGGGACGAAGCAAGTGACTACGCCTATTAACTTAAAACCAAATAAAAACCATGTTATCGCATCTTTCGGTCCTAATCAAATCAGCAACTTTTCGATGGCATAGTGAAAAAGGATTAAATCGGCCAATGCGGTGTAGCCATATTCAAGCAAGCTGTTCGAATCCAATCCGGATTTCGATGTAGTTGAGATAAAAGATCTGCTGGAATAAATTCTCCGAATAATGTAGCATGCACATTCTTCAAACAAAATGACCAAGGTTTGCTTCTATATAAAAGACCAAATAAAAATTTATTGATCAAAATGATGGAAAAGAAAACTTACCAGGGGAAAAGTCAAGAGCAAAAACCACTTTTTAAACAATTGCGTGGGCAGGTACTTCCCATTCGCGAAGGAGACTCCGCCGGAAAGCGTATGGCAAAAAATATTGGTTTTGTCCTTTTCTGTATATTTTTTCTGGCCCTCACCGCAGCTCTTGGGGCCGCCGCCGTTGTTGCCGCCTAGCATGCGTACACTATTAAACCCTTTATTTTTAATAGGCTGCCTCTTCTGGCCTACCGTCCACGTGTTACGGGGAGCTGAAAAACTCCCGGTATTTATCAACAGTTACCTTACAGACGTGTTCGCCATACCGGTCATCGGAACATTGGTGTTGACCTTTATGCGCGTCTTTGTCACGTGCGATAAATACTATGTCTTTCCGGTTACTTATGTGTTTTTCATGGTGGCTTATACGGGACTGATCTTTGAAGGGATATTACCCCTGTTCTCCGAAAGATACACCGCCGATCTTTTTGATATACTGGCATATATCATGGGCGGATGTTTATTTCACCTTTTCATTAATAAACCATTCAAAAAGGTAATGTCATCTGACGATAAACCCTTTTATTAATACACTCCAATGCGGTATTTTACCTAAAAAATTGTACTTTTACGGTGATGACATCTCCAACGTATTCCAACAGGCTAAAAAATTTCTTGTTCTCCAATACCGGTCCGGGCATTTTGCTCATGGCCTGCGTAGTGATATCCTTAACCGTTGCCAATTCTCCATTAGGGGCAGGCTTCGAGAAATTTCTTGACAAAGAAATTGGTTATGAGTCGCAGGCACTGCATCTCAGATATCCAATTATATTATGGATAAACGACGGCCTGATGGCCATTTTCTTTCTGTTGGTTGGACTTGAAATTAAGCGCGAACTTATGGATGGAGAGCTTTCATCCGCCAGAAAAGCGGCGTTACCGGTATTTGCCGCGCTGGGGGGAGTGGTTATGCCCGCTGCTATTTATGCTTTGTTAAACCATGGCACGGAAACGGCTTCCGGCTGGGCCATTCCTATGGCTACGGATATCGCTTTTGCCCTGGCTATCATAACACTCTTGGGGAAAAAAGTACCTATCACACTCAAGATTTTTCTGGCCGCGCTGGCTATTGTGGATGACTTGATGGCCATATTGATCATTGCGATATTCTATTCCGGAGACCTGCACTATGACTACTTAATGTATGCCGCGCTGTTGGTTGCCGGCCTTTTTACGCTCAACCGCTTAGGTGTAAAGAACACGGCCGCCTACCTGGTTCCAGCGATCTTCATCTGGTACTTCATCCACCACTCCGGTATACATGCTACCATTGCCGGTGTGCTGACGGCTTTCACCATTCCGAGCAAAAGCAATGGAAACGCGGAATCGCCATTGCTCAAGCTGGAACATGCGCTTTCCCGGCCGGTCAATTTATTGATTATGCCCATATTCGCTCTTGCCAATACTAATATCACTTTTGTTGAAGGCATGTTCGATGGGTTAATATCACCATTAGGACTGGGTATCGTATTGGGCCTTTTCATTGGTAAGCCTTTGGGTATATTCCTGCTTTCCTGGATTTCGGTAAAATTAGGTATATGTGCCATGCCCAGCCACGCTGGTTGGAAACACTTATTGGGTGTAGGCATGTTGGCAGGTATCGGTTTCACCATGTCTATTTTTATTGCTTTGCTATCCTTCTCCGGAGAGGAATTGCTGACGGCAGAGGCAAAATTTTCCGTTTTGGTTGCCTCCGTGATCTCCGGTGTTGTGGGATCGATTTTCCTTAGTAGTATCAGCAAAAAGACGGACAATAAATCAGCATCAACAAACGTAGAAATAGCTAAAGAATCTTAAACAAAATCGTAACCAAATATGATCCAGTCAATTTTAGTCCCTACCGATTTTTCCGAGAATGCGGGATTGGCGCTACGATATTCCCTGGCCATTGCCAAAAGATTTGATTGCAGGGTGCATGTCATGCATGCGTTCACGGCCTTTCAATCCAGCTTTCAGAATGAAGCTTCCAATCGCGAGGATCTGATCCGTGCAGAGCAGGAAGCTACCGAAGAAATGGACAGCTTTCTGAAAACGGAGACTACGGAAGACCTTGCCATCTACATCAGCTCCAGCCTATTTAAAGGAAATATTGTGGAAGCTGTGGCCCAGGCGATAACTGCTGCAGGGTCTGATCTTATCATCATGGGTACCAAAGGCGCTTCAGGTTTAAAACATACCCTGATCGGCAGCAGCTCCTTTGAGGTTGCCAAAAGCTCTCCCGTGCCGTTGATCGTGGTTCCAGAAGAGACGCAGAATTTCAAACTTGAACAGATCGCCTTCCTCACCGACTATGCAAACAGCGACATCAATGCGCTGAAAACACTCAAAGGTTTGTTCGGGTCAACCAAGAGTTCCTACAGATTCTTTCACATGAAGCTGTCTGAAGAAGACTCTTCGGAGACCGATCGACACATCTTAGCGGAGTGGGTACAGTCACTCAAAAAAATAGTTCCGCTCGACAACGTTTCTCATGAACTGGTGCAGGGCGAAGAAAGCCTGGCTTTGGTAAACGAGATAGCAGAGCGGAACAATATCGATCTCCTGGTACTCACCATCCGTAAAAAAAACTTTTTTGAGAAACTGTTCCAGAAAAACCTGGTGAAGGCGATTGTTCACCAGTCTAAAACGCCTGTGCTGATACTTCAAATTGCCGTTTAATAATCTTAAAACGTAATATTAAAATGCAAAATAAAAAGTTATAAAACACTGGTTGATGAACTAAATAAGCTTTTTATTATGAGCGCATAAAATCGGATTAGCGGTTTTGCTTATGTGGTTTAGACGGGTAATTACGACAGTTATCGCATATATGTGTTATCTTATTACTTAAGACAAATTTTGATATCAACCTTCAGTTGGTTTAGGAAAAATTGATATTTTGATGGCTTCTGTTGCTTAAGTTGTCGATGGTGGCCTTAAGTTTTTTTGCAATTCGCCTCGGTTACATCTTCTATCAAAGCCACGATTTCCATTAAATCTTCAATTTGGTTTGAATTCTACCCACTAAAGAATATCTTAAGGGTAAGATGCTTTTTATAGCTTTTTTTCTCTTTTTTATTTCTATGCAATTCCTTGTTAATCAGTTGAATAAAATTAACATAAGGACTAACGGTAGCGGTTAAAAATTTTAAATTTTCAAACGTGAACTTTTCTAGAAATATCGAACCAATTATCTTTATTTTTTCATAACTATCTGATTATATGACGTCCTATAAACTCTTGACTGTATTGCTTGATCCGTTCCCGTACGTTCCGAAACTGTTCCATAATTTTAGCCTCAGTACCAACTGCCTTTGCAGGATCTGAAAAGTTATGGTGCAATTTGATAGCCCTTGAAGGAAAATAGGGACAACGTTCCCTAGCGTTATCGCATACGGTGATCACATAATCGAAATTAATGCCTGCATATTCATCGATATTATTGGATGTATGAGAGGAAATGTCAATACTAACTTCTTTCATTATAGCAATAGCCCGTGGATTAACTCCATGTGTTTCCACACCTGCGCTGTATATTTCGGCTTTGCCTTCTGCAAAATGTTTCAGATAGGCTTCCGCAATTTGACTTCGGCAACTGTTACCTGTGCAGAGTACTAAAATTTTTTTCATATGACCTAGATTATTGGATTGTGTGACACCTGCAGTTTGGATCATCGCAAGATTCTTGTGGTTTTTCACCATATATCGTTATACTGAATATTCCGCCATCCTCTTTTCTGAAATTTTCTATTTCTTCTTCAGTTAAATAGTTATTAAGAATATCATCGGGAATGAAGATCTGCTTTTCCTTTTGTAACGCCATCTCTGTAAAACCATTTGAGACAATCAGGGAAAGATATTCATCTTTATCGATAGCGCCGGAAACACAACCGGCATACATCTCGGCAGCGGTACGGATTTTTTCCGGGATTTTACCCACTAATACGATATCCGAGATACTGAAATGCCCACCGGGCTTTAGTACACGGTAAATCTCTTTAAAAACTTTGTCTTTATTAGGTACTAGATTGAGTACGCAATTGCTTACAACCACATCGACTGTATTTGACGATATGGGCATTTGCTCGATATCTCCTTCACGGAACTCCACGTTATTGTAGCCCAGCTTTTCGGCATTTTCACGGGCTTTATTGATCATGGCTGAAGTAAACTCAATACCGATTACTTTACCGCTTTCTCCTGTTTCATGACGAGCGATAAAGCAGTCGTTCCCCGCCCCGCTTCCCAGATCTATTACTGTGTGTCCTTTTCTGATCTGTGCAAACTGTGTGGGAAGTCCACAACCAAGTCCCAAATCGGCATCTGAACTGTAACCTTTCATGTTGGAATAGTCATCGTTCATAATGTTGTAAACTTCATCCGAACAACATCCTGATCCACAACAGGAGGCTTGATTGGCTTCCTTGTTCTGTAAGGCAATCTGACCATACTTTTCTTTTACCAGTTCTTTTAGTTCTTTCTCTGTTTTCATCATTCTATAATTATCGTGTTATCGCAATATTACGATTATATTGGTTAAAAAATTTTTAGCAGCACTTTGCTCCGCTCAGGTCGACCTCTTTGAAAAAGTCATTAAAAAGCATGCGATACTGATTCCATACAACTGGGTTGACACAATAGCAAACGCTTGCCCCATCGATTGACCCCTGAATAATACCCGCTATCTTCAGTTCCTTTAGATGTTGTGAAGTTGTGGCCTGCGCAAGTCCGAGCTCCTCTACCAGATCACCGCACACACAGGCATTTTTTCTGACAAGATATTGCAAGATAGCAATCCTCGCCGGATGTGCGATGGCTTTGGCCATCACCGCCATTTCATTCTGTTCCTTGCTGAATAACCCTGATTTCGTTGCTCCCATATTATTTACAACCTATCGCAATATTACGATTAAATTTTAAAAAATCACAACTTATTAAAAAAAATAAACAATAAGGCTGTAAGAAAATTTACAACTAAAAATCGATCATTGAATCCAATAACCAATGTTACAAATACGTAAAGCATTAAAAACTTAATATATTTTGGACGTACTTTGTTACTTGGAACATTGGTTGGGGAATTGTCTGGCTGGCGAAGTAACTTTGGCTAGATTAATTTAGATAGAAGACACCTTTTATTTATTAGGTCCTTTCTATGACTTCTTCTCTTTTTTCAGCATATTTTCAATTTCATCATATTTATTCTAGGCTCCACTTTCATCTGTCAGACTTGTTATTTCCCTTAATTCCTCCATAAATTGGTTCGAGTTTTGCCCAATTAGGAGCTCCTAAGGTATCCGCCCTACGAACTACATATTTGATTTTTCAATAATTTGTTTATAGTTCTGTGGATAGAGGTCTTTCAGTTTTTTATGGTTGATGGACATGATATTTTCCAGCGTGTATTTTAGCCACAGGAAAGGGTTCACGTCATGTTTTTTGCAGATGGCAAAGAAGGAGTAGATCATAGCTGAGCGCTGAGCAGCTTCGTGGCTACCTGCGAAGAGGTAGTTTTTACGGCCGAGCGCTACCGGGCGAATGGCGTTCTCGATAAGGTTGTTGTCAATCTGCAGATTTCCGTCGTTAAGATAAGCCGAAAGTGCATCCCAGCGCGCATGGGCATAAGCCATGGCCTTTCCGATCTGGCTTTTAGGAAGTGTGTTTTTTATTTCTTGGAAGATCCATTTTCCCATTTCGTTGATTACAGGTAAGGCTTCTTCCAGCCGCAGCTCCTTGACCTTGTCGGCTGAAAGTTGTTCTTCTTTGGCCCTGCGTTCAATTCCATAGAGTTTCTGTATCATCAGCAGGGCCTTTTCGGTCCTTGGGCGGTCATTCTGCAGGGCTTTCTCGAACTCACGGCGTGCATGTGCCCAGCACGCCAGATGGGTGATCTCTTTCTTTGTGCCATATTTATCATATGCCGCATATCCATCCGTCTGGAGGTAACCCTTAAAGTTATCCAGCATGGATTTAGGCACGTGGCCGCCACGTGAGGGATTATAATCGAACAGCACGGTTTTGTCCAACGGCGAGTGGTACACCCAATAGTATCCCTGGTGGGTGGCGCCTTTTTTATCGCTGTCCAGCACTTTTATTATCGTCTCATCTACTTGCAGGTATCCTTTTGCCTTGGTGTCAAAGACCAATTGCTCATAGAGCGGTTCGAGTTTGATCAGGGCTTCCTTTGTCCAGCCTTCGATGGTCGAGGAGGCGATCCGTATGTTCTCCCTTGCGAAGATCTGCTTTTGGCGGTAAAGCGGGAGATGATCCATATATTTACCCGTCAGTATCATCGCCAGTAGACCTGCTCCGGGGATACCTTTGTCGATAACCCGCTCGGGAAGTCCGCCGATACGCACGCCATCTCCATTTTTAGGCGTGTATTTATAGCGGATGTAGCGGTTGATATAGAATTTGGCAGGTTCGCACTCCAGTTCCTCGGTGATTTCCTTGCCGATGCATACCATATCGGCAAGGTCGCCCTGGGGATGTATCTCTATCTCTACCACAGGAAGGTGTTCCGGTAATTTCGCACGTCCCCTGTGGTTTGGACGCTTGCGTGTATACTCGATCTTCTGTTTGGTTTCTTCCTGCTGTTGCTCTACTGCTGTGGGCTCTGCCTGAAGCGGGAGTGTGGTCTGGTTGGGGTCGCCTTCAAAGCGTTCGCGCTTCTGCCCGAACTGCATCCGCTTGTACATGGCAAGCTGGGATTCCAGGTATCCGATCTTTTCGTCTTTAGCCCCAAGTGCCTCGTGCTGCTTGGAAACAAGCTTTAAAAGCTCCTCTTTTGATAGGTTTTCCAGCGCCGTTCCCATACGCTAAAGATACGAAATTACCTGCGTTTATACAATCAAAAAAGCTGTTTTTGGACCAATGAATAACGTTTTTTCCGTATGCTCTTCACTACCTGTATCCCCTCGACCATCAGGACCAGGTCGCTCCAGGAAAGTTCTCCCTTTTTCAGTTCCGATATCCCAAAAGTCCCCTGCTCCAGACGCTTGTAGTACAGCACAAAGCCACCGTATTCCCAGTGCAGCAGCTTGATGTGGGTACGGCTACGGTTCAGGAACACGAACACCTCGCCACTGGTGGGATGGCGCCGCATCACCGAAATCACCAGGCCGCATAGACCGTCAAAACTCTTGCGCATGTCGCAGTGGCCATCATATAAATAAAAACGGTGCGAGGAACCCAGCGAGAACATCAGTAAAGGCGGATCAACCGGGACAGAAGACCAAGATCGGTGTCCAACTTGATCCGCACACCATTGGGATAGATAACCTCAACTTCGCTTTTTTTGCAGGACTTATCGATAGCTATAAAGCGACCGCTGACCGCGCCGTCTTCTTTGCTGCGCGAAAACCAATAATAAAAGGTGGCTTCATTGATCCCGTTTTCCGAACAGTAAGCTTTCTTGCTTTTTCCGCTCTGTTGCCAGTCTGCTATCATCGAAAGCATCTGTGCTCGTTTTGCTTCTTTGCTCATCCAGCAAAGTTCTGCATTATACAACCCTCATGAAATATGCATTTGGTCGGGCGGATACACGTGCGAAATTACCGGAACACCTTCCTGTGGTAGAGATAGAGATACATCCCCAGGGCGACCTTGCCGATATGGTATGCATCGGCAAGGAAATCACCGAGGAACTGGAGTGCGAACCTGCCAAATTCTATATCAACCGCTACATCCGCTATAAATACACGCCTAAAAATGGAGATGGCGTGCGTATCGGCGGACTTCCCGAGCGGGTTATCGACAAAGGTATCCCCGGAGCAGGTCTACTGGCGATGATACTGACGGGTAAATATATGGATCATCTCCCGCTTTACCGCCAAAAGCAGATCTTCGCAAGGGAGAACATACGGATCGCCTCCTCGACCATCGAAGGCTGGACAAAGGAAGCCCTGATCAAACTCGAACCGCTCTATGAGCAATTGGTCTTTGACACCAAGGCAAAAGGATACCTGCAAGTAGATGAGACGATAATAAAAGTGCTGGACAGCGATAAAAAAGGCGCCACCCACCAGGGATACTATTGGGTGTACCACTCGCCGTTGGACAAAACCGTGCTGTTCGATTATAATCCCTCACGTGGCGGCCACGTGCCTAAATCCATGCTGGATAACTTTAAGGGTTACCTCCAGACGGATGGATATGCGGCATATGATAAATATGGCACAAAGAAAGAGATCACCCATCTGGCGTGCTGGGCACATGCACGCCGTGAGTTCGAGAAAGCCCTGCAGAATGACCGCCCAAGGACCGAAAAGGCCCTGCTGATGATACAGAAACTCTATGGAATTGAACGCAGGGCCAAAGAAGAACAACTTTCAGCCGACAAGGTCAAGGAGCTGCGGCTGGAAGAAGCCTTACCTGTAATCAACGAAATGGGAAAATGGATCTTCCAAGAAATAAAAAACACACTTCCTAAAAGCCAGATCGGAAAGGCCATGGCTTATGCCCATGCGCGCTGGGATGCACTTTCGGCTTATCTTAACGACGGAAATCTGCAGATTGACAACAACCTTATCGAGAACGCCATTCGCCCGGTAGCGCTCGGCCGTAAAAACTACCTCTTCGCAGGTAGCCACGAAGCTGCTCAGCGCTCAGCTATGATCTACTCCTTCTTTGCCATCTGCAAAAAACATGACGTGAACCCTTTCCTGTGGCTAAAATACACGCTGGAAAATATCATGTCCATCAACCATAAAAAACTGAAAGACCTCTATCCACAGAACTATAAACAAATTATTGAAAAATCAAATATGTAGTTCGTAGGGCGGATACGATGATCATAGGTGTGAAACTTTTTATAGTACCTGTCGCTACCTTCTTTTTTGGCTGTCCGGTTAATTTCTTCCCTGTCCAAAAATTTTATCAGCTGACTGACCAGCGGCTGTCCGCTGAAATAATTACTTTTGTTCATACTTTTTTGTGTGGTAACTCAAAAGTATAAATCCTGGAGCAGTTCGATTAATTTCTACTGCTCCTTTTTATTTTTCCCCGGACAACAGTGATTCTTTATTAAAAAAGTATATGGATGTTGATCCTCAACACTTGCATATGAAAGATGTACATGGGGAGTATTATCAAATGACTTCCGATATAGCATTAATGTTGCCTCTATTGGAACTGACAAACTACGATCAAGTTTGTTTTATGCATAATGTAATGTACTTTTATAGATTACATCAACATAATGACCATATAATTGATAGGAATCTTCAATTGGCCATAGAATTAGAGATTAGATCCAAAAAGTCCTTAAAATTGACTTCCGAATAATTTTAGGAATGGTCTAAGTAAAGAAATCGGCTTAATTTAGTTTTTTTTGATAAGAGGTATCATCTCAGGTTATGGCCGCACTTGAGAATATTTTCGCTTCTACTGTTAAACATGTCAATAGCATCGAGATTAAGGCTCATCTTCAATAAAATATTTTAAATGGCTTTGAAAAATAATACGCACAAGCTAAGATTTTATAAAAAATTATTATAGGTTTGTGTCTCAACTTTTCGTGTGCTTAACTGGTATTCGGTTGATGTTTTCACACTGATATACTAATTAATAAACGCTAATTATATTATTTAAGCAATGAGCGGTGATTATCTCTTGAAAAAATATCCCAATATTACAATCTCGAATTCGATCAGTAAGAATGAAATTTGTATAATTGAAAGCAGAGTTCACGGATTGTTCGCTTGTTTGTATTGCCTATTGTATGGACTATATATAGCTGAAATAGAGGGTTTGAAACCAATACTATATTTAGGACCAGAACACATGTATTTCGAAAAAAAATATGGAGATAATTGTTTTAACTATTATTTTAAGAGTCCTCGAAAAAACGTAACACTTACAGAAAAAAATTTTTTGGGACGAATCACAATCGTAAATCCGGCGGTATTTTTAAGATGGTGCAGAATCTCTACCCTCGAAAAAAAAATATCAAATTTACTGATTGAAAAACATTTCAAGCTGAAACGATTCATTGCAGATGAAATTTTAGACTTTCAGAAACAAAAATTCGATGGTCATAAAATATTGGGAGTCCATTATAGAGGTACGGATAAAATAACCGAAGTCAATATAAGTCCATTTGAAACCTATTTAAAGCAAATAGACAATCTCCTTGAACATAAAATATTCGACAAAGTATTTTTTTGCTCCGACGAAATTGTATTAAGAAAGAAAATGAAGACTAGATTCAAAGACAAAGCGATCATTTACGACCTTAAAGGTACTTATAAGTTTATCAAAGAAAATCCAGGTAACGGTATTCATTTTACAGCTACAACTCCTTTTTTAAGCGGTAAAGACGCCGTTATAGAGTGTTACTTACTTAGTCGTTGTAGCGCATTAATGAGTTCGTTTCATTCATCATTTTCGTTATTTGCAACTTTTATCAACGTAAATATACCCCATATCATTATTGAACCATAAATTATAAATCCATATGAAAAAATCTCATTTTAAAGATGATCAAAAAATCCCTATATTAACCTATTATTCCCAGTCTCACGAAATATTATTTAAACGGTATTTTCAAACAAGTTTTAACGCACATTTAACAAACGACTTTAGGCTCGTAGTAAAAAAAGCGAGCCAAAAGTGTAATGCGGTGTTCAGGCAAGATAGCTGGAACGAACAAGTAAAAGAAAAAATTATCTACGTAAACAATTTTATTCAGAAATCAGCGTGTAAATATTTCTTATTCTCGGATGTCGATATTGTATTTTTTAAGAACTTTAAAACTGAAATATTACAAGAATTAGGTTCTTGTGACGCAATATTTCAAAGCGATACGGGCGAAAAAACAACATATCACAATTTATGTTCTGGATTCTATTTCTGTAAAATAAATCCAAGAACTAAATTTTTCTTTAATCAGCTAGTAATAAACTATAAAGACTATTTATCTGATCAACAAAATCTAAATTATCTACTTCCAAATAGCGGCCTCCGGTATACTAGACTTTCAAAAAAGTTCTTCAATTTTTCATATAAAGGTGAGAGAGTTTGGAAGTCAGGGGATGAGATCGCATTTCCCAGTTATAGTATTTCTATGTATCATGCAAACTACACTATAGGAACCGAAAACAAAGAGTATCTTTTAAAAAATTTTATCAAATGGAATCAGGGAAGGATGTTTCGATAAAACGTGGCTTATTTCTAATCTGTTGCTCTATATCTTTTTGCAATGGACGATTTATTACCTGATCATTGTTTTCATGTAATCGATATATATAAAGTGGATATTTGTTAAAATAAATTCTCGATAGGCCAGCTATTTCCATCAATGGAAGCATAAGAGCCATATCATAAGTCATACTAAAGATTTCTCCTTTTTGATCTTTATAGGCGTAAAGCTCTTGATCTTGTCGCAAAAACTCTTTATAAACCTTATATTTAAAAGTTTTCAAATGCGATGCTCGATAGACATGATTTCTAATGTCTTTAAATTCCTGGAAACTATAACTTGAACAATTTCCGAAGTATCCATTCGATGTGATATATTGGCCATAGCTAACTAGGCATTTACTAACTTCATAAATGCTATTAACGAAGTCAAAAGCAAATTCATCAAACAGGTAATCATCTCCATCTATTATAGCGATTATATCTTCATCGTTAAAATCAGTCTTACTTAAAATATCGTTAATATTACATAATGCGTACATCCTTTTACTCACAGAGACAACCGAAAAGTTATCATTTTTTGGTATTAGTGATACCGAGTTATCATTGGAACAATCATCAATAAATATCACTTCAAAGTTCTCGTATCTTTGACTCAAAATAGATTGACAACATTCCGATATAATCTCTCAGCATTGCGAAATGGGACTAGTGCAACAATTTTATTCTTTTTTTGGTGCCGGATAGAATTTGAACTTTTGACAATGTTGTCCTCTTGATAATTTCTATGCTTACAAACTAAGGGAAATGTTGATATGCATTTTCGTTCTGTTATCTTCGAAAGAAATGCTCCGACAGACATATCATTAGTGACCTCTGAGAGCCTTTTGAGAGCATAGCCATATATTGATGAGAAAAGAACGATAAAAGTAATATCGTCAAAATTTGAGATATAATCAAGTTTTGCTGACAATGGAAATTTTATATCGTAGCAGTCCTGGTAGTCACATACCATTAAATGCATATTATGCTCAAAGGCCTGAAAAATCATATCCAAAAAGCTATTTTTACTATAAAAATTAGTGAAAGTCTCAGCCCTATCACAAATAACTATAACATCATGCTTTTTCCACTGAGCGTCTTCTAAAATCCTCCTTAATTTTACAAGGTGGTTATTTTGTCGATCCAAGTTGGCTTCTTGCTGAGGGACATTAAATAGCTTAAACTCACTTCTGTCTTCACCCTTTGAATTCAAAAGTAAACCCAGATCTGTATTCATAGTATAGAGTGGAACAAAAAATCAGTGTTCATAAATAAATAATAAATATAACTAGATTCATCTACAATCAGTTTGTATCAGCCCACCGTTTTGTTCTTGACTTTCGAACTCTCTCACTTTATCTAAAGACAACTAATAGCAGTCATCTATTGGTTATTACTAAGTTTATACCAACATTAAAATTTTACTAATATAATAGCCATATATCCATAAACAGCCTTTCAAGACACCTTACCCCAAAATTAGAATCGGGAACGATTTCATCTCGACGGCTAAGGTTCATATCTAGATAATCACGCAAAAAAAAGGTATGTGATTTATATTCAGTATAAACATCAAAGTAATCTTTGAAACCGTCATTTTTATAGATGTTCCACATCTTTAAGTAATAACCACGAAATTGACTTTCGATTTCCCAATTCATTGTTATATTACCTATTATCGCTATTCTACTTGAAGAGTATAATAATATTTCTTTCAATCCATCATTAATATGCTTGCAATCATTAGTGTCCGGTTAAATTTCGAAGCGGCAAAAAAAGCCTGTTTGTTTTCTACTGAACGATGTTTTTCTGTTTAATGCCGATAGCATGGTCATGTCTGAAAGATATTTAGCTGATTTTGATCTTCTAATGTTAACTTATTCCAGTGCACGTTAGGATTATCCAGGAACTTAAAGAGATTGATATAAGTTAAAGCGTGGTTTCTGATAAAGGACACCATGTTGGAAAAGGCCCATCTACGTTTTGTCCTTTCTTTAATTACCAGCAGGATGAGCTGCGCGATCAGCGACACCCAGATCTGGATCTCAATGGCATTCTGCGATTCCCCCAGGAAATATTTAAGGGGGAAGTTCTGTTTAAGCCTTTTGAACGTATCCGCCCGGTGAACTACGTGTTAGATTGTTCAATAATTTGTTTATAGTTCTGGGGATATAGATCTTTGATTTTCTTGTGGTTTATAGACATGATGTTTTCCAGTGTATATTTCAACCACTGGAACGGGTTTACTTCATGTTTTTTGCAGATGGCAAAGAACGAGTATATCAGTATCCGCCCTACGAACTACATATTTGATTTTTCAATAATTTGTTTATAGTTCTGTGGATAGAGGTCTTTCAGTTTTTTATGGTTGATGGACATGATATTTTCCAGCGTGTATTTTAGCCACAGGAAAGGGTTCACGTCATGTTTTTTGCAGATGGCAAAGAAGGAGTAGATCATAGCTGAGCGCTGAGCAGCTTCGTGGCTACCTGCGAAGAGGTAGTTTTTACGGCCGAGCGCTACCGGGCGAATGGCGTTCTCGATAAGGTTGTTGTCAATCTGCAGATTTCCGTCGTTAAGATAAGCCGAAAGTGCATCCCAGCGCGCATGGGCATAAGCCATGGCCTTTCCGATCTGGCTTTTAGGAAGTGTGTTTTTTATTTCTTGGAAGATCCATTTTCCCATTTCGTTGATTACAGGTAAGGCTTCTTCCAGCCGCAGCTCCTTGACCTTGTCGGCTGAAAGTTGTTCTTCTTTGGCCCTGCGTTCAATTCCATAGAGTTTCTGTATCATCAGCAGGGCCTTTTCGGTCCTTGGGCGGTCATTCTGCAGGGCTTTCTCGAACTCACGGCGTGCATGTGCCCAGCACGCCAGATGGGTGATCTCTTTCTTTGTGCCATATTTATCATATGCCGCATATCCATCCGTCTGGAGGTAACCCTTAAAGTTATCCAGCATGGATTTAGGCACGTGGCCGCCACGTGAGGGATTATAATCGAACAGCACGGTTTTGTCCAACGGCGAGTGGTACACCCAATAGTATCCCTGGTGGGTGGCGCCTTTTTTATCGCTGTCCAGCACTTTTATTATCGTCTCATCTACTTGCAGGTATCCTTTTGCCTTGGTGTCAAAGACCAATTGCTCATAGAGCGGTTCGAGTTTGATCAGGGCTTCCTTTGTCCAGCCTTCGATGGTCGAGGAGGCGATCCGTATGTTCTCCCTTGCGAAGATCTGCTTTTGGCGGTAAAGCGGGAGATGATCCATATATTTACCCGTCAGTATCATCGCCAGTAGACCTGCTCCGGGGATACCTTTGTCGATAACCCGCTCGGGAAGTCCGCCGATACGCACGCCATCTCCATTTTAGGCGTGTATTTATAGCGGATGTAGCGGTTGATATAGAATTTGGCAGGTTCGCACTCCAGTTCCTCGGTGATTTCCTTGCCGATGCATACCATATCGGCAAGGTCGCCCTGGGGATGTATCTCTATCTCTACCACAGGAAGGTGTTCCGGTAATTTCGCACGTCCCCTGTGGTTTGGACGCTTGCGTGTATACTCGATCTTCTGTTTGGTTTCTTCCTGCTGTTGCTCTACTGCTGTGGGCTCTGCCTGAAGCGGGAGTGTGGTCTGGTTGGGGTCGCCTTCAAAGCGTTCGCGCTTCTGCCCGAACTGCATCCGCTTGTACATGGCAAGCTGGGATTCCAGGTATCCGATCTTTTCGTCTTTAGCCCCAAGTGCCTCGTGCTGCTTGGAAACAAGCTTTAAAAGCTCCTCTTTTGATAGGTTTTCCAGCGCCGTTCCCATACGCTAAAGATACGAAATTACCTGCGTTTATACAATCAAAAAAGCTGTTTTTGGACCAATGAATAACGTTTTTTCCGTATGCTCTTCACTACCTGTATCCCCTCGACCATCAGGACCAGGTCGCTCCAGGAAAGTTCTCCCTTTTTCAGTTCCGATATCCCAAAAGTCCCCTGCTCCAGACGCTTGTAGTACAGCACAAAGCCACCGTATTCCCAGTGCAGCAGCTTGATGTGGGTACGGCTACGGTTCAGGAACACGAACACCTCGCCACTGTGGGATGGCGCCGCATCACCGAAATCACCAGGCCGCATAGACCGTCAAAACTCTTGCGCATGTCGCAGTGGCCATCATATAAATAAAAACGGTGCGAGGAACCCAGCGAGAACATCAGTAAAGGCGGATCAACCGGGACAGAAGACCAAGATCGGTGTCCAACTTGATCCGCACACCATTGGGATAGATAACCTCAACTTCGCTTTTTTTGCAGGACTTATCGATAGCTATAAAGCGACCGCTGACCGCGCCGTCTTCTTTGCTGCGCGAAAACCAATAATAAAAGGTGGCTTCATTGATCCCGTTTTCCGAACAGTAAGCTTTCTTGCTTTTTCCGCTCTGTTGCCAGTCTGCTATCATCGAAAGCATCTGTGCTCGTTTTGCTTCTTTGCTCATCCAGCAAAGTTCTGCATTATACAACCCTCATGAAATATGCATTTGGTCGGGCGGATACTGATCATCTGGTAACGATGTTAATGACAGTAATAAGTGGATGCAGTTCATTGCGGGAGATTTCAGGCTTGTTTCTGGCCTGCCAGGGACGTATCGGCCATCTGGGACTGAAGGACTTTCCCCGACGGAGCACATTTGCCGAGGCCAACAGCAAGCGCAGCAGCGAAGTCTTCGCTAAGATCTACCAAAAGCTCTATAGGCGCTACCGTTCATTTTTACCGGACAGCCGGAATGAAAGATTGCCGGTAAATAATCTGTATATTGTGGATTCCACCACTATAAGCCTTTTCAGTGATGTGCTCAAAGGTGCCGGGCGTAACCCCAAAGAAGGGAAAAAGAAAGGGGGCATCAAGGTGCATACCATGATCAATTCACGGGAAGATGTGCCTTCGCTGGTACGTTTTTCATCGGCAGCCACCCATGACCATGTATTCCTGAAGGAACTGGCGCTTAAGAAAGGATCCTTTGTGGTATTTGACAAAGGTTATGTTGATTATGCCCAATATGCCAGCTGGGATATGGAAGGCGTGTTCTTTGTGACACGTCAGAAGGAAAACGCTGTTTATGAATCATTAGAGCAATTTAGAGTCCACCAAAAGGATGCAGACCGTGTAATGGAGGATGAGGTGATCAGTATAGATGTAAAAGGCAGCCCTTTATTATTGCGCAGGGTATACTATTATGACCATGTAAACGATAATGTCTATGAATTTCTCTCCAACAACTTCGAGCTGGAGGCCACAGCTATCGCCGATATTTACCGGCAGCGATGGTAGATAGAATCGCTGTTTAAACGGCTAAAACAGAACTTTCCCCTTAAATATTTCCTGGGGGAATCGCAGAATGCCATCGAGATCCAGATCTGGGTATCGCTGATCGCGCAGCTTATCCTGCTGGTAATCAAAGAAAGGACAAAACGTAGATGGGCCTTTTCCAACATGGTATCCTTTATCAGAAACCATGCTTTAACTTATATCAATCTCTTTAAGTTCCTGGATAATCCAAACGTGGACTGGAATAAGTTAACATTGGAAGATCAAAATCAGCTAAAGATCTTCCAGACATGACCATGCTATCGGCATTAAACAGAAAAATATCGTTCAATAGAAAACAAACAGCCTTTTTTTGCATGTTGCAAATTTAACCGGACACTAGTGATTTATTATCAAATCACTAACAAATATTTTACTAACACTTTCTGGAATTACACTATTTGTTAACCAAAAATCTTTAGAACGAAGATATTCATTGAACAAACTGTCAAAGTTTTCAAAATGAAAATAAATCATTGTTGTCCGGGGAAAAAAAATAATTAAATATTGTTGAACATTTAAACTGAATATTGTAATTTTGAGAATACTAACGAAAATAAACGCTAAAATAATGACTTGGTTTAAGTACCTTTTAAAATCGAATGATGATGATTCTCATTTGGTAATTAATAGATTGTTAGAGAAGTTTGGAAATCAATTTACCGAACGACAAGTAGCAAAATTATTAGCTTCTCACGAAGAATACCCTTCTCTACTAGCCATTAAAGATGTGCTCTCAAGATACGGTATTGATAGCGACGCGGTGCGAAAAGGGAATTATGCATATTCTGATTTCGAAACTCCGTTTATTTGTTTAATACAACAAGAAGATTGGTCAAGGCCTTCGTTATCTATAGTATTGAACGCTGACGAAGAGGAAATTTGCTATTTGGATCCTATAAGTTCGAAAGATAAAATCGTTAGTGTGTCCGAATTTGAGCAAATAGATAAACAAATTGTGTTGCTTTTGGATGGAGATGGGGCCGTAGATGAAGAAAACTATCAGGAAAATAAAAGGGTACAGTTCCTTGACCGAATTATAGGAAAATTACCCTTGCTGTTGGGTGTGTTTCCGTTGCTTTGGACAGGGGTTTTTCTCCTGTCGGGAAATTTCCATTTTCAGCAACTAATTTCAGTAGCTTTCCTTATTAGCTCGTTTGTAGCCTTGTTTGTATGTATACTACTGTTGTGGCACGAAGTGGACGCTCATAATCCGTTTTTGAAAGAAGTTTGTGGAGGTCAAGGTAAAAAGGCGAACTGTGGTGCCGTCTTAGAATCGAAGAGTTCAACTTTCTTGGGAATAAGCTGGTCTTCGTGGGGTTTTGCCTATTTTGCAACATTCTTTGTTTGTCAGATGTTTTTTCCAGGTCAGGCATTTCATTTGATGTTTTGGTCCGTTGCCTCCATTTTCGTTGCGCCCTATATTCTATTTTCAATCTATTATCAATCTAAGATAGTTAAACAGTGGTGTCCGCTCTGTGTGACAGTGCAGGGGGTGTTATTGTTGAATACAATAATGTCCGCATTAGTACTATTTCATACAATAAAAGAAAATGTTTTAAGCGGATCGTGGCATGATATCGGTCTAATTGTATTTTTGGGTGTCTGTTTTTTGGTTGGAAGCCATATTGCGATTCCTTTACTTAAACAAGCGAAAGACAGCGCCGATTACGAACGTAAGTGGAAAAAACTAAAGTATAATGCGGAGATCTTCCAATCATTACTGGAAAAAAATGAACGTATTACTGTTTCCCCGGATGATATCGGAATTATTATTGGCAATCCGAAAGCAGGACGGGAAATAGTAAAAGTATGTAATCCCTATTGTGGTCCATGCTCTAAGGTGCATCCCATATTGGAGGAATTGATTCGAGAGAATAATGACATCCGACTGCGGATCATCTTTACCGCCAGCGTTGACGAACAGGATATAAAGACCCCTCCTGTGGCCCATCTTCTGGCTATCCAAGAAAAGTACGGGCAAGAAAAAGTACATCAAGCAATGAATGATTGGTATTTGGCAGAAAAAAAGGATTATCAGTTATTTTCATCAAAATATCCGATGAACGGAGAGTTGAAGTTACAACAGAATAAAATTAAAGTGATGCGTGAATGGTGTGATGCTATGAAAATACGGGCTACCCCAACGATTTATATTGACGGTTACGAATTGCCGGACAGTTATAGAATCTACGAATTAAAACATTTATTATAATAGATAAAGATGCCCGGGCCAGTTCGCAATGTACCCGGGCAAAGAGTACTTACTTCGCTCTTATTGTAAAATAGTCAAAGCTGTATGGGTAAGCATCGGCAAATTTAAACAATTTAAATTTGAATAAAATGAAAAAGATTTCATTAAAAAATCTAAACCTCAAAGAGGTAGAACAGTTGTCTAGAGAACAATTGAAAGATGTTTTTGGCGGTAGCGCTAGCGCTAGCGGAACTGATTCGGGTACGTGCGATCCCGATGCCGCCATTTGTAGTGGTGGGTGTACAACTAGTGCCAACACGGCTGGAACATGTAGTCTTTTCCAAGGAATTTGTGCTTGCTATGAAAGTTAAATCAGTTTAATCACTTCTATTTGTTCTTGGCTTCACAAGCCAAGAACAAATTATAAATATGAAAGAGATGTTAACAATGCATAGATTTTTTTTTACTACCCTAATATTATTTTTTAGTTGTTTTATAGTGCACTCACAGGAGTATAAAGAAAATATCATTCAACTGAACTTAGGAGAGCATGCCTATAAAGAGATGATAATTAGGATTCAAGGAGGTGTTAGAAATGGCGCAAATTATGATATGCGGTTCGCGGGTTCCCAAAATGAAAAAATTTGGGGTTTTCGATATCCAGACTCGTTGTATGCAGAAAGTCGTTCTTTTACTATTGATATCCCAACCTACAATGACACAGTCAGTCGTAGGATAGGTTTTAAATATATCAATAATAATGATACGCTTTGGAATACAAGCCTAATTTTTGCAAATTGTGACACGACGTTGATCAGTGCAACTTTTCTGCAGACGGATACGATATCTAAAGTTCTTACAAGAGATAAAAACGGAAATCCTTTGTTCAAAGATGTTTTAATTGATTTCTATTTGTTAACGTCACATCAAGATAAAGAATTGCTATCTTCCATCGAAGCTACTCAAAGTCAATTTTATCGGTATAATGTCGATTCTTCACAGTACGATATAGAAGTAGAAAAGTATATTGATTTAGCGAGAAAATATCCCGACTCCCATTCGCTGATTGAGATTTTGAATTCCCGAAAGGGTAAATTTAATTCAAAAACAGACGTTAAAAAGGTGCTGGACTGCTTTTCCACGGAAAACAGGAACTCTCCCATTGGAAAAGAAATCAATCGATATGTAGCAGATACTTTATTCAGTAATAGTACGTTAACGGCATGGGATACGGATAGTGCGGAAGCGATAGTGCTGGATTCGACAAAATATAATCTGGTTGTGTTTTCAGCTTCTTGGTGTGTGCCCTGTATAGAAGAAATACCTTTATTGAAAAGGATATATAATGATTTATCCGACAAACTAGATATAACTTATGTCTCTATTGATGATTCGACAAAAACAGAAGCGTGGCGTCGGTTAATGAGGGAGGAGAATATTCCGTGGAGAAGTGTTTTAGCGGCAGGTAACATTAATTATATAAGAGAAAAGTATTTTGTGTCCGCAATTCCATACTGTCTTTTTGTTCACCCGGGAGGCGTTAAAGAACCTGTAGAAATTCGACAAACAAAAGTACAAAGCTATCTATACCGAACTATAAAGGAAGAGTAGAGCGCGGGGATATCAATATCATCAAATTATTGAAGTTATATGGCGTAAGTTTAAAAGAATTTAACCCCCTAACTGAAATCTATTATATAGGTGCAGCTGCTTATCAAAACATATTGACCATGTTTTCTATCCAGAGATTACGGATTTATCGAAAGATTATAAAAATATGGCTGTATGGTATTGGAAAGCAAATAAGTGATCAGAAGCGATTGCATCTCAAAAGAAGGCCATTGAGATAGCAGCGACTAAAAAAACCTCTCTAAATCAGAATTAGGTGAATTAGATGCGACCCCCTAAACTTACGAGAAATAAGGTTGCAAGCGTTGGAATGATTTTTATAACATATACAAATTATTCTATGCTTTGGAAAAGTATAGTGTGAAAAAGTTAACTATGAAAAATATAACCGTTCAAACATTATGGATAGATGATACTTTGGGTGAACACCAAAAATGCTGCCTTCAATAATTTATAAACCAAGGTCATGACGTTCATCTGCTATTTTTTCAGATTGGTTTCGAATTAAATTACTACACGATGCTGGAGGATAGTGTGTTGTGTATCACAACTTTTTATGTAAATTGGCCGTTTTATTTTTGCGTAATTCTTTCCCGAATTGAAAATTGTTTATCATAAAAAAGACACTGACTAATTTTTCATTATTTTAACGTGATTTTAGAATATGCAATATTACTCACAAAATGGACAAGACGTATATCTTGACAATTTATTCAAACAGCAAGAAGGAGGAGTTTTCCTTTAGATTGGTGCACATGATGGGATTACGTATAGCAATACTCGTTTTCTAGAACAATATAGACACAGGGAAGGAGTTTGTTTTGAACCGAATAAACTGGTGTTTGAGGAATTAGAAAATAATAGATCTAGCATAAATCTAAATGCCGCTATTCGTAATGATGAAAGAAAACTTTTGTATATGCGAATTTGGGGGTCGTGCGAAATGCTAAGTGGTATGTTGGATTACTTTTATCCAATCCACGTTAATCGAATAAAACGGGAAATGGAAAGAAAGGGGGAGGGTATGAAGTAGAAGAAGTATTGTGTATACCTTTTGAAAATATTATTCTAAAACATTTTAAGGAAAGACACATGGATTATTGCAGCATTGATACAGAGGGTAGTGAATTGACAATATTAAAAAGTATCGACTTCCAAAGTACGATTATATCTGTTTTTTCCATTGAGAACACCTATAAGGATAATCTAATTTACCAACTGCTGAATGAAAATGGTTATCAGTATATTCAGCGGAAGGGAGAGGACGATTTTCTTTTATTTTAAGAGTGGATTTATAACTATTAAAAATTAAAAAATATGATATTTATTTCTGCTCAACCGGATCAAATCTATTTTATCTGGCAATTGGAAATTCAGTTACGAAATCTAGCATCGTTGGGGATAAAAAAACATCAAGTTCAAGTATTAATTGGCTTTGATCCAAAAAAAGGCGTGAAAAAGGCATTACAGCACTTTATGATAGAAAATGACAATTATGCTCAATTCTACACTTATCCAGATCAACGAAAAGATCCTAAGTATACCTCATCAATTCGCCCACATATCTTGAAACAACATTTTAGACTGTATCCCGAATTGCAACAAGAAACACTATTTTACCACGACTCGGACATTCTTTTTTCCCGGATTCCTAATATACATAAGGAAGATAACAATCAGACCTGCTATGTTTCGGACACCCGGAGATATTTAGATGTTAACTATATACGAAGAGTCGCATGCGAACAACTGCTCGATGATATGTTGAAAATTATAGGTCTTTCCAAAGAAAAACTCGAACAGGAAAACCACCAGGCGGGGGGCGCGCAATATATTTTAAAAGGCACCACATCTGAATTTTGGGGAAAGGTAGAGGAGAACTGCGAAGCATTATATATATTAATGAATAAGTATAACACTGAGCTTTGGGAACAGCGATATCCCCGAACAAAAGAATATAAGAGTAAAAAGATAGGGATACAATCGTGGTGCGCGGACATGTGGGCTGTGTTGTGGAATTTATGGTTGTATGATAAAAAAGTGGAGATACACGCAGAAATGGCCTTTTCTTGGCCATACAGCCCGATAAAGGAATGGGAAGCTAAGGCTATTCAGCATTACTCAGGAAATATCAAGGAAAAGGACATATTTTTTAAAAAGAATGAGTACGTCAATTTTGTTCCTTGGTATGACGATACGTTACAACGTATTCCCAAAACAAATTGTAGTTATAAAATTGTTGAACTGATTCGTAGTCGCAAAAATGAATTGGATCAGAATAGACCTGTCTTTAACCTGTATGCCATTGTAATCGACAGTCATGCTTCAAAAGGTTATGAAGAGGCGAAGTTTCAGATTATTAAGAAGTACTATCAAAAATATTTAGCAATTGATGTGTACTTGGATTGTACTTATTCAAGCCTTCAAATATATGACCTAAAAAAATATTCTGGCACCCTTACCTTGCCGATGGGCTGCATATTAGATTGTAGAATTATACAATCTATATTTGAGTCATCTATGTTAAACAACACCATTATTTTTTCCTTTAAACGGATTTATCGATTGGACCAACTCTTTGTTGAGGCATTCTCTAAGGTGTTGGATGTTGAGTTGTTAACACTAAATCACAACAAATTAAATTGTCTCGAAAATCCCTCTCTTTCGATTAGGTTTGTTCCTACCGTCAACACCCTACATAAGAAACGGGAAACGGAAAAAATTAAGAAAAAAACCTTGTACAGTGCCTATATGTTGTAACAATCAAATACATAAACTCTGATAAAATAATGAAAACTAAGAGCGTTTTACAGCATTACTTATTCTCAGAAAAAATAGATGATAATTTTCTACACAATTGGATCAGCAACGTCGTTGATGGTGGCAACACATCCTTTCAAGACGGGATATTGGGGGTAGGTTGGTTACTTGGATATCTTATTGAGCATAATTACATCGAAGCCGACGCGGACGAAATACTCGGAGACATTGACGATGCGATTTATAAGTTGTGTATTAGGGAAATAGTGGCATCACAAATAGACGTAAATGAGTTGCTATGTTTTGTTGGTTATTATCAACAGCGCATAAGCTACAATTCCGACGAACATATATATCGAAGATTCATCCACATGGAATGTATGAAGCTTTTATTGGAAAAACTGAATCAATATTTGCGTAAATCCGTAAAAATGCAGAAAAAGAACCTTGTTTTATCCACGAATATTCTAATGAAATACAGTCGCCTCGTAAGATCATCTTGCGTTAGCGAAGGTTTGGTCGAAGAACCTTTTTACAATACAATAGAAAATCTGATTAAATTTTATGAGCAAGAAAAGGACAAGAAAGTGTATTCTACATCAATTGCAAAGTTATATTTTTCTGTCAAGCAATATCATCATCCACACTGGGAGATTCGCCTTTTCCATATATTAGAGGAGTTAAGAATTAATCAACTTCCATTAGAAACGATTCAGTGGCTTTATTTGGCAGAAGCCGTCTCCTTAGAATGTAAAGAAGATATAAATAATTATGAGAAACCCCTAAGAACCCCCGAAAACTTTTCGGTCTACTTTGAATACATAACTAATACGGTTTAAAAAATATAATCAGTAGTGTCCCGGGAAAAAATAAAAAGGAGCAGTAGAAATTAATCGAACTGCTCAGGGATTTATACTTTTGAGTTACCACACAAAAAAGTATGAACAAAAGTAAATATTTCAGCGGACAGCCGGAATGAAAGATTGCCGGTGAAGGACCTGCATATTGAGGATTCGACCACTATAAGTCTTTTCAGTGATGTGCTCAAAGGTGCCGGGCGTAACCCGAAAGAAGGAAAAAAGAAAGGAGGCATCAAGGTGCATACCATGATCCATTCACGGGAGGATGTGCCTTCACTGGTACGTTTTTCATGGCAGCCACCCATGACCATGTATTCCTGAAGGAACTGGCGCTTAAGAAGGGATCCTTTGTGGTATTCGATAAAGGTTATGTTGATTACACCCAATATGCCAGTTGGGATATGGAAGGCGTATTCTTTGTGACCAGACAGAAAGAAAACGCTGTTTATGAATCTTTAGAACAATTTGCTGTCCACCAAAAGGATGCAGACCGTGTAATGGAGGACGAGGTGATCAGTATAGATGTAAAAGGTAGCCATTTATTATTGCGCAGGGTATTCTATTACGACCATGCAAATGATAATATCTATGAATTTCTCTCCAATAATTTCGAGCTGGAGGTCTTATATTATTCCTATTATGGTTAGCGCACATCTATAAAGAATTGATGACTTACATGTAGGGATCTGGCTACTAGCCACAGAATTTAACAGAATGAACCTTTAAAAAATCGGATTAAATGCGGAATTTAAAATTATAGATTTTATATTTAGTGTTTCTAAAAACTGGTTGGAGTATCTCTTATGCTAAACAAATTTCCTTTTTTTCGTCAACATGACTCGATGGATTGTGGTGCAACCTGTCTACGAATGATATTTAAATATTATAAAAGAAATATTTCCATTCATTATATTCGACAGCTAACCAAAACTCACAAGGACGGAGTGAACATGTTAGGTATCAGCCAAGCGGCGGAGAAACTAGGATTTCGGACTCAAGGGATACGTCTGACGTTGGAACAGCTTCATGAGATTGACTTACCTTGTATCTTACATTGGCGGCAGAATCATTTTGTGGTACTCTATAAAGCGAAAAAAGATATTTATTACATCGCTGATCCAGCTCGGGGACTTCGGGAGCTGACAACAAAGGAATTTACTAATGACTGGTATGCCCATAAAGAGCTACATAACGGTATATCTCTGTTATTGGCACCGACACCAGCCTTTTACGAGGACGATTCTGATGACGTGCTTTCTGACGAAGGACTCCGGTGGAGTTCTATGCTACGGTATTTTTATCGATACAAGCAACTATTCATTCAGCTCTTTCTCGGATTGCTGGTGGGAACCATTCTCCAACTCATTACACCCTTTCTAACACAGTCTGTGGTAGACATCGGTATAAGTACGAAAGATATTGATTTTGTCTACTTGATATTGATTGCACAATTGATGCTCTTTGCAGGACAGACGGGAGTATCGTTTATCCGCTCCTGGATTCTCCTACATATAAGTGTTAGGGTCAACATTGCGGTGCTCACCGACATGCTAATCAAACTCATGAAACTTCCGCTGAACTATTTCGAACTGAAAACACATGGAGACACCATGCAACGGATGGCCGACCAACAACGGATCGAGAACTTTCTAACCGGTTCTTCGTTAAGTACCCTATTTTCTTTTGTCAATCTTTTCGTTTTTAGCTTTGTACTGGCCTATTATAATGGCACGATCTTTCTGATTTTCGCGGGTGCAACTATTTTATATACGGTATGGATACTCCTATTTCTAAAACGACGGAGGGTGCTGGATCAGAAGCGCTTTGGAATTAGTGCGGATAATCAAACAGTAACAGTGGAACTGATACAGAGCATACAAGAGATAAAACTTAACAACAGCGAGAAACAGAAACGCTGGATTTGGGAAACCATTCAGGCACGGCTCTTTAAGTTTAAAGTAGCCAGTTTGGCTTTGTCCCAATATCAACAGGCTGGCGCTATGGCAATCAATCAACTAAAAACTATCTTTATCACTTTTATAAGTGCCAAAGCAGTTATTGATGGTGATCTCACTTTAGGTGGGATGATGGCCGTACAGTACATTGTAGGTATGGTGAGTAGCCCGATAGAGCAACTGCTGACTTTTATTCAACAGTACCAGGACGCAAAGATCAGCATGGAGCGGATCAATGAAATTTATACTCAAGAAGATGAGGAACCGATAGATCGAGACTGGGTAAAGGAAATGCCAAAAGACCGTTCCTTGAATCTCCGGAATATCACGTTCCGTTATTATGGTGCAGGCAATGAACCGGTTCTCCATGATATAAATTTAAAAATCCCCGAGGGCAAGACTACAGCACTTGTTGGTATGAGCGGTAGCGGCAAGACGACCATACTAAAACTTATTTTGCGCTTTTATAATACCGAAAAGGGAGAAATATGGCTCGGCTCAACAAAGTTGGATCAGGTTTCTCATCAGGTATGGCGGGCTAGCTGTGGAGTGGTTATGCAGGACGGATTCATCTTCGCCGATACCATCGAGAACAATATAGCTGTTGGGGAAGAATTTCCCGATGAGAAGCGGGTACGATATGCCGTCCGAATGGTCAATTTGGAGAAATTTATAGAGGAACAGCCCTTTGGTTTGAAAACGAAGATCGGTACAGCTGGCAAAGGAATCAGTCAGGGGCAACGGCAACGCTTGCTAATAGCCCGCGCGGTATATAAAGATCCGCAGTTTATCCTTTTCGACGAAGCAACCAACGCACTGGACGCAAGGAACGAACGGATAATTATCGATAACCTGAGGGAGTTTTTTGTGGGTAGAACCGTAGTGGTGGTAGCCCACCGCTTAAGCACTGTGAGCCATGCCGATAACATTGCGGTGTTGGACAAAGGGATTATAGTTGAACAGGGTACACATGCTGAATTAGTGAAACTTAAAGGAGAATATTACCGCTTGGTGAAAAACCAGTTAGAGCTTGGCAATTGATGAAGGAACAATGAAAAAAAGTAAAATATCAGAAGACATACATACCGAAGATTTACAGGACATCATATCGAAACCACCGTCGTGGCTGCTGAAATGGGGTATATCGTTAGTGCTTTTCATATTGTTGGCAATTGTTACCATGTCAGCCTTTATCCAATATCCCGATATTGTTAGTGCTGATATAAGGATTAACGCTGTAAATGCTCCCAAAGCGGTAGTTCCACGAGTATCAGGTACATTATCAAAGCTTCTTGCAAAGGAGGGAATGAAAGTACAAACCGGTCAGGTGCTTGCCTGGATGGAAAGCTCAGGTAAGCACAAACAAGTACTGAGTCTCCTAAAGAAACTTGTTCAACTCAGAAGTGTGTTGGACCCCTCTTTCTTTTTGCTCGATGCACCCCATAATCTGGATCTGGGAGAGCTTCAAGGGCCTTATCAAACTTTTTATGGAGCCTATATCAACTATCAGTCGGCAATTATAGGGGGATTATACCTGAAACAAAAGAATTATCTCTTAAGAGAAATGGATTATGAAAAGCAGCAGCAAAAGAGATTGCGCGAGCAGGAAGCGCTTTACAAAAAAGATTACCTCTTGGCACAGAAAGAACATCAGGCCTATAGTGTACTGGCAGAGAAAAAAGTTATTTCACCAATGGAAATGCAAAAACGGGAATCTGCTTTATTATCTAAACAGCAGCCACTTCAACAGATCAGTTCCAATATTCTGACTAGTCAGTCCAATCTGACGGCCCGTAGCAAGGAACTCGCCGAGTTGGAAAATAAAATAAGTACAGAGCGGACATCTTTTGTACAAGCGCTTAACAGTATCATCAGCGAAATGGAAAAATGGAAACAGCAATATGTGCTGATTGCCCAACAAGATGGAGAGTTGGCTTATTCCGGTATCGTACAAGAGAAACAGTACATCGAAGCTGGACAACCCATATTTTATATAAACCCGAAAAGCACAAACTATTTCGGGGAAATGCATGTAAGACAAAATAATATGGGCAAGGTTAGAAATGGACAACGGGTACTGATAAATATGAACAGTTATCCCTATGAAGAATATGGAAAGGTTGAAGGAAAGATCATTATGATAACTGATGTTCCTTACAGAGACAGCACCTATGTATCCAAAGTACAACTTATTTTAAAAAAGAACGAAAGTCAGATTAAACTTAAAATAGGTATGACCGGCGAGGCCGAAATAATAACTGAGGACGCAAGTCTTTTGAAAAGGTTTGGAAGAAATATAACAAAAGCGTTAAAAAGAGGAAACTAGGATATAATTAGGCGCATCTGCTTAGAGCGAGCGGAAGTACGGCATAGCCCTACTTTCCTCCCTTTGCGCAGCACTCCGAGGAGATATCCTCAGGGGATACAGTTGCTACATTTGACTGGAGACTTTTAGGGTATAATTTTTAACTTTAAAAATGCCAGTAGTTATTATGGGAAAAACACCATGATTATTTGATGAGCATTTTAAGCGGATGGCATTAGGGTTATCCTATGCGAAATACCCATTTCTTTCTTATCGTGTAATGAAATTTATGTGCATTAGATTTATATCCCGCCAACTTTTCAGTATGATCCGGATATTGCACACATGGAAAGTTTTTACAAGAAGCTGAAAGCAGAAGAAGTGAACCGGCGGCATCATTTCAGGACGAAACAGGAAGCAAAATTGGCCATATTCGAATATATTGAAGGCTGATATAACGTATCCGCCCGACCAAATGCATATTTCATGAGGGTTGTATAATGCAGAACTTTGCTGGATGAGCAAAGAAGCAAAACGAGCACAGATGCTTTCGATGATAGCAGACTGGCAACAGAGCGGAAAAAGCAAGAAAGCTTACTGTTCGGAAAACGGGATCAATGAAGCCACCTTTTATTATTGGTTTTCGCGCAGCAAAGAAGACGGCGCGGTCAGCGGTCGCTTTATAGCTATCGATAAGTCCTGCAAAAAAAGCGAAGTTGAGGTTATCTATCCCAATGGTGTGCGGATCAAGTTGGACACCGATCTTGGTCTTCTGTCCCGGTTGATCCGCCTTTACTGATGTTCTCGCTGGGTTCCTCGCACCGTTTTTATTTATATGATGGCCACTGCGACATGCGCAAGAGTTTTGACGGTCTATGCGGCCTGGTGATTTCGGTGATGCGGCGCCATCCCACCAGTGGCGAGGTGTTCGTGTTCCTGAACCGTAGCCGTACCCACATCAAGCTGCTGCACTGGGAATACGGTGGCTTTGTGCTGTACTACAAGCGTCTGGAGCAGGGGACTTTTGGGATATCGGAACTGAAAAAGGGAGAACTTTCCTGGAGCGACCTGGTCCTGATGGTCGAGGGGATACAGGTAGTGAAGAGCATACGGAAAAAACGTTATTCATTGGTCCAAAAACAGCTTTTTTGATTGTATAAACGCAGGTAATTTCGTATCTTTAGCGTATGGGAACGGCGCTGGAAAACCTATCAAAAGAGGAGCTTTTAAAGCTTGTTTCCAAGCAGCACGAGGCACTTGGGGCTAAAGACGAAAAGATCGGATACCTGGAATCCCAGCTTGCCATGTACAAGCGGATGCAGTTCGGGCAGAAGCGCGAACGCTTTGAAGGCGACCCCAACCAGACCACACTCCCGCTTCAGGCAGAGCCCACAGCAGTAGAGCAACAGCAGGAAGAAACCAAACAGAAGATCGAGTATACACGCAAGCGTCCAAACCACAGGGGACGTGCGAAATTACCGGAACACCTTCCTGTGGTAGAGATAGAGATACATCCCCAGGGCGACCTTGCCGATATGGTATGCATCGGCAAGGAAATCACCGAGGAACTGGAGTGCGAACCTGCCAAATTCTATATCAACCGCTACATCCGCTATAAATACACGCCTAAAAATGGAGATGGCGTGCGTATCGGCGGACTTCCCGAGCGGGTTATCGACAAAGGTATCCCCGGAGCAGGTCTACTGGCGATGATACTGACGGGTAAATATATGGATCATCTCCCGCTTTACCGCCAAAAGCAGATCTTCGCAAGGGAGAACATACGGATCGCCTCCTCGACCATCGAAGGCTGGACAAAGGAAGCCCTGATCAAACTCGAACCGCTCTATGAGCAATTGGTCTTTGACACCAAGGCAAAAGGATACCTGCAAGTAGATGAGACGATAATAAAAGTGCTGGACAGCGATAAAAAAGGCGCCACCCACCAGGGATACTATTGGGTGTACCACTCGCCGTTGGACAAAACCGTGCTGTTCGATTATAATCCCTCACGTGGCGGCCACGTGCCTAAATCCATGCTGGATAACTTTAAGGGTTACCTCCAGACGGATGGATATGCGGCATATGATAAATATGGCACAAAGAAAGAGATCACCCATCTGGCGTGCTGGGCACATGCACGCCGTGAGTTCGAGAAAGCCCTGCAGAATGACCGCCCAAGGACCGAAAAGGCCCTGCTGATGATACAGAAACTCTATGGAATTGAACGCAGGGCCAAAGAAGAACAACTTTCAGCCGACAAGGTCAAGGAGCTGCGGCTGGAAGAAGCCTTACCTGTAATCAACGAAATGGGAAAATGGATCTTCCAAGAAATAAAAAACACACTTCCTAAAAGCCAGATCGGAAAGGCCATGGCTTATGCCCATGCGCGCTGGGATGCACTTTCGGCTTATCTTAACGACGGAAATCTGCAGATTGACAACAACCTTATCGAGAACGCCATTCGCCCGGTAGCGCTCGGCCGTAAAAACTACCTCTTCGCAGGTAGCCACGAAGCTGCTCAGCGCTCAGCTATGATCTACTCCTTCTTTGCCATCTGCAAAAAACATGACGTGAACCCTTTCCTGTGGCTAAAATACACGCTGGAAAATATCATGTCCATCAACCATAAAAAACTGAAAGACCTCTATCCACAGAACTATAAACAAATTATTGAAAAATCAAATATGTAGTTCGTAGGGCGGATACGATATAACAGGAAAAGATTGCGTTAAACCCTTGGATATCTTACACAGTGCCAAGCTGAAAAAATCCCGTCAGAAAAAGCCGCTTGAAGGAAAAGATATCAACCTATTTCTAAAAGAAAAAAGTCTCCAATAGGCTATTGCAATTCCAATTCTTGCTTTATCACCATTCGGTTCAGGTGTGGAATCCAGGTACCAACTAACGCTTAGTGAACACTATTGATTTTTCTGTAGATACCGTTCGATGGGATTAGCCAGTTCATTTGCTGGGATATTTTTTACGATTATTTTTCCCTCCGGATCAATTAAATAACTTGCAGGAATACTGGATATATAATAATCGTACCTAACGGGATTATTCCAGCCGCTAAGATCAGAAACATTAAACCACGTAAGCAGGTCTTTTTCGATGGCGTTGATCCAACTTTGCCGGTCCCTAAAGTACACTAAAAGTAATATTTCGCCAATCTTGTAAAGAAGGGCGAGATCCTTATTGGGTATACTTTCATCTATTAAGATTTTTAAGGCGTAAGGAGGAGCTAAACTGATAGCTGTGTTGATTAAGATGAACAGAAAGAGCAATAATTGTATCTTTGCGAAAGGGAATACAAACTTGGCAAATACCTTAATATATTTCATTGTCGTTGATGGTCAATTCTAACATTCGTAATTTGATATGCCTCCATTACTATTGAGTTTAAGTTTGCTCTTGGAACGTATGATTTCCTCGCCTCTTAATTGTTCCCCTCTCGCGTGGTGCATGTCATTAAAAGGGTGTAGTCTGTATTTATACATTAAATTGGACAAGAATATCACCTGATTGTACGCGACAAGTTCCATTAGCGGAAACAATATTGCCATGTCGTAGGGCATTTTTAGAAAGGAACCGTCGTAATCTTTTAGCATATGTAAATCGGGATCTAATTCTAAGTATTTTTTAAAAACACCATATTTAAACGAGCGAATATGCGAGATACGCCAAGGGCTTTTTCGTACATTTTCAAACTCAGATCTTGAATACTTGCTACCGATGTTTCTATTGCCGTCATGGTTCTGCATAGAACCATAAGTTATCATGATATCTTTTTGCTGGTAAACCTGATTTAAAATCATTAAAACATACTTGTGGGGTAAGTAATCATCGGCGTCAATAAAACATATAATGTCATCATCGGAGAAGAGCGAACCTAATAGGACATCCAAAATATTCTGAAGTGCATACTTTCTATCTGTATTAATCTTCTTGCTTACAAACACTTCATCTGGGATTAATTTTAAACTAAAGTCATCCGAAACGTCATCAATGTAATGCAAGTGATAATTTTTATAGGTTTGACATCTTATGGAATCAAAATTATGCTCGATAAATTCACAAACATTTCTGAAGGTAGAGATTATATGAATTCGGTACTCTTTACTAGGCTTACTACGTAGTTGGGACGTTGAGAAAGCAAAACGATTCGCGTTTAAAAGCTTTAAAAAATCCAACCATTGCAGACTGATTTGTGATTTATTTATGTGATCAATAAACGACTTAATATCGTTGTAAATGGGTTTAGTTAATAAAAAGGAAAATACTTGGTCAACTTCGTGAACTACCCGGCAGACGTTATTAACTGGGAAGTCCTTTTCCTGAATGCTGTGTACAAATAGTACATATGCACCCTCTGGTAGAACATCACGAAGTGCATACTCTAAGTCCCTTAGATTTAATTCTTCAATTGGAAATTTCTCGCAAATGCAATAAATTATATCCTCGTCATTATTGATTGCCCAGTTAATAGCCTGCGTTAAGTTTTCATATCTAGATTGTCCATCTAAAATGTTGCTAGGAGATATGTCTAAAGTTTCATAGCCATTTGTTTTTAAAGATGTATAACGTTGTTCTTCGTTAAAAATGAAAGTAGGGATCATAATTTAAACTAATATTGTCGTTAATATTTAAAAATAGCTTTTGTAAGACTAGTATAGTTACATAATCGGATTGTTGCTTGCTATTCTCGTTCAACAACATAAAGTTAATGCTTTTTTGGTGTTTCAACCCAATAAAATAATATTTGGTATGTTATTTAGTTCTTACATCAATTGAAGCTCTTTTTAAGGCTATAAAAACATTTTTCATTCGAATCGATTTTCTCTTCTTTCTTTAGCCAAATAGTGGTTAAAATAAAAACATCCATACTAAAAGAGGCCGGGCGGCTTATACTATTGCTATGTTCATCACTACCATGCCCTTTTATCAATCTATCTAACTTTTCGTTTGAGAAATATGACAGCTAATGACTTAATAACTTATATCTGTCATACGGGTTATATTTGATCCGAGACTTAAATCTTATGGCTTTTCAACCGCACCTCCTTCTTTTTCCTTAATTATTTTTCAGCACGTTGGGGGGACGCGCTTCTTAATAGAATCAAGTTCTCCATTTAAAAACTGATATAAATAATTTTGATTATAGTGCATTTTTCTTACTGTTAGCCACCAAAAGTTTATTGAATATACTTTCTAAAAAAATAGTATCTTCTCTGAGCACCGGGAACCGCTCATTGACCTCCGGCTGTCCGGTAAAAATGAACGGTACCGTTTATAGAGCCTTTGGTAGATCTTACTGTAGCCTTCCCCGGAAATGTAGGCTTACCAAAAGGATTTGTAAAAGTTAAAGCAGGCGGATTTCTAGGAGAATTTAAAGCTGATTTTATGACTACTGATTTCGTTAGCTTTAAAATCGAACTAGCAAAACTTTATGACAAACTAAATGGAATTGCAACATTTAATACGCTGGAAAGTCAAGTTGAAATTAAAATCGTTGGAGATGGAATTGGACATTTAAAATCTGAGTGTGAAGTAATGGACTACGCAGGAACCGGAAATAAGTTAGAATTTGAAATTGATTTTGACCAAACTCATATTCCGAAAATATTAAATCAACTTGAAAAAATTACTGATAGATTTCCGAAAGTTGGAGAATTGAATTAAAAAACACTACCGCCAACAGCAGCTTTGTAATAGGGGGGCGTTCTTCGAAGACAGCTTTGTGGTTAAAAAAAGCTCAGTTCTCCCCTTAAACACTTGTGATGAAAAGCCCGCCCATCACAAAGCTGCAAAACGTTATTCAGTATTTCTTAAATCTTTAATCTCTTGACGTTTTCGGTTTATACTGTTTAATAATTTATTTTCCTCCTCTCTTTTAATCACTAAATCATGGAATTTATTGGGATCAAGAGAGTAGGTGGAATCGATAGGCGATCTGTTGAAAATTAAAGCTATTCAGGGTAGAAAAAGGATGTGTCGTTTTCTTTACTGCGCGAAAACCAGTAATAAAACGTAGCCTCATTGATACCATTTTCCGCGCAGTAGCGTTTCTTGCTCAGGCCGCTCTGCTGCCAATCTGCTATCATTGCAAACATCTGCAATCTTTTTTCTTCTTTGCTCATCCAGCAAAGCTACAGACATCATAATATTGTTCATAGACGTGGCTCATAAGGCGGATACAATGAATTACTGACTGCATTTTTTGCTATATTTATCTCCCAATAATAAAACTGCAATTCACTGGATATTAAACCTGCCGTAATTATTTTAGATGATGTTTGAAGATTGGGAACTTGTAGAGAAAATCACTACTGGATATAGTGGATGCGACTCTTTTACAGCAAAACGTAAAGATGGCGGTGAATTGTTCTTCATGAAAGTTTTGTCCAATGGCAGCCGTAAGATCCGTGAAAGGTTTCGACGGGAAACGGTCATCTATGAGACTGTAAAAGTGGACAACATCCCTAAAATTATTGAACACAATACGGAATTGTACAAAGATGAACAAACCTCATTATATTACGTCGCCAAACACATTTCCGGTTTACAGCTTGACCGATATATACAAAGGCGTAAGATGGATGAATCCCATATCATAAGCCTGTTTAAAGACTTGTTGCTTATTTTGAGGGCCTTGCATAACCAAGATATTGTGCACCGTGATATTAAACCACAGAACATCATTATTTCAGAAGACGGGGGGGTACACCTCGTTGATTTCGGAATAGCGTTTTGGGATGAAGATGATGAGCACCTCACGGAAAAGGGTGATGAGTTGGGAAACAGATTTTTACGGCTTGCTGATTTCAGTGCCAATAGCCTTAACAAAAGAAGTTCCATCAGCGACCTAACAATGGCTTGTGGCATTGCGAGCTATATGATTAGTGGTGAAACTCCAAGAAATCTCGTTGATGCTCAAGATCAATTCCCACATCAAACCGAAAAGGCTGCGGCGGCCATTAAGAAACTGGACTACGCCATATTTTGGAACCTGATTTTTGACAAAGGATTCCAATTGGACATGAGTAGACGATGGGGTACAGCAGACGAGATTCTTAGTATACTTGATAAAATGAAAAAAGAGAATAATCAACAGGAAGAGTATAAAAAAATTCTTGCTGAACACGGTAATTCCATTGATAAAGCAAAATTGGCCAGTTTGAAAAGTGCGTTGGAGAATATTTACTTGCCTCTTCGTCATAAGTTACACCAATTTGCGAAATCAAACGCCCCGGGGTTCCGTACAGAACGTTCGGAGTGGGTATATTATCCAACGTCACAAAAAAGAAGAGGTCATTTTAGATTAATCTCAATTTCAAACGATTCAAGGATTATAGTCGAATTTTCAGCGGAGGTCACTGGAAGTCAGGTTGTAGGATATTTAGCTGTCCAGAAACAAGAAAAAAGAGAAGTGATGCGAGTAGCCTTTGGCCAACCCCTTACAGATGTTGAAGAGATGGTAATGGATGAGCAAATTTCAGACTATCTACTCCCCTTTCTTGTTGGAGCACTCTGACAATATGATTCACTTCGACTGATAAAGGATAGGATGTCGTCGTTAATGCCAAAATAGCATCATTATAGGTTATCCTTTCCATTTTTCTCAATAAAATCCCCGATTACTTTCAAAATTCCTCGTAAGTGTTCTAATAAGTTTTGATCACCCCGACAACATTGGCAACAAAAGCCTACAAAAAGCCTCTAAATATCATATTTAGGGGCTTTTTTCATTTTTGTCATATCAAGATAATACAAAGCATATCAAGGTTTTTGTGCCCTATTCCGTGCCCTGTCCTTTTCTCGTATTATTGCGCTGGAAATAGATGTAATCAATTGTAGTTCAGTTGTTTAAATTTATTTTAATGCCTTTTGACATGTTTTGCTATGCCCTGACTTTTTAAGGGCGGTAAAACATATCAGAATGGCATAGAAAGGGGCAAATGATATGACAAGCCATCACACATTCAATTTTCAGTTCTTTCTTAAGAAAGACAAAGCCAGCAAAGGTACAGCGCCACTCTACGCACGCATATGGGTGGACGGAGTACCCGCTGACCTTTCCCTGAAATGTAGGGTCAGTATTTCATCATGGAACCATGATAAACAAAAGATTGAAAGTAAGACAAACGAAGATGAACGTGCCAGCGGTAAGCTACGCTCTTATAGGAAAGATATTGACAATGCCTATGATGAACTTGTCAGGGACAGACAGCCAGTTTCTTCGGAAGCGATCAAAGCGAAGGTCTTAGGCGTCAATGTTGAGATCGGTACATTGAAAGCGCTGATCAAATACCACAACACGGTAATCGGAAAGGTGCTCACAGAAGGAACAATGAAGAACTACCGGACTACCGAGCGCTTCATCCATGAATTTATCTCGCTGAAAAAAAGAGCGGACATCCACCTTTCCCAGATCGGAAACCAGTTCATCACTGATTTTAAAATTTTCCTGCTAACACGTAAGCCCGATAAAGGACAACGGCCCTGCTCCAATAATACCGCCATGAAGCACATGGAAAGGCTTAAAAAGATGGTAGGCATTGCCCTGAAAAACAAGTGGATCAAGAGCGATCCCTTTGAGCATTTTGAGCGGAAGATGGTGAGAAAAGACAGGGAACCGCTTGATAGCAATGAACTGGAAAGATTCAGAAAGGTCAAGCTCTTCAAATTCGGCCAGATCATAGTCCAGGATATGTTCCTTTTCAGTTGTTACACCGGATTGGGATACAGTGAAATATGTAGTTTCAGTCATCAACATATCATTCGGGACGAAAATGGTGACCAATGGTTGGAAATGGTAAGAAAGAAAACCTATAACACCACCGAGCAGAAATTTTTTGTACTGCTTTTACCGGAGGCGGTGGAATTGATTGAAAAGTACAGAAATCACCCCGCATCCCTTGCAAAAGGAACAATATTTCCCCGCTACACAAACCAGACAACCAATAGGTGTCTTAAGGTAATTGCCGTCCTTGCGGGTATCAGTAAAAAGGTCACTTATCATGTGGCAAGGCATACGTTTGCTACTACGGTCACTATGGAGAACGGGGTAAGTATCGAAAGTGTATCTGCCATGTTGGGGCATGCAAGCATACGTACTACACAGATATACGCCAAGGTAAAGAAGAAAAAGGTTAAAGACGAAATGGAAGTTCTTCGGGAAAAGATGCGACCCATTGCTATGCAAGCGGTCTAATCTAATTTCTGTTGATTGTTTGGTTTAAGGGTTTGGTATAGTAAAAATGGTTTTTTGACTGAGAATAGATGTTCATTTGTGATGCTTTATAATGTCTGTAATTCTTCGATCCAGGTTATAAGAAAGTGCTACATTCTTTAATCGAATGAAAGTATGTATAGTAAACACCATTACCAAACCGTTACCGATATAATTTTACACTCTTGTAAAATACTCATTATTATATACTTTTGGCTATATTAATCTTTTTTCTAAAAATTCGAGAGGAAATTCATATTTTACCATTTATAGGTCGAGCCAAAATGCCGTATAATTCCGCCTCAAATGCCTCAACAGGTACTTATTCTCATATCCCTTATAACGCATGGCTTATTTGAATGTTCTTACATAGTTTTAAGAATCTTTCTTTTCTTTAAAGATAGGGTTATGTAGGATAATACCGCACAGATAAGCCCGATCCAGATCATCGCCCAAAGCGCATCATGACATTGGGCCAACGTTCCTTCTTCGATAAGCAAAATTCTATATGCCTTCAAGAAATGGGTAAGGGGTATTCCGTTTGCTATAGCGACGACCCAGCCAGGCATTTGGGAAAGTGGCCAGGTAAAGCCACTCAGGATAAAGCTTGGTGTGGCTACAACCATCAAAACCTCGGTGGCTTTGAGCTGGCTCGGAATTAGTATGCTGACTAAAATGCCGATAAAACAAACCGATAGCACAAAAACTCCTGCGACAAAAGTAAGCGCTCCCAAATTTTCATAAAACGGAATCCTGAACCAAATCGTAAACAGGTAATACAAGATCCAGATTCCAAAACTCATGAGCAGGTATGGGATGATCTTGACGGCCATTATCTTGAGCAACGATTTGTTCTCCGAAACTAATTTTCCGAAAGTGCCGCTTTCATATTCCGAAGCAAAAGACAAAGCCAGTCCCAAAAGCAGCACCTGCTGCAGTACCGTAGCTAGAATTCCGGGCCATAGAAAATACATATAGTTGGTGCTCCGATTGTATTTTTTGATGAATGTGGTTTTGAAAGGCTCATATTGAGTCATCGCTACTGGCTCCGGCATACCCTGTTTTTTGAGGGCTTCTATCTGAACACCTGCTTTGAGCGTGCCTAAGCAAACCTGAATGGCTGTAGAAGCATAGTTAGCCGTTAAAATATTCGAGGTGTTTACAATCGTAAGAACTTCCGGATATTTTTTGGTCATAACCTGCTTCTCGAAGTTTTTGGGAATGATCACAACTGCCGGAACGTTTTCGTTTTCTGCTACTATTTTTGCCAAATCGTTTTGATCGTAGCGGATAAATGCGACATTCAGTACCTCATTATCTCCCATCATTTCGACGGCTTTTCGGCTCATAAGACTTTGGTCTTCATCCACCACCACAATGGGCAAATCCGTCACTTTTCCTTTTTTGTAGACGAATCCCAAAAGGATTCCGTACATGATGGGTGCTCCGATAAATAATATCCGAAGAACACTGTTGCTCCAGAACAGCTTGAACTCCCCTTTTATAAGCGAAAAAAAGTTTCTCATATTTTATCCTCATTTATCAGCTGTAAGCCGTGCGAGATTTTCATTATTAATCTTTATCCAATTACAACGTTTATACCAGGCTTACAAACCCAAAGTAACCGTAGTTTTCGTGAACAGATCTTTAGCCTGATTGACATCAATTGGATCGATCTTTATTTCGAACAAACTCTCTTGCATTTCATAATCGGGATAAGCTGTGGCGATGTTCGCATAAGCTCCCAAAGCTTTTACAGAAGTCACTTTTCCCTTTATCTGAGTATCCTTATAAACCACATTGACCGTAACTTCCTGTCCTTTCTGAATATTTGCGAGCCGGTTTTCAGGAATCGTGAAGCGGAAATAAGTTGATTCCGAGACCGTTCCGCTAAAGAGTGTGTAGCCGGGCAAAGCCAGTTCGCCGGGTTTAAGCGTAATGGATTCCAAAACGAGGTCTTGAGGCGCGATGATGTACCGCTCAGATTCTGCAACCGAAACTTCCTGCAAGGCTCCCAAGGCTCTTTCCTGTTGGCCCAAAGCCATTTTTTGCTGTTCGATTCGCACACCGTATTTCACGTCCGAGATCTCTGCCTGAACGGCTAGAAATTGAGCTTGCGCTCCCTGATATTTTGCAAAAGCTTCATCATAAGCCTGTTGGGAGACCAAGGAATCTTTCAACATATTAGAAAGCCTGTTGATTGATTTCTGCGCAAATTCATACTGTTCCTTCAGGGCCTGTTGTTTGGCTTCCAGTTGTTTCAGTTGATTGTCTGTTGCCCCCTTCAGCGCCATATCATATTGTGCCTTTGCGGATTGAACGGCTCCTTCTGCCTGGCTTTTCTTTGCGTCGACCTCCGGAATATCCAGGATAGCGAGTGTATCTCCCTTCCGGATAAAATCCCCTTCTTTTACGCGAAGCTCAACGATCTTTCCGGGAACCTTTGACACGATCCCGATTTGCTCCCTTTCGATTTTTCCCTGAATGGTATTGCTTTCCGGTTTGTTGCACGCGGCACTCAACATCACGGTGATTGACAATAAAAAATATAGCTTTTTCATGTTGTTTGATGATTTATCTTAAAACGGTTTTATTTAGTTCCCCTGTTACGGAAAGTGCCTCCAGTGCAGAGAGTCGCTGGTCGATCAACGTTTGGATTTTATTTGTTGATGCCTTTAACAGGTCATTCTCTGCTTCCAATCGTTCCGAGATGCTGATCAGTCCTTCCTGGTATTGTTTAGTCGCCTTATCCAGGTTATGAAAGGCTACTTTTTCCTGTTCCAATCCATTTTGGTATTTCTGGTTTTGGAGTCTGTAGTCCGATAGATTATTCGCTAGAAGCAAGGAAAATTTCTCTTTGGTATCATCCAGTTGGTTCTGTACTTGTTGGGAACTTAATTTGGCTTCGTGTATTTTATGTTTCCGTTCAAAACCGCTGAATATTTCCCATTTCATCGACAGCCCTACCATCCAGTTGGGACTTAGGGTAAATTCATTTACCCTCCCATGAAGACCGGAACCAAGGATAGGAATCGCAGGTGTGGACATATTAGCATTGAACAGGCTCGTATAAGCAAGGCCCCCAAAGGCGCCTAATACAGGTAAATAGCTTCCTTTTTCTTTTTTTATCATATAGTCGGACGCTTTTTTGAACGATTCCAGTGCTCTGAGTTCCTGCTTGTTCTCAACGGAGAGGTCATCTTGAATGATGTAAGGCTTTAGTAAATATCGTACATCTCCGATTTGATTCTCGGAGTAGCCGGTAAGGTAATTTATCTTTTGATAGAGGACTTTGCGCTTTCCCCGTAGCTCGATTTTTTTTGCCTGCAGTTCGAGGTTCGCCAGTTTGATTTTATCCCTGTCATACGGTATGGCCAAACCTTCTGCGATAGCGCGTTCTATCCGTTTGGTTTCCATGGCGAGGCGTTTTTCGCTATCATCTACGAGCTTTTCCAGTTCGTCCAGCAGATGGATCTGGTCAAATGAAGCGATCACGTCTTTTACCAGACTTTCTTTTTCCGCTTCCGAAAGGTAGGCTGTACCAATGCGTTTTTGCTCTAAGGCCTTTGCTCCGTTCTCGATCTGGAAGCCACTAAACAGAACTGTTTTTGCCATCAGGCTTCCGGCCAGGATATTGCCATTGTTATCCATTGAAGTTTTTCCATCATAAATCGGCTGGTCAATAATGGGAATTCTCTCTGTCGGTAAATCCAATGTTACTTTGGTGTCAAAATATAGATAACTTGCGGATCCTTCGACTTTCGGAACGTACTTGTTCCAAACACTTTGTTTTTCGGTATTGATTTTTTCTACTTCCAGGTTTTTGTTGCGTATGGAGGCATTCTTTTCAATCGCTTTCCTGACCGCCTCCTGCAAAGGGGGTGTTACCTCTATCTGTGCATGGCTGGACGTCGCAACCGCGACAGCTGCTACAAAAAATAAAATTTTCAGTTTCATTTACTTAAATTTTTCGATTTCAAACCTTTACTGGTAATGCCGGTTTCATATAATTCCTCTTTCAGATTCTATATAGGTATCGGACCAATGCTTTATCTTTCCCGTCGTAGGCCCGTATTCTGTTCAGCATTTGCACGACTATCTTGATTGGACGGTGCTGAGACTTGATCAGGATATCATTTAGCAACTTGACGATTTCATCCCGAATCTGCTTTAGGCTATAAAAAGGCACTTGTATGCCATATATTGTTGTTTTCGCGAGTTCTATATTTGATTGAGAAATAAATTAAAATATCACTAAAATAATAACTTTATAAGTTATTACAAACATTAAGTGTCATAGTATCAGGATTATTCAGACAATCATACGATACCTGATGTGGAAGCTTCATTTTATTATTTATGGTATGTTACATAAATACCTTTTCCAAGCGCACGATTAGGACCATTGTTTGGATTATTTTCCTGAATATTTGCGCACTGAAAATTTTCCTGATCATATCTGACAGAAAAAGAGCGAATAATGCCGTTCATTCTTCAAACATGGGGTCTTGCCGGGCAATAAAAGCAAAGAGGTCAGGCAGCATCATCTGTGCCTGACCTATGTAAAAAGCAGAGAGGTTATCAATTCTGTTTCTATTTCAAGAAATCCTTTTCTTTGTACGCGGGGTTCGGGTATTGATAGAAACCTTCACCGGTAGATACACCAAGTTTGCCTTTATCGATGAAGTGCTCTTTCAGGTATTCCAGTGCCTTAAGCCGCAAGGGGTCCTGCGTTTTTTCTGCTGCCAGTTTATTGATGTTATAGGCCGTGGTAATGCCCACGACATCCAGTGCGGCAAAAGGGCCAACCGGTGCCCCGGTCGCCACCATCCAGGTCTTGTCTATCGTCTGTACATCAGCTACATCAGTGACCAACAGATTGATCGCCGCACCCAGGAACGGGACCAAAAGCGAATTGAGGATATAGCCGGGCTGTTCCTTGTGCAAGGGCAGTGCGATCATGCCAATCGCCTTCGCAAATTCAACCAAGTCGTCGAAAATCTCCTTGTCTGTGCCGGGGTGGCCCATGATCTCTGCCGTATTGTTGATCCAAATGTTATTCGCGAAATGCAATGCCAGAAATTTTTCCGGCCTACCGGTACTTTGTGCAAACTGGCTCGGTAAAAGTGTAGATGAATTTGTCGCAAAAATGGTTTTCTCCGGTGCAACTTTCGCCAGTTTTTCATAAAAGCCAATTTTGATTTCTGGACTTTCGGGAACGGCTTCAATAAGAAGGTCCGCATCTTTTACAGCTTCTACTAAGTCTGATTTATAAGCGAGGCGTGTTTTGGTGTCTGCTAATTGTCCGTCCGTCGCCGCTAAATCTCTTTTAAAGGCCGCCGCAAGAACATCAAATTTTGTTTTGGCCTTGTCCAAAACTTCATCATTGATATCATATACCGTAACGTTAAATCCGTGGAAAGCGGTTTGGAAGGCTATCTGATAGCCTAGTACGCCGCTGCCGGCAACAGTTATATTTTTGAAACTCATACTGATATAGTTTTTAAAAATGATGGGTAAGATAGCTGTACTTACCCACCGAGTTGTTAAAAGTAAAAATGTAATTGACTTTATACTGATAGCCTAAGCGAACCAAGAGTGTAGATGGAACTTGTAATCTGCGATACGGTGTCTGGTTTTAGCTATCTGTGGATGATGATGTTTATTGATTCTATAGATTTCATGATTTGTTTTTACACTCAGTTGCGGGTAAATACAGAAGTACGTCCGAACGCCGGGCTTCCTACATAGCCACGTACTTCCAGTTTCTCTCCGTTCATTTTCATTTCGCTGCTATAGGTCTTTCCAGACTTGGGATCATATACCTTTCCACTCGTCCATTTACCGTCTTTGTAAGTGAAGTTTTCGAGTATAACCGCATTGAGCAAGGGACGGCTGCGTAGCTTGCTGTCCTTGTTCTTGGCATCTTTGAGTGGTGTCTTGCCATCAGACTCCACGCTATTCTTCATCCAGATAAGCTTTCCGTAGTATTTGCCATCTTTTTCATATACCTCAATCTTGCCGTCTTTCTCCTCGTTAAACCATACACCTTTGATGCTACCGGCCTGTTGTGCAAACACGGTAGACGCAAATAAAACGATAGACAGTAATGAGATTATCTTTTTCATATTTTAAATTTTTTGTTTTATAAATTTTTGACTGTCTCTCCAAAAAGTTCTTCAGCTTTTAAATCCCGCGACCCACTCTTTAAATTTGCCGAACTGTTCCGCCAAAAAAGATTCCTTTTCGTCTTCCTGGTGCACATCTGATCCAACAGGCAAGATGTGTTCGAAGTAAGTTCCTTTTAGTACTTTCCTTAGGAGGCCTTCGCCCAGAAAATGCCGGTCATCATTGAGCGTTTTGGTTGCTTTTAATAAGTGGCGGATGTCGTACTGCAAAGGGTTGATATCCGGCACCTGCTTGTTGAGGTTCAATAATTCATAGACCGCAACGCGCGCGGTTCTTACAGAACTTTCCATGGTAAATACCACATCGTTGTTGGTCTCCACAAACTGGCCAACCAACCCCAGGTTTTTACAGCCTTCCGGAATAATCTGTGGACGGTCTCCTTTGGCTCTAGGCATAAACATTGAAGTTATGTAAGGCATATAGGCAGTACGTACGATCGTGTTTTCGATCACGTTATCTATCTGTTTCTCTATTCCCAGATGGTAGCACAGTTCGGTTAGAATCTCATTCCCAGTAGCGGTGGGCATTGTCTTTTTGATATAATTGCCCTCCTTGTCCATGAAAAGGGCGTATACCCATAGTACCAGAACATCGTCAGGCTGTGTAGGAAAGTGTGGCTGGCGGTTGCAGGTGAAGCTCATCAGCCAGTTGGAATCGGCAATGGTGATAATCCCTCCCGTTACGGTTTTTCCGGAGTACGGGTCGTTCACCGAATATTCCTTCAGTTTTTCTATTAGCGCTGACGGCCTACAGGTTAAGGTCACGGACTCCCAGGAAGATTTTTCAATGTCGGAGCAGAATTTTTCCGGCCTGCCGAAGATCGGAGATTTGGCAGCAAGGTTCTTCCACAGCTTCCATCCCGCACTCTGACCACTGGTACCGTTGTCCACCACCGGTATAGGAGCTGTCGCATTGGTTCCGTACGAGGTGTCTTCGGTCATTGAACCGGTAGTCACCACCACATAATCGTCTTCTGTGACCGGTATGATCACCTCAACGCCTTCCTGTTCGGTGATGATGCCCTTCACAGTTTTACCATCTGCATTGATGAGGATGTCTAGGTCTTTAACCAAGCTGTTGACCTGAAGCTTTACTCCCTTTTCCTTTAGCCATCTGCCCAATGGTGTAACAAAGGAATCGTATTGATTGTATTTCGGAAAAATCAACGAGGAAAGATCATTGAGCCCGTCGATAGCATGCAGGAACTTGTGCATGTATAGTTTGAACTCCAGCAGACTATGCCAATTCTCGAAAGCAAACATCGTGCGCCATAACGTCCAGAAATTGCTAGACAGGAAGCTTTCGCCAAAGTAGTTCTCTATGGTAACATCGTCCAGATCTTCCTTCTTTTTAAGAAGTAATTTGATAATCGCAAGCTGGTCTTTTTTGCTCAGACCAAATTTACTGAAATCCTTTATAGCGCCTTGTTTATGGATCAAACGGGCGATAGAATAGTTGGAGTCATTATCGTTAACAAGACGGTATTCATCAAGCACGCTGTAAGGGGCGGGCAGTTCCAGCGCTGGGATATCCTGAAAAAGATCCCAGAGGTTTTCATACGTGCAGTCCATTTCACGTCCGCCGCGGATAATATATCCTTCCGTAGCATTGCCGGCACCATCAAGAGAGCCACCTTCGATATGCAACTGCTCTATGAAAGTGATATTTTCGGGAATAAAATGGCCATCGCGGATAAAGTAGTACGCAGCTGAAAGTCCTGCGATACCGCTTCCGATGATATACACCTTGCTGTCTTTGTAAGACTTTGTGGGAATGCCTTTATTGCGTTGGTAATTCCCAATCTGATCTGCGAAAGGATAGGATTTTTCAGGTGTGTTCCGCAGTGTTTCTTTGCTGCTGTCCGGCTGGTGGTCAACCCTGCCATAAATGTCGGAAGCTTGAAGAACCTTGTCAAATTTTGATGTGATGTTTTTCATAAACGGATATCGTTTGATTAACATTACAAAGGTCAGGATATACTTAAACTCAATGGTATCCCTAAATTCGCCAATAATGTACGGAAATTCTTTTTTTTACAACGATTGCTGTTTTCGATATTCCTGAGGGGAGATGGCTGCGTATTTCTTAAAAAAACGACCGAACGAAGATGTCGAACTGAATCCGGTATCGAGTGCTATTTGAAAAATGGTCTTTTCCGGATTCCCGAGCAATACGCAGGCTTCTTTGAGCAGGTTCTCGTCTATGATTTCGTGGGGTGTTTTGCCGGTGGCCTTCTTGACTACCGTAATCAAGTATTTGTTGGTGATAAACAATTTATCGGCATAAAATTGAACGTCTTTACGGAACGTAGCATTTTCTTGCACCAATTTCGTGAATTTAAAAAAAAGGTTGTTTGTTTCCTCGGTATCATCTGTTTTTTCCGCTCGCTGAGTGTTAACAAGAGTCGCTATTTCGAGTAGGATATTTATAATAATGGTTCTGACGATGTCTTCGATGAACTTGCCTTGCCTCCCGGCCTGCTTATGGAGATAGTCGAGCAATGTGAGCAATCTCAGGGAAGACTCTGCTTCCGGAGCGACTATGCTGAAAGCCCGGTTTCTGAATAACGACAGCTTTTCGATAAAAAAAGGATTAGAGATGTTCTTGAGCAGGAAGTTTTTTTCGAAGAAGAGGAGTTTCATTCTGAAATCCTTACTTATATGCACAAACCTTATAATGGTAGCTGGCGCCGAGACCAAGAAATTATTCAGACCTATACAATAATGGCGGTTGTCTATTTCGAGGTCTATCTTGCCGGATAAACAAATGCAAAATGCATAAAAATCCATTCTAAAAGCCTCTTTCGGAAATTCGAAGATGGGATTTCCGGAAGAAATATAATACGGTTTATTGTATTTCACACCATAGAAAGACAACGTCTCTTGTAGGCTTTCGTATGCTTTCATATATGATAAATATTTACAAATGCGATTTCTATTTCGTGAGATTTTAAAAAAACGTGTGGAACAAGCTTTTTTCAAATGTGCGAATCTTTGCGCTTACAATTTTACAAAACTATATTTTGGGTTGTATGATAATATTTGAAAAATACATATAACGGTCAATATGCGGGGTCAAGAAACCATTTTTGATATACTTAATAAGTTGGTGAATTCATTCAGTCATAAACTTGTAACCAGATTTCCACTGGCATACATGCCAATATTGGTGACGACGATGACGCCTACGGAGTACAGGAAAATGTAGTATTTGCGTACAAACTAAAACGTGAAGGCTATTATACCATCAACTGGAATTGAAGTTACCGTCCCGCATTTCTGTGGGGATTGTGTAAATTAGCAGTCGGGAGTCACATTAGGCAATCGCGACGATGCCAAAAATAAAAAAGAAGAAATCGATCAATTCCTATCACAATATGATGAACATGTTCATGCCAATCGTATTTGATAATTTATACACGTTACGCATATCCGTCAAAAGATCCAGCTGGTCATAGCAGTATAGGAAAATGACACTCTGCAGTTTTCGAGGTATTTCCTAATAAAATTATTATCATATTCAATTGGTCAAAGATATAGTCTCTTGTATAAAAGCATCTAAAGTACTATATTTGTTTTAGTTGAATAAAAGGTAATTACATCAAAATATTTGAGGATATTTTTGAGTTCTGTGACAAAATCATCTTATTTGATATAATTTGAACCGTGCCCCATTTCATGCCCTTATAATATTAATGGTTTTGTAAATGGTTGATATAAAGTTCTTTAGAGGAAGTGTGTAGTCGTACTGCCACTCCGACTTTACAAAAACAAGCTCTTGCGAAAGTAAGGGCTTTTCTTCTTTTTGGTTGAGCATGCATTCTCAATAAGTTTAAATTTTTTTGGGTACTACCTTGTGTGTTGTCAATATAAGTATTCTCTTTTAAACATCATTGCGTTTAAAATGATAATACAATGGAGAGACAGCAAGAGACAAATCGTTCAATCAACCCAAAAAAGGCGGCAGCAATTTTAGCTAAAAACGGGGTGCATCTGAATGAAAAAAAAGTGGAAGAAATTTTGGATGTTATGTATTTTTTGGCTAAATTAATTGTGAATCAGAACTTTAAAAAATGAAAACTGCCGATCTTTATATTCGTGTTAGCACAGACGAACAGGCCGATAAAGGTTACTCCCAACGTGACCAAGAAGAAAGGCTACAAAAATATTGTCAAGCTAACGACATAACAGTAAGAAAGATAGTTCATGAGGATCATTCGGCCAAAACTTTTAATAGACCTGAATGGGAAAAACTATTAGTTTTCCTGAAAAAGAATAAACGTAAATCAGATTTTGTGCTGTTTACCAAATGGGACAGGTTCAGCAGAAGTGCACCCGACGCATATCAAATGATCAATATATTAAAAGGGCTGGGAGTTGAACCACAGGCAATCGAACAACCCTTGGATATGTCTGTTCCCGAAAACAAGATGATGTTAGCGATCTATCTTACAGCTCCTGAAATAGAAAACGACAGAAGGGGACTGAATGTGTTTTACGGGATGAGAAGAGCAAGGAAAGAGGGGAGATGGCCAGCGAAGGCACCAGTTGGTTATGTCAATAGGATTTCGGAAAGTGGCAAAAAATTTATAGCAATTGAAGAACAACAGGCTTCTATCATGCGATGGGCGTTTGAAGAAATTGCCAAGGCGAAATATTCAACTGAACAGGTGTTCAAGAAAGCTCACAAAATGGGGCTAAAATGTGGAAAGAATAATTTCCTTCTATTGATAAGAAATCCGGTTTATTGCGGCAAAATACCAGTACCTAAATTTAAAGATGAAGAAGAACAGTTGGTTAATGGACAACACGAGCCTTTGATCTCGCCACATTTGTTTTATAAAGTTCAGGCCATATTAAATGGAAAACATAGGGTGACAAACACCAAAATACTTTCGCCTAGTCAATTGCCATTGAGGGGCTATTTAAATTGCTCCAAGTGCACTAGAACGCTTTGTGGTAGTGCTTCTAAAGGAAGGAATGCCTATTATTACTATTATCATTGTTCTTCAACATGTGGATGCAGATACAAAGCAGTTGAGGTAAACAACGAGTTTCTACAGGTTCTGTCAGAATATACGCTAAATGAGAATATGGCAGAACTGTTCAAATATGTAATAATTGATACCTATTCCAATGATACAGTGGAATATCAGGCGAATAAGAGCGAATTTCTCAAGAGCATTGCCAGTTTTAAAGAAAGACTAAACAAGGCTAGGGAACTCCTTCTTAACGGTGATATTGATGGAAAGGATTATAAAGAAATAAAGGATGATTGTGAAAGCAATATAATGCTGTATGAATCAGAATTGGAGAAACTCTCAAGAAATAAGTACAGCAAAAAGGAGCTAGAGTCCGTAATTGACAAAGCAATCTTCATTCTAACGAAAGTAGATTCAATTTTCTTTAAATCAGATAGTTACGGAAAGCGAAAGATAATTGGTTCGATGTTTCCAGAAAAGTTTACGTTTGAAAATTTAAAAGCTCGAACCGCTATTGTAAGTCCAGTGTTCAATTGTATTTATCTGATTAACAAGGAATTGCAAGGAAATAAAAAAGGGCAAAATGCTGTAAAAAACATTTTGCCCAGTAAGGTGCTCCTTGTGGAGCTTGAACCAAGAATCAAAATATATAGGGGTGTTTTGCTAATTAGATATCTTTTCTGTGTTATTGTGTATTCATCAAATCGAGTATATCCTCATACTTATAATACATCAATCCCCCAATTTTGGAGTATCTCAGAGTACCATTTCTTCTTAGTGTCTGTAATGTACCAGCAGATATACCCAAAAGATTACGCACTTCATAACTTTTAAGCCATTCCTTTTGTTCCTGCTTTTTATGTATTCCGAAAGCTGGTCTTTTTAACTCTGCAAAAAGCTCTTTCTTGAACTTCTCTAAGTCCTCTTTTGTAATAAATTCAATAGTTGCCATGTCTTTTGTTTTTATCTTCATGACAAAGTTCACTATCAATTTACTGAGAAACTGACAACCTTTTGGGTACTACCTAAAAAATAATTCATAACCAATCAAATGGCGTGTAATAATGATTCGTTCCTTTTCGCCATAAGAGACTTCATATCATTTGCAACTTTCTTTTTCTTCACCTTTGCATATATCTGCGTCGTGCGAATACTGGCATGTCCAAGCATAGCCGAAACGCTTTCAATACTTACCCCGTTCTCCAAAGTAACAGTGGTGGCAAAGGTATGACGCGCCACATGGAAAGTGACCTTTTTGCTGATACCGGCAAGGGCAGCAATTACCTTTAAATACCTGTTGGTTGTTTGGTTTGTGTAGTAGGGAAATATTGTTCCTTTTCCAAGTGATGCGGGATGATTTCTGTACTTTTCAATCAATTCCAACGCTTCGGGTAAAAGCAGTACAAAAAATTTCTGCTCGGTGGTGTTAAAGGTTTTCTTTCTTGTCATTTCCAGCCATTGGTCACCGTTTTCATCCCGAATGATATGCCCGTGACTGAAATTACATATTTCACTGTATCCCAATCCGGTGTAACAACTGAAAAGGAACATATCCTGAACTACGATTTGGCCGAATTTGAAGAGCTTGACCTTTCTGAATCTTTCCAGTTCATTACTATCAAGCGGTTCCCTGTCTTTTCTCACCATCTTTCGCTCAAAATGCTCAAAGGGATCGTTCTTGATCCACTTGTTTTTCAGGGCAATGCCTACCATCTTTTTAAGCCTTTCCATGTGCTTCATGGCAGTATTATTGGAGCAGGGGCGTTGCCCTTTATCGGGCTTACGTGTTAGTAGGAAAATTTTAAAATCAGTGATGAACTGGTTTCCGATCTGGGAAAGGTGGATGTCCACTCTTTTCTTTAGCGAGATAAATTCATGGATGAAGCGCTCGGTAGTCCGGTAGTTCTTCATTGTTCCTTCTGTGAGCACCTTACCAATTACCGTGTTGTGGTATTTGAGCAGCGCTTTCAATGTACTGATCTCAACATTGACACCTAAGACCTTTGCTTTGATCGATTCCGAAGAAACTGGCTGTTTGTCCCTGACAAGTTCATCGTACGCATTGTCAATATCTTTCCTATAGGACCTTAGCTTACCACTGGCACGTTCATCTTCGTTTGTCTTGCTTTCAATTTTCTGTTTATCATGGTTCCATGATGAAATATTGACCCTATATTTAAGGGAAAGGTCAGCAGGTACTCCGTCCACCCATATACGTGCGTAGAGCGGTGCAGTACCTTTGCTGGCTTTGTCTTTCTTAAGAAAGAACTGAAAATTGAATGTGTGATGGCTTGTCATATCATTTGCCCCTTTCTATGCCATTCTGATATGTTTTGCCGCCCTTAAAAAGTTAGGGCATAACAAAACATATCAAAAGGCATTAAAATAAATTTAAACAACTGAATTACAATTGATTACATCTATTTCAAGCACAATAATACGAGAAAAGAACAGGGCACGGAATAGGGCACAAAAACCTTGATATGCCTTGTATTATCTTGATATGACAAAAATGAAAAAAGCCCCTAAATGTGATATTTAGAGGCTTTTTGTAGGCTTTTGTTGCCTATGCTGTCGGGGTGGCAGGATTCGAACCTACGACCTCCACATCCCAAATGTGGCGCGATACCGGGCTACGCTACACCCCGATCATGGTATCTTTCCCATTTACAGAAACCAATTCTCGGTAAATGGAGTGCAAATATACGATATTTTTTTAATCTTCAACAATTTTTTATCTTCACCTTGGAATTATAGATTATATTGGCAGGAACACAACGCTATTTTATCATCTTTATACTTTGATACTTAATAATTTAGCAATAACTGTTCCCGTCCTTATTAAATTCTGCCGGGTAAGCTTTAAAGCATCTGCTAAAAGCATAGGTTCATGACCTATAGGCAATAGCACATCGAAAGCAGCCTGCATATCAACGTTATAGCGTACAGGCACCTTCCCCGCTAGAGCAATTACAGGCTTTCCCTTTTCTTTAGCTTTCATTGCTACACCAAATGGCCCTTTGCCTCCCAATGTCTGGCTATCTAAACTTCCTTCCCCGGTTATCAGCAGATCAGCCTTCGTCAATGCTTCTTCCAAACCTGTCAGTTGCATAAAATGCGTTATACCGTTTACCAGCTGAGCGCCCAGTGCGCCGTACAGGCCTCCTGCCGCTCCTCCTGCTACCCCTCCAGCATCTACAGCAGCCATATTTCTGCCGGTTGCTTTTTCAACGTGTACACTTAGACGGCTTAAAAAGCCTTCCAAAGCTCTTACCTCCTGCTTGTTTGCTCCTTTCTGCGGACCAAATACGGCTGCAGCACCTTTAGCTCCCAACAACCTATTCTCCACATCGCAAAGAATGGTAATTTTCACCTTTTGCAAGCGTTTATCCAGGTCGCTTAAATCAACTCTTGCGAGCGATTGCAGATTTGCCGGATATACGTCTAAAGCGGCTCCTTGTTCATCATAGAAACGCGCACCCAAGGCAGCCAATATTCCGCAACCACCGTCTACCGTAGCAGACCCACCCATCCCAATAATCAGCTCCTTGACTCCCTGATCCAAAGCGTCGATGATTAATTCGCCGGTTCCGTAAGAAGACGCTCGCAAAGGATCACGTTCTTCATCTTTTAGTAGTTTTATTCCCGAAGCATTTGCCATCTCGATAAGAGCTACCTCCTTCTGGCGAATTAAGCCGTAGCTCGCTTCAACCGGTTCTCCCAAGGGTCCCGCAACCGTTTTTAATACCCGTTTTCCAGTCAATTGATGCAACAGTAAATCAATGGTACCATCACCTCCATCACCTATTGGAAAATATACAAGCTCTCCCCTGTATCCACCTGCCCGCAAGCCCTCACCAATAGCCTTTGCTGCCGCTAACGCGTCCAAACTGTGCTTAAAAGCATTGGGAGCCAATAATATCGATTTAGTTTCCGTATTCATATGTATATCATTTCGTCATCGAGTAAATATCAGTACAGGTATTGGCTTATTATGCTTATAAAAGAACGATTGCTAACAGATAAATACAAATGATCGCAACTACGCCCATAAAACAGGTCGCAACACTATATACCTTCAACATCGCCTGCATAGGTAAACCAGAAAATTTGGCAATTACCCAGAAATATGCATCGTTGGCATGCGAAATCATCATGGAACCAGCGCCCAGCGCAAGTACACAGATAACCCTTCCCGATTCACTTTCCAGGCCTAAACCTGTTAGTAAAGGTGTAACAATAGATGCAGCGGTAATAACGGCTACTGTAGATGAGCCTTGAGCCGTTTTTAGCACAGTTGCTATCAGAAACGGAAAGAATAAGCCTAGGCTAGCTATCGGGATATTTTCAGCAAAGTGCCGGCCTAGGTCGGCTTCAGCCAAGATAGCCCCAAAAGCACCACCTGCACCTATTATAACCAATATTCCGGCCGCTTTCTCCACTCCGTCGTGTAATAACTTTGTAACTGTTTGTCCAGCCATTCGATGGTTACCCATAAATACCAGTATGATACCGATGATTAAAGCAACTTCCGGCATTCCTATCGTGAGAAGCACTTGTTCGGCGATGCTTCCAACAACAAAGGAACCCATAAAAAATGATCGTAAGGCAATTAAGGCGATGGGTACCAGTATAGGCATTATTGCTGCGACTAACGAGGGGTGATGTGGCATAGAACGTTCATCAGTTGAGCTAAGGTTATTTTTGTGCAGCGCTATTTTCCGGCCGGCATATTTTGACCATAAGTAGCCGCAGTATGAAGCAGGGACCGCCACCAACAGTCCATACAGTATTACTGCACCAAAATCTGCCTCCAATGTCTCGGTAGCCGCTGCCATACCAGGATGTGGGGGCATCAAACAGTGTACCGCATAAAGTCCTGTAGCCAATGAGGAAGCCATTATCAATAAAGACGTGCCGGAACGGGCAGCCAGTTCTTTATTCAATCCGTTTAACACGATAAAACCTGAATCGCAAAATATGGGCATGCCCACTATATAGCCACTGATATTCATTGCTAACGCAGATCTATCAGCGCCCACCTTCGAAAGAATAAAATTGGCAATGACCGTCGTACTGCGGGTATATTCCAATAATACCCCCAAAGTGGTACCTAATACGATAATTAATGCCAACGATCCAATAATATGTCCGAAACCCTCCTTAGCAACCCGAAGACTCTCCGTTAACGGCAACTGAATAATGGTGCCCACCCATAAACATGCCGCTAACAGCGCAAAAAAAGCATGCATTCGATAACGGACAGTAAGCAATATAATCAACAAAATGCCGGTGAGCAGTGCTATTATACTTTGCCAGAAAGAAACTTCATGCGTCATAAACTTCAGGAAATGGTTATTCCGGCAAGATACAGAATAACCAATACCCATACAACTGCACGCTCCTGCTTAAATTAGGCATCCGCTTGGGCTACCTCAGATTCAATTTTTGGAGGCATCAATTTATAGACCACGGGTGTAACGATACGTGATAATAATGTCGAGCTGATCAGGCCTCCTATCATTACGATAGCCAAAGGTGAAATGAGCGGATTGCTTGACCATGCAATCGGAGTTAGTCCACCTATCGCCGTGAGTGTTGTTAAAATGATAGGTAAAAATCGAATCTCTCCTGCTTTCTCAATCGCTTCGTTCAGCTCCATTCCTTCTCGGCGTAATTGGTTTGTAAAATCAACCAGCAATATCGTATTTTTCACTTCTATTCCTGCTAGAGCTATGATGCCAATAGTTGCTACAAAAGAAAGGGAATTACCCGTTACCAGCAAAGCCAATACCGCACCAACAATACCTAAAGGGATAACTGAAAGAACAATCAAGGTACTTTTAAACGTTTTAAACTCCAGTACCAGCACGGCAATAAACAGGAATACAGTAATGATAATCACTGTTGCGAAACCACCAAAAGACTCCTGTCTGCTTTCTACTTCCCCTCCCATCTCATAATGATATCCTTCGGGTAATTCGTTGGCATCCATTTTTGTGATCACATCGTTAATCACCCGATCATTTAAATACCCTTTTTGCACAAATGCATTCACCGAAACGGTCCGGATTTTATTGATATGGTTAATACTCACTGGAGATGATTCAAAGTCGAGCGCAGCCAATTGCTTAAGAGGAACAGCCATTCCTTCCACATTATTTACATATAGATTATCGAAAACAGCTAAATCAGCATGTGCTTTCCTCGGAACACTTAAACGGATTCGATAATCGTCATCATCCAACTCGGGGTTGGTATACGTTGCAAGATCAACACCGGCAATAGCCATCCGCACTGTACGGTCAATCGCTACACTCGGCACCCCTAAACTCAACGCTTTTTCTTTATCGATAGTTAAGCGGATATCTGTCTTGTAATTCTTCACCGGGTTATTTACATAAATGGTACCTGCAGTTTCTTTCAACAGTGTCTCTGCTGTTGCGGCCAAAGAACGTAAAGTATCTAGGTTTTCACCAAACAAACGTATTTCTACAGGAGAGATAATGGGTACGCCTTGCTCAAAATCTTTCACTTCCACTTTAGCTCCGAGATAAGGCGTCCAACGCCTACGCAGATCTTCTATAATTTCCGATTTCCGATCGGATCTAATATCAGGGTGCAACTGCACAAAAATTTCCGCGAAATCACTGCGTTGATTCTGCTGCGGAACGTTATAATAAATCCGAGGATTACCTTTGCCGACATTGGTGGTATAATACTTCACTTCCGGGATCGCCGATAGCTCGGCTTCAATGTTTCGGGTTACACTATCGGTGTAAAAAATATTTGCCTGCTGGGGCGCCGATATATCAATTAGGAATTGAGGTTTCTCTGATGCAGGAAATAAACTAAACCCTATTACCGGCAGTAAGCCCAATGATCCTCCGAAAATAATTACGGCAATCAGTATGGTTAACCAAGGTTTCTTTAGCGCTTTATCGAGTAACACGGCATATGTACTATGAATTACACGTTGAAAAGTACGCAATACCACATTCCCTTCCGGGTGCTCATGAGCCTTTAATATCCTGCTGGATAGAAACGGAACCACCGTTAATGCTATCAGCATAGATGCCACCACTGTACTGATAACGGCCACGGGTAAGCTCCGAATAAAATCGCCCGAAGCTTCCGGCATGAACATCAAAGGCATAAACGCGATACATAAGGTTGCTGTACACCCCACAACAGCCATAGCTATTTGCTGCGTACCTTTAATGGCTGCTTCTAACCTGGTGTGCCCTTCCCTTAACCACCGTTCGATATTTTCTACTACCACTATGCTATCATCAACGAGGAGTCCAAGGGCTACAACGAAACCCACTATACTCAACTGGTTTAAACTATAGCCAAAGGCATTTAATAAAATCAACCCAATGGAAAGCGATAAAGGAATAGCGATCATAACCACAATAGAAGCTCGATTGCCTAACGGGAGCAAGGTAATCAACACCAGCGATACGGCAATCAGAAAATCAATACCTAAACCACTTAACCGGTGATTAACATTTTCTGCCTGGTCAAAATGTAATATCAAATCAATATTTTTCGGTAAGCCTTGCTTAAATTTATCGATGGCAGGCAGATATGCTTCTTGCGTTTTACTGATATTCTCGCCTGTTTTTTGTGCGGCATTAATCAGCAGACTACGATATCCGTTCAGGCGGGTGATATGATCGTCGGGAGCAAAATCAGTATACACATCCGCCACGTCCCGCAAGAGTACATTTTTACCGGCACTACTAAAAACAATCGTATTTTTTATCTGCTCGATGCTTTGGTAATTTCCACTAGTTTTAACACTGAATGACTTTCCTCCGGCTAGCACACTTCCCCCAGGAATATTACTGGCCTCACTCTGTATCGCGTCCATGACCGTACTCATGGGAATATGCATTTGCGACAAACGGTCTTGCTTCACGTCCACGCGAACCAACTGCTCGGGCAAACCGCTTATCTTGACCTCTTTCAACGAAGGAATCTTTTCCAGTTCATCCTGTAAATTTTCTGCTGCCTTTTTTAGTGCCTTACGGGACGCGTTTTGTGAGATAAGAGCCAGCTGTAATACGTTGACACCGCTAGGTTCTACTTTCTGTATATCAATTGAATAAATATCCTGTGGTAACTGTGGCCTTAGCGCGCTGATTTCACGCACAAGTTCTTGATATTTATCGTCGTAATCACTCTCAAACTGATATTCAACAGTTAACACGGCTAAACCATTCAAGATATTAGTCTTGATACGCTTGATGTTATCCAGACCATATATTGTTGTTTCCAGCGGCTTAACCACCAGCTCTTCCATATCCTTAGGACTAGTTCCCGGATACACCACTACCACCGGGAACATCGGGGTACGCATTTCCGGGTCTTCTGCTCTTGGCATGCTGAGCATGGTACTGACACCAACAACGATTACCATAACCACCATAATCAAGGTGAATTGATAATTCTTTATTGCGTATGATGAGATATTCATATCATTAACCTCTTTAACTGTTTACTTATGCTGTAACTTCAGTGAATTTATTCTACCACGCGAATTGGCGATCCATCTGTTAAATATGCACTCCCTGAAACGATAACTGCTTCAGCTTGCTCCAATCCTGCGGATACCAACACCATCTCTTGCTGCACTTCATCCACTTTCACTTGTACTTTTTTAGCAGTTTTCCCATCTTCAGTTATGAAAACATAGGCAGCCCCGGCATCACCATCCAATACAGCATCGTAAGGAATATGCCATACCTTCCGTTCATTTCTAGGTTTGATCGTGGCGTGGGCAAACATTCCTGATCCTATCTTATGTGCCTTATCGCCAGCAAGCTTTAGCATGACTGTAAAGGTACCTGAGGCAGGGTCAATACCTTCCGACTTCTTATGAATGTAGGCAGGGATCTCTTCTCCCAAAATCTCGGAAGCGATCAAAGCAGAATCGCCCAGCTTCACGAGCGACCACTGCTGGTCGCTGAGTCCAACTTTTAGCTGCCAATCGTTGCCGTTCGTTGTATTAACCTGCAATACAGGCGTTCCTGGTCCAACAACCTGACCATCATTAGCCAAACGATTTAACACAAAACCAGAAGCCGCGGCCCTGATTTCCGTCTGATTCTGGTTGAAGTTTGCCGATCGCATCTGTTCTTTTGCAATCTGAAGTGCGGTTTCGGCATTTTGCAATTGTTCAAGTGTGGCCACACTATCACGGTAAAGCCGTGTTGCCCGTTGGTAATCCCGTAACGCTTTTTCTTCTGACAACTTCGCCTGCGCTAAACCAGCAGCAATCTCTGTTGGATCCAGCGACGCCAACAACTGACCACTTTTTATAGCGTCTCCTTCCTTTACATACACGCTCCGGATAACGCCGCCATTTTTAAAGGATAAAACCGTTTCTTTGTCGGTGGTAAATACGCCGGAAGTTTTTATATTCTGACCAGATACTCCCTGGGCAAGCGAAAGCAATTGTACAGGAATAGTATCTTCCCCGACCGTATTACTCGATCTTTTTTCTGAGCTACCACATGACCATATCATCGATAGCAATAGCAAAGCTAGGTAACTTAACTTATTCATTTTCTGTTTCTTTAAGAGGATATGTCGCATATTCCCGCTCCAATTCAGCGGCAGCAAGCAGCACATTGTACTTGTTAACTTCAGTAGATAAACGGGCACTTGTGAGTTGATTGCGCGCATCAATAGTTTCGATATAGGTATTCGTGCCAGCTTGGTAACCTTTGTCGATCAGCCTTTGATAAGACGCCGCAGCTTCCAATTGTTTTAAAGAGGAGCGGTAAGTACTCCATGCCGCTTCCAGGTTATTTCTGGCCACACCCGAACTCACGGTGAGCTGCCGTGTTATATGTGCTTTATTCAACACCGCTTCTTCCAGCTCAAGCATAGATTGCTTTACCTTCGTACGGTTGCGGTTACCGCTATATATAGGCAAATCAAACTGTAGGCCCAGCATGAGATATCGCGACTGATTATTGAACCGAAGCTCTTCTGCTTGCGAACCCACATCCAAAAAGCCATTCATTTTCGGGATGGTAAATTTCCGGTTCATTTTCACCATGTTTTCATTGATATCGATTACTTCCTGCAATGATTTCAACTCTTCTCTACCCGTAATGCCGCCCCCCTCCCTGAGCATACTCGAAGCCATCAATAAAGAATGCGCTACATCTTTCAACGTATCAATCGATGATTCTCCATCACGGTTCAATAATGCGTTAAAATATAACCGGGCATTCTCCCTTTGCTGCTCAGCCTGGGTAACCTGTGCCTCCACCTGTTCGATTTCACTTTCCGATCGTAAAACATAAGCGTGTAGGCCTTGCCCATTTGCCAATAGTCGCTCATTCACCCTTCTCGACTCTTTTGCCAAGGATAGTGCCGATTGATAGATCGATACCGCTTGCTGGGCATTCAAATAATTAAAATAAGCAGACTTGATATCCTTTACCAATTCCCGTTCATAGGTCTGCACCTCAAATTCCTGCAAAGTCACCTGTTGCTCATTGATCCGCTTATTGTAAATAATATCCGTGTTAATGATGGGGACGGTGGTACGAATCCGTGCGTCATAATAATTTGTAGGCAGGAAGTTTATCGACTGGTTTTCCAGCATAGGGAACTGCGACGAACCTGTCAACTGATTGAGCGTGGCATACACCGGATTAAGAAGATCACCCAAAGGCAGCGCGATATTACGTCCACCTGTTGCCGTACTATAGTTCGCTTGAAAAGCAACACTTGGCTGATACATGCTTTTAGCCGCTTGCAATGCCAATAACGCTTTATCCAACGAAATATTCTTCTGTTTTAACACCAGATTGTTTTTCATGCCTTCTGCTATATAAACATCTAAGACATTGGTTTGCGCTACTGTATTACCCGGTATTCCCAGCAGCACAAACCACATTAAAATAAACAGTGTTTTCATTATTAACAGTGTTATTTGTTTATCAAAAAAATTACTTTAACTGCTCTAAAAGATGAACAAAACCTTCAAAAGTTTTCTCCGTCACTTGCTCGACATCAACTATGTCAACCAAATGATGTCTTATCACATGATCCATATGACCATGCAAACTTAAGGTGCAGAGGCCATGCATGGTTGACCAAACCAACATGGAAAAAACATTTACCTGCTGCTGCTTAAAAAAGCCCCGTTCTTTGCAACCTTCAATAGTTCGTACCAATACGTTAAATGCGTCGATTCCGTCATCCCATTCTTCATCTGCTCCGCAAACGTCATCAAAATATGTTAATGGCTCCTTCATAACGAACATCAGCTCATAAAACTCGTTGTTTTCCAAAGCAAACTGCATATAGGTACGCCCCATGGCCTTTAAACGTTCAAAAGGATCATCTACATTCGATAGCGCCGTAAATCGTGTTCTCAACAGTTTAAACCCCTCCTTTTGCAACGCATACATAATGTCTTTTTTATCTTTATAATAGAGGTAAATAGTGGTTGGACTGAACTCGATCTCCGATGCTATCTTTCTTATAGAAGTCGCTTCATAACCATGCTTCAAGAACAACACTTTTGCCGCATCTAAAATCCGCTGCTTTAAGTCTTCCTTATGCCGTTCTTTACGTTCTTTTATTCCCATTACTATTATACAATATATTTACACAGCAAACATACTTAACACTGTTAATATTTACAAACATTTATTTATTTATTTTCACAAAAACACTTCAGCAGTGTGTAAACATTGTTACAGCAATACGTCCAAAATAACTCTTAAATGTTTTACCTTCGCACTGATTATAGGTTTATAAAATGCAAATTATACCTTGTCTTTTGAGGGGTCGATTTTTTTTGCATTTATCAGGAAAAACATTGATTTTAGGCGCATCAACCAAAATATCATTCGATTGTATAACACTAACAAAAATCATATGAAGTATTATTCTCCATTATTGTATTGCGGGCTAGCATTTGTAATATTTCAAGGCTGTTCGCAATCGCAACAAGACACCACATTGAGCAATACGCCTGAGAAATTGATCGATCCGGCAAATATGGATACCTCTTATAAGCCTGGCGACGATTTTTTCCACTATGCAAATGGCGTGTGGCTCAAAAACAATCCGGTTCCTGCAAAAGAGACCCGCTGGGGGAGTTTTAATCAGTTACGCGATTTTAATGCAAAAGCTGTAAAAAGCATACTGGAGGAAGCATCGGCGAAAGAGAACGCTGAAGTTGGTAGCGCAGATCAACGTGTAGGTGATTTCTTTCGCAGCGCAATGGATAGTACACATATTGACGAGCTTGGTAGCGAACCGATCAAAGACGACCTCACCCGCGTGAGCAGTATAGAAGATATTGCCGGGATAGTTAAAGAAATCGCCTTTCAACGTACAGAAGGTATTGGTAACCCCTTATATGGGTTCTACGTATATCAGGATGACAAAAACACTTCCGCCAATATCGCACAATTTGCGCAGGGTGGATTGACATTGCCTGATCGCGACTACTATTTGGTAAATAATACCCGTAACCGTGACATCAAACAAGCTTATGAAAGCTACGCTCAAACGTTGTTTACATTAGCAGGCTTTTCAGATACGGAAGCCGTGGCTAAATTCGAGCAAATATGGGGTATCGAGGAATCTTTGGCCAAAGCGCAGTGGAGTCGGGAAGAAATGCGCGATCCGCACAAAACATATAACAAATTAACCTTAACTGCGCTGGAAAAAGAAGCGCCTCAATTTAATTGGAAGGAGACATTCAGCGCATTGAAAATAACCGGTGAAGACAGTGTTCTGGTCAACAATCCTGATTTTTTTAAAGATGCTTCCCAATTACTGGCTCAAAAAGAAGTTAGCGAGTGGAAGACTTATCTTCAATGGAACATATTAAAAAATGCATCATCTGTACTCAGCACACCCTTTGTCGACGCCAACTTTACTTTCAATCAAGCACTTAGTGGTCAAAAAGAGATGACACCTCGCTGGCAACGCAACTACGAGATTATTGACCGTAATATTGGAGATTTATTGGGACAATTATATGTAGCTAAATATTTCAAGCCAGAAGCTAAAGAGCGCATGGAAGAACTCGTAAAAAATCTTTCTGAAACTTTTGAAGAACGTATTCAGACGCTTGATTGGATGAGTGATGAAACTAAAGAACGTGCGTTGGAAAAATTGCATGCCTTTACCGCAAAAATAGGCTATACCGAGAAATGGAAAACCTACGATGAATTGGAAATTAAAGCAGACGATCTTTTTGGTAATATCCGGAGAGCTAAGCAATGGAATTACAATGATATGGTCAATCAACTTGGTAAACCAGTTGATAAAACGCGCTGGGGCATGACACCTCCAACCGTTAATGCTTACTATAATCCGGTTAACAATGAAATCGCATTTCCAGCAGGGATATTACAGTTCCCTTTCTTTGATTTTTCAGCCGATGATGCCGTCAATTATGGCGGAATCGGTGCGGTAATCGGTCATGAGGTAACACACGGGTTTGACGATCAGGGAAGGCAATACGCGGCCGATGGGAATTTAAGAGACTGGTGGACTAAGGAAGATGCAGATAATTTCAAGGAACGTGCAGACCAGGTGGTTGAACAATACAATGCATACACCGTATTAGATACGTTGCATGTAAAGGGCCGATTGACACTTGGCGAGAATTTAGCGGATTTAGGAGGATTAGCGATGGCATATGCTGCCTTCAAAAAAACACCTCAGGGACAGTCAGATGAAAAAATAGACGGCTTAACGCCTGATCAGCGTTTCTTTTTATCATGGGCACAGGTTTGGCGGATGAATGTAACTCCAGAAACAGCTGCTCAACTCATTACTGTTGACCCACATGCTCCAGCCGAAGCACGCACCATTGGCCCTTTGGTAAACATGGACGCCTGGTATAACGCCTTTGATATAAAACCTGGCGATAAACTTTACAAACCTGAAAACGAACGAATAAGAGTTTGGTAAGATCGTGCTATAATCGAAAAAAGAGATTGTATCTTTTTACTTTTGATACAATCTCTTTTTTATTTTTAACCGTATTCTCCTATCTACCGATATCTTCCAAATGCGCAGCGATCATACGCCAGTCGTAAAAATGAAAGGTCTTGTCAGTACTCATTGCTACAAAAATCCCTTTTGGAAACTGTGGTCCTAACGGAGTAGAGACGGCATCGGCGCCATCGGTTTCCATCGCTTTTACAGCAATTTCAGCCAACAGCGGATAGCTTCCTTGTTCCCCTCCATCTCGTGGATATACCATAAACGTTTGAGCCCCTTGGTTAGACACCAATATATAACCTGTTTTTGCCCCAGTTTTATAGATTGCAATTCCTTCATGATCGTCAGCGAAACCAGTCGCGGCAAAGATGGATAATTCTTCATCATTATCTGCATCAGGATCTGCTATATATTTTCTCACCCCTGTCTGCTCGTCCGAATAATAAACAAAACCCAACTCATTATCCACGGCAATAGCCTCAATCTCCTTTTTTCCACTATAATTACCAAACTTACGAACCAGCTTACCTTCAACGGCTCCGCTTTCATTGTCATGCAGCTTATACTGCCATAAATATTCCGTCCCGGGGCCAGACTTTCTGCCGACAATTGCAAATATAGCATGATCTGACGGTCTTGTATATAAGGCTATTCCCATGGGTGCCCGCTCCTCTTCCCCAGAAAACGTTTCTATTCCACCGTCATCAACCGCTACCAGATCGGGCAGGCGAAATATCCGCAAGCGATTTGTCTCCCGCTCGGTAAGTACGGCAATATCAATACGCGCTCCATTTAGCATAAAGCCATAAGCAACATCTACATTATTCGGACGTTTCAATCCTTCTACCTTTCTAATGATCTTGCCTTTGAGATCAAAGGCATATAACGCCCCATCACTATCCTTATCAGTCCCTAAAACCAAACTTTGAGCTGCATCCTCAGGGTCAATCCAAATTGCCGGATCGTCACTGTCGTGGTTGACCGGCTCGGTAACCACCGTCGGTAGCAGGGTATCTACCCTACCCTCAATAGCCCCCCTATCAGCAGTGCTATTTTGACTGCCCATATTACATGCTAACAACCCAATACTACTAAGCACCAGAAATGTACTATTAATAAAATTCATTTATTTAACTGTTATAATTTTTTACAAAATTGATAGCTAAGCCCTCGCAAAGCAAATTATTAACGTTACAATTCGTTAACATCTCCGATAGAAAAGGCAACATTTTGGCACTGTTTACCGAACACGGCATCATGATATTCCTTGAAGGAATGCCGTTAAGCTTTTTCCCTGTTCTAGACGTAGTTTCTTCCTTAATCGATACCGTGAAACCCGCAGGCTATCTGTAGAGATTCCTAAAAGCGCAGCGATATCTGGGGTACTCATATTTAGCTTTATGAGTGATACCAATCGAATCTCAGTGGAGGACAGATCTGGATTTATCTTTTGCAATTGCTGAAAAAAATCTTGATTGATCTCTTCAAATACCCTTCTGAAGTCCTCCCAGTGAACATCCTTATTGAAATTCTGATGAATCTTATTGAGTAGCCTACGCAGCTCCTTCTTATAGCTTCTTCCATCACTCTTAATCATTGCTGTGATGGACCATTTTACCTCCTCTAATAACTGATTTTTCTCAATGGCTTGAAGTGTATGTGACGTAATTTCCCGAGCTTTGCTTTCAAGTGTCTTCTTCATCTGCTCCTCTTTCAATTTTTTATTCATCAGGTCTGTCTCCATCAACTGCTGCTTTGTTTTCGATAAGGTCTTTTCTTTTTCCCTGATTTTACGCTCACTACGTATACGCTGGCGCTGGTTTCTGATAACGACGAAAGCAAGAGCAACCAATAATAAAGCCACCACACCCGATGCTATATACAAGATGGTAGCTATCCTTTTCTCTCTTCCCATTTCAGCTATCCGGGCATCTTTTCGATCGAGATCGTACAACACCTTTAATAGTGCTGCTTGATTTTTGCTATCCTCGGTGTAAATATTTAAGAAAAGAGCTCTGCTTTGTTCCAGGTAATGAAAGGTACTATCCGAATGCTTCAAAAAATAAAAGGTTTTCCCCAAATCCCGATAAGCGCTGCTCAACCTACTGTATGCGCTGATTTCCCTGGATAGTTTTGCTGCTTTGCGTGTATAAAGAAGCGCTTCCTGATATCTTCCGCTTTTTCTATGAATATCACCTATGTTATTATATGCATCTATCAGCATTGCTGTGTTGCCGTTGTGCTGAAATCTGGATAATGCCTTGGAAAAGTGAACATACGCCTGATCATATTCTTCTTTATCTTCGTAAATACTCCCCAGGTTTTCGTGAACAAAAGCAACACCATCTAAATCACCAATCGCTTCAAAAACCTTCATTGCTTCCTGCTGATAATAATAAGCACTATCGTAGTCAAATACTTTCTCATAGAGATGCCCGAAATTGGCGTAGGTATTGGCTATTCCTTTCTGATCTTTCTGCTTTCGATAGCTATCCAAAGCCTCCAGATAGGCCTGCTTAGCAGTCTCCTCCTGATTATTTATGAGCAGGCCCAAGCCCAGATCGTTTAAGTTGTCGGCCTTAAGGCGTTCGTTATTTTCTGATTGAAAGACGTCGTTGGCCTGCAGGTGATAATTAAGCGACTGCGCAAATAACCCCAACTGATAACAGATCTGTCCCATCCGTTGTAATGCCATACCCTGATTTAGCGGATCTTCATGAAGGATAGCGCGCTTGTACCGTTCATTTTCTTCCAAAAATAACGAGTCAGACGGTTGGAACGTATATCGTTCCAACCGGTCCCTAATATCGTCTGCCGCATTAAAATGTTGGGCCCGAAGGTTTCCAACTATCCAAAGCATCAGGGTACAACAGCTTAATACAACCTTAATCATATAAGCAAAAATAACAAGCAAAGGTTAAGTTATTGTTAATTAACACAGCGCTTTTTCATAACACCTTATCACCATGCTATAAATCAAATTTAACCCCCAAGTTATAACGTGGTCGATAAAATTCATTCTGCATTGGTCGGCTACTCACGCCCTGATAATACCTGAGCGACTGATTGGTTAGGTTATTTGCTTCGATAAATACACGGGTATATTTGCCAAATCTGTATGAAGCATTCGCGTCTAAGAAAAATTGCTTGTCGTAGTAAAAATCGAAGAAAGCTTCCGAACCTATCTCATCAATATAAGCCGCTGTATAGTTAGCTGAAATCCTTGCAGAAAAACGCTGATTTTCCCACGATAGAGAGCCATTAAACATATGAGGTGCTGTTTGAGGTAAAGTAATGTCATTTCGTGGATTCCCTTCATCATCTGATATACCTTCGGCAACTGATTTGGTGAAGGTATAATTGGCATAAATCCCAAAACTTTTTAAAAACTTGCCCGGGAGAAAATCCAGCTGCCGTTGGATGGCCACTTCGAAACCATACACATTAACCTGTTCTCCGTTACGATCCTGGATAAAACGCCAGGTTTCGCCTTCCGGAATTAAATTGATTGCACCGGGAAAGTCCTGCGCAAAATTTTCTGCTGTATAATTCCTATTACTATAGGTATAAATAAAATTTGACAGATTTTTATAGTATACACCTCCCGAAAGAATACCTACCGATTTGAAATATTTTTCCGCCATTAAATCAAAATTCCAAGCATAAGTAGCTTTCAGATTGGGGTTTCCTGCCATTACCTCGCTGTCGTCACCATCGGCAACAGACTGCACATAAGGTGCCAGGGAGTAATAATTTGGACGAGCCAACGATGTGGTTATTGCTGCCCGAAAAACAAGATCTTCCCGTGGTACATATTTAAATGCCAGACTTGGTAAAATATTCGTGTAATCATTTTCCAATGAACGTGTACCGGCAAGCTCCTCTTCATCTTCCACCACATTTCCGGTGTAGTCTACCTTAGTATGCTCTAAACGCCCTCCTACGATCATTGACCATTCGTTGTTGAAGTCTTGATCCCATCGCAGATACCCTGCGGTAATGCGCTCTTTGGCGCGGTAGTTAATAGCCAGAAACTCGGATGGATCGAGTTCTTTTTCAAACTGCGAAGCGTCTTGCAGTTGAAGCCCTCCAAGCAGGTATCTACTAGCAAACAGCCCGGGAGCATATTGATTCCCGGGTTCGAACCTTCCGATCCAATTCATCGTAGGTACTTCTCCTAACGTTTCCAATGAAGCATTCAATGGTGTGTATTCGTAAAATTCATTATTCCGTTTCTTATCTTTCAGGCGTAAACGCCCACCAAAGCGTAGGCGACCTTTTTGTCCGTCAATGACCGACAAAGGGATACGGAAATTTAACTTCGCACCGAATTCACTTTCATCGGTATAATCGTTATTTTCACTAATTGCATCCAACGTGCTTAGGCCTACATCCGGTCTGGAAAAAACCAAATCTATCGGCCGGTCATTAGTAGTAGGCACTTGCTCTACAGAAACCTCTCCTTCACCTTCGTAAGCTATATAACGCTCATTCGGACGCGATTCACTCGCTTTGGAATAGCTCAAGCCCCAGTCCATATCCAATGAAGTACCGAGCAAATGATCACCACCTACGGAGTAGTTCTGCACCCGTTGATCTTCCAATCGCGCATTTTTCACCCGGCCATTCCCAAGTCCTCCCTTGGTTTCTCTCGAAATTTTATCCAGCACAAAACCTCCGGCCACACCCGCATCTTCGTCGGCTAATTCAACATCTGTACGTACCCGGAACCTGTTTTCCCAATCATCCCGCCAATTGTACATCGCATTAGCGTATAAGCTATGGTTGTCGTCAATTTTGTAATCGAAAGCGCCAGCGATACTTCTTCGTACCCTTTGCACGTTATATCGCCTAACATCCTCTCTTGAAAGCCACGCATTGCCCTGATCGTCTTTCGACCATTCGCCTTCCAAACCTTCAGATCCTAATTGGTTATTATTATAAGAACCACTGATCACCATTCCAAACTTATTGTTCGCGAAGCGGTTTCCATAAACAAAGGCACCAGTATATATGGGCGTTTGATGCAAAGGATTATACCCTCCACCCAAGGTTGCGGAAATACGTTGTCCATTAGGTGATGCACGTGTAATCAGATTAACCGAACCACCAATAGCATCGGCATCCATATCGGGCGTTAAGGTTTTATTGACTTCAATGCTAGAAATCATATCCGAAGGGATCAAATCCATCTGCACGCGTCTGTTATCGCCTTCTGCCGAAGGGATACGATCGCCATTCAAGGTAACGGAATTCAACTCGGGCGACAGGCCTCTTACAATAATGTTACGCGCTTCTCCCTGGTCGTTCTGCATGGTGATACCCGGTACGCGCCGCAGCGCATCACCTATGTTCGCATCAGGAAAACGGCCTACTTGATCAGAAGATATAATATTGGTAATATTAGCCTTGTTTTTCTGTTGGTTAAGTGCCCTCGCCTGCCCCCTTAGCCGATCACCCATGATCACCACTTCGTCCATCGTTACGGAAGCGTCGTCCAAAGTAAAATCCATTGCGGTATTTTCCCCTGCGCGCACGGTAACCTGTTGCGTTTCCGGTTGGTAGCCCATGTAAATCACTTCTATCTCATAGTTACCAGCGGGAACGTTGAGAAACTCATAATTGCCTGTCTGGTCGGAAATAGTATATCGATTGCCCATGTTCAATCGAACGGTTGCTCCCGGGAGGGATGCTTTGCTCCCTTTTTCTAGGATCTTGCCAGAAATTACGCCGCTACTTTGTGCATGACAGATGACGGTCATTAGAAATAAGAATACGGAAGTAAATAATGTCTTCATCTTTTGTTTAAGTTGTTAAATACGGGATAATAATTTATCGCCACGAAGTTGAGTATTATGTAATGCCTCCAAAAAATAAGCACGTTACAAAAAGGAAACGGCAGTAAACAGACCGTTAACACAAAGGCAACACAGTCCAAAAAAAATACTATAAAATACTCATTATCAATTTTTTACCAAAAGACGAAAACACCATTAAGTTTATGTTTCCTTTATAAGAAGAGTAAGTAAAATTTAGATTAACAAATAATTAACTTCTCTTAGGTTTTGTTAATCGAGGATAAAAGTAAATATGGGCAGGCAGGCCGAAAGGGCGCTCGCTAGTGGTATAATAACCCTTACCATCCCTTGCAAAAGTGATGGCCTCACCCTGTGGTTCGGCAGTATAGGGTTGCATCAATCCCTCCCGTTTGAACATACCCACGATAGACTCTCCCGGTTGGCGTTTCCAATAGTATACATTCAGCAGATTTTTCACCAGCACTTCACTCCCATCTGCCGCGATATCGGCACTTGTAATAAACGTATAGGGGATAGATGCCTTCCTTTTTAGCAACAAAGTGTCTGCTGTGTTTTCCGCTGGAAGCTCGGTTTCATAAACTCCAGCCTGCAAATCCCTTTTACTGATGATATACAGCTTCTCGTCTATGGGGTCAAAAAACATCGACTCGGCATCACGGGGGCCATCCTCATAGGTTAAGGTGTAAGTTGTTATCTTTTTTTGCGGAATGGTATCCACAACTTGTCCGGGCCGATATGTTGGTTCTTCAAAACGATGCACCTTTATGGTGGCGTGCCTACCCAAGTTATCACCGATATCACCTACCAAAAGATAATTTTTGCCTTCACTTTGCATCGTAGTCATATCTTCCCAGTCGCGCGCTTCCACTCCCGCTAAATAATAAGTAGCCCGATGATGAGCTGTTCTGTCCAACAGAAAGACACGTGCATCATCTCCGCTATCATTATGCACCCAGAAATAGCCTTGGTTAGTTATCCCACAAGCAATACCCGATGCTTCATCTATTGCTGAGTGGCTTATCTTACCTTTGCTGATTGCATTTCCGAAAATACGTTCTTGTAATCTGGAGGTAAAAACGGTGATTAAAAAAGTAAGACCAATAATATTAATAAGTAACCTCATTTAACAATTATACTGTTCATCAAAACGCTGCTCATTGTCTTCCCCGTTTATTTTGTACCTTTGCGCATATTTTTCGACTTATGCATATTGAACAATTTTATGATACCGGACTTGCCCATTCGTCTTACGCTATTTTAAGCAATAACGACGTTGTATTAGTTGATCCGGCAAGGGACCCAGAACCATACTTTGCCTTTGCTAGAGAAAATCATGCCAAAATTGTAGGGGTGATAGAGACCCATCCCCATGCCGACTTTGTTAGCTCTCACTTGGAAATACACCAAAAGACTGGAGCAACGATATATACCAGTGAATTAACGGGTGCCGAGTACCCGCACAGGGCCTTCGATGAGGGCGATGTGATTACAGTAGGAAATATTACCCTGCAGGCTATTAATACACCCGGCCATTCCCCCGATAGTATCTGTGTGCTGTTGCTTGACGAACAAGGGAAAGAATCGGCTGTATTTACCGGCGACACGTTATTTGTAGGCGACGTGGGCCGACCTGATCTTCGGGAAAACGTAGGTAATCTGCAGGCTGAAGCCGCAGAGCTCGCCCGAGCGATGTTCCATTCATTACGCAATAAATTGATGCGCCTGCCAGCGGACGTGGTGGTTTATCCGGCTCACGGCCCCGGTTCACTTTGCGGTAAAAACATGGGGTCAGATCTCCAGAGTACGATAGGTAGAGAGCGATCAGAAAATTACGCCCTACAGAAAATGGAAGAAGAAGCTTTTGTAGCCTTAATTACGGCCGATCAACCCTTTGTGCCCAAATATTTCCCTTATGATGTAGCGTTGAATCGTGCGGGTGCTGAAGCATTTGATGAAAGTGTAGAACAGGTAATAGCGATCACAGACACCAATGCGCTTGAGCCTCAGGTGTTAATTATCGACGGCCGACCTGCAGAGCAATTTAAAAACGCGCATCATCCGATGGCGATAAATATACCCGATGGCGATAAATTCGAAACTTGGGTGGGCAGTATCGTATCACCTGGCGAATCATTTTATCTGCTAACAGACCAAGCTGAAAGAGCCACGGAGCTCATCAAAAAATTAGCCAAAATAGGCTATGAAAATCAATGCAAAGGCTTTTTTATTTCGCCAATCGGTAATAAAAAAACCACTGATTTTGATTTAGAAGCTTTTAAATCAAACCCTCAACAGTATACCATCATCGACATCCGAAATGACGGGGAGCTTGCTGAAGGTAAACTGTTCAGCCATGCTATCCACATCCCCTTACCGAGACTTCGAGAGTCTCTTCCCGTGATACCCGAAGATAAACCCATTGTTGTCCATTGTGCTGGAGGATACCGATCTGCCATTGGGTCGAGCATTGTAGCGCCTTCGGTACAGGTGCCAGTATACGATCTCAGCACGGCCGTAAGTGAATTTAAACCCAACAACGAACAATAAACATTTTCAAACAGCAACGTGGACTTCGTAATTACCGGAGACGGATCAAAAACAATATTTCACCCCACTGTTGGAGAACATTACCACTCCAAACATGGGGCGGTACAAGAGAGCAGGCATGTATTTTTACAATCCGGACTAGCCTATTACTTAGAGAAACGCACAGTTCCCATCGATGCAACTGTAACTATTTTAGAGGTTGGTTTTGGTACCGGTTTAAATTTTTTGCTTACCGCAGACTATTGTACGGCAAACCATATCACATTGCACTATACCGGTATAGAGGCTTACCCGTTAGATCATGCCATCATTGAGAAAACAGGTTATCAATCGGCAGTCGAACCAGCCATTTGGAAGTCCTTTTCAACACACTACCAACAAGCGTTACTGGGTAAGCAATCCCTATCTGCACGAGTAAATTTAGCGATTGCGCATCAACCTGTTTTGGGCTTTCACACTACGCAGCTATACGATCTGCTGTATTTTGATGCCTTTGCGGCTATACACCAACCAGAGATGTGGAGTTATGAGACCTTAAGTCACATTTGCAAGTTTTTAAAACCTGGTGGCGTATTTGTGACCTACGCCATTACAGGCAATTTAAAACGTATAATGAAATCCTTGGGGTTTGCTGTTGAAAAGGCTCCCGGAGCCCCTGGAAAGCGGGAGATGCTCAGAGCAGTAAAGCTTTAGACAAGTTATAGCTCCCCCTCCACACCCAAACCAAACAATGCAAAATCATACTTCACCGGATCGTGAGGATCAAGCTGGCGAAGGTTTTCCGTAAGTTCGACTGCTGTTTGCCAATCGGTTTGCTTGCGTGTAATCAGACCGAGTTGCCGGGCCACTCGATCGACGTGTACATCACAAGGGCAGATAAGGTCTGCCATGGCGATATTTTTCCATATCCCAAAATCTACCCCTTGCCTATCCTTCCGCACCATCCATCTCAAAAACATATTCAGTCGCTTACAAGTTGATTTTTGAGCAGGAGAGCTAATGTGTTTGCGTGTTCGCTGTGGATAATCGGGCAATCCAAAAAAATAAGCTCTGAAGTAGTTAAGCGCTGCTTCAATAGGTACGGGCTTATACGCCAGTTTATGTTGATAACAAACCTCGCTACTTAAATCCATACCCTCATTTGGAGTAAACGCAGTTATAAAATAGTCGCTTCTGAACTCAACGTTACGTTCATCAGGAACAAAAGCCTGTTCCAGCGATTCAAATTTCTGATAATGGTTCCTAAAAAAACTAACAAAATACAACAGATCTGTGTCATTAAAGGTTCGGTGCTTAAAACCGAGCAAGTGTTTCAGGTCTTGATCCCGATGATTGCAAATAAAATCATAGGGACTCCCATCCATTCTGCCGATCAGTTCCCTGCATTTATTAATGATGGTTTTCCGCTGTCCCCAAGCCAATATCGCGGCAAAGAAACCCATGATTTCGATGTCCTGCTTTGATGTAAACAAATGCGGTATACCAATGGGATCATTTGCTATAAATTCAGGCTGGTTATATAGCGTCACCTTCCGGTCGAGAAAGCCTTTTAAATCCATACATTCAACTTACCCTAATGCTTGCTTCAAATCTTCCAAGAGATCGTCAATATCTTCCACACCTACACTGATTCGAATCAGGTTATCTACTACCCCCACCTTTTCACGTACTTCTTTAGGAATAGAACCATGCGTCATGGTTGCGGGATGATTAATCAGGGACTCAACCCCACCTAAAGACTCGGCCAATGAAAACACGTTGAATGAAGATGCTAGCTTAAAGGTATCTTCCAAGGTGGCATCTTTGAGTACGATAGAAATCATGCCACCAAAGTCGAGCATCTGTTTTTTCGCCACTTCATGATTGGGATGATCTTCGAAACCCGGCCAGTAAATTTTTTCTATCCGCGGATGATTTTTAAGAAAAGCCGCAATTTGACGACCATTTTCGCAGTGTGCTTTCATACGCAAATGCAAAGTCTTAATACCCCGTAGGGCAAGAAAGCTATCCTGAGGCCCCGGGGTTCCTCCGCAAGCATTATAATAAAAAAACAACTGCTTGTATAATTCTTCACTATTGGTAACCAGCGCTCCCATAACCACATCACTATGACCGGCAATATATTTGGTTACCGAATGCATCACGATATCGGCACCGAGGTCAATGGGATTTTGTAAATAAGGTGATGCAAAAGTATTATCTACCACATATAGTACCCCGGCTTCTTTGGCAATTTTCCCGACCGCTTCGATATCAATAATCTGCATAGTCGGGTTTGTTGGTGTTTCAATCCATATCAGTTTTGTACGATCAGATAAATGATGCTGAATACTTGCCGGGTCGGTGAGGTCGACAAAGTGAAATTTGATACCAAAATCCGCAAACACCTTCGTAAAAATCCGATAAGAGCCTCCGTAAAGATCATTTCCTGTAATCACTTCATCACCCGGCCTTAACAGTCGCAATACAGTATCTGTAGCCGCCATACCACTTGAAAAGGCCAATCCAAACTGCGCATTCTCCAAGGCAGCAATACAATCTTCCAAGGCCTTCCGTGTTGGATTAGTCCCCCTCGAATACTCATAGCCTTTATGTTCTCCCGGAGTCTTTTGCCAATAAGTTGACGTCTGGTAAATGGGAGTCATAATTGCTCCCGTAGTTGGATCAGGATGTTGACCTGCGTGTATCGCTTTTGTTCCGAACTTCATTTTTTTTATAAGATTATTAGACGGCACGCCACGGGCTTCAGTTATTGCGTTACCTGAATACCGCCTTTTTTATTAAATTATTTAATATGCCTTTGCAAATAGCACCCGTTGCTTGGAGGGTTTTCCTGTAAATATACACGTTCCTTCCTCCTGTTTATTGTTAAGCGGGATACAACGTATGGTTGCCTTAGTCTCTTCTTTTACCCGCTTTTCTGTTTCGGCTGTGCCATCCCAATGTGCGGCGATAAACCCTCCATCCTCTTCAAGCACCCGCTTAAATTCGTCGTAGGAGTTCACTTCCACGGTATGTTCGTCCCTATACTGAAGGGCTTTCTGATAGATATTTTGCTGGATGTCTGCTAAAAGCTTTTCTATCTTATCAGACAAACCTTCCTGTGATACCGTTTCCTTGGTTTGCTTATCGCGTCGGGCAATCTCCACCGTTCCATTTTGTAAATCACGTGCGCCCACAGCCACCCGTACCGGTACGCCTTTTAATTCCCATTCCGCAAACTTGAATCCCGGCCGTTGGGTATCGCGGTCGTCGTATTTTACGGAAATTCCTTTTGGCTTCAATGCTGCGATTAACTGATCGGCCAATTCCTCAATTTTATTACTTTCTTCTTCCGTTTTATAAATAGGCACAATCACCACTTGTATAGGTGCTAATTTGGGGGGCAATACCAGTCCAGCATCATCAGAATGTGCCATAATCAGCGCTCCCATCAGGCGAGTGGATACACCCCATGAAGTAGCCCATACATGATCCAATTTACCTTCTTTGGAGGTGAACTTAACGTCAAAGGCTTTTGCGAAGTTCTGCCCTAAGAAATGCGATGTTCCTGCTTGCAATGCTTTGCCATCTTGCATCAGCGCTTCGATACAATAGGTATCTAGTGCTCCTGCGAAGCGTTCGTTCTCCGTTTTTCGTCCTCTTATTACTGGAAGTGCCATCCAATCTTCAGCAAAAGTAGCATAGACCGCCAACATCCTTTCCGTTTCCTCTACAGCCTCTTTTTCCGTAGCGTGTGCGGTATGCCCTTCCTGCCATAAAAACTCTGCGGTACGTAAAAATAAGCGCGTGCGCATCTCCCAGCGTACAACGTTGGCCCATTGGTTGACCAGAATAGGCAGATCACGATAGGATTGTATCCAGCCTTTATAGGTATTCCAAATAATGGTTTCAGAAGTAGGTCTTACGATGAGTTCTTCTTCTAATTTAGCCTCTTCGTCTACCACAATTTGTCCGGTACCATCATTCTTAAGTCGGTAGTGTGTAACCACCGCACACTCTGTGGCGAAACCTTCCACGTGAGAAGCCTCTTTAGAAAAAAATGACTTTGGTATGAAAAGTGGAAAATAAGCATTGCTGTGCCCTGTATCTTTAAACATCTGGTCTAATGCTGCCTGCATTTTTTCCCATATAGCGTAGCCATAAGGCTTAATAACCATACATCCACGTACGGCCGAATGCTCGGCAAGATCAGCTTTATTGACCAATTCATTGTACCATTGGGAATAATCTTCTTTTCTGCTGGTAATACCTTTACTCATTATTGTATGTTTGGAATAATATTTGTATTTTAATACTTAAAGCTAATAGTTTAAGTAAACGTTAAAAATTGTTAAAAATGTTAAAATAACCTCAAAGTTACGTCGATTTTGCGAATGTAAGGATTATAAAGTTATTTTTGTAGCAATTGCATTTTTACGACCGTTTACCTATTAAACCATTGGAGTTAAAAGATGTCTATAGGATATAAAACCACAAATTATAGTGAAAGGAAAGAGCTATGAAAAGTAAGCCAAAAATAATACAGGGTGCGATGTTGGTAGGAGCACTATCATTAGGTGCTTGTGCTACCAGTCAATATGCCCAGAATACTTTTCAGGATGATGTATATGGAGGAAAGAGCAAAGCACAGGAAGTAGCTTACCGCAGTCCGGATTATTACGATGAATATGCTGAACCTGCTGAGGATTATGACGAATATGGTTACGATGAGTATGCCGATTCGGATAGCAGCGCCTATGCAGACGAATATTACGACGATCAGAATACCAGCTATTATGACGACGAATATGCCGATAGCTATGGCGATGCATATGCTGATGAATATGATGATTATGAGTATGCCAACCGCATCAACAGATTCCAATATGCTACCCCGGGAATGACCTATTACGACCCGTTTTTTGACCCATGGATGGGCATGGGCTTTGGCATGGGCATGGGACCTGGTTGGGGCATGGGCCTCGGTTGGAGAGGTGGCTGGGGCATGGGCTTCGGCATGGGCATGGGCTTTGGCTGGGGCGGCATGTGGGGTAACCCATACTGGGCCGGCGGCTGGGGCGGCTGGGGTTCTCCCTGGTGGGGTCCTTATTCCTACTTCGGCGGCGGCTGGGGCTGGGGCGGCGGTATGTGGGGCGGCGGCTGGGGCTGGGGTCCTGGTTGGGGCTGGGGAGGCGGTGTCTCCAGAAGAAATTATGCTCCCAGACCATATGCCACAAATGCATTTAATTCAAGGGGATCCATTATTAGGAGAAATACAGGTGTTGGTGCTAGGATGACCGGAGGGAGATCAAGTACAGCCAATACGGGAGGTAGACCAGCAGTTAATAACAGAGGTGTTGGCGCAAGAGCTACCGGTAATGCGCCGCGCGCAACCAGATCTGCTAGCGGAACTCGGGAAACCGCGAGACCAGCTACAGGTACCAGGCCATCAACAGCTAGGCCAGGAGGAACAGCTAGACCATCCGCCAGACCAGGAGGTACTGCTAGGCCTTCGGGATCTAACAGACCGACCTCAGTACGTCCGGGAGGTGCAAATAGACCCTCATCCGGTACGGCGAGACCTCAAAGTAGGCCTTCAGGTTCTGTCAGACCTTCAGGTGGTCAGTCTCGTCCGACTGCAAGACCGAGCGCACCACCACCTTCTTCAAGACCAACCTCCGTATCACCAGGTAGGTCATCAGGAGGCTTTGGCGGCGGTGGCGTTAGCCGCGGCGGCGGCGGTGGATCCGTCGGCGGAGGAGCCCGTGGTGGTGGCGGTAGAGGCCGATAATTATAGTAAGGCAAATACCAATACAGTACATTTTCAAAGGCCGACTATTGTTATAAAATGAAAGATCAAGTTAATAGCATTAGTCGGCTTATTTAATTATAAAATCATTATTAACGAAGCAAGCTATATTTAATATGAAAAGCAAAAGAATTGCAATATTGTGTCTTCTTTTGGGAGGGTTTTGTACGTCCCAGGCGCAGAATCTGGAAGAATCGCTCTTATTTTCGCAAAATGAGCAAGGTGCTACTGCACGCTTCCGGGCAATGGGGAATGCACAGACTTCTTTGGGGGGAGACTTAAGCAATATTTCAGGTAATCCCGCAGGTTTAGGTTTTTTTAACAGTTCTGATATCAGCCTTTCTCTCGATTATTTCGGCGACCGTAACAAAGCTACTTATTTTGGCAACCCAACGACCTCCACGGCCGACCGCGTAGGCATTAACCAATTCGGAATTGTGTTTAACCTGCCCAATATGCGCGCAAGAGGCAGCAGCGATCTAGATCGTGGATGGTTAAATTTCAATGTCGGTATCGGCTATACTAAAACTAACAGTTTTCATTCTAAACTAAATTATGCCGGTATAAACCCAAACACCAGCATAGCGGATTTCTTTGTAGATCAAGCTTATGAAGGATCTTTTCTCGGCGACATCGGTTGGGATATGGGTTTGTACGATCAAGTAGGACAAAACAACCCTTATTATGCGATGACCAGTTTGGATAATGATCAAGGGGTAATGAACGCTTACTCCGGCACCCAATCGGAAGTCAATTTCTCTGTTGGAGCGAATTACAGCAATCGCTTCTACCTTGGTGCTTCACTGGGATTATCAAGCATTAGTTATAACGCCAATACGCATTTCTACGAAGACGGATTTATCGCTGGAGAAGATAATCTTCAGGATCCCGGACCGGGCGAACAACCTTCCCGTTTCCTGGAAGAGGATGGTTATAATGAGTTACTAAATTCGGCTTTCAGTTATGATCAGCAAATATGGTCAAGAACGAGAGGAACCGGAGTAAACCTGAAATTGGGAGCGATTTACCGGGCATCAGATATCATCAGAATTGGGTTGTCTGCGACTACCCCTACCTGGTATCGCATGTCTGACAGTTATGACGATTTTTACGGTATTGCGAACTTTAATGCCAACGGTGGTGAAATTTCTTCATATGAAGATTCACAAGTTGATGTATATTCGGAATATAATTTACGTACACCGTATCGTTTAAATGGCGGTATTTCTGCCGTATTCGACAGAGGGTTAATAACTGCAGACGTTGAATTTGTAGATCATAAAAGTATCCGATTGTCAAACACCGACAATCTGTTGGAAATGCAATTTAACGAAAATGTAGCCGCCAATTATCAAGGGGCTTTCAACTATAAAGTGGGTGGAGAGCTTATGATTGTCCCCGAGTTTTTATTAAGGGCCGGTTACAATCGTCAGGGAAACCCTTACCAAAATGCAGATTATAAAGCACAATCATTTTCTGGAGGTTTAGGTTTCCGCTTTGGCAATTACTATGTAGATGCTACTTACCAACATTGGAGACAAGACTATAGCGCTGCTCCTTATACATTCACAGAAGAAATAAACCTAGCTGCTCCTATTGCCGATGTAAGAAATTCAAGGAACAATGTTTTCTTAACCATTGGTGCTAAATTTTAAAATTAACAATTAAATTTTCAATAAAACAGCGTTTGATAGAACATGATCAAACGCTGTTTTTTTATCGCGATCTTCCTTGAACTACGGGTGATGGAGGTGGAAATTATGCATAAAACCGCCATTTTGCTCTATTACTTAAAGGCAGATACAAATAGCTTAGCGATCAGGTCAGTTATCATTGAAGCAGTGTTAATTGACTTGATGTTCATGTCAACTATATTGAAATCTAAGTCAGTTAAATTCAACATAAAGACAACCTTCTTGAACGTATTTCCACATAACTTTGGTGTAAAGTAAGTTGGGATAGCAACATTGCCAATTGACTTCAGGGTTATTCCGATCAACTTTGTCATCATTCCAACAGGAATCAACTTCAAGTCAATAAGGTCTGGAGTAAAGACAACGGACAAGACGTCATTTCCAGTTATCATCGACTTCAAGTTTTATAACATAGTCTTCATCCCAATCTTCTTTATGACGGACTTAACTGGCTTTAACAAATTGCTGACAACCTTAGCCTTAATCCCAACTAACTTAATGATATAGCTGACTAGGTCCGACTTCATGTTGGTCAACATGAAGTCGAAGTTTATTTACGGAGCGACCAATTCCATATTCTTTATCATGAAGACAATCGGAGTCAAGGTTAAGTAAGTTGCAAAAAGTTTCTTTTGATTCATTTAATCTTTTTTAAACGATATGAGCGCAAAGCTCAATCGCAAACCATTGTACAAATTAATTGTTTAGCAAGAAGTTACCGCAACACACACCCAAAAGCGTAAGTGCAAATGAAAAGTATCCGAAGAAAGATTATCGTAGACGCGACAGCTGAAAAATCTTTTGAAGTTTTCCTTCATGAGCTGGGTAATTGGTGGCCTAAGGAATACACCTGGTCTAAGGAAGAATTGGTTGCCTTAAGGGTAAACCCTACGGTGAACGGTTTCTTTACAGAGATCGGTCCATACGGCTTTCAATGCGACTGGGGTCGCATTACTGAAATCAGCGATAACAAAGTAGTTTTCTATTGGCAGATCAGTCCTGAACGGACTCCTGAACCCAATCCTGAACGTGCCAGCCAAGTTGAACTATCTTTCACACAGGAAAAGAATTATACCGTCATCTTACTGGAACACCGCGCTTTTGAAAATCATGGAGAAAAAGGGGAGTCTTACCAGCAAATGATGAACTCCCCGGAAGGCTGGGATTACCTCCTAGCCGCTTTTGTAGAATACTTATTGGTTAGGTAATAACAGCTCAAAAACTCCAGCAGCTTTTTCTTCTCCATTCACAATAACGGCCACCTTATGTTCACCCACATAAAATTTACGTGTAGTAATGGGTTTAAAAGATTGTTTACGTTGAACGGATACTTTCTCATTAGGCGCGTATACCTTTTCGCTTATTTTAAAGACTTTCTTGGAAAAATCGCCTCTTAGTCGCCTATAATATACCGCATACTCCAAACGAATGACCTGGGCTTTGTCTGCATTATTTTTTATGGAAAAAGTAAACGACAGGCTTTCCCCTCCTTTTACATGTGGTGTATTCACAACAAAATTATCCAACAATACCTGTGTACTGTCAAACCCATGTAGTTGTAAAACCTCCGGATTCCCTTGTTTAAGTAAAGTACGACAACCATGTTTAACCAATGCATCTGTCTCTTTGCTAATACCTTTCCATTTCCGTGCAATATCTAATACAATAGCCGGATGAGTTTTGGCGATATCATTTAAATGGTTAGCCACACTTTTCCGCACCCACAAAGAAGGATCGTGCTTTAAATTCTCCAATATCGGCAACGTTAACTGCGGCTGCTGCTTTAACAGTGGTACTGCCGTAGCCCAAGGGAGGCGTGGTCTTGTGCCCTCGCTGGCAAAACGCCGAACTTTATGATTGGGGTGTACAGACCATTCCTGCATTTGGTCCATCATAGGCACACCGTATTTTATCAGGAATGGCCTTACGGCAAATTCAGCGCTAACAAACTGGGTAGTTCTTTCAAGGGCATAAACCGAGGCAGGAAAATCGTCCAAACCATAAGTCGCAATATAATCCGGCAGGAACATAAACTCCAGTTTATCTTCTCCAAAACCAGCTGTCTTCAATTGTAAAATAAGTTTTTCTAAAAGAATAACAGCCTCTGCATAAGAGACAGGCATGAATTGATGTAGCACTTCCGTAACATGTTGCATACGTCCTTTCCACTCCTTTTCCTCAAAGCCATTGGCATATATGTTATCTATAAAAGTAGTTTTATCAAATGCCGGTAATACCTGCTGAAGGTTCACTGCCAATTCCTTAAAAAAATTAAGTGTATAAATATCCTTGATAAGTGCCATAAACAAAAATAGTTTTCTTTATAATATCAAAATAAACAGTTGTGAGCTAGCATATACAGCTTCACATGATCTTTTTTCTCCTGATCCATAGCAAAAAACCTGTTATACAGAGTACACCGGGAGTAAGACCTAAAACTACATAAAACCACCGTAAGACTAATCCTCCATACGTTCCGGCGTGTAAAGGTAAAACCATAGCCCTTAGTTTATCTTTCGCAGACATATGCTCTGCAAGTACCACTTTCTCGGTATTGCCACTTTGTACATCGATATGCACAGCATTACTGTTGCCATATAAGCATGAATTTCCCGGTAAACTTCCGCGAATACTGAAACTCCTCCCGGGCTGTGTAGGGAAATACACATATTTTTTCGTTAAGTTAGGCATAATTTCCAAGGCGCGCGCATAGAGGGTATCGAACGATTGCTCTACCTGCATATTAAGGGTATTTACGCTCTTTTTGCTCTCCCATACCTGCTTATCAAAAGCAAATAGATTCATCCAGAATCCTGTAAAAAATATGATCAGGTTGAAAATCAACGACCAAACCCCAAGCACCCGATGTACTCCGGAAAATGCCATCCGCTTATTCTTCCATTTTATACCTGAACGAAAGGTTAACACTTTCCATATATGTTTTCGATAGATCGCTAAACCCGTGAGCATGGAGATCAACATGGTGATTCCAAAAATCGCTGTAAGTGCCGTACCTGGCATACCAAAATGAAAGGAAAAGTGAAACTGAAAAATCCATTGCATCATGCCTGCCTGCCATTGGTCATACCTCCCCTCTCTTAATATTTCCCCTGTATATGGGTCGATCGTGATGACACCTAAATCGTAGGTATATAGATTACCATCGTTGAGATATAGTCGAAAGTCGTGTGCCTCGTTTGCTGAAGCTTCGGGGTTAAGCCACCCAATTCCACTTAACCGAGGGTATCTCTCCGTTATGATCTTGTAAATACGATCAACACCTATTTGCGTATCGCGAACTTCAACAGCAAATAATTCACGATTGGTATAATGATCAATTTCCTGCATAAATACGAGTGCAGAACCACTCAAGCCCAACAAGAGTAAAAATATACCGGTTAACAATCCGGTGAAACTATGTACTTGAAACAGGCGGCGTAAAAATTTATTCTTTTTGATCATCATTTACCGGATTAAATAACCTAGTCCTACCCTTACATGTAATGGATCACCCAATGATGCAGTCACCGTACGTGAGTTTCCTCCATTAAAGTACCTTGCATTCGTCATATTATACATATTGAACTGTAAATTCCAGCGTTTACGCGCATAACTAAGTGATGCATCTAACACTGTAGATGCCGGTATCAAAAAATCCTGTGCCGCCAGAAAACCTACCTGATTGCTCATGTAACGTCCACCAATACCAAAGCCTAATCCCGTTAATTTTCCCTGGTTTAGTTCATACTTAAACCATAGATTGCCTATGTGTTTCGGAGCATTGTTAAACCGACTGCCCGCTGTACCCAAGCTATTATCGGTACGCAATACATGATTGTTTAGCGCATACCCTAAAACCATACTGAAATTCTTTATTCTCCCCTGTAGTGTAGCTTCTAAACCTTTACTGCTCGTACCATCTATCGCAACCTGTTTGTTGGGATTATCTGGTGTAGGCGACGGCGCCAGGATATTGTTATAGTAGATTGTATAAGCAGCCACCATAGCCGATAAATGATCATTAAACCAGCTCCCTTTGACACCTGTTTCGTATTGGGTGGCCGTTCGTGGGGGGAAGGGGCCTCCGTCACGCACCGAGTTAGATGTTTGCGGGTTAAACGATTTGGTGTAACTCCCATAAAAGGCGATATTGTTTTGCAACGTATATACCAGACCAATTCTGGGAATCCATGCGCTTGCATCCGATTCGTTCCCTTGTTCACTATCCCGATCAGATAAAGGGGTACGCAGCAGCTTATAAGAGTCATAACGCAGGGAAAGAAGTAATTTGATATGTCTATAACTTATCTGATCTTGTGCATATGCTCCTATGAGATTGATCACTTGTTTATTATCGTCATAGTAGTCGGTGGACGGATCGCCAGGTGGTGGATCTTGACGATAATCAGGATACAATATATGGATCGGACGTGCTTGTGAAAACCTATAGTCGTTCTTTAACCAGCCATAGTTATTATAATCGATACCTGTTAGTACCTGATGTTGTATACTTCCTGTTTTTATAGCATAGTTAAGATAAGCGGTGGTCTGCCAGTTATACTGATCGTACAACCAATCCTGGTATCCTCGCTGGATAGTATCATTAGTTATCAAACCACTCGTAATATGATCGGCATAGTCAAATCGGCTACGTACATAACGTTGCACGAAAGTCAATTTTAAATCTTCATTTATTTGGTGATCGAAGTTTAATGCGACAGATGTATTATGTGTTTTTCCATAATCGGAAGGGCTCTGGACAGTTAGGTTATTGGGGTAATAGTTAAAATCAAAAGTACCATCGGGACGGGTATATACATACGTACCTCGGTCGTATTGCTGTACAGTTTTTGCATAAGCATAATTCACTTCCAACAACAACGCACTTCTCTTGTCAAAATGATAAGCCAATGATGGAGCAACCAGTAAATTGCTTACTTCCTGATAATCTCTAAAGCTATTACTCCGATCATAACCGATAATTGTTCTATACAGCAACTTTTTATTCGCTGTTAGCGATCCGGTAGCATCGGCAGCAAGACGCATCATATTCCAACTCCCATAAGATGCAGTAAACTCAAATTGCTCTTCGGCCTTAGGCTTTTTTGTGGTAAAATTTATGATCCCTCCCGGCGCTCCCTCACTGAATAGCGCAGAAGCAGGACCTCGTAACACTTCGACCTGCTCTATATTATACAAAAGTGGCTGCTGACTCCAAAGGTATAGATTACCTCTAATACCGTTAAATGTAAGGAAGCTCGCATCAAATGGATAATACGAAGTAAAACCTCGCATACTGAAAGACCCCATGCCATTGTTCGTCTTTACCCCAGTCATCAAAGGGGCTATTTCATTCAGTGTGAATGCCTGCCTATCGCGTATAGCCTGTTGACTTATTACCTGAATAGATTGCGGCGTTTCCAGCAATTTAGTAGCAGCTCTTGTTAGGTCTGTTACACTGTCAATATTATATTTTTTGTGAAGTGCATTGATGGTTACTTCATCTAAGTTCGTTGTGGCACTCGTATCAATTGTTTGGGCAAATAGCAAACAAACAGGTAATGCCGTTAATAGCAAAACCGTGCTTATATACCTAATATTCATTTTTTATTGGTATTATAAAATATTAAACACAAAAAGAGAAGCTAAAAACTAGCTAGTGCAATAGTATCTGCTTCCTAAGAATTAAAGATTTGTTGATTTTTAAAAGTGCTATTCGGCCTGTGGTGGCTTAAAAACGGCTAACAACTGTTTAGAAGAGATATGAATACTGTTGGTAATAAGGTATTTACCAGTTTTTAAGAGCGGAAGAAAAATAGAAGGATCCCAATAGAACTGATTGCCAACGTATACAATTTCTACCAACTGCTTAACTTGTACCGGAGCGTGTTCATGCTCCTGCTTGTCCAGCTGCTTTATTTTTTTCATGAACACGCATTGACCATTACATTCGAGTTCAGGTCTGTTCCGATTTTCACAAAGTTCTTTTGCTATGTATCCCTGGTTGATCTTGAAAGAAACGAATAGCCATAGCCTACCCAATGGTTGCATAACAACAACCACTATTAAAAGCAACACCATAAATTTTACTTTCAACGAGGTACGCATTTACGGCTGCTAAAATAAATAAAATTACTCACCAAAACATTTATTTATTTTTTTCTCCAAGTTTAAAGTTAAAAAACACGGCCAATCCCTTCGACTCTAATTTAGCTTGCCCGTATCCAACTCCTGTAAGCGGTAATTTGACAAAAGGTCTGATTGCCAGGCTCATATTATCACTAACATTGTGCTCTAGAGATATCGCTATGTTCGCTATACCAAAAAGATGATTGTTTTGCCCCCTAAGCTTATATGAGCTGGGCAAATTATTATTATAGCCAGTTCCATTATTCTCATCATAAAAGAACTGATATTGCTCCCTTAGCATAAAATAACTGGAAGCACCGGCACTTAACTTCAATTGGGTCGCTCCCCTTCTATAAACCTGATAATTCAATTCAATTGGAATGTCTAACACGTCACATACGGCTTCAACATTAGTAGGGGGAACCGTCCAGTTCCCTTGAGTTTTTGGCCGATAAAAACGATATGGGGCATTGTAATTCTTTTTGGCATACGCCAAGCCGCCGGAAATACTCCACCTGTTATTTAAGGGCAAGGTATATAGAACGCCGATATTCGGACTTAATTCATTACTACCGGCTCCTCGTATGCCCGTCAGATCGGGCGCCGCCATAATGGAAAGGTAACCATGCTTATCTTTTCTTTCAGAAGGCAATACAGCAGATACATTAGACGACAGGTGGGTCTGTTTGATATTGACAGGAGCATGCGGAAGCACTAAATAGGTTTCCTTGCTGTCCGTTGACGGGGTTACGGTTTTTACCTGAGCCAGTAGGCCATCTTTGTCAATGCGAATCGTTTGGGTTTCGCGTTGATCGGGTACCACTCGTGCTTGCTGCGTGATTACATTTTTTTCCACATCCTTTTTCATGCTTTCAAGATCAATCTGGGGTTGTCTCGAAGGTGCATCAGCGGGTCTTTTCCAACTATTTATAGGTTTAAGTTGCTCTCCTTCTGTTTCTGGCCGCCAAACTGTTAAGAAGATTCCCAATAGGATGGCAGCAGCTGTACCTAAAGAAAGCAACCAGATTTTTTGCAGTTTCTTTACTTTATGGGCTGCCAGTTTTTGCTCCATAGCTACCCAATCTGCCTCCTGGTAAGACAGCTCGTTTTTTGTCAGTCCGTTTTTAAAAAGTTCATCAATCGTTTTCTTTTCCATCGCACTTAATCATTAAAATCCACATCTTTTGAAATAGAACCTGTAATCGTATTACCATGCTTCGCCTCAGCTTCCGCAGCCTTTAGCTTTTCCATCAACTTCGCACGGGCCTTATAAAGATTAGATTTAGAGGTTCCAATTGAAATATTTAACATCCCGGCAATCTCTTCATGTGAATACCCTTCTATAGCATATAAATTAAAAACAGTTCTGCAGGATGGACTGAGCGATTGTATCATCAACAACAGATCTTGATAATTCAGCTTATCGTGAATGGCATCAATGGAGATCGGCAGGTATTGATGATCGTGAAGGTCTTCATTGTTGCTGAATCTAAGATTGGTTCGGTAGTAGTCGATAGCAGTATTTGTCATGATACGGCTAATCCAAGCAGTAAATGGCCTGTTAAAGTCGTACGTCTTTATGTGCATAAACACTTTTAGAAAACCTTCATTCATGATACTGGATGCATCCGGCTTGCTATTGGCATAGCGAAGGCAAATTCCCATACCAAGCGTATAGAAACGTCTATAGAGCTCTTTTTGAGAGCCTCTATCACCCCGGATACATCCCTGTATCAGTTTCGATATGATTTCATTCTGATCTTCCTTAGGTGCCACCAAGCCCTCCTTTCAAAATTCATTACGGTGGTAATATGCAAAAGGTTGCCTCAAAGAAAAAAAATTTCCGGGGATACAGGACCCACCTTAACGAAATAGTTTTTTTGACAAGCGAAAGCAACCATTTCTAAAATCCATTCGTATTGCCTGTATGATTCCAATACCAAGCATATGATTTTAGAATTCTTAACAAAAACTAAATAATATCATGAACAAGTATTTATTCGTTTATTTCAATATCTTTCTATTATGGGGCCTTCTATATAGTTGCTCAAAAGATCAAGCGGCTTCACCAGAACCTGAACCTCCAGAAGGCAACGAGGTAACTGTAGAAAATGTAAGCTATAACAATTTTGTAGGAGCGCTTTTTGAAAGTAAGTGTGGTTCTTGCCACGCTTCTGGAGGAGGCGCCAGTGGACGCTGGACATTCTCTGGCTACACATCTGTGAGAGATAATGCTTCACGGATTAACAATGTTGTACTAGTTACCCGTACAATGCCAATAGGTGGAACACTCACGACAAATGAAAGGTCGCTTTTACAAGCATGGTTTGACCGAAACACTCCTGAAGATTAAGCGCCCTTAATATGAAAAAAAACACTTTACTCATCATGATACTGATAACTTACTGCTTGAACTGCAGAGCACAGCAGGTGTTAACATGTCAGGATGTCCTCCTATCTTTTTTTAGCAGCACTCCATTGGAAGATATAGAAGGAACTAGCAAAACAGGTGCTTCAGTCATAAATGTAAGCAATGGGGATATCATTTTTAAGGTAAAAAATACATCCTTTCAATTTGAGAAAAAACTCATGCAAGAACACTTCAATGAAAATTATATGGAGAGTGAAAAATATCCCCTTTCTGAGTTTAGAGGAAAAATTGAAGATGCGGAAAAGTTAGCAGAAAATGGCGTCCATTATTTAAATGTTTCTGGAATACTGACTATTCATGGTGTTGCAAAAAACTATCGTACAAGAGCCAAAATGACCGTAAACAATGGATTGATAACAGCCACCTGTTCATTTGATGTGCGCACCGCTGATCATAAGATTAAAATTCCTTCAATACTCGTAAAAAATATTGCCGAAGTAATGAAAGTAAACATTTCAGCCAACTATAAAAATAAACCGATCTGATAACTCAATGTATTATGAAAACATTATACCTGGGTGTTGCCCTTTCATTCGCGATTGCTCCTTCTCCAGTGCAGGCACAGACTGATCTGGAACAGCTTATAAATTTAGGTACAGAAAAAAATGAAAAAGTTCCTGCTACATTTAAATCTACACGATTAATTAATATACAGTCTACAGAAACGATCCATAAGCATGACTTAGATTTTCGGGTGGATCACCGTTTTGGAGACATTGCCGGAGGGAATGGCGGGATAGGTAATTTCTTCGGGCTTGATCAGGCAACCGATATCCGCATTGGCTTCGACTATGGCATTACAGATAATTTTAATATTGGAATTGCCAGGGCAAAAGGGGCTACAGCAGCAACACAACTTTATGAAGCAAATTTCAAATACCGGTTTCTGGAACAAACAACAGATAACAGCATCCCGCTGAGCATGGCATTTTTTGGTAGCGGCACCATTACGGGAGTAAAAGCCGCTGATGATCCAACGGCATCAACTGCCTATGGTGGTTTTACCGACCGACTTAGCTACGTCAGCCAACTTGTTATAGCCAGGAAGTTTGATGCTAATCTTTCCTTTGCCCTCATGCCCACTTATTTACATCGTAATTTCACACGCTACGGCGATCAAAACAGCTTGTTTGCTTTAGGTTTTGGAGGAAGATTAAAAGTCAGTAAGCGAATGGCTTTCGTTGCTGATTATATACTGCCATTTCGCGATGGACCAAAAAAAGAATATATAGAAACCATCAACCAACAAAAATTTTATAATGCACTCGGTGTCGGACTGGAAATTGAAACGGGTGGACATGTTTTTCATCTGAACTTCACTAATGCAACAGCCATTCAGGAATCACAGTTTATAGCCGAAACGACTACCTCTTGGGGTAAAGGTCAATATAGATGGGGATTTAGTATATCTAGAAGATTTTCTTTGAGCGGAAAGCAAAACTGATGATCTCTAGGCCTTTCTCATATTCCTTTGTGAGTAATCCAAAAAAAGAGCCCATCCACTAATTGTGAATGGGCTTTATAGTAAGTGTCAGTTGACACGTTAGAAACAGTTATTTTTTATTCAAAAATGCACGTAACATCCAATTTTGCTTTTCATTAAATTGCATGAACGCATTGATCATATCATTCGATCCTTCGTCATTGGCTTCATCGGTGATTTCCAAAAGATCGCGCTGTAAACCGATCAAGGTCTCCAAATCATCAACAACAGCTTTTACCAGGTCAATATCCGACATGTCAATGGTATCTATTTCTTTTATCTCAGCAGTTTCTAAATAGTCCTGATATCTACTCAATGGTGATTTTCCGAGCGTTAAGATACGTTCAGCCAATTCATCTATTGTCGTAATTGCATTATTATAAAGTTCTTCAAATTTAGCATGTAAAGTAAAGAAATGAGCCCCTCTCACATTCCAATGGCATCCTCTTAACTTCTGATAATGCACATGGTAATTGGCCAATAAATCATTTAAGTGATCTACTACAGGCCGTAATTTTTTTTCTTCCAAACTAATTGATTTCGGATTCATATATATCAATAATTAAAATGTTATAGTATGCGGTAATCGCCTATATGGCACACATAGCTGAACTACCGTGCACAAACATAACATTACCGAACAATTATTGTTTAATAAACTTTCTCTTCTTTCTTTTTTCTTACAAAAAGATTATAATTCTCATGCTTTTCAACATAGATTATTGCGTCTTTTTCGATGTAGCCATCTAACGCTATGGCATCGTACCATTTTCCATCAATTTCAATTTTGCCCGATGGCCGTAATGCTGTTTTTGCAACACCTTCTTTATTGATCAAATCGACATTTTTGACAGACGATACGTACCCCATACCCGACTGTTGTTCGTCGGCCAATACAAGCCGTTGAAACGCCCGGGATTTCAAGATGCCTTTGCCAAAAATCACACACAACACAATAGATCCGATGGTAGAAGCCAGCACAATGATGAAGGAGGCCATTACTTGATTGGGCTCAACGGGAGAGAAATTAAATCGTTCGTTAGGCACCATACTGAACGCTAGACCACAGACGAGCGCAATGATCCCTAAAATACCGGCAACTCCGAAGCCTGGGATTACAAAAACTTCTAATAAGAGTAAAATCACCCCAACAACGAACAGGGCAATCTCCCAATGATCTGCCAAGCCCTGAATATACAGCGGGGCGAAAAATAACAATGCCGCAATAATGGCAACAACCAGTGCAAAACCAATGCCTGGAGTTTGCATCTCAAAGTATATTCCGCCAATGATCATCAGTATCAGCACACCGCTTACCGCAGGATTAATTAAGAAATCAATCACCTTATCTACCCAGGTTGTTTGATAACGTTGCACTACGGGAGCATTTAGATCTTCCTGTGCAAGAATTTCCGCTGTACTAGACACTTCAGCTGTAGCCATTCCTACTTTTATAGCTTCACTGGTCGTCAAGGTTAACACCTTGCCTGGTTCTTTCAATTCCGGAAGTACAACATCTGGATCAACAAAAGCCTCCGCAATCTTAGGATCACGTCCCTTTGCTTCGGCAGTAGCGCGCATTAACCCTCTCATATACGACTGGTATTTTTCAGGCATAATTTCTCCCTGTTGATTGACCACGCTAGCGGCGCCCATGCTTGCTCCTTTCACCATATATATGCGGTCGCATGCCAGCGCAATCAACGCTCCTGCAGAAGCCGCGTTATGATTAACAAAAGCAACTGTTTTTATAGAAGAATTCAGGATTTTGGTACGAATAGAATCCGCATAATTCATCATACCTCCATAAGTGTTAAGCTCTATCAGCACCAAGTCAACACCTGCACTTTTCGCTTCAGTAAAAGCCCGATCTGTTTTCCGCCAAGCGGCAGGACCAATATCTTCACTGATATGAAACTGGTAAACTTTACTTGCCTGTCGATTTGCAGATGCAATCGTCAACATAGCAATAAACAACACCAATGTGCATAAGGCATATCGATAATATGTGCGGCTAGCTAAGGTCATATGTTTTATTTGTTCTTTAATATTAATCCACTTACTTTGCAGGATAATCATCATTTTTTTTACGTGCAGATTTGTGGCATTTTTTATAAAGATAACTAAAAACTTAGATAAAATACCTTTTTATGCAATATACCAAGACGGCATAAAAAAGAGTTTATCGATCTCTCATCTGCCTTTGAGAGCTTTCTATAGATGAAAAATACATAATTCTGTACGCAATTTGCAGGTATAATGGAAAAAGCATTCGATCATATTTTTGCAGGTGCCATTTGGAAAATGGATATCCATGAAATAGCTGAATTATTGGCTATAGAATGGCGGGACAGCTCCGGACAACCTCATTTCGCTGTAATCCATTATCCAAGTGGTCGCTTGTTGTTTGATGAAGTCACGTATGGTAACCGGTGGTGGACATTGGCAGCCGTAACTGCTCAGCACTTGTTGCTGCAACATTACCCGAGCCCCGATCAAGCGGTAACCCAGGGTTTGGTAGCCATTGACATTCATAAGAAGGATGTCGTATGGGAAGTTTTTAATTATCAATTCCAGGAGCTCGCTGCTTCAGGCATTGTTGTTAAGCAGCTTGCAGGCGTTGGCAAACATATGTCGGTTGTCGACGAGCATTCTGGGGCAATCGTTGCAGCAAAAGCTGAACGCAACCAGCTGAACTCACTGCCAAGAAACATCCATTATGCTTTACCAACGCCCCGCACGCCTTCATTGCCGCTAACGACCACAAAAGTAGTTGGGCCATATTTCCTGTTAGAAAAGGGTACTCGGGAGTTCTGGGCGTTCCACGAACAAAAAGAAAAGGGTTATCGCGTTAGATTTGCTGTCATCGTGCATGGCCAAATTTTGTTCAACGAGATCATGATCGATAACCTGTCTTATTTATTGCCAGAGCTGTTCTTTATGGTTGGCGAACAATTGTTTTTTATACGGAATAATAAACGGGAAATTGCTTCGTATTTTGTATAATTGCAGTGCATATGAAGAATAAGAAATTATTGAAAAAATTAGGCCTCACGCTCACCTGTATGATGGGGACGAGCGTGATAGCTTTTGCTTATCCAGTAGTAAGAGATTCGATAGGTGTAGAAAACCAGGATGGGAAAAAAATCATCTTACATAAACTTGAGCCAAAGGAAACTTACTATTCTTTGAGCAGAAAGTATAACCTAAATGCAAAAGATCTGATTGCCTTTAATGCTAACAAGGCGCTAAAAGTGGGGGATGTAATCAAAGTACCAACAAATTTAGATTTTGCAGGCGCGCCATCACATGAAGCCGACATCCCAAGTGATAATGACAGACCTCCAGTTGGAGGTGGCGCCACAATGACATCGCAAGCTTCGGATTATATCGAATATAAAGTTGGCTCGAAAGAAACACTTTTCGCTATTTCTAAGCGGTTTGGTGTAACTGTTGACGCGATAAAAGAAGCTAATAACTTAACAGACAACTCATTAAAAGCTGATCAGGTTATAAAAATCCCGAACACACCTGTGGAAGCTGCCGCAGCAGACCCTAACGCCAATAGAAGAGTTATCACTAACGAAGAGCTCAGCACGGCATCGGGAGGAACACTAACGTCCAGCGAGACAGCGGAAGAAGGCAACGACACGGAAGAATCAAAAGCTGAAACACCGGCTAACAGATATGGCATCAAACAAGTGACTGCCAATGGAGTGGGAATTTGGATGGATGATTTAAATGGAGAAACTGGAAAAATGCTCGCGCTGCATAATGCTGCACCGATAGGAACAGTTATTAAGATTACCAATCCAATGACAAACAGAACTACTTATGCTAAGGTCGTTGGCAAATTTAACGAAACGTCTGAAAACAGAGATGCTATTATTGTGATATCAAAATCCGTAGCTTCTTTGATTGGCGTTATTGATAGACGGTTCCAAGTCAACATCAGTTATTAAAACGAACTTCCGATTGGTTGTTTAACCAAAATTAAGCAACCACCTATTATTTTTTATGGGTTTTGGTTATTTTGCAGCCGAATTCAATTAGCACATGTCTAAAAAACCTTATGTTATTGGTATAGCTGGTAGTAGCGGTTCTGGGAAGACCTTTTTTCTAAAGTGTTTTCTTAATCACTTTAAAGCGCACGAGGTCACCTTGATCTCTCAAGATGATTATTATATACCCGTGGTTACTAAAACACGGGAGGAAAACAGACTTTACAATTTCGATCTTCCCACTACCATTAACAGCGCATTATTTTATGATGATATTAAAGCGTTGATTACCGGGAAAACGGTATTTAAGGAAGAATATACCTTTCATAATCCTAACATTAAGCCAAAGCTACTGGAATTAAAGCCTGCACCTATTCTCTTGGTAGAGGGTTTATTTATTTTTCATTTTAAAGAAATAAATGCTTTACTGGATGAGCGTATTTTTATGCATGCGGAGGAAGAGATAGCACTAAAACGCCGCTTGAAGCGTGACTTGCTGGAGCGAGGTTATAATGAAGAGGATGTGAAATATAAATGGTTCAACCATGTATTGCCCAGCTTTAAAGAATATCTTCTTCCCTATAAATCGCTGTGCGATCATATTATTGAAAACAATACAGATGATACACAGCGAATGATAAAGATTACCGATGAAATTTCTGATAGTCTGAGAAGTAAACTCCAGCTTTAAAGTTTCATTTCCGGAACGACGGCATCGGCGAAAAACTTACCGGCGGTAGCATTTCGGATCTGCTCTACACTTATTCCGGGTGCTCGTTCGAGTAGGCGAAAACCTCCCTGCTTTTGGTCTACTTCAAAAACAGCAAGCTCCGTAACAATTTTTCGAACACATTTCACCCCTGTTAGAGGAAGCGTGCAAGTAGACAGTAATTTACTTTCGCCCGCCTTATTCACCTGCTGCATGGCTACAATAATATTTTTGGCCGCCGCCACCAAATCCATTGCCCCACCCATTCCTTTTACCATCTTGCCTGGAATCTTCCAATTAGCAATATCTCCAAATTCTGAGACTTCCATTGCACCCAAAATGGTCAGATCCACTTTCTGTGCCCGTATCATACCAAAACTCATGGCAGAGTCGAATATTGCCGAACCCGGCAAAGTGGTAACCGTTTGTTTACCAGCATTTATCAAATCTGCATCCTCCTCCCCCGCAAAAGGGAAAGGTCCCATGCCCAATAAGCCATTTTCAGATTGTAGTACTACCTCTATATCATCAGGTATATAATTGGCTACTAAGGTCGGTATACCTATACCTAAGTTTACGTAGTAGCCGTCTTTTATTTCTTGAGCAATACGCTGCGCTATTCCTTCTTTAGTTAACATGTTTTGATTGCATTGTAAATTGTTAATGCCGTTGCTATTCAACCACTTTCACCCCCTAACCGTTCTCTTTTCAATCCGTTTCTCGTAATTCTTTCCTTGAAAAATTCGATGAACGTATATACCCGGTGTGTGCACCTGATCGGGGTCCAATGATCCGACGGGAACGAGCTCTTCAACCTCAGCAATGGTTATTTTTCCTGCCATAGCCATGATAGGATTAAAGTTTCTAGCAGTTGAGCGAAAAATAAGGTTTCCTGTTGTATCGCCTTTCCATGCCTTCACTATGGCAAAGTCGGCTTCAAATGCCAGCTCCATTAAATAGTCTTTACCACTGAAATTCCTGACCTCTTTTCCTATGGCCACTTCTGTACCGACGCCTGCCGGGGTAAATATAGCTGGCATGCCATAGCCCGCAGCCAAACATCGGGTTGCAAGGGTACCTTGAGGAATCAACTCCACCTCCAATTCATCGGATAGCAATTGACGCTCAAATTCTGCGTTCTCTCCTACATAGGAGGCTATCATTTTTTTTACCTGCCTTTTTTGAAGCATAAGTCCAATACCAAAATCATCGACTCCGGCATTATTAGAAATACAGGTCAAGTCTGTTACCCCTTTTTTTACCAGCGCTTCAATACATTTTTCAGGAATACCGCACAGACCAAAACCTCCCAACATCAAGGTCATACCGTCTTTGATTCCTTCGATAGCTTCATCTGCATCGTTAACGACTTTCTTTATCATATGGAATTGTTTAAAAATTGGCTGTCAGGTGTCCAATTTACAAATTTTTATTTTACAGGGCAAAAGAAAAACAGAATTTAAAACAGCTATTAATACCGAAGGTTTGCCGACATATTCGCAGACCTTCGATATGCCTCTCGGCAAAACATATTAAAAACGCTGTCGTTTTTTGGAAAATATTTAGAATTGATTTAAATAATAGTTATCTTTGCAACGCAAATTGATGAAGATGAAGACATTGAGTTTTTTTGAACCTCAAACTTGGAAAGAAAACCCGTTAGATCCCGAAAACCATAAAGGTTTCAATCCCTACCTATCTTGCTGTGATTTTAAAAAATGCTGTAAGAAGTATAAGAAAGGGAAACGCTGTAAAAAATGCCCTAAAGGATAGAAAATTGTTATCCAAACCTTTTCTCCTGAACAGGTCTACCAACCATACCTTTACATCAACAGTCAAGTATATTTTATACTTTCCCCGTTATAGATTATGACAGCATACCCAATAAATAATAGCGGCCTCTCTACACCGATCTCGAGTCCCGTCCGCTTATCTTGCACCACTTCCTGACCGGCAAACCCCAAACCGAAGGATTGGGCCCGCGCAAACTGCATATTTAAATATACACAAAGCAGATAAGTAACATAGTATTTTAGCTTCATAATTCCATTACTCCAAAAGTAGGTTGTTCTAACAGGCTTTTGCCTAATACAGACACATATTTAATTGTTGAAGTTAAGTTTTCCAAAAAACATGCATATTTTATTTTGATATCACCTGCCAGGCTATTTCGAACAACAAGTATACAAACAAAATTCTTGTATATTAGTTGTTTGGATAGTCATATGTCGAAACAACAACTGCTAACACTCATTGGCGTTTTACTGGCGCTTTTCCTAGGTGCTCTCGATCAAACTATCGTAGCTACAGCTTTACCTAAAATAGCATCAGATCTTCAAGGGATCGATCGTTTTTCTTGGGTAGCCACTGCCTATTTAGTTGCCTCTACTACCCTCGTACCTATTTACGGAAAGTTAGCCGACATGTATAACCAAAAAAAAATTGAGCTGACTGCCATTTGCATTTTCCTTATAGGATCTTTTCTTTGCGGAGTGTCCGGTGAATTTGGTTCGTTACCCTTGATTGGTGACGGCATGAACCAGTTGATACTTTTCAGAACCATACAGGGTATTGGCGGTGCTGGCCTATTTGCCATGGCATTCATCATTATCGCCGGTCTTTTCCCTCCAGCCGAAAGAGGCAAATACCAAGGGATGGTAGGAGCAGTATTTGGCCTCTCCAGTGTGCTTGGTCCTACCTTAGGTGGATTACTGGCAGATCATGGTAGCATGCTGGTGCCGGGTATCGAAGGTTGGCGCTGGGTGTTCTATGTCAACGTTCCTTTTGGCGCCCTGGCTCTCTGGTTTATCGCTTTTCGGATGCCAAACTCAGTAAGCAAAAAAACAGTTAAAAAATTTGATTACCTATCTGCTCTCTTATTAATAGCTGCGTTGATGCCTTTAGTCACCGCTTTGCAAATGCATGGCAGCGATCACTCGGAACAAATTTTTCGATCGGCGCTGTTTATCTTTGCTTTTATTGCATTCATTCTCCTTTATTTCAGGTCCATTCGATCAGACAATCCAATATTAAATCTCCAACTTTTCAGTAATAGTGTTTTTAAAACGGCCAATACAGCAACTTTTCTGATCGGAATCAGCTTTATGTCTCTCGTGATCTTTATGCCTTTGTACATGGTCAACGTTTTGCAAATGGAAGCTACTACAGCTGGCTTAACGATGGTTCCTTTATCCGCAGGTATGTTAATAGGTTCTATCGGTGCTGGACAAATAGTTTCCAGAATTAACCACTATAAAATGATTTTACTGATTAGTATTGCATTCGCAGCTGTAGGGGTTTTTCTTCTTACAACAATGAATATGGAAACCAAATTATGGGAGATATGTATGTATTTAACCATATGTGGCATTGGCTTAGGGCCTACAATGCCTCTTTTTCCACTCATTGTGCAAAATGCGGTAGACCCTAATGAAATAGGACAATCGACCAGTGCTGTTCAGTTCTTCAGACAGATCGGAGGCGCCATTGGAGCTTCCCTCATGGGAGCCATCTTAAATTTCAACCTGGCCAAGAGCAAACACCAATTTGCTGAGCTAACGGGAGAGATTTCTACGCGAAGCCAGGCTCCCACACCTATGGAATTACAATCCCTTATCAGCACGGCCGCCACACAAATTTTTATCACGGCATTTTTCATTATGCTCTTAGCATGGGCGATTACCTGGCTTGTACCACAATTGGTATTAAGAAAAACAAACGACTAGCATGACCATTGCCTAAGGATCGAACACGGCACCCCTCTAATTTAAATACACATAGGTGATGCCATCCCCCCCTCTGTCGGGATGTTCATCCTCCATACGATTGACTTGGCTATATTTACGCAGGTAATCACGCACCATCTTCCGTAAAATCCCATCTCCTTTCCCATGAATAATCTTCAAGCTGGGGTAGCCCATCATAATAGCTTTATCCAAATGTTTTTCAATTGCCTGTAAAGCGTTATCGGTGCGCATACCTCTTACGTCTAATTCGGGGTAGAAACCTGCTAGCTCTTCTGTAAGTGTTGCACTATGTGCCCGCTTAACGGCTTTCGGCACTTCTTTATTGGACATTTTCTGTACCCTTTTTCGTTTTACAACGGAGCGCAGTTCGCCCATTGCCAATATGATGTTATCTTTAGCCACTTCCAACACTTGCGCGACATTCCCCGAATCGATAATTTTTACCCAGTCGCCCATTTTTAACTCTTCCTTTAGTTCCTTTGCTGCGACCGTAGGTATTTTAGCTTCAGCTACTTGGTGACTATCGAGCGTTTGCTGCAGATGCTGCCGTAGTTCTTTGGTTTTCTCCTTATCGGCCTTACTCGCTTTAATTTGTGAAATGGTGTTTTCGATCAGTTTATTAGCATTTTTAATGATCTCCTGTGCTTCTATTTTTGCTTGTTTCAGGATATCTTTTTTATTTTCGTCGAGGTAGTGCCGCAAATCTTCATTGTCACGCTGTAATTTACCTAGTCGTTGCTCCCGCGTTTCCAGCTGCCGCTTTGCGTCTGAGATGTTTTTCTTTTCCCGTTCCAAATCAACAAGCAAAGTGTCTACCCGTTTCTGCTGGGCACCGATCTTCCGTTTTGCAGCATGTAGCACCGCTTGTGGGAGACCTATTTTCTGGGCTATTTCGAAAGCATAGGAGCTGCCGGGTTTTCCAATCTCCAATATATACAATGGTTTCATCGCTGCATTATCAAATAGCATTGAAGCATTTTCCAGTCCTTCTGTTGCGTTAGCAAAATTTTTGAGGTTTGAATAATGCGTGGTGATCACCCCTCTAATTTTCTTTTCATTTAACACTTCCAGTACGGCCTCGGCAATAGGTCCACCAAACTGCGGATCGGTACCCGTACCGAACTCATCAATGAGCACCAGGGTTTTTGCATTTGCATGTGCGGTAAAATGTTTCATTTTCGATAAATGCGCACTATAAGTACTCAAATCACTTTCTATAGACTGATCGTCACCTATATCTGCAAAAAACTGCCTAAACACGCCAACTGTTGAAGACTCGTCGGCGGGAATAAGTAGGCCCGCCTGCGCCATCATCTGCAGCAGCCCAATGGTTTTCATGCAAACGGACTTTCCTCCCGCATTTGGACCGGAAACTACGATTACACGCTGTACCTCATCAATTTTTACATTGAGCGGTACTACTGTTTGCTTTTCCCTTTTGAAGTTAAGCGTTAACAAAGGGTGTCTGGCATTAATTAATTCCAATGCGGCATCTTTTACAAGCTGAGGCATCTCAGCACCCAATTCTATGGCAAATAGTGCCTTCGCACGTACAAAGTCCAGTTTACTTAGCAATCCATGATAAGCTAATAACAAAGGTATATTTGGACGAAGCTCATCGGTAAGCCTCGTAAGAATTCGAATAATTTCCCTTCGTTTCTCGAATTCCAAATCACGCACTTTATTATTCAAATGGAACACTTCTTCTGGTTCAATAAACACTGTTTGTCCAGTGGCCGACTCATCGTGTATAAAACCTTTAACTTTCCTTTTATTTTCAGCTAAGAGCGGAATACATAAACGCCCGTCCCGAACGGTTAAATTTCCATCGGCCGTCCATCCACTACGCTGTGCACTTTTGAATACCTGATCAATTGTCTTACGTGCTTCCTGTTCAGCCTTTGCAATGCCACTGAGAATATCGGTGAGTTGAGGAGAGGCATTTGACTTCATCTTACCCTTTACATCGATAACCTGCTCGATGCTCCTCACAATTGATTTCTCAATTGGTAAATGCTCGAAAAGGGCTTCTAAGTTCGGGTATATGCCATCCCGCTCATTAAAATAACTGATAACAGCGAAAACCGTTCTTAATGAAAGGAATACGTGAAAAAACTCTTCCTCGGTTAAAAAGACGCCTTCTACCCTCGCTTTTTCTGCCAAATGACGAATAGGATATAAATGTTCAATAGGTAAGGGCGAATCATTTAACAATATTTCTTTAAATTCATGCGTTTGCCGCATGAACTTATTCATCTGATCAAAATGGTACAGAGGCTGTATCTTATCAACCATTTGTCTACCCATTTCGCTCAAACAATGTGTTTTTATAAGTGCTTTGATCTCGGTAAAACCCAACTTATCAACAGCATTTTCCGGATAAATCATTCTTGTAGTATTTAATTGCTCAAAGTACAGCGTACCAAGCATTTGGTGAACACTTCCTTTGGATATTGAAAAGCCTTCGCTGCCATCAAATTTGACGCATTATATTAACCAAAGGCTTCAAAAACAGGGAACAAAGGTAGTGAATTAATACAAGTTATTATGCTGAAGCTCATCGCTAAATAAATTCAGGCTCCCCCAAACACCTCATCAATAACGTTGGCCATGTTTATTGATAAATGGCCGCACTTTGTTTAAAAATTAAAATCATTTACTAAATTCGCTATTTATCAAAGCTAATTAACGCCTTTTACACAACCATCGTTTTTATAAGAAATAATTGCCCTTTCAATTGCGATGTTGTTAAAGTAACACTGCGTGGCAAGTAGGCGGAGATTTAAGAATAGCCCCCAGAAATAGCCAGTTATAGTGATGTCGATGCTATAAAACTATGAAGGTCTATCTAAAAAACAGCAACAAAACAATATTAGATTAGATTTTAGAAATGATGATAAGAATTTTAAAGACCGTTATTATAATAACCTTATATGCTTGCCAGGTACAGGCTCAGACACCAAATACGTTGAGCACTGACGAAAAAGCGGACGGATGGCAACTTTTGTTTAATGGAAAAAGCTTTAGTGGCTTGAAACAAATAGCCAGTGGTGGTTGGGAGATAAAAAATGGCGAACTTTTGGCCACGGTCATACCACATGGTAAACAGATGGATATCATAACAGCAACGCAGTTCAGCAATTTCGAACTAATTTTTGAATTCAAGCTATCGGAAAACACCAACAGTGGAGTTAAATACCTAGTAGTAAATAACTTACCCAACCAGAAAGGCAATTATCTAGGTTTGGAATATCAACTATTAGATGATCTTAATTACCGATACGCTGAACGAGGGAATCTGCGTTCTCTAGCTTCACTCTACGACCTCATTCCAGCTGATGACGGAAAGCAGACAAGGCCGCTTGGAGAGTGGAATATTGCCAAAATCAGGGTGCAGGGAGATCATATTACACACTGGCTGAACGGCGACCAAGTAGTAACTTACGATCGCAATAAAAAAGACTTTAAGGACTTGATTATGAAAAGCAAATATAAGGATATGTTAAATTTCGGTCAGCAGGAAAAGGGCCATATACTTTTTCAAAATGAAGGTACTCCTATCGCTTTTAGAAACATTAAGATAAAGGTTTTATAGTAGGACACCGTGAATGTGGGTTATTACAAAATATAGCAACAACGTTAGTATATTTATTTATTCTTCAAAGAATCCAACGAGGTTGTTTGCGAAACGGTATCCTGCCCCAACAGCCCTGCTAACTTTTCGTTACTACCTTTGACAAGAAACATACGTCCTACAAAGGCTTGATACGCTTCCCTTGACCATGGTTTGGGTTGAAGGGCTATCGAATCCTTATTTTTCCAGAATAAAAGATTTTTGGTGAGTTGCCAATCAAGGGAGTCAGCTTTGATCCGCAGCACACTATCCTGTACAGCTGCATTTTTTATGGAATCGGCAATATAGATTTCGCGTGTTTTAGCATCCCTTATACCTTGTTCTGTTGTTTGCATTTGCTGCAAGTGTTGTTCAACCTGAGCATAAATACCATTAAGTGTTTGCGGATCCTGCGAATAGTAAATTAAACTTTTATGAAAGGAAGCCGAATCGACACCGTATTTATCAAAAACCGCTTGATAATATTTGTTAGCCAATAATCGCGAAGAATCTTGGGGCAGGGAATAAATATATCCTTCAGCCAAATGGAAATCGCTCAACAGAGATACCATCTCCTTTTGACTAACAATATCTGCAGGCTTCCTGTCTTTATTACAGGCCGCTAACAAAATCAATGCAATAAATCCTATTAATAACCGACTCATTTCTTTAAATTCGCCGTAAAATTACAAATTTAATACGGAGCTTTGATCAAGGCTTCCAATTAGCGAAAGACAAATATTTTAAAACACTTATTTATAAATACTTAAGAAACACAATTAAACAAATAGCATGCTAAAGCTGAAATACTAGTTGCTAACATTAAATATGAGTATTACAGACAATATACAAAAAATTAAGAAGGAAACTGATCAATTACAAGTTCAGCTGATAGCGATCTCCAAGACCAAACCCTTAGAAGACATTAAGGAGGCTTATGATGCCGGACAGCGTGCATTTGGCGAGAACCAGGTGCAGGAACTTGTAGAAAAACACGAAGCACTGCCAAAGGATATTGAGTGGCATATGGTGGGTCATCTCCAGACAAATAAGGTTAAATACATCGCCTCATTTATTACCCTAATACACTCGGTAGATAGTTTAAAACTTCTAAAAGAAATCAATAAACAGGCATTGAAAAATAATCGCATTATTGATTGTTTGTTACAGATTCACATTGCAGATGAGGAAACGAAGTTTGGTTTAGACTATGATGAAGTTATCGAGCTGTTACGTTCGGACGAATTAGCAGATTTGCAAAACGTGCGTGTTATTGGCCTTATGGGAATAGCTACAAATACCGACAGAGAAAAAGTGATCAGAGAAGAATTCTACGAATTAAAAACACTTTTTAATGGAATAAAGGATAGTTTCTTCAGGAAAGAAGATAGCTTCAGGGAGGTATCTATGGGCATGTCTTCCGATTATAAAATAGCCATTGAACAAGGAAGTACGATGATACGTTTGGGCAGTACGATTTTTGGTTCCCGTTAAGTGATCAATGTGTTTTAGGAAGAAACGACACCCTCTAAAAAGATCCTAACTGAGCAAAAAACAATAGTGACATGAATATAAACATACGAAAAGCAGTTAAAGCCGATTGCCCCAGAATTTTGGCGTTAATACATGAATTAGCGTTATATGAAAAAGCGCCACATGAAGTAACGGTTACCTTGAAGGAAATGGAGGATGCCGGATTTGGATCACAGCCAGTATGGGAAGCATTTGTAGCTGAAACTGCTGGCGTGATACAGGGTATCGCATTGTATTATATCAGGTACTCAACCTGGAAAGGACGAAGGATTTACCTAGAAGATTTAATTGTAACTGAAGAGATGCGAGGTAAAGGTATAGGTAAGCTACTTTTTGACTGCGTATTGAAAGAGGGAAAAAGGAAAGGCTACAGTGGTATGGCCTGGCAGGTATTAGATTGGAATGAAACAGCCATTAATTTTTATAAAAAATATAATGCTTCTTTCGACTCAGAGTGGGTAAATGTTTCGATAAACAATTAGTTATGAATCTTGTTACTATTATTTATTAATAATAACTGACAAGTAAATTATTTATTATGAAGGTGTTATACCTAATATTTTTTTTCGCTTTTATTATTATTACCGCATGTGAGACAAGGCCCGGTAGCGATGCGGGCAGTTCTGGAGTAGACACGCTTCAGTATAGCTACCAAACCTATTCCCTACAAAGCAAACATCTTATTGATAACGAGGAGAAAAAAGACACTACATATTTTAATGCCGCTTATCCCAGGTTTGAAGATCAGGCAATACAAGGTTTAGTTGCCAGAAACATCACGAGCAACAATAATCCAGACAGTACTTATGATTCCCTCGAAGAAGAAGCAGAAGCTTTTATAAGTAATTTTGACGACTTCATTGAAATGGATGAATATCCTAGAGCCTGGTTTACGGATATTCAAGCTAAGGTTATTCAGAATACGCCAAATTATTTAGCGCTCTGCATTGATCATAGTGAATACACTGGTGGCGCCCACGGAAATTACGCTACTTTGTTCTTTAATTACGACCTCTCTCGAAGAGACACTTTGGGTTTAGGGGAGGTTATTCCGACAGAACATTGGGAAACACTGGATAGTATAGCAGAAGTGATTTTCAGAGAGCAAGAAAACCTTTCGACCAGCCAGGATCTTTCTGATGCATACTTTTTTGAAGATAATACGTTTCATTTAAACACAAACTTCACACTTAACTCCAAAGGATTATTATTTTTGTATAATGTTTATGAAATAAAACCCTATGCTGCGGGAACAACAGAACTATTGATTCCTTATCCGTCTATCGAGCAGCTGATGACTGAAAAAGGAAAAAAGATCCGGGCAGAGTTAAAATAGATTCTTTAGAATATTCTTATTAATGCAAATATATAAATTCGGTGGAGCATCCGTGAAAGATGCGGAGGGGGTTAGAAATGTAGCCCACATAATAACACAGCATAAAGATAAAGAACAACAACTCATCATCGTGGTTTCCGCTATGGGTAAAACCACTAACCTATTGGAAAATCTAACAAAAGCATATTATAATCAAGATGAGCAAACACATCTCTACTTTGAACAAGTAAAAGAATTTCATCAAAACATACTGGAAGAGCTGTTTGAGGATCGAACAGACGCTATTTACAACGACGTTTCCAACCTTTTTGTAGAAATTGACTGGATTCTTGAAGAAGCACCACAAGACACCTATGATTACCTATACGACCAGATAGTATCTATTGGTGAGCTTGTTTCATCACGTATTATTGAGGCTTTTTTGAGAAAGCAGCAGATCGACAGCTTGTGGCTAGATGCCAGAAATTATATTCATACAGACAATACTTTCAGAGAGGGAAATGTAGACTGGGAAAAGACGGAACGCGGCATACTATCGTCCATTCCTTCTCTAGTAGAAAAGCACGTGCTGGTTACTCAGGGCTTTATCGGTAGCACGTCTGAAAACTTCACAACCACACTCGGCCGCGAAGGCTCCGATTATACCGCAGCTATTTTTGCTGCTTGTTTGAACGCGTCGCTGGTAACGATCTGGAAAGACGTTCCCGGTGTACTCAATGCCGATCCAAAATGGTTTGACGCCACGGAACTAATTCCTGAACTATCCTATCTAGATGCCATTGAACTGACCTATTATGGTGCAACAGTTATCCATCCAAAAACTATTAAACCCTTACAGAATAAAGGCATCGCATTAGCTGTGCGATCGTTTGTTGATCTAAAGAATACGGGTACTATTATAAAAAGTACCAACAGTACACTTCCTGTGTCGTCGTTTATATTTAAGGTAAATCAAGTGCTTATCTCTATTCTTCCGAAAGATTTTTCTTTTATTGTTGAAGATAATTTCAGCCATATTTTTGATGTTTTTGCTAAACACCGATTGAAAATCAATATGATGCACAATAGTGCCGTTAGTTTTTCGGTAAGTGTCGACTATGATGAACAGCATATTGTATCACTTGTTAAAGAACTCAGAAAACAATACGATGTGGAGTTTAAACGTGATCTGGAGCTCGTTACGATCAGGTACCATAACCAACAAACGATTGAACGGGTGCTGGTAAATAAAAAAGTTATTATGCAGCTACAAGATAATTACACCTGTCAAATGCTCATTCAGTCGATTGCCTAGGAATGAATACTGCAATATTGACAGCAGCGGTACAGGATTTTTTGCGTAAGCATATCACCATGTCTCCTGCTATCCTAGCGTTAAGTAAGAGTCCTTTTACTGCTGTCAGTTCCCGCGAACTCGCCAGTCAATTAGATGGTCTAAGACGAAGTCAAAAGAAGTTACCCTTATGGCACCATACACCAGGAGTTTATTTTCCTGAACTGCTTGCGTTAGAGCAATCTTCCTCTAGCCTGACGGCTCGATACAAAAGCAGCCTTATCCCGCCAAACTGTACGGTGATTGATCTCACCGGAGGCTTTGGGGTCGACAGCTATTATTTCTCAATCGAAGCAAAAGAGGTGATCCACTGTGAGCGCCAACCCGAGCTTTCGCTCATAGCAGCGCATAATGCCGACCAATTGGGCGCAAAAAACATCCAGTTTATTGCTGGCGACGGGCTTGCCTACTTAAAAACTGCCGAACAACAATTTACGGTTATTTATATAGACCCATCAAGACGTGTAAAACAACAGAAGGTATTCCGTTTGAGTGACGGTGAACCGAACGTTGTTGAAGAGCAGGCTTTTTTACAAACAAAGGGCGATATACTCTTAATTAAAGCGGCACCTCTACTTGATATTAAGGCCGCATTGGAAGAACTCAAATATGTAAAAGAGGTGCATATCCTGAGTGTACAAAACGAATGTAAAGAGTTACTCTTTGTAATCGAGCACAAATATAACGGCCTTCCTCGATATTGTTGCGCAGCCTTACACCCACAGCAAGAACAGCAACTACTAACATTCTCTAAGGAACAGGAAGAAAATGCTGTTGTTAGATATACAAATCCCAAAAAGTACCTATATGAGCCAGATGCTTCACTTTTAAAGGCAGGCTGCTTTAAATATTTAGCCAACTTTTTTCACCTGGAGAAATTGCAAAAACATACCCACCTATACACATCTGCTCATTTGAATAGTACATTTATGGGTAGAACCTTTGAAGTGTTGTCTTTCGAAACCTATGCGGCATTTAAAAAAAGAAAGGAGCGGCAACAGGCTAATATAAGCACCAGAAATTTCCCGCTCAAACCAGAGGAGATAAAAAGAAAGCATCGCATAAAAGACGGAGGAGACAGCTATTTATTTTTCTGCACAGGTTTTCAAAAGGAATTGATGGTTATTCGCTGTAAAAAAATTACGTGATAGTGAGCACTCGAAATGAAGACACCGAGCCACTTGTTTGTTACAATTAACAATAATTAACAATTGGGCATTGTCTGTAACATCAACTTTGTGTAGTTTTGACACCAAATGATGAAATGGCTAGTTAGATTACTATCGTTTTGTATTTTTCTGTTAGTTGGAGGTAACCAACTACTTATACATCCGTATCAGGATGCTAGAAACTACTCCAAACAGCAAACCGAAAGGTTAACACATACGAGTTTTGGATCAGTAGGGGGAAAGTCTCTTACCGTCACTAAAGCTGATCCGTTTGGCTTACCTCATGTGCATGACAATTTAGCCATAGAGGATAGTGAGGATAAAGATGACGATTGGTTCTCATTGAGAAAACCTTCTCTTATCTGTAAGTATTTTAATATCTTTTACGCTCAAGCACTCAACCAATTGTGTCTCTATTTCAGAAAAAGCTTACCTTCCTGTGAGCATTTCTCCTATTTTTCATCTCACACATATCTCCTATTCCGAGTAATTAAGATTTGATTTGCCGAAAAGCAAACAGGTAATACTACGCCTGATACGCTAAGCTTCAATACGTGCTGACACCTTCCCTGTTGGCCACAACTGATATCAACATATGCCACAAGGCGCATCATTTTTTAAGTGATCATTAAGATAATCTTATTGCTTTAACGCAACGTCACAATGAATAAATTACTCATATTTATGAGCTTGTACAGCCTGTTATGCTATACAAGCTGTCAATCTAAAAAGGAAGAAAAGGAAGAAGAAACCCAGTTTTCCGTTACCAGCCCCATACAGATGGATACCGCTATTACCAAAGATTATGTCTGTCAAATCCGTTCCATACACCATATCGAGCTCAGGGCCCAGGAACGAGGTTATCTAGAAAATATTTTCGTAGACGAAGGTCAGTTTGTCAAAAAAGGACAACTACTGTTTAAAATCATGCCTAAGTTATACGAAGCCGAGATGCAAAAAGCAAAGGCCGAAGCAAAGGCCGCTGAAATTGAATATGATAACACCAAATCGCTTGCAGACAGAGATGTTGTCTCTCCGAACGAACTGGCCATGGCCAAAGCAAAATTCGACAAGGCTGTGGCCGAACTGGCATTGACGCAAGTCCACCTCGAATTTACCGAGATCAGGGCTCCATTCGACGGCATCATCGACCGCTTTCATGTACGACAGGGAAGTCTTGTTGACGAAGGAGATTTACTTACTGAGCTTTCAGATAATAGCAAAATGTGGGTTTACTACAATGTTCCGGAAGCCGAATACCTCGACTATAAAATGGCCGTAAAGAAAGACAATCCTATACCGGTAAAGCTCCTCATGGCCAACAATAAGTTATTCGAACACACCGGCATGGTAGAGACCATTGAAGCAGACTTTAACAACGAAACAGGAAACATTGCCTTTAGAGCTACATTTCCGAATCCCGACGGACTGTTAAGGCACGGAGAAACCGGCAACATAAAAATGCTGGAACCATTAAAAAACGTGTTGATCATCCCCCAAAAAGCGACTTTTGAAGTGCTGGACAAAAAGTACGTCTACCTCTTGGATAAAGAGGATAGGGTAAACCTAACGCCTGTTACTGTTGGGGCCGAAATACCGGATTTATACATTGTTACCCAAGGGCTCAGCGCAGACGATAAGCTATTGCTCGAAGGTTTACGGAAAGTAGAAAATAAGGACAAAATTTCCTATAGCTACCAAGACCCTAAATCGGTCATTGCCCACTTAAACTTACCAACAGAATAACGTACGTATTTTTAAAGAAGAAGCAAAAATGTTTAATATATTCATTAAAAGGCCGGTGCTTGCGATAGCCATATCGCTTGTCATCATTTTTATGGGTTTTCTGTCCATAAATACCTTACCTATATCCCAATTTCCTTCCATAGCTCCTCCGAGGGTTATGGTCAGCGTAGCCTATCCTGGCGCTAGTGCAGATGTGCTGGTGCAATCCGTGCTCATCCCAATGGAGAAAGCCATTAATGGCACTCCCGGCATGAAATATATGAGTTCCGATGCTACGAGTGCGGGAGAAGCCACCGTACAGGTGGTTTTTGATCTCGGCGTAGACCCTGATCAGGCAGTGGTCATGGTAAAAAATCGCATAGAGCAGGTGACGAACAGGCTGCCGGAATTAGTACAACGCGAAGGGATCATTGTCAATATCGTACAACCCAATATGCTCATGTACGTCAATGTTTACAGCACTGACGCCCAAGCAAATGAAAACTTCCTTTACAATTTTGCTAATGTCAATATTCTGCAGGAAGTGCAGCGCCTATCTGGCGTGGGCCAAGCCACCATATTGGGCAGTCGGCAATACGCTATGCGTATCTGGCTGAAGCCAGATCGTATGCGCGCCTATAATGTTTCAACAGATGAGGTGATGGAAGCTTTGGACAATCAAAGCGTAATAGGTTCGCCTGGAAGAATAGGGAGAAGTGATGGTAAACGTTCAGAAGCGCTAGAATATGTATTAACCTATCAGGGAAGATATAATGACCCGGAGCAATATAAGAACGTCATTGTGCGGGCCAATGCAGACGGAGAAATCCTCCATCTAAAAGATCTGGCAGATATTGAGCTGGGAAGTGAATTTTATGACATTTATTCGAACTTGAACGGTCATCCATCTGCAGCTATCATGCTGAAACAGAACTACGGTAGCAATGCCAGCGATGTAATCAAGGAAGTAAAAGCAAAAATGGATGAGATCAAGGCCAGTTCTTTCCCTCCGGGAATGGATTACGAGATCAGTTATGACGTTTCCGGCTTTCTGAACGCCTCCATCAATAAGGTTATCCACACCTTAGTAGAAGCCTTCTTGCTGGTATCCATTGTCGTATTCCTGTTTCTGGGCGATTGGCGTTCCACCCTTATCCCCACGCTGGCTGTCCCGGTATCGCTGATCGGCGCCTTTATTTTTATGCAGTTTTTCGGACTTACCATTAATCTTATCACCTTATTTGCGCTCGTATTGGCCATCGGTGTGGTCGTAGACGATGCCATTGTCGTTGTGGAGGCCGTACATGCCAAGATGGAAGAAGAACACCTATCTCCGTATAAAGCGGTAAAGAAAGTATTGCACGAAATTGGCGGAGCTATTATCGCCATTACCTTACTCATGACAGCCGTATTCGTTCCTGTAGCCTTTATGACTGGCCCGGTGGGTATATTTTATAGGCAGTTTTCCATTACAATGGCCTGTGCTATCGTCATCTCCGGTGTAGTGGCGCTTACGCTTACGCCGGTTCTCTGCGCCATGATATTAAAGAATACACATGGAAAAACCAAAAAGAAGACGCCAATAGACAAATTCATGGACGGCTTTAACCGGCTATTCGAAAGACTCACCGGCAGGTATACCCGATTGCTGAAGTTAATTGTGCACCGCAAGGTAATCACCTTCGGCGTGTTACTGATCTTCGGTATCGGCATATTAGGAATAAGTAATGACCTTCCCGCTGGCTTTATTCCCAACGAAGATCAAGGTATGATTTATGCCATCGTTCAAACACCTCCGGGATCAACCTTGGAAAGGACCAATGATCTATCCCGCAAATTGCAGGCACTTGCTGAACAGGTAGAAGGTATTCAATCGGTTTCTTCATTGGCCGGTTACGAGGTACTGACAGAAGGGCGGGGTTCTAATGCTGGAACCTGTCTGATTAACCTCAAAGATTGGTCGGAACGCAAACAAACTGTTGATGAAATCATTGAGGAACTGGAAGAAAAAGCCAAGGAAATCCCTGGTGCCACAATTGAATTCTTCGGCCCTCCGGCAGTACCCGGATACGGTGCGGCTGGTGGCTTTTCTTTACGTTTATTGGACAAAACCAATAACGATGACTACAAAGAACTGGAAAAGGTGAACGACGATTTTATGGCAGCGCTGGGCAAGCGTAAAGAGTTGAAAGGACTGTTTACCTTTTTCAGTGCCAACTATCCACAGTATGAATTGGAGATAGATAACAAGGCTGCGATGCAAAAGGGTGTTTCTATCGGGAAAGCCATGGACAACCTGTCCGTATTGATAGGGAGCAGTTATGAGCTCGGTTTCATCAAATTCGGCAATTTTTTTAAAGTATATGTGCAAGCTGCACCTGAATACCGGAGGTTGCCTAGCGACCTGATGCAACTTTATGTAAAAAATAACCGCGACGAAATGGTTCCCTACTCGGCATTCATGAAAATAAAGAAGTCGCAAGGGCTTAATGAAATTACCCGATTCAATATGTATACCTCTTCGGCTATTAGAGGAGAGTCCGCACCGGGATTCAGCAGTGGCGAAGCAATCAAAGTCGTCCAAGAGGTGGCCGCAAAGACTTTGCCCCGTGGTTATGACATTGACTGGGAAGGTCTTTCTAAAGATGAGGTCGGCCGTGGAAACGAAGCGCTCTATATTTTCTTGATCGTCTTAGGCTTCGTATACCTTGTTTTGGCTGCACAGTATGAAAGTTTCATACTTCCCCTAACGGTAGTCTGTTCATTGCCCGTAGGCGTATTCGGTTCTTTTCTATTGCTCAAGTTAATGGGGCTTGCAAACGATATCTATGCGCAGGTAGGGCTGGTCATGCTTGTTGGACTATTAGGTAAAAATGCCGTGCTGATCGTCGAATTTGCCGTACAAAAACATCATCATGGAGCAACAGTGCTTGAAGCAGCCATCGAAGGCGCCAAAGTACGTTTCCGACCGATATTAATGACCTCTTTCGCTTTTATCGCAGGTTTGATCCCACTGGTTTTCGCCCATGGCCCTGGTGCCATAGGTAATCGCACCATCGGTGCTTCTGCAGCTGGAGGTATGCTTTTCGGGACGATTTTCGGTGTAATAATTGTTCCCGGACTGTACTACATATTCGGCAAACTGGCAGAAAACAGGCAGCTAATCAGACATGAAGATGAAAATCCGTTAACCGAAGAAATGAATCACCATGCATAAAAACAGCATATATAAATACTTAGGGATCTTTTGTGTATCCCTAACGTACATGGCTTGTAAAACACCTTCCTTAGTGGAAAAAACCGAGGATAAAGCTATCCCTACGCGTTACAGCAACTCCCAGGATAGCATCAATAGCGCAACAGTACAATGGAAAGAATATTTTACCGATCCATACCTGAATGCCTTAATAGATACAGCCTTGGAAAACAATCAGGAACTGAACATCACGCTACAGGAGATTGAGGTAGCCCGAAACGAAATCAGAGCCAGAAAGGGAGAATACCTGCCCTTTGTTGGTGTAAGAGGTGCTGCCGGTTTCGAAAAGGTAGGCCGCTATACCAGTAGAGGCGCCAGCGAAGCCACCACAGACATCAAACCGGGTAAGGAAATGCCAGAACCCCTGCCCGACTATCTTTTGGGTGCCTACGCCACTTGGGAAGTGGATATCTGGAAAAAGCTACATAATGCCAAAAAAGCTGCAATAAGCAAATACTTATCGACCGTGGAAGGCAAAAACTTCGTTATTACAAATCTCATTGCCGAAATTGCCAATGCCTATTACGAGTTATTGGCGCTTGACAATCAACTGGATATCGTTAGAAAGAACATGGATATACAAAGTAATGCTTTGGAAATTATGAAATTACAAAAAACGGCAACAAGGGTCACTGAGCTTGCGGTGCGTCGGTTTCAAGCCGAGGTATTCAATACCAAAAGTCTGCAATACGACATCCAACAGGAGATCACCGAAACTGAAAATAAGATTAACTTTTTACTGGCCCGGTACCCCCAACCGATTCCAAGGAATAGCAAAAACTTCGAAAACGCAGTTCCGCCAGTTGTACATGCAGGCATCCCTTCACAATTATTAGCCAATCGGCCAGATATCAAACAGGCAGAAATGGATCTCGCCGCCTCAAAGCTAGACGTGAAAGTAGCTAAGGCGTCTTTTTATCCGTCTTTGGGCATTTCTGCATCCATTGGTTACCAAGCTTTTAACCCGAGATACCTCATCAATACACCGGAATCATTGGCTTACTCCTTGGTTGGTGATTTGGTAGCTCCGCTGGTTAACAGGAATGCCATAAAAGCCACCTACTATAGTGCCAATGCCGAACAGATACAGGCGGTGTACCATTATGAGCAGACCATTTTAAATGCTTATGTTGAAGTCGTTAACCAACTGAACAAGATCAACAATCTCGAACAGCGTTATGATCTGAAAGCTAAGCAAGTGGAAGCATTGACCCAATCAATCGATATATCCAACAGTCTTTTCAGTTCAGCAAGAGCGGATTATATGGAAGTGCTGTTAACACAAAGGGATGCGCTGGAATCAAAATTCGAGCTAATAGAAACCAAGAGGCAACAAATGAATGCCCTGGTCAATATCTATCAAGCTTTGGGAGGCGGTTGGAATTAAATGTGGTTTGGCATTTGTCTATAAGGGCCCCGCACTCGCGGGGCTCTTTATAATAAATAATAGTAACGTTATGCATTTCCGGAACGAGTTGTTCAACGCCACTAAAAACATTTTTCGGTCAATCGGTTTTTTATAGTCGCCACCTTCTATCTGCAAAAAGAATTTTCTTGTTTTGTCCAATAACGAAGTAGGAATTGGCTCTTCGTTTGTTTGCCTATTTTTGTTCTATTAGTTTTTCCGCCGTTTTTTTAATCGTCACAATGGTCGTTCTCCAATAAAATTCCAGATGCTTGCGAATTGTCTCTGTAGGAAAATTTTCGATGCTGATTGTTAATTGTGTCTGTTTGTCAACAGGTATTAAAATAAATTGAAGAATTGTATAATTATCTGATATGTCCGGAAGTCGGGATATCGAACTTAGATGACTATAGCTCAATTTTTTTTCTGTGTCATATTGTAGTACAAAGCCTTTAGATACAAAGTTAACATGATGAAAACCACTAATCAGGATTGGGGAATTAATCTTCCAATCAGTATTCACTTTTATTTTCATTTCTGGTTCTCCCATCCATTCTCTCATTACTTCAGGGTTAGTCAAAGTATTCCAAACTTTAGCAGGATCAGAATTTATTGTAACAGTCGTTGAAAATTTATCTCTCATTCCATTATCTATTTGAGGTTTGTCAATCGTTACGGTCATGTTAGATGATTGTCCGTCCGTGATGATTTTTCCAAAAGTTAGCGAAGGGCTGCCCACCTCTACAAAAGATGATAGCACTATAGCAAGCCGAAGCCGTTTTTGTTTGTTAATTTAATTTATTTCAGCGAATAAAAACGAAGGCAAAATAGTAGCGCGAAGATAAGTTTTAAATTTCAGCCAGCCTTTTGGCAATACCTTGTTAGCGGTTCGTTGTTTTCTTATCTTTCTTAATATCAGGAAGCTGCCTTATAATGTGGCTTATAAGTCAAGCCGATGTTCTTTCATCATTGCTCTTGGTTTTAGCCAAAAACTGTAGAGCGTTACAGCCATATGAGGCCCTTTTGCAATCAAATATGATAGTTTGTCAACTATACTAATATAGGCAGATAAAACGGTAATTTCATCGGGCTTTCGCCAGTATGCCGTTAAAAGGTCGAAAAGTACACACTTAAATCTATAATAAACAAAAAAGAGCTAACATGCTTCAACATGTTAGCTCTTACTTATCGTTTTAGTTGTACTCCAAACAGGATTGTTGTCGAACGATTTTATCAATAGTTTGAAGAGAATTGCGGTTTTGGGAGACATAGAAAACAGATTCTAAAAATGAAAGCAGAATCGTTGTCGAATAACTACCTCGTGATTTTTAACCCTTCAATACGTTTGAAGTGCTTTTTGTTGAATGTGACAATAGGTAGTTCGTTCACTATACAGGTAGCCGCAATAAATATGTCTCTAAATTCTATCATTTGATTATTGAGCCTTAATCTATGATAGATTTGGGCTGCCTTGATAGAAACGGCATCTGTAAAAGGGAGAACAGTGAGGTCCTCCGTCAACATTTTGACATCATGTTCTTTTTCCTTTGTTGTAGCTCCCATATACAATTCATAAAGCGAAACTGCGGAAATGTATAAATAAGGTTGATCCGAAAGGCGATACAGCATGGTAACTGTTTTATCTTTAGACCGAAGATGCTCGATGAATATACCCGTGTCAATTACTATTGTTGTGGCTTGAAACCCCCAAAGGCTTTCTTACTTTCTTCTAAAATGTTGACGTCTTCATCGGACCAAGTTGTTACTTTAGTCAGTTTTTTTTTGTAAATGGGCGCGTTAGATTTGCTTTCCTGTTGAATGGTCACACCCAACCCTTTAAGTATTTGCTTTACCAAAGAACTTTTGCTTTCGGGGATATTGACAACTAGCCTTTCCATAATAACAAATTTATAAAAATTCTACTAAATAATCACCTGTAACAAAAAAACCGTAAACCCAACATACGTTGAACTTACGGTCATTCGTTTTCAGTACAGAGAACGGGGTCTTTTTAGAACTGTTGATGAGCTTCTTAAAGATTTTAAAATCAATAACATCGAAAAAGAGTGAGAAATGAGTTATTAGTTGTGGGATTTTTTTAGAACATCTAGACTTTCAAAATTTGGAGGGAAGAGGGAGATTCCCTACCGCCAAGGAGTTTCAGGCCCGCTGGAGACTGACCTCTGGGTTAAAAAAAGTCGATAAAGTGATATATCTCGTCGAAATTGGGCAAGAGTGTTCTGTATAATATCCTTAGCTTTGGATAATATTTCACGCCATTTTATAAACCACGTTTTCAGAACAAAATTTCAGAAAACTGATTTCATACCAAGACTGAAAAGTAAGAAGAGAATCCAATGAAAAGAAGAAGTGTAATAAAAGCCCTGGGAATAGCAATACCCGCCCTTTGGCTGAGCAGGTCGGCCGCTGGTTCAGGTTTGCGCACCCTGCATGCCAATGCTCCGATTGCCAAAGCCAACTTTAAGCCAGATTGGAAGTCGCTCGAGCAGTACCGGGTTCCCGACTGGTTCCGTGATGCAAAATTCGGTATCTGGGCACACTGGGGTCCTCAATGCCAGCCAGAAAGAGGCGATTGGTACGCCAGGGGTATGTATCAGGAAGGAAGCGATCAGTACAAATACCATGTGCAAAAGTACGGGCACCCATCCAAGTTTGGCTTTAAGGATGTGATCAATGAGTGGAAGGCTGATAAATGGGACCCCGAATCGCTATTAGATCTTTATAAGCGCGCGGGTGCCCAGTATTTTGTTGCACTGGCCAACCATCATGACAATATGGACCTCTACGATAGCAGCCATCAGCCGTGGAATGCCGTTAAGATGGGGCCGAAAAAGGACCTGATGGCGGGCTGGGCGAAAGCGGCAAAGAAACGGGGTTTACGTTTCGGTGCAAGCGTACACGCTGCACATGCCTGGACATGGTACGAGACCGCTCAACGGGCAGACAAAAAAGGGACGCTGAAGGGTGTTCCCTATGACGGAAAAGTAACCGAATCTGACGGAAAGGGTAAATGGTGGGAAGGATTTGACCCGCAGGACCTCTATGCACAGAATCATCCCCTGAGTGAGAATAGCCTGGACGACGGGATGATTCACCGGCAGTGGCATTGGGGCGAGGGCGTCAATGTTCCTACGAAGAACTATTGTGATACTTTTCATGACCGGACTGTCGAACTGATCGATAAGTATGCGCCTGACCTGGTGTACTTTGATGATACGGCCCTGCCTTTGTGGCCCATCGATGATGCCGGACTCCGGATTGCCGCCCATTATTACAACACCAATCAGCAAAAACATAAGGGCAAGCTGGAGGCGGTTATAAATGGGAAAATTCTGGATGAACAGCAACGTAAATGCATGGTGTGGGATATCGAACGCGGGCAGAGCAACCAGATCGAGGAAGATCCCTGGCAGACCTGTACATGCATCGGCGCCTGGCATTATGACAGGCGGATCTATGATAATAAAAGCTATAAGAGCGCGAAGACCGTTATCCATATGTTGGTTGATGTGGTCAGTAAAAACGGGAATCTGTTACTGAGCGTTCCCCTTCGAGGAGACGGTTCTATTGATTCGGAGGCGCAGAAAACCGTTGAGGGCATTGCTTCCTGGATGGACGTTAACAGCGAGTCCATCATCGGTACCAGACCCTGGAAGCTTTTCGGGGAAGGGCCTGCGATGGAAGGTGCCGCGCCGCTTTCTGCCCAGGGTTTCAATGAAGGAAAAAACAAGCCTTTCACCGCGCAGGATATACGATTTACGACTAAGGGTGATGTGCTGTATGCCATTGTCATGGGATGGCCAGAGGCGGAAAACCTGTTGGTCAAAAGCCTAACAGCTAACAACCGCAGGGTTAAAAGCGTAACGTTTGTGGGAACAAATGAAAAGCTGAAATTCAAACAGACAGCCGATGGTCTTGAGGTCACATGGCCGCAGGTTGCAGATGGAAGCCAGCCTGCATATGTACTAAAGATCAGCTGATCTTTATGGTGTTAAATTCCTGAATTAGTTAATTGGTTCATAATGGTTGGTGTGCCCCGGAAGGGGCACACTGTTTTTGAGGGCCCCACTTCGCTTCAAGAGTCATACGCATCAAAGAAAAGTAAAGCGATTTCATGTTCCTGCTTTAGGTTGGAAATGGAATGCCTTCTAACCTTGCGCTGCAAACGGTGATGAAGCAGTCTGGCAAAAAATATCGATAGATCTAAAATATCGATAAAGTGCAATAAATAGTCGAAAAAGGGATCAAATAAGTGGAGTAAAAGCAGTTACCTTTGATTATTGTGTAAAACCGATTTAAAACTGCTGATACCTTATATAGCTAATTCCTGATATTCAATATTTTATCCGGTCAGCCAAGCATTTTTTGGCGGGAAAGCCTTTGCAGTTACCAATGTATTTATTGTCTTTTTGACACTAATAGGAAAACAGGGATGCCCTTAAAACTAAATATATGATTACCAGAAGAAACAACTGCATACGTTATGGATGATACCGTTTACGTTAATCCTGTAACCAAATTTTAAACCGATAAAATGATATCCCGATAGATGGCCTGCGAAGCCTTTACCGGGTAGGCTAACCGCTAATACCTCTCCCAACGGCATCCAGAATGGGCGGTAGGGACAAATAATAACCAAAACTAAAATCTGATGGAAAAAATAAACTATTCCACATCGCTCAGACAGGGCATGATGTCTATCCTGCTGCTATGCTGGTGCGTAATATTGGCCCATGGTCAGCAGACGCACGACCTTTCGGGACAGGTGACCGATACCAAGGGCGCGCCCTTGCCGGGAGCGAGCGTAACAGTGAAGGGCTCCCCGCAAGCAATTTCCACTAATAACGAGGGCCGCTTCAGCCTCAAACTTTCCACCATACCGGCTACTTTGGTGGTCACCTTTACAGGCTTTGAAAGAAAAGAAGTCCATGTAACGGAACAGAAGACACTGACCATTCCGCTGGTGGAACTGGCGGCAGATCTCGATGAGGTCGTTGTTGTCGGTTACGGTACCCAGAAGAAAGTGAACCTGACCGGTTCGGTCTCCTCGGTTTCCGCAGCAGAGATAGAGGATAGGCCCATTACGCAGGCTTCGCAGGCCTTGGCAGGCCTGGCCACCGGTGTTTCGGTCTCCCAGAGTGCGGGGCGGCCCGGAAATGATGGCGCCGCTATCCGCATCCGGGGACAGGGTACTTTTTCGGGCGCCGGTAACGAACCGCTGGTACTGATAGATGGGCTGGCTGCCTCGATGAACGATATCGATCCCAATAATATCAAAAGTATATCCGTGCTGAAGGATGCAGCTTCTGCTTCCATTTACGGTACGCGGCGCCAATGGGGTCATCCTGATAGAGACCAAGCGCGGTACCAGTGGCCGGCTCCGTGTTTCTTACAACAATACTATCGGCTGGCAACAGGTGACCCAGCTCCCTGATTTTGTGGGTTCGGCCGACTATGCCACACTTTTCAATGAAGCTAACCGCAATGTGGGACAGGCGCAGAGTTATACGGATGAGGAGATTGATAAGTTCCGTTCGAGAACCGACCCGGACAACTATCCGGACGTACCTCATCTTAAAAACCTGTTATCTTCCGGATCGGGTTTTCAGATGAACCATAATGTTTCTTTCTCCGGCGGTTCCGAAAAGAATTCCTATCTATTCTCCTTGGGCTATCTCGATCAGGATGGCGTGGTGGCCAAAAACAATTATCGACGCTATAATTTCATGCTAAACTCGGATAGCAAAATCTTGGATAACCTGACCCTAAAGGTGAACATGACGGGGAATGACGCGAGGACCAATGAGCCCAGGCAATTCGATGGGGAAATGATGAGCATGATCGGTTTTGCAGTAAGGCAGGGTCCCATCTATGCGGGACGGAAATCGGACGGCACTTTTGGCTATCAGGATAACTACAGTCCAGAGGCATGGCTATCGAGCGAATCGTTCGTGAACCGCGCCAACAGGTTCTTCCTGGGCGGCACGGAGCTTGCCTGGGAAATTGTTTCGGGACTTACCCTAAGCGGAAAAGCCGGATACAATTATACAAACTACACCAATAACAGTTTTGCTTCTGATTTTATTTTCGATGCCAATAAACGCTTAGGCCCGAATAATCTCACCGTCAACTCGGGAGACAACTCGTTAGTGACCCTCCAATCCCTGCTGCAGTTCAATAGGACTTATGGAAAGAATGCGATCAATGCGCTGGGAGGCTATTCAGAAGAAAGGTTCCGCTCTGACTGGACGTCCGCTTTCCGGGATGATTTTCCGAGCAACCTGCTGCATGAGCTGAATGCGGGATCTTCGGCCAATATGCAATCGTCAGGTTCGGCTGCCGAATGGGCATTGCGCTCGTTCTTCGGACGGATAAATTATATATTGGACGACCGCTATCTTTTTGAGGTGAATGCACGTTATGATGGGACTTCACGCTTTCCAAGCGAAGGCCGTTGGGGCCTGTTCCCTTCGATCTCGGCCGCCTGGCGTATTTCCGAAGAAGCCTTCTTTAAAGAAAATTTCCGCGGAGTGGACAATCTCAAGTTGCGTGCCTCCTGGGGAACGCTCGGAAACCAGAATATCGGGAACTATCCCTACCAGAATGTACTGAGCCTGGGCAATAACTACCCCGTCGGCGGTGTCCTGCTCCCGGGTGCCCGTTTGACGACACTGGCCAACAGCGATATTACCTGGGAAACGACCGAGGTCAGGGGAATAGGGCTTGACTTTTCACTGCTGCAGGGTAAGCTCGCTTTCGTAGCGGACTATTTTGACAAGCGGACGCGGGATATCCTGTATAATCTTACGGTATCGAGTGTGCTGGGGTTGACGCCTTCGGAAGTAAACGCCGCCTCGGTAAGGAACAACGGGTTTGAATTCCTGATGGACTATCGCACTTCCATTGGAAAGGTAAACATCGGTTTTAGTCCCAATTTCACCTATACGAAGAACCGTGTCACAAAACTGGCCGATGGCCTAATGCAGGATATCGCCAAAGGCCTTTTTGTCGGACAGCCGTTGGGCGCCATTTACGGCTATGTGGCCGATGGTCTTTTCCTGGATGAGAACGACATTGCGGTCTACCCGGGGCAGCCCTATGCCGCGCAGGCCGGATTCGTCCGGTATGCCGATATCGGCGGTCCCGACGGGGTGCCCGATGGCGTGGTCGACCCTGCCAATGACCGTACGATCATCGGCAACACCGTACCCAAATTTAGTTATGGCGCCACCATTCGCTTAGATTATAAAGGTGTTGATCTTTCGGTGCTGTTACATGGTCTGGCAGGCTTTGACCGGCAGATGGGCTCTTATCAGGCCTTTGCCTTCTACAATGGCGGGCAGATCCAGCGTTGGCAGGCCGATAACCGGTGGACAGCAGAAAACCCCGACCGGAATGCGGAATATATCAAACTTACTAGCCTGAATATGGGCTCTGGAACCATCATGCCATCTACTTTTTGGAACCGGAACGCAAGTTTTCTCCGGTTGAAGAACATACAGCTAGGTTACTCGTTTCCGGAAAAAATCACCGATAAGATGGGATTGAACAGATTGCGTGTGTTCTTTAGTGGTCAGAACCTGTTCTCCATAAACAGCTTTTACCGGGGATGGGACCCGGAAATGGGACAGGGAGTAGGCGATAATACGCCGTTTTATCCCATAACAAGCGTATACACTTTCGGGGTGAACGTTAATTTTTAATTGCAGCGAAATAATAACCAAATGAAAAGGATCATGAAATTCATTAAATATTCAAGCCAAACAAAGCTATGCCATTTGCTTTTGGCTATATGTGTACTTCTGGGAGGTTGCAGCAAAGATTTCTTTGATAAGCAGCCATTAGATGCCGTTTCGGACGCTACGTTCTGGAAAACAGAAAAAGATGCGCTGCTTGCGCTGATCGGCTGTTACAACACGGGGGCCGGTTGGAAGGGTGAAGATTTCTGGACACCCCGTAGTCTGTTATATCTGGACCTGATGGCGGGAAGCGGCTCGGAAAAAGAGCTGATCCCGGATCGGGTAACGGATGGCGCCCTGAATTCAGCCTATTGGGTGACTGAGGGATACTGGCGCAACGCTTACCAAAAGCTGTCGGCCTGTAACAACTTCCTGGATCATATCGACCAGGTGGAAATGGACGAAAACGCAAAGGCGGCCATGGTGGGTGAAGTCAAGACTTTAAGGGCTTATGAGTACTTCAATCTGGCACTTTATTTTGGCGGCGTTCCCTTAGTTACCAAAGTGCTGAGCATAGAAGAGGCAAACAGTGTTATGCGTGCCTCGCGTGACGAAGTATGGGATCTGGCAGAATCGGACCTGCAGGAAAGCGCAGCTGTTCTGCCAACAAGCAGATCTGCCAGTGAACAGGGGCGCATCACTGCGGGGGCAGCACTGGCTATCCTCGGACGCTTACAGATGGCACGACAGAAATGGGCCGAGGCGGCCGAAAGCTACAAAAAGATCATCGACTCTGACGTGTACCGTATCCACCCCGATTTTACAGCGCTTTTCGCGGCCAGCAACGTTGCCAACGGTGAATTTGTTCTTACCTCCCAATACCTCGAAGATGTGTACGGGCATGTGCTGCCGCAATACCTTTACCCGGAAACATGGGGTGGATGGCACCAGTTCTCCCCTTACAACGAACTGGTAAAGGCGTATGCGTGTAGCGATGGCAGGCCAATCGAGGAATCGGACCTATACGATCCGGAAGATCCCTATACCAACAGAGATCCCCGTTTGGATTATACCGTACTCATTTCCGACAGGAGTGTCTTTAAGGGGCAGACCTATATTGCCAGGCCCGGGACAACCTCGCCAGACCGTTTTAACCGCTATAACTGGAGCGGCTACTGCATACGCAAGTTTATGGATGAAAACTTCGAGGGGAACTTGATGAACTTCGGGGGCAATTTTGCTGTTATCCGTTATCCGGAAGTATTGCTGGGCTATCTGGAATCCAAAATGGAGGCTGGTGATCCGATCGATCAGGCATTGCTGGATGCAACCATCAATCTGGTGCGGGGAAGGCAGAATGTTGCCATGCCCGCTGTTACCGTAACTGGTACGGATGCGCTGCGCGAAACTATCTGGAGGGAACGCAGGGTGGAGTTTGCTTTTGAAGGATTACGCTACTATGATGTGCTGCGCTGGGGAATTGCCACCCAGGAGCTGAATAGGCAGTTTACCGGTATGAAGCTTACCAATAATCCTGGCAGTTACAATGATTTCCCGGTGGACGCAGAAGGCTATCTCATTTATCAGCGGAGAAACTTTAAGGAGGGGGTGAATGAACTGTGGCCTATCCCGCTCTCGGAGCTGCAGGTGAACGGGAACCTCACGCAGAATCCCGGTTACTGATCGCAATAATGGAAGGTTAATTACTGCAGGCAGTGCTTCTTATCGAGAGCACTGCTTTTATCATTTTGGGATGACGGAGGAAGAAGGTTCGTTCAGCTCTGACATCCTGCGCTGCATCTTTCCCGGATTCTCCCCTGAAATCTTTTTGAAAAGTCGGTTGAAATAGGAAACGTTTTCAAAACCCAATTGATAGGCAAGTTCCTTGATGCTCAGGTTCCTGACAAGCATCATCAGTTGTGCCTGCTCGATTTTTTTTTGGTTGATATATTTCCCAGGGGTAGATTGCATCTGCTTTTTGAAAAGACGGATAAAATGGTCTTCAGTCAGGCAGGATACTTTAGCCAGTTCCTCTATTTTTATCGGCTTATCAATATTGCTGTGGATAAAGTGGATAGCCTGGAGTACGCGTTCGTCCAAACCCCGGTTTGGAATTGCAACTTAAAATAGGAGACTTTTTTATGCTGCCATTTTCTCTTTTTCCAATAGCATCTCTTCGATCTGCTTAGGGGTTTTATATCCCAGGGCAGAATGTGTTCTTTTGGTATTATAAAAACCTTCAATATATCCAAAGATCTCCAATTTAGCCGATTGCTGATCGATGAATTTTCTATGGTAGATCATTTCAGCCTTTAGTGTCTTGAAAAAGCTCTCAGCTACTGCATTGTCCCAGCAATTGGCCTTCCTACTCATGCTTTGAAGTATCTTGTTTTTTACAATTACCCTCCTGAATTCATCGCAGGCATATTGGATCCCTCTATCCGAATGGAAGATAAGACCATCTTTGATACCTCGGTTTCTAATAGCCATTTTGATGGCTTGTACAGAAGTGTTTTTAGTCGTCATATCGGTGCTTAAAGACCATCCAATGACTTTTCTGTCCGCCAGATCGATAACCGTTGTTAGATAAAGCCACCCTTTGCCGGTATGGATGTAAGTAATGTCGCTAACCCATTTTTGCGATAGGGAATCCGCTGAAAAATCTCTTTGGAGGAGATTTTCAGCTATCCTATAACTATGGCTCGAATCTGTGGTCACCCTATATTTTTTCTTAACCTTACTTCGTATCCCATGTTTCTTCATCAATCTTGCTACGTAGCTTCTTGATACCATTTCACCTTTTTTGTGCAGCTCTGCGGTTATCCGTGGGCTGCCATAGATATACTTACTGTCACTGTGTACCTGCTGTATTTTATCCACAAGTGCTTTACTGCGTTGTTCCCTGGGGGATTCGGGCCAAACCAGCCAACGGTAAAAACAACTGCTGCTAACGTTCAATACTTCGCACATCTTCTCTACGGAATATACTTCTCGGTTCTCCTTTATGAACCGGTATATGGACCGTCTCCCCTGGAGAAGATGGCTATGGCCTTTTTTAAGATATCGCGTTCTAATTCTGTATCTCTTAATTTCTTGCGTAAAATCCTTAACTCCTGCTCCTCCGGACTGATCTTGGGATTGTCAGGTAAAACCTTATTCCCATTATAACGTGGATTTCTACGCCATTTACTCAGTAAACTGGGGTCTATGTCTAATTCCTTAGCTACATCGGCTACAGATCCCTTAACAACGCTCAAATCGACCGCCATTATCTTAAACGAATCATCAAATTTTCTATGCATTTCTACAAATTTAAAATTACTGTCTAAATCTGTCTCGCTTTAAAGGTAGCAACTCCAGTTCTTTTCGGACGCCCCTGCCAGAAAGCGCGAAATGATCTGTTTCAGGATGCCTTCTGTTTCCATTTCCAGTGCCGGCAATGCATGCGTATGCTGACTGATATTCTTCATCAGTGTCGGCGAGTTATCATAGTCTTTGGGATCATATGCCTTCAGCTCCAGTTTGGGGTTCACTGCTATCAGTCGCCGGACGAGCCCTACGGTCATCTCATCCGCTTCCAACTCGACCGGAAAATCAAGTATGTCAAAAATGCTCAATTGCTTTTCCAGGGCTTCATAAATATGAATGTAGTACAAGGATAGGTCGCCTGTACACGAATAGCCATGTTTGGTATAGGGCGGAGTCAGATACAAATGACCTTCTTTCAAGACGTACCGGTCGTTCTCACGGACAATTTCGGCAGATCCGCTTTCCACAAAATGAATACGGGCAAAAGGACTGTATATGTTCTTCCAGTTCCAATCCGCATGGTGGATGGCATGTCCAATATTCAGTAAGATAAAATCACGTTTGATCATGTGTCCTTTCGTAATGGTCTGTAACGAATAAAAGTAACAATAAAAAGTCGATAAAGTGCATCATTTTATCGAAAAAGAATACTGGAGAACGAAACGGCATTATGTACATTTGCTTTCATGATTTGAACCATCTAATAAACCATGGAATATAGAGAAATAGGCAGAACAGGCATGAAAGTGTCAAATCTTAGTTATGGAGCCTCCTCCCTTGGAGGTGTCTTCCATTCACTTAAAGAAGAAGCGGGCATCGATTCTGTGTTAACGGCAGTGGAGCACGGTATCAATTTTATCGATGTGTCGCCTTATTACGGACACCTCAGGGCAGAAGTGTTATTGGGTAAGGCCCTGAAGAAAATAGACCGGTCACTTTATTATATCTCCACCAAGGTTGGCCGTTATGGCAAGGATGGGGTTAACTACTGGGATTATTCGGCCGCAAAAGCCAGGGAGAGTGTATATGAGAGTATGCAGCGCCTGCATGTAGATTATATAGACCTCATTAACGTGCACGATGTAGAGTTTGCGGATCTGGACCAGATCTGTGACGAGACACTCCCCGCCCTGTGTGAATTGAGGGATGAAGGATTGGTGAAACATGTGGGTATCACCAATTTAAATTTAAGGCATTTCCAGTATATAATAGACCGGGTGCCACCGGGAACGGTGGAAAGTGTACTATCGTTCTGCCATTATACCCTCAATGATGATGCGTTGGCTGATTACCTGGATTATTTTGAACGGAAAGAAGTAGGTGTGATCAATGCCTCTCCCTATTCCATGGGCCTACTTACGGTAAGGGGGGCGCCGGACTGGCATCCTGCTCCTGCGGCACTGAAACGTCTGGCCAGAAAAGCAGTTGATTTCTGTCTGCAGCGGGGGATTTCAATAGAAGAGCTGGCCATATCCTACGCCGTTAACAATCCCCGGATCGCTACTACGCTGTTCAGTACAACCAATCCCGAAAATGTTATGCAAACCATCGGATATGCCCGGGCGCAGCTGAATGAGGATGTTTTAAAACAGGTGCGCCATATTTTTGACCCCGGGTTCGGGGATAGCTGGGTGAACAGTTGAAATAAGTCGATGAAAGCAATCCAGATCAAAGGACCCGGAGAAGTGGCCCTGATAGAGATAGAAAAGCCCGAAATAATATCGGGACATGTGATGCTGAAAATGGAATTTGTCGGCTTTTGCGGCTCGGACCTGAATACTTTCACGGGACTGAACCCGCTGGCAAAAAAGCCCATAGTTCCCGGTCACGAGATCGGTGCCCGTATCCATGAAGTCGGTGAAGAGGTGCCATCATTTCTGAAGCCCGGCATGAGCGTTACCGTAAACCCTTACACGAGCTGTGGTAAATGTCCTGCCTGCAATAATTTGAGACCAAATGCCTGCGAGTTTAATCAAACCCTGGGTGTTCAGCGCGACGGGGCCATGGCTGAGTACCTATTGGTACCCTGGACAAAGGTAGTTACCGAGGCGGCAATCCGGGTCGACGAACTGGCATTGGTGGAACCGCTGAGCGTAGGGTTCCATGAAAGATTATCGGAAACCACCGGAGGAAAGGGAGCAGATGTGGTCATCGAAGCGGTAGGCAGACCTGAAACATATGTAGCAGCCATTTCAGAAGCTGCCTTTACCGGACGGGTGGTTTATATCGGTTACGCCAAAGAGAAGATACCTTTTGATACGCAATATTTTGTGAAAAAGGAATTTAACATTATGGGCTCACTGGAGTTGCTACCTTTAAAGCGAGACAGATTTAGACAGTAATTTTAAATTTGTAGAAATGCATAGAAAATTTGATGATTCGTTTAAGATAATGGCGGTCGATTTGAGCGTTGTTAAGGGATCTGTAGCCGATGTAGCTAAGGAATTAGACATAGACCCCAGTTTACTGAGTAAATGGCGTAGAAATCCACGTTATAATGGGAATAAGGTTTTACCTGACAATCCCAAGATCAGTCCGGAGGAGCAGGAGTTAAGGATTTTACGCAAGAAATTAAGAGATACAGAATTAGAACGCGATATCTTAAAAAAGGCCATAGCCATCTTCTCCAGGGGAGACGGTCCATATACCGGTTCATAAAGGAGAACCGAGAAGTATATTCCGTAGAGAAGATGTGCGAAGTATTGAACGTTAGCAGCAGTTGTTTTTACCGTTGGCTGGTTTGGCCCGAATCCCCCAGGGAACAACGCAGTAAAGCACTTGTGGATAAAATACAGCAGGTACACAGTGACAGTAAGTATATCTATGGCAGCCCACGGATAACCGCAGAGCTGCACAAAAAAGGTGAAATGGTATCAAGAAGCTACGTAGCAAGATTGATGAAGAAACATGGGATACGAAGTAAGGTTAAGAAAAAATATAGGGTGACCACAGATTCGAGCCATAGTTATAGGATAGCTGAAAATCTCCTCCAAAGAGATTTTTCAGCGGATTCCCTATCGCAAAAATGGGTTAGCGACATTACTTACATCCATACCGGCAAAGGGTGGCTTTATCTAACAACGGTTATCGATCTGGCGGACAGAAAAGTCATTGGATGGTCTTTAAGCACCGATATGACGACTAAAAACACTTCTGTACAAGCCATCAAAATGGCTATTAGAAACCGAGGTATCAAAGATGGTCTTATCTTCCATTCGGATAGAGGGATCCAATATGCCTGCGATGAATTCAGGAGGGTAATTGTAAAAAACAAGATACTTCAAAGCATGAGTAGGAAGGCCAATTGCTGGGACAATGCAGTAGCTGAGAGCTTTTTCAAGACACTAAAGGCTGAAATGATCTACCATAGAAAATTCATCGATCAGCAATCGGCTAAATTGGAGATCTTTGGATATATTGAAGGTTTTTATAATACCAAAAGAACACATTCTGCCCTGGGATATAAAACCCCTAAGCAGATCGAAGAGATGCTATTGGAAAAAGAGAAAATGGCAGCATAAAAAAGTCTCCTATTTTAAGTTGCAATTCCACACGCAATGCCACCATGAAGGACTTTGAGGCAGTAATCCGCTATCTGAAGACAGGGAAATGTCCTACTGATGACCTGGTAACTGCAGTTTACCCACCAGAAGCTGCCCAGCAGGCTCTGGAGAACTGGAATAAAAAACCTGCCGAAGTATTTAGGGTTTTAATTGAATTTTAAAGCCGGAGCTCATGTTAGTCGCCCCTTCCGTTTACCATAGCAATTAACGTTTTGAGAAAGAACAATTATTCCCCGGCCCTTGCACTCGTCTTCAGCCTGTTTTTTATCTGGGCAATCAGCAGCAATCTTTTGCCAACCATGATCCGCCAGTTGATGAAAACCTTCGACCTGAATGCCTTTCAGGCTTCATTTACGGAAACGGCCTACTGGCTCGCATATTTTGTGTTTCCCATACCCATAGCGATGTTCATGAAAAGGTACAGCTATAAGGCAGGGATTGTTGTCGGACTGACTATAGCCGCTTTCGGGGCGCTGCTTTTTTTACCGGCAGCGCTCTTTAAGTCTTACTGGCTCTATCTCATCATTTTTTTGTTATAGCCACCGGAATGTGCTTTCTAGAGACAGCCGCCAATCCTTACATCACGGTGCTCGGAGATCGCAATTCATCTTCCCGCAGGTTGAATCTTGCCCAATCCTTTAATGGCCTGGGGGCTTTCGTTGCAGCAATGTTTCTGAGCAAAATGATCCTGAGCGGACATAATTTCACCAAGGAGACGCTTCCAGTTTCCTATCATGGGGGCTGGGAAGCATATATTGATTTTGAGACAGCGGCAATGAAACTTCCCTATCTGGTACTGGCGGCAATTTTACTGATCTTAGCTGTTGTATTTATATTTTCCAGACTTCCCGCCATAAATGAGGATGCCGGCAGGATAAATGCCGGTCAGGGAAACCGTTTGATCGACTTTGATGTTTTAAAACGCTCCCACCTCCGACGCGGCGTTATCGCCCAGTTTTTTTATAATGGTGGCCAAACGGCGATCAACAGTCTATTTCTGGTATATTGCTGCACTTATGTTGGTATCAGCGAATCCACCGCTACAACCTTCTTCGGGTTCTACATGCTCGCCTTTTTGTTGGGGAGGTGGATGGGCACGACCCTTATGGTCAGGTTCAGGCCGCAGGACATGCTGCTTGTTTATTCCCTGGCCAATATTTTTCTGTGTCTGGTTATCATGTTTTTTGGTGGTATGACAGGCCTTTACGCCATGCTGTTTGTTTCATTCTTTATGTCGATCATGTATCCTACACAATTTTCATTGGCACTTAAAGATCTGGGGGAAAAAACAAAAAGCGGTTCCGCTTTTCTGGTGATGGCCATCGTTGGCAATGCATGTTTGCCGCAAATGACAGCTTACGTTATGGACAATTTTTCGGGGCAATACCAACGGGCATACATTGTGCCGCTGGTATGTTTTGTTTTCTGTGCATATTATGGTTGGAAAGGATATAAAATTAGCGATTAATATTTTATGGAAGAGGTTAGAAAAGATATGGGTTATCCGCAGAAGAAAAACGGATTTCAGACCAAACGCTACTGCCAGACGCTAGAATTGAAAGACGACCCTTTGCTCATCGATGAATATGTCAGGCGACACAGTCTGCCGGATCACTGGCCCGAAATAAGAGAGGGTATCCGTTCTGTAGGGATTCTAGAAATGGAAATTTATCATGTAGGTACCACGCTTTTCATGGTTATAGAAACCCCTTTGGATTTCAACTGGGAGCAAGCATTTAAAGAATTGTCCAAAAAGCCCAGACAGGCCGAATGGGAGAAGTCTATGAATATTTTTCAAGATGCCGATTCAATATTGGCTTCCGCAAAATGGAAGATAATGGAGCGGATTTTTCACCTTTAAGCAAAAAGCCCTCCCTACGTCCTGTAGAGAGGGCTTTAACCGTACCTAGGGCGGGAATCGAACCCGCACTCGCTTTAAGGCGAACAGGATTTTAAGTCCTGCGTGTCTACCAGTTCCACCACCTAGGCAGCTAGTATAGCTTTTAAAATTAAAATCCTTTCTTTTCAGAAAGGATCCGGAGCGAAAGACGAGGTTCGAACTCGCGACCTCAACCTTGGCAAGGTTGCGCTCTACCAACTGAGCTACTTTCGCTTATTTTTGACTTTTTTCAAGCCTTTTTCCCTTTTGGTGATGCAAATATAGGTAGATTTACATTCCTACCAAATTATTTTTTAAAAAAAATCGTTTAAAATTATAAGTCATTGTTATTCAAGATATCAAAAATAAGTTCGTTTTCATATCCTTTAACCATAGCATATTGGGCTAGCCTATACCTGCGTTTATGTATATCTTTCTCCGTGATAGTTTCTCCTTTTTTTTGGATAATTGAACGTAATTTTTCTATATATACGTCTTCTTCTATCGTAAGCAATGCATCTTTGATTAATCGGGAAGAAATTCTTTTATGCTGTAACCCCTGTTTTATTTTTAATCTACCCCACCCCTTTATATTAAACTTACCCGAGACATATGCTAGGGCAAAACGCTCTTCATTGAGGAAGTTTTCAAGAATAAGTTCTGCGATCAATTGTTCGACTTCAGGTGTGTGCAACCCCCAGGCATATAACTTATCACGCATTTCCTGCTGCGAGCGTTCCTGATAGGCACAATAATTCGCGGCTTTTAGTTTAGCCTGGCGCACGGTAAGTATACTTTTTCTTGCTTTTTCATCCTTCTGCATTGCTCTAAAATCGTAAAAAATTGTTGCATTCCTAAAAATTCATCACTTTTGTTGTTTTATGGGCAACATAGCATATCATGTAAAAGAACTTGCGGATATTATCCAGGCCGCGTATGTTGAATTAAACGATCCAAATTGTAGGATCGACACCCTTTGTTACGACAGCAGAAAAGTCACCAATCCAGAAAGCTCTTTGTTCTTTGCATTAAGCGATCATCGCGATGGCCATCAATTCATTAAGGAAGCATTTCAATTAGGTATTAGAAACTTCGTTATACATAAACAAACGTTAGGCACGTTTAGGCAATATAACAAGGCTAACTTTTTCGCAGTCGACGATACCTTAAGAGCTCTTCAACAGTTAGCCGCCTACCATCGTAAGCAATTCGATTACCCCGTCATTGCCATTACTGGCAGTAATGGCAAAACCATCGTAAAAGAATGGCTAAATCAATTACTCGCAGCAGATTTTAACATCGTAAGAAGCCCTAAAAGCTATAACTCTCAATTAGGTGTTCCGCTATCTCTTTGGCAGATGAGCCATGAACATAACTTGGCTATTATTGAAGCTGGCATTAGCAAAAAAAATGAAATGGAAAAGTTGGCAAAAATGATCAACCCAACGATTGGCATTTTTACTAATCTAGGCCATGCCCATGATGATGGATTTAGCTCACAGGAAACCAAAGCTATCGAAAAGCTGCGTTTATTTCATGATGTAGAACTACTGGTATATGCGCCAAAATATCTAAGACCTTTTAACCATAAGACGCCGGGAAAAGTACATTTCACCTGGGGTGTAGAAGAGACAACAGATTTAAGGATACTACGACAACAACAACGGGAAAATCACACCTTATTAGAAGCAAAATTTAAAGGTATAGAAGTGGCGCTTTCCGTTCCATTCACTGATCAAGCCGCTATTGAAAATGTAATCTGCTGCTGGGCCACACTACTTGCTCTAGGTTATTCAACAGCTACCATTGCTAAGAGGATAGCAAAGTTACATCCCATAAAAATGCGACTTGAGCTCAAGAAAGGTATCAGCAACTCTTCTATTATTGACGATTCATACAGCAACGACATTTCTTCTCTAAGAATAGCACTCGACTTCCTCAAACAGCAGAACCAACATCACAGAAGAATATTAATCCTTTCTGATATACCTGCAGCTATAAATAATAAAGGTCTTGTTTACCAACAAGCGGCCGATCTGATACAGCAATATAAAATTGATCAGCTCATTGCAATAGGTGAAGATATTCTTAAAGTCAGACATTTTTTTCGACAGGATACCGTATTCTTTAACGAGGTCAAGGATCTATTAAGCAACATTAAGTCTTTCGACTTCAGCAACAGCGCGGTTTTAATCAAAGGAGCTCGCACATTTGGTTTTGAACGAATCAGTAGAATATTAACTCTCCAGAGCCATGAAACGGTACTTGAAATCAACCTCAATGCTTTAGAACATAATCTTAATTATTATAAAAGGCTATTGGATAGAAACACGAAATTGATGGTTATGGTAAAAGCTTTTTCTTATGGCAGCGGAAGTTTTGAAATTGCCAACTTACTACAATTCAACAAGGTTGACTATCTGGCTGTTGCCTATGTAGACGAAGGTATTACCCTTAGAAATGCTGGAATTAATCTACCTATCATGGTCATGAGCCCTGAAATTGGTTCGTTAGAACAATTGGTAACGCATCATTTAGAACCAGAAATATATAGTTTTGATGAGCTTGAAGCCTATATCAAACAGCTAGATATACTAAACCAAAAACATTACCCTGTTCATATAAAGTTGGATACAGGTATGCACCGGCTTGGTTTTGAAGAAGACGATCTCTTGAGACTGATCACGTTGATTACCAACACCGATACCATCAAGATCAAAAGTGTTTTTTCTCATTTAGTAGGTAGCGGCAATAGCCAGCATGACAACTTCACCAAGGAGCAGATAGATAAGTTTCGCCTTTTCAATTCACAACTGCTTAATGCACTGGGATATGACTTTATTAAGCATATAGCCAACACGTCAGCAATTTCCCGGTTTCCAGAAGCACAATTTGATATGGTGCGCCTAGGAATTGGACTTTATGGTATCCAAACGGACGATGGACTTCATCAACCTCTACAAGCAGCAGCCCAGTTAAAAACCAGTATTACGCAGATAAAAACTGTTAAAAAGGGTGACACCGTGAGTTACAATCGGAGTGGAAAATTGACGCGAGATAGTAAAATTGCCACAGTCAAAATAGGTTATGCTGATGGTTACAACCGTAAGCTAGGAAATGGTATCGGAAGAATGTGCGTTAACGGTCAGACCGTTTCCACAGTGGGTGATATATGTATGGATATGTGCATGTTGGATGTAACAGCGGTAACGGCTCATGTAGGCGATGAAGTTATTGTTATGGGGGAGCAGATAACGGCCGAAGAACTGGCCGCAAAAACCGGTACAATACCCTACGAAATATTGACCAGTATTTCGCAAAGGGTGAAGCGTGTTTATTACTACGAATAAGAACGATATTGCTTACCTTTGCGGGAATTATTACATACAAAATGAAATCTAACAGAACCATTAGACTACTTTTAAATTATTTAATTAAGGGCATCTTAGTTTTAGTCCCGGTGGCAGGTGCTTTACTACTGGTTTTTTGGATTATTGCAACTATTGACACGGCGCTTAATCTGAGCTGGCTAATTCGTGATGAAATGGGCAGGCCTTTATACATCCCAGGTTTGGGCATCATTATTTTGCTGATTATTTTAGTCTTGGCGGGTATTGTTGTCACGAATTTCGTTACAGAGCCTTTGTTTAAGAGATTTTCTAAAGTTTTTAACAGAATCCCACTATTTAACACATTATATTCGTCTATAAAAGATTTCACAGAAGCTTTTGTAGGCGATGAAAAAAAATTTAACGAACCTGTTCTGGTGGAAATTAACGAAACCGGACTAAAAAAAATCGGGTTCCTTACGCAGCAGGATTTAACTAAAATAGATCTACCTGGTGAAGTTGTTGTTTATTTCCCCTACTCCTATTCTTTTGCTGGGCAGGTATGTATTGTCAACATAAAACGTGTTACACGCTTAAAATTGAGTGCTACCGACGCCATGAAATTAGTAGTTTCCGGGGGAGTAAGCGGACTTGAAGAGTTAAAATAAAAGAAGAATACAATCACTGCAACAACACATCATGCCACTCTTTTTCTTTCTTAAGGGCATTGTTTGCAAAGGGGCAAAGCGGAATAACTTTCACATGGCGTTCTCTTACAAAATGCACTAATGCTTCTAATAATTTCTTACCTACTCCCTGTCCTTTTAAAGAGTCGTCTACCTCCGTATGGTCTACAATAATCTTATCATCACCCGCCCATACGTAGGCCATCAGTGCAAGTTTTACACCATCATTTTCATAATAAAAAGAGCCGCTTTTGCTATCTTGTTGATGTTGTATGTTCATATATTTTATTTATAGAACATCTGTTGATAACATAATGTTTTCGTGCCTCACTTCTTACCGTTATCACCGCTTTTTTCACCTATTCTACTTCTTCGTTATCTTCCCCCTTACTTATTTCCATTAAAATGGCATAAGCGCCTTTTATGACAATTTCTTTTTCTTCAAGCATCTGATCATTTTTTATTTGCGTATAACCATTATCAGTTTCTCCAGCATCGACAGGAATTAGCTGAAAGATATTTTGCTGTTGATGTACGAATACATAATTTTTTTCACCTTTCATCACAACCGCATCCGAAGGAACAACAGATGCTTGCGTCAAATTCAGGGAGATCTGTGCATTCATATACATGCCGGGCATTAACGTATGGTCGTAATTATCGAAATGACAATGCACTTCGGCCGTATGAGCGCTATCGAGATTTTTACTGATTAGAATAATATCCCCTTCATACTTTTTTTCAGGATGACTGTTGTTGAACGCCACAACCTTCTGACCAATAGTTAATTTATCAAGGTCTTTTTCGAAAACAGTCAAATTCAAATGAATGTCATCTGGATTGACCAATTCAAACAGCACTTCTGTCGCATTAATGTATTTACCGACATTGACGTTCACTTTACTTACAAAACCGTTAATGGGTGATAGGACAGGAATGCTTCTGGAAATTGTAGCTTCCTCCAATTTACCCGCATTAATATTAATGAGATGCAGCCGTTCTTCCAAGGATCTTAGTGTGATACGCGCACTTTTATAAGCTGCTTCCGCTTCCTGAAGGGCTTTGTCGCTTCCCGCCTTATTTTCATTGAGCTTTACTTGTCGATCGTATGCTTTCTCCAGTGAAATCATCTGAGCTTTCGTCGTCAGATAATCTTGTTGTAATTGGATGTATTGCTGATCTTCCATACTTGCAATTATTTCTCCTTTAGCGATGTGCATCCCAGGTAATAGTTTTGTCGATTTTAGATAACCTCCGAGAGGCATACTAACAGATACTAAGTTTTGCGGGGGTACATCCACTTTACCAAAGACCTTTATAGTTGATGAAATCGTTCTTTGCTCGATCCCCCCCAACTCTACATTTGCATTTTTCATTTGGGCATCGCTTAATGAAATAATGTCCAGTTCTTTTACTTCAGACGCTTGAGAAGATCCTTCTTCCTTCGTCTCTTCCTTGTTCTTACATCCCAAAGATTGCAGAACAAGTAATAATAATATTAAACCTATATAGCGCATTTTAATTTTGTGTTGAAAGGTAGTTTAATGTAATCACACTATTATTCAAATTCCGGATAGCGTCAATGTACGCAGTACGTATGGTAAGTGCCTGGTTGTTCAGCACGGTCCATTCCATAAAATTTATCTCTCCTTCCGTAAACTGCAATTTCGCCGTACGTTGGATAAGATCTGCATTTTTTAAGGCACGCTTTTCGTAAGCCTGAACTGCTTTCATATACTTGTTATAATTTTCGATGGCTTCCCGGTACTGCGTGCTTAAATATAGCTGCGTAGCAGCGAGCTCATTTTCCATCCGCTTTTCCTGTACACCAGCAGCTTTTATTTTAGCTCGCTGCGCACCGTAAAATAGCGGAATTGCCAATCCTACCTGTACGGAATGGAAGCGATGACGAAGTGATGTATGATCTAATTCAAGTAGACTCATATTGTTGTACCCCGCCATAACTTCCGGCAATATGCTAGCTTTCGTCAATCTGGTCTGTGCATGAGCTATGGCCAATTGTTCCGAAGCAACTCGAACCTGTGGATGTTGTGATAATTCAGCCGTATCGATAACAAGTGCCGTCTGCTGGATCGCCGTGTCAATTTTCGGCGCCAAGAACTGCTTGGAATTCAACAACCATTGCCATTGTGCCTGTAATATGCGTTTATCATTGTGCAGTTGCTCTTTCTGAATGGCAATCTGCGTACGTTGCGTCTCCGCACTGGCGTGCTCCAATGCGTTACTTTCGCCAGTTTCCAGACGAAGTGAAGCTACCCGCAGAAAATCTTCATATATCTGATCAGTCTCATCTAATATTCGTTGTTTTTGATCGAGGTAAACGAATGCATAATAAGTAAGCGATACCTGACGTATAATCTCGGCCTCTTCCAATTGTTTATTAGCTACGGCAGTACGGTAACCCGCCTCGTAAAATGCTTTTTGACGTTTGTAAACTGTAGGAAACTCGAAACGCTGTGAGACACTAAATCGGTTGTCATTGTAATTGTTATTAAATTGTCCATATTCTGCATTTACATCCGTTTTAGCAATATCAAAAGCAGCACCTTTCATTGCCTCCTGATAAGCAATGGTTAATTCACTACTGCGAAGATTATAATTATTCTGTAAAGCGGTATCGAGGGCAACCTCAAGGGGTATACCATCGCCATGCTGAGCAGCTGCAGTTGTTGCTAAACCGGATAAACACAGAAGCAGCCAAATATGAACCGATTTTTTCAGTAGGCTTTTTAATTTAAAACCCCGCTCCACCAATATATATAAGATAGGCAAAACAAATAAGGTGAGAAAAGTAGCCAACAGAAGCCCGCCTATCACAACCGTAGCTAGTGGGCGTTGTACCTCTGCTCCTGCTCCATTGCTTAAGGCCATTGGTAAAAAGCCCAACGATGCAACCGAAGCCGTCATCAACACAGGCCGTAACCTGGAGGTTGCTCCTTCCACTACAATCTTTTTAAGATCGCTTTCTCCACGAGCTTTAATGCGGTTGAATTCTGCTATCAATACGATGCCATTCAGCACTGCAATCCCGAATAGCGCAATGAACCCAACTCCCGCGCTGATACTAAAAGGTAAGCCCCTTGCTGCCAGCAGAAAGGCTCCCCCGATGGCAGACAAAGGGATGGACGTATAAATCAGCATACTGTGTTTGATAGAGCCAAAAGCAAAATACAGTAACAGAAATATTAGTCCGAGAGCTACCGGAACGGCTATGCTTAACCGGGATTTAGCTTCATTCAAATTTTCAAAGGAACCTCCATAATTAATATAATAACCAACTGGAAGTTTCATCGCTGCGTTTACCTTTTGTTGAAGCTCCTTCACCGTACCTTCCACATCTCGCCCCCTGACATTGAACCCTACCAAAATACGTCTCTTTGCATCTTCTCGTTGTATCTGGTTAGGTGAAGGTTGCAACGACACTTCTGCTAATTGACTTAGCGGTATCTGTAATCCAGATGGTGTGGAGATAAGTAGTTGCTGTACATCTAGAAGATGCCGACGTAAGTTCTGATTCAATCGTACCACCAGATCAAAGCGTCTTTCCTTCTCAAAAACCCGACCGGCAACTTGCCCGGCAAAAGCGGCATTAACCGTTTTATTCAGTTCATCGATGGACACACCGTATTGGGCAATGGCTGCACGATTATATTGCACCGTTATTTGTGGAATTCCCTGTACTGCCTCGACATACAAGCCTACCGTACCCCGGATGTCTCCCGCAATGCTACCCAATTTCTGCGCATAAGAGGCCAGTGTATCTAAATCTTCACCGAAAATTTTGCAGACAACATCTTGTCTTGCACCGGTCATCAGTTCGTTGAATCGCATTTGTACCGGATACTGAAAGCTCGTCATCACGCCCGGAACTTCATTGGCTGCCTCCCCCATTTTTTCTGCCAGTTCGTTAAAGCTATTCGCTGAAGTCCATTCTCCCTTTGGTTTTAAGTTAATAATCATATCACCCATATCCATGGGAAGCGGCTCTGTGGGAACTTCACTACTACCTATCTTAGAAACAATTTTTTCAACTTCGGGAAAACGTTCCAATAGGACATGGGAAACTTTATTAACGGTTTCCAGTGTAGTACGGAGATTACTACCCGTCATAATGCGCGTTTCCACCGCAAAATCGCCTTCCTCTATAGATGGAATAAATTCTCCACCTAAACGAAAAAAGATCACTAAAGCAACAATAAACAGCGCTATAACCGTTACCAATATCTTTTTTGTATGAGCAAGCGCGCCTTCTAACAAATACTTAAACCTCCGTTCTATTTTTTTCATGACGCGATCGGACATAGTCTCTTTTACCACACCTTGTTTTTTAAGTAAAAAAGCACTCATCATCGGGATATAAGTGAGCGACAAAATGAAGGCACCAATTAGTGCAAAAGAAACCGTTTGTGCCATTGGCTTGAACATCTTCCCTTCAATCCCCGAGAGCGAAAGAATGGGCAAATACACAATCAGGATAATGATCTGACCGAACACCGCGCTATTCATCATCTTACCGGCAGATTTTTCCACCTCAACATCCAGCTGCTTTTGTGTAAAGGACTTAGTTGTAGTCGTATTTTTCAAACCCGTCAACCGATGCATAACCGCTTCAACGATGATAACAGCGCCATCGACAATTAACCCGAAATCCAATGCCCCCAAACTCATCAGATTACCGCTGACCCCAAAAACATTCATCATAATGAAGGCAAATAGCATCGCCAAGGGAATGACAGATGCTACCAAAAAACCGGCCCTCAAGTTTCCTAAAAAGAGTACCAATACGAAAACGACGATTAGTGCCCCTTCTAAGAGATTATTTTTTACCGTGTTTATGGCATTATCTACCATTTTGGTCCGATCAAGAAAAGGTTCAATTACCACTCCTTCTGGAAGTGTTTCCTGAACCTGTGATACACGTTCCTTAATGGCCTGTATTACTTCATTGCTATTGGCTCCTTTTAGCATCATCACAATAGCTCCGCTAACTTCTCCTTGATCATTGTAATTCAAAGCTCCATAACGAATAGCATGGCCTATGCGAACATCTGCAACATCTCTAATTAGTAAGGGGGTTCCATTCACTCTTCGTATTACGATTGATTCAATATCGTCAATATTGCTTATTAACCCTTCACTTCTGATATAGAGCACCGTATTCCCCTCATCTATATAAGCTCCGCCGGTATTTTCATTATTACGTTCTAATGCGATAAAAATATCATGAATGTTAATATTATTGGCTTGGAGTTTCGCCGGATCAACGGCTACTTCAAATTGTTTCAGTTTACCACCAAAACTGCTCACTTCAGCCACCCCTTTGACGCTTAACAGCTGTCGTCGTACAATCCAGTCCTGAATTGTACGCAATGCTGTAATATCATATTTGTCTTCATAACCTTTTTCAGGACGTACAACATACTGATATACTTCTCCCAAACCTGTGCTGATGGGACCTAACTCCGGCGTACCGATATTGGCGGGGATTTCTGCTTGTAATTGTTGCAAGCGCTCGGTTACTTGCTGCCGAGCCCAATAAATGTCTACGCCGTCTTCAAAAACGATGGTAACGAGCGATAAACCGAACCTAGAGTAACTACGTATTTCTTCCAATCCGGCTATATTGCTGTTTGCCTGCTCAATAGGAAAAGTAACCAAACGTTCAATATCTGTTGCTCCCAAAGAAGGAGCCTGCGTTATCACCTGAACCTGATTGTTGGTAATATCAGGTACCGCATCAATCGGCAGTTTACGTAACTCATAAATTCCATATATGATGAGCCCTACGACAAACATGCCGATTACGAGTTTATTCCTGATGGAAAACCCTATAATCTTATTTAGCATAATATATTATTAGGATAATGCTGTTGATATAATAGAAAATCTAAACCCTATCTAAAGAAGTGGGTTATGTCTGTAATTAGGAAGACTAGCAGCATTTTGGAGGCTGCCATATGGAAGACAGGTAGGAGGAATACGTTCCTACGTCATTTCTAGAAATATCCGTAGAAGAAAACAATAATATCGACTTATGCGGTAGTTCGATAACCGTGGGCGGTAGGGCAATCAACTGCGCGGAAATCGCAAATTGTACAGACTTAAAGGGTAAACTGCTATCTTTTGGATCGAATTCTTTTTTATCATCACTTGTTTCGTAATGGAGTATCAAAAAATCCACAAACGAAATCGCCCTGTCCTGCTGTTTATGCTCAAAAAAATGCTGCACCAATATCGGTAATCGCAAAAACTGACCCAGTTCTGTACTGCCAGCCAATACGATTACCACAAAGATTATGGACAATTTCTTTTTCACTAAGGCAAACTTAGATAAAATGCTTTGCATTCAAAAAGTAAAAATAATAAAAAAATCATCTTTACTTTTTGAACAATTATCAACAATAGAGCTAAAACTATCCGATACCCGCTACTGATAATTGAGTAATCACTGTATTTTCTAAAAATCATTAAAATCCCAATTACTACGATAAGGCCTAGAGAGCATCATGTTGGCATAAGCGTTATCAAATTGTTCTTTCTTCGGATCCCATTTCAAGGTTTTTTGCAATTCATAAGCTATATTTACGATATTGCAAACAGAAGCGGTACGATGACCCGTCTCAACATCTACAATTGGCTTTTCCCTTTTTTTGATCGCATCAATCCAGTCTTGGTAATGATTTTCGCTGTGATACACCTTTTGATCACTCGGCTGCAACGCAATCTCTACCAACGAATCCGGCGATGACCTTAGGAACTCCCTCGCAACTTCAACTGTTCCATCAGTACCCAAGAATTGTATGGCGTTAGGTGACCCCCAGTTTTTATGATTTACTTGAATGCCATTGGCATAACGAAAATATAAACCTTCTTCAGCGTTAGGTTCCTGAGGAGGCACAAACTCAACAGGACCTGAATCATCCATACCCAAAGCCCATTGCACAATATCGAACATATGCGCTCCCCAATCGGTCACATAACCTCCGCCAAAACCGCGATAATTTCTCCAACCGGCCCACTCCTCATCTCCCAACGGGGGCGCTAAGGTTGGGTGATATCCTCTATATAGCGAGGGGCCTACCCATGCATTCCAATCTAAATAGTCTGGGACCGGCATTGTTGGTAAATCACATGCGACCACCGGTTTACCTATTGACACGTTGATTTCTCTGATCTGACCGATATAGCCATTGCGAACGAGATTCACCGCATCCCTAAAGTATTTCATAGAGCGCTGCATACTACCGGTCTGGAAAACCCTTTTGTACTTTTTAGTTGCGCTCACCATAGCCCTTCCTTCTGCCACAGTAAGTGATAAGGGTTTTTCACAGTAAATATCCTTGCCAGCTTTCGCTGCATCCACTACCATTTGCGCATGCCAATGATCTGGTGACGCGATCACCACAGCATCAATATCCTTTCTTTCCAATAATTCACGGTAATTGGCATAAGCAGCGACACTTACCGCACTTTTTTTCTTATTTTCTGTCGTGGCCGCCGCAGCAAAACTTTGTAACTTATGCTGGTCTACATCACTTGCAGCTAACACCAAAGTCTCTGGACATTGATTGATTGCACCTAATAGATACATGTTCTGTTTACCTGTACCTATATAACCCAAATTTATTCGATCACTCGGTGCTAAGAAGCCCTGCCCACCTAAAACATGTCTAGGCAATACGGTAATACCTGCTGCGCCAATTATTGCTTTTTTTATAAATTCTTTTCTTTCCATTACTGCGTTAATGTTAAAATATACTGACTTTGTTTTATTATATGTCGTTATCTATATTCGTCCTTCATCACAAGATACCAAAAAATCAAAGCATTTCTTTGAGACGGTTAAACATATTATTAATAGACAATGCGTCTACAACAGCAAGAGATATCTGCTTGTCATCAGATGAATCCAAATCATTTTTACTATCCTTGTTAAAAGTAAAGAAAATGACAGGAATCGGGTAACGCTGTTGCCGATTTAAATACAGTTTAGGAATTTTTTGACTTAACATAATAAGATAACCTTCTATTTGTCTGTCGTGTAATGAATTGAGTATGTGAACCGCTTTATCAGAACTATCCAATTGCTGCACAACAATTTTATAGCCGTAGCGAAAACATATAGTTTCTAACTCCTTCATTACCGCTATCGTAGTGTAATCAATAAAGTCTTCCACCAACAAACCGATAATCCCTGTTTTTTTAGTCCGGAAACTTTGCGCACGTTTATCTGGCATAAATCCAATTTTCTGTATATAATCATTCACTCTTTTGACCGTATGAGTGCTAATTCTATGTTGATTTGCTTTCCCGTTAATGACAAAAGACACTGTTGAAATAGACAAACCTAGGTGATTAGCTACATCATGTATGGAAGGAATGCGCATAGTAAATAATCTTTTATTTGTATTAACGATTAGGTTGTGTTATGTCAAATTCTTGTTCACCGTGAAACCATCTTGCCGCCTGTCCTGTTAACCATAAATAGTGGTCGGATTTCAGTTCGTTTTCGACACCTATAAATTTAAACCGACCATTTAGCGGAACTTCATCTGCTCGCGCACATTTAAAAATTGCAGTTCCCTCATCAATCTCGTCAAACATCGCCACGTAAACGGAATGTGCCCCTGCCTTTTTTGCTCCAGTTACTTGTTTCCAAAAAAAGTCTCCTCCGTAGCGCGGTATGGAATTGTATAATGTAGAGTCCTGATGCATATTTCCCCAGCTAAAGCCGGGAAAGACGAGTGGCACATAGTCTACTTGGTTATCCGAACACCATTTGATATCGTCAGCGAGCATAGTAAGCGAATATTTATAACTCTCCATATCGTATCGTCCAACAGCCCAAGGCATAATAATATCCACTTTTTTGACAAGCTCATGAAGAGCAGGATTACTTTCAGTGTCTTTATCTAATGTACGCCAATAATAGGGAACACCTAACATAATGGACACGCGATTATTCGGGCCTTTCAATTGATCAACCAGTCGGTCAACGTCTGCTATGGAGTAATTTCTATTATCATTGAAACCAACACCCCATATTGTTACCAATGGCTTTCCTCGATGTCTTAGATAAGTCGGGTGCTCGGTATTAGAGAAAAGATTAAATAAATGTTGTAATGCCTGCCAGTCTTCTGCAAGGTAGCTTACGTCTTCACTGGTGCAACCGCTTAAGTCATACATTACACTGATCGCTCGTCCATATTTTTTTGCTGCCCGTAAAGCGTTGCTTAACACTTTGTTAAAATGTTTCCTACCAGCGTCATTCCCTGGTTTAATTTCTCCGACGAAACGCTGCATATGCACACCATCTATTCCATAATCCTTCATCCATTTAAAATGTAAGTCGACACTTTCTTCGTCATAAGAACTGTATAGATAAACCTTGGAACCATCGGGATAAGCGAAAGGTGTCTTATAGGTTTTGTTGTACTCTCTCATATCCGGAAAGAAATCGACGTTCGTACATTCCGGAAAAAAACCGCCACAATGTCCGCCTTTATAATGGTACCACCCCCTGTTAGATTCATCACCTTCAGCGCTGAACCAGCCTTGGTAACCTGCCATTACCAAGTTCGTATACGATGTATACAAACACCCAGTTTCATCGTATGCGGTGTCCACCAAACGATTTCCTGGTTTTTCATTTGCTATTTTGTACTGTTTCCCATAGTGTGCATAAGCACAAAAAACAGCTATAAAGCATACAAAAAGGATACTGAGTTTCATGTTCATTAGATAAATTGGCTTTAGTTTATATTATAATGTTTATAAGAGATTCACAATGATACATTTCCATGCTTAATAAAAGATTAATTATTCATTAATGAAACAAAAAAAACCAAATTGGCTGATTCGATTAGGCTCTTTATAAAAATTAAAGCAACCATTAAGTGGCCTACAACATTTTTTTTATCTTTGATTCTCATTAATTATTGAGCTTTTAGATCGGGAAATCCGAAATAATGTTTTCCTAAATGCTTAGCTGTTACTGTTTGCATGAAATTCTTTAAATTTTTCAAATGAACCCGTCCATGTTTAAAATTTATATTTCCTCATGTGATGAAAATAAAACTTTATGCCTGGAGAGCTCCATCTAGCCGATGGAATAAAACTATTTACAGATGAAACATTTTATACTTTTTTTTCTTTTTCTTTTGGTAATCTCCGCAGAAGGACGCGCCCAACCCACACAGCGTCCGCCATTACATGGGAAAAACTGGATGGCGATAACTGGAAAACCGTTAGCAGCTACCGCAGGTGCGATGACTTTTCAGAAAGGTGGTAATGCAATAGACGCCGCCTGCGCTATGCTTGCCGCAACCTGTACCATGTGGGATGTATTAAGTTGGGGAGGAGAAACTCAAGCTTTGATATATAATCCAAAAACAAAAAAAGTTATAGCTTTAAATGCGTTAGGTGTTGCACCATCAGGAGCAACAGTATCTTTCTTTAAAGAAAAAGGCTACGACTTTCCCCCTGAGTATGGTCCGCTGGCAGCTGTGACACCGGGAACGCCCGGCGGTTTATGCTTCATGCTGGCCAGATATGGCTCTTTAAGTTTAGAGGAAGTCTTGGCCCCGGCTATTGAAATGGCATCAGGATATCCCATAGATGCCCAAACAGCTAATAGTATCGAACGAAGCAAAGATCGTATCAAGGAATGGCCTTATAGTAAAGCAGTATTTTTACCGCATACCGGCGAGGAAAGAGAAGCACCTAAAGCAGGAGAAATCTTTATACAAAAGGAATTACTCGCTACGTTAAACAAATTAGTAGAAGCAGAGCAGAAGGCTTTGGCACAGAGTAAGAGTAGAGCCGAAGCCATCATGGCAGCCTACGACAGATTTTATAAGGGAGACATCGCTGAGGAATTTGTGAGAGGCAGCCAAGAGCAAGGAGGGCTAATTACGCTGGAAGACCTAAAACAATGGACTCCCATAGAGGAAGAGCCTTTGCATGTTAACTACAAAGGGATAGATGTATATAAGCTACAGGAATGGACGCAAGGCCCGTCATTACTACAGGGACTCAATATCCTGGAAAACTTTGATCTGAAAAAAATGGGCTATAACTCCGCAGAATATATCCACACGCTTTATCAGACTATGAATCTTACTTTTGCAGATCGGGATTTTTACTACGGTGATCCTTATTTTGAAAAAACACCGATAAAAGGCCTATTGAATAAGGCATATGCAAAAGAAAGGGCCCAGTTGATAACTGCTGAAAATACAATATATGAACCGGGTGACCCCTATCCTTACGAAGGTCGAACTAATCCTTTTATTAGTCTTTTGAAGGCTAGAACATCATTGATTGATACAATAAAACCAGAAAAAGTAGATGATTTTGTACCTAAGCACGATGTAAACGATCAAGTAGTTTCTCAGGTACTGGTGGATAGTTTATACCATGACCGTTTATGGCGGGGGACTACCAGTATTGAAGCAGCAGACCAAGAAGGTTGGGTGGTGTCTATTACTCCTAGCGGCGGGTGGGTACCTGCCTGTATTGCTGGTAATACGGGTGTTGGTATGAGCCAACGCTTACAGAGTTTTGTGCTAGACTCTCTTATCAACCCATTTAACGTATTGGCTCCTGGAAAAAGACCAAGAGTAACGCTAACACCTTCCCTTGCATTAAAAAACAATGCTCCTTACCTATCTTTTGCCGTTCAGGGAGGAGACACACAGGATCAGAATCTTTTACAATTCTTCTTAAATATTGTGGAATTTGATATGACTGTGCAACAAGCTGCGGAAGCAAGCAACATTAATTCCAATCAATTATGGTTATCTTTGGGCGGGACCCAACTAAAAGATCGCCTACCAAAAATAGGTAGCATTTTATTAAATAAAAATACACCAAAGGAAACGCGCGATAAATTGAAAAGCATAGGATATGACATGAGCTTTGATGAACGTACCAGTGGCCCTATTAATGCGATTTTTTTTGACAGTGAGCATGGCACCTTTTGGGGAGCGAGCAGTAACCATGGAGAAGATTATGGCATTGGCTGGTAATATACCATAGAAAAAGAACGATTAGAAGATGAGCAAAAGGAAAATAATTATTGGTATTAGTGGGGCAACAGGTATACAGTACGGTATAAAGGCTTTAGAACTATTGCGTACATTGGATGTCGAAAGTCATGTGATCATTAGCAAAGCTGCTGAGCTGGTACGTAGTTACGAAACAGACCTTAAACACGATGCCATTGTCTCTTTAGCAGATAAAGTATATGCAACAGCTGATGTGGGGGCAGCACTATCCAGTGGATCGTTTAAAACCATGGGTATGCTTATTGCCCCCTGCTCTGTCAAAACGATGTCTGAAATAGCAACAGGGGTAACCAGTTCGCTATTGTCGAGAGCTGCAGATGTTACTTTAAAGGAACGAAGAAGATTAGTATTACTTTTCCGGGAAACCCCCTTACATGCCGGGCACCTGAAAACGATGCTGCAAGTAACGGAGATGGGAGGAATTATTATGCCTCCCGTACCAGCATTTTATATGCATCCTCAGTCTATTGACGAGATGGTGACCCATACGGTAGCCAGAGCTTTGGATCTATTCGGTTTTGATATCGCTATTCCTAGGTGGAAAGATCAGTAAAGTTTTCACTATCCATTCTAGCGTGTAGAGTCTCTTACAACCAGCTGTGCAGGAACTTCTTTCTGGACAACCTTTTCATTTGATTTACCCAGCTTTAAGTCTAACAGCAACCGATCGATAATTAGTTTTGCCATTTCTGCCAATGGTTGGGCAACTGCCGTAATACTCGGTTGAAACAAACGTAAAACTTCGTTATCGTCAAAAGCTACTACTGCGATCTTAACAGGCATTTGCAAATTAAGTTCCCGCATAATTTCCAATCCACTTACCGCCAAATAATTAGTAGCAAAGCAGATGGCATCAATTTTCGAATGCCCCCTGATGAATTGCTCAAAATCGGGTTTCATCTGCTCTTCTCTATTATCATAAGGAATAGCAAGCACATATTCTTTCAGTTTTTTTTCTGCGATGGCTTTCTTATATCCGGCAAGCCTACTAAGCATTTGGGTTTGTGAAGAATCGGTTGTTACCAGCGCTATATTTTTTCGTCCTTTTTTGGTAAGATGCGAACACGCTTCATACATTGCCTGTTCATTGGCCAAACCTATATAATGAGCATTGACACCAGGAATATACCGATCAAATAAAACAACTGGTCTGTTCTCTTCTTTCAGCTGAGCGATCTCTTCTTCCAAACCTTCTGTAGGGCAAATAATATAACCATCAACTCCCCTGTCCCTGAACATACGAATTAGTTCTAGCGCTTTTTCAGGCCGACCATTGGTACTGCTATAAATAATTTTATATCCATTTACATAAGCCTGCTCTTCTATTAATGAAGCTATTTGAGAGAAAAAGGGGTTCCCAATACTTTCTACTATAAATCCAATGGTATTGGTTTTTCCGGTAACAAGTCCCCGCGCTAAATAATTTGGGGTATAGCCTACTTCTTTTACGTAAGCCAATACGCGCTCCGTAACTTGTGGACTTATTCGCATTTCCTCTGCTTTGCCGTTAAGAATAAAAGATATGGTAGTATTTGATAAACCTAAAGCCTTCGATATATCTTTAATAGAGATTCTATTTCTTTTCATTGACTAGTGTAATAAAATTCGGATCGTTTCTGTATTGTTGCGGTTCGGGATAAAGATAAGATTAAACTTAAGAATTTACACGAAGATACCTATATCTTTTGAATTTTTTAAACAGGTAAACAATGCTCACTTATTCACAGTTTAGATTTTTTTTTACAAAAGTGTTTTGAAATTCAGTTTTTTATTAAGAAGTTAGCTAACGAAATCTAAAACTAATAACACCTTGAAAGAGTAAAACCTATAAATTAAAGAGTAAAAACCTATAAAACCAAACGTCAAATGCATCAAAATCGATGAATTACATTACTTTTGCGAAAAACTAAAGCGATTTAGCGATCTATTTAACTAATAATTAATCAATTATCAATTCATGGATAAAACTTATGACCAATCATTTTAAAAAACCAATCAAAAAAATGGCGTTAACAACAGGCTTAGCTTTTGTTGTTACACTGGGAGGAGCTGTTCATAGCCAAGCAGTTTACGCCGCAAATGGTATGAAGAGTACCGAAATGGCTGTACCCGGCCAACAACAGATTACGGGTGTGGTGAGAGCAGCAGCAGATCAATCACCACTGCCAGGTGTATCTGTGTTAATAAAGGGCACCAGTAGAGGAGTCACAACGGATGAGAAGGGACAATTCAGCATAGACGCCGACGCCTCAGAAACCCTTGTATTTAGTTACATTGGTTATTTAACAACCGAACAAACTGTGGGAGACCGCACGGCATTGACAATCGTTTTACAGGAAGATTCCCAAAGCTTGGATGAAGTAGTCGTAGTAGGATACGGTACACAACGAAAGGTGGACATTACCGGTTCTGTTTCCGGTGTAAAGGCAGAACAACTCACCGAACGACCTGCACTTAACGTCAACCAAGCGATGGCTGGTAGAATGGCTGGGGTAAATGCCTCTACTAACTCTGGCCGCCCAGGCGGCAGAACGCGTGTACGCATCAGGGGATTTAGCTCTATAAATGCTACCAATGAGCCGCTCTACATTGTTGACGGTATTATCTTCACCGAGGATATCAACACGATCAATCCAGGAGACATTGAATCTGTTGATGTATTGAAAGACGCTTCCTCAACTGCAATTTACGGTACCAGAGGAGCTAATGGTGTAATCATGATTACCACCAAACGCGGAAAAAGAAATACGAGCCAAATTAATTATGATGGTTTCATGACGGTGAATACCATGGCCAACAAACAGGATGTTCTTAATTCGCGTCAGTGGATGGATGTCGAAGAATTGGGTTACATCAACGCAGAGAAGTATGACCCGACGGGTTTTGCTGCCGGCCGTTACGAAAACCCTTTCGAGAAACGTCAACGCTACGCGGTAGGTAATACCTTAGGCAATCCGGAACTATTCACAACGGATGGTCAGCCGCTTTATGATGTAGACTGGCAAGACATGATGACCCGCACGTCAATTGGACAATCGCACAATCTATCTTTTACCGGAGGTGGCGATAAATCCAATTATGGCTTATACCTCGGTTATTTCGACGACCAAGGGATTATCGTGAACAGTTTCAATAAAAGATATACCGCTCGTGCGGTAATGGACCATAATGTACGCGACTGGTTACAGGTAGGCGGTACGCTTGGATTCGCAAACACCACTGAACGTAGACAGGACGATGGTGTTGGTGGCAATATCCCTCCGCGTATGATGATCGAAATGGTACCTTTTATTCCCTATCGGTATCCGGATGGCACTTACGGCAGAAGAGAAGATTATGATGGCCTAGAGACCGGGGATAATCCACTAATGCAGGCCAATGAGGTCACTCGACTATATCGGAAAAATGTTTTTAATGGAAACTCATATGCCAAAATAACCTTGATGGAAGGCCTTGACTTTACGTCTACTATCGGAGTTAACTTACGTGACGAGAATCGCCCATATTTTGCTAGTACACATTCAAATTTTGATGGTGGCCTAGGTAGAGCCTATGCGCGCATTGATGGCTTCACATCATTTTTCTGGCAATGGTCTAACCATATCAATTACGCCAAAACCTTCGGCGATCATAACATCAGTGCAACACTCGGAACAGAGGCTCAGAAATTTGAGATCTTAGATTGGAGAGCGCAAGCCAATGATATTTCCGATGATTATTATCAGTGGCATAATTTAGCCACGGGGGCAACTCCTCAGCCACCAACCTCCAATGTTGTAAACTACCAAATGCAATCTTATTTTGCACGTGCCAATTATGGATATAAAGATAAATACCTTTTGACAGTAACCGGCCGTTTTGATGGTTCTTCACGTTTTGGAGAAAACAACAAATTTGCCTTCTTCCCTTCTGTTGCAGGTGCTTGGCGTATCTCTGAAGAGAGCTTCCTGAAAGGCAATTCAACGTTAAGCAACTTGAAACTACGTTTAAGTTACGGTTTAACCGGTAATTCGGAAATTGGTAGTTACCTATCCAACGCCAATTTACAAGCCGGTAATTACGTGCTCGACGGTCGCTTAGCGGCAGGAACAACTATCAGCACATTACCTAATCAGGATCTGAGATGGGAGAAAACAGCTCAATATAATGCCGGACTTGACATCGGTTTCTTAAACAACCGAATTAATGTGGAGTTTGATGCCTATATTAAGAAAACGTCAGATCTCTTGTTGCAAGCTCCAATACCTGCTTCAAGTGGCTACACAACCTTAATGACAAATATTGGCGATATGCGCAATAAAGGTATTGAGTTGAATATCAATACCATCAATATTGACAACCAAGACTTCTCATGGTCTACATCATTTAATTTCTCTTACCTGAAAAATGAGGTCGTTGCTCTAGGAACCAACAACGAGGATGTTTTCTTGAATCCTTTCTTTATTGGTAGTGCCAGTAACATCTTACGTGTAGGCCATCCTGTTGGCACTTTCTGGGGATTAGTACGCGAAGGAACGTGGGGGTCAGATGAAGCTGAAGAAGCGGCACAATACAACCGTTTACCTGGCGACATCAAGTATCGTGATATCAATGGTGACGGACAAATCAATGACGCTGACAGAACAATTATAGGAAAAGGTATTCCTACCTTCTACGGTGGTTTCTTCAACACTTTCCGTTACAAGAATTTAGATCTAACAGTTGAACTGCAATACTCTCAGGGTAATGATGTATTCCGCATGAGTAATCACTCCTCAGAAGACCGTACCGGAATTGCTAATAGCTACGCTACAGTACTCAATGCCTGGACACCGGAAAATCAGAACACCCCCATCGCACAGATTAGAGGCGCTGGAGTGCGTTACGATTCTTTACTTGATTCACACATGGTACAGGACGGATCGTTTATCCGTGGTAGAAACTTAATGTTAGGTTATAATTTTTCTCCTGAAATATTAAGCAAAATAAAATTAAACAGATTAAGGGTGTATGCTTCCGTACAGAATTTCTTCCTGTTAACCGATTACCAAGGTTATGACCCAGAAGTAACAACGTACGACGACGCTTTTGTACAAGGTATCGAGTTCCACGATTATCCAAAACCGAGAACCTTTACCTTCGGAGTAAATGCTACATTTTAACAATCAATTTCAACAGGATAAAAGATGAAGACAACGATCATATCAATTATTACTGCAGCAACTTTATTTGGTTTAAGTTCCTGTAGCCAAAGCTTTCTTGATGAGGATAATAAAAGTAACCTGACACAAGAAAACTATTTTCAAAACGCTGCGCAAGCAGAAACCTTTGTAACGGGTATTTATACTAGTTTACGTGCGAACACGGCGGGAAACGGTTACGGAGAGACGCCCTGGGTAACTTTGGAACTTTTAACTGGTCATGCAACGACTAATTCACAAAGTAACTTTAATCTCGGTGTAATCAATCATACAGCAGGTACAGAAAATCCCGGATTTTATAGTTATTGGAGCGAGTTCTACAACGGCATCGCAAAAGCGAACGTGGCAATTACACGTATTCCGGAAATAGAAATGGATGAGGCCCAGAAGGCTAATTTGCTCGGCGAAGCACATTTTCTTCGTGCGTATTATTACTTCTTTTTAACCCGCTTATTCGGAAATATACCTTTACTTACAGCGCCGGTTGATCCTGCGAATGTGGAAGAACTGAGGCCTAACAGAAGTGAGGTACAGGCTATTTACGATTTAATAGTGAGCGATTTAACAATAGCCGAAGGTTCAGGTTTACCAAATGTGGACCGCACTGGTAAAGTCTCTTTAGGAGCTGTAAAAGCATTATTATCGAATGTATACCTTACAATGGCTGGTTACCCGCTAAACAGGGGAGCAGAATACTACCAGTTAGCGGCTGACAAAGCTGCAGAGCTAGCCAATGAAGGCGACGGCTGGTATCCGCTTTTTGATAATCTAAATGCTTTACATGATCGCCCGAATAAAAATCAAGGTGAATTTATTTTCCAGGTACAATACCTAGGTGGTGTAGCCAACAACAATGTCACACAGATGATCATACCTTATAACATCGGTATATCCCGCCATGGTGACGAATATGGATCTATTAATCCGCTTCCTGCATTTGTGAACACTTACGAAGAGGGTGATCTTCGTAGTGCAGAAAGAGGCTTCTTCTTTACCAGAGCACAACGGTTAAGTACTTCTGCTACCGTAACTTTCCCTCCTGCACTATTTAAATATTGGTTGGAAGCTTCTTCGGGTGCAAACGGTGACCTCAATCCGGATATAAATTTTACTTTGATGAGAATGCCGGAAGTTTACCTCATTCATGCTGAAGCAGCAAATGAAGCGAACGGAGGTCCTACTCCCGAAGCTTATGCTTCTTTAAATAAAGTACGCGACCGTGCCAATCTAGCACCGTTGAGTGGACTGACACAAGACCAGTTTAGACAGGCGGTGTGGAGAGAAAGATATCACGAGCTATGCTACGAAAACAAATCTTATTTTGATATACTACGTACGCGTAAAGCTTACAATCTTTCCAATGACACCTTTGTTGATCTGATAGGTTTCCGTAACGAAAGCGGAACAACTTGGACAGAGAAATATCTTTTATTACCGATCCCTCAACGGGAATTACAAGCCAATCCAAATTTGGAACCAAACAATCCCGGTTGGTAAAAAATAATAATAGGTCCCGGAGTAATATTCCGGGACTTTTCTTATTCCATACCCTCCCCCGCTGTCCATATATCTACCCACCTTCGTTGTAGCATATTCGTTACGTTAACCGTAAAAGGCAATTTTCCTTCTTTCTGTGAGTTATATATTCTAACGCATTATATAGGCTTTAGCTTTTCACTGCTTGAGCTGTAATGGCTATGGAAAATAGCCAATAAACCCTTTAAATATGACTCTGATTATAAAACAATACAGGCCTCCTCCTATACTAGGAATACTAAATCGATTTAGTTTGCTAACTAACACATATTAATCAAATTATCAAATTCATGGAAAAAAACATGACCAATCAATTTAAAAAACCAATTAAAAAAATGGCATTGACAACGGGGATAGCCCTGGCTGTCAGCGTGGGAGGAGCGCTATCAAGCATGGCAGCTTACGCCGCAAACGGTGGAAAGCTTACGGAGATGGTTGCGCCAAAACAACAACAGATAACAGGAGTAGTTACCGGAGCTTCCGACAACGTTCCGTTACCCGGTGTTTCCGTACTAATAAAAGGTACGAACCGCGGAGCAACTACAGATGAAGAAGGTCAATTTAGTATCGAAGCTAGTGCTGATGAAACACTTGTTTTTAGCTATATAGGTTACCTAAGTACAGAGCAGATAGTAGGTGAACGTACGAACCTAACAGTTGTTTTGCAGGAAGACAGCCAAAGTCTGGATGAAGTTGTCGTGGTGGGTTATGGTACGCAACGGAAGGTGGATATTACGGGTTCTGTAGCAGGAGTAAAGGCTGAGCAACTCGTAGAACGACCTGCTCAAAACGTAAATCAAGCAATTGGTGGTCGTATGTCGGGCGTCAATGCCTCCACAAACTCCGGCCGGCCGGGTGGTAGGACACGTGTGCGGATCAGAGGATTTAGCTCCATCAATGCGACCAATGAACCCCTCTACATAGTCGATGGTATCATCTTCACTGAAGATATCGCAACTATCAACCCCGGCGACATTGAATCCGTAGATGTGTTGAAAGATGCTTCCTCAACAGCTATATATGGTACCCGTGGTGCAAATGGGGTTATTATGATAACCACAAAACGGGGAAAAAGAAATACAAGCCAGATCAACTATGACGGATTCATGACGGTGAATACAATGGCTAATAAACAGGACGTACTGAATTCCCGTCAATGGATGGACATTGAAGAATTGGGTTATATTAACGCGGAAAAATATGATCCTGACGGCTTTGCTGCTGGTCGATATGAAAACCCTTTTGAAAAGCGTCAGCGATATGCCGTAGGTAACACTCAAGGTAATCCCGAACTATTCACCACGGATGGTCAACCGCTATACGATGTGGATTGGCAAGATTTATTGACCCGCACCGCAATCGGTCAATCGCACAATTTGTCGTTTACCGGCGGCGGTGACAACTCTAATTACGGCTTATATTTAGGTTATTTCGATGATCAGGGAATTATTGTAAATAGCTTCAATAAACGCTACACGGCCCGTGCAGTGGTAGATCATAACGTGCGCGATTGGCTACAGGTAGGTGGAACTTTAGGCTTTTCAAACAACACCGAACGTAGGCAAGATGACGGTGTTGGAGGAAATAATCCTCCAAGGATGATGATTGAGATGGTTCCGTTTATCCCCTACCGTTATCCTGACGGTACTTACGGCAGGCGTGAAGATTACGATGGATTGGAAACAGGAGATAATCCGCTAATGCACGCAAATGAAGTTACACGCCTATACCGGAAGAACGTCTTTAATGGAAATTCTTATGCTAAAGTCACCCTTCTTGAGGGGCTAGATTTCACTTCGACTATCGGTGTAAATTTACGTGATGAGAATAGACCTTATTCGGCCGGTTCTTTCTCGAATTTTGATGGCGGCCTAGGAAGATCTTATGCACATATTGATGGCTTCACATCCTTCTTTTGGCAATGGTCAAACCATATCAACTATAACAAAACCTTTGGCGATCATAACATCAGTGCAACCTTAGGTACTGAAGCTCAAAAGTTCGAGGTTTTAGAATGGCGTGCAGCAGCAAATGACATACCAGATGATTTCTATCAATGGCACAATTTAGAAACCGGTGCAACTCCTGTTCCGCCAACATCGGACGTGATCAACTATCAGATGCAATCTTATTTTGCGCGCGCGAACTATGGCTATAAAGACAAATATTTATTGACGGTAACCGGACGTTTTGACGGTTCTTCCCGTTTCGGAGAAAATAATAAATTTGCCTTTTTCCCGTCCGTAGCTGGTGCCTGGCGTATTTCAGAAGAAGATTTTCTGAAGGGTAATAGCATATTGAGTAATTTAAAATTGAGACTTTCTTACGGGTTGACTGGAAACTCCGAAATTGGCAGCTACTTAGCAAACGCCAATCTTGCTCCTGGAAACTACGTTTTTGACGGAAGGCTCGCCGCAGGTACTGTAATAGGTACTTTGCCGAATCAAAATTTGCGTTGGGAGAAAACAGCGCAATACAATGCTGGTATTGATGTTGGCCTATTGAACAACCGTATCAACTTAGAATTTGATGCTTATATTAAGAACACTTCGGATTTATTATTAGCGGCACCGGTTCCAGCCTCCAGTGGCTATACACAGCTCATGTCAAACATTGGCGATATGCGCAACACCGGTTTCGAAGTCGGCATTAATAGTGTAAACATTGAAAATGAAAACTTCTCTTGGACTACTTCCTTTAACTTCTCCTATTTAAAGAATGAAGTTACTGCTTTGGGAACCAATAACGAAGATGTGTTCATGGATCCTAGCTTTTTAGGAAGTGCTAGTAATATTTTGCGGGTTGGTAACCCAGTAGGAACGTTTTGGGGCTTGGTACGTGAAGGGACTTGGAGCTCAGATGAAGCTGAAGAAGCGGCACAATACAATCGTCTACCTGGAGACGTCAAATACCGGGACGTTAATGGTGACGGACAAATCAATGATGCCGACAGAACTATTATAGGTAAGGGTATTCCTACCTTCTATGGTGGTTTCTTCAATACCTTCCGCTACAAAAATTTGGACTTAACTGTTGAATTGCAGTATTCGCAAGGCAATGATGTGTTCCGTCTCAGCAATCACTCCTCTGAAGACAGAACAGGAATTGCCAATAGCTATGCGACAGTACTGAATGCCTGGACTCCAGAGAACCAAAACACACCTATCGCACAAATCCGCGGTGCCGGTGCACGCTATGATTCATTATTAGATTCGCATATGGTACAAGACGGCTCATTCATTCGTGGTAGAAACCTCATGTTAGGTTATAATTTCTCTCCTGATATATTAAGCAAGATGAAGCTGAGCCGATTAAGAGTGTATGCTTCTGTCCAAAACTTCTTCCTTTTAACTGACTATAATGGTTATGACCCGGAAGTAACAACCTATGACGACGCTTTTGTGCAAGGTATCGAGTTTCACGACTATCCGAAACCACGAACTTTTACATTTGGAGTAAATGCCACATTTTAACTAAAAAAAAGGAAGGAAATGAAATCAACTATTATATATATGGTTACAGCCGCAACGATATTCGTTGCCAGCTCGTGCAGTAGAGATTTTCTCGACGAAAACAATAAAAGTAATCCTACGCAAGACAGCTATTTTGAAAACGCTAATCAGGCACAAGCCTTTGTGACAGGGATTTATACCAGTCTTCGCGCCAATACAGCCTCAAACGGATACGGAGAAACCCCTTGGGTAACGTTAGAACTACTAACAGGGCATGCCACTACTAACTCCCAGAGTAACTTCAACCTGGGAGTTATTAACCATACTGCGGGAACAGAAAACCCGGGCTTCTATAGCTACTGGCAGGAATTCTACGAAGGAATTGCGAAAAGTAATGTAGCAATTGCCCGTATCCCTGAAATTGACATGGATGAAGCAGAAAAAAATGCTTTGCTTGGAGAAGCTCATTTTTTACGTGCTTACTATTATTTTTTCCTAACACGCTTATTTGGTGATATCCCTTTGGTAACTGCTCCCGTAAATCCTGAGGTTGAAGAAGAACTACGACCAGCTAGGAGTACTAGGGAAGCAATTTACGAAGTGATTATTGCAGATTTAACCTTTGCGGAGTCATCCGGCCTGCCAAATGTTGACCGGACTGGTAGAACCTCCTTAGGTGCAGTTAAATCACTGCTTGCGAATGTCTACCTAACAATGGCCGGTTACCCTCTAAATCTCGGAGAAGAATACTATCGTCTTGCGGCGGATAAAGCTGCGGAAGTGGCTAATGAAGATTGGTACCCCCTATTCAATAATCTCGATTTTTTACATGACCGCCCCAACAAGAATCAGGGAGAATTTATTCTACAGGTTCAATATCTGGGGGGCATTGCCGATAACAACATCACGCAGATGATCATCCCTTACAATATCGGAATTTCCCGTCATGGGGATGAGTTCGGTGCGTTGAATCCAAGACGTGCATTTGTCGACACTTATGAAGCTGGTGATTTACGTGCTGAGGAAAGAGGTTTCTTTTTTACCAGTGCCAGGCGTTTGAGCACTAATGCTACGGTAACTTTTTCACCCGCATTGTACAAGTATTGGTTAGAAGCTTCCTCCGGTGCCAATGGTGACCTCACTCCCGATATAAACTTTACCTTGATGCGAATGCCTGAAGTTTATTTGATTCATGCCGAAGCTGAAAACGAAGCTAATGGTGGTCCAACAGCAACTGCTTACGAATCGCTGAATATTGTGCGTGAACGTGCAGGATTAGATCCTTTAAGCGGATTAACGCAAGAGCAATTCAGACAAGCTGTCTGGAAAGAACGGTATCACGAGCTGTGTTACGAGAATAAAGCTTATTTCGATATCCAACGTACGCATAAAGCTTATGACCTAGCTAATAATACCTTTGTTGATCTTATTGGCTTCCGGAATGAAGCTGGAACAACTTGGAGTGAAAAGTATTTATTACTTCCAATCCCTCAACGGGAATTACAAGCTAATCCAAATTTAGCACCAAACAACCCTGGTTGGTAAAAAATTGGTAAGTCCCGGAATAATATATTACTCCGGGACTTTTTTATCCGATCGTACATCCCCTTAACGACCCTCTCTATCCTGTAGCATATTCGTTACGTTAACCCTAAAAGGCAATTTTCCTTCCCTCTGTGAGTTATATATTCAACGCATAACTAACATATAGCACTTTAGCTGTTTAAACATACCCATACGCTGTTGAGCTGTGATTACTATAGCAAATAGCCTGTAAACCTTTGAATATGCATCTAACTATAAAACAATATAGGCCACCTCCTATATTAAATAAACTAAACCGGTTTAGTCTTATGCTGCTTAAAATGACCCATGTTGAGGCAAACATTGCGGTTAAGGATAATTAATGAGGGGAGTACAAAGCAAACTCAGCTAATCAATAACTCTTCCAATTATGTATAAATATGAATTACATTTATGACCTATCAAAAAAACAGACCTCTTAAAAAGACACTCATTTCAAGCGCTTCGGCCCTGATAGTTGCCCTCGCGAGCAACCTATCCGGGCAGCAAGCGATGGCTGTGAGTTTAAACAACACAACACACCTTGTAGAAACTAAGAAACGTCAACAACAGATAACTGGGGTGGTAACCAGTAACACAGACCAAGCACCTTTACCTGGCGTTTCTGTATTGATTAAAGGAAGCGACAAAGGTGTTACAACAGATGAAAACGGACGCTTTACCATAGAGGCGACACCAAATGATGTATTGGTATTCAGCTACATCGGTTATTTAGGCGCAGAGCAAGACGTTGGCGAGCGTACTGTTGTAAATATCGCGCTTCGGGAAGAAAGCAACAACTTAGAAGAAGTTGTTGTTGTAGGTTATGGCACGCAAAAAAGGAATGAAATTAATTCTGCAGTAGCTAACGTCACCGCAGAGGATTTCAACGAAGGCGGCGCCCGCTCTCCAATGGATCTTATTCAAGGTAAAGTTGCTGGCTTGAATATCACGAGAACCCAAGGTAATAATCCTAATTCCAGCGCATCCATTCAATTACGTGGCATCAATTCACTGGTAGGAGGCACAATGCCTTTAATTGTAGTTGATGGCATCCCCGGTGGTAATCTGGATTTGATACAACAGGATGACATTGAATCTTTCTCTGTACTAAAAGATGGCTCAGCAGCAGCTATATACGGCACAAGGGGGAACGCAGGAGTTATCTTGATCACAACAAAAAAAGGAAAAGCAGGCGATCCCCGGTATGACTATTCTTCCTATTTACAACATGAAGCCGTGGATCGGAAACCAGATTATTTATCAGCTTCCCAATTTAGAGACCTGATTAACCAAGGTACGATTGGCCAAAATTTGGATCTAGGTGGATCAACAGATTTGTATGATGAATTGATCAATAAAAATAATCTAAGCCAATACCATAATTTCGCTGCTTCTGGCGGAAGCGACAAAACCAACTACAGAGCATCTTTATATTATAACGATGCCAGAGGAATAGCCAAAAGAAATAGTCGCGAACAATTTGGTGGGCGTATAAACATCAATCAAACGGGTTTACAAGATCGTTTGACAATGCAGTTTAATTTGGCGGCTAATTTAAATAAGGCTGATCTGCTTGGTGGTGGTGTAAATGATGACGTAAATGCTGCTGATTATGGAACAACAACAGGGAGTGACTTCGAACAAGCCATACAGAGAAATCCTACTGCTCCACTCCGGAATCCCGATGGATCTTTCCTGGAAACACAAGGCTTTAACAATTATAATCCGGTAGCCAGGTTAGAAAACCGCATATTCGAAAGAAACCAATCAACCCTAAGTGGTGATGCCACTTTTACATTAGATATCGCCGAGGGGTTGAAGGCCTCAATTTTTGGTTCTTATTTGCGGAATCAATATAACGATAGACGCTACCGCTCTGTTAATGATTGGGATCAAAGAGAAGCTTCTGAATACCAAGGGATGGGCTACGCCGCCAAATACAATTTCTTATCCTGGACCCAAACGGTAGAACCGACTATAGATTACACAACCACTATAGCCGATGACCATTCGATTAACGCCACTTTGGGGTACAGTTATCAGTATTCAACGGTTGAAAGCTTTAACGTCGATAATAATGGCTTTACTACAGACGCCACTTTAGACTGGGACCTAGGAGGAGGTAGCGCTATAAACAACACCCAACTTCCAAGACCCGGCATGGGCAGTTTTAAAGACGATAATACATTGGTTGCCTTTTTCGGACGTGTTAACTATTCATATCTAGGGAAGTATTCTGCTCAGTTCATTTTAAGACGTGAAGGTTCCTCAAGATTCGGTGCTAATCATAAATGGGGTAATTTTCCCGCTGCATCGGTTGGATGGACGTTGAGCGAAGAAGATTTTATCCGTGATCTCGACATATTCAATAATCTAAAATTCAGAGCGGGGTATGGTATAACGGGCAATCAGGATATTGCAAATTATCAATCGTTACTTACCTTAGGCACCGGTGGTGTTTATCCACAAAATGGTGTATACTATCAAACCTTTGGCCCATCAAGAAATGCCAATCCAGATCTCCGCTGGGAGCGTAAAGCTGAATGGAACTTTGGTTTAGATTTTGCCTTACTGGAAAACAGAATTTCGGGTACGATCGATGTATACAACCGTACAACGAATGACTTGTTGTACGAATATAATGCACAGCAACCCGGTTACGTGCGTGATCTGATCATGACCAACGTAGGTTCTATCAGTAATAAAGGCGTTGAACTTTTATTGAGTGGAACACCTATTCAAAACGAGAACTTGAATTGGACTGTTGATGTCATTGGAAGTGTACAAAACAATAGATTAGACAAACTATCAAGCGATGTATTTCAAGCCAACTTTTTAGAATTTGGAGGACTTCCTTCGCCTGGAAACTTAGGTAATGCTATTCGATTGGAAGAAGGTGGTAAAGTGGGTAATTTCTTTGGAAAACGTTTTGCTGGCTTTACAGATGGTGGCCAATGGTTGTTTCATAAAGCAGATGGTTCAGTAGGAACAGCGGGCGAAATGAACGCAGATGACTTAACTGTTATTGGCAATGGGGTACCGAAATACAACCTCTCCATCAGCAACCGATTGACCTACAAAAATTTCGACCTTACCATTTTTTTAAGAGGTAAATTCGGCTTTGACATCCTAAACACAAAAGAAATGTACTTTGGTAATCAGAAATGGCTGCCAAATAACATCTTTGAAAGTGCTTTAACTACACACGATGAATTGGATGATGACCCTCAATATTCTGATTATTATATTGAAAAAGGTGATTTCATGAAGATCGATAATGTGACTTTAGGTTATAATTTCAAGCTTAATTCCAACTATATAAGAAACCTTAGAATTTACGCTACCGGACGAAACATCGCAACCTTTACTGGTTATAGCGGTATTGATCCGGAACTTCAAGACACAGGCTTCACGGCAGGGATAGATGGTAGAGGCTTTTATCCACGCACACGCTCTTGGACTTTAGGCTTAAATATTGGATTTTAATTAAGAAGAAAAATGAGAAATTATATAAAAAAATCAATTTCTATCAGCTTAATCAGTACATGTCTGATTGCTTTCCAAGCATGTACAAAGCTTGATGAAAACCCATATAGCGAGATCAGGGAAGATGAATTCCTTAACAATAGAAGAGAAGTTTTACAAGCCGCTCTACGTCCTTTCACACATATGCAGGCCTGGCTCGGTCTGAACGCAGGTGAAGGTTATTATTACCACAATGAATTATCTGCAGATCAATTGGCATGGCCACAGAAAGGCCGACATGGTTATGACGCCGGAGACCATTTTAGACAGCATTACCACACTTGGACAGACAATGAAACACGTATGCGGCAAACATGGATACTCATGTGGACCGGAGTAGGCTATGTAAACAATGCATTGAAAAATATTGAGGCTGTCAATGCAGAGGAAATAGGAATGGAACAGGAAGAGCTATCAGCTATTATTGCAGAGTTAAGGGTTTTACGTGCTTATCACTATATGAAAATCATGGACTTATGGGGCAATGTACCGATCGCCATCGAAGTTGCTGAAAGCATTGACAACCCCGAAACCAAAGCACGGGCAGAGGTTTTCGAATTCATCCAAACAGAGTTGGAAGAATACGTCCCACAGCTATTTCCACTTTCTGAAGAGCTCATCGGTCGCGTCTCAAAGGCGGCAGGTTATGCTACGTTGGCAGAATTATACCTTAATGCTGAAAAATGGACTGGCACAGCTATGTGGGATGAATGTATCGCCGCATGTGATCAAGTTATCAATGGAGATGGCGGTGGCCTGGCTGGCGGACCGAATTTAGCTGATGATCTGAAACAGAACTTCAGTAATACGAATCAGCGCTCCCCCGAAAATTTGTTTCAGTTTGCCTACAGCCGGAAAGGAGGATTTAGTATTGACTTTTCTATGTTGTCGGGCTATGATTATATGCGAGAAGTTTTAAATGTAGGTTACGGTGGAATCAACGCGTTTGTTGTTGTACCTACGGCTTTTGATGCTTACGCGGAAAACGATCTTCGCAAAGAAGAATGGTTTCTATTTGGACCTCAGTATAGATATGGCACCACAACACCAGTATTGGGTACGGAAGAATACGACGGCCAACCTTTCATAATAGTAAACAGCATTCGAAGGGAAAGTGAAGGTGACACCACCAGTGAAGGGAGTATGGCAGAAGGTGAGGAAAACAGTGGTGCCCGCTTTCATAAATATAAATCGGGGACTCTAAGCGACGAGAATTATTTGGAGAACCACTATATCATCTATCGTTTAACGGAAATCTATTTCAATAAAGCCGAGGCAATCATGCGTAAAAATGGAGGAACTGCGACACAAGAAGCTGTTAACCTGATCAATGAAAGCAGAAGACGTGCTTTTTCAACCGAAGACTGGCCAGAAGCGCAATATACAACAGCTACCTTAACATTGGATGAATTATTAGCTGAGCGCGGACGAGAGTTTATTTTTGAAGGAAAGCGGCGAACCGACCTCATCCGATTTGGAAAATTCACCACAGCGTCTTGGTGGGATCATACACCAGGTAACGATCCCAACAAAGAGTTATATGCAATACCAAATACCCAGATTGCAATTAACCCTAATTTACAACAAAATCCTGGGTATTAATTTCATAAACAGGCGGAACAATTATGCGTTGTTCCGCCTGTTTTTTTAATTATTCAATTTTTGCTGTTTAGTCTGAAAATCCGATATTAACAGCGATCTAACTCAACAACAAGTCGCACCTATTTTTTATCTGTAAAATTTTAGGACAGGATATATTATTCCATTTATTTTTATTGGCACTCGTGAATGCCAAGCATTTTTTCCATTATTTTTGTAACTTGACCTTTTTATTATGAAACGCTTCACAAATACGGTTTAGAACGCCGAAGCAACACAAAAACAGAAACCATATGACCCTAATTTGTATCGCACTATGCATTGTAGTACTTGTTCTTCTTATTAGCGTTTTTAAAATACACCCATTCCCTTCATTTTTAGTCGCCTCCGTCTTAGCTGCAGTATTGCTGGGCTTACCGGTTGAGCAAATAGCGAGCTCACTGGAAAAAGGTATTGGTGATATGCTATCATCCTTGGTTATACTCATTGCTTTTGGTGCCATGTTCGGTAAAATCATTGCGGTAAGCGGTGCTGCGCAACGCATAGCTACTACCATGATGAATATTGTTGGGGCAAAAAATATTCAGTGGGCAATGATGGTAGTTGGCTTCATTGTAGGTATACCCTTGTTTTACGGCGTCGGTTTCGTATTAATGGTTCCACTTATCTTTTCGGTAACCTATAAGTACAAGCTGCCTGCTGTTTTTATTGGTTTACCCATGCTGGCCGCGTTATCGGTAACGCATGGCTATTTACCGCCCCACCCCTCTCCTTCGGCATTAGTTGTACAGTTTGGAGCAAATATGGGTCTAACATTATTATATGGCTTTTGTCTTGCGATACCTGCTATCATAGTTGCTGGTCCTTTTTTAGCACAATTTTTAAAAAAAATACATTCCGAACCTCTGAAAACTTTTATAGCGGAAGATCTACCGGAAGAACAACTGCCTGGCGTTTTGAATAGCTTCTTCACTGCCTTGCTACCGGTTATTTTACTGATATTTACCACTGTTATGCAGTGGCTAACACCGGAAGGCACTTATCTGCATAAACTTTTTTTATTTTTTGGATCCCCTTCCATTGTCTTAATGTTAGTATTCTTTTATGCGCTTTTTTCTTTAGGTATTCTACAAGGTAATCGCATCGAAACTATTATGACCAGCTGTACAATAGCTGTTAAAGATGTAGCCGCTATTATCTTAATCATTGCAGGTTCTGGAGCACTCAAACAGATTTTTACCGATACAGGCGTAAGTGAAGATATTGCTTCTTCCCTCCAGTCACTGCCTATTCCTCCTCTCGCACTTGGATGGTTCATTGCTGCTATTATCAGGGCATGTGTGGGCTCCGCAACCGTGGCTGGTTTAACAACCGGGAGCATGATTCTTCCGCTTATAGCATCCACAGGAACAGACCCCAATTTAATGGTTCTGGCTGTCGGAGCGGGTAGTCTCGCTTTTTCACACGTGAACGATTCTGGTTTTTGGATGTTTAAAGAATATTTCAATCTGAGTATACGTGATACCGTATTATCGTGGTCTGCTATGGAATTTTTGGTAGCATTAGTTGGTTTAGTAGGTGTCTTACTGTTAAATGCCCTTATCTGATTAGATGTTATCCTAACAAACTATTGGTAAACTTGATACGAATACCTGCCTGAAAATTCTCTATGGTCTTAAATATTTCTTTTAATGTTGCCCGTTCTATACGGGTGATATTTTTTATATCAATATAATTGTTGGGCGTCTGTTTATCGACAATCATTTGCTTAGCTTGATTTTTCAATCGCAGGGTCATGAGATAATAATACGATTGGTTTAACTCCTTGAATTGCTTTTCTGAAAAAACGCCCATATCCCGGAGCATTTGCATTCGTTCACCGGTATTTTCTAAAAAAATACGGTTTCTTAAAGCGTATACCCGTACCAAATCCACAACAGGGGTCATCGCCTTCTTGATATCGAAAACTTCTTTCCCCGCCACAGTAATCGTCTTTATAGGTTTAAAGAACGCTAAAGGTGGAATATACTGTAAGGCATTCTTTGCTAGATACACAAAAAATTTCTCCAAAGGTTGCTGCAATTCCACGTCTAAAAAATCACGTAACTCTTGCATAAGAGCTATTTCCCCATAAATAAATCTACAATCAAAAAAAGTCGAAAACTTGATTGCTGTCTCTGGTAAGGCATCTTCCATCCATTTTTTATAATTATTCTTCCAATGGGACAATGAATGTGTCCATTGGGGGTTACTTGCCATAAACCCACCTGTACAATAGGCAAAACCAATATCATGCAGTCGTTCAGAGACTTTAGAAGCAAAATCCAGAAACCAATCCCGCACTTCAATTCTATACTGATCCACCATATCTTCATAAATCAGTGCGTTATCCTGATCAGTTTTTAGTGTCTGCTCTTTCCTCCCTTCACTACCTAACACCATAAAAACAAATTTAGCTGGCGCAGGTCCCTTTTCCTGCAAAACCTCTTCCACCACACGCTGCGTAATCGTATCTGCTATAACTGTAATCAACTGATTAACAATTTCGGCCTGTACACCTTTACTCAGCAACTGATCCACGATAAAAGGTACCCGCGCCCATTTATCCTTTAATTCCTCACTACTTCGAGAAGATTTTACCGATTGTATAAATACCAACGGTGATTGCGCAAGCTCCGTCATGAGCTTATTACGACTTAAAAAACCTACATATTGATCATCAAGTGTAATAAGTAAATAACGTGATTTGGTTTCGTACATCAACAGCAGGGCTTCGTAAACATAGGTATCTGTGTTGACCGAAAGGATCGTCCTATCCATAAAATAGTAAATTGGTTTACTTAAATCAGCCTGTCGTGCAATCACCTTGTCTCGAAGCGTTAAATCGGTCACAAAACCATCAATATGGTTACTTTCACTTGTAATAAACAAACAGCTCACTTTGTTAGAAGCCATTATTCTGGCCGCTTCGTAAACCGGAGTAGTCCCTTTACAATAAACAATATTCCTATAAGCCAGTTGCCCAATCTTTTTTGAGTAAAGTTGATTAGATATTAGATAGTTTTCCTGAAACAACGTTTGTTTGCGATCGGTCATATAATATTATTGAATTTCAGATAAATAACGAATAAGAGAAACAGCATTAAAAGCATTCCTATTAGAAGGATGCCTATATTGTTCTTCTTATGCATCACTTTAGTTCCACGCTCATTAATTTTCTTTTGTTGGTCTTTTATAACTTCTTCAGTAATATCCCCCCTCCTTTGAAGGGCGAAAAAACATAGTGCTGTTGCCTCGACATCAGCAGCTGCATTATGTGAGTCTATCAAATCCTTACTTAAAACTTCGTGATAGAGCTCGTTTAACTTAAGATACTTAACCCAAGGTTTTCTTGCATACTTCGCACTGATCAGCATAGTGCAAAACAATGGCATATGTCTCATTGGATTCACTATATTACATCTATGAAAATCTGCTCCTATAACGTGAAAATCCAGCTCAACAAAATGCCCAACTACCAAAGGTTCATACATCATCAAATCTTTGGCAAGTAATTCCATAACAAATGCTCTTGAGCGGCCATATTGAGTCAAGAATTTTATATCTAGATGATGTACAAGCTCCGCCTGCTTGCTTATAGGTATATCGTTGTTGTTAATGTAATAATTTTCTCGTTTTATGATCTGCCCTCCGGCGTCATATATCATCCATGCAACCTGCACAGCAGCAGGCCATTTGTCACTAGCACTATGGGGAGCACTCCAGTTTGTGGGAAGCCCTGTGGTTTCTGTATCTATGAAGAGTATGTAGTTTTGCATGCAAAAAATGCTCTACTTTATAGCTAACAAACTTAGATAAAATGTTTTATATGCGGTTTATAAAAACCCATATAAACATTTTATCAGCCTATCTCTGGCCATTGGAGACAGTGTTTTTTAGAAAAAAATCAACAAAGACCTGTACATGTAAGAGCATCGCCTATAAACGTCCCAAAAAAAAGACATAATATTTTTTATTGTTAACATACACGTAACATTTACAAAACACTATAAAGCAACCGATTACACGTTATTTATACTTTAAGATGACAAAACGGCCTAGTACTTGCAATGTAGGAAAATATTTTACCTAAAATAAAAACATGAAAACAAAAAAAAGAAGTATGAAAATTTTTCTAAATGGTGCATTTATTCTGGCAATTTCGGCCTTGACAATTTCTTGTTCGAAGGAAAATGATATAGATGTTGGAGGGAATACGAATATCAAAATAATCAATGCTTCGCAAGGTTCAAACGATCAAGATTTCTACCTTGCTAACAACAAAATTACTGGTGACCAAGCTGTTGCCTTTGGCTCTGCTACCGATTATATCATGACAACTGCGGGAGATAACCTAACTGCTGAGTTTAAAAACATAGGTACGGAAAACATATATGCCTCTGGTGAAGTAAATTTAGAAAGAGACCTACATTATTCTATTGTACTGGCGGGTTCCGGAGAGAACACCCGTATTGTATCTATCGATGACAACATAGAGGAACCCGCAAATGATCGGGCAAAAATTCGATTTATACATGTAAGTGACGTTCTGCCTGAAGCAGTTGATATTTATACCTCCGCAGGGGTTGTCTTGGCAAGTAATGTAGCCTATAATTCGGTAAGTAGTTTTATAGAAATAGACCCCTCCATTACTGCGTTGAGAATAGCCCCAACCGGCACCTCCGACTACAAAGATGTATCGGTTACTGCCTTTGCTCCCGAAAAAATTTATTCTATCATCATTGCGGGAAGTGGTGACGTACAAACAAGGCAAATAAGTCATAATTAGATATTTATCAAAAACAAGGCAAAAAGGAGTATTTCTATTCCCCCCTTTTTGCCTTGTTTAACAACTGTTCCCGTGCTCACTCATTGCCCATTATTTCTGCCACCCTACCTACCTGTCCATCCTCCAGCCTCACTTTAATACCTCGAGAATGGAAACTCGAAGAGGTCAAAATATCTTTTACACAACCATAGGTTAAATGGCCACTTCGCTGATCTTTTTTCAAAATAATGGCTACTTCCAAACCAGGATAAATGTCTTTTCTATGCTGACCGTTCATGATTTTTTACTGTAAATTTAATACTTTACAAGATTACAACATTATTTTATTCCTGAAATAAATACAGTTGGTCTACTACAGTAACCAGATGCGAAATATCAAAAGGTTTTCTTACAAAGGCCTCCGCACCACATCTATCCTTAATTTTTGCGATATCATCTGCCGCAGAAACCAATGCAACAGGAATATGTTTGGTTTCGGGATTTTGCTTTAATTCTAAACACAGATCACTGCCCCACATCCACATAAGCTGTTCATCCAATAATATAAGTCCGTATTTTTCTGTTCGAAGGATATTATGCATATTCCTTCCTGTATCAACTTTCACCTGATATCCTTCAGGTTTAAGAACCTCAGTAATCATCTCAGCAAAATCTGCGTCATCATCAACGCAAAGAATATTCTTCATTAACTATTGTTATTTTCCGTCAAAAGCTATTAAGCACTATTAAGAATAACCCAACCCTATTCTATTATTGTTCAAAGCAACTAGAAGAATAACGGCTATAAACACTCAATAAGTATGTCGTTATGAACAAATACTTTACCAAAACTTAGTCTATTTACACTTACGCTGGCTTTAAACGCGCAAGTGATTGATTTTAAACGGCCAATAGCTTTATCATTTTTCTGTTATTTTCACTTTTGCATTACGTCGTTATTTCATATGATCAAAAAACTCATTTCCAAGGCCGATCGACTATTAGATGCAATGCTGTACATAGACCCATTGTGAAGTCATATATTCATCATATTAGGCCTATTTTGGTTTGAAGTTTGCATAGTTTACTTTATACGAATAAAAAAGAAGGAATGACTATTTTTTAATACAGGCCGACCTGTTTTATCGCGGTTAAGGAGGCTGGTCATAAGTGTTAACTATATGAAGCATGTTGACGACAATAAATTTTCATTTTCTGCCCATTCATCTAATCAGGAATTAAGCTTACTTCTTGCAGCGCTGAATACCACGAAGGCAGGTATGATTATTACAGACTGTTCACAGCCTGATAATCCTATCGTTTACTGCAATCTAGCTTTTGAAGATCTAACCGGATATTCCAGAGATGAGGTCATTGGACGCAACTGTAGATTCCTCCAAAGGAATGACGATAACGAGGAGGAACGAGCTGTTATAAAACAAGCGATCAGTGAAGGGAAAGAATGTAATGTCGCCATCAGGAACTATAAAAAGGACGGCAGACTGTTTTGGAATGAATTACATCTAAAACCGATAAAAAATGCTCAAAATCAGGTAATTTATTATATAGGTGTTCAAAATGACATTACTCACCAGCGACTGGTTGAACAACAGTTGAGAGTAGAGCGATTAAAAATAGAAAAACACATCAAAGAAACTGAGAATGTCCTAGCAAACAATAACTATTTAAGTGCCTTTCTTAATACCATGAACGAGGCGCTATTAATATTGAATGAGGATTTAAAAATTACGACGGCCAGTCCGTCATTTCTCAAGATGTTCCATATTGCGGAAGACGAGGTAGTCAACCAATCAATCTATCAACTGGGAAACGGAAGGTGGGACACAATGGCTATCAGGAACCTCTTTGATAAGCTAATAAAACAAGACAAAAACATCCAAAATTATCTCCTTGAACATACCTTTCCGAATGTAGGGAAGAAGACGTTAAGTTGCAATGCCAGTGCCGTTCGTTATACGAACGACACGTTACAGATTATCTTGGCAATAGAAGATATTTCAGAATTAAAAGAAATAGAAAGACGAAAAGACGATTTTTTAAGTGCAGCTAGTCACGAATTAAAGACACCATTGACAACGATTATGGCTTGTTTACAGTTAAGTCAAAAAATGCTACCTGATAGCAGTGATGCAAGGTTAAAAAACACATTGATAAAAACGAAGGAGTACGTTGATAAGTTGGAACATCTGATAACCGATCTACTCGATGTATCCAAGATTAAATCTGGAAAAATTCGCCTTTCCATGGAAGCTTTTAACTTAGATGCCATGATTTTTAAGGTGGTAAAAAAGCTTCACCTAACCCACGCGAAATACACCTTTAATATCAGCGGCTTCGCAAGTAATTATTATGTAGGAGACAAAAAGCGTCTGGAACAGGTTATATTAAATCTCTTAAAGAATTCGGTGAAATTCTCACCAAAGGGCGGTAATATCAACATACATCTTTCTAGACTAAGCGATTTCATAAAGGTGGCGATTACGGATTATGGCTTAGGAGTGGATTACCATAACCAGGAAAAGATATTTGAAAATTTTTTCCGTGTAGATGAGATACAAAAGCAATACCCGGGTATAGGGACCGGTTTATATGTGAGTGACCAAATTATTAAGAACCATGGCGGGTCCTTATGGGTAGAAAGTACTGCAGGCCAAGGAGCTACATTTAGTTTTACTTTACCTCTTAAACGTAAATACCATGATAAAAAAGATAATGATATGTGATGATGATGAAGGCATTTTAGATATTACAGGTTTGTTGCTGGAAAGCTATGGGTACCAAGTTTTACTGGAACCTGATAGTGCACGCCTGATCTCAAGGATTAAGTCTGAAAAACCCGACCTGCTGCTAATTGATATTTGGATGCCCGTGCTAATGGGCGATGAAATCGTTCGCATGTTAAAAAGAAATATAGAAACAGCTAACATACCTGTGATCATGTTTTCGGCTAGTAGAGAAAGTAAAAAAATCGCCTTTGAAGTTGGTGCAGACGATTATATTGCCAAACCATTTGATATTGAAGACTTAACAAAAAAAATCAAGGCTTTGGAATAGGGATACTATTTATGCTTGATCACCCGCTTCCAAAAGTCCTGTAAAAACCCCATACCATAGGCTATTAGCTGGATAAAAGCAGCTGCAACACTTAGCAGACCAACACTGGCCGATTGCGTCTTTAGCCAGGCGTGAAAAAACAATAACAAAACATAGCAAACTAATGTTAAATTAGCCCATAACGTCAAATAAGGGATTAAGGTTATATGTAGTGTTTCTAAGATGTTGAGTGCAAGGGTCAGCCCGATAAATAAGGTAAAGAGTGTTGGGAAAAAATGCACCAACTTTAATTCAGCAGGAAAATGCTTATATATATTAATCCTAGCGCGACCAAAGAAATGCAGTTGTTTGTAAAATTGGATAAAGTCTGTTCTCCTTTTATGAAACACCTTTGCCTCGGGGATTAAGCCTATCTTAAATCCAGCCTCATGAATACGGATACTATATTCTATATCTTCTCCTAAACGGGTCAATTTATAACCGCCTACCTTTTCCCAAACGGTCCTTGAGACACCCATATTAAAGCTCCGCGGATGAAATTGCCCGACATGTTTTTTATTACCCCTGATCCCACCCGTAGTAAAAGGTGAAGTCATCGCGTAACTGATGGCTTTTTGTATGGGCGTAAAAGACTCGTGCGCCGCATCTGGGCCTCCATAAGCATCGAGTTTCTGCTCTGCTAAAAACTCTTTTACTGTTTTAAGGTAGTCAACAGGAATTAAACAGTCGGAATCAAATACAATAAAATAATCCCCTTTAGCGCGCTCAAATCCAAAATTCCGACTAAACCCCTGCCCTTCATTAGATTTAAAATAATAATGAACGTCTAGCTTACCTTTATATTTATCAACAATAGCTCTGGCGTCTACCGTCGAACCATCTTCGATAACAAGTACTTCAAATAGCCGATAGTTTTGTTGTTCCAAAGTAAAAAGCAGTTCATCAATTTCCTGAGGACGATTATATAAGGGAATTATAATAGAAAAAAACATACAGATGGTATCCTTGAATTAAATCACTTTTTCTACTTGATAATGATTGCGATCATTCGCATTACGTGATAAGAGTTCCGATACAAATCCGGTCAGAAATAATTGAAAGCCGATAATAATGGCAACTAGGGCTATGTAAAATAAAGGTTGATCTGTAATATTTCGATAAGTACTACCCTTCGCGATACTAATTAACTTATCAAATATGAGCCAGAGTGTTATAAAAAAACCACCGCAAAAGCTTAACACCCCCATGGTGCCAAAAAAATGCATGGGCCTCTTACTAAATTTCCCAACAAAAAAGATGGACAACAGGTCTAAGAACCCATTAATAAACCTACTAAAACCAAATTTTGTAGTCCCATATTTTCGAGGATAATGCTTTACCACCTGCTCATCTATTCTGGTGAATCCAGCCCATTTAGCAATAACTGGTATATATCGATGCATTTCCCCATATACTTCAATACTCTTGATCACCTCTTTGCGGTAAGCCTTCAATCCGCAATTAAAATCATGCAAATTCGCAATACCTGACATTTTTCTGGTTACTGCGTTAAACACCTTAGTAGGTACAGTTTTACTTAGTGGATCATGACGTTTCTGTTTGTAACCAGATATTAAATCCAGATCTTTCTCCTTCATGCGGGAGTAAAGAGCAGGAATTTCATCCGGACTATCTTGAAGGTCGGCATCCATAGTTATGACAACCTCTCCGGAAGAAGCTGCAAAACCAACATTTAATGCGGCAGACTTCCCATAATTTCTTCTGAATTTTATAGCATATATCTCCGGGTAACTATCTTTAAGCATTTCAATTAATTGCCAAGATCCATCTGTACTACCATCATCTACCATCACGACTTCGTAATTGTAACTATGTGTTATCATTACTCGCCTAATCCAAGCTAATAATTCTGGCAGCGATTCTACTTCATTGTATAAAGGTATTACGATAGATATATCCATAGCTGTATAGTCTTTTACTGCTGATCTATTGGATCATTATCCGAGCTTTGAAATATGGGCCGTTCTTTCTTAAACAATGCCGCAAAAATTAAGGCAAGCACAAATACTACAATGATGGAAATCCCCAACCCCCTAAGTGTATTGGTAATATTTACTTCTCCAGCTTGTGCGATTTGCTCATCTATCTTTTCTATTTGCGCATCGATTTGCTCAGCATCCGCACCTGACCGTTCCATAAATTCGATCGAATTATTTGCGATATTACGCATATAGCGTTCACGCATTTCCGGTTCCACATACTTTTCAAAAACAAATCCGGTGAAAGAGGAAATAGCCGCCGCGACAAGCAACATCATAAAAATACTAACTACAGCTTGTTTAAAGCTCCAATAACCTCCTATTTTTTTTCTTAACCGAAAGGTAAATAAGATAGCAATTACTAAAGGAAACAAAAAACCTGTAATAACGGGACCTATAATAACCGTCCAAAATGATGAACTCGAAGCATAGTAGTACATGGGTAAAATAGTTAAAACGACCACCAATACACCCAGGGAAAGCCCCATAAAGGCCCCTTCTCTTCGTAATGCACTTTCATTATTTTCCATAATCAATTTATTTTTGGTAATAAGCGATAATTAATGCGTAAATCGCCGTATCAAAAGCACGGTTATTGCTGATGTGCGTGTACTCTTCAAGTTGCTTTTTATCTGGCTCTTTTTCCATAAAAAAGCTCATTATAGGATAAAATAACTCAACCAATTCCTGGTTCTCCTCAATCTTATCAGCAACCTTGTAAATTTCCTGAAAGCTGCTTTCTATTAGAATCTGATTCGCGAGCAAGGGTTCATAAATGCGGTACTCATCCTGAAACTCATCTTCATCAACCAGCAGAAACTCCTTCAGGAAATCATCCAACTCAGGCTCCAAATCTTCGTCGAGGCATTCACGTAAGTATAATAAGAGGTTCAACAGTTCGGTTCCTCTGTCAATAGTTTGCTCTTCAATAAATTCCCATTCCTCCGATTCCAAATAATCTTCTTCCAACTTACTCACATCTGCCGCAAAGAAGTTCATTAGTAATAAATCAAAAGTAATTTCCCTGAGCGCGTCATAAACAGGATGATTATCAAAAAATTGATCCAGCAGTTCAACTTTTTGCATATAACTCTCTTCACTTTCAAATACAGCTATCAGTTCCGCTTCAACATCTTCTATTTCATTTTGAACATTTTCCTTATACGCTGAAAGTGAAGCTTTCAATGCCTTAGCAATACGATTATCCATATTTTATATTATTCTTGGTTGCTATTGTAAACCTGTTTATTATTAAGTACTAGGTTGACCCTTCCTTTCAGTATTGAGCCATAATACGGACTGTTCGTACTTTTTGAACGATTCGTATAAGCATCAAAGGTCCAACTTTCTTCGGTATTAAACAACACGAAATTTGCGTCACTACCTTCTGCCAATGTAGGTGGCGCTAATCTCAAAATAGCACGAGGAGCAATAGCAAGTTTCTCAACAATTAAGTCTACGGGCAAACCTGCCTTCAATAAAAGAGGCAGAACAGTTTGTAAACCAATAATCCCGTTCTTGGCTATTTCAAATTCTACCTTTTTAAATTCTACTTCATGTGGAGTATGTTGCGATACTATAGCGTCGATCGTTCCATCCAGCAAACCATCCTTTAGCGCTTTAACGTCGTCATCTGTCCGAAGCGGTGGACTCACCTTATAATTACTATCAAAACCACTCACCGATTCTTCAGTAAGTACTAAGTGATGCGCCGCGACATCGCATGTAACTTTTATTCCCTTTTTTTTCGCAAGACGAATCAACTCAACACTTTCTTTCGTAGATATGGTGCTGAAGTGTATCGGGGCATTATTATAAGCAGCCAAGTATAAGTCCCTCGATACCATTAACTCCTCCGCAAGGTTTGGATTGCCCTTCATTCCTAAAAAAGTACTTGTGATACCTTCATTCATTTTTGCTCCATTGGCAATACTGGCATCTTCAGCGTACGACATCACCAAACCTTCAAAACCCTTACAATACAACAAAGCTCTACTCATAAGACCCGCCTGTTGTACACTCTTATTGCCGTTGCTAAAAGCCACTGCTCCCGCCTGCTGCATATCATAAAGTTCTGCTAAATCATCGCCCGACCTATTTTTGCTGATCGCTCCAATGGGATACACAGAAACAAGATTGCCCTTTGCTAAATTAACGATCATTGCTATCTCCCCTCTACTATGTAGGGCTGGGACGGTGTTGGGCTGAACAGCTAAACCCGTATAGCCTCCCGCAACAGCCGCTGTACAACCTGTACTTATCGTTTCTTTAGTTTCCAAACCCGGCTCACCAAAATTAACATTTAAATCAAAGAAGCCTGGTGATAGATATTGATGCTTTCCATCAATTGTAAGGGCATGCTCATCATGAATCGCATCCCCACCTTCTACCTTTGAAACAACACCGTTTACAATCAACACATCTACCGCTTGGCCATGTCTATCGTGTCCAGGAAATACCAACGTTGCTGATTTTACCAATATTTTATCCATGTAAAAAAGAAAAGGTTTTGATGATATAAAATGATAGCTTTCCCTTTCTCAGGGCTGCTTGCATTATACTAAGAAAAATTTGAATTATAACAACCGGACGGGTTATAAATTTGTAAAAGGAATGAAGTACGTCGTAATGAACTTCCATTAAAAAACAAAAGTACAAAATAGTCGTTAATGGGAACAAATATTTTGTACTTTATATCAAAAACAATTTAGCTATTCACCTATAACGGTGTTATCGGGAATTATAGCACGTTTTTTTATAACAATGATACCATCTTTAATAGTATAAGTTTCAAACTCACCATCAGGAAGATGTGCCCCACCTTTAATCTGAACATTATTACCGATAAAGCAGCTTTTGTCTAAGATCGCTGTATCAATATAACAGTTCTCTCCTACACCGATAATTGGTTTATGCTGTTGCTTAGCATCCTCGAGTTCCTCTAAGTTCTGATAGAAATCACTGCCCATCATGTAGGTGTTTTTAATAACCGTACCGCTTCCTATGCGTGATCGCACACCTATAACGGATCGCTCTATCTGCTTAGCAGCTATAATACAACCATCCGCTACTATGGCATTATACAACGTTGTGGCGGCTATTTTTGATGGTGGTAACATCCTAGGGCGGGTAAAAATACTCTGCTTATCAAAAAGATTAAACGCTGGGATCTCGTCCGTTAGACCAATATTTGCCTCAAAGAACGAATCGATATTACCGATATCTGTCCAATAACCGTCATATTGATAACTGATTACTTTCATTTCATCCGTAATCGCATCTGGAATGAGTTCCTTTCCGAAATCCAAGCCTTTATTCATGGTTAGCAAATCATTCAGCACCCCCTTACTGAAGACATAAATCCCCATAGATGCCAAGTACTCCCTGCCCGCATCTTTCATCTCATTGCTGACCTCAGATGCCCAATCAACCAATAATTCTGTTCTCGGTTTTTCAATAAATGAAGTGATATCCCCTTCTTCATCCGACTTAAGTATTCCAAATGATGTTGCATCCTTGGCATTTACAGGAATGGTAGCAATGGTAATCTCCGCCTTCTTACTAATATGATATTCGATCATTTCCTGAAAATCGATCTGATAAAGTTGATCACCGGAAAGGATCAAGATAAAATCATAGTCATGATTGACCATATACCTCAACGAGTGCCTCACCGCATCGGCAGTACCTTGAAACCATTTGTCGCCTTCCATCGTTTGTTCTGCAGCTATAATATCAACAAACCCTTTACTAAAAACACTGAAGTTATAAGTGTTTTTGATGTGCGTATTCAATGAAGCGGAGTTATACTGCGTAAGCACAAAAATCCTGTTAAATCCTGAATTCAAACAATTGGAAATAGGAATATCGACCAACCGGTATTTACCTGCGATAGGAACTGCAGGTTTGGACCGTTTATCTGTTAGTGGTGCCAAGCGGGTCCCCCGTCCCCCACCTAGTACAATAGAAATTACTTTAGGAGCCATATTATTCAATTAGTTTTTTATATAATTCTATATATTTAGCTGCCGATTTATCCCAAGAAAAATCGAGTTTCATGATTTTTTTTCGCAGTGTACCCAGCTCCCTTTTTTTTGTTGCTTTCCAAAATGAAAGCGCTTGTTGAATGGCTCCAAAAACCGCTTCAACAGATGCTTCATCAAACAACATACCGTAACCATCGTATATATTAATGTCTTTTACAGTATCTTTTAAGCCGCCAGTAGCCCGCACCACAGGGATAGTCCCGTAACGCATGGCATATAGCTGATTTAAACCACAGGGTTCAACTCTCGAAGGCATTAGCAGATAATCGGCCGAAGCATACACCTGATGTGCCAGCTCTTCATTATAACCAATATGCACGCCGAAATGTTGGGAGTAATTTTCGGAAAGTTCCACAAGCTTACTTTCAATTGACCGATCACCGGATCCCAATATGAAAAAAGTCACCTCACCTTCATGTTGTGCCAAACTGTATCTTATGCTATCTGCAAGGAGATCCGCTCCTTTCTCCAAAGCAAACCGGCCAATAAAAACAATAAGCGGCAATAATGGATTCAGACCATAATCCGAGCAAAGCTTCTCTTTATTCGTTTTTTTACCCTTGGCAATGCTAACTAAATTGAAGTTATAAGCAAGCATGGAGTCTGTAGAAGCATTCCAAAGTTCAGTATCGATCCCATTGACTATCCCATACGCTTTATCTTTTTCCGCTAAAAAAAGACTTTCCAGTCCGTTTGCTTCCTGATATAATTCTGAAAGATACCCCTCGGAAACGGTAGTATATGCCCAGCAGCATTTTATTAATGCCGCCAACGGGTTAATCAACCCGTTCCAATCCAATAGCCCCCAACGCCAGGTATCAAACGCGGGTAACAACGCTGCCATTTTCCAGTCCATCCACCCCTGGTATTGCCCATTGTGTACTGTTGCTATTGTAGGTGTGCCTTTTAGGAGATCAAATTGATCGGCATGCTCCATATAGAATGGAATGAGTCCGGTATGATGATCATGACAATGGATAATATCCGGCAGCATCTTGGCGTTACACAGCCAATCGAGACCTGCATGTTGAAAAGCCAAAAATTGAACCTGCTCATCGGGATAACTATAGACCTCTTCACGATCTAACAAACCAGGTATACGAATCAAAAAAAGCTTGAAACCCAGGAGATCATCCTTTTCTTTTAAGACCTCATAGTTTAACCGTTCTCCACCTTGATATATGCGCCCCTCATAAATTCTTTCGAGATAGTGAGTACGAACAAAAGTCTTATCATAAAAGGGAAGAACGACTGATGTGTTGATGCCTAACTGTCGTTGATATTTCGGTAAGGCACCCAGTACGTCCGCTAAGCCTCCAACTTTTGCAACCGGGTAACATTCTGCAGCAAAATGAATAACGTGCATTTAATTTTATCTTTTTTGTTCAAAATTCGTTAGCATTTCAATTTATTAGGGCTAGATCTATTTAATTTTCACCTTGAGAACCAGACCACTTAATGGAGGCAATGTTAACTTTCCTGAATATGCTTTGTTCATCCAGTGGTATGCCTCAGCAACTATACTTTCCTGTTTTACTCCACTACCATAATATACCTCATCATCCGAATTAAGCAGCACCTCATATTCTCCCTTATGCGGTAGGCCTACCCGGTAGTAGTACCTAACTATTGGAGTTAAGTTCAATACTATCACTAAATCATTTTCCTTGTCGTGCCCTTTTCTATAATATATTAAAACAGAGTTATCCTGGTCTCCGAGCTCAACCCATTCAAAACCTTCAGGAGAAAAGCTCTTTTCATACAAAGCTGGCTGACTTTTATACAATTCGTTTAAGGCTGTTACAAACCTGAACATACCCAAGTGAGGTCTATAATTTAACAGGTGCCAATCTAATGACTGATTATAATCCCATTCAGATGTTTGTCCAAATTCTCCCCCCATAAATAATAATTTAGTACCTGGATGAGTAAACATGTAAAGGTAAAGAGTACGTAAATTGGCAAAACGCTGCCATTCATCGCCGGGCATTTTGCCGATAAGAGCACCTTTACCGTGTACCACTTCATCATGAGATAGGGGCAACATAAAATTTTCATGGAAAGCATAAACAGTACTAAAGGTAATCTGCCCGTGATTATATTTACGATGAATAGGATCGTTCTTAAAATAATTCAAGGTATCATGCATCCAGCCCATCATCCACTTCATTCCGAAACCGAGACCTCCTGCAAAAGTGGGCCGGCTTACACCGGGCCATGCCGTAGACTCTTCTGCGATCGTCTGCACGTCTGGATAATGGCTATAAACGGCCTCATTTAATTCTTTTAGAAAACTCACTGCCTCCAAATTTTCTCTACCTCCATACTCATTGGGTATCCATTCTCCCTCTTTTCTGGAATAATCGAGATAAAGCATAGATGCCACAGCGTCTACTCTCAATCCATCGATATGATACCTGTCTAACCAAAACAGTGCATTACTTATTAAGAAAGACCGTACTTCATTCCGACCATAGTTAAAGATATAAGAACTCCAATCTGGATGATACCCTTTTCTTGGATCGGCATGTTCATATAAATGCGTTCCATCGAACTTATACAATCCATGGGCATCACCTGGAAAATGAGACGGCACCCAATCCAATATCACACCAATGTCGTGCAAATGTAGCTGCTCAATAAGGTACATTAATTCCTGCATGGATCCATATCGTGAGCTAGCTGCATAGTATCCAGTAACCTGATATCCCCAAGAAGGGTAATAAGGGTGCTCCATAAGGGGCATAAACTCTACGTGTGTAAAGCCTGTTTCTTTGATATAAGGAATAAGTTTATCGGCTACCTGCCCATAACTCAATATTGTTTCCGGTTTGTCAGGATCTCTTATCCAAGATCCCAAGTGAAGCTCATATACGGAAATAGGTTTATCCAAAGCATTGTGTAGGTGTCTTTTGGCTATCCACTCTTCATCCTGCCACTCGTACCATGTGGTAGCAACGGTAGTAGCAGTTTTGGGTGGCTCTTCCCAACAAAGCGCAAAAGGATCTCCCTTTTCTAAGTTCTCACCGTTTGTGCTACGAATCAAATATTTATAATGCTGCCCTATTGTAACGCCTTCTATAAATCCTTCCCATATCCCTGAACCATCCCAACGAATATTCAGCAGATGAGCATGCGGATTCCACCCATTAAAGTCGCCAATGACATAAACCGCCTTTGCATTAGGAGCCCATACTGCAAAATAAGTTCCTTCTTTACCATTTTTCGTTAAGCTATGTGATCCAAATTTTTCATAAAGCTTATAATGTTTACCTGCTTGAAAAAGCGTAATATCAAATTCGGTAAACAAGGAATACACCTCTACGGGGCTGTGCATAATTTCGTTCTTAGTGATTAATAGTCTGTATTAGCGCGACACCCCATAAAACAAACGCCTACAATGGCTCATATAGGGTTTGATCTTAAGTAATCCGGCACATGGCCCAATTATGATCATATGTCTTTTTTAGTCATTAGGAAATAACAAGATGCTTAAAATCTTTACTAACTTGTACATTAAGCACATTATTAATCAAGCTTATAGGTGTCGGTTTATCATCTACCATAACTTTTTTTACTTTAAAAGGCAGACCAACAAAATGAAATTTATAAGTCTCGTACCTTTCTGTAAACAATCCTTCTTTACTTTGGTTTACCAACAGGCTGCTTTTGTTACCTTTTACAACAAACTTTTTTTCAAGATAGATTTCCTGTTCATAGGCAAATGTGTCACCATGATCCTCGTAAACAAATGAATTAATTTCTTTATCAGTATAATAAACGGACAACTTTAATGCGTCAACATTATTGATGTCTACAAACTGCATCACTGGAAATTCTGGAATAACAGCTCCTCCCTTTATGAATATAGGCATTTCATCCAGAGGTGTCTCAATTTCATATTCCTTACCTCCTATAAACAGCTTGTTAGACCAATAATGAAACCACTCTCCTTGCGGCAGATAAACTGTTTTGGAAGACTGGCCGGGATTAACTACAGGCGAAACCAAGATCTTATCGCCAAAAGAAAATTCCTCTTCACGCGCTATATTTCCTAGAGCACCCTGCTCTTGCATGGTAATAGGTCTTAAAATCGGGAATCCATATTTCGAATGTTCCCAAAACACAGAATAGATATAAGGCAATAACTTGTAGCGAAGTTCAATAAATTTTCTATTAATTTTTTCTAGTTCTTCTCCAAAACTCCAAGGTTCTCGCTCCCTTGTATCGCCAGCAGAATGGGCACGCATAAAAGGAGAAAAAACACCAAATTGTATCCATCTCGTAAACAGTTCACCATCTGGCTCTCCACTAAATCCTCCGATATCTGTTCCGCAAAAAGGCATCCCGGAAACCGATAATCTTTGCAACTGTAAAACTCCCAAACGTAGGTGTTCCCAAGTGGCCACATTATCTCCTGTCCAAACAGAAGAATAACGTTGGGTGCCGGCATAGGCTGCACGTGTAATGGTAAAGGGCCTTTTGCCATGGTTCAGTCTTTTTAACCCGTCATAGGTTGCACGAACCATTTGCATGCCATAAACATTATGCGCTTTACGATGAGATCCTCTATACCCTTCATAGTTATGTCTCACGTCATCTGGGAAAGTTCCTCTTCCAAAAACTGCCGGTTCGTTCATATCATTCCAAACTCCAGCGACACCAACTTCTATCAATCCTTTAAATAACGAGCCCCACCATTCACGGGTTTCCGGGTTTGTAAAATCAGGAAACTGGCACCTTCCGGGCCATACGTGCCCTTCCATAAAGTAATCATCTCCCCTTCTACAGAAATAACGATGTTCTTTTCCTTCCTTGAATACCCAGTAATTATCATCGACCTTGATTCCTGGATCTATGATAACCACTGTTTTGAAGCCGTCATCAGCCAACGTTTTAATCATTTTCTTAGGATTGGGGAAATAATGCTTGTTCCATGTAAAACAGCGGTACCCATCCATATAATCGATGTCAAGATAGATTGCGTCACAGGGTATATTACGCGACCTAAACCCTTCAGCTATTTCATACACCTTGCTTTCTGGATAATAACTCCATCGGCATTGATGAAACCCGAGCGCCCATAAAGGCGGCAGGTAATGTGTACCTGTAATACTATGATAGCGTTTTACCACATCCATCATATGCGGCCCGTGAATATAATAGTACTGTAACTCTCCACCCTCCGACCAAAAGCTGGTTTGGTCATATACTTCTCCTGCAAAATCAAAATAGGTTTTAAACGTATTATCAAAGAAAATCCCATAGGCATTTCCTTTATTCAAACCTATATAAAATGGTATACTGCGATACAATGGGTCTTGATTGAAGGCAAACGAGTAGGTATCAGAGTTCCAGTTTATCAAACGTCTTCCTCTTAAATTCAGATGTGTAGGTTTATCTCCCAATCCATAAAAGGCTTCATCACTTTCTGCTAACTTAGTGCAATAGACGTAATAGCCACCAAAATCAGGATTTTCTTCCCAATGCATTGGCGACTGGTCTTGATTAACCACTTTTCCATCTCGGTCTTGAAATGAGATATGAAAATTTTGTTTGTTTATAACACATGTGACGGTATTGGTACTAACGCTATATGAGTTTTCATCTTCTTGAAAAGCATATACCGTAACATGCTGATCCGGGTTCGGAACGGCATAGGAGAAATCGTCTAAAAACTGCCCATGGGGAGCCAATCGTATACGGATAATTTCGTCACTTACCACTTTTACCTCAACAGTAGCAGATCCATCAGTAAAATAATAACTATTATCTTTCTGCGTGTATCCAGTAACCTTTTGAAGGTACTTCTTAACTATCTGGGGTAGATCAAGCACCGGATTATTAACATGTTGAATACCAGATTCTAAAGTTGTCTCTTCTATAGGTGCTGTGGGTTTGGGGTTAGTTGTTTCTGCCATTTTTCACTTACTTGGAATTTACATTGCCAATGTACACCATTTGCCTAATGAAAACAATACTCGAAACATTAAAATGTTACCTAGGTAATTCACGCTAGACCATGGTTAACTATTTTCTGGCGGTATAAGATTAAAAAAACATCCTACATTATTTAAGCTAGACAAAAATAAAATAGGCGTAAGGTTGCTTTTTTCGGCAGGAGCTAAGCAAACACATATATTATGAATTTATCATTAAAAAAATATATCCAACATACATTTATTAATAAAATCTATTTTTTATTTGTAAAATAAAATCCATCCACTATATTTGTACCATTCCTCGCAGAGGTGTATTTTTGTTTACAATGATCAAAGTCTTCACACATCACATACATTTCCATCATCGCCCTTGTGGCGATATGTAATTAGTATGTTTCTACGTGAAGCACAAAAACCCTATAATTTTTTCCTGTTTACAATTTATATCTTGCATTTACGGCCAAGATATACTAAACTTTATAAATTAAAATAACCTCCACTAGATGACACCTTTAAAAATTGCCATCCAAAAATCAGGCAGATTAAACGAAAAATCTGTTGCACTACTAAAAAACTGTGGTTTAAATTTTGAAAACTATAAAAGCTCCCTTATTTCCACTGTTTCAAACTTTCCATTGGAAATTCTTTTTTTGAGGGATGATGATATACCGGAATATGTACAAGACGGCATAGCAGATCTCGGTATCGTTGGAGAGAATGTCATCAATGAAACAGAAGTTAATGTACAATATTTACAACGTTTAGGTTTCGGGAAGTGTACCTTAAAAATTGCTATACCAAACGAAAGCAATCTTCAAGAAATACATGACCTTGAAGGAAAAGCCATTGCGACTTCATATCCGGTAATCCTTAAGAAATATCTTCAGCAAAATAAGATCGATGCGACCATACGTACTATATCAGGATCGGTTGAGATATCTCCCGGCTTGGGCTTAAGCGATGCAATCTGTGATATTGTCTCAACTGGCGGGACATTAAAAAGCAACGGTTTAAAACCCTTTGCCGAAGTATTATCTTCAGAAGCTATTCTAATTGGAAAAGACGGTGTAGATCGGGATGGCGTTGTCAAGGAATTAATGCAGCGTATACAGTCGGTTCTTACTGCCAAAGAAACTAAATACGTAGTTTTAAACGTAGATCGCAGCAACTTAGACACCATTCTACAGTTATTGCCAGGTGTTAAGAGTCCTACAATTGTACCTTTGGCAGAAGAAAACTGGGTAGCAGTGCACACGGTAATACAGGAGCGTGATTTTTGGGAAAAAATAAATAGATTGAAAGCGGAGGGTGCCCAGGGTATTGTTGTTATGCCAGTGGAAAAAATTATCATGTAGCGCGAAATGTAGACAATATTTACATGCCGGTACTTCATAGAATTCCTAAAAACATATCACTGAAATGTTAAAGACATATGTATATAATGATCTCTCGCAGGAAAAGCGCGCAGAGTTAACATCCCGAAATACAGATCCAGCTAATGCCATTCAACAATCAGTTGAAGAGATTTTGGAAAAAGTCAGACAGGAGGGTGATCACGCCCTTATTAACTATGCCCTAAAGTTCGATAAGGTAAATCTCCATAAACTTTATCTGGAAGCTGATGAAATAAAAGACCTAGCTTCAACCATTGATAGAACAGCACAGCGGGCATTGGAAATTGCGTTTAATAACATTTTTAAATTTCATCAAAGCCAGTTATCAAAAGAAAAAAAAATCGAAACGATGCCCGGCGTAACGTGTTGGCGGGAACCACGTCCCATAGAACGCGTTGGTTTATATGTCCCTGGCGGAACGGCGGTACTCCCCAGCACGTTTCTAATGTTAGGCATTCCGGCAAGAATAGCCGGCTGCAAAGAAATTATTGTCTGTTCTCCTCCCCAGGCAGATGGAAAAATTAATGGGTATATTGCATACTGTGCGCAATTGCTAAAAATAGATCGTATTTTCTTAGTCGGCGGAGCACAAGCAATTGCAGCAATGGCATATGGCACGCATAGTATTAGCAAAGTTGATAAAATATTCGGACCTGGAAACCAATTTGTAACCAAGGCAAAAACAATTGTACAAGCCAATGCTTCCGTAGCTATTGATATGCCAGCAGGACCATCTGAGGTGCTAGTTATAGCTGACGAGAGTAGTAATCCAGCATTTGTTGCTGCCGATTTGCTGGCACAGGCAGAACATGGAAAAGATAGTCAAGCCATACTCGTAACTGATAGCCAGCAATTAATAGATCAGGTAAACGTATCTTTAAGGGAACAGATTAGCGTACTACCACGGGCCCCATTAGCAGAAGTAGCAATTAATAATTCCTATGCTATGCTTTGCGATGACTTAACAAAATGCATAGACTATAGTAATCACTATGCTCCCGAACATCTCATTATCGCGGTAGACAATTGGTCGTCGCTTATTAGTAAAATAATTAGCGCGGGGTCAGTCTTTTTAGGACACCTAACTCCCGAAAGCGCTGGCGACTACGCGTCAGGCACTAATCACACCTTACCTACCGGTAGTTTTGCCAGATCATACTCCGGTGTATCAGTAGACTCTTTTATAAAAAAGATCACTTTTCAATATATAACAGCAGAAGGAATAAACAATATCGGAAGTACTGTGGAAACATTGGCAGACTTGGAGGGCTTACAAGCTCATAAAAATGCTGTTACCATTAGGAACACGCAAAGTAACAAACATTGATTGCCGTTTTTATTCTTATAATTGACATGAATATAGATATTGACACCCTCGTTAGGGAAAATATTAAACGACTAACCCCTTATTCTTCCGCACGCGACGAATTTAAAGGGAAAGCATCCGTACTGCTAGATGCCAATGAAAACGCATACGGTTCGCCGCTATCCAGTAATTACAACAGGTATCCCGACCCATTACAATTGCAACTAAAAGAAAGGATAAGTACAATTAAAGGTGTTCCTCCAAGAAACATCTTTTTAGGAAATGGAAGTGATGAAGCAATAGACCTATTGTTTAGGGCCTTCTGTATACCTGCAATAGACAATATTATTATTGTGCCACCAACTTATGGCATGTATGAAGTTTCTGCTAACATTAATGATGTCGCGATAAAAAAAGTGGCACTTACAGAAGATTTTCAATTAGACTTGGCTGGAATCGCCGAGGCGATTGATGCAAATACAAAATTGATTTTTATATGCTCGCCCAATAACCCCACAGGCAATTCTATTCATAGAGAAGATATAGAAACCGTACTTAATAATTTCAATGGACTAGTAGTTATTGATGAAGCCTATATCAATTATGCCCGCCAGAAGTCATTTATCCAAGAGCTTATAGAATACAACAACTTGGTTGTATTGCAAACTCTTTCCAAAGCATGGGGTTTGGCAGGTTTACGTATCGGAATGGCCTTCGCTTCGGAAAAGATTATAACAATCTTTAATAGGATAAAGCCACCGTACAATATTAATGAAGCATCTCAACAATTAGCATTGAAAGCGTTAACAGATGTTGAAAAAATCAATAGCTGGATAAAAGAAACCGTTACACAACGTAACACCTTAAGTAAAAAACTTTTAGAATTTACATTTGTACAACATGTTTACCCATCAGATGCTAATTTTTTACTTATTAAAACGACTGATCCACAGAAAATTTACAAATTTTTAGTCACGCAGGGAATCATTATCAGAGACCGGTCGTCTGTAACATTGTGTACGGGTTGTCTGCGTATCACTATTGGTACGCCTGAGGAAAATCAACGTTTACTAGACACCCTCACAAATTACAAATAAAATAATCTTTTGAGAGTTAAATAAGAATATCAACAACTAAAAACAATATCTCTTACAAAGAAACCAATAATTGGACAGTTTTAAACGGAATAACTTGTACCTTTACAAATTCGTTATTCAACCTACAAAAGAGAAAAGATAGTATTTAATAATATGTCTACAGGTAACATAAAAAAACGTTTGTTGTTCATCGACCGTGATGGAACATTGATTCTTGAACCGGAAGACGAGCAGATAGATGCTTTTGAAAAGCTTAAATTTTTTCCTGGCGCTTTACAATATTTACCCCGAATAGCAAAGGAACTGGACTTTGAACTGGTTTTAGTAAGTAATCAGGACGGTTTGGGTACTTCATCTCATCCTGAAGAGAATTTTTGGCCAGTCCATCGTTTTATTATGGAAACATTTGCTGGCGAAGGTGTACATTTTATCCGGGAACACATTGATAGAACCTTTCCACATGAAAATGCTGACACCCGCAAACCGGGAATTGGGATGCTAAAAGAGTATTTCGATGAAGAGAAATACGACCTCAAACATTCTTTCGTTATTGGAGACCGTGTAAACGACGTACGTTTAGCTCAAAATCTCGGAGCAAAAGCCATTTGGCTACACACCAATGACCTCTTGGGCGCAGCAGAAAACGTTCGTATTGACCAAGAGGTCATTGCGTTAAAAACTACTGATTTCAGAAAAATATATGAGTTCTTAAAGGCAGGGAACCGTTCAGCTGAACATAGAAGAATAACAAATGAAACGGACATTTACATTCGTATCAATTTAGACGGAAAGGGGGAAGCCGATATAAAGACTGGCCTATCATTTTTTGATCACATGTTAGACCAATTGGCAAGACACGGGAGTATGGACTTAACCATACACACAAAAGGCGATTTGCATATTGACGAGCATCATACCATTGAGGATACGGCCTTAGCTTTAGGCGAAACCTTTTTAAAAGTGCTGAGCGATAAACGAGGAATTGAACGTTATGGATTTTGCTTACCAATGGACGATTGCCTAGCACAAGTAGCCCTCGATTTTGGAGGTAGAAATTGGCTTGTTTGGGATGCGGATTTCAAAAGAGAAAAAATTGGCGAAATGCCTACGGAAATGTTTATTCATTTTTTTAAATCTTTCTCCGACGCCGCAAAATGCAATTTAAACATTAAGGCAGAAGGACAGAATGAACATCACAAAATAGAAGCTATATTTAAGGCTTTTGCAAAAGCTGTAAAAATGGCTGTTAAACGCGACACGGACCGTATGCAGCTACCTAGTACCAAAGGGGTGTTGTAATTTACAGTATATGCGATTCGACATACTAAAAAGGAGAGATACTAAACGAAGATGATTGGGATTATAAACTACGGAGCAGGTAATATTTTTTCGTTAACGGCAGCCTTAGACCGTTTAAATCTAAAACATGGTATGGTTAATGTAGAAGATAACATGGATGTATATAGCCACATTATTATACCTGGTGTGGGCCATGCGGGTGCCGCTATGAAAAAACTGCAGGAGAGCGGTTTAGTAGAAACAATTAAAACCTTAAAACAACCGGTGCTTGGTATATGTGTGGGCATGCAGCTCCTAACAGGTTTTTCAGAAGAGGGAAACACAGATTTGTTAGACATTATGGATATCAGCACCTTACATTTTGCCAATAGGGTCTCTCTAAAAGTTCCACATATGGGTTGGAACAGGGTTCATACGAACCGTAGCAGCCCTTTGTTTCAAGACATTGATCATGGAGCGTATTTTTATTTTGTTCACTCTTATTTTATTGAATATAATCCTACTTTTACACTCGCTTATACGAATTACGGTATAAAATACTCTTCTGCCATACAGCACAGGAATTTTTATGGTGTACAATTTCACCCTGAGAAATCAGGGCAAGCTGGCGAGCAATTGTTAAGAAATTTTTCTACGATATAGTTAAAATCTAAAATATAACCATGTATATTATTCCAGCAATAGATATTCTCGATAAAAAAGTGGTTCGTTTGCGCGAGGGCAAATATGACGATGTTACCACTTATGATATCAATTTAGAAGAGATGATAGAAAAATACCAGTCAAATGGTACCGAATTTGTACATATCATTGATCTAAATGGAGCGAAAGGTGATTTCAGTAATCAACAGTATTTGTTTGACATCATTCGTAAAACAGATATGAAAGTGCAGTATGGCGGTGGAGTGCGGAGTATTGATAAAGTAAAAGAGCTTATCGATGCCGGATTGCATCGAATCATCGTAGGCACACAAGCGATTACCAACCCAGCTTTTCTAGACGAGTTAAGCAGCTTATATTGTAATGGCATTAAATGCTCGGATCATATTGTGGTGGCAATAGACGTTCTCGACGAAGTTATCAAATACTCCGGATGGATGGAAAGTTCTCCGGTAAAATTGATCGATTATATAGGTCGTTGCTTAGGTTTGGGATTCTTCCGCTTTTTGTGCACCGACATCAATAAAGATGGAAAATTGGGTGGAGCGGGCATCGACTTGTATAAAAAACTATTAGAGCATTCGCCCATAATCAAACTGATTGCGTCTGGTGGTATCAGTTCCATGGAAGATATCAAAGCGCTCGATGAACTCCGGATCGAAGCCTGCGTTGTAGGTAAGGCTATTTACGAAAATCGCATAAGTATAGATGAAATAAAGGAATGGAACCTACGCTCACTGATCAACTTTTAGATGCTAACGTAGCCAAGCGTATCATACCATGTTTAGACGTTAAGGATGGAAGAACGGTAAAAGGTGTTAATTTTGTTGATCTACAAGATGCAGGTGACCCAGTGGAGCTTGCGTGGCAATATTCTCAACAACATGCCGACGAGTTGGTTTTTCTTGATATTACGGCTTCTCATGAGAAGCGTAAAACGACTGTGGATATGGTAAAAGCTGTGGCGAGGAATGTTAACATACCCTTTACCATCGGAGGCGGTATACACGAGCTTGCAGATGCAGAAATTTTATTGAACGCCGGTGCCGATAAAATTTCAATCAACTCCGCAGCTGTGAGAAATCCTCAACTCATCAATGACCTTGCAGGTGCATTCGGAATACAGTTCGTCGTGGTCGCAGTTGACACCAAGGCTATTGATGGGAAAAACTACATCCACCTCAATGGTGGTAGAATAAAAACAGATAGGCTTACCGAAGAATGGATAATAGAAGTGGAAAGTAGAGGTGCTGGAGAAATTTTGTTAACTTCAATGGATCATGACGGCACTAAAAATGGTTTTGATTGTACGCTGTTAGGAAAAATCAATCAAAAGCTATCTATTCCACTGATTGCTTCTGGTGGAGCGGGCAACAAACAACACTTCAGTGATGTTTTCCAACGAGCAAATGTGGATGCGGCTCTGGCAGCTTCGGTGTTCCACTATGGAGAAATACTAATTCCGGATCTTAAATGCAAGCTTCGGGATGATGGTATCCAAGTTCGTTAACAACAATAATTATGAAAGAAGCTTAAGCTTAAAGAAATAACAATGTTAGACTTCAAGAAAGGCGCGGGATTGGTTCCCGTAATCATACAAAATAACCAAACACTGGAAGTACTCATGCTGGGCTACATGAATAAAGAGGCCTGGGAGAAAACCCAACAGGAAAAACGAGTAACTTTCTTCTCTCGTACCAAAAATCGCCTATGGACGAAAGGCGAGGAAAGTGGTCATTATTTACAAATGGTAAGTTATGCAGTGGATTGCGACAGCGACACCTTGCTAATTAAAGTAATACCAAATGGCCCAACCTGTCATACCGGAGCCCGCAGTTGTTTTAACACTGCATATAATCAAAATTTTCTTTTTAAGCTTGAAAACATCATTAATGAGCGTTATACGAATCCAACTGAGAATTCATACGTTAATAGACTTCATCATAAAGGGATAAATAAAATAGCACAAAAGGTTGGTGAAGAAGCTGTAGAAACGGTAATTGCCGCACTCAATGAAACCGAAGAGGATTTCATTAATGAATCTTCAGACCTAATTTTTCACTTATTAGTCCTTCTCAGAGAAAAGAACATCAATCTCGGTAAGCTAGCTAAAAATTTAGAAGATCGACATAAAAAATAAGTATGCGTGTCGGATTTTATCTATAACGCAACCGTCATTATCATGATAAAATATGGTCATATACAGACTAATGCAGCTTCAAAACTTTTGGATAGCACAAGCTAAATAAACCTACAATCTTTCAAAAATGTTGTTCATTGAAAGTGTCTGTTGTCAATGGTGATGAAGTTTGCAAAAGCAGGTTAAGCTGCGAATTTTATTTATAGATTATCTGTTTTAAGAGGTATTATTCATCAAGGGCTTGTTTTAAAAGATGTTCATGAGCTCATTTCATTCGGTTCATGAGAACGCTTCGCTAAGTTCTTTGGTTATATTTCTTTTGCGGACCTTCCCTTTAGGGAAAGCTCGAATGCCTTTTAATGTAAATACTTCGATGAGAAAAAAGAAAGTAATAAATAAAGGATAAAATAAATTTTCAAAGAAAATGGCCAAAATCGAAATAAAAAAAAGACACACATTAACAGGACATCAAAATCCTGTTTTTGCAGTGGAGAAAGGCGTTGAGTCTTCCAAAGTATTTACTGGAGGCAATGATAAAGGTGTGGTTGAGTGGGACTCATTGGAAGGAAAATTTCTAAGAATCATACTTCCGGTTAAGACTTCTGTATACAGTCTTCACCACATACAAAACAGTAAGTTATTGGCTGTTGGCGAACGCAGCGGTCAGGTAACTATCATAGATACAACAAACCAAGAAATTGTAGCAAAATTAAGCCACCATAGGAAACCAATTTTCTGCATCCAATCCTTTCATTCAAAACCTGAATTGATCATTTCCTCCGAAGACGGAACAGTCTCTGTTTGGGAGACCTCAACTTTCAAGCTGTTGTACAACTTTAAAGTTTCTACAGAAACCGTACGTTGTATCGCCCTTAATGGGAAAGAAGATGTTTTTGCCCTGGGATCGAAAGACAGTAAAATAAGAATATTCGATGCGAAAGAATATTCAATAATTCATGAAATACATGAGCACACTATGCCAATAACGGCATTGGCATTTTCTCCTGATAATAAACATTTGTTAACTGGAGGTCGGGATGCACAATTAAACATCTTCAATACGGTTAATTATGCACTTGAAAAGAATATTACTGCTCATATGTTCAGCATATATGGAATTGTTTATCATCCATACCTACCATTATTTGCTACCGCAAGTCGTGATAAAAGTATAAAAATATGGCGCGCTGACGATTTCTCGTTGTTAAAGATCATTAGTCAGGAGAAAGGCTACGAATCGCATCGGCTCTCTATAAACGGCATTATTTGGGAAGAAGATATGCTAATTTCGGTGAGCGATGATAAAAGTGCCATTATTTGGGATATTGACACAAACGTCTAGCCTACTATTATTGCTTACCATTTTTGTTGTCAATCGTTAGCTTTATTTTTTCTTTTGCTGATGGACTCAGTTCCTTATATTTATTATAAGCATCCATAATATACAGTCGCATTTGCTCGTCGTCTGACCCCTCAACAAATGAGACCTTTGGTCGATACTTTGCCATAAATAAGGTCAAATCTTCACCTGATAAGGGTGTAAGTTCGGTTATGGTTGCTTCATTAAACCGGGTGTCTATAATTCGGTTATTACTTTCTTCCTCCAATAATCTATACTGTCTCCTCGCTTCCCTCCCCTCTCTTCCAAAAATTCTAGAAGGCGATAGCCCAATTCCACCACCTGATGGCGTACTACCAAATTGCCCTTGTTTTCTCACCCGCTCTTTTTCTTCAGCTAATCTATTATTGGTCAAAGCGGTGATGTTCACTTCTTCCAACATCCTTGGGTCATCAACAGGAGTTAAATAAACGCGTTTAACAGCAAAGTCTATTACGACCAGACTATCTCTTCGATAGCCAGGATAAGAAAACACCAAGATATCTTCCTTTTTAACATTTATATTAAAAGCCCCGTCGTTATTCGTGGAAACGCTATCACCGCTATTAATGTTCTTCACCACAACTTGTGGCATTGTCTCATTACTCTTATACTCTAAAATAATCCCTTTTAGATTATCCTGCGCATAACTTGAAAAACCTAACACCAATGTCGTTATCGAAAGTAAAATAAATTTTATCATAGTAGTTTTCATAGTATCGGTGCTGTCTCTTCTTATTAGCCCAAATAGACCATATTACTTTTGATCTCAGCTTGCTACAGGTATTTAATAAAGGATAGCTACCTGTGCTCTATTCAATAACAAAAGTAATCCAAAAGTGTTAGCTTTTATTAATAACAAACATTAATTTGACCACGTATTATTTGCGGGATTAATATCAGGAAAAACCTTGTCGGGGTCTATCACCACTGAACTTAACGCTTCATCTGTAGCTATTTTAAAAGAAAATGCCCTATTGCGTTCCCAGATCTCAACAGGCAATTTTACCCTGACCTTCTTTCCGCTAACAGTGGTGGCGTCTATAATTAAAGGCATGGGCATTTTTTCCAAATTGTCTACCGTCACAACTGCACCTTTTGACGGATCATTGTCTACATAGGAAACCTCTCTTATAGCCTGATCCAATTTCCAATTATTGAGAAACCAAGAGCGCCAAAACCAACCCAAACTCTCCCCAGCAACATTTTCCATGGTGCGGAAAAAATCGTCTGGCGTTGGGTGTTTATATGCCCAGTAATTGATGTATGTTTTAAAAGCGTGATCAAAACGTTCCTCTCCGAGTATCTGCTCGCGAAGTATGGTCAGACCCAACTGAGGCTTACGATAGGCTAGCGTACCAATATGCCGCTCTTGCATGTTCTGAGGGGATGACATAATAGGTTCCAGTTCATCGTCAAAGTATAACGGTGCTAGTTTATGCCCATCATATTTTGCTGCTTTATACTCACCATTATTGAAAACATCTCTTGAAAGAGAATTTATCAGTGTATTAAACCCTTCGTCCATCCAAGCATGTAGACGCTCGTTACTACCAACAATCATGGGAAACCAAATATGACCAAATTCATGGTCAGTAACGCCCCAAAGGCTTGCGCCCGTAGCCTTACTCCCGCAAAAAACTATCCCGGGATATTCCATTCCCCCAACGTTAGAGGCCACGTTAACAGCTACCGGATACGGATAGTTATACCATTTCTCGGCATAGTATTCAATTGAAGATTTTGTATACTCTGTAGAACGTTCCCAAGCATTATTCCCATTACTTTCTATAGGATAAGCAGATACTGCCATTGAAGTCTTGCCATCGGGCAAATTAATTCGAGCGGCATCAATAATAAAAGCAGCAGAAGCAGCCCAAGCAACATCTCTGCTATTATTTAACCTGAATTTCCATGTCAGCTCTTTCTTTCCAGGTCTGGAAGAAGCTTCAGTCACCTCTTCTGCCGATCTAATTAATACGGTCTCATCACTATTTTTTGCCTGCTCCCATCGTTTTAACTGTTCTTTTGTATACACATCTCCCGGATTCAAAAGTTCTCCTCCACATACAACAATCTGCTTGGCGGGTGCCGTTATTTCTAATTCGAAATCACCATACTCCAAATAAAACTCTCCAGGCCCGGTATAAGGTTGCACGTTCCAGCCCAAGATATCGTCGTAAACAGCCACGCGAGGATACCATTGCGCCACGGAGAAAACGGCTCCATTAGCTGTAGACAATACCCCAGTTCTATCGGCACCGTAATCTGGTATAGTATAACTGTAAGCAATCTGAATTCCGGTATTTCCTCCTCCGGAAGAAAGCTCTTGCGGCAAAAAGACCTGCATACGGGTATCCGTAATGGTATACGCTAAATCATCACCATTTACCGATTTCACTGACTCAATCGTGTAACCTCCGTCAAAAGGATCATCATGAGAACCATACCTACTCTTACCAACCGGTACAATCTGACTTCCTCTACCCTTTTTTGAAAACATATTTTGATCCAACTGAATCCATATAAAATCAAGGTTATCCGGACTATTATTGGTATAATCCATTTCAACTATGGCATCAATCTCCTTTGTCTGATCATTTAAGCTAGCCTTGATTTTATAATCCACACGATTTTGCCAATATTTATGCCCTGGCTTACCACTGGCTGACCTATAGTCATTTCCATTATGCGAATAGAAAATCGGTGCAAAGGCTTCTTTATAACTATAATTACCTGGCTCTTGACTATCTTGACCAAAAATTTGAAAAGAATTAATAAAGAGAAAAACAGCAGCAGCTAAAATATTCTTTTTAATCATGTGAATAAGGGTTTAGTAATCTAAAATATACGTTAACGCGAATTAATTGCGGCCAATGTATGATGACAAATCTACAACATCTACGTTTTGGCATATCCGAGGCTAATATAGTACATTTTAACACCTCTTTTTAATAGAGAAGTCTGAAATTTCAATTTTTTAGACCTTTGTAACAATTATTTTAGTTTATTTTGATACTCCTTTTCGTCGAAGCCTATAATTAACCCTTTTGGGGATTCAATAATTGGGCGTTTGATGACACTGGTCTTTTCTTTCATTAATTTGTTAGCAGTATCTTCATCTACAACTGCTAGCTTCTCTTCGTCTGTCAAATTACGCCATGTCATACCCTTTTTATTTACCAAAATTTCCCAGCTTACCTGTTTTTCCCAACTCTTCAAGGTATCCTCATTTACCCCTAATTTTTTAAAGTCTTGAAATTCATATCTTATTTTATGGTCATTTAACCAATCTAGGGCTTTTTTTACTGTACTGCAGTTTTTAATTCCGTATACTTTCATATATGTATTGTTTTAAGAATTATTTTATTTATTAAAATTTGTCATGGTTAACTCGATACCCACACTCACAAAATTCTTTACTGCTCCAACTGCATGTTGAATAAGACCCGGCAGTTCCAACTGCTCCTCTTTATCAAAGGGCCCCAATACATAATCAATTTGTCTACCTTTGGGATAACTATCTCCTATTCCGAATCTCAGTCGTGGATACTGTTGTCCTCCACACAGGGCTTCGATACTTTTTAAACCATTGTGGCCCGCGGCACTGCCCTTTGGTTTGATGCGGATGCTTCCGAAGGGAAGTGCTAAATCGTCTACAATTACCAATATATTCTGAAGTGGTATTCTCAATTCGTGCATCCAGTAATTAACTGCTTTACCACTAAGGTTCATAAAGGTGGTTGGTTTAACAACGTAAACGGTCCTTCCCCTAAGTTTAAATTCAGAATAGAACGCATATTTTAATGTAGAATAAGATGCCTGTGCCTCCTTCACAAGTTCATCTGCCACCATAAAACCTATATTATGACGGGTGTCAGCATATTCCGGGCCTATATTGCCCAATCCTACGATCAGGTATTTCATCTATAAATAATTATTCGTCGTTTTTATTTTATTAACGGCACTCATGAAACACAAAGTGGTTTTTTATCCATCTGCCAGATGGGGCTTACCATGTTTAAACCCCGAAGGGCTGATGAACACCAATTTAACATTAAGACCCGTGAATAAATTTACATTTACCTGCGTGATGAAAATGAAATTTTAAACATGGGCAGTTCATGATTATAAATAAGTTCTCACTCTTTTTTTATTAAAAAATATTTGATCTCAGGGAAAAATAGCAAAAAAAAAGCATCCGCCAAATCGACGAACGCTTTTTTCTAACAAATGTTATCCTATTATTTCTTAACAGCTTTAGCAGCTTCCTGCTCAGCCTGCTTCAATGCACGAGACATAACTACAGATACAATAGTATCATCGGCATTGTTAAGCACTTTGGCATTTTCTAGCGAAATAGCCTCAACTCGAACAGATTTACCAACCACTAGAGATTCCAAACTTACCTCGATTGTTTGCGGCATATCTTTAGGTAGTGCTTTTACACGAAGCTTACGCAACTTCTGAACCAACTTCCCTCCCATCTTTACACCAGGAGAAGTACCTGTCAATTCTATTGGTATGTACGTAGAAACCTCTTTTTTATCATCCAGTTCCAAAAAATCAACATGGATAACCTGATCAGTCAATGGATGAAATTGAGTTTCCTGAACAATAGCATTAAACTTCTTTCCTTCTATGTCAAGGTCTATGAAATGAACATCTGGCGTATAAATCACCGATTTCAAATCAGCTGCGGACACAGCAAAGTGATGTTGTTTCTCACCACCATACAGAACCGCTGGAACTTTACCTTCGTAGCGTAATTCTTTTGCGCCTCTTTTCCCTACGTTCTCTCTTAGAGAACCGCTAATAGCAATTGATTTCATTTTATTTCTAATTTTAAAGGTCGCAAAGATAGAAAAAACTATTCACAAATCACTATTTATTTTGATCAATAATCTTAAACAACTCACTTATTGAGCCATGTTCGTTGATATTAGTGATGGCTCTTGCAAACAGATCGGCAGTAGACAAGACTTTAATTTTACCGCCTTGTTTTTTCAATGGAATCGTGTCCGTAACAATCAACTCGCTTAAAACAGAATTTTCAATCGTTTCATATGCCTTTCCAGAGAGAACAGGATGCGTGCAAACCGCGCGAACACTACTCGCACCTTTTTCCATAATCAATGAAGCCGCTTTTGACAACGTTCCTGCAGTATCGCAGATATCATCAATCAAAACGATATCCTGTCCGCTCACATCCCCGATAATAGACATCGACTCGATTTCGTTTGCCCGTTTCCGTTGCTTATCACAAATAACCACTTCTGCATTAAAATATTTTGCAAAAGTGCGTGCACGATAAGAGCCGCCCATATCAGGTGAAGCAATAGTTAGGTTAGGAAGATTAAGCGATTTTATATGTGGCACAAAAATACTAGCTGCATCTAAATGATCAACGGGGATATCAAAAAAACCCTGTATCTGAGCTGCATGTAAATCCATAGTCATGATACGATGAGCACCAGCAGCAGTCAGTAGATTGGCAATCATTTTTGCTCCTATAGCAACTCTGGGCTTATCTTTACGATCTTGCCGAGCATAACCAAAATAAGGCACCACAGCGGTAATGTAATGTGCCGATGCCCTCTTAGCAGCATCAATCATTAATAATAGTTCAAAAAGATTGTCTGTTGGTTGATAAGTAGACTGAATCAGGAACACATCGCTACCACGAATAGACTCGCTGTAGAAAGGTTGAAATTCCCCATCACTGAAGCGCGAAAGAGTCATTTCTCCTAGTTCTTTACCATAAGATTTTGAGATTTTGTTTGCCAGTTCAACGGTACCTGATCCAGCAAATAATTTAACCGTGTTAAATTGCAGAGGCATGAGTGCGGGTTTGGTGTTTAAAAAAATTCGGGCCGTTTTTTTCTTAACGACCCGACTCTCTTTTTGTTGTTGCCCGACCAGGATTCGAACCTAGACAAACTGAACCAAAATCAGTTGTACTACCTTTATACTATCGGGCAATCCTTTCGTTTACTAGGTTTTTGCTGTAAACGGAGTGCAAATATAAAGCGATATTTTAAATACACAAAATATTTAAACCATTTTTTTTACCTACAGCATAATCACATTGATTCTCAGTCAGATTTTCTATCAATACCTAGCTAGACGCATCAAAACACTATACATTAGGTCACGAAGCCCACACAGTAGCCTATTCCACCTGCTTCTACAAAACCCATGCTTTTTCATTTTTGCTTTCTAATTTTTACTTATATCAATACTAATACTTATTTTCGGCACATAATTGTACTTTCAAACATTTTAAGCGTTATACGTTGAAAGAAATTTCAACAAAAAGACGATTTGTCAACAAGAACAAACAAATAAGAGCTAATGGATTATAACAAGACGAACAATTTATTTGGATGGATAACCTTTTTGATTTCCACCATCGTTTATGTGTTAACACTGGAACCTACTGCTAGTTACTGGGATTGTGGAGAATTTATCGCCGCAGCTTATAAAATGCAGATAGTGCATCAGCCTGGAGCACCTTTATTTCTGATGTTGCAGAATATCTTCAGCAATCTAGCTTTTGGTAATAAAGAAGCTCTTGCCTACTGGATGAATTTTGGTTCCGCTGTATCCAGCGGTCTTACCATTTTATTCTTATTCTGGACGATCACCGCGTTAGCGCGAAAGGTTTTATGGAAAAATGGTACCGAGCTCACGCAAGGTAACTTAATACAGATTATCGGAGCGGGTTTAGTCGGCGCACTGGCCTACGCGTTTTCAGACACTTTTTGGTTCTCGGCAGTAGAGTCAGAAGTTTATGCGATGTCATCGTTATGTACCGCCATCGTTTTTTGGGCTATCCTGAAATGGGAAGCGCATGCAGGTGAACCCCGTGCCGATAAATGGCTACTCTTCATTGCTTATATTATGGGGCTATCAATTGGTGTTCACTTGCTCAATCTTTTAACAATTCCCGCATTGGCACTAGTTGTATATTTCAAAAGAACCAAACAGGCTACCAATGGTGGTATATTTAAGGCACTTCTCATAGGTATTGTCATAGTAGCTTTTGTATTATGGGGAATTATTCAGTACCTTATCAAATTCGCGGCCTACTTTGATCTTTTCTTCGTAAACAGTTTGGGATTTGGATTTGGTTTCGGTGTCGTATTCTTTACCCTGTTGATCATCGGCGGACTAACATATGGCATTTTTTATTCGATCAAACAGCTGAAACCACGATTAAATCTCATCTTATTGGCCATTTGCTTTATCATCTTTGGTTATGGTTCTTTTGCCATGATCTTAGTGCGTGCCAAAGCAGATACCAGTCTAAACAATAGTGATCCCGATAATGCCTTCTCTTTCCTAAGTTACCTCAACAGAGAACAATATGGAGAAGAACCATTAGTGAAAGGCCCCTATTTTACATCTAAACCAATCGACAGAAGCGAAGGAGGTAGTACCTATATAAAAGGTGAAGAAAAGTATGAAAATATCGGTCGTAAGTACAACTACATATACGATCGTGAAACTGTTTTTCCACGTATTTACAGCAGTGATGCCGGTCGTGGCCACCCACAATTTTATCGTAGCTGGCTTAATATGGGCGAAAATGAGCAGCCAACCTTCGGTAACAACCTCAATTTCTTTTTCACCTATCAGATCGGTCATATGTATGCCCGCTATTTCTTCTGGAATTTTGTTGGCAGACAAAATGATCAAAAAGGAGATGGCAGCTTTACCGAAGGCAATTGGATCACCGGAATAAAACCCATCGATCAGGCGCGCTTAGGTGGCCAGGAGGTCTTACCGGAATCCCTTAAAACAGATCCTTCCAATAATAAGTATTATGGCTTACCACTCATATTGGGTATTATAGGAGCCTTATGGCATTTCAAAAGGCACCAAAAGGATGCAGGTATTGTAGGTCTACTCTTTTTCTTCACAGGTTTGGCCATTGTGCTTTATCTCAACCAGACACCGATGCAACCACGCGAGCGGGATTACGCTTATGCAGGTTCATTTTACGCCTTTGCTATATGGATAGGTCTAGGGGTAATTGGTCTGGCAGACTTCTTTCAAAAGAAAACGAACCAAAAAAATGCTGGAATAATAGCAACTGTCATTGGTTTATTAGTTGCACCGGTATTAATGGCAAAAGAAGGATGGAACGACCATGACCGATCAACCAAATACGTCGCACGCGATCTTGCCAAAAATTACCTGGAATCCTGTGCTCCCAATGCCATATTGTTCACTTATGGAGATAACGACACCTATCCGTTATGGTATGTGCAGGAAGTAGAAAATTTCAGACCAGACGTACGCATCGTTAACTTAAGTCTATTAAGTGCCGATTGGTATGTACGCCAGATGAAAGAAAAAGTAAACGAAGCAGAAGGGCTACCCATCACCATGACAGACAGTCAATTTAAACAGGGCACCCGTGACGGTATGTCTTATATGGATAGAGGATTTAAAACACCTGTTGAGCTAGGTAGTGTATTAGATGTGTTGCTCTCTGACAATCCCAACGATCAGGTTGAATATCAAGACGGAAGCCGATCTAACTATCTTTTTACCAAAAAATTTCAGTTAACTGTGAATAAAGAAGATGTAGTGGGCAACAACGTCGTTCCAGCCAAATGGAAAGACAATATTGTAGACACTATGGTTTGGGACTATAATAAAGACTATGTTTCAAAAGCAGAATTGGCAATATTCGACATCTTGGTGCATAACGACTGGAAAAGACCAATTTATTTTGCCACAACCGTTCCTAATAGTAACTATCTAGGATTAGATAATTATTTGATCAATGAAGGATTCGCTATGCGGCTCATGCCTATACGATTAGACAAGCCATCAGAAGAGGAAATGTCCATGGGAGAATCGGTTAATACAGAAGCGCTCTACGAAAACACCATGAATAAATTTGCTTGGGGAAATCTGGCAGATGCCCGCTACCTAGATCCTGAATCTTACGGCATGCTATCGCTCATTATTAATAATTTCAGCACCCTTAGCCAGTCGTTGATCGAAGAAGGCAAACCGGAAGAAGCACAAAAGGTCTTGAGCAGGTGCTTAGAAGTTATACCAGAACGTATTTACTCGCTCCGCGAGGCCCGGGTACTTTATTTCTTAAATAGGCAACTATACCAAGCGGGCTCTATAGAAAAGGCAAATGAATTGGTCGAAAGAAACGGTAAATATGTAAGTGATCTCTTAAAGTACTACATTTCCATATCGAAGACCAAGCCAAATCTAGAAATGCAGAATATCCAAATGGGTACACAGGTTATCTACAGTTCCGCAGAGCTTGCCAAAGAATACAAACAGGAAAAGCAGGCAAAAGCGCTAGAAGATTCATTAAATGAAATCGAGAAACTATTTGGGGGTTCTCAATAATAACAAAAGAAAGCAGGATATCCCGCTTTCTTTTGTTATTACCATCCCGGATTTTGGATCAAGTTTCTATTTCTATCCATTTCTGACTGAGGAATAGGCCACAAATAATGTTTGGACTGAAAAACACGTCGTTCAAATACGGTGCGTTGGTAAAATGAAGGATCTGTATAGCTGTTTCCTTCTTCGACATTCATCCCGTAGAAGTTTCCTCCGTCTGTTTCTTCTGCTATTTTCCATCTGCGTGTATCAAAAAAACGATGACTTTCGAAAGCCAACTCTACACGCCTCTCTTGCCGAATCCGTTGTCTCATCTCTTCTTGAGACAGGCCATTTTCTACCGGGGGTAACCCCGCACGCTCTCTGACCAAATTCAGATACCTTGTGATGTCAATGTTACCCGGATCATATTCATTCAATGCCTCTGCATAATTTAGATAGATTTCTGCTAATCGAAAATGCGCATACGGTCTTCTATTCCATAAACCAATCCGAGGGTTTGAATTTGGGTGAATATTTTTTCTAACGAGATAACCGGTTTTACTGTGATCCCAAGAACCTTGAAGTCCCGAGTTTCCTGTTCGATGTAGTCCGATTTGTCTATCCCCTTCACTGGTATTGATCCAATAAGAACCATTGTAGACTATGGAAACATAAAACCTAGGTTCACGATTTGCATACATATTATAATCATGCCGATGATGATATTTACCATCACTTGCAGCAAAGCCCTCCTCCAAGTATCCTGATCCCTCTTCATCTATCGCTTTTCCATTCTCCATAAAATAAGTATCTACCTGTTGTTGTGTTACACCAACACCGCTATAACCGCTCGCTATCCGTGGTGTGCTGTACCTCTCCCAGCCTTGATGATCCCAATCCATACGCACAAAAATCTGCTCTGAATTCCAATGCTCCAAGAAAACGTTCTGATAGGATAAAAATGGATCAATATTTCCTTCACTGTCATATTCTTTATATAATTCGAACATCCCTAAATCAATCAACGCTTTACTCGCTTCAGCTGCCACTCGCCATTTATTTTCATCGTATTGCGGGTTAATCAACGGCGTACCATCCGTATTTGTAAACCCGGCATAATCTGTATTCCCATTATATAAGGCGCTAGCAGCGTATAATAACAATCTAGATTTAACAGCCCTGCACCACACGGATGTAGCACGAGCTTTTTCCGTAGGATCTGAATATGCGCTTGGCAATTGCTCAGCTATTTCATCCAGCTCGCCCACGATATAATTTACACACTCATCGTAGGTACTACGTGGAAACTGGACTTCTTCCAACGGTGCATCAGGAGCGATCAACTCGGGAACAAGAATAATAGGTCCGTATTGTCTCAATAAACAGAAGTAAAAGTATGCTCTCAAGAATCTTGCCTCCGCGGTATAACGAGCAATTAGCTGTTCACCCTGCTGACCAAGCGCTAAAATCTCTTCATTCCCTCCTATATTTTCCATAAAATAAGTAGCTGAGCGAACTCCCTGGTAGTAGTGTTGCCAATGCTGTGCATAATTCGCGTTGGGATCCCAAGAACCAAGATTAATAAAAGCTGTAAAATGTTGGGCCCAAGTCATATCTGCTTCATCCGCAACTCCCACCCAAGGGTTTTCTGTCCATTGATTTCCCTCTTCTTTTATTCTATTATAAATATTCGCTAAATATTTCTCTGAATCCACGCGGCGGTTAAACACGTCCTCCATTGTAATTCGATCATCTGGCACCTGATCAAAAAAATCTTTTTGGCAAGAAGAAAGAATAATCAACAAGCCGCAAACCATACAAATCTTAAAGAAGAATCTATTATAAATTTTCATAGTTATTTGGTTTAAAAGGTTACCTGTAAACCCAGGCTGTATATTTTTTGTTGAGGGTATATTGCGCCCCTACCATCCCCGAGTTCAACATCCCAAAGGTCAAAATCTGAGAACGTCAGTAAATTAAATCCCTGAAAAAAAATGGTGGCAGAACTCAACCTTAACTTTTCTACGAGCTTCGGGTTAAACGTATAATTGACGTCAACGGTCTTTAAGCGCAAAAAAGCACCGTTCCGAACCCAATGAGAACTTGTACGATAATTCATATTTTCGTCACCAAAAGATAATCTTGGGTAAAATGCATTTGGGTTTGGGTTTTCTACTGTCCAGCGATCTTCGTTCACCAAGGTAAAAACATTCCCTTCCGAACCACCTCTTTGGAAAGGAGCAAAGCCTACGCCGTTTAATAAAATATCCACATCTCCAATGCCCTGAAAAAATGCAGCAACAGAAAATCGCTTATAATTAAATCCGAAACGCATTCCATATACCAACCTAGGAAAAGATCCATAGCCAATAGGAGCCTCATCATTTGCATCAATTAAGCCGTCGCCATTTAAATCAACATACTTTAAATCACCCGGCCTGGTATCTCCCACCTGTGTCGCGCTGTTTTGTATCTCCTCCTCACTAGTAAAAAAACCTTCCGCTATGTAGCCAAATCTTTGACCAATCTGTTGACCTTTTCTTTCACGCCACGGATAATTCCAAAGTGGCAGATCATCCTCAATTACAGTTGTTCTGTTATAAGTGATTGTCGGTTGAAAATTCAAGCTAAAACTATTGGACAGATCTTTGCGATACGTCATGGAAGCATCAAAACCCTTATTCTCCGTTCTTCCAAGGTTACCGTATGGGTTGTTAATCAGTCCAACAAACGCCGGAACTGCACTCCTCCTCAAAAAAGAACCATCCCGTAGCTCCCTGAATAGATCAAACTGTACATTTAGGTCACCTTTAAAAATATCGAAGTCAATGCCCAGGTTGGTCTTGGTTGACCTTTCCCATGTTACATCTACGGCATACTCTTCGAAATCTGTTCCATCAAAGTGGCGATTATAAGTTTCTCCAAATTGATATCCTCCAGAACCTTCTCCTACTGTTCCTATATATGCGAAACGCCTCCCACCAATATCCGCATTGCCAACAACACCGTGCGAAAAGCGAAATTTAGCTAAGGGAACAAAACCTTTTAAAGACTTAAAGAAAGATTCTTCCGACAACACCCACCCAAGGCCCAGCGAAGGGAAAAAGCCATATCGTCTCTCAGGCAGAAAATTCTCTGATCCATTAAAGCCAAAATTTAGCTCCAATAGATACCGATTGTCAAAATCGTATGTCCCTCTTCCCGCAAAGCCTCTATATCTATAAGGAAGGGAGTTTATGAAATCATTAGCTATAGAGTTTATAAAGTCCGATTGATTGAATAAAAACATCCCGGTAACATTATGCTTATCAAAACTCCGCACATAATTGATCGCCGCCTCCGTATAAAAGCGACGTTCCATTTCATTACCTGTTCGTTCAAAGCTCAAATACGGGCTACCGACGTTCGTTTGCTGTAAAATAAGCTCACCAGCCTCGTTACGCTCCGTAGCATAGTAGGTGTCTGGAACCCGATGTCTACGCATCGTCGTACTATTATAATAATCGAAAGCGAACATAGCATAAGCTGTTAGGCCTGGAGTTATAAAATTAAAATCTTGTGTAGCCCTTATATTCGAGTTTACCCGGTTTCTTACGTGCTTTGCAAAGCCAGTTTGCGTTAACATCGTGTAGGGATTACTCAAACTATTTGGTCCACCTGCATCTACTCTAGCTTCAGCCAGAGCCCCATTAGTATACCTTAAAGGAAAAAGTACCGGCGTAATATCCATTGTCCGACCAAAAATATTTTCTGTACCAGCGCCCGGATAATTGCCATCCAGTATAAATCCTTGCACGCCCAAATCAACCTTGGTGGTAGGAGTTGCCTGCATGGATAGGTTGGCAGTAAAATTATAACGATCGAGCGCCATTTTCGAATTATATCGCTGCAACTCATCTCTTTTGAATAGCCCTACTTCGTTAAAATAGGCGGCAGAAACATAAAAATTTGCCCTTTCAGATCCTCCCGTCATATTTAAATTAAACCGCCGATTCCGACCAAAATCTTCAAACAGTTCGTTCATCCAATTCACATTGGGATAAAGGTCGGGGTCTATACCTGTTCTCGTTAGCTCAATTTCTTCAGCAGTATAAGCAGCACTCCTTCCCCTATTGGTTAGTGCTTCATTTGTCAAGGACATATAAGTAGGGCCATCAACAAATTGAGGCACCCTAACGAAATCAGAGATCCCCTCGTTATAACCCGCTACGACCTTTGTCTTTTGCACAGCCCCTTTTCTTGTGTTGATGAGAATAACACCATTGGCACCTCTTACGCCATATACAGCCGTGGCAGATGCATCTTTTAAGATGGAGAAACTCTCAATATCCTCCGGATCAATATCTTGAAAGGGTCGTTCCACCCCGTCAACCAAAACCAAAGGAGCACTGGAACCACTTAGACTTGCCTGTCCACGAATAAAAATATTTGCATTGTCATACCCGGGCTCACCTGACCGCTGCACCCCTACTATCCCTGATAGTCGTCCCGCAAGTACAGTAGATAGATTCCTTACTGGCGTTTTTAACTCTGTAGGGCGTACCGTAGATTGAGCACCAATGCTGGTTAATTTCTTTTGCACGCCAAACCCCACTACAACTACTTCTTCTAAACTACTGGCGTCGGCCTGCAATTCGATATTGATCAACGTTTCTTTATCGACAAATACTTCTTTCGATTTATACCCAACATAGGATATGGATAAAATAGCGTTCTCGAGAACATCTATCACATATTTTCCTTCCTCATTGGTAGTAGTGCCTCGCTGCTCTCCCTTAACCCGAATAGACACCCCTGGTAAAACAGCTCCTGTGCTATCAGTGATTGTACCTGTAACAGTAATAGTCTCTTGCTGCTCTGCTTTTTCTACCAGTGTTATTGTTGTTTTTTTCCTTAAAGCTACTGTGCCCGCTATTTTTTTATAAGAGAGTGACTGTTCTGCCAATACCCGATCTAATACTTTTAAGAAGTCCATATCAGCTACTTGTATACTGACAGGCTTACTACTACGCATTATATCACTATCATAAATAAACCGTATTCCAGTTTGTTTTTTAACCACCTCCAGAAAATCCGGTAATGGGAGTTCTTTAACATTGATCGATATTTTTTGTGCCTTTAGATTTGCATGGGCTGCAAATGAAAAAAGTAACACCCAAACAACTATAAGTTTCATTATTAGTATAATCTTAGGTATAAATGGGCAAAAGCTTTCACCCTCCGGCACTTGGCCAAGAGAAAAGTTATTCATAATTTTGGTAAGATTATGGTTATTAAATTTTAGATTGTAATTAGTTAGCCGTAATTCATTCCGGGAGTGCCCGCACACTTCCGGTTTTTTGTTTTAGATAACATGTATTATTTCATATGTTTCAGCCTCCTTTCTTCTCTTATTTTATAATGTAGTCTCTTTAGCATAAACTATTAGCTTATTATTTATAATATAGAATTTATAGTCACTAACAACTTCGAGAACGTCACATACTTCACTTAATTTATCTGCTCGACTGACTGTTCCGGTAATTCGCTGTTTTCTAACATTCTTCTTATACTTGATATCTACATTGTACCATCTACTAATTTCCTCCAGGACTTCTTTTAACGGTTGCTCGTTGAAGTAGAAGTATCCTTCTTTCCAAGCGGTAGCTTTTTCTATATCAGCAACAGAAACTTTTAAGCTACCTTTTGCAAGTGTAGCTTCTTGTCCGCGATAAAGCTTCGCCGAATTTTTATTGCCCACAACTTTCACAACCCCCTCCGTCAGGATCGCTTGAAATTGTTTATCGTAAGCAGAAATGTTAAATTGCGTACCGAGAGCTTCCGTAGTCACCTGACTTGCCATCACCTTGAAAGGTCTGTCGGGGTCTCTGGCTATATCAAAATAGGCTTCACCCTTCAAAAAAACCTTTCGCTCATCAGAAGAGAATTGAATAGGAAAACGTAGTTCCGACAGCGCATTGAGCCAAACCTTTGTTCCATCGGATAACGTCAACTGATAAGTACCAGCAGTTGGCGTATGTAACTCATTGTACAACAATTCTCCTTGACTAACTATCGCGCCGTTATGATAAGCTACCGAATTATTGTCACTATTAATCTGAATGCCATTTGTTTCGTTAAGTGCTTGTTCCTCCGGCCCCAACGGTACTTTCTTTCCATTCGACAAAATCAATATACCTTTATCTGATCCTGGCAATATATCATTTGCATGTGCACTACCTACATAAGGAACTATACGATCAGAAATTTCTTTATTAAAGTGAAATTGATATATACCAAGGAGTGTACAAACTATTGCCGCGAATACTGCCGCGTACGATAGGTATAACCGCTTATTCTTTTTGGCTCTTATCGTATTTAGCCTACGTTGCTTTTTCCAGGCCACGTCCACGTCAATGTCAGCGATATAAGATATTCCGTCTAATACTTTTCGGTCATCTTTAAAATTTGCTAATATCTTATGATGAGTTTCATCTTGATTCAACCATTCATTTAGCTCCTTTTCTTCCAGAGGCGTGGATTCACTACGTATATAATTGGCAATTATTTGTGCAATATGAAAATCTTCCTTTTTCAAACGTTGGTTTCTAGATTAGTACATGGATAAAGAAACCAAGTCTAAAGAAAAGGATGACAACAGACATTAAAAATTTAGAAAAAAAATTAAAACATTCAGCACCGAGGGATGTAGCTTCTTTTTGAGAATCTTGAGTCCTCGTTGTTTTTGAGTTTTTACGGTATTAACACTTATTCCAAGCATTTCAGCTATTTCCGCATTTTTAAGCCCCTCTAAATAGCCCAATCTGAATATTTCCTGACAGTTCTCCGGCAATGTAGCAACGACTTGATAGAGTTCATCTAATACCTCCGCGTTGATAAGCGCCTCTAATACGGTATCCTCTTCGTCATCAACTTCTTCCCTTGTCTCGAAATATCTATTTATCACTTTTTTCCTTCTTTGTATATTAAGGCAGATATTTTTTACGTGCGTATACAAAAAATTCTTGATAGCGATAGGATGATCTGAAAGAATTTCCTTCTTATCCCATAACGCTAAAAAGGCCTCTTGCACCGCATCGTCGGCTGTATGCTTTTCCTGAAGTAATTGGTATGCAAAGTAAGATAATGAACGATAATGTGTTTTAAATAACTTCTCAGCATTATCATTTATAAAATTTCTAGGGTTATTTTCACCAACTATGCCCATCAATATAAATTAGGTTTACTATTGCAATAATTGCTGGTATCTAGACAGGCTACAAAGTTAACTTGTTTTCCATCAAAAGCCAATAAATTAGATTCTCATTCAGCGATTTAACTAAATTGTCCTGAGCAAAAGTCGCCGTACCGCCGGCCATAAATATCGCAACAGCCAAAACTATAGCTGTTTTATTAAATTTTATCATGTGTGTATATTTTTAGGTCGGTAAATGTAGTTGTTTTATTATTTTAAGCATAAAAAAAACGGTGTTGCTTAACACCGTTTTTTTTTAAATAATTAGCTATCTCTGTAACAGATTTATTTTTTAGCAAACTGAAACTCTAAAAAGGCTTCATCACTTCCCCCCACATTTACCGGCATGTGCAAAGTGAGCGTTTGCTCATCGGCATAAGCCAAATCTAATCGATATCCTTCAGTTACGTTTTTCGCCTTCTCTCCCGGATATAATTTTTTAAACTGAAATTGTGCCTCACCCCCTTCAGGTGTATAAACAGACCAGAAGATATCTCTTGTTGCTCCGGGAGCACATAGCTCTCCGTTTGCCGCAAAAGTTATCCCTCCATTTCCATTAGCTACGAGATTCCAGGTACTCCCAATAAAACACTCAATTGGCGCTTCATCAAAAATACGTTTTACACTGGCTCCGGCAGGGAAATTCTGTTTTTCAACAGCATTCAATACCCATTGCCCCCGCACACCTCTTTTCCATTGTCCTGCACTTGGTGAAGAGCTGCTGGTTTGCCTAGAAGACGAACAGGCGCTGAGAAACAGTGCCAACACTAAAAAAAAAGCCGAAAATTTTACAGTTGTTTTCATTTAATTCAATTTATTGTTCTGAAATATCACCTTACTATCGTAACATACTTGTTTTATCGCTTAATCGCCTGTCATAATTTTACTGTTAATGCAATAAAATTGTACATTTGTTTCCTTTAACAATACAATCGGCATACTACATGTATTCACGTTATGGTGTTGTTATGCAAACTTAGATAAAATTCTTTTATATAAAAGCCCCGAAAGATGGCATTAAAAGAATTTATCAATCACTCCTCCGCAATTGTGAAACAATTTAACAGGGGGGAAAATGAATTTTGAAATCATTCTTCAAAACTCAATAAAATGAATTGATCGAAATTGATTTCAGCTCAGCGATATTATAAAATTTAAAACACGGATGAAAAAAATGCCCAAAAATCATACCATAAGTAAGTTTACAGCCAAATTATTGGTTAGACTATTTATATTGTTGCTAGCAGCAGCTATCGCTCCTATGTTTATAGACAATGAAATAGCCGCTAAAATGGAAACTACATATGTGTACATTGAGAACAAATGGGTTTTTATCTTCCCGTTGATTTTGTTTCTCAGCTTCCTAACCTTACTTGTATTAACAGGCAGGGCAAAACACGAAAAAACAGATCTTAACTGGATGCTATCACTTAATACACTACTGTTAATTGTATATATCATTCTTCTTTTTGTACGTTTATACCCGCTGATATACAAGTAGATTTATTACTGATGAGTCGACAAAAATTTTGGAACGCTTCCAAATTTATATTTAAATTAGCTGTTACCGCTTTCGCATTATACCTGGTTTTTTCTAAAGTTAGTTTGAAAGATTTGAAAGAGGTTTTTACCAAATCAAACCCCATTTTTCTATTATTGGGCTTTTTGAGTTTCTTCACTTCCATTGTCATTTCGGCGTGGCGTCTCAATACATTCTTTAAAGGGATTAAACTGGAATTACCTGAGGTATACAATTTCAAATTATATTTGCTGGGTATGTTTTATAATCTTTCCCTTCCCGGAGGAATCGGAGGTGACGGCTACAAAATCTATTTCTTAAGAAAAAAATTTAAAGTCAAGGGAAGGAAATTGTTATCATGCGTTTTTTTTGATCGGCTAAGCGGTATGTGGGCCTTATGTTTAATAACGGCTGCCTTAGTTATTTTTATACCACGTTTAGGCATCCCGAATTGGGCTCCCATAGGCGGTGTCTTCGTAGGCACTATCATATACTACTTGCTTATGCACCGGTTCTTTTCCGAATATAGCACACAGTTTATTTTTAAACATTTCAAGGCTATCGGTGTACAATCCTTACAGATCATTTGTGCCATCTGTATATTATACGGTCTTGACTTTCAAGGTAAATTTTCACCTTACCTATTACTATTTTTACTTTCGCAGATCATAGCGGTAATCCCCCTATCTATAGGCGGTTTAGGCGCTAGAGAAGTGGTTTTTATTTACGGATCTGATTATTTTGAGCTTGATCCCCACCGTGCTGTTTTGATTAGTTTAATTTCCTATTTTATATCTGCAATTATTTCATTATCAGGCTCCTATTTCACATTTTACCCCAAAGCACTTGGAGAGGAGAAATTACCTGAAACAGATGAAATAGCATTACAAGATATGGAGGAAAATGATTAGATGACCAACTATATCCCTCATTTTGGCATATTAGAATTTAACAGGTATTCAAACATTTATTACGCAGCAGTGTAATTGTGTTAAGGGGTTATATGCAATTAGCATAATACAATAAACATAAAATCGGTAAATGTTCCCTGTTCGCCTATAATGGGCAGGGACTACTGAAAATAATAAAATAGAATGAATATAATAATAACAGGAGCAAGCAGTGGAATAGGTTTTGAGGCCGTTTTGGAGCTTACTTTACGTAATGAAAATCATGTTGTTGCCTTAGCGAGATCCCACGATAAACTTAAGAAACTGTATGAAATCGCAAAAGGCTTAAATCCAGACTGCAATATCTATCCCGCTAGATTTGATATTGTGCATGATGACTATGAAACGGGATTATTACCATTTATAAAAGAAAAAATAGGTCATGTAGATATACTTATAAATAATGCGGGTGTTCTCATTAACAAACCATTTATGGAAACCAGCACGATTGATTTTGCAGAAATGCTTCAAACCAATATCTTGGGACATGTAAAAATGATCAGGCAATTGGTGCCTATAATGCCAAAAGGCAGTCATATTGTAAACATCGGTAGCATGGGAGGATTTCAAGGAAGCATTAAGTTTCCAGGACTTGCGGGATATTCTGCCAGTAAAGCAGCTTTACATGCACTTACAGAGTGTTTAGCAATTGAGCTTAGTGAGGAAAAGATCCATGTAAACTGCTTGGCGATTGGATCTGCGCAAACAGAAATGCTGGAAAAAGCGTTCCCTAACTATGAATCACCCATTGCCGCCTTTGAAATGGGTAAATATATTGCAGATTTTGCGCTAACAGGGCACAAATTTTTTAACGGTAAGGTGCTGCCGGTAGCAGTTACCACGCCTTAAATTCTTTTTTATCATGAAACATATTAACAGCTTAATAACTATTTTAACAATGATAATAACATTCTTCTTCATGGCCTGTCAGAGCAATAGAGAAGATCGAGAAGCGGAAGATAAGTCTCTGCAAGAACAAAAGGCAGATGCAGACCCACATGCACTTGATGAAGCAAAGACATTGACCCTTCCTTATATTGTAGTGGCCGATACCGAAACAGCCGCCATTGAAATCGAAGAAAACCCGCAGAGAAGTAAAGTTCCTTTAAATAAAGAAGAACTGCTGGAAGCTTTGAATATTAAATACCCGGATATCGATTTAAAGCTTGGAGCATCAAGTCATGACACCTTGCAGGTCAATATCGATGACGCTACATTTCTAACTCAACAGTATGGTACAACCGGAGCACTGACCTATTTAGCAGAGGCCACGTATGCTTTCACGGAATTACCTGACATAAAGGTAGTAAACTTCAACTTCAAAGAAGGCGACCATGCCGTTCCTGGGCCATACACCCGCGATAGTTTCAGAAAAAGTCTTTAGCCAATAAACCACCGGACTGTGGATCCGCCGAAGCGTATTCAGCGCCCGGTGAGTTTTACCTATCTATTCTGACAACGTTGTCTTACGTTGAAAAGTATGAATTTCATTTACAACGATTTCCGTTACATATTTTGTATCTCCGTCCTTGTCCATATAACTTCGGTTGATCAATTTCCCTTCAATTGCAACTTCACTCCCCTTCCGCAAACTTTTCTCGGCAAAAACTGCATGTTTTCCCCAAAGCACCAAATGGTGCCACTGGGTGTCTGTTAACCATTCTCCCTGATGGTTTTTGAATCGCTCATTAACTGCGATGGAAACCCGGGCTAAACTTTTATTTTCTCCAAATTTTCTCACCTCAGGGTCATTCCCTAGGAAGCCCGTTAATCTGACGCTATTTTTTAATGTATTCATAAAAATTGATATTTAATTTTATTTCAAAATCACTGTGTAATAAAACGCTATATAGTCCTTCTTACGTTGACACAAAGGTCAGATACCTACTGAAAGTATTCGGAAGATACACGGATATAACCGTATATATACGTATATAATCGGCTATTATAAGTAAAGCTGGCTACCTTTGCTAAAATTCCGAAACCTATATTTCACCTATAAATAATTTTTCACCAGTATTTAATTTCGAGTGGTAGCCATGAGCCTAACTAGTAGTTATTTTGCTATCCATTGCTCGTATAGCGCTTATTACAGCAGAGATTCACATTCCCCATATGAATGAAATGAAATTTTAAGCATGGACGGTTCATTCATTTTTTTTAAGTTTGAAAAAAAAACATCATATGCAAGACCCGATCACATTGACTTCTGTAGCAGAATTTCATAAAACATTTAAACATCCCATTTTAGAACACCCGGCAATACCTGGTGAGCAACGTTGCAAACTAAGGGTATCACTCATAGCCGAAGAATTAAAAGAGTTGGAAGAAGCCATCCAGAACAATGACATAGTGGAAGTCGCCGATGCTTTATGCGATATACAGTATGTCCTATCTGGAGCCATTTTAGAATTTGGATTGGCAGATAAATTCAAAGCATTATTTGATGAAGTTCAGCGTTCCAATATGAGTAAGGCTTGTAAAACGCTCGAAGAAGCCGAAGCTACCATTTTACACTATAATAGTAAAGGGGTAGCATGCTACTATGAACAGCAAGATGGTTTATATCTGGTATACCGAAAAGAAGATAAAAAAACATTAAAGTCAGTAAACTACTCCCCTGCCGATCTCAAAAGTATTGTGGAAGAATAAATTGCTTTTTATATACCTATGAAAAAAACACATAGCTATCAATTAACCAACCAGTGGACTGGAAATACAGGTGTAGGAACCAAAGACTATCGGTCATTTGATCGCAGTTATCTCATTAACATTGAAAACAAGCCTGTTATTGAAGGTTCGTCCGATCCTGCTTTTCGCGGTGACCGGACAAAATATAATCCCGAGGAGCTTCTATTAGCTTCGCTTTCGAGTTGTCATATGTTATGGTATCTTCATCTATGTGCTGAAGCTAAAATTATCGTAGAATCTTATCAAGATCATGCGTCGGGCCTTATGATAGAAACAGCCAATGGCAGTGGATATTTTTCGGAAGTAACGCTAAAACCTCAAGTAGCCGTAGTCGAAGAGACGATGATAAGCAAAGCATTGGAGTTGCATAAACAAGCGAACAAATTATGTTTTATAGCCAACTCTGTAAATTTCCCTGTGCATCACACTCCGTCTTGTTCGGCAATTAAATAAGTCGGCCCATCTCATTGCATGTTATCGCTTATTTGTGTAACTTGCAACTTGGGTGCTACTATATCTCTTTTAGAATTAACATAAAGAGAAGCTTTCCATAAGTCGAATGAATCGTATTTATTATAGATAATGACTGAAGATTTAAAATATGGAGTTACAACTTTGCCTTATGGGATCATATTCCTTAAGGCGATAATGGCTGGTTCCTGTCTTAAATCCACACCTACTGTTTTGTCTAACGAGGGCTTCTCTCTTCTCGATATTTCCAGACCAAAAATATTCGAATCATTATCCCCGAACTTAACTTTTTAACCTTCTTAAAGTTCGGGGACGACACTTTAACATTTTTTCACAATACTTAAGAGCTTTATATCCAGGAGTACCCAATAGCTATTATTAAGTGTTCTATCAAATTTAATCTCTTGAAAACTATATAAAAAAAACAAAATGAATAATCTCAAAAATCAAGTAGTGTTAAGTCAAGAAGACTATAACCTACTGACAAAACACGTTAAACCAACAGAAAATAACGACAATACCATGTCTTTAGCATACGAGCTGGGCCGTGCGAAGATTTTACCCCAAGCTGAAATCCCAAAAGACAGAGTAAAAATCAACTCGGTAGTAGAAATAAAAGACCTCGATACAAACATAAAAACCGTCCTTACCATCGTTCCTCCGGAACAGGCAGATATCAAACAACAGAAGATTTCTGTTTTAACGCCAATAGGATCGGCATTGATTGGGTTTAAGGAGAACGATCAAGTGGAATGGAAAATGCCTGCAGGCCTCAAAAAGTATAAAATAATAAAGGTTAACTAAACTACAGCCGGTAAGGACAACAAGATAGCACAGTACAGGCTTCGCGTGCTATCTTTTGTTTACCTTAAAGGATATTTCTTTCTTAAGCTTATTTTATTCAGCCAGCAACCAAACCTTTTGTATCAACTTTGCTTCTTCGCCTGCTTGGTCGTCTAAGACTAATGCCTTTTCTTCCGACGACAAATACTTTATCCCGGCCAATCCAAAATATTCGCCATATGGGATAGGTACACCTTCCTGAACATGTTTAACTAAAAATTGCTTAATCTCAGGATATGTCAATTTTTCAATTTCATCAAATAGCTCATCATCATTAAAATAACGGTCTTTACCGAAACGTATGCCCAAATCATGTGTTAAATCCTTTAAACCGTATCCTCCCTCCGACAAATGTAACAAGTAAACATCCAAGCAGGCAGCAATTAACGCTCCTTTTTGATAAACATTCCCGTATTGACCGGCATGTATTGAAGCGGCGTGGGCACTTAACTGCGTAAAAGACAAACTATCGTCATAACTTTCTCTCGAATCGACAATTTTGTCAGACAGTTTATCAAGGAATTGTTGAACCGTATTCAATCCATTTTTTACCTGCACGTGATGAGCTGTGTATTCTGTAGTTCCCTCATATAACCAAAGATGCTTAGATAATACCGCCTCATCATAGTTAAACTCCTTCACTTCTTTGGAGGCAATGTTCAACGGTGTGATGATATGAAAGAACTCATGGGAAGATACGTCTACCACAATATTTTTTAGCTTCTCGGCAGGGAGTTCCGGAAGATAGTAAAAAGAGGAAGTAGTATGTTCAAGTGCACCTCCCAATCCGGGCGGAAAAGATTGTTCCACTGCCGGGTCTTTAAAATAATAAAGAAATGCATAACGATCGGCCGGCAATTTGCCTCCTAAATATTTTCTCGCGCCTTTGAGTAAGTCGGCCAGCCACTCGGCTATTTCCGATGCTCGCATTAACTGATTGGGTGAATACACAGACACCAATACTTCGCAGTTTCCAACTTGTATTTTCGCTGTATCCGCTATGCCATACATAATAGGAGTGTCATATAATTCATCCAGATGTTCCATCTTAAAGACATCCTGCCCAGCATTGCTGGAAACGGGAACACCGCTAGAAGAAGCATGGAAATTAGCAGGCTTTTCAAAAGTCAGCTCAAAAGGCAGCTTGCTTTTTCCCTCCAAATAACCGAAGATACCTGGCGAATGTATCACGATATTTTGCGCTTCAATATTGGTAGCAGCCATTGGATATATTTCATGTGGTATCTCAGTATCAAATATATCTTCTACAACATAGGTGATTTTATTAAGCCGCTTTGCCCTCTTTATCTCCCATTGATTTTCGTTCAATTGTTTTACCTGTAGTTTTTTGCCCTTCTTATCGTAAGCCGCTAAATCGGTCACGAATTTGCCATAATCACTGATAGCATAAGTACCGGGAATAATCTTCGGTAACGCAAAAACAGCCTTTTTTTCTGTCAAATTTGGTGTAAGTAACGTTACGGAGAGCTTATCGTTCTGGATATTTTTAAGGTCAACCGAATATCGATAGCCTTGTGCCAACAAAAGATTGTTAAAAATATGCAGTAAGAGTAATATTAGTAATGTTCGTTTCATCAGAATAATATTTTTTTTGCAAAATAGCTGTTTTAAAATAGACTGCAGCTTCCTCCAATTGTTACAGTACAACTGGCATAACAAAGATGAAAAACAGTGTTGTTCATTTTCGTTCATTTACTGGTTTCGCTTTAGCAAACCCAATTGTTTAATTAAATTGCCGTTAGCTTTCATTTACAATAACCTTAATCGGACAATGGATTATAATTGCCTAGACTGCAAACGCACGCTCATCGGCCGATCAGACAAAAAATTCTGCAATGATGCGTGCAGAAGTAATTATAATAATAAGCGAAATTACATACAGCATCGGCACATTCGATCAGTAAATAGTATTTTGAAGAAAAACAGGAATATATTAGCCGCTTTAAACCCTTATGGCAAAAAAGTAGTAGCAAAAGAAAAACTACTTGAAAACGGCTTCAACTTCCATTATTTTACCAACTTACTGGAGACTTCAAAAGGTCGTGTCTATTTCTTCTGTTATGAATATGGATACCTAATCATTGACGACCAGGAAGTACTCCTCGTTGTGCAAAACAGTCGCTATTAATTAGCTGTTTTGTTGTTATGATTATCTATCTGTTCCGCAGCAGCAGCGACACCGGCTGCAGCAACAACAGCACCCGCTACCGCCAACCCTTTGCCCTTCGTCTTCTTTACGAAGAAGGTATCACCGCGCTTATTCCTATAATTCAGCAAATTATCTGGATTAACTGTTGTTTTAATCAATTCAGACACAAAGAAATCTTCGGCAAAGGTCATTGTCCTAGGTTTCTCCGTGGCCTCATCAAGTACATACAGCGTTAAGTAACTTTTAAATGCCAGTGGCGTACTTGCATCTGTGTAGTTCTTATGATTAATCCTGGCCAAGGTGCCGTCAAATTTTGCGAGATCAGCTTTCGTGTAAGCACTGTCGGCGACATCCTGGTGAAATGATGGTGATATTTGTAATTGTGTCTTCTCGATGGTAGCATGTGGTGGAATAAAACTTAAACCTTTCGGCAATTTAGCGGTAGCATCAATTGTACCGATCCCACGCGATGTACGCCAATTGTTAAATGTTCTATAGCTGGTTTCCACATTCCTCGTCACTCCACTGATGGCCACTTCATCACCCATATAACTAACGGCCTGACCGTCTACTATCAACGCCGAGCGTTGCCAATCAATGTATAAAGGTTCCTCCAATTTATTGTAAACCGCAATACTTACCGGCGCATGCTCTCCAAAAAAATTATACGATACCATCACCGAGTCGTTTTCAAATATAAAGACACCCGTCTCCGCATCCTTCTTGATATCTACACTATCTAAAGTACTCACATAATAGGTAGAGCAAGAGGAAAATACGACAGCAAAAAGCAATAATAATGATACATACTTATTCATACATTCTAGATTTTCATAAATATAATTAATTATATTTGAATACACCATTTCAGGTAAATAACGCGACAAATTTATTACCGTTAATTGCTTAATATTCACAATAAAATGACGATCCGTTATATCTATAGTTTAATTTTCTCCGCGCTTTCCATATTAACCGTATTGATCAACCAAACCTTTGCACAACAATTAGCTATTGACACCACCGTACGGGAACTGCCGTCGGCAACAGTTAGCGCATATCTGAGTACGCAACCCTATCTCCATATTACTAGCTCTATCGGCTTAATAGACACCGGCTTATTAAAATTACAGCAAGGGAATACCTTACTCCCATCACTGAACACCATACCTGGCGTACGCATGGAAGAACGCTCTCCCGGCAGCTATCGTTTATCTATTCGCGGAAGTTTATTGCGCTCACCTTTTGGCATCAGAAATGTTAAGACATATTTTGATGAGATCCCACTTACGGATGCTGGGGGAAACACCTATCTTAACTTACTTGACCCCTCCGCATTGCAAAGCCTCACTGTTTTAAAAGGACCTGACGGAAGTTTATTTGGTGCCAACTCAGGCGGTGTCGTACTTATTAATCCTAACATTAGCAGTCAAACGGGTCTAAATATCACCAGTAGTGGCGGCTCCTATGGGCTGTATCACCAACAGTTAAGTGGAAATTTTGTGGTCAACCCAAAATATCATTTCAGCATGAACTATGCTTTTCAACGTGCCGATGGATACCGGGAGAATACCTCCAGTAAACGCCACTATTTTCAAACAGTGCAACGCTATAGATATACAAATAACAGCGAGTTACGTCTAGTAGGCTTTTATTCTAACATGGATTACCGAACACCGGGAGGGCTTACTGAAAGTCAGTTCCTGGAAAACCCCCGGCAGGCACGTCCAGCTGCCGGCCCTATTCCAGGAGCGGTGGAACAAAGGGCAGGTATTTATAATAAAACGCTACAAGGTGGATTAATACACGAAGCTGCCCTAAGCAACTCATTTAAACATGTAGTGTCTATTTTCGGCTCGTATACCGACTTCACCAATCCTTTTATAACGAATTACGAAAATCGCTATGAAAACAATATGGGTTTCAGGAGCTATCTAAGTTATGAAAAAAACCAAAATCAGCATTTCATGTGGACGGCCCATGCAGGTATAGAATGGCAAAAGGGCAACGCAGATATACTAAATTACGATAACAATCAGGGCACTAAGGGGAATGAACAGGCCGGCGACGCTTTAAAAAACGATCAACACTTCTATTTTGTCAGGTTTCGGGGAGAAGTGAACCGTCGCTTAAATATAGAAACTGCCTTGAGTTTAAATTACTATCATTACGCCTATAAAAACTTATTTCCCGAGACCAGCGATTATCAGAAAGTATCTTTTAGTCCAGCCTGGATGCCGCGCTTCGCCTTATCTTACACCATTAATTCCAACAGCAGCTGGCGTTTATCCTCCGGAAGAGGTTTCTCTCCGGGCTCAGCTGCCGAAGTTAGGTCTTCAGACAATATTATCAATACTGCTCTCCGGCCGGAAACTGGCTGGAATCATGAAACCGGCTTCCGCTGGCAGAGCAATGGGAATAGGTTTCAGGCCGATGCGTCTGTATTTTTGTACCGCATGCAAGACGCTATCGTAAGATTAGTAAATGACGACGGCGCGGAATTTTTTACAAATGCCGGTGGGGTCCGACAACGTGGTTTGGAAGCCGCTCTAAGTGCTTGGATCATCCAACCTCGTAAACATACCTTGATAAACGGACTTCGTATTTCAAGTAACATCACTTGGAGCCATTTTAGATTCAGCAATTACATAGACAATAATAACGATTACTCTGGCAATAAGCTCACTGGGGTACCCGGAGAGGTTGTTGTTAGTAGCATACATACCTTATTCCCAAAAAAAATCAGTTTTTACCTTCAACATAATTATACCGCACGTATTCCATTAAATGATGCCAACACCGCTTTTGCAGACAGCTACCAGCTTTTACAAGGTAAACTGATGTGGGATTGCAAAGTATCAAAAAAGATACTCCTATCTATATTCACCGGTGCCGACAACTTATTGAACCAGCGCTATAGCTTAGGAAACGATATCAATGCCTTCGGAAATAGATTTTTTAATACCGCCATGCCCCGCAATTACTACTTAGGACTTAACCTCAGGATTTAGGTATTTATTGATTAGTTCAGCTACACGTGATGAAGCCCCCGGCTGCCCCATAATTTCCTGCAATTTAACGTAATTATCTAGCATCTGCTGCCTATACGACTTTTTATTAAGCAGTAAATCCAGCTCGTCTGCTATCTCATCATGATTAGCATCCTTCTGAATGAGCTCTTTTACCACTTCCTCATCCATGATCAGGTTTACCAATGAGATGAAGTTCACTTTAATCACTTTTCGTGCTATGGCAATAGATACGGCATTTGCCTTATATACCACAACCTGCGGAACATTTAACAAAGCCGTTTCCAAAGTAGCGGTTCCGCTAGCTACAACGGCCGCTTCGGCCACTTTCAAAAGGTCATAGGTCTGATTAAAGACCACCGGAACTTCAAACCCACCCATAAACTGTCTATAATATGCAGTATCAAAATTGGGTGCACCTGCAATTACAAATTGGTGGCCTGGAAAAAGGCGTGCCACACGCATCATTTCTGACATGAGTTTGCTAATTTCCATCTTTCTACTCCCAGGCAATAAAGCTATAATTGGTTTATCTTGTAATTCATTGGCCTCCTTAAAACCGCTATTAAATGTATGTTTAGCTATGGCATCAAGCAGGGGGTTACCAACAAAATCCACATGCATGCCCCATTCTGCATAAAAATCAACTTCAAAGGGCAATATACAGAACATATGATCAACCACACGCTTGATCCGATTTACCCTGCCGGTATTCCACGCCCAAACCTTTGGCGATATATAGTAGAAAACTTTTATACCATGAGCCTTCGCAAAAGATGCTATTTTTAAGTTGAAGCCAGGGAAATCAATTAAGATCAATGCATCAGGTCGATGTGCGATTAAATCTTCTTTTACCTTCTTCAGGTTTTTAAAGATACTTCTCCAGTTGAAAAGAACTTCAACAAATCCCATAAAAGACATCTGCGAAGTATGTAAAATAGCCTTTTCATTACTTGCATGCTGCATCTTATCACCTCCTACGATACGGAATTTCGCAGTTTTACCCAGTACTTTTAGCGCTTTAATCAAATTAGCTCCGTGTAGATCACCAGAACTCTCTCCTGCTATAAGATAATAATTCATACTTATTTTTATCGCTTCAAAAAATAGTGATGTTTTCTTTAAACACCAGCAATAGGATGATACCCATGAAAGTTATCGCAATAACCCCCCCAGCAGTTTGACTTGCATCTTTTTTATAAAAATAGCGTAACAGTAACAAATTAACGGTCCCTGCTATCATATAAAGAGTAAGCGGTTTATCGGCAAAACGCTCATGTAATACGGTATGTTCTGCAAATAAACAGGCTATGATAGGAGCAATAGCGCCAACAATAATTCCTGCAAACAAATGATTTTTTTTCATCATTTTTCTAACCTTAATTTCTTGCAGTGACTTTAAGACGGTTCCCCATTAACATCCGTTTCCAGCCCTAAACCTTAAATTACGTCAAAAGACCAAGCATTTAACTGTGGAATAGCGTGATGAGCCGTCATATCAAATTGAACAGGCACCAACGAAACAAAACCATTCCTCAAAGCCCAAACGTCAGTATCTTCTCCTCTATCATTTAATACAAATTTACCAGTTAACCAGTAATACGGGCGATGGTAGGGATCTTCTCTTTCCTCAAACTCCTCTGCCCATTTTGCGTCTGCCTGTCTGCAAACCTTCACGCCCTTAATATTTCCCTGGGGGAAGTTAACATTTAACAATGTTCCTTGCTGAATGCTGTTCTTTAATACCTGTTTAGCAATTTCTCTAACATAAGGCCGACATTTATCAAAATCTGCATCAAGTGTATGATCGTCATACGAAAACCCAACCGACGGTATACTTTCTATAGCACCTTCCACCGCGGCAGACATGGTACCACTATATAAAACGTTAATAGAGTTATTGAGACCATGGTTAATTCCAGAAACACACAGGTCTGGTTTTCGTCCTTTAAATATTTTATTTACGGCAAGTTTCACGCAATCTACTGGTGTTCCTGAGCATTTGTACATTTCTACTTCCGGATATATATAAACCGGATCGATACGCAAGGGCTTCCCAATGGTAATCGCATGCCCCATGCCGGATTGCGGACTGTCTGGCGCGACTACGACTACTTTGCCCAGGGTTTGCATTTCTTCCATAAGCACCTTTATGCCGGGGGCTGTTATACCATCATCATTAACTACTAAAATGGTAGGTTTCTGCTTTGTCATGCTGCGAAGTTAAAGGATTTGTCAATTAAAAAGAAAAAGCACTCCGCCATTTTCATGTGGAGTGCCTCATACACGTATAAAAACTTAAAAGCCTACTTACTACAGGCTATTCAACCAATCAACTACTTCATCCCGTGTTTTGCCTGTTTTCTTTTGTAAACGACCAATTAATTCATCTTCTTTTCCCTCTTCGTATAGCAAATCATCATCAGTTAAATCAGCATAACTTTGTTTAGCTTTTCCTTTAACCTCATTCCAAATGCCTTTTAATTTTAAATTGCTCATTTTATCTGTTTTTTAATAAGTAAATATTTTTTATTAGCTACTAGTTAAACAGGAGACAATAAAAATTGTTTGAAGCTTATTTTTTTCTTAATTCTTCAGCTCCTTGTTTTATTTCATCAACCACTTCAGGATCCAATAATGTGGTAATATCGCCTAAATTACTAGTGTCACCTTCGGCAATTTTCCGCAGAATTCGCCTCATTATTTTGCCCGAGCGCGTTTTAGGTAGCCCCTTTACAAATTGAATTTTTTCAGGTTTAGCAATAGCCCCAATAATTCGCGACACTGTTTTATTGATATCTCCACGCATCAAATCTGCATCTTTTTTATGCTCCCCAGCAATTACAAAAGCGTAAATTCCCTGCCCTTTTATGCTGTGCGGGTACCCGACTACAGCAGACTCCACGACATCGCTATGCCTGTTAATAGCATCCTCTACTTCCGCCGTACCTATCCTATGCCCGGAAACATTCAGCACATCGTCTACCCGTCCGGTAATACGATAGTAGCCGTCTTTATCACGCAAACAACCATCGCCGGTAAAATACATGTTCTCGTAGGTTGAAAAATAAGTTTTCTTACAACGCTCGTGATCACCATAAGTAGTACGTAACATCCCCGGCCATGGAAATTTCACACATAGATTACCACTCACATCGTTGCCTTCAATTTCCTTGCCCTGCTCGTCCATCAACGCAAGCTGAATACCAGGTTGCGGAAACATGGCATAGCTCGGTATGGTAGGTGTAATGTTTGCAATTGGGCTGATAATAAAACCACCGGTTTCGGTTTGCCAATAGGTGTCTACTATCGGCGCTTTGCCATGCCCAATTTTTTCATCAAACCATTTCCATGCTTCTTCATTGATAGGTTCCCCTACTGAGCCCAACGTTTTAATGGTACTCAAATCTTTTCCCTCCACAAACTCATCTCCAGCTCCCATCAATGAACGGATTGCTGTAGGTGCGGTATACACGATGTTTACCTTATGTTTTTCCACAATATCCCATAAACGTCCAGCATCGGGGTAAGTAGGTATTCCCTCGAACATCAAAGAGGTCGCCCCCTGCGATAGTGGGCCATAAAGAATATACGAGTGTCCGGTAATCCAGCCTATATCCGCTGTACAAAAATATACATCACCCCGATCATATTGAAAAGTATTGGCAAAGGTATAACCCGTATAGACCATATACCCTCCACAGGTATGTACCACACCTTTCGGGCTACCTGTTGAACCAGAGGTATAAAGAATAAAGAGCATGTCTTCAGCGTCCATCTCTTCTGCCGGAAAATGCGGGTTTCCCTGAGTTTCTACCCTCTTAATTTCATCTTCCCACCACACATCTCTTCCTTTGATCATCGAGACCGACGTACGCGTGCGGGTTAAAACGATGACCTTTTCAACTGATTTACATTGCCCTAAGGCATCATCTACAATATCCTTAAGCTCAATCACCTTGGTACCTCTAAAGCTGCCATCAGCTGTTATAACCAGCTTGCACTGTGCATCATTTATTCTATCGGCGATAGACTGGGCAGAAAAACCGCCAAATACCACGGAATGGATCGCGCCTATGCGGGCACAGGCCAATACAGCAATTGCCAGTTCAGGTACCATAGGTAAGTATATACAAACCCTATCACCTTTTTCAACACCGTTATTCTTCAAAACATTTGAAAACTGCTCTACATTAAACAACAACTGTTTATAACTTAATATTCGATAGCTTTCATTTGGGTCATTTGGCTCCCAAATAATGGCTGGTTTATCCCCCAATTCTGTGATATGTCTATCCAAACAGTTTTCAGTGATATTCAGCTTCCCTCCTTCAAACCATTTTACATCCGGCCCCTTAAAATCCCAGTTTAACACTTTATCCCATTTCTTACGCCATTTAAACTCCTCTGCTACACCTGCCCAAAATTCTTCCGGCCTTTCCACACTTTTCTTATAGGTTTCCTTATAATCTTCAAATGACCTTACTTTTAAATTCATCAGCAATTAATTTAGTTTATTTAGTTGTTATCACCCTTCCTGCAGCTTGCAGTCTGGCTAGCTTTAAATTTGTTAGCTTTAATTTTTCCGCAACCAAGTTAGCAATCTTTAAAAGCCTTTCCAAAAGAAATTCGACAAAATAACGCCCTGTTTATTCATTTAAGCCATTTTATTATTCATAATCCCTCATCATCATATTCCCCTTTCCAAGCAAACCAACCAAAGATCAACAGGCCACCGCTAATAATTGGCATCAGCACAAATGTATAAACAATAGCCGGCACTAAATCTTCCGGATTATCGCTCTTAAACTGCGGTATAGCCTGGCTAACGATGAGGTAATACCCTGCCACAATACCCAATAACATCCATAAAATTCCTAAATACTTTTTTAAAAGATCCATCTCTTAATTTTTTAAACATCGATTCTCTTCTTGTTACTTATATAAAGCACACCTATTAAAAAACTCACGCCGGTAATAATGATGGGATACCACAATCCCTCCAGATATGGCTTATCAAAAGGTAGCTGTTCACCTCTTTCTGCTGCTAGTTCATTGGCCGTTTGTGCTCTTGCCACCAGATAGGTAGCAACGGTTGGCATCAACCCTCCAAAAATACCATTGCCTATATGGTAAGGCAAGGACATCGAAGTATATCGGATCTTCACAGGAAACATTTCCACCAAGAAAGCAGCTATGGGCCCATAAACCATCGTCACGTAAAGCACTTGCAAAAAAATAAGTAGAACCATCAGGCTCATGTTATCTTTCGTTAGTTTGACCGATAAACTCTCACTGGTATAAACCGTATTTCCAGTTTGTGGATCGAGATATTCTTTTCGTACATCGGCTAACTGCGTACCGTCCGCATAAAATCGGTACCTCGTTAGTATCTTTGCCTCGTTTGCGCCAAAATCACCATCTAGCACAGGTTCCGTTTTCTCTGAGGTGTAGCCTTTTGCGGTTATTTCCTTTTTTTGGTCTACATCAGCTATCTGATATAACTTATCATAAATTGGCCGATAAGTAAGTATTGCCAATAACATGCCACTCATCATAATAACCTTTCTACCTACCTTATCAGAAAGCCATCCAAAAAAGATGAACATACCGGTACCTAAAAATATGGCAATACCAACAATGTAATTCGTTTGGTCAAAATCGATATTACAAACTCTTTGTAAAAAAGATAAAGTGTAAAATTGCCCGGTATAAAAAACTACCCCTTGCCCCATGGCTGCGCCAAATAGTGCCAGCAATACAAATTTCAGGTTATACCGGTTACCAAAAGATTCCTTTAACGGGTTACTAGACAACTTGCCTTCCGTTTTTATTTTTTTAAAGAGGGGAGACTCATCCATATTTCTGCGGATGAAATAACTTACAATTACCATGAAGATTGAGATCAGGAACGGTACCCTCCACCCCCATTCCAAAAACGCCTCATTTGACATGGCATTGCGGGTCAACAATATTACCGCTAGTGAAATAAACAATCCAAATGAGGCAGTAGTCTGTATCCATGAGGTTCGCTCTCCCCTTCGATGGGGCTCTGCGTGCTCGGAAACGTAAGTAGCAGCTCCCCCGTATTCACCGCCAAGGGCAAGTCCTTGCAAAAGCCTTAATATTAACACCAATATTGGGGCTACAAAACCAATGGTTTTATACTCTGGAATCAAGCCTATAGCAACTGTAGATAGCCCCATCACCAATAAAGTAGTGAGAAAGGTGTATTTTCTACCTATGATATCGCCCAATCTACCAAAGAAAAGCGCACCGAAGGGCCTTACAACAAATCCAGCTGCAAAAGTGGCCAGTGTCGATAGAAAAGCCGCAGTTGGATTGTCGGATGGAAAAAATTTCGTAGAAATGATTACGGCTAAACTGCCAAAAATATAAAAGTCATACCATTCAATGAGTGTTCCCAAAGAAGATGCTCCTATCACTTTCCACAACTCACCTGGCTTACGGGATACGGAAGTATCGTTTTCATTCATAACTTTCTTACAATTGGTTTAATTTAAATTACTCTCCCTATTTCTACGAAACCGGGAGCATTTTTACTGCTCGGCAAAATAACAATTAAACCTAATTTTATTAAGAAAAAAGAAACAATTCATCAACAGGCTCTATATTAGATCAATAACATGCGAACAGGCTTTTTCAGCAATAAACTAAAAATACTTGCATAAACAAAAACATTTTCTGATATTTGCAAACTCTTTAAGAAAAGAAGTTTTTAACAGAACGAATATAGCATATAGTCATGTCAAGAATTTGTGATTTAACAGGTAAAGCAGCATTAAACGGATACAACGTTTCTAATTCTAACGTTAAAACCAAGCGTAAATTTTACCCTAACCTTCAAACAAAAAGGTTCTTTATCCCGGAAGAAAACCGTTGGATTACTTTAAAAGTATCTACATCTGCGATCAAAACCATCAACAAAAATGGTATTACAGCAGTGATTAACAAGTTTATCAAAAAAGGATACGTTTAGTTTTAGGTATTACGCTAAAATCTATTTATCCTGTAGTACAAAATATATCCCGCAGATTTGCGGCATTAAGACAAAATAAAAATGGCTAAAAAAGGTAACAGAGTTCAGGTAATTTTAGAGTGTACCGAACATAAAGAAAGTGGCCAACCGGGCATGTCTCGTTATATCACCACTAAGAATAAGAAAAATACTACAGAACGTTTGGAATTGAAAAAATTCAATCCCGTACTTAAAAAAGTAACCGTTCATAAGGAGATTAAGTAAATCTTTAATAATTGCCCACCAAGGGCCTAAAGAATAAAAGAAATGGCTAAGAAAACCGTTGCAACCCTTAAAACAGGTAAAGGTAAAGATTACACAAAAGTAATTACCGCCGTTAAATCACCAAAAACTGGTGCTTATACGTTCAAAGAATTAATCGCTCACAACGATCATATTAAAGACGCCGTTGAAGCAGCAAAAGAAATTGTTGCAGAAAACGCCGCTCAGTAATAAAGTGACCTAAAATATATAAGGCCGTTCCGATTTATATTGGAAGGGCTTTTTTTGTTTAAACTGCTGCTACTATTTGTTTTCCCAAGGTCCGAATCATTATATCTAGCAGGTCATATAATCAAGTTAAAACAGTATCTTTACAGGGTATAGCAATTTATTTCTTGTACATTATTTAATTATGGGATTATTTGATTTTTTTAAAAAAAAGGAACAGACCCCCGAAGTTCAGGAAGCTTTAGAAAAAGGTTTAGAAAAAACAAAAGAAGGTTTCTTCACGAAGATCACCAAAGCTGTGGTTGGCAAATCAACAGTAGATGATGACGTGTTAGATGATCTGGAAGAGATATTGGTAACGTCTGATGTTGGTGTTACTACCACGCTGAAAATAATAGAACGCATAGAAGATCGGGTAGCTAGAGACAAGTATGTTAATACGTCTGAACTTAACGGCATCTTACGGGATGAGATTCAGGCATTATTAGCTGAAAATAACAGTGAAGATTTTGAAAACTTTGAATACGGCAAACATAAACCGTACGTAATCATGGTAGTCGGGGTTAATGGCGTAGGTAAAACTACCACCATTGGCAAATTGGCCCATAAATTAAAAGAGGCCGATAACAAGGTAGTGCTCGGAGCAGCAGACACATTCAGGGCCGCAGCTGTTGATCAAATAAAGCTGTGGGGTGAACGGGTTGGTGTAAGAGTGGTTGCTCAATCGATGGGATCAGACCCTGCCTCTGTTGCATTTGACACTGTCCAATCCGCCGTTGCTAACGGTGAAGATGTGGCTATTATTGATACTGCCGGTCGTCTACATAACAAGCTGGCGCTTATGAACGAGCTTACCAAAATAAAAAATGTTATGAAAAAGGTAGTACCAGGTGCTCCACACGAAATATTATTGGTGCTCGACGCTTCTACCGGGCAAAATGCCATTGAGCAGTGTAAACAGTTCACCCAAGCTACCGATGTTAATGCGCTGGCTTTGACAAAGCTGGACGGCACGGCCAAGGGTGGAGTGGTAATAGGTATATCTGATCAATTCAAAATACCTGTAAAGTATATCGGTGTAGGCGAAAGTATAAACGACTTACAACTATTTAATAAAAAAGAATTTGTGGACTCCCTCTTTAAATAGGGAAAAGGGATAAGATGAGGACAAAAAAAAAGACACCAATACAGCCGCAAAAACCACGTGTCAACGTGATTACACTGGGCTGCTCGAAAAACATTCATGATAGCGAAGTGCTCATGGGGCAACTCAAAGGCAACAACATGGAAGTTGTACATGAAGCTAATAACATCTATAAGGACGATATTGTCGTCATAAACACCTGCGGCTTTATAGACAATGCCAAGCAAGAATCAATTGACACCATTTTACAATATAGTGCATTAAAGGATGAAGGCAAACTAAATAAGGTTATTGTTACCGGTTGCCTTTCCGAGCGATATAAGCCCGAGCTTGAATCAGAAATTCCGAACGTAGATGCCTATTTCGGGACAAATGACCTGCAAAACCTGTTAACTACCGTGGGGGCTGATTATAAATATGAGCTCTTGGGCGAAAGGATGCTTAGCACACCCAATCACTATGCTTATTTTAAAATAGCTGAAGGCTGCAATCGGCCCTGTTCTTTCTGTGCAATTCCGCTTATGCGCGGAAAACATATTTCAAAACCTATTGAAGATCTGGTAAAGGAGGCTAAACATTTGGCAAAAAACGGCACAAAAGAACTTATTCTAATTGCACAGGATTTAACTTATTATGGGTTGGATATCTATGGTAAACGTAACCTTGCCGACTTGTTGAGGCACCTTTCGGATGTAGAAGGAATCGAGTGGATCCGATTACAATACGCTTATCCATCAGGTTTTCCGATGGACATATTAGAGGTGATGAACGAAAGGGATAATATCTGTAATTATCTGGACATGCCCTTACAGCATATCTCAGACAGTATGTTGAAATCAATGCGCCGTGGAACCACTAAACAAAAAACTATCGATTTAGTGAATGCCATTCGCGATAAAGTGCCTGATATTGCCTTGAGGACAACCCTTATCTGTGGGTACCCGGGGGAAACGCAAAAAGATTTCGAAGAAATGAAAGTATGGGTAGAAAATACTAGGTTTGACCGCCTGGGCTGCTTCACTTATTCACATGAAGAAAAAACCCATGCCTATGCCCTAGACGACAACATATCGCAAGAAGTAAAGGAAAGCCGGGTAGAAGAAATCATGGACATCCAACAGGGAATTTCATACGAGATCAACCAAAACAAGGTAAACAAAACCTTCAAAGTGATGATTGATAAGTTAGAAAGCGATTACCTTATTGGTCGTACAGAGTATGACTCACCCGAAGTCGATAACGAAGTGCTCATTTCAGTAACAGAAAACTATGCCAGTGTAGGCAGATTTGTAGAAGTACAAGTTAACAGGGCAGAAGATTTTGATCTTTATGGAACAATTGTAAAATAAGTGTTCGGTACACTTGCTAAACCATTTGAAATGCTATTTTTGTTAAACAGGTTGGTGAACACCGATCTGTTTTTTTATTAAAACATAATCAAGTGAAGGCAAGTTACATCAATTATAGCGACACCAATAGTTTTTCTGAAACCCTTATAGCCTATATAGCAAATAACAAAAAGTTGGCCCCATTTATTGGCAACCGGCCAACCCTAGATGGTTTTAAGAACCAGATCGCTCAAAAAAAGGGAAAAACAGATCGCTCCCTACTAGTAAATAACCTACAGGAGCAATATCGGGAGATTGATGAACATTTCAGTGCTGTAAATACCAATATTGAACTTCTGGCAGACGAAAACACCTTTACCGTCACAACAGGCCATCAACTCAACATCTTTACCGGTCCGCTTTATTTTATCTTTAAAATCGTTAGCACTATAAAACTGTGCAACGAGCTTAAGAAACATTTTCCAGAATATAACTTCGTACCCATCTATTGGATGGCAACCGAAGACCATGATTTTGAAGAAATCAACCATACCGAGTTGCAGGGAGAAACCATTAAATGGGATATACCTGCTCAGGCAGCTACCGGTCGCATGGAAACACTCTCCATGGCGCGTACTGTTAAGAAATACAAAAGAATTTTAGGCCTTTCCCATAATTCGGATAAACTGGCAACGCTAGTCGAAAAAGCCTACCTCTCCAATCATAACACTTTGGCCGATGCCACCCGTTATCTGGTCAACGGCCTATTCGGAAAATACGGTTTGGTGATCCTGGATGGAGATAGGCAACAGCTAAAGAAGACTTTTGCACCTTATATAGAACAAGATATTCTTCGGCAAAACAGCTATCGTGAAATTGTCAAAACAACAAAAGCCTTAGAAAAACAAGGTTTTGAAGCACAGGTGCATGCCAGAGAAATCAACTTCTTCTATCTCACGGATGAAATACGTGAACGGATTGTGGCTACGAAAGAGGGAAAGTTCCAGGTACTTCATCAGAACAAGTTTTTTACCGAAGAAGAACTGTTAAAGGAAATTCATGAGCATCCTGAGCGTTTCAGTCCGAATGTAGTCATGCGTCCACTTTATCAGGAAGTTCTGTTACCAAACCTCTGTTATGTTGGTGGTGGTGCCGAAATTGTGTACTGGTTGCAATTGAAAAGTAATTTTGAATGCTATAAAGTTGATTACCCCATATTATTACCGCGCAATTCGGCCCTGATCTCCAATGAACATCTCGACTATAAAATATTTAGATTAAACCTTACCTTTAAAAGTATTTTCAGAGATGCAGATGATCTAAAAAAAGAATACGTACGTGTTCACTCAAAACACCGGCTTAACCTAAATGAGGAATGGCTGGAAATTGAAGAGGTATTTGAACGGATAAAAGAACGGGCAGGAAAAATTGACCCGACACTTAAACCAAGTACCGATGCTATAAAAACAAGATTATGCAAAGCAATCAATAACCTGGAACGAAAGTTTGTGAAAGCCGATAAACTGAATTTTGACGATGCAATCTCACAGATTGATAAGATTAAAGAAAAATTCTTTCCAAACGGTCAATTGCAGGAAAGGACAGAGAACTTTGGATTACTCTATGTAAAATATGGCGATGAACTTATATCCGATTTACTACGCTATTTTAATCCCTTGGACATGAAATTCACCGTTTTATATTAATTTAGATTCATGGATTTCGCTGTTAATCTTTGGATACGCCACGTAGCTGCAACGCTCGCTCTGCTCACGCCACAAGTTTGCTTATGCGCATCCAAAGCTGCCTCCGAACTTCCAACAGGTTTTGTGACCGTTACAGACACGACCTTGGAGGCGGCAGCGGAGCGCGCCCGGATCCAGACGTGGAGCAACGGGCGCAAAACCAATCTTGTTAAAGCGAAATCCCTGGGTTTTGATTTGGTGGGTAGACAATTGAATGTATATAAAGACTATTAAAGCAATGAATATCGAAGAACTAAGAACGTATTGCCTAAGCAAAAAAGGGGTTACCGAAGGTTTTCCTTTCGGCCCAGACACCTTGGTTTTCAAAGTAGGAGAAAAAATTTTCTTGCTTACAGGCTTAGATTCGAATCCCCTATCCTTCAATGTCAAATGTGATCCAGAATGGGCCATTGAACTACGTGAACAGCACCCACATAGTGTGTTGCCTGGTTATCATATGAACAAAAAACATTGGAACACTATTCGCGTGAATGGCGAACTCCATCGACAACAGCTCGAAAAAATGGTCGACCACAGTTATGAACTGGTATTCAATAGCCTACCGAAAAGCGTGAAAGACATTCTCTAGTGTAACAAAAACAAAGCGATTTTAATATTTAACATTTAACATTCGGTTTTTAACACTTTCTCCCACTACTTTTAAGGGAATAAAAACCCGAATTTATGGAGATCTCCTATACAAAACTCAACAACCTTCTTGGATGGATATGCTGCTTTTTGGCAAGCACCGTATTTTTTTTGACCAAAGAACCCACGGCCAGCTTTTGGGACTGTGGAGAATTTATAGCAGCCGCCTATAAATTGCAAATTGTTCACCAACCCGGCGCACCCTTGTTTCTACTGATTCAGAATTTATTTTCAAACCTCGCTTTTGCCGGCACTGGCCATATTGCTTATTGGATGAATACGGGTGCCGCACTATGTAGTGGTTTAACCATCTTATTCCTATTTTGGACCATTACGGCGCTGGCGAAGAAAGCCATGATAAAAAATCAGGAGATACCTGGCGTACTGCAGACTGCACAGATTATGGGTTCGGGCATCGTAGGTGCTTTAGCCTATGCTTTTTCAGACACCTTTTGGTTTTCCGCCGTTGAAAGTGAAGTATATGCCATGTCGTCCTTATCTACAGCTCTTGTCTTTTGGCTCATTCTCAAATGGGAAAACCACGCCCATGAGGTACGTTCGGATAAATGGTTGATACTAGTTGCCTTCATCATGGGGCTTTCCATCGGCGTGCACCTATTGAATTTGTTGACTATTCCCGTAATAGCGTTGGTCATTTATTTTAGAACCCATGAGCAAAGTTCCACAAAGGGCGTATTAAAAACATTGGGTGTAAGTTTCTTGATATTGGCCTTTATTCTGTGGGGGGTAATTCAATACCTGGTTATGGCAGCGGCACAATTTGATTTCTTTTTTGTTAATCAGCTCGGTTTAGGCTTTGGAAGTGGCATCACCGTTTTCGCCATGCTGCTGATCGCTGCCATTGTGCTGAGCATTCGCTACTCGATAAATAAAAATAAACCGCGATTAAACTTAGCGCTTATCTGTTTCAGTTTTGTGCTTTTTGGCTATAGCTCATTCGCCATGGTAGTTATCCGGGCGGCAGCCAATCCTCCTCTCAATAATTACGCACCGGACAATATTTTTTCCTTTTTAGAATACGTTGCCCGTGATCAATATGTGGCTACTCCATTAATTACGGGCAAATATTTCGATTCTAAACCAATAGCTGTTAAAAACGGCGCAAACATTTACCGGAAAGATCAGGATAAATATACGATCATAGGCAATAAACCGGTATATGAGTACGATCGATCAACACTGTTTCCCCGTGTGCACAGTAGTGAAGCCGGCCGCAGCCACCCGCAATTTTACCGTAGCTGGTTGGGTTTGACAACTTCCGAGCAACCTACCTTTATTAGTAATCTACAGTTCTTCATCACCTATCAGTCCGGGGTCATGTTCTGGCGTTACTTTATGTGGAATTTTGTGGGTCGGCAGAATGATGAAAGTGGTCAACTGGCCAATCTTACAGACGGCAACTGGCTAAGCGGTATAAAACCACTCGACAATTTGCGCTTGGGCGGACAATATGCGCTACCACAATCGGCACAAAACGAGCCATCAACTAACCATTTCTATTTTCTACCGCTACTTTTGGGTATCGTGGGGCTCTTGTGGCACTATAAATCCAGTAAAAAAGATATGGCAGTAGTAGGGCTATTATTTTTCTTTACAGGCCTGGCCATTGTATTGTACTTAAACGACACACCTATGCAGCCACGAGAACGCGATTATGTATATGCAGGTGCTTTCTACGCCTTTACCATCTGGATCGGATTAAGCGTGATGGCTATTATTAAGCTATTAAAACATAAGCTGCGGCCAAAAGTCGCCACTATCGCAGCTGTAATACTTGCCTTCCTTATGGCGCCGGCATTAATGCTCAAAGAAGGATGGGACGATCACGACCGCTCGCATCGGCATACTGCAAGAGATTTATACGCCCGCAACTACCTGGAGTCTTGCGAACCGAATGCCATCCTGTTTACCATAGGCGATAACGACACCTTTCCCCTCTGGTATGCGCAGGAGGTAGAAAATATCCGACCCGATGTCAGGATCGTAAACTTGGGTTATTTAAGCTCCGATTGGTATGTCAAACAGATGCGCGAACAGATGAACGCATCTGCCCCGCTCCCCATAAACATTCCGCCGGAGAAAATTGATAAAGGCATTAGAGATTATCTGGAATATGAAGATTACGGTATCTCACAACGCATTGAGATCAAAGATCTATTGGAGGTGATGTTATCTGATCATCCCAGTGATAAATCCACACAGAGCGGCCGGAATTTTCTGCCGACAAAAAAAATGAAGCTTGCCGTCGACAAACAGGACGTCTTAAAAAATAAAGTCGTTCCGAAAGCATGGGAAGACGCTATCACCGATAGTATGGAATGGGATTTCAATCAAGATTACATTACCCGAACGCATCTAGCCTTTTTTGATATTTTAGTAAACAATAAGTGGGAACGCCCTATCTATTTCAATGCCATGCCATCCAGTGAGTTAATGGGCCTGGATAAATATCTGGTCAATGAAGGACTGGTTTTAAAATTGATGCCGGTAGCCTTTAATCAAGAACGAGAGGCAGATGAAATACCGCCGGCCGGACAACTCAGCAATATCGATGCACTTCATGATAACCTTATGCACAAATATCAATGGGCAAACATTAATAAACTCGCCTATCTGGACCCTATTACCCGAAATATCATTCCCCAATTCACCAGTAATTTTAATCTGCTATCAAGAGAACTTCTAGTAAAAAACCAACGGGAGAAAGCCAAACAAGTAGCCAATAAATGTTTGGATGTGTTACCCAAACAGATCTTATCCATGAATCAGGCGGTAGATTTCTATTTTCTATCAGATACACTGTATGAAGTAGATGATACCGAAAAAGCGAACGATTTGGTTAAGCGGAATGCCGATTATGTCTCGGAGCAACTTACTTACCAACTGGCCATAGCTCAGGATAAAAAGGGAAGCCATACGATAGATGAAAAATCTTTAAGATTAGGTATGGGCATTATACACGCCCTATTGGAAAATACCAAAAAGTACAAACAGACCGCTATAGAAAACCACATTGCTCAGCAATATGCAAAACTGGAAAAGGAAATCGCAGAAACGATTTAATTTTATAAAACTTTTTTCCGCAAAAAGTAGGCAAAAGCTCCCGCTGTAGACAGCTGCTCAAAGGTAGTAACCTGCAAATCGCAGCTGTCTAAGGCGGTTTTTGAGCAATACGAAAGGGCGCTACGGGCAGGCATAAGGAATTATGCGGCTGGCAGAACGGCATCGGAGCATAGCGTGGAATAGTTTAGGGTTTTATTCATTAAGTGCTTGTTTTCATAGGTATTACTCATTTGTTCGTTTATGGTAAAGGGGCATTCGTGAGGTCGCTTTGCTTAGTTCATGAGCTTTCAATGGTCGGTTTTGCTCAGCTTTTTCTAAATAAAAAGATTTTTATTTTCTCTCCCTTATACGCTTATACAGTTTCACTGCCATCATCAGTATAACAGCAAACAATACCAATCCTATTACACCATATATCCAATTGACAGCGCTCTTCAATACCACAACAAAAACAATAGCAAACAGTAAGACCGTTGCCAATTCATTCCATAAACGCAATTGAATAGATGTCCAGCGATTAGTCTCATCACTTAACCTGAATAGGATACGCTGGCATATGAAATGGTAAATGATCAAGCCCAAAACAAGTATCAGTTTCACGTGCATCCATGGTTGCTGCAACCATGCCGGATTCAAATAAAGCATGATGGCACCTGCAATGATCGTCAGATACATAGAAGGTGTTGCTATTACCCACCAGAGTAAACGTTCATTACGTTGATACTCTTCATGTAGAACATCATAGGCTACCTTCGATTTAAGTTTGGCTTCTGTATGGTAGATAAAAAGCCTTACCATATAGAACAGACCTGCCATCCAACAGATAACAAAAATAATATGTATGGCTTTTGCGTATAAGTACATAAACCTTATCCGTTTGGGAATACCGTATTTGACAAAGCAAAAAACTAATACCTAAACCCCTTCACCAAATCAATGGCATATTTTACGTTATCAAAGGGAATGTCCGGCATGATACCATGACCTAGGTTAAAAATAAATCCTTCTTCCCCACGCATGCGTTCAAAAAGGTTTAGGATTTTTTTCTTGATCACCGCCCTATCCGCATAAAGTACGTAAGGGTCTAAATTGCCCTGAACGGCTACTCCTTTTGGCAAGCTGTTCTTCACATGCTTCAAATCAGCATTCCAATCCACAGAAATCACATCCGGCCTTGCTTCCGCCATAAGCGGAGCGAATACCGAGCTTCCTTTACAAAACGAAATAATCGGAATATCCTGTCTATCAAGCTGCGAAATAATATCCACATTATAGCGGTGTGAAAATTCGCGGTAATCATCCCATGAAAGGGCTAGTGCCCAACTGTCAAATAACTGTAAAGCATTCACACCTGCAGCTATTTGCATATTCAGGTAATCGGCGGTCACTTTCGCAATTTTTGCCAATAATTGATGGGCCAGGGCAGGTTCATTATTCAAAAACAGTTTTGTGCGTTTAAAATCCTTCGAAGAACCTCCCTCTATCAGATAACTGAGTACGGTAAAGGGAGCACCTGCAAAACCTATAAGCGGTATACTGCCCGCCAAACGTTGCTGAATAACCTTAATAGCATCTGCCACATACTGAAGCCTATCTTCCACCTCGGTCTGAAGTGCATCTATATCCTGCTTACTCCTTACAGGGTTTGAAAATTTCGGCCCTACACCCTGAATAAAATCCAGGTTGCCCCCCATAGCCTCAGCTGTTACCAAGATATCAGAGAAAAGTATAGCGGCATCGATTCCTAATAGATCAACTGGTAACATGGTAACATCTGCTGCAATTTCAGGTGTTTTACACATTTCAAGAAAAGAGTACTTATTCTTAATGGCCCAATACTCTTTCATAAATCTACCTGCCTGGCGCATCATCCAAACCGGAGGTCGTTCTGTTGACTGCGAAAATGCAGACTTTATAAATAAACTGTCTTTAATAGCTGTGGTCACTCTTTATTTGGGTATTTCGTTTTCTATTCTATTCACAATCTGCGCTATCCTACTACTTACTTCAAGCTCTTTTACTTTTTCTAAATAAACCTTTACACGATCATATCGCTTCATGCTCAGGTTGATATTGGCTAAATTGACAAAGATCAAAGCTTTATCGCTCTTTCTTCTGAAAGGCAACCTACTGGCTAGTTGAAAATGCCGTTCAGCAGCCTCATAGTCCAACAATTGCATAGCCAAGCTACCACTGATAAACTCGTAATAATTGCGTCTCCTTTTCCTCAGGTGATCAGGGTTTCTGATATCCGCCAATAAGGTTCTGGCCTGATCGTATTGCTTTTTCTTAAAAGCCTCAGAGGCCAATAACACCGTTCCTTCGCGGTAATAACTCCAAATCGTGTAGCCCATCAGCCCCAACATTAAAGCTGTTAACTGATAGGTTCTTGCGTAAACCGTATAAATTAACAGTAAAAATGCAATAATTACAACACCCAATCGAGCTTTGGAAGTCATCATAGGCTAAGCGGTCTTATTATCCGTAAACTTATATCCCACGCCTCTTATAGAATGAAAATAAATAGGATTTTTCTGATCAGGTTCGAAATATTTACGGAAAGTCAGGATAAAGTTATCGATGGTACGGGTAGAGGGATAAACGTCGTAGTTCCAAACGGTCTCTAAAATTTGCTCACGCGAAACGGCCTCATTTCTGCGTTCTATCAGCAATTTTAGTAGCATCGTTTCTTTCTTTGTCAGCGCTGTAACCGTTCCGTCAGCGTGATGCAATTCAAAAGAGTTAAAGTAGATCGTTTTATCGCCGATATGATAAGAATTAAGCTCTTTCAAATCATCTCCTTTCATCCCTCTACGCACTAAATTCCCCACTCGTAAAATAAGTTCTTCCAAATTAAAGGGTTTAACCAGATAATCGTCGGCACCCTTTTTTAGCCCAGTAATACGGTCTTCACTGGTATTTTTAGCGGTTAAAAACATAATAGGCAATTCTGAATTTTCCAATCGAATCGTTTCTGCTACCTGAAAGCCATCGATCTCAGGAATCATCACATCCAAGATGATAAGATTAAACCGCTCTTCTTTAAATTTTTTCAAGGCTTTTTTACCGTCTGTTGCCGTAGTTACCTTATACCCTTCAAGCTCCAAATTTAGCTTGATGGCCTCCAATAGATGTTCTTCATCTTCTACTAGAAGTATTCGTTGTTTTGCTTGCATATTAACTAAATGTTACATCAAAAATGCTCCCTGTAGGAGTGTTGTTTAAAACTTTAATCTGTGCATTATGTTTATCTAAAACTGATTTTACTATATATAACCCCAAACCGGTTCCTTTGGTTTTCCGGGTATCTTCACTACCCACCCGATAAAATTTATTAAAAATACGTTTTTTTTCTTCGTCGTTGATACCTATACCGAGATCTGCAACAGAAAAACGTATTTGATTACGATCATTTTTATAGAGTTTTACGTTAACATGAGCACATGGCGGCGAGTATTTGATCGCGTTTTCCACCAGATTAGTAATAACAGATGTAATAGCAAGTTTATCCCCAACATAATGGATACCTGATTCTACATCCGTTTTAATAATCTGAGAGGTACAAGAGTGCACCTGCAACCTATCAGTAATTCTATAGGTTAATTCCGAAAAATCGAAAGACTCCTTCGGTATACTTTTTCCAACATTCTCCAATTTAGTAGCCAACAAGACGTTTTCTACCAAATCATCCAAACGTTCTATATCTTTTAACGAATTTAACAGAAATTGCTTACGTTGCTCCTTGTTTAATTCGCGTTTTAAGATTGTTTGAATATATAATTTAATAGAAGCTAGTGGAGACTTTAATTCGTGTGTAACAGAAAGTAAAAAATTATGTTGTTGCTTATGTGTTTTATGCTCATGCACAAAAGCCTTTTTAAGTTTGATGGCACCCACCAAAAAAATGGTCATAAAAATAAATCCTTCACCAATAATCATCCCTCTCCGTAAAGGCTCAGCATCGATCAACAGCATCCCCCACCAAACGATCTGCGCAATGGCGTAAAAAACAAGGAAGTAAAACAAAAATAGTGACTTACGCATAATATTAAATTTAGCTAAAGTAACCCCAAACTACTTGAATACCACATCTAAACTCTCAAAGATAGCTCTTTTAGCCTTTTCAAGTTCAACTTTAGAATGTGCAGCAGAAATAAATCCAACTTCATAACCGGAGGGGCCCATATAAATACCTCTATTTAGCAATTCGCGGTGCATGACCTTATATTTTTCCATGCTCGCATGATCAATATCAGCTGCTGCCCGAATATGCTCTTTCTCGGTAAAAGCTATCCAAAAAATAGAGGCTATATTAAACACTTTTATCTTATAGTTTTTCGCATCAGCGTAACGTTGTATAGATGCAGCAAAGTCCGACGTCTTTTTGTTAAGTTCTTTGTAGAAACCATTTCTGCTCAGCTCTGTAAGCTGGGCGATGCCCGCAGCCATAGCAATAGGATTTCCAGACAAAGTACCAGCTTGATAAACACCACCATCCGGTGAGATGTGGCCCATGATTTCCGCAGAAGCACCATAAGCACCAACAGGCATTCCCCCACCGATAATTTTCCCATAAGTAATAATGTCTGGCTGCACGTCATAATAGGCTGCTGCTCCCTCAAATCCTAGGCGAAAACCAGTGATTACTTCATCGAAGATCAACAATGCCCCCTGCTCTTTGGTAATAGCTCTTAAAAAGTGGATATACTCTTTATCTTGCAGCAACAACCCATTATTTGCTGGTACCCCTTCAATAATAACCGCAGCAATTTCACCCGGAAACCTATCAAAAGCTTCAGTCAACGCATTTTTATCATTTAAAGCAATAACGATGGTTTGCTCCGCAAAAGATTTTGGCACACCGGCGGACGAGGTTTCACCAAAAGTGACTAAGCCTGAACCAGCTTTAACCAATAAAGAATCTGAATGCCCATGGTAACATCCCTCAAATTTAATTATTTTATCTCGCTTTGTATATCCTCTGGCCAAACGTATAGCAGACATCACCGCTTCCGTCCCAGAGCTCACAAACCGTAGCTTCTCCAAATATTTATTGTTCTTCAGAATCAACTCCGCCAGCTCATTCTCCAAGGCTGTAGGCGCTCCAAAGCTTAAGCCATACGGTAAAGCCGCTGTTACCGATTCACGGATCTTACTATTGTTATGGCCTAAAATAAGCGGCCCCCAAGAACAGCAAAAGTCTATAAACTGATTACCATCCGCATCCCAGATAAAACAGCCATCGCCTTTTTCAATAAATAAAGGTGTACCATAAACCGACTTAAATGCTCTTACGGGAGAATTAACCCCCCCAGGAAAATAGCTTTTTGCTTTTTCATATAATACAGCAGATTTCTCGCGTGATATATCGGCTTTCGAACGAGCGGAACGGGCTTCTTCCTCCGTTCCTGAAAACATCTTTTTTATAGATCCTAACATTTGTTTAGCAATTAGCTTTCAGCCATAAGCACTTCGCTCTTGACTTTATATCTCATTTTTACAATTAAAATTTCGTTTAAATCCATCCTTGTTCCACCATATCCCGGATATGATAGGTAGTTATCACATTCGCTCCTGAGCGAGCAAAAGCGTACATGGTCTCCATTACTACCTTTTGTTCATCGATCCAGCCGTTCTGGGCAGCAGCTTTAATCATCGCAAATTCTCCAGAAACATTGTAACAGGCCAAAGGCAGATTCGTTTCCTCTTTAATAGCTTTAATAATATCCAAATAAGCTAAAGCTGGTTTGATCATCAAAATATCAGCACCTTCTTTCACATCCTGTAACGCTTCTCGCATGGCTTCCTGCGGGTTTCGAAAATCCATTTGATACGCTTTTCTATCTCCTTTACCGGGAGCACAATCTGCTGCTTCTCTAAAAGGACCATAATAAGCAGATGCAAATTTAGTAGCATGCGACATGATTCCCACGTTGGTAAACCCTTCGAAATCCAATGCCGTTCTTATAGCACCTATTCTACCATCCATCATGTCAGAAGGAGCTAACATATCTACTCCTGCATCGGCATGGGCTAAAGACATTTTGGTTAAAACGGCTATCGTTTCATCATTCTGCACATAATCGTCTACCAGGATTCCGCAATGACCATGACTGGTATAAGAACAAACGCAAACATCGGTGATAATATAAAGGTCTTCTCCAAATTTATCACGGAGGGTACGAACTGCCTGAGACACAAGCCCCTTTTTGTCGTAAGCAATGTGTGCATCAGCACTTTTTTCCTCGCCTACACCAAATAGCATGATCTTATTGACACCCAATTTTAAACCGAGTTCAACATCTGCCAACAGTGTATCGATCGAAAAGTGATAAATACCCGGCATGGCATCAATAGCCTCCTTAACCCCTTTGCCTGGAACGACAAAGTAAGGATAGACAAACATGTCTTTTACTAAACGGGTTTCAGCCACCATTTCACGGATAACCGCGTTCTTTCTTAATCTACGTTGACGATAAATCATGTTCTATGTATTTATAAAAGAGCGATACGTGAAGCAATGAACAGGCTGGACAACGATCCGTTCTCCCCTTAAAGACCATATAAATTTTCAATGATTTTGAGTGTCTCTCAGCATGTTCTATATCGGATTGCCCCCTCACATAAAGCGAGGGAAGCCAATGTTCATGATCAGCTCTAAAATTTCATGTTTTACAAAGATAAAAGTAAACAGTGCCCGTGCCGAAACATAAAAAATTTTATAGCAATGGGGTGACAGTCTTAGATGATTCTCCACCATTAGTAGGATTTATATCACCAAAATCCAAGCTGAACACCGCCTCCGCTAAACCTATTTCATCTGGCGAAAAAGGCAAGGTATAGGTTAATCCTATTTCGGCTAGTTTTTTGCCCGTAGAATTGCCAATACTAATGATTTTCTGTCCAGGCTCTACTAAGTTATCTTTAAAGTATGCTTCTACATTGGTAGGACTGGTAAAGACTAATACGTCGGCACTCGAACGTTCTACCTCCTCATCTATACGCGTTTCATAAACAGGTAAATCTATAACTTTAGTATCTGGAGTTAATCTGCTTTGAATTGTTTTTAAGGATCCTTTTGCCCGGGGAAAAAGAACGGTTGATCCGGCGGCCACCTTTGCAAAAGCATCTCCCACCTTTTCCATCGCTATCCCCTCTGCTTCCCCCGTAAAGGAAGGGGTGATACCATATGATCGCAACATTTCTTCAGAGCCTCTCCCGACTACAGCATATTGTACATATTTACTTAGTCGTGGCTTCAACCGAAAAAAGTTTTCAATACCATTTTTACTGCTAAAGAACACCCATCTTACATATTTTAAAATATAAGGATTTAAGGTGTTGATGATAGAAAACACCTTAATGAGCGAGCGACTTTCAACTTTTATCTGGTGATTATTCAGTGCTCTTCTCAGGTAACTGGTATCCGAAAGATCGCGGGTTATAAAAACTGTGCTCGGGAGTTTACGCTGAGGATCGAATTTAGCAACAATTTTTTCTGATAATCCTATGGTATCGTCCACTTTTAAATATAAACGTGCAGGAAAACTTTCACCATCTTTGGCTTTTGCCGTCCAACATTCAAACCCGTCCTCAGTTTTACGGCAATAACAGCCTAGTGGCATATGGCAGCCTCCCTCAAACAGTTTAAGTACTCTGCGTTCCACTCCTATCGCTTCCGCCACCTCTACCTGATGCAAAGGTTGAAGCGCCTGCTCCAAAGCTTCATCTGACTCCCTTATCTGCACCGCCAGCACACCCTGCGCCGGAGCTGGGATAAGCTCTGTTGGCGGAATTACTTCGACATAAAATTCAGAGAGGTCCAATTCGAGACGATCCACACCGGCCTTTGCCAACATAATCGCATCATATTTCTCATCCCGTAATTTCTGAATGCGTGTATTAACATTCCCCCTCAGATCATCTATTTCCAAATCGGGGCGTAAAGCGAGCAACTGCGCCCTGCGCCTATTGGAAGACGTGCCTACGGTGGCATTGTGCTTAACAGACAAACGCTTTTTAGAATCGACGCAGTCTTTTAATATGATCAGCAATTCCGAAGGATCTTCTCGCTCAGAAACGGCTGCAACCTTCAAACCTGGAGGATTAGTAGTAGGCAAATCTTTATGTGAATGTACTGCAATATCGATTTTTCCAGACAAAAGTTCGTCTTCCAGTTCTTTCGTAAAAAAACCTTTGCCTTCTAACTTATCCAAACGTAGATGCTGAATATTATCCCCTTGGGTTTTGATCACCTTAAGTTCCGCAGAAATACCGATCGCTGCTAAACGGTCTTTTACATAATTAGCCTGCCACAAAGCTAATTCACTACCTCTGGTTCCAATAATAAGCTTTCTATCCACTTTCTAATAAATTTTTCCTACAATAAGAATCTGGTTTCTTTCTAATAAAAACACTCCGCAACATATGAAAAAAGATGGTTTGTGATCAAAACCATCTTTAATGTGCCATAAAAATAAAAAATTTATGCGATTGTAATAAGCAATCTTTAATTATCTGAAGTTTCTTTGCTCTTTGCCACCAGTATTTCTTTGGCCATAATCATGGGAACACTGATATATTTTTTCTCCATATAATTAATCACCTTCTCCAGTACCTCACGGGAATTTGCATCCAGTGTATTGAGCTCATTGGCAAAAACAGTATTCAGCGCAAACGATTTTATCTCTTTCACTTTTTCGGGTACACACCTCATAGCCAACTCCACCTTACGTTGCTTCAATATAGGCATAAATTCAGCAATATTAGACTCGATAATACGTTCAGCATGAATAAGTTCATTATAACGCTCCTGGAGATTTTTATTAGCAATGGCCTGTAACCCACTCACTTCTATATAATGCATCAGGTGATTGTTAACTACATCGTCCGATACATCATTGGGAATAGCTAAATCAACAACAATTTTTTTGGAGGTTTCCCCATTAAGAAGTGATTCATAAACAGTTGGAGTAATCACGGGATCTGTTGAGCCTGTACAGGTAATCAATATATCGAAACCTTTCTTATACTTCCATAGGTCCGCCAGCGTATAAGCTTCTCCATGCAATTCCCTTGCCAGACGCTTCGCCTTATCGTATGTACGGTTAAAAACCGCAAAATTTGAATACTTATGTTTTTGGAGATATTTAGAAATATTCTGGTTTGTCTCGCCAGCACCAACGATTAATATCCTTGGATTTTCAACAAACTTTAAATCCCGCATTTTACGGTAGGCTAGGGAAACAACCGACACAGGATTACGCGATATGCGGGTATGGGTATACACCTCTTTAGCCGTTTTCACTAAGCTGTTCATCATCAAGCGCATAAAATCACCCGTAAAACCTCCTTTCCTACATCGCTCATAAGCTCTACGTACCTGAGCCAAAATTTCCTTTTCACCAACTACAAGGCTTTCTAAAGAGCATGACATTCGAAAGAGGTGGTTTAGCGCATCGAGACCTTCGTAGGTAGTTACCTGATTTAAGAACTGATCAAACTGCTCATTAGGAACACAGAAATTCAGTCCTCTCAAGAACCCTTTGATGAAATCATCAGTTAGAGGATGTTGGCCATAAAAAACAAACTCAACACGGTTACAGGTCCCTATATAGAAAAGCTCGGTAATGTCAAAATGGTTCTTAACATTAATCAATCTACTTTCAAGCTCTTCATTGCAAATAACCAGATTACCTAAATCTTTTAGGTCAACATGTTTATGCGTAAATGCTATTACTTTAAGATGCTCCAAGGTCTCTTTACCCTCTTTATATTATACAGTTGACAAAAGTACATCTATACATGTGTTGCTCTGTCAAAACTTTGTCAAACACACTTATTTAGAATGTTTTTAAATTAACTTCCACCCGGTTGATTGCAACTACAAAGAAATAAAATAATACGTATTTCGTAAACTAAATGTGAATTTTTTTCCCAATCGATAGTTTAAGTAAATTATTAAGTTTGCATGTCAAATATAATTTTCATGCAGCAAACACCTACACAACAAACACCTACACAAAAGGTGATTACCTCTAACCAATCTGTTTCAAAAACCGTATATCCCATTTTATTTACTGTCAGCTTTTCGCATTTGGTGAATGATATGTTACAATCGGTTATTCCATCTGTATACCCTCTTCTTAAAACAAGCTATGGTTTAAGTTTCACGCAAATAGGACTTATCACCTTAACCTATCAATTAATGGCTTCTATCCTGCAACCTTTCGTAGGATCTTTCACCGATAAAAAGCCCACTCCTTTCTCTCTACCGGTAGGCATGCTCTTCTCACTTGGGGGTATGATTGCTTTGGCAATGGCTTCTGATTTTGGCACTATTCTACTTGCTGTTAGCGTTGTGGGTATAGGCTCGTCCATCTTCCATCCAGAATCATCAAGGGTGGCTTACCTCGCTTCAGGAGGCAGGAGAGGACTCGCCCAATCTATTTTTCAAATCGGGGGAAATGCCGGAAGCGCTATCGGTCCGCTGGTTGTGGCATTACTCATTATACCGAATGGTCAATCGGCTATTTTATGGTTCGTACTCATTGCTTTAGTAGGCGTTATTGCACTACTAAAAGTGGGAACTTGGTATCGTGCTCATCTCATTGTCCGATCAAAAAAACAACAAGCAGTAAGTGAAATTGCACCAACACTATCGCCTTCACGTATTCGTTGGTCAATCATTATCTTGTTGGTGCTTATTTTTTCTAAATATTTTTATATGGCCAGCATGACCAGCTATTTTACCTTTTTCATGATAGATAAGTTCAACGTTTCAGTGCAGCAATCTCAAATATATCTTTTCGGTTTTCTTGCTGCTGTTGCTGCCGGCACCTTCTTTGGAGGCCCTTTGGGTGATCGATTTGGACGAAAATACATCATCTGGTTTTCCATTTTGGGAACATCACCTTTTGCATTATTCTTGCCTCATGCTAATCTATTCTGGACAGCAGTCCTTGCTATTGTTATCGGTTTTATACTAGCCTCGGCTTTCTCTGCAATCTTAGTTTATGCACAAGAGCTATTACCTGGAAAAGTAGGTATGATCTCTGGTTTATTTTTCGGCTTTGCCTTTGGCATGGGCGGGTTAGGATCTGCAGTTCTCGGAACAGTGGCAGACCATACCAGCATTAACTTTGTATTCAGTCTGTGTGCATACCTGCCCTTAATTGGTATATTAACCTACTTTCTCCCAAATGTTAAAAAACCAAAGCAATAAAAGAAAGGGGAAGCAACTTTTGGTTGCTTCCCCTTTCTTTTATTGCCATCAAATTAATACTCAAAAACTAATTTGCTGGTGGAATAGCAGGTTGTTGTTGTGTACCTGTTCCAGGAGCACCTGGAGCCGCACCACCATCGGGAGCTGGAGCAACAGGCTTAGCATTCGGATCAATACCTAATTTAGTTTTCACCTCTGAACTAATATCTTCTCCACCGTCAAAATAAATTGTTGCTGGCTGCGAGATATCCAATACGTAAGCATAACCCTTTTCTTTTGCTACCGCCTGAATAGCTTGCTCTGCTTTTTCAAAAACAGGCTGGAATACTTCCTCTCTCTTTTGGCCTACCTCTTGCTCTGCACGTTGCTGTATCTGCTGCATACGTTCTTCCATCTCCTGGATATCACCTTGCAATGCTTGCAACTCTTTCCCTACTTCTTCTTTATTCGCTTCACTAACTGTTTTCTGTTTGTCATAAAAAGCAGTAATCTTTTTCTGACGCTCAGCATCCATTTGCTGAATTTCTGTACGTTTCGTACCAACAAAACTTTCTAATGCTTCGTTAGCGGTTTTATACTCCGGCATCAGGAATAAAACTTCCTGTGTATTAATATGACCAATTTTTTGTTGAGCGTTTACCGCGCCAACGGCTAAAAATAATCCTGCAGCTACTAAAACCGACTTTAATAAATGTTTCATTGATTTAATTTGTTTTTACTAGGCCCCTTAAGGCTATCTGATTTGTTTAAGTTAATTACGTTTGAAATACCCAATATTTGCATAAATACAAGACACATACAATAATGGTGCAATTTTAAGCAAGTATTCCCTATTTTGCAAGTCCTTCCGGCTTATAACCTAATCTTGTGATGACATCATCGCTTCTATCCAGTTTTGGGTTGGAATATAAAAAGGTGACTTCACTTCCTTTATCCAATACCATCTCAAGATTCTGGCTTTCCGCTACAGCCTGTATCGCTTTCGAAACGCGCTCCTGTATCGGCTTAATTAATTTCAATCGTTCCTGGTAAAGATCTCCTTCAAAACCAAATATCTTTCGTTGAAAATCCTTAGTCTCCCGCTCTTTCTGAACAATTTCATCTTCCCTTTTCTTACGCATATCATCACTTAACATGACCTGATCCTGCTGGTAAGCTTTATACATCTTTTCAATCTCGCTATAGCGCCCATCCACTTCTTTTTGCCATTTTTCAGACATATCTTCTAATTGCTTTTGCGCCGAAACATATTCCGGAATATGTTTCAGGATATATTCGCTATCTACATAAGCTAAACGCTGCGCAAACGCATATGTTCCTGTAATCAATAAAAAAGCAAACGTAAATAATATTTTTTTAGTGTTCATAATATGCAATTTAATCCTTCAATCAGTTCTTCTAAAGACAGGCATTAGACAAAATAGTTTAATCTCTTCTGCAAGAATCTTTGCCCCTATCTTTAGCTATTGATATACTCATCAAAATTTAATGCCAAAGATAATACCATAAATAGATAGTAAGCATAAAATTTAACATTTTTTAGCAATTCATTTTTTTCCCCAACACCCCAATAGCAAATTTCAGAACCGTTTGAGCAAGGCGTATCTATTGGAAAAAATGTAAGGTCCAATCTGGAAAGACTAGTACGCGCTTCCACCGTCTTACCGGAGACACCTGAAACAAATGATCTGGAACCTTGACGCATCCGTGCTGTTCTGACAAAATATGTTGAAAAGCTCCTAATAAAATCGTAACATCTTCATGCTTGTTTCGGCCATTCATCAGGTATTTACCAGGTTTTTATCAGGTATTGATCAGGTTTACCTGATCAATACCTGATAAAAACCACTTAATATCCAATAAATATCCGAATTTGATGGGAAATTTTTAGGTATTTTATAACAATTCTTAATTAAACCCGCCCATCTGCTGCATAATACTGAAAGTAAACGGCTGCCGCCATTGGTTATCCGGTACACCAGGAATTGGATCAAAGGCATGACCATAGTCGATACCCAACAGTCCAAAAATTGGCAAGAAGATCCGTGCACCAACCCCTACGGTACGCCGTACTTTAAAGGGATTGAAGTCTCTGAATTGATCCCAAGTATTACCGGCATCTGCAAAGCCCAATAAGAATACCTTAGCCTGCTCATTCATCATCACCGGATAACGCAATTCCATCTGATAACGGGTATAAATTGGACTACCCGAGTTACGAGCGATAGTAATCTCATTATTATTGGTCATACTTTCCGGTACAACCATACCATTGGTATAACCACGCATGGCTATAACTTCAGAGCCCTGTAAAAAATCAAAGCCCATCATACCATCACCCCCTAATTTGAAACGCTCGAAGGCCGATGTTCCTGTAACACTACTATATGAACCTATAAAACCGAACTGTGCTTGTGCTTTGAAAACCAATTTGCCGACTATCGTCTGAAACCATTGTGAATCAAACTTCCATTTGTGGTACTCTACCCAACGGTAACGCTCATGATCTGGAGCCGTAGGATAGTTAATTTTGTTAAACAACGAATACGGTGGCGTAGCCTGTACAGTAAAACGTAAATTTGAACCCGAAGTAGGAAAAATAGGGTCACTCAAAGAGTTACGGCTGATTTCTTGCGTTAAGTTGATATTATAAGAAGTACCATTAGCAAACAAGAAATATGAATTATAATTGTTCAACTTATACTGCTGCAAGTTGAGGGAATAATTAATCTGAAACAAATAATCAGGCCATTTTAAACGCTTACCCAAGCTTAACGTAACACCGTTCATCCGAATACGCGGTGTGGTCTCGGTAATATGCTCCCTGCCTGTATAAGGGTCCCAACCACCTAAGGTGGACATCGAAGTGAAGGCGCTTACTCCAAAATATACCGGTTTCTTACCACCCAACCAAGGCTCGGAGAAGGAGAAGCTGAAGGACTGATAAGACCGTCCACTAGTCTGCCCCCTAAGACTCAGCTTTTGTCCATCACCTCTCGGTAGTGGCCGCCAGGCCTTTCTATTGAAAAAATTAGCGGTGGAGAAATTATTAAAGGTTAGTCCTAAGGTACCAATGATACGCCCGGCGCCAAAACCTCCTGAAAGTTCTACCTGGTCAGATGGTTTTTCAGCCACCGTATATTCAATATCAACCGTACCATCACCAGGGTTTGGTTTAGGCACCGGTGACGTTTTAGATTCGTCAAAATTACCCAGTGTGGCAATCTCCCGTATATCGCGCATGATATTGGTTTTGGAAAACTTTTGCCCAGGCTTTGTCTGTAATTGTCTCCTGACCACTTTATCATTCGTTACATCATTTCCTTTTAATAGGATGCGATTAACATCGTATTGCGGTCCTTCATACATGCGCATCTCCAGATCAATGGTATCACCATATACTTTTACCTGTACAGGATCCACCTGAAAGGTAAGATAACCATCATCCATGTAATACGCGGAAACGTCAGCCCCTGTCTGCTTGGCACCGCCCAGTAACTTTGTATTTAGCTTTTCCTCACTAAACTCTTCTCCTTTTTCAATACCTAGTATTTTCGTCAATTGCTCATCGGTATATTTTGCATTTCCAGACCAGGAAATATCCCCGAAATAATACTTAGGTCCTTCGTAAATATCGATATCTATACGTACATTTTTACGATCTAACTGTGTTACAGAGTCGCGTAAAATAACCGCGTCACGATAACCTTTATCGCGCATTTTTGCTAAAAGAGCCTCCTTACCTTCGTCATATTTCTCATAGTTAAATTTACCTGGCCCCCAAAATCTCCACCATCTCTTCTGTTTTACCTTTTTCAGGTATCGGTGCATCTTGTAATTGGAGAAATCTTTATTTCCGGTAAAATTGATTTTTTTTGCTTTTACTTTTTTATTCCGATTGACCTGCACTTGTAATATCTGGTTGTTAGCCTCGGTGCTGTCTTTCACTTGGGTGGTAGTAATATCGGGATATAAAAACCCTTTCTCTCTTAAATAACGACTAATGGTATTACGGGTAGTGTTTAATAAATTTTCATTAATGATTTTACCCGTATTTTCATTTAAGCGTTTACGCACCTCTTCGGTCTGGCTCTTACTAAGTCCTTTTAAATCAATGCGTGTTAAACGGGGACGCTCCACTACATCGATATTAAAAAAGATAGAATCGCCCTTTATCATGTCTACTGTAAGCTCCACGTTATCAAATAAGCCCTGCGCCCACAGATTTTTGATAGCATTGGATGTTGCTTCTCCAGGCACCTCAATCCGATCTCCTATAGCCAATTTTGATATGGTAAGCAATACATCATTATCTAAAAACTGCGTACCGCTAATCGTTACTCCTCCAATAATGTAATCTTTGGGATTCAAATAGCTAAGATCATCATCAGGTTTGGAAGATCTTCGAAACTGAGCAGAAGCTATCTGTGCCCCTATAACGTAAATACCTATTAAAAGAAAAAGTCGCTTCATCGAAATTATTTATTGCCGCTAAAGTAAAATAAACAGTTGTTAATTTTTGTTAAACTATTTTTTTTCAACCGTTTCTATTTTCAGCAATTACTATTTTTTTATTTTATCTATTCAATTATTTTAGCTGTTCACTTGTTAAACCAAACCGACGTTCCCGGTTTTGGAATTCAAGTACCGCTTCGTATAAATCCGCACGCCTAAAGTCGGGCCATAGCTTGTCTGTAAAATAAAGCTCCGCATAAGCTAATTGCCAAAGCAAATAGTTACTGATACGTTTCTCGCCACTGGTTCTGATCATAAGTTCCGGATCCGGTAAAGGATATGAGTTCAAGTATTGCGCAAAGGTGGTTTCCGTAATATTATTTACATCGACCTCTCCTTCAACAGCAGCTTTAGCGATTGATTTAACCGCATCCGTTATTTCCCACCTGGCACTGTAACTTAATGCCAGCGTAAGCGTACATTTTGTATTAGTGGAGGTATCTTCCATACACTTTTTTAATGATTTAACAGCTTTCGACGGCAATTCATCTAAATTGCCTATGGCATTCAGGCGTACGCCATTCTTCATCATGGTTCTCGTTTCCTTAGCAATAGAAGACACCAACAATTCCATTAAAGCTGTTACTTCTAGTTTTGGACGTTTCCAGTTTTCTGTAGAAAATGTGTATAAAGTTAAATAAGGCACACCCAAATCTACCGCTCCCTCCAGCACATCACGAACAGACTCTACTCCTTCCTTATGCCCAAATACACGTAATTTACCCTTTTCTTTTGCCCACCTTCCGTTACCATCCATTATAATAGCGATATGTTGGGGCAATTTATTGCGGTCAATCAATTCAATATTAGTCATTTTCTAAACTAGTTCCCTTTTATATAAATAGGACACCCTGCCCTGAATATTGCGTATGTCAACGTAAAATTTGCCAACATATAGGCGTCCCTCTTTCTTCCATCTCCGCGTTGTGTGCCTATCAATGTCTCATATGAAGGATCGATAAAATATCTACGCTGCGCTAAAGCTTCGTTTCCTAAAGCGTACCTTTCCGGAACGCCATCATATGCACTGATATAGCTCCCACTAATATCATCTAAATAATCTGTAAAGGCTACCCGGTATCCAAACTCCACGCCTACACTCCAAGGTCCTTTTAGATTATATCGAAAACCGATACCAAAAGGTACGCTTACCTCAAACCTATTATATGTCACTCCTTCTGTTTGATAAGGATGAAGGTTAACCAAATCACCATCAAAATTATAATTCTTTGGTTGAAAGTGAAAGCCCCCTACCCCCACAAATAGATAAGGTGTATATGAAACTCGGTTATACGAGGGCTCAAATTTAAAGAAATTAAACTCTCCAACGATAGACGCCTCATATAAAGATGTCTTAAAATACAATTTCTGCTGTTGGAGATGTTCGTTTGAGTTAGAAGAAGCGTCTCCCTGCACATTTGCCCGTATAAAATTCATCCGAACCGCCCAGTGTCTACTCAGATTTTTCCTGATAAGTAAACCGATAGTCCAATCATTTATATTCAACGGATTATCTTGATTTAGCTCTCCCATATAGCCCGACATACCTCCACCCAAACCCAATTCCCAATCTTGAGCACTTACGTTGGTTATACACCCTGAAAGGAGTAAACAAACAAAAAGTGTTTTCTTCAGACTAGTAACCATTCATCCAAATAAAGTTGGTAAAGATAAAAGAATTAATTTATAATGAGCTATTAGAAATAATACACCCATCTAATCAGTAATTTCTAGTATCTAAACCCCAAAGCAGCTTTTGTCTCAATGTTCTGAAAAAGCTTTCATTCTTAAGTCGAATGAGATTCACAGCGAAATCCGCTTTACGAATATGAATGTATATATTGGTTTTAACGGGACGTGTGTCCGAATCACAGGAAAAAAGAAATTCGTCGCTTCTACTTTCAACTTCTAAGCGTATAATGCTACTATCTGACACAACTATTGGCCTAACATTTAAATTATGAGGTGAAATTGGCGTAATAATAAAGTTTCCTGATCCCGGCATTACGATAGGTCCTCCGCAACTCAATGAGTAGGCCGTTGATCCCGTAGGTGTGGCGATTATTAGACCGTCCGACCAATAAGAATTTAACAGTTCATCGTTTACATAAGCATGAACTGTCATCATGGCCGAGCTGTCTTTTTTAACAAGTGTGATATCGTTCAGGGCAAAACAAAGGTCTTTCTTATTTTTATGCGCTTCACTGGATGTATAAGAGCTCAAGAGAACCCGCCTTTCGATATCATAATTACCCAATAACAGTTCCCGAAAAGCGTCCTTTATATTGTCTTTCCCGATACTTGCCAAAAAACCTAATCTACCAAAATTTATTCCCGTTACGGGAATTGTACTATCGGCGATAATGGATACTGCAGCAAGCATTGTACCATCACCTCCAAGGCTTAACATAAACTTAATATCAGGTGGAAGATCGCTATTCGATTGAAAGGCGTGTATGGATTGAGGATAGTCTATTTTGTCAACAAGAAATTCTCTAAAAGGGAGGTAAACCCATACTTCGATTGCTTCCTCGGCCATCAGGTCAAATAATTCTTGAACGTATTGAATAACCTGATTTTGGAACTCTCTACCATACACGGCTATTTTCATCAGATAGTTTATTTTTAAATGACAATGAACCTTACACGAGTTGTATCTTTTTTATTTCCTTCTGTGAGTGACAGCTCATGCAGGTTTCATCGAGATAATTATTTTTTCTGCTATTTATTTCATTAAACTGGTGAGCAGATGGTATAGGCTGCGCTTATAAATTCAGATAGTTCATTAACTGATCGTAACGATCTCTAGTAGAATCATAACCCCTTTTATCATTATATATGGCTTTAACGATATAATCGTGCCGCAAAAACGAAGCAATAATGGACGAGATATCAGATCTATTCAATTTTAAAGTTATTTCCAAACGTGTTGAATCCGGGAAGCTACGGACACTTGAACTGAGAATCTGCGTATTATCAGATTCTACAATTTGTGCAATATGTGACATAGAGTTGTCCCTACTGCCGATTTCTAAAACAACAATTCCACCCTGTTCATCCGAAACCAAACTTTCTGCAAAGTAATCAAGCACATTTTTCAAGGTAAGCACGCCCTTATATTGCTGTTGCTCGTCAACCACTGGCAATATATCCAGTTGATGCACGTGAAATAGACGTAGTGCATCATAAATGTGCTGATTCTCATAAACAAAAATTAGTTTCATTGTATGGGGTACAGCTATAGCTTTCATTTCTAAATCGGCAGTCTGCTCTAGTAACTCATCCTCCATTAACAGCCCCATATAGAGATTACCTTGCACTACTGGTAGCTGGGAGATCTTATATTCTGTCATTCTATCTAATAAATACTTTAAGGTATCATCTGAATTGACAGGATAAATATCGTTTACTATTAATTCACCGGTAGTCATCGTTTCTATGCTAAGTTAAAAAACATTTGTACGCAACTCAAACATCTCGTCTGTATTTATTATAACTATATATTAATACGGTAAAAGAGAGCATTTGGTTTATATTATTTTTATATAGCATACTTTCTGAGTAAAACTGATAAAAAAATAAATGAATCAGATTAGCTAAATCCTCGTCTTATACTATTTTATCCAAAAAAGCTCGCAATTGCTGATTAAACTCCTGTGGCTGCTCCATCATTGGTGCATGCCCGCATTGATCAATCCATGTTAATTCAGCATTTGGCAGCAAAGCTAAAAACTCCTCGGCTACATCAGGAGGCGTAATTTTGTCATTTTTACCCCAAATCAAACCAACCCGAACATGGATACCTGGCAATTCCTTTGCCATATTATGTCTAATTGCTGACTTCGCCATTGCGATCGTTTTTATTACACGCTCCTTATTATTAACGGTAGCAAAAACTTCATCTACTAGTTCTTTGGTTGCTGTTTTAGGATCATAAAAAGTAAACTCTACACGTTCCTTTATAAAATCATAACTTTCTCTCCTGGGGAAAGAGCCACCAAAAGAGTTTTCATATAAACCGGAACTACCTGCAAGCACCAAGGCTTTAATTTTATCTTGATGTTCCACAACATACATCAAAGCAATATGCCCACCTAAAGAATTGCCAACAAGAACAAAATCCCTCAAATTCATGTGGTTAACAAATTTCTCCAACCACTTACTCAAACTCTTAACTCCTGTTGATATAATTGGCATATCATAAATAGGCAGCATAGGAATAATTACCCGATATTCTCCTTTAAGCTCTCCCACTGTTTCTTCCCAGTTACTCAATGCTCCCATTAAACCATGGAGTAAAAGCAAAACCTGTCCTTCTCCTTCGTCAATATATTTATAACCTTTATCTTCCTTAATGGTCAATTCCATATAATTAATTATGATTTCGATATTTTTTAACTTTTAAATATTAAGCTATTAAGCAATGCTGATATTAAATCTTTGTAGAAGAACAAGCGATACAGATCTCAATAAGTACTATAAGGCACTTAATAGTTCTTTTACTACCTCAGACACCGTTTTACCATCTGCTTTTCCTGCAAGTTCTTTATTGGCTGCCCCCATCACCTTACCCATATCTTTCATACTCGCAGCACCTGTTAGGCCAATGATATGTTTCACTTTTTCGCTGATCTCCTCCCTACTCAGCTGTTTGGGCAAATAGGTTTCTATAACCTGCTGCTCCTCTTTTTCAATCTGATAGAGGTCTTCTCTATTTTGTTGCTGATAAATTTCGGCCGACTCCTTACGTTGTTTAACCAACTTTTGAAGCACCTTTATCTCCGCCTCTTCCGTAAGCGCATCTCCGGCCCCTTTTTCTGTTTTTGCTAACAATAGCGCAGACTTTATAGCTCTTAACCCTCTTAGTCGCGTATTATCTTTAGCCAACATAGCAGCCTTTATATCGCTATTTATGATTTCTTCTAATGCCATATATTTATTATTTAACCGCATCAAACCACTAAAAGTAATGCTTTTTCCTTTATTTACAGTGGGAATATTTCCATTATACAAAATATTTGCAAATGGCAAAACTACTTATTTTACGGCTAAAATAGCTACTTTGAAATAAGTATTTACTTAAGATTTACTATTTTTATAGAATAAGGTGCCCGAAGCCTGCGCCGTAGGCATTAACAAAAGATCGTTTACATTCACATGTGCGGGTCGTGAAGCGGTAAACCAAATCGCTTCGGCAACATCTTCCGCTGTTAATGGAGTAAAACCTTCGTAAACCTTTCTTGCACGTTCCGCATCTCCCTTAAATCGAACAATGGAGAACTCTGTTTCCACCGCTCCTGGATCTACGCTCGTTACCTTTATATTATAGGGTAATAGGTCTATACGCATAGCTTTAGTTAACGCATCTACCGCATGTTTTGTTGCACAATACACGTTACCATTGGGATAGACTTCTTTTCCAGCTATTGAGCCTACATTAATAATATGTCCACTCCCCCGCTCTTTCATAATTGGTGCAACTATTCGGGTAATATACAGCACGCCTTTAACATTGGTATCGATCATCCGGTCCCAATCGGCTATATCACCTTCGTGTATAGGATCAAGTCCCTGGCTCAACCCAGCATTATTGATGAGCACATCCACCTCCTTCCATGCATCCGGTAATTCATTCCATGCCTTTTCAACCAATGCGTTATCTTTTACATCTAAACCTACCGCATGAATTTTAACGCCGTATTTATCCTGAAGATCATTGGCCATTGCATGTAACCGATCAACACGTCTAGAGGCCAGCAAAAGATTATATTTTTCGCGCGCAAATATTTCAGCACAAGCAAACCCTATACCTGAACTTGCACCCGTTATAAAAACCGTTTTCATATGCTTTAACACTTTTATTAACTCTTGGTTATCATTCAAATATTAAACTAAACTGAATGCTTCGCAATAACAGCTTGTCTATTGGATCCATAAAAGGGTTGGACCTTCCGCTAAAATTCTTGTCCAATATACTATGCATACTTTGCGACCATTTCAATTCTGTCGACATCTTGAAGTATTCAAAAAAAAAGTCTGCACCAACACCTGCTTCATAAGAAAAATAAGAAGGCTGCACAATTAAGGGCATCCTATCAGCAGGGTTTGGAGTATCTATCAATCGGTTATAATATTTGTTTCTACCTATATTCCTTGTAAACTTAAAACCACCGACCACATACCCCCTATATTTATCTTCTCCATAGAGCTGCTTCATGTCTGATTTGAACTTCAATAGGACAGGCATATCAAAAACAAAAAAGTTTCGGTCAAGTTCATCATTTCCCCCTTCCCTTTCCATTTCTTCTTTATGGTACTTTGAAACGGTATAGGTGCTGCTTCCCTCCCTAAATTGATAGTTTAACGGCTGATTGGCAAATATAATATAGGAAGGCCTGAATATAAAGTTAGTATTCCCGCCCAGTCGAACGTCTACTGGTATACCGAATCCCAGTCCGCCCATAGCTGTCGGTGTACTTATCCCTACCAAACGACGTCCCGGTATGCCCCCGTCTGCGTTTTGCCAACCACTTGATTTACGTACTTTATAGTATGAAGTTTGATAATTAAAAAAGAAACCCACATGTAAAATTTGATTTTCATCATAGGCACCTCCAAAAGGTATAGCAACTTTCTGCGCCTGTAGCACAAAACAAGAACCCAACAAAAAGACCATAACTATACCTCCTTTCAATATCATTTTACACCTATATATATCGTACAGATGCCAAAAGTTTGCGGTCTGCTAACGGTATCAATAAAACCTGCTTTTTTTAAAATAGAAGTAAATCGTTCTCCGTCAGGAAATTGCGCAACTGATTCAGGTAAATAACTATATGCATTTTTATCTTTGGAAAACATTCGTCCAAAGAAGGGCATCAATGTTTTCGAATAGAGGTTGTACAATTGCTTTACAGGAAAAACTTTAGGGTTAGAGAATTCTAAAATAACGGCCCTTCCTCCCGGTTTCAACACCCTGCACATATCGCTAAGCCCCTTCTCCAAATGTTCGAAATTCCTCACTCCAAAAGCAACTGTAACCGCATCAAATGTTTCACTCTCGAAGGGCAGTCCTTCGGAATCTCCCAAAACGACCTCAAACTTGTGCTGTAGATTGCGCTTCGCTATTTTTTCTTTAGCTACAGCTAGCATACCTGCCGAAATATCTACGCCTATTATCCGATCGGGGTTTAACCTTTGGAGAGCCTCAAAAGCAAAATCACCAGTTCCTGTAGCTACATCCAATATGAACTTGGGCCGAGCATCTTTAAGCAAACTGATGGCTTTCTTACGCCAGATAATATCGATTCCCAATGAAAGAAAATGATTCAAAAAATCATAGGTCCCGGAGATCTTATTAAACATTGTAGCAACTTGCTGTTTTTTTCCAGCCTTATCGTCTCTGTATGGAGTTACTGTCTTTGAAGTCATGTGTACGCAAACTTAGATAAAATTGCTATTACCGCCAAATACATTCTCAGCTGTTATACAGCAGCATTGACGCATTTAATAATGTTTTATGGCTACCCTTCATAGCTAATGCCTTAGCGTACCTCCCCTTGGAGACAACTAAAATGATTATCTTTGTTGCATGATGATAAAACGTGCGGAATTTATTTGCAGCAACACAAATGTAGATAAGCTACCCCAACCCACTTTACCTGAATACGCCTTTATAGGCCGATCGAATGTCGGCAAATCGTCGCTAATCAACGCTCTTACCCAGAGAAAAGGTCTGGCAAAAACCTCACAGACTCCTGGAAAAACACAACTGATAAATCATTTTTTGATCGATAACCGTTGGTATTTGGTTGATCTTCCCGGCTATGGTTATGCCAAAACTTCACGCAGCAACCGCAATGAATGGGAGAAATTCATAAGAAAGTATCTTTTTACACGAGAGAATCTACAATGTGTCTTCGTACTGGTCGATAGCCGGTTAAAACCTCAGAAAATTGACTTAGATTTTTGTTATACGTTGGGCGAAAAAGGTATTCCTTTCATACTGGTCTTTACTAAAGCCGACAAACAATCGCGGGTAAAATCTGATCAGCATATCGCCCTTTTTTGTAAAGCGTTGAAGCAATGGTTTGAAGAAATTCCGCCACACTTTCTCACCTCCTCAGAAAGCCGTTTAGGATGCGATCAGGTGATGGAGTTGATCGATGACGTTAACCAAAAATTCTATTCATCTTACGAAAGTTGAAACATTAATAAATGAAGAAATATCTATCTCTTGTACTCTTTGCACATAGTATCTTTGCACTGCCCTTTGCTTTCATAGGATTCTTCTTAGCCGTGCACACCACTAAGCATTCCTTCAATTGGCAGCTGCTGTTACTGATGTTGATATGCATGGTTACCGCTCGTAATGCGGCAATGGCCTTTAACCGCTACCTCGATCGCGATATCGATATACTTAATCCGCGCACAGCCATGCGTGATATTCCTGCAGGTAGAATCAGCGCCAAAAGTGCACTGCTGTTTACCCTTATCAATTGCTTTATTTTCCTTATCGCAACGTATTTCATTAACCCGCTTTGTTTCTACCTTTCTCCGATTGCACTTTTTGTTGTATTGTTCTATAGTTATACCAAACGTTTTACGCCACTTTGCCATTTGGTATTAGGACTCGGTTTGGGTTTGGCTCCACTAGGAGCATATCTTGTTGTTACCGGCAGTTTTAACATTGTGCCGATAATGTATGCTTTTTCCGTAATGTTTTGGGTAAGTGGCTTTGATATTATTTACGCCTTACAGGATGAAGAATTTGACCGTGAACATGGTTTAAATTCTATACCAGCCTATTTTGGTAAAAAGGGAGCCCTACGCGTCTCTGAGCTGCTACACGTATTGTCTGCGGTATGTGTGATTATACCTATGTTTTACATGCATTTAAGTTGGTTCTATATAACTGGAATCATCTTCTACTGCAGTTTGTTAATCTATCAGCATATCATTGTGAGTCCGACAGATTTGCGCCGTGTAAATCGTGCTTTTATGACCACTAACGGCATTGCTTCCGTAATTTTCGCTATTTTCTTTTTGTTGGACATCTATTTTTTCAGGTAAATACACATGCCCGGCGCTACCCCTTTAACATACATATATCCACATGATATATTTCGGAACGAAGCGGTATACGCATTTATTCGGGAGGGTTAGTTGATTTGGTACCCTCCCGAAGAAACGATTAAGTTTTTCTCTTTTGATGATCATTTTTAGTAAAAAAATTAAAACTTTACAAAGTCGTTCTTATGTTTGTAAGGCGAAAGAAGGAATACTTCTTAACAGCTCTACTTTTCACATCAAATAGTGAATTTATCTATGCAAATGTTAACGAATAAAAAACGTCAATACGTCCCCGTAAACCTTCAAATAACCTGGGATAATTTATCGCCATTATTCAAAGAACTAGAAGATCGCCCTATACGATCTAAAGAAGAACTTGAAAAATGGATGCTAGATCGAAGCGAACTGGAAGCTGTTTTGGAAGAAGATTTTGCCTGGCGCTACATTCGGATGACCTGTGACACCACCGATGAAACTCTCCTTAAAAATTTTCAGTATTTTGCCTCGGAAATTGAGCCTAAAATAGCCCCGATTAGCAATAGTCTTAACAAAAAGCTGATAGATTCCAAATATCGGGAAAACCTCGACCAAGAAAAATATTTCACCTACTTGAGGAGTGTAAAAAAAGCGCTGGAAATCTTTAGACAAGAGAACGTTGCATTACAAACCGAAATTCAGCTAAAGCAACAGAAATACCAGTCCATAACTGGAAATATGGAAGTAGAAATCATTGGCCAAAAGTATACACTCCCACAGGCAGCCTCTTTTCTAAAAGATCCAGACAGGATAAAACGAGCAAATGTTTGGAGAAAAATTACAGATAGACGTCTTCAAGACAAAGTAGCGCTGCAAAGCTTGTTTAGTGACTTATTGAAGCTTCGCCATCAAATAGCAGTTAATGCAGGATTTGAAAATTACCGGGATTATATGTTTCAGGCAATGGGCCGATTTGATTATAACCCCCAAGACTGCTACGCTTTTCATGCCGCAATAGAAAAAGAGGTTGTGCCACTACTACAGGAGCGGGCAAAAATCAGGCAAGAAAGGTTAAAAACAGATCGCCTGAAGCCTTGGGATCTTGAAGTAGATACCACGGGCAAACCCGCACTTAAACCCTTTGATAGCGGAAAGGAGTTAATTGATAAGACAGTACAATGTTTTAGCAAACTAGACCCCTATGTCGGTAAATGCATCGAAACGATGCGAGACAACAACCTATTCGATGTTGAAAGTAGAAAAGGAAAGGCTCCCGGCGGTTACAACTATCCATTGGCCGAGCGAGGGGCTCCCTTCATATTCATGAATGCCGCAGGTACATTCCGAGATTTAACGACCATGGTACACGAAGGAGGACATGCTTTGCATACCTTTCTCTCTGCCCATCTAGAGCTGAACGATTTTAAACACCTCACAAGCGAGATTGCTGAATTAGCTTCAATGAGTATGGAACTTATTTCCATGGATCACTGGGATCTTTTTTTCGATAATCCGGATGACTTAAAACGCGCCAAGAAAGAGCAGTTGGAGGATATATTGAAAACCCTTCCTTGGGTGGCCATTGTGGATCAATTTCAACACTGGCTCTATACGAACCCGGATCATACCGAAAAACAAAGGAACCAGGCGTGGAATCAGCTCTTTAATCAATTCGGTGAAAATTTCGCTGATTGGACCGGAGAAGAAGAAGCAAAGGCTTACCTTTGGCAAAAGCAATTACATATCTATGAAGTGCCTTTCTATTATATAGAGTATGGAATGGCTCAATTAGGTGCGATTGCTATATGGAGAAATTATAAAGAAAATCGCGAAAAAGGCTTAAAACAATATATGGAAGCCTTAAAACTGGGATATACCAAAACAATTCCTGAAATATACGAAACGGCAGGAATTGAGTTTAACTTTAGTCAGGCTTATGTTAAAGAGTTGATAGACTTTACAAAACAAGAGCTCGAAGCCATTAGATAAATTCAAAATGAATAGTATTACGATTTTTTGCGGGTCTAGCACGGGGGTAGAGCCAATTTACCAAAAAGAGGCTATTCTATTAGGCGAGACTTTGGCAAAACAGCACATACAACTGGTGTATGGAGGTGCCAAAGTTGGACTGATGGGAGCAGTTGCTGATGGTGCGTTAAGCAAAGGCGGACGCGTGGTGGGTATTATACCTGATTTCCTCCAGAAGAAGGAACTGGCCCATCGAGGAGTTAGCGATTTACATATTGTAGAAACCATGCATCAGCGAAAAACAATGATGCATGATCTCAGTGATGGTTTTATAGCCTTACCAGGCGGCTTTGGCTGGAAGAACTGTTTGAAATCATCACATGGGCCCAATTAGGCCTGCATAAAAAACCAATAGGCCTGCTGAATACCAAAGGTTTCTATAATGACTTAATACATTTGCTAGACAATATGGTAAGCAATGGTTTCCTAAAAGAAATTAACCGAAAAATGCTCCTAATAGATGAACACATTGCGGGGTTGCTAAGTCAAATGAAAAACTATCAAGCTCCAACAGTGGGTAAATGGATAGCAAAAGAAGAGGTTTAACGCGTTATGTATATAATCTAGCGGCTCAATAACTCTTCTATAAAAAGGGCATCTACCTCGGAGTAATCCTTGATGTAGGCACTACAGGGTGGTAGTTCTTGTTGTGTGTGTGAAGATAGCACACCTACTACTTTCATGTTAGCTTGAAGTGCTGCAGTCACGCCAGAAAATGAATCTTCAAAAACCACACAATGCTGCGGGGTTACCTGTAAATTTTCTGCTGACTTGAGGTACACTTCCGGATTGGGTTTGTGTGTACTTACATCCTCACTGGATAAGATAGATTCCATCTGCTGGGCAAACATCAACTTTTCTAAAATAAGCGCGAGATTCGCACGCGGCGCAGAGGTAGCTACACCAGTTTTAAACCCATGCACTTTTAAATCCCTCAAAAACGTTAAAAAACCATTAATAGGTGCCACGTGCTGTGCATATATTTCCCTGAAAAGCGATTCTTTTTCATCTTCCAACACAGTTACCTCTTCCTTACTTAACGCTCGTTTAAGAAAATACTGCATAATATAACTATTGTGCTTACCATACATATGTTCCGTAAATTCTTCGTCTGTATAAGGAATACTTCTTTTATCGAAAAACACTTTAAAGGCTTCCGCATGGTAGGGATTGGTGTGACAAATAACACCATCCATATCAAAAATTACCGCATGATCTTTCATACGGCAAAGATAAAAAATGAACCCGACATGTTGATACAGGTTTATTCACGCACCACCAAAATAATCAGGCAATTTTACGCATCAATGTACGCTTTGCCATTGGCAATAGGGTTTGATTGAGTGGAAATGTGATATCACTTTCAATATGATAAACGGCAGGATTAGGTAGTTTTGTTCTTTTCTGAATGAGATCTTTACGAATCGACTCTGGTGAACCGTATATAAAATGACTGTCATATTTATCGACATAATCCATATGTACCCCCCTATATTTTTCATCTTTTCCTTCAAATAATGTCACTTGATACTCGTACACCAAGGTCCCTTTTTCCTGCCCATTACGAAGCAACATATATCCAAAATGAGAATTGAGCGGTATCATACCTATTGATTCAATTGTTAAACGACTTTCAACAAAATCATAAATCTCCTTCCCTTCTTTCAATGCGATATCCAATTTTCCCAATGCATAGGTAATAATCTGTTCGATTTCCGTCATCATTACATCATCGTTCACCAGTTTTTCGTAGGTAAGTTTGACAGCCTCTGTATCTGCGTGTGTTAAACGTACCGGAAACGAATTCTGCAAAGTCTTTTTATCCTTTTTAAATTTATGTAAGTTGTTATAGTGGAAGACTAAATCATTCAAATTAGGGTACAACCTCGTTTTATAAAAATGATAATTGATCTCTTTTAAATAACCCAAAAGCTGATACTTTTTATACTCAAAATCTAAGGGGATTTCGATAAACCAGTCGGTGTTTAACTTAGCCATTATTACCTCCTATTTTTACTCCTATTAAGTTAGGCGTTTTTTTTTAATTATCAAATGACCATTTCATAAAATATTCACCGTCTGAGCCCGCAGCATCGCTTGCTCAGACCTTCCAGGGTTGTCTCATACGTTGATCTGAAATAGTAAAGTGATCATAATCGCTTAAACATAGCGCTATCTGATTAAACCTATCATTTATTAAAACGTCTAAACCTTAAAATATTTAATCATATGACACCTATACGTTATTATATAGCCGTTTTTGTTGTTTTTTTCATGATATCTTCCTGTGTTACGGCAACTTACATCGGAGATAGGTTCCAACCAACACATGCTATCGATGTATATTACGCCGGTAAAGACGTTAAAAAGGGATACAAGGTCATCGGCCATTTATCGGCACCCGCTTCATTCAGGGATGAAAGATCTAAGAAGGACATTATTGCAAAAGCAAAGGCTGTTGGTGCCGATGGTGTAATCATCGTTGGATCCGAACACGCCGGGGGCGAACATGCCAAGCGTTACAACAAAGCAGAAGCTATCAAATACGGAAACTGATAGACTTCTCCAAACATTATCGGCGTCACCGGGTTATTCATCCAGTTAAAAAACTGGACAAAACTTATGGACTTACATTCTGGATCTCCGTATTGGAGTATAAAAAACCCCATGCTTCAACAGGTCAGTGCATTGGACAAAGATTTAACAACTGAGACTTTAATCATAGGAGCAGGAATTACGGGTGCTTTGGTGGCACACGAACTGTGCAGTACGGGAATGAACTGTGTGGTGGTCGACAAACGTTCCATTGCCGGAGGAAGCACAAGCGCCAGTACTGCGCAACTGCAATACGAAATCGACGTACCTCTACATCAATTGGTAAAAAAAATGGATGAGAAAAAAGCCGTTGCCGCCTACAAAGCGAGTTTAAAGTCCATCAACGATCTGAAAAAAGTCTTAAAACAAACCAGGGTCGACGGAGAATTCCAACAGATACCCACATTGCTACTTGCTAGCAATCGTAAAGGTCTTAGGGAGCTAAAGGAAGAATATACCATTAGAAAAAAAAATAAACTCCCAGTCGAATTTCTCGATGCAGCGACCTTAAAGGGACAATATAATATAGATCGCCACGGAGCGCTTTGGAACAATACATCTGCACAAATAGACTGTTATAAAACCACTATAGGGTTGTTTAACCATCACCAGAAAGAAAATCAATTAAAACTCTTTCCCTATACGGAGATCGTTGCCTATAGCAAGAGCGATAAAGGCTTTACGGTGCAAACATCAAAAGGGTTTAAGATAACCTGTAAATACATGGTGATTGCTGCTGGTTTTGAAGCCGGTAAATTTCTACCTGAAAAGGTTATGAACCTCATTTCTACCTATGCACTGGCATCCGAACCTTTAACAGTTAAGTCGTTATGGCCAGAACGTTGTCTAATCTGGGAAACTAAACAACCTTATTATTATATGCGCACGACCTCCGATAACAGAATTATGATGGGCGGCGAAGATATACCATTTAAAAACGCAAAATTACGGGACGCGCAACTTCCGAAAAAAATTAAAATTCTGGAAAAAAAATTCAAAGGGCTGTTCCCAGACATACCTATGGTAACCGACTTTTCCTGGTGTGGGACCTTCAGCTCAACAAGTGATGGTTTACCCTACATTGGCGAATATAAAGATAGGAAGAATGTGTTTTTCGCCCTGGGATACGGAGGAAACGGCATTACCTTTAGCATGATCGCGGCTCAATTGATTCGCAACAAAATATTTGGAAACCGGGATAACCGCGAACAGGTTTTTGGGTTTGAAAGATAGCAGCAGGACGACATCCCACTACTAATAACAAACAATATTAATCGATCCACTCAAAGCCAGTATACGGCACTAACGCATCTGGTACTTTTATACCCTGGTCACGCTGATTTTCCTCTAGGAGACAAGCTACAATTCTAGGTAAAGCCAGGGCACTGCCATTGAGCGTATGTACCAAATGCATTTTCCCATCCTTCCCTTTGAACCGGGCTTTTAAGCGATTACTCTGAAATGTCTCAAAATTAGAAACAGAAGAAACTTCCAACCATCTCTTTTGGGCTCCGCTCCATACTTCCATATCATAAGTCATTGCCGAAGTGAATCCCATGTCTCCGCCGCACAAACGCAATACACGATAGGGTAATTCAAGTTTTTGCAATAAAGATTGTACATATGCACTCATCTCTTCTAACACTGCATACGAATTATCGGGATGGACCAATTGCACCAATTCTACTTTATCAAATTGATGTAGTCTATTCAATCCACGTACATGTGCGCCATAGGACCCTGCCTCTCTCCTGAAACAGGGAGTGTATGCTGTGTTTTTTATAGGAAAATCTTCCTCTTTCAAAATCCGGTCTCTATACATATTAGTAACAGGGACCTCCGCCGTCGGTATGAGATATAAATCATCTGCTTCTACTTGATACATCTGTCCTTCCTTATCGGGTAGCTGCCCTGTACCGTAACCGGAATCTCCATTGATCAATACCGGAACCTGAACCTCACGATACCCCTGTTCAGATGCCTGGTCTAAGAAAAAATTAATCAAAGCCCTTTGCAGGCGAGCACCTTTTCCCTTATATATCGGAAAACCAGCACCACTTACTTTTACTCCAAGCTCAAAATCAATAATATCATATTTGGTAGCCAATTCCCAATGTGGCAAGGCTTTTTCTGATAGCAGCGTTTTCTCACCATACGTTAAGACAATTTCATTATCATCGGCAGACTTGCCCGTAGGAACATTTTCGTGAGGTAAATTCGGTAATAATATTATTTTCTGCTGAAAAACATGTTCCAATTCATTCAGCTTTTCATGCAATGTTTTTACCTGCTCTTTATAGGTCCCTGACTTTGCTTTGATCGCTTCTGCTTCCTCACGTTTCCCTTGCCGCATCAATTCACCTATTTGCTTGGCCGCTGCATTAGCTTCCGAAGAAATATATTCAGATTTTGATTTCGTAGAACGGATTTCTTCGTCAAGACGTATCACATCATCTACCAATTCAATTTCTGTGAAGTTACGTACAGATAAACGTCTGACAACCTCATCTCTGTTTTCGCGGATATAACTAATTTGCAACATATTTAATTTTCATCTTAATAATAAGCTCTCATCTGCCGATGAGAGATCGATAAACAGCGTAGCTCTTCTCATGAACACCTTTAAATTATATACGCTTGTGAATAATTGTATATAAAAGACAGTTTATCTAAGTTTGCAACAAAGATATTGTTTAAAGATGAAAGCTGAAAGACTGTGAGCATAAGATTTAACTCATCGCAGATCACTTAAAATTAACAAGGGTAATCCATATTTAACGCATGCTATACATCGTTCCCACACCAATCGGTAATTTAGAAGATATGACTTTTAGGGCGATAAGAACCTTAAAAGAAGCTGATATTATTTTAGCAGAAGATACGCGTACCAGTGCACCGCTGCTCAAACACTTCGGAATCGACAAGAAAGCCTATGCCCACCACCAGCACAATGAACATAAGGCCCTTAATGAGATCATTCGTTTCTTAAAAGAAGGCAAAAGCGTCGCGCTGGTTTCCGATGCCGGAACACCTGCGATATCCGACCCTGGCTTTCTTTTGGTGCGTGAAGCAATAAAAAATGGATTAAGTGTATGTTGTCTTCCGGGAGCTACCGCCTTCGTACCTGCATTGGTTAATTCCGGTCTTCCTGCCGACAGCTTTGTATTTGAAGGTTTTCTTCCGGTAAAAAAGGGACGCCAAACCAAGATGAAATCATTGAGTGATGAACAGCGAACCATGATTTTTTATGAATCTCCTCATCGCATCCTAAAAACATTGGAAGATTTCAGTTCCATCTTAGGGGAAGAAAGACGCGCCTCGGTATCGCGGGAATTGAGCAAAGTTTACGAAGAAAATGTACGTGGCACACTTAGGGAACTTATTGAACATTTTCAAAACAATATCATAAAAGGAGAGTTTGTAATTTGTGTAGGCGGAAAACCGTAAATTAGCATATTATATAGGGATAAAGTGTAACAATTGATGCACAACAAACCTGACAATACGTTATCTTGATGCCATTATCTGGCTCTAAACATCGTAAAAATGTATATCGAACAATATCTAAACGAAGAACAGGATCCAAAGGTAGTTGAAAAACTGTTGGTAAAATTGAAAGACATCCTTACTTCTGGCGAAGTAATTACTTACATCGCTGTTCAGAAAAAACCTGCAGTCACCCTTTTACCTGATTGCTTGGCGTTGAGCAACAAGCGTCTTTTCTTATGCAAAGCTGCCAAATTAGGTTTAACAACCAATTTCACTATCTATAATTGGCAAGACATCAAAAGTGTTACGTTCAAGGAAGAGTTTTTTGGAGCTAAATTTATTGTAGTCCCCCAACATACAGAAAACTTCTCTGTCGAATATCTTCCAAAGATTCAGGTCAGAAAACTATACCAACTGGCCAGTGATGCCTTGGAGAAAAAACAGGAAGAGCAGCGACTAAAAGATCTTGAAATCAAAAAGGCTTCAACACCTCCTGTAATGCTTAAACCTGTCCCGGAAGAAGCAAAAGAGCCACCACTGAAGCCTGAAGAAGAGCCTGTCATAAAAAAGCCTGTTGAAGACGATGAAGTCACCATTAAACTGAAAAAACTAAAATCCTTGTTTGAAAAACAATTAATCACTCAAGCAGAATACGAAAACAAAAAGAACGACATACTATCGCAGTTTTAACGTGAAAAAATATTACCTGTTAGCATTACTAAGTGCCCTTCTATTGTGGGTTGGCTGGCCACCTATCCCTTATACCTCTCCTCTTTTATTAATCGCTTTTGTTCCATTGTTGATAGCCATCGAAAAGATTATTCTTTTCGAAAAAAGTAAATCTGGAAGCAAAGTGTTTCTGGTAGCAAGTGTCACTGCGGTTGTATGGAATACGGCTTCTATCTACTGGGTGTATAACGCCATTAGTGCCGTGATGCCAGCTTATATCGCCATTTTTATTTCGCTTATCCCTTTTGGGCTGGCGGCCTTGTTGATGGCATTTGCGTTTAGACTTTACTACCAACTGAGAAAAAGATATAGCATTATAATTAGTCTTTTTGGTCTTGTCTGTTTTTGGATTGCTTACGAATACCTACATCAAACATGGGAACTTGCATTTCCCTGGATGACCCTTGGAAATGGTTTTGCCAGCACCCATCAGCTCATCCAATGGTATGAATATACTGGTGTTTACGGAGGCTCGCTTTGGATATGGTTTTGCAATATCGCACTGTTCCTGCTGGTCCGTAAAAAGCTTGTCTATCCTTCATTTAGGTTAACCTTTAGACAAACTCTTGGTTTCCTGCTTTTGATATTGATACCTACTATTTCCTCACTCATTCGATATTTCACTTATGAAGAACGTGAAAACCCTTCTCATATGGTGGTCGTGCAGCCCAATATAGATCCATATGCCAAGTGGAGCATGCCTATTGAGCAGCAGGTAGAAAATTTAATCCGTCTTTCGAAAGAGCAAGCGCAGCCCAATACCGAGTTTTTCCTCTGGCCGGAATCTGCTATTCCTGAAAGGCCTCCGGGAGTAAATGAAGAAGAAATAAGGGGTAACGAAAATTACCTTAACATCCAGCATTTTTTAAACGACTATAAGAATGGAAACGTATTATCAGGCATCGAATCCATGCTTATTTACGATTCGCTAGAAACTAGCTCCGCGCGTAAATTTGTCGACATTGATAAATATTACGATGTTTTTAATGCCGCTGTACTAATTGACAATTCTTCGAAAGTGCAATTTTACCATAAATCCAAGCTGGTGCCTGGCGTAGAGCAAACACCTTTCGCTTCTTTATCATTTCTTAAACCACTTTTTGCTGCTTTTGGTGGCAGCACAGGGAGCTACGGAAGGCAAGATAAACCGTCTGTTTTTTATGCCGAAAGTGGTATAGGTGCTGCACCGGTTATATGCTACGAATCTATTTGGGGTAATTATGTTGCAGCATATATAAAACAGGGTGCTCAGTTCATCGCGGTAGTTACCAACGACGGATGGTGGGGCGACACATCCGGTAAAAGCCAACACTTGCAGTACGCAAAACTACGTGCAATTGAAAATCGACGTTGGGTTGCACGGTCGGCCAATACCGGAATATCCGCATTTATTAATCAAAGAGGAGATGTCACTAAAAAAAGTACCTGGTGGACAGCAACCGCGCTGAGCGAAAATATTAATCTAAATGAAGAAATAACCTTTTATACCGCAACAGGCGATTATCTGGCTTACATCAGCAGTTTCGGAGCAGCTATTTATTTTGTGCTATTAATAGGTACTATCAAACGAACAAACAAAAAGGCCGCAACGATTTAACATTACGGCCTTTTTGTTTTATGTAAAATTTATTATAAAACTATTTTCTCGCTAGCGCGGGATATTGTTTCATAATATTCTGAATCACATAGGGCAAATCATTTACAGCTTTTTCCGGATTCCTAACTTCTCCACTGCCTCTAGCCTGCCAAACTACTTTATTTGTTTTAGCATCAATGGCCTCAATAATGATATGGCCGGCACGGTAACGCTCGGTACCTACACCACCTCCCATACCCATACCCCAGTAAGGGTTCCAGCCCCAACCCCAGCCCCAGCCTCCCCACATTGGAGCATAAACTGTTCTACTGGTATTGTTAACGATCGCCTTATAACGAAATAGCAAATCAGGATTAGCTTGATCATAAGTTAACCCCTTAGCCTGTAAAGCTGCATCGGCAGTTTCATATATATTTTCTTGCGCTATTGCATTATTGTAGTATGATTTTGACAAAGAATCCAACTCAGGCAGCCATGCATAGGTTCTGTAATTAGAAAAATCACTATTCTTACTTTGCGTATTATAATACCTATAAGGTGAACAGGCTGCCATAACCATAGCCGCCAGCACCATAAATAACCATTTATTTTTCATTTTCATACCCTCCCAAACTTAGATAAATTGCTTTTTTATATACAAACCAATTACATTGCATGTAAAAAGCAATTTAATCGGTCTTCCCTCCACTATAGCGACATACTTTTGATAGAGGAAATTACACTATAAAAATAACGAATTTAATGCCAATATGCTACAAATTAGAAAAATTTAATCAGTTGTAACATTTTTACATGAACCCAACTAAAATGAATGGTGTGCAACTAAAGGCATTGATCTTCCTGTACCAAAAGCCTTCCGTGTAACGCGAAGTATAGGCGGTGATTGAAAGCGCTTAAACTCCGCCCTAACCACCATTTGGACAATCCGCTTAACCAGCTCGTCAGCAAACCCTCTATTAATAATATCTTGAACACTCCGTTCCAGCTCTATATATTGATACAGTATTTCATCCAAAACGGCGTAGTCCGGCAAAGAATCAGCATCTTTTTGATCGGGGCGAAGTTCAGCGGATGGGGCCTTAACAATGGTATTCTCTGGTATTATCTCCTGGCTACGATTAATATATCTTGCCAGCTCGTACACTTTGGTTTTAAACACATCACCTATTACGCCCAGTGCACCCGCCATATCTCCATAGAGCGTACCGTAACCAACAGCGGCCTCACTCTTGTTGGAGGTATTAAGCAAAATATATCCATGCTTGTTAGACATCGCCATTAATACAATGGCACGTACCCGTGCCTGTATATTTTCTTCCGTAATATCGGGTGCTTTTCCCTTAAATGCAGGAGCCATTGTACGCTCAAAAGATGAGACAGCATCGCCTATCGGTATAACCTCGTGCAAACATCCTGTATTCTTTACTAAATCTATAGCGTCTTTTATGGAATGATCGGTTGAATAAATAGATGGCATAAGCACAGCCATCACGTTTTCAGCACCTAAAGCTTCGCAAGCTAAGGCAGCAACAACAGCCGAGTCAATCCCTCCAGACAAACCTAGTATGGCCTTTTGAAAACCAGATTTACCAAAAAAATCTTTTATACCAAGCACTAAAGCTTGATGAATCCGAGCAATATCGGCACTTTCCCGATAGGGCACAATCGTATGTAAAGGAAGTATATTATCTTTCTCAACCTTATAGAAACGAATATCTTCTGCAAAGTCATTCAAAATATCCAGAACATGAGCATCCTTATCAAAAACCATTGATCTACCATCAAAAATAATCTCCGCGTGCGCACCGATACCATTTACATAAAATGCGGGTATCTCATATTTCTGAACCTGACTCTCCACAACGGATAATCTGGTAGGGAAATGCTTTTCAGAAAAAGGAGAAGCCGCTATATTGATCATCACATCAGGTTGCGAGCGCGACAGCTCTTTCATGGGGTCCCGTTTATATAAAAATGGGGGTAGGCTGTTCCAAAGATCTTCGCAAATGGTTAAGGCGATATTAACCCCCTTAAAGGTAATTGGCTTAAAGGTATTATTCGGTTCAAAATAACGATGCTCATCAAATATATCATAATCTGGAAGCAGGGTTTTATGCACAATATGCTTAATTTCCTGGTCTGCAATAAATATCGCTGCATTAAATAGACTCTTGGCGTGTTTACTGCTGTTTCTAATTGGCGCGCCTACAATACAAGCTATGCCATCGCAAACTTGGGCTATATGGTGAAGACTTTCTTCACACGCATCCAAAAAAGCGCTATATTTTAGCAGATCCTTAGCAAGATAACCTCCAATAATTAATTCAGAAAAAACAACGAGGTCGGCCCCTTGCGCTTTAGCCTCATAAATGGTGTCGATAATTTTCTCAGTATTTTCTTCAAAATTCCCTATATGATAATTGAGTTGGGCAATCGCTACAATCATGGTGTTTTTTTCCTTCTTATGTTGAGGTAATTTGTTTTTTACGTTATCTTAACACGTTTATCGCGTCTTACTTACAATGAACTATCGGTCGCTTGGATTAAAATAAAATCCCAAAGTTAAATGATACAAATGAATTTCTTGGACTATCAGATTTTATAACCCGTGTAAAACCATTGTTGAAACTTAGCCCTGTCATCAAACGTAAGTTATGATCCAGTTGCCATTCTACTCCGCCTCCAACCTGAAGTCCTAACCGGAACAAATCTGCCCGTCCTTTTAAATTCCTCGATTCCTGAAGCAACGTACCATTTTCTGCGGTAACTTCCTGTTTAGCATTAATTTTTATACCCGCTGTAAAACCAAATAAGCCATAATAACTTCTGTAATAGCGCTGCGTGCTTTTTAGCTTTACTCCAAAAGGGATCTCTGCATACTGAAGCCTATAGTCATTTACCTCGACAAACCTTTGCTGATTCTCCGGCACCGTCGTATATCTACGGGCTTCCGCATTCAGTGTATTGATTAAAAACCCGGTAGAAAAATAATAGTTTTCTGAAAAAGCAAAATCTGCAAGTAAACCATAAGCATATCCCATTTTGGCTTTAGTTCCTTCTACATCAACATCTCCATAGCGCAACCAACTAACATTGGGTGAAAATGTAATACCAAGGCTCATACGTTTACTGTCATAAAAAGATTCATTATAGTCTTGAGCAACCGCATAAAAAGAAAAAAAAGAAAGAACGATTCCTAATAATGGTTTTGCTAAGGGCATAAATAAATTTATTTTCATCTTAAAATTTTTCCTCGTTATTGTTACCTGCTAACATATCCAGCGCTGTTAGATCTTTTTTGGACTGCGTCTTTAATGTTTGTATTTTAGCATGCACATCCATATTTATGATAGTATTCAAAAGTACGCAAATCTACCTCTTTTTTTTTACTCTAATCCTGGTATCTTGCACCAGACAACATAAGCCAGATCTCAGCAAAATAACCTTAAATATAAAAATTGAACGTTTAGACCAGGCGCTTGACAGCCTTAACCCCAACAACATACCAACCAAACACCGGAAATGGCAAGAACAGTATGGGCAATTCTATGGCGACTATATTATGCACATGCTTCAAGTTGGAAATCTACAAGACACAGCTGAACTTTTCACTAATTTTAGGGAAATATTACAGAATCGTGATTATAAAGAGCTGAAAAAAAATATTTCAGAGACTTTCCCCGACCTTTCTTCATACGACGAGCAATTAACTGGAGCATTCAAACATATCTTATATTACTTCCCTGAGGTAAAAATCCCTCGATTTGTTTCCTTTTTTTCTGGCTTTACTGTGCAAACTCCGGTTAATGACGAATATATCGGCATCGGTTTAGATATGTTCCTGGGAAGTGAATCCAAATTTTATCCGGCATTAATCCAAAGTATTCCCCGATACGTTTCCCGGAGGTTCACTCCCGAAAACATCCTTCCAAGAACTGTAGAAGCGTATATACGAGAAGAAATATATCCCGAGCCATCATTCACAACACCCGACCTGTTATCGTTGATGGTCTATAATGGAAAAATAATGTATTTGATGGACCAGGTAGTGCCAGCGTTGGCTGATAGCTTGAAATTGGGTTACACGTCTGCTCAAATGGCTTGGGCGCAAAATTATGAAACTGATATATGGGCCTGGCTCTTAACAGAAGATTTACTCTTCAATACTGATTATCATCAAATACAAAAACACCTGGGAGAAGCTCCCTTCACGCCAGACCTAGGTAAAAACAACGAATCTGCTCCTAAGTTAGGTGTTTTTATTGGGTGGCAAATAGTAAAAAAATATATGAAGGAAAATGCTTCATCATTGCAGGAACTGCTAGCGATGCAAGACGCCCAACAAATTTTAAAAGACGCCAAGTACAAGGGCAGATAGTTGCCATGCGAAACGAATACCCTTTACTAGTATCCTACTATTTCACTCTTTCCGTCCCTTCCCGGCGAACCAGAATAAATCTGCCCTTGCGGCACCCCACCTAACCGACCTGCACCGCTACGTATTCCCATTCCTATTTGCGTATAGATATTATAAAGATCTGTCTGCGGATTAACACGATAGCCACCTGCGCGGGTGTCGATCTTTAGGTAGCCAGTTTTATGCTTATTTTCTTGCTGAGGGATTATCCCAGACTGATCGTAGCGGACCTTTACATTCCCTCCGTTACCATTGGGATGGGTACGTGAACCGTTGTTGGCATCTCTCCCACCAGCTAAGATGTATAGTTTACCCAATCTTTCGAAACGGATATCAATATCCATATCACTTCCGTTATTCTTGCTATCTGTACCAACAATATACGCCTCTTCCGGAATTTCGGCATGTTTTACAGTCAATTGCACCTTTTTCTTACCAAAGAATTCCAAGGTAGCTCTATCTTTCATTATCAGGGTATCGATAGTTAACAGCATCGTTGAGTCCCGCTGTTTTACGGCAAAGGTTTTCTTTTTTCTCTTGTCTATTTCGAGCTTTTGAATATACTGTACGCTATCTCCCTCCTGTGCGTAAGCCGAACTTATGGAGAAACATATCAACAAGCCAGCTATGATTATTTGTGCCTTCATCACTAACATACATTTATTTTATCAAACAAATGAACTAACCAACGGTTTGACCGCCACTTGATTCATTTAGTTGGACTACTGCAGGCCGACAGGGTTTAATCTTCATAAAAAAAGGGTACAAGGCGAAAGCCTGTACCCTTAATATTATCCTTGTTAGAAAATTTTACTTCATAATACGGAAAACCGTTCTAAAAGCAATAAAACTTCCAATGATCAATAAGATATTAGCAATGGAAGTAAATAAAAATGAATCTTGTATGAATCGGAAAAAAGCACCCGCCAAGCCAAAAGCTACAGCGATTACTAAAGTTACATAATAATGCGTTTGATTTGCGTTATTATCGGTACTAACGTGCGGTCTTTGTTCTGTTGGGTTTGCCATAATGTATTGTTTGTACAAAAGTAAAATTTTTTCTCTAAAACGGGTAATATGCTGCTCGTTTTTTAAATATTAAAACCAATGGTTAGGTTAAAGCTATTCAGATTAAAAGACTTTGCTGGTAAATGTATATATGATGCGCCCATATCGCCCTGTATAACGGTATTCCTTACCACAAGACGAGGTCTGAACAACTCAAAACTGGTTCGCAAATACCATCTCCGTTTTATTTCAACTTTTAAACCGAGCTCTCTTCCTAAGCCCCAACCGCTCATATAATCTTCCGAGTGCACATTTACAAATTCGTCATTTATTGCATCATAAATATTTCCCTGGGTATCAAAATTTGTACACCAGGCAAAGTCCAGCTTAAAGGTAGGAATAAGCACCATATCTCCCCAAGTAAACGCCTCATATTGAAATTCCGGTCCTCCTCGTAAAGTGGCTAAATGTTCTGTAAAATTATCATCCAAGTTATGAAAATGCCATTTTATACCTATCGATCCTTTAATATAAATACGTTCTGCTGTGCCAATCACCCACTTTGGACCGAAGAATAGGTTAATCCCCAAGGGGAATATACCATTGATTTCATTTGACTGATAGCGGGAAATACCGCCTTCGACTTCAAAATTCAGGCGCTTTTGCTGTGCCTGTATGTTCGTTATCGTGAACAAAGCAAGAAATAAACAGATAAAGCGACAGCGATAGATCATCCAATGATATTTACGGATGAAAATAAAAAAAAACCTCTCTGTTTCCAAAGAGGTTTTTTAGACAATCAACAAGTAGTTAGACACAAACGTCTCTTAGCCGTTTGAGAGCGCAGCCGCACCACTCACGATCTCTGTAAGTTCAGTAGTAATAGCCGCTTGTCTTGCTTGGTTATATGATAATTTCAACGACTTTAGCAACTCTCCCGCGTTATCTGTTGCTTTATCCATAGCAGTCATCCGTGCCCCGTGTTCCGAAGCATGGGAATCCAGTACCGCTTTGTACAACTGTATTTTAATAGATTTAGGAATAAGTTGCTCGATGATCTCTTCCTTCGAAGGTTCTAAGATATAATCAACGGCTAACGGAGCCTTATCTTCTTCTACCGTAACTGCGGGCAATAATGGCAACAACTGTTCTGTTTTTAATACCTGAACCGCTGCATTCTTAAACTGATTATATACCAGTTCCACTTTATCAAACTCGCCATCTAAAAAGCCCTGCATAATGGATGCCGTGATCTTAGCTGTATTTTCGAAATTCAACTTCGAGAATAGCTCGACGTGATTACCCAGAACTTCGTATTTATTTTTTTTATAATAATCTTGTCCTTTTTTCCCTATTGCAACAATTTTTACATTGCCCTTTTTATGTTGCTCACTGTATTTTTTAGTTATCAGTAAGTTAGCGGTTTTTATAACATTTGCATTAAATGCTCCAGCCAAACCTCTATTCGAAGTAACTACTACCAGCAATATCTTGCGTGGCTTACGGTTAGTCATAAAAGGAGAAGATGTTCCTTCTACAGAAGAAGACAAGTTCGACAAAATATCTTGTAGCTTGTCTGCATACGGACGCAGCTGAACGATAGCATTTGTCGCCCGCTTTAATTTAGCAGCAGATACCATCTTCATCGCTCTAGTAATCTGTTGTGTGGAGCTTACAGAGGTTATCCGGTTTCTTACTTCTTTTAAATTAGCCATATTTTAAATTTGTGAGTTGCGAACTAAATAAATTTATTAATAACTCGCCGCAATCTCCTTTGCTACCTTATCTAAAACAGCCGTAATATCTTCCGTAAATTTACCAGCCTTGAGATCTTTCAAAACCTCTGGATGACGTAACTCTAGTTGTTGCAAATAATTAGCTTCGAACTCCTTCACTTTATTCACAGGAACATTACGGAACAAACCTTTTACACCCGCATAGATGATAGCCACTTGTTTCTCCACAGCTACCGGTGCAAATTGACCTTGTTTAAGTATCTCTACATTACGCACCCCTTTATCAAGCACTCCTTTAGTGGCAGCGTCAAGATCGGAACCGAATTTAGCAAAAGCTTCCAGCTCGCGGTATTGCGCCTGATCTAACTTCAGCGTACCTGCAACTTTTTTCATCGATTTAATCTGCGCATTTCCCCCAACACGTGACACCGATATACCTACATTAATAGCAGGTCTAACCCCAGCATTGAAAAGATTGGATTCCAAAAAGATCTGTCCATCAGTAATGGAAATAACATTGGTAGGAATATACGCCGATACATCTCCTGCTTGCGTTTCTATAATAGGCAAAGCCGTTAACGAGCCTCCACCTTTTACTATATCTTTAATCGAATCAGGTAGATCGTTCATACCGCGTGCAATATTATCAGACGCATTGATTTTAGCTGCACGCTCCAATAAACGGCTGTGCAAATAGAATACGTCACCGGGATATGCTTCACGACCTGGAGGACGGCGAAGGAGTAAAGATACTTCACGATACGCTACCGCTTGTTTTGATAAATCATCATAAACAATTAATGCCGGACGCCCTGTATCTCGGAAATACTCTCCAATAGCCGCACCCGCCATCGGGGCGTAAAACTGCATCGGTGCTGGGTCTGCAGCAGAAGCACATACCACTACCGTATAAGCAAGAGCTCCTTTTTCCTCCAATGTACGTACGATGTTCGCTACGGTAGAATTTTTCTGACCAACGGCTACATAAATACAGAAAACAGGCTCACCTGCATCGTAAAATTCTTTCTGATTGATAATCGTATCGATACAAACCGCAGTTTTACCTACTTGACGATCACCGATAACCAACTCCCGTTGACCACGTCCAATCGGAATCATTGCATCTATCGCTTTAATACCTGTTTGTAGAGGTTCATTTACTGGTTGGCGATAGATAACACCAGGCGCTTTACGCTCGATAGGCATGTTGTAGGTTTTTCCAGCTATAGGCCCTTTCCCATCAATCGGCTGGCCTAAGGTATTAACTACCCTACCCAGCATCCCTTCTCCAACCTGTATCGATGCGATTTTATTCGTCCGCTTAATCGTGTCCCCTTCTTTAATTTCATCTGACGGACCTAATAATACCACACCCACATTATCTTCTTCAAGGTTCAATACTATTCCCTGTAACCCGTTGTCAAATTCAACCAATTCGCCTGATTGAACTTTGGTTAAGCCGTAAACCCTTGCAATACCGTCACCCACTTGGAGTACTGTACCCACTTCTTCAAGCTCGGCTTCTGATTTAAAGTTCGACAATTGTTCCCTTAAGATTGCCGATACCTCATCTGGTCTTACCTCTACCATTGTTTTATCTTAATTTTAATATTTTTTATACAATAATAATACGATTAACTACGAATGAAAAGCCCGCTCCAGCTTATTCAATCTTCCTGATAAACTCGCGTCTACCTGTTTGTCTCCTACAGTTACCACAAATCCACCAATAAGTGTTGGATCTACCTGGTTCTCCAAAATTACTTCATGGCCAGTAGAAGTTTTGATAAGCGCTGTTAATACAGTTTTATTTTCATCAGATAAAGCTGTTGCCGAAACAACCTTCGCATGCACGATGCCTTTGTATTCGTTGTACGCTCTAATAAACTCTTTGGACGTACCATACAAAATTTCCGCACGCCCTTTATTCACCATGATCTTAAAAAAGGCCAATACGCTAGGATGAAATTTCTCCTGAAACAACAAAGACAGGATAGTATTCTTTTTGTCCTGCTGAACGATCGGATTTTTTAATACAGCCTGCAATTCGGAATTCTGCTTTAATACGGAAATGAAATACTCCATATCTGTTTTAACCTCATCAATTGCGTGTTGTTCTACAGAAAGATCTAATAAAGCTTTTGCGTATCTGGATGCAACTTTAAATTCTGACATGTCTTTCAATTATTAGCTAATGGACTGACCCTATTAGTTTAACTTTACTTCTTTTAACAATTCTCCTACTAAGGCTTCCTGTTTACCCTTATCAGATAACTCCTGTTGTAAAACTTTGCTGGCAATTTCTAAGGATAACTTCGACACTTGGTTTTTAACATCGGCTAAAGCTATTGCCTTTTGATTGTTTATCTCGATACGTGCTTTCTCGATCATCCGGTTACCCTCAACCTGTGCCTGATCTTTGGCATCTTTTAACAATTGCTCTTTGATTTCCTTGGCCTCTTTCAAAATCAGATCCCTTTCAGCACGAGCGTCTTTTAACAATTGCTCATTTTCGCTGGTCAAGCGTGCCATTTCCTGCTTTGCTTTTTCTGCTGCATCCAATGCATTTTCAATGGAGCGCTCTCGCTCTCCGATAGCTTTCATAACCGGCTTCCACGCAAACTTAGCTAAAAGAAACAATAAAAGAAGAAAGGAAATGGTATGCCAAAAAATCAAACCAATTTCGGGGATAAGTAAATCCATATAATTTGTTATTTAAAATTCAATTCTATTACACTAAACGTTAAATACCTAAATAAACATACCAAAAAAGAACCCACAGACGGCAATCCCGAAGGCAGGTTCCTTGATGAATGGTTTTTCAATTATTTCCCTAATTAAGCAATTAAAGAAACAACCACAGCGAATAAAGCTACCGCCTCAATGAAGGCAGCCGCAATTAACATCGCAGTTTGAATTTTTGAAGCAGCTTCCGGCTGGCGAGCAATGCTTTCCATAGCAGAACCGCCAATTTTACCAATACCTAATCCAGCGCCAATGGCTGCTAGACCTGCTCCAATTGCAGCTAATGTTCCAGTCATTTTAATTTAATTTATATATTTAGTTTAACAATAATGTTTAATATAATGCTAATGATCAGTATGCTCTTCTATAGCCATACCGATAAAAAGTGCAGATAATATGGTGAAGATAAATGCCTGTATAAATGCCACCAACAGTTCAATAGCTCCTATAAATACAACGAAGAAAACTGAAGCGGGAGCCACTGCTAGCGAATTAAAAATAAAAACAAGGCACAATAAGGATAATACCAAAATATGACCTGCTGTTATATTTGCAAACAAACGGATCATCAAGGCAAATGGCTTTGTAAATACACCTATCATCTCTACAGGAATCATCAACGGCTTTAGCCACCACGGAACCGGCGGATTAAATATATGCCCCCAGTAATACTTATTCCCACTAAACAAAATGATAATAAGTGTAAATAATGCTAACACCATCGTTATTGCAATATTTCCCGTAACGTTTGCTCCACCTGGAAAAAAAGGAACCAATCCTAACATATTATTCACCCAAATGAAAAAGAATACGGTAAGTAAATAGGGCATATAACGTTCGTATTTATGCCCTAGATTAGGCTTGGCAATATCATCCCGTACAAAAAGTATAATAGGTTCCAAAACAGACTGCAAGCCTTTCGGTGCTCTCCCCTCCCTTTTCTTGTAACCGTTAGCCACTGTTAGAAAAATAACAAGAAGCAGGGCTACAGAAAAAAAAATCGTAAATACATTCTTTGTAATAGAAAAATCAATCGGACGTTTATTGGTAACTGTCTCTTCCCCTTTTTCATTGGTAGTATGATGTACATAACTTCCATGCGAAGGCTCTTCCGACGCATAGTAAATTTTACCGTGCGAACGGACAAAACGCATACCCGCCTTTTCTACCACTACACTCCCATCATCATTCAAATGGAACTCTTTCGAGCTAAAACTTAGCAAACCATTGTCTGTATATAAGATGATAGGTAAATACAATCCTGTCCACTTATCACCATGTCCCCAAAAATGAAATTCATGGGCATCTCCAATATGATGAAAAATAAAGCTATTAATATCAAACGCCTTTTCTTCATGGTTGTCCTGATGGCCTGGTGCTACAGGCATTTCAGAAATAGAATCAACCGAGTGGTCATGTGCATGATCTTGGGCATTGGCATTCAAAAAAGTGAAGAAAACGGCGAAAAAAGCAAGTATTCCTATTTTTTTTGAAGTCAAAAAGTGGCTAAATTTCATTTATTCAGTGATTTTTACTTATTATTTTGGTGGCGCAAGTTACGCAACAAACACATAACTTCAAAGAGTGTAAATAATAAATATAAAGAAAAATAGTTCAGAACGAAAACTAACTGGTTCTCAGAAAGTTTAAGAACAACGACCAATGCAAAGGTCATGGCAAATAATAATTTGATAATTATTCCTCCCATGATAGCAAAAACACCTATTTGGGCGCTCCTATTTATGCCTAAAAAAGAAATTACATAAGCGATATAGGTCAGCAAAAACAAAAAGAAATAAATCATCCAAAAGTTGGGAGTGAAAAGCAGTACCTGAGGAAAAAAAAATTTAATCAGTCCCACTAGTCCAGCCAAAAATGACCCGAAGACTATGTAATAAATGGTAAACCTTGTTAATCCCATAGGTGCTATAATAGAAACGGCCGACTAAATAGGCTATTTATTTTTCTTCGTGACAGCATATATCGTTCCAACCAAACTGACGCAAACTCCAATCAAGGATAAAATAGCCGTATATAACCCAACCTCTCCCGCTTTATTAACGTCTATTTTATAACCTATAAAAGCGAACAAACCAATAGTCGCTATCATTTGAAAGCCTAACCCTGTATAATATACATAGTTATTATATCCTTGCTTTTTCGATGGCCTATTGTTATTTAAATCGGATTGGCTCATAGTATCCTGCAAACTTAGGGAAATGCGTGTGAATATACAAAAACTTGAAAAGCACATAGCCTTATAGTTTACTCCTTATCAGTTCATTTTTATGGATGAAAAGTTATTGAAAAATAACAGAATTTTATAGTAAGTTTATGCGGGCTTTGTAGCAATCGGGTACGGATTACTGATCACGAAATCCAAATCAAGAAAATTTTTAGATTACTATTGAGCAACTTAACTTTGCATATATATTTTTTTGATGGACCGTCGCCAGAAACACACCATAGGTCACACCGCTTTTACCAGTACAACTACCACATTGCAATTCGGTAATGCGCTAAAAAGTAAATACCTGAGGTGCAGGCTTCAGTACCTCATTTCCCTCATAATTCTTTGTATGTCCGCGTCAGGCTGCTTTCTGTCAAAGCAGGAAAAAAAGAACAGAACTGATCTGATGCAAAATCTGACAACCAAATTTAATATTCTATATCACGCAAATAAACTGCTTAATGAGGCAGAAAAAAATAGAATAGGTGGATATAAAGAAAACTATCAGCGTTTACTCCCCATTTTTATAGAGCCATACGAGTCGAGCATTACCACCAACAACCACGCAATGGATTCTGTTATTCAAAAGGCGATAACGATTATAAACGACAAAAGTGATAGCAAATATGTCAATGATGCCTACTTTTTAATGGCGAAAGCAAACTTTGAAAAAGGTAATTATTACCATGCGGCTGAATTCTTCTCATATGTTGCCAACACTGTAAATGAACAGCAAGGTAAATTACTGGAGTTATCACTTGTATGGAAAGGAAAATCATTACTACAAATAGGTTACCTACAACAGGCTGGTAAGGCGCTTGACTCGGCCTTAATGATTACTTCGACCAGAAAAAATATCCCTCCATTGTATTACGCTACAAAAGCACAATATCTTTTAGCTATAGGCGATAATGAAAACGCTACAGATCTTTTAAATCAAGCAATAGCAACGAGCAATAAAAAGAAAGAAAAACTTAGATGGCATTATCTTATTGGCCAGTTATTACAGAAAAAAAACAACTATTTGGAAGCAGACCTACATTTCAACAAAGTAGTGAAAAGTAATGCGTCTTTTGAGATGGCCTTCAACGCAGGGCTGAATCAGATTGATATGCAAAAAATTACTGGCGACTCGTTACAGACAAATACCTTTGCTAAATTGAGTAAAATGATCAGAAATGATAAGTACAAAGATTTTACCGACCAGATTTACTACATCATAGGCGAAACTTACCTTGCTAACAACAATGAAGGAGAAGCGATCAAACACTATAATCTCTCTCTTAGCGCACACAGTAATAATAGTTTTCAGCGGGCAAAAACTTACAACCGCTTGGCCGATCTCTATTTTGATCAAGCTGCCTACCAACTGGCCAAAAATTATTACGACAGCACGTTAACACTAGCTTCTAGCGACTTTCCTAAGTATAACATCATACGTGCAAAAGTAGATCATCTTGACGATTTGATCGCACAGTATACAATCATCGCCGAGCAAGATGAATTGCAAAAACTAGCAGAATTACCTGAAAATTCCCGCATCAACGCAGTCGACAGTATCTTTGAACGTAAAGAAACCATACAAAAAGATATTGTAAAAAACGATACTCCGCAAGCGAATACGAATGTGTTTGACGGACAACACCTCTCTCCCGATCACTATACCGGCCATGCTGATAACCGCTTCTACTTCAATAATCCTGCAGCTATAAGCAGTGGAACTACCGCATTTAAGAGACGCTGGGGCAACCGTTCGTTAACCGATAACTGGCGTTTTTCCAACAGCAATTCATCCAATACCGGAACAGAAGACCATCCCACATCAGCCGCTCCGCAACAAGAGCTTGTTGTAAACAATATCGAAACATTAACGTCCCTGAAGGAAAACTTCATCAGAACTATTCCACTCACTTCTACCGCTAGGGACTCATCGAATAGAAAAATTATTGATGCGCATTTAAGCCTCGGCGAAATATACCGTGACAATCTCAGAGATGGTGTGGCCGCTATAAAGATCTATACACAATTGATCGATCGCTTTCCAGAATTAAAAGAAAAAGATCTGATAGATTATAATCTGTATAGGCTTTACACCGAACAGGGAGACGAAAAACAGGAATATCACAAAGAACAACTTCTGATCTCCTCACCTGAATCAATATATACAAAAATTATCAGAGACCCACAATATCTGGATAAGTTGGCCAAAGAATCCCAGGTGCTCAATGATATATACACAACCGCCTACAACTTATATGTTGATCGCAAATACCAACAGGTGATGCAATTAGCAGACAGTCTAAATACGATTATTGAAAACGATCAATATAAAAGTATTTATGCACAAATGGCTTACTTAAGAGCAATGGCAGTAGGTAAAACAAAAACGATGGAAATCTTCGAAACATCATTGAAAAATATTCAATTAAACTATCCTGATGATCAACTCATTGTTCCCTTAGTGTCACAACATTTGAACTATATTGATTCGAATAGATTATCTTTGCAGGATAGAAACATAGCATTGATGGTTATTGAAGAAGGAAGAGAACAGTTTGTAGACGAACCCATATTAACAAAATGGCCTGAACTCGTATTTAACCATCAATCAGCCGGTCCTTCCGCTCGCCGTATTTTGGCAGGAAATTTGCCGGGCAATCAACCGGAAATACAGGTGACACCTTTTAATCGGACAGTAAGTTTAGGTAAGGTTAATGTAGGCGCCTATCAGAGACCTCAGCATACCAACAGTTTCAGAGATCTTGATATGCTTCCAGACTCAGCAACTTACTGTTTCGTTATTAACGTAGCGAGTGCAAAAGTGAACCTAAGTCCTTCGAGATATGGAATCGGGCAATTCAACCGGGGACAATATTCATCGAAGAATTTAATGCATCAGATAAAGCGGGTAGATGATGAACTGCAACTGTTATATATTAGCAAATTTAATACTTTTGATGAGGTAATAGCATATCAAGAACGGATCAGCCCCTTGTTAAAAACAATCATGAAAATACCAAGTGGAAGTTATCATACGTTTATCATTACAGAACACAACCTTCAACTGTTAACAGACTTCGATCAGGTAAATGATTATTTCATAAAGTATACAGAACAATTCTAAGGTAAGAAACAAAATGCAACGAAACACCAAGAAAAAAAACAATAAGTTAACCAACAGCGATATTAAACGTTATACTTTTTCTTTCTGGAAATTGTTTGTCGGACTAATTTTGTTAGGTTTTTTATTTTTCGTAAGTGTCGGACTTGGTCTATTCGGAGAATTACCATCTTTCAGAGACCTCGAAAACCCTAAAAGTAACCTTTCCTCTGAAATCATTTCTGCAGACAGCGCGTTACTTGGAACCTATTATGTACAAAATCGGTCTAATGTTACTTATAAGGAGTTGTCTCCTGCGCTGATAAAAGCGCTTATAGCCACAGAAGATATACGCTTTAATTCGCACTCGGGTGTAGATTTTAAACGTACTTTTACCATTATCTTTTATAATCTTATAGGAAAAAAGCAAGGCGCTAGTACCATTACGCAACAGTTGGCACTTAATCTCTTTTCTGATGGGCGTGCCCGCACTCCTGGCAAACGCATTATCCAAAAATTTCAGGAGCTGATTACGGCGGTACGACTGGAAAGAAATTATACGAAAGAAGAAATTCTCACCATGTACCTAAATACCGTAGATTTTGGTGCTTATAACACTTATGGAATAAAATCCGCTGCGAGGACTTATTTCAACACCACTCCTGCAGAACTTACCGCACCGCAGGCGGCAGTGCTAGTAGGCATGTTAAAGGGACCCGGTATTTATTCGCCGATTCGCTATCCTGAAAACGCTCTTAAACGCCGTAATACAGTATTCGACAGAATGCGGACCGCAGGTTTTATCACCTCGGCAGAAGCTGCCGCTTATAAGGAGAAACCTATTGGGTTAACATTCCGGGCAAGTGTTTATGGTGACGGCTTAGCACCCTACCTCAGAGCAGTTTTAAAGAATGATATCAAAAACGTCTTCAATCAGCTATCGATCACGAAAGCAGATGGGACACCTTATGACCTTGACCGAGACGGGTTAAAGATTTACACAACTATCGATTCGCGCATGCAAGCTCATGCTGAAGAAGCACAAAAAGAAATGATGCGTGAACTACAAGTCACCTTCAACAATCAATATAAAGGCAGGGACCCCTTTAAAGGACTCGAAAATCTATTGGATAGAGGTGTTAAACAATCGGATCGCTACCGATGGTTGAAATATAGCGACCACTCAGAAGAGGAAATTAAAAAGGATTTTAATACACCTACCAAAATGACCGTCTTCAGCTGGAAGGGCGAAATAGACACCGTCATGACGCCATTGGATTCTATCAAATATAATAAATTGATATTACGAAATGCCATGATGTCTATGGAACCTCAAACAGGTCATGTGAAAGCTTGGGTGGGCGGTATCAATTTCCAGCATTACAAATATGATCAGGTACGGATGGGAACCCGTCAGGTAGGTTCTACCGCAAAGCCCTTCACTTATGCTGTAGCCATAGATAATGGCTATTCGCCCTGTTTCCGCGTGCCAAATTCACCGATCAATGTGGACGGCTGGCAACCAAAAAGCGAAAACACAGTTGCTGGGCCGATTACACTAAAAAAAGCGCTTGCTAACTCACAGAACTGGGCCACCGCTGATGTCATACAACGCGTAGGCGCTCAGAATGTAGCTAATCTCATTAAAAATTTAGGTATCAGCTCCAACGTACCCGCCTACCCCTCTATCAGCTTAGGGACATTTGACGCTTCGGTATACGACATGGTGGGTGCTTATTCTGCTTTTGTAAACCATGGTGTATGGACCCAACCGATTTATTTGTTACGTATTGAAGATAAGAATGGAACGGTTATCTACGAACATCAGAAAAAAGTCAAGGTGGTGATGAACGATCAGTCAGCCTATGTAATCGTGGATATGCTGAAAGGAGTTGTTAACGAGGGATCCGGTGGGCGTGTGCGTTGGAAATACCATTTGACGAATCCCATTGGTGGAAAAACGGGTACTTCCCAAAGTAATTCAGATGCCTGGTTCATTGGTGTTACTCCAGAACTGGTAAGTGGTGTATGGACGGGTGCTGACGAACGAAGTATCCATTTTAGCAGTACTGCATTAGGTCAAGGTGCCAATGCGGCGCTACCTATGTTTGGGTTGTATATGCAAAAGGTGTATGCCGACAAAGACCTCAACTACTCGCAAGGTGATTTTGAGTTACCGCCCGGCGGGCTACAGCGTGAACTAGATTGCAACAAGTATCAATATGACTATCCAACAGAAAGTGAATCGAAGATTGATGATCGATTGGATTTCTAAACATGGAAGTATTTGATTATCGAAGTGAGTTAAAAAAGATCCCCCACAAACCTGGCGTTTATCAATATTATGATAAACAGGGAACGCTTATATACATCGGTAAAGCCAAAGATTTAAGGAATCGGGTCGGTTCTTATTTTATCAAAGATGCACATACCTATAACACTAAAACGAGTGTACTGGTACGCAAAATCAATCGGATTACGTTTACCATCGTTGATACCGAAACTGACGCTTGGCTGTTGGAAAACAGCTTGATAAAAAAACACCAGCCAAGGTATAACGTGATGCTGAAGGATGACAAGACCTATCCCTGGATTGTTATCAAAAACGAACGTTTCCCAAGAATTTTCTGGACAAGGAAAATTATCAAAGATGGATCAAAATATTATGGCCCTTATGCTTCGGTAGGTATGATGCATGCGCTACTTGATGTGATCAAAGAACTGTTTCCGTTACGCACCTGCAATTTACCCCTTACAGAGAAGAATATCGCACAAGGTAAATTCAGGGTTTGTTTGGAATATCAAATCGGCAACTGTAAAGGCCCCTGCCAAGCGTACCAAACGGAAGAAGATTATAACCGAAGCATTGAAAGTATCAAAGATATTCTCAATGGAAAAACAACTGTTGTCTTTAAACAACTAAAAAACAACCTTGATCGTGCCATTGCGAATTTAGACTTTGAGGAAGCCCATCACCTGAAACAGAAATTGGCACTTTTAAGTAACTATCAAAGTAAATCTACTATCGTAAGCAATAGCATCAACGATGTCGATGTATTTAGTATTGCATCCGATCAAAGTTACGCCTTCGTTAATTTTTTGAAAGTGATGAACGGCACAGTTATACAAACCCAAACCATCGAGCTGAAAAAACGCCTAGATGAAAGTGATCAAGAACTCCTCGGTCTGGCTGTGCAGGAACTGAGAACGCGTTTCAAAAGTTCATCTAAAGAAATTATTGTCCCTTTTACGCTAGACATAGAAAGTCCCGATTTTAAACAGACAGTTCCGCAGTTAGGCGATAAAAAAAAATTACTGGACCTATCTCATAAAAATGTAAGTTTTTTCAAGAAAGAACGATTAGACCAATACGAGAAACTAAATCCCGAAGTTAGAACAGAACGTATTCTCCACAAAATGAAGGAAGACTTACGTTTAAATGTACTGCCTAAACATATCGAATGTTTTGACAATTCCAATTTCCAGGGAAAATATCCTGTTTCGGCTATAGTGGTTTTTAAAGATGGTAAGCCCTCAAAAAAAGACTACCGGCATTTTAACGTCAAAACCGTGGAAGGACCTAATGATTTTGCTACCATGGAAGAGGCGGTATTCCGCCGTTATAAACGATTGTTGGAAGAAGACAATCCCTTACCTCAACTGATTATTATTGATGGTGGTAAAGGTCAGCTATCAGCGGCTATGAAAAGTTTAAAAAAATTAGCTATTGCCTCCAAAGTAACCGTAATAGGTATCGCAAAACGTTTAGAAGAATTGTACTACCCTGGCGATCAGTATCCTTTATATTTGGACAAAAGATCGGAAACATTAAAAATAATCCAGCACTTACGCGATGAGGCCCATCGTTTTGGAATTACTTTTCACAGGAACCAGCGAAGCCGTAAAACCTTTCAGACAGAATTGGAACAAATCCCCGGTATTGGCAAAACAAGTGCAGAAAAACTGTTACTGACGTTTAAATCCGTGAAGAAAATAAAAGAGGCGGCAAAAAAAGATTTATTGAAGGTCCTTAGCCCCAAACAAGCCGATGCTGTAATAACTTATTTTGCCTGACACAATGGTCAAATTATCTCAGCGGTCAATTACCTGCCGCAAGCTACGGTAAAAGGGTATACAGTAAAAAGAGGTCGTACAATTACTGCAACAGTGTCAATAACTCCACAAATCATGTTCATAGTCCATCAAATCCTGCTTTATCCGTTCAGACTCATACAAACGGTCAATACCTTGCTTATAATCTTTTATACGTAAATCTTCCGGGTTTGACTGCTTAATCACATAACTTGAGAAAATCCTTTTAACGAACACATCGTCATAGCTCAAACCTGTCGCATCATTATTTCTATTGACCACCTCCTTATTAACTAAGATGTGCCTTGCCTCTGGAAAATAAATCCAAAACGCCGGTTGAGGTTCAAGATAGATATCGGCTGCTTTTATACTGATTAAAGGAGCTATACCTATTATACGAGGCTCGAATACGGAGCGCTGCTTATCAAAAATCCAATCTTCTTTGATTCGAAACTTCACCACACTGTCTGCGTTAAATTCGCCAGACTGAAAGGTCCCTCCTACTTGGTTTCCTTCCTTGTCAAACTCAGGGACAAAAACACTATCCGCCAAATTGGCCATTAATTCGTCTGGATTTAATGGCACTTTAAAGCTATCTCCATTAGGATCTTCAACCGTAGGAGTAGGATCATATGCGGTTAATTCTCCAGCCTGTATCGCTCGCATTAACACATCGATAAGCCTCGACTTAGGAGAGGCGAAACTGGCATTTAATCGCTCACGTAAATCGATCTCACGCCACACACGTTTACTGTACATAACATCCACACTTCGGATATCGGAGTATGGAATTACTTTTCTGTTCTCCATATCAGATTTAAGATAGTAACCATCGATAGGTGGGCCATCTGCTATAGGAGTTACACTATTAGATAGATTTTCTTGCTGTCCATATGCTCTACTTATTAATATAAGTAAAATAATAAAAAAAGGTCTATTCATCATGTGTCATGCTATAAATCACGCCCGGCGTAAGAGGTTACACATCGAAAACCTATATACGATTTAGCCGTATCCTGATACTCATATGTCCGTGTGGAATTCTGTAAAAAATAACCTATATCTTTCCATGAACCACCCCTTACTACTTTACGTTTTAATATTTCGGGATCGCTACCTTTGGCTTCATACGGGTATGTAGGATTCATGTCATGTATAAAAGAAGAAGAAGACTCCTCAAAAGAAGAAGCCGTCCATTCGGCAACATTGCCTGCCATATTATATAAGCCATAGTCATTAGGGAAATAAGAATGAACAGGAACAGTATATGCACCGCCATCGTCTGCATAATTACCTCTTCCTGGCTTAAAGTTTGCCATTAAGCATCCTTTGGCATTTCTTATAGTGGGACCTCCCCAAGGATATGGAGCTCCGTTTAGACCGCCTCTCGCTGCATATTCCCATTGATGTTCAGAGGGTAATTCGTACGATAAACGTGCCAGGCGAGATAATCCTATTCGCTGTGCATAGTTTTCATATAACCGAGTACGCCAAACCGCAAAGGCCCTCGCTTGCCGCCAATTAACACCAACGACAGGATAATCCTGAAATGCCGGATGAGAAAAATACCCCTCCACCATAGGTTCATTTTGCGCATATGAAAAATCTGCTAACCACACCAGGGTATCTGGATAGATACCAATGGTATCTCGAACAATGAAATCAGAACGCCGCATCGATTTATTGTTTTTATTCGCTGCTGCCATGCGATGATTATAAATTTCGTAATGATACTTCAATAACCGTACATCTAATTCATCTCTCCCAAATATGCGATCGTCTCCCTGGTAGTACATCTGATTCAATGCAGCTCTATTGTCATTTTTTCCACCCCATATCCCACTGCCATCACCTACTTTTTGCCAGTCAATAAATCGTTGTCCACTGCTTTCCCCTTCCGTCCCCTGAATAAAAAAAGATGCGTCGTTCAAATATTGAGTAATGGCAATGGAGTCCCTCACCCAATTCACAAATTGCCGATATTGACTATTTGATATTTCGGTTTCATCCATAAAAAAAGCAGATTGGGTGAATTGCCTATTCTGCGCAATTTGTGCACTGGTAATATCCTCATCAGATTGACCTGCTATAAAACTTCCTGCAGGAATGAAGACCATGCCTCTTGGAGCTTTGCTCGTTTTCAAACCTTTTAATCGTACCCCAGTTAGTTCACCACCTGCTTTTCGGTTACCACATCCCATAACAAGTACTAACGATATCAACACGAAACAACAAAAGTAAAATTTCCTCATATTTTTTAACAATGAACGCTGAGAGACACTAACATAGTAGTAAGCATCTCTGTTTGCCGAACAAGCAGTCTTTCAACAAATATAAATGGAGTTAATAGCAGGCCTGACGTTCATTTTGTTCATTATTTGAAAGACATGCTAGCATTACCCTATCCCGGAACACCACATAACGAAAAAAGGCCCAGTGCTTATTACACTGGGCCTACGATATCATGCTATAACACATTAAAGGTAATGTGTACTGAAATTACTTATTAACTTTCTTGATGTATTGTTCAACAGCCATTGTCATACTCGGGTTCTCTGGTGTGGGAGCAGCAATATCTAAGATCAACCCTCTGTCGGCAACGGCTTGATGCGTAGTAGGACCAAATGCGGCAATACGTGTGTCGTTTTGCTTAAAATCAGGAAAGTTTTCAAACAACGACTGAATGCTGGAAGGGCTAAAGAAAACAATAATATCGTAAAAGACATTAGCCAAGTCTGAAAGATCGCTGACAACTGTTTTAAACAACACCGCTGGAGTAAAATCATAGCCATTGTCCTGAAGCCAATTCTGGGTTTCTTCGTTTGCTACATCAGAACAAGGATAAAGAAATTTCTCTTTGGTATGTTTTTTTAACACCTCTTCTAAATCCTGTGCCGTTTGCTTACCAAAGAATATCTTACGTTTTCTATATTGAATATACTTTTGTAGATAAAGCGCAATCGTTTCCGATAAACAAAAATATTTTAAATCGGCTGGCACTTCATAACGCATTTCCTCGCAAATTCTAAAGAAGTGATCTGCAGCGTTTCTACTGGTAAAAATTACGGCGGTAAAATCAGCCAAATTTATCTTCTCTTTTCTAAAATCCCTTGCCGGAACCCCCTCTACATGTATAAAGGCTCTGAAATCTAGCTTTAAATTGTATTTGTTTGCTAAAGCAAAATAAGGCGACTTATCATTCTCAGGCCTGGGTAAAGTTACTAAGATACTTTTTACTTTTTTTTCTCTGTCTTCTGCTACCACGTGAGTCTATTTTAGTTTCGGTTAAACGCCCAACACCTTAATCAATATAAGGATTGGACCAACTTCGAGGGTGCAAAGATAAATAAATAAATAAAATTTTGAAAATTGATAGCTCTTTAATACCGTACTGAATGCCCTAAAGAACTGCATCATAAAGACTAAAAAAACAATAACACAAGATATTAATAACCAATATTTTACCATATATGTGGGTATTAAACTCAACACCAAAATAAGTGGTAGGAAAATTATAGCGGCATTAAAATAACTTAAATATAATATAGAAATATAGTCTCTAACTAATCGCTGTATCCCAAAAACAAAACCTATACCCCTGGTGATCAATATTTTAAAGGTAAACAAAACCAACACCATCAATGATAAACTGAAAAATAACGCAATGTTATAATAGGCAGTTTGCACTCCTGAATAATTAACATATAGATAAAGAAAAAGTCCTACAGTAAACCCAAACAACAGGTACAAAAAAATAAAAGGCCATGAAGTAATTAGATTGTCTTCTTTACTAATCTGTAACAGTACACGATTACTATAAAAAGATGTTGCAATAGCGTGCAAATCCTTCATAAAGAACAGACGTATAAGTGCTAAAAAGAGCAGCAATAAAAATATGATCATTAACACCCAGGGTTGCCGCTGTACCTTTGGATTTCCCAAACTTTTACTGCTAATAAAAGTGATATCCTTACCCCAGGTAAGTGCGTCGCCATGTTTAATAATATAATGTTTTCGTAAACTATCTAAAAATTGATTTCTACTGTCAGGCGGCAATGGTTTTAAATACAAAAATTGCAGTGAATCACGAATCGCTTTTAACGAGTCTGCTACATTTGCCAAAGAATCTTTTACACGTTGTCTCTCTAAAACTCTAGCAAATCGAGCAGAATCCTGCACTAAATACCTGAGAGACGCCGCAGGCGACACCTTCCGTTGCTCCGGTACAGCACTATCCCGTTTCACTGCGCTATCTTGCTGTGTATAAGCTGACGTTAGTATCAACGAAAATAACAATGAAAATAACAATCGCAATTTTAGCATTTAGCGTTTAAACGTTGTATAGAAAAAATAATTTACAAAATTAATGCTTTATTCTCATTACTATAAATTATTCGCGCTTTTGTTTCATTAATATGAAAAATTCAGTTTTTTTATTGCAGGCTTGTGGTTTCTCCTATAGAAAAAACTATCTACATTGCCAGCTGTTAATTTTAAGACATGTCTAACAAACTAGTATACATTAATATCTTATAAGATGCGATCTAAAAATAAATTAATAAAAGGTACAGCCTTTATCAATGGACGTGCTATAGAAAGTAAAAAAACATTTGACGTCATAAACCCCGCAACAGGTGAGATCATTGTTGAAGTAAGCGACCTTTCCTTGCTAGAAGCGGAAAAAGCCATCGATATAGCCTTTGACAAATGGCCTACCTGGCGAACAACGGACATTGCTAAAAGGAGTGAGATCCTACGTAAATGGTATAACCTGATCATTAAACATTCTTCGGAGCTTGCCGAGATAATGACTTTAGAATCAGGTAAACCGCTTGAAGAAAGTAAAGTGGAAGTCAAATATGGTGCCTCTTTCATCAGCTGGTTCGCCGAGGAGGCATTCAGAGCATACGGGGACCAGATTACGCCTCCCGAAAACGGTAAACAAATTGTGACACTACGTCAATCAGTCGGTGTGGCAGCGGCTATTACCCCCTGGAACTTCCCTTTAGCGATGGTCACGAGAAAGGTCGCTCCGGCATTGGCCGCCGGATGCACCGTAGTACTTAAACCAGCTTCTCAAACGCCTTTAACAGCAATCGCAATTGCCCATCTTGCTCAAGAGGCCGGCCTACCGGATGGTGTATTCAACGTTATAACGAGTAAGGATTCTAAGGGCATCGGCAAGTTACTTAGCACAAATGGTAAGGTTAGAAAGTTATCTTTTACCGGATCTACCGGTGTTGGTAAAACACTCATGCAACAAGCCGCTTCCACTATAAAAAATGTATCGTTTGAATTGGGAGGGAATGCCCCATTCCTTGTATTTGAACATGCCAATATTGACGCCGCTGTGGAAGGTGCTATTGCATCAAAGTTTCGAAACTCTGGACAAACATGTGTGGCAGTAAACCGTTTCTTAGTGCAAGATAGTATTTTCGATGAGTTCTCGAAAAAACTCACCAAAGCAATCAGTCGGCTTAAAGTAGGGAATGGCTTAGAAAAAAATATAAAAATAGGTCCACTGATTAACAAAGATGGCCTAAAGAAAGTAAAAGAGCATGTCGACGATGCCATAAAAAAAGGAGCAAAAGTGCTACTTGGTGCAAAGCCTATTACAGGATTATTTTATGAGCCAACGGTGTTGACTGATGTTCCCTTAAATGCAAAAATAGCTCATGAAGAAACGTTCGGTCCCGTTGCTTCACTATTTAGGTTTGATACCGAAGAAGAAGCTATACAAATCGCCAATGACACCGAGTTCGGGTTAGCAGCCTATTTTTATAGTGACAATGTAAAACAATGTTGGCGTGTGGCAACCGCCCTTGAGGCCGGCATGGTCGGTATTAATGAAGGTGGAATCTCGACAGCTATAGCTCCCTTTGGCGGGGTAAAAGAATCTGGATTAGGAAGAGAAGGTTCTAAGTACGGCTTAGAGGAATATATGGAAATGAAATACTTATGTTTTGGACTGGAATGAGAAAATAAAAAGATATAAGGTTAAAACGATATTTAACCTTATATCGCTGATAACAAACAGCTATTGATACTACATCTTTAATCCGATTTCCCGTAGTCTTTCTTCTAAATATTCTCCTGCGGTACATTCAACGTATACTTTAGGGTGATCCTTATCCACGCAGTTAGACAGTGCCGCTAAACTCATTTCAGCTTTGGGATGTAAAAAAAACGGTACAGAATAGCGAGAAGTCTTCAACAGTTCCTTTGGAGGATTTACCACCCTATGTGTGGTGGATTTTAGCTGGTTATTCGTTAACCGTTGTAACATATCACCTACATTTACCACGATATCTTCCCCCTGAGCCTTCACAGGAAACCAATCTCCACGCCGAGTTAACACCTGTAAACCATCCGCACTTGCCCCAATCAACAATGTGATCAAGTTAATGTCTTCATGAGCACCTGCCCGCACCGCATCTGATGCTATCTCTTCCAGATTTTCTATCGGAAAATAATGAATAGCTCGCAGAATGGAATTTCCATTTTTCACTTTGTCTTCGAAATAATCCTCATCAAGATTTAAATATATCGCAATCGCTTTTAACAAAGATCTACCAATAATTTCTAATCTCCGATAAACTTCTTCCGTAATGGCATTAAAACGGGGCAACGTTTCCACTATTACATTATCAGGATACGATTCCTTCAATACATCGTCACCGATAACGGTTTGCCCTCGTTGCCAAAACTCTTTTAAATCAGGAGTATTGGCATCCTTGGCTTTTTCTCTTCCCCTCGCGGTATACCCACGTTGACCAGCTAGGCCGGGTATTTCATATTTGTTTTTCTCTTCCTCAGGTAAAGCAAAAAACTGTTGTACCACGTCATACAGTTCTCCTATTAATGCTTTGTCCATCCCATGGTTACCTATAGTTACAAAACCTGTCTCAGCAAAGGCTTGGCCTATATCTTCCGAAAACTGCTTTCTTTGCTCAATAGTTCCTTCCGTATAATGTAATAAATCTAATCGGGGGATATTAACAGTATTTGCCATAAAAGTGCTCATATTAAGTAATAACCTAAAGATACAAAGCTTTTTCAATACGGGTAAATTAATTATGGATTAACCCGATCGATCGTTAAGTTTCAATTCATTACGTTTTCCACAACAAAACATCCCCCTTAATTTCGATTCAGTCAAATTTCAACTCTCCTTCATCATTATTCTCCCCATATGCGGTTCCCAGTAAACTGGAGGTGGCAATTTTCAGCATTGATACCAGCCCTCCATAGGCGTCATCCCAATAGTGACCTTGTAACGGGCTGACCCTTATCAGGGAGATCTCCGGATCATCTGGACCGTCAAACCAGACCCCCATCGATCCGGGCGACCACAGCTTTTTTATTTTTTCTCGATCATTTTGGACCTCACTTAACCCGTAAATATTCAAAAAGCCGTTCTTTTGATCTTTTTGAAACAGCAGATGAACGAATGGATCTTCCTTTATCTCAACATCTTTTGTACTGTCTCTCTTACTGATAAACCAAATATCACCCTTACTATCAACTTCTAAAGCTGTCATCGGCCTCGCAGATAACGGAACGCCTGTTTTTATGTCACTACAAAAGAAACAGGTTTCTATACGCTCAATAAGTTCTTTGATTCTATCTAAAGCTTCCGTTCCTTCTAGACTTTTCACTGCTGTTCTATTTTTCATAACAAATTAATTACTATTTAATACCCATTGATTGATACTACCGTTAGTATCTCCAATGCCGGTTCTACCTTTTTGTCTTTGTAAATCAGCTAAGATTATCTCTTATAAAATTCAGTATATCGCTGTTTAATCGTTCCTTATGGGTTAAGAAAAAGCCATGTGGAGCCCCAGGGTACAGGATGAATTGGTTATTGCTAATCAATTCACTTGATATATTGGCACTAACGTCCTCAGGAACTATCTTATCGGCATCACCATGAACAATTAAAGTGGGCACATCGATATTGGTCAAATCTTTCCGGAAATCGGTTTCAGAGAAAGCCCTTATGCATTGTGAAGTAGCATTTGGTGAAGCTCCTAATGCGATGGAGCGCTGATATTCTAACATAGGTTTGCTTACCGCTCTGTTAACTAAGTTCACGCCAAAAAAATCATTAAAGAAGGTTTCTAAAAAAGCAGGCCTATCTGCTTCTACCCCAGCAACCATTTCGTCAAATACCTCTTTCTTTATTCCATCAGGATTATCTTCGCTCTTCAAGAGATAAGGAGTTACGGCTCCTAATAATATAGCTTTGCTTATACGGTCGCTCCCATATCGCGTAAAATAGCGTGCAACTTCTCCTCCACCCATTGAAAAACCTACTAGAAGAACCTCTTGAAGATCAAGCTGTAAAATAATCTCACGTAGGTCGTCGGCAAAATTATCATAGTTATATCCATGCAAGGGCCTGGATGACATGCCAAAACCTCTTCTATCATATGCTATACATCTATAACCTTGCTCAACAAAAAAACTCACTTGCGCTTCCCACATCAAATGGTTAGAGGGCCAGCCATGAATAAATAGAATGGGTTGCCCTTCTCCCAAATCTTCGTAACAAAGCACCAGTCGGTCTTGCTTTTGCTGATTACTGTTTTTTTCGATAAAATTCATGATAGAAATTTTTGATATGTCATACGATTAATAACATATACCAAAACTGAATGTTTTAATTAGTAACTATCAGTAGTCCTCATTTAAGGTATAAAACTACCTTATGGGTCATCAGGAAATATTTTGTAAGTTTGCCTACTCTTTTGTTCAGGGTTTCTTAAAACGCCCTCAACAGCAACTACTATATAAATGAGTTATGGCAAAAACAAAAAATAACGAACAGCAACATATTCCTGTTATTACAGCAAAAACGTTAACATTCTTCGAAAAATATATAAACAACCCTTCTCCAACAGGCTATGAATGGGAAGGACAACGTTTATGGTTAGATTACATTAAACCCTATGTAGACGACACGTTTATCGACAATTATGGCACAGCTGTTGCCGTCCTAAATCCGGAAGCTGAGTATAAAGTGGTTATAGAAGCTCACTCGGATGAGATTTCCTGGTTTGTAAATTATATCACAAAAGAAGGGCTTATATATGTGATACGTAATGGAGGATCTGATCATCAAATCGCTCCATCCAAAAGAGTAAACATACACGGCGATAAAGGAATTATTAAGGCTGTTTTTGGTTGGCCCGCAATACACACAAGAGGAGGTGAAAAGGAAGAATCCCCTTCATTGAAAAATATTTTTCTGGATTGCGGATGTACAACTAAGGAAGAAGTAGAACAACTTGGTATTCATGTTGGATCTGTAATCACCTATGAAGACGAATTTATGGTTCTCAACGACAGGTACTATGTGGGCAGGGCACTGGACAATAGAGCCGGTGGTTTTATGATTGCAGAAGTAGCCCGCTTATTGAAAGAAAATAAAAAAAAATTGCCATTTGGCTTGTATATCGTAAATGCAGTACAGGAAGAAGTTGGCTTAAGAGGTGCCGAAATGATTACCCAACGCATCAAACCTAACATTGCTATCGTAACGGATGTTACACATGATACGCAAACACCAATGATCAACAAAATTACGCAAGGTGACCTTGCCTGTGGCAAAGGTCCAGTAATTTCTTATGCTCCCGCTGTTCAGATTAACTTAAATAAATTACTGATAGAAACTGCGGAAGAAAAACAAATACCTTTTCAAAGACAGGCTTCCTCCAGAATAACAGGGACGGACACAGATGCATTCGCTTATTCTAATGGCGGTGTTCCTTCGGCGCTTATATCTTTACCTTTACGGTATATGCACACTACAGTAGAGATGATTCACAAGGAAGATGTAGACAATGTCATACGGTTAATTTACGAAGTCTTACAAAAAATTAAAAATGGTCAGGACTTCAGGTCATTTAAGGCATAACCATTGCTTGAACAACGTGTTTTTGCAAATGGGGTATCCGGGTTATGATACAAAATGAGAAACTTGACACTTTTTATGTCGATCTGTTGCGGTTTGACCGTAGCGAACTTATACTACTGCCAGCCGTTATTACCACTTATAGCTCATGATTTTGGGGTAAGTGAAACAATGGCTGGCAGCATCACCTATATTACGCAACTTGGCTATGCTGCAGGCCTCCTGTTCTTCGTCCCGCTGGGAGACCTTTTTGAACGGAAACAACAAATTGTGGTGACTACCACAATTTCAATAGTTGCATTGTTGACCGCGGCCTTTGCAAAATCATTTCTTCTATTGCAGATACTTTGCTTTTTAATAGGCCTATTCTCCGTTGTACCACAACTAATTATACCCCTAGCTGCAACTTTGGTTAGCAATGAAAAACGTGGCAAAACCATAGGTGTACTTATGGGGGGATTACTCATTGGCATTGTCTCTTCTCGCTCATTAAGCGGTTATGTAGGTCATGTGCTCGGATGGCGCCAAATGTATTTCATCGCAGCTACCATGTGTTTTATACTGGTTCTGATCATGAGGAAAACCTTCCCGAAAAACACGCCAACATACACAGGGAATTATCGCGATCTGCTTTTATCTATATTTAATTATGTAAAGACCTATCCACTGCTCAGAACCGCTACAATAAGCGGCGCCATCTCTTTTGCATGCTTAAGCGCGTTTTGGGTGACTATGGTCTTACTACTAACGGATAAACCATTTGAGTTCAACACTGTGGAGATTGGTTTATTTGGTCTAATAGGAGCTTCTGGCGCACTTGCAGCACCACTGATAGGAAAAAGAAGTTCAGGAAACAATACCACAGTTAGGAAAATATCACTCTTTGGCCTATTATTACAGCTCCTAGGGTATATTGGTTTTTACTTTACCAATAACCATATTTTTTTATTGATCGTTGGTATTATACTGATCGATATAGGCCATCAAGCTTTACAGATCAGCAACCAAACCCTTATATATTCTTTAAACCCCGATGCGAGAAACAGGTTTAATACCGTTTTTATGACCGCTACCTTTTTAGGAGGAGCCTTAGGGTCTGCCATGGGTATATGCTTGTTCCTCATTGGAGGATGGGAGGTATTCTGCGTAGGAATAAGCTTGTTAATTTTAATAAACGCCTATTTCAATTGGCTAAAACGATAGGCGATAAACTTTTCCATTTTCCCCTGCCAACAACACCAATTTACCGTCGGCCGAAGCTTTTACCACGTGAAAAGCCATATCCGACAATGCTTTCCAATGCTGCCCGCCATCTATAGAAACATCGGTTCCAGAAGTTCCAGTTGCAACCACCACTTGGTCGTCGATATATTCAACGCAGGATTTGTATCCAGATAGACGTGTTTTTGGCACAGTCCACGATGTACCGTTGCCCGACAGCTGGATCACATTATTGTTGTTTTTATAATGCTCGTAATCTCCCCCAACAGCTATTAATTGCTTCTGACCATTAACAGCTAAGGAAAAAATACCTTGTGAAGCCGCACCCTGCTCTATGGGCACCTTATAGCTATTCCAAGATTCACCATAATTAAATGAAAAAAGAAGACGTGCTTGTGTGCCTCCGGTTCCTATCCACACCAATCCACCTTCTTCTGTGCGGATACTCGTACCGCTTGCTGCAAAGCCTGCTTCACCTTTTTTCAACTTTACATTTGCTTGATCACTCTGATCGCTCCAGCTCTCTCCGCCGTCCTCGGTTATCAGCAACTGAAGTTTTCCCTCTATAGGATCACCAAAAATAATCCCCCTTTCATCGTCCCAAAAATCAATCCCATCATAAAACACATCGTTATGATCATAACTATAGACGCGCTCCCACGACTCTCCGCCATTCGTAGTTAGTAACACCACTGCCGGACTACCTGCATTTACAATAACTGCTTTTTCTTTGGAGAATGCCTTTATCGATCTAAAATCCATCTCTTCAAATCCATCGACTGTCAACCATTGCCAATTCTCTCCCCCATCATCGGTTTTAATAATGGCTCCATTGGTGCCAGAAATCCAAGCAACACGGTCTGTTGGAATAGAAATCCCCCTGAAGCTCACACCTTCTTTTTCTGCTAATTTAGTTAGTTCAAACTCCTGAGCACTTAACGTTGGTATACGTAACGCTAAAAATAAACAAATAAAAAAAACCTTTTTCATTTATATCGTTCAAATTATTTAGTTATAAGAATTTACTTCATTAACTAGCTTTCGGACTTGCACGGCTTCTTTGACGTCGTGCACCCGAATAATCTGTATACCCTTGGTTAACAGCAACGTATTCAATACGGTCGTTCCATTCAAGGCATCGGCAGATGAAATCTCCAGCAAATTATATATCATTGATTTTCTAGACAATGCTCCTAAAATCGGCATACCTAAAATTTTTAATCTTTCAATTCCATTTAATAACTCGTAATTCTGATGTAATGTTTTCGCAAAACCAAAACCTGGATCCAATATCACATCCTTCACCCCATATGCATGAAGTAATTTTATTTTCTTTGAAAAATCTAATATAATATCGTCAATTAAATTATTGTAAACCGTTTCCCTCTGCATTGTATTGGGATTGCCCCTGCTGTGCATTAAAATATAAGGCACCCCTAATTTAGCGACAGTAGAAAACATCTCTTCGTCTAAATTACCTCCTGATATGTCATTAACGATATGCCCACCACTATTAATCGCTTCTTTGGCCACCACCGATCGAAAAGTATCGATCGATAGCGTTGCCTCTGGAAAAGCTGTCGAAATTCGGGCTATAATAGGTATTAACCGATTCAACTCTTCCTGTAAACTGATATCTGCCGCTCCCGGTCTGGACGAATAAGCCCCTATATCAACGATATCAGCACCTTCGTTCAGCATCCGCTCAACATGATGAAGAGCATCGTCTATGCGAAGATACTTACCTCCGTCAAAAAAAGAATCCGGAGTTATATTGAGTATACCCATTATTTTAGGGCTTTTGAAGTCCAATAAATTTCCGTTTATATTACACAGTTGCATACAACAAAAAAATAAATTAAACACCTAGTTCAATCTCTATAGCGCAAACTTATATAAAATGCTTTGCATTCATGAATACATAATAACGAAAAAAGCTTCATGAGCAATTGCTTCTCCTGTACAATATCCTCAAAATATCTACTATAATACAGGGCTTTTTAAAAGACGCTCACATTCCTATTAAATACAACAATCTCACAATCGCCATCAAAATTTAGCGATGCGGAAGTAAACATCAGTTTTTTCTATTTCTAGGGGCTAAATAATTCGAAAAAGAGAAATTTTATAGTAGGTTTGCATTTGAACTTACCTGTTAGGATGAAAATAAGTACAGAAACAAGAGAAATGAACACCTCTGCTGATTATGACTTGATAATAAAGCAGTGTAAAGACCTATTCCTAAAAAAGGCCGTCGATTACGGAACGGCTTGGCGTATTATGCGTCTGCCTTCGGTAACCGATCAGATTTTCATCAAAGCCCAACGAATCAGGACAATTGAAGAAAACAAAGTATCCAAGGTGGCAGACGACGTTCCTTCAGAGTATATCGGCATAATCAATTATTGTGTAATTGCCATAATACAACTGGAATTGCCTAGTGGATCCGACGAAAATCTCTCCATCGAGACTGTGGAAAACCTGTACGACCACTGCATAAAAGAAGCAAAGGATTTAATGTCGTCTAAGAATCACGATTATGGCGAAGCATGGCGAGATCTAAGAATCGGTTCCCTAACAGATCTTATTTTAATGAAAATTTTCCGAGTAAAACAAATAGAAAATAACTATGGCAAAACATTGGCATCAGAGGGTGTGAAAGCCAATTATCAGGACATGTTAAATTATGCAGTTTTTGCGCTCATTAAACTGACTCTTTCAAACGGACTCCCTACAAAAAAAATCTAGCAATTATTATGCAGGCTATTTCGTACAAATACAGCCCTAAAAGAAATTACTTACTAGTATTTAGCCGAATTTTTGTTGGCTGTTTGTTTATCTTTTCCGGACTTATTAAGGCGAATGACCCTATAGGTTTTGGCTACAAACTACAGGAATACTTCGAAGTGTTTCATCTCATCGCTTTCCAGAACCAAGCCGTCATGTGGGCTATCCTATTATGCAGTTTAGAAATGGTGCTTGGCATATTATTATTATTGGGTTTATATGGAAAAAAAGTGGCCCTCGGATTACTGATACTCATCTTATTTTTCACATTCCTTACGTTTTATTCTGCATTTTTCAACGTTGTAACCTCCTGCGGATGCTTTGGTGACGCCATTCCATTAACACCTTGGCAATCGTTCAGTAAGGATCTTATTCTTTTAGTCTTTATTGGTATAATTTTCTATTTTCGGGAACAAATTATACCACTTTTCCATCATGAGATTAGTCAAGCACTTACGCTATCCGCCACTATTGTTTTCAGTCTAGGCATAGGGGTCTATACCTACAATTTCCTTCCTTTCATAGATTTTCTACCGTATAAAGAAGGTAATAACTTGCCTGAGTTAATGCGTATCCCCGAAGGAGCACCTATGGACGAATATGAAATTTCTTACACGCTAAAACATAAAGAATCAGGAGAGATAAAAAAGGTGACGGACAAGATATATCTGGCGCAGGAATTTTGGAAGGATGAAAATTGGGAAATCATTGGTGATCCGGAGAGTAAACTTGTTAAAGTCGGGTATGATGCTCCTATAAAAGATTTAAATATTACAGATGCTCGAGGTGTAGAATATACGAAAGAAATCATTGAAAATCCTTATTACAACCTTTTGATCGTTAGCTATAATTTAGACCGAGCAAATCAAAATGCCCTAGAGCAAATAAACGAAATCGCTATTAACGCTGCCGAACAATATAATATCCGAACAGTTTTACTCACCTCTAGCGCTGCACAAAAAGTTGACGAGCTAAACGATCATATAAACCTGTTCATGGAGACTTTCTATGCAGACGCGGTTCCTCTAAAGAGCATGGTAAGAGCTAACCCCGGAATTATTTTAATGAAGAACGGTTATGTCATAAAGAAATGGCATTACCATACCCTTCCAACATATGAAGCATTGGCCGACAACTATTTTTCCAATTTAGATTAAGAAGGTATTACCGCTATCATGTTAACGAAACACATTTTTTTAGTTGGCTTCATGGGCGTTGGCAAAACGACCAATGGTAAAAAATTAGCCCGTATTTTAAATAGCAGTTTTATCGACTTAGACGAGCTCTTCGTTCAACAAGAGGAAATGCCAATTACTACTTACTTCGAACAGCATGGTGAAACGGCCTTCCGGGAAAGAGAAAGAGAAATTCTAAAGAGTCTTCATACAATACCACCGGCTGTAATTGCTACAGGTGGAGGTGCTCCTTGCTTTTTTGATAATATGGATTGGATGAACACACATGGAATAACGGTTTATCTACAAATGCCTGCCCAGGCCCTTGCACAACGACTTGCGGCAAGTAAGAAAGATAAAAGACCTTTAATCAAACATCTAGATGAAGATGGAATACTATCGCTCATTAATGAGAGAATGCTTTTAAGAGATCCATATTATGCTAAAGCCCATCATTACGTAAACGTTCTTGAGCTTGATTTAGAGGAACTGGCCAAAAAAATCACCGCTAGAGAATGATCACATCTTCTATCACCGGGCGACCAACATACTCGTTCATCTTTCCTATGATCTGCGTTTTCATTAACAATAATTCGCTTTTAATCACGGATGATTCGACTCTAACAAACAGTTTTTTATCTCGGATAAAGAGCTGCTTTGTTCTATTACCTATTGCCTGGCCCATGAGGTCTGGCCAGGCCGCTAGCAAATAGGTTTCATCAAACTTTCTCCGTAATTTAAGTACATCGAGGTATTGATTGATCGCTTCCTTTAATGTTTTGTCATTCGTTCTGCCCATATTCTTTTATTGCCGCATCGATTGTTCCACTTACAACTTCAAAGATACGAACATCCATCGCGATATCCCGGAAAGTATTTTCAACACGTTCAGTACTGGTGTCGGTTATGAATATTTGCCCAAAATCATCGTCCGAAACCATCTTCATTAACTTTTTGATGCGCTTCTCATCTAGCTTGTCAAAAATATCGTCCAACAATAACAAGGGCTTAAAGCCCTTTTCTTCACATAAAAAGCTATACTGAGCTAGCTTCAACGCAATTAAAAATGATTTCTGCTGCCCCTGAGATCCAAACTTTTTAAGTGGCATTCCACTAATAGAAAATGTCAGTTCATCTTTATGGATGCCTGTTGTGGTACGTTCAAGTGCTCTATCTCTCTTGATAGACTCCTGCAACAAAAGCTTGAAATCTTTTTGTAAAAGCTGCGACTCATAAACCAACTCAACCTTTTCTACGTCGTCCGTAAGAAAACGATAATGATTATTAAAAATTTTCACAAACTTTGACATGAACGACTTCCGCTTTTCAAAGATCTGCTGCCCAACAGAAACCAGCTGTTCATTGTAAACACCTAAAAGTTCGTCATCGTATCGACCAGCCTCCGTTTGTTGCTTCAACACCATATTTCTACTTAAAAGACATTTGTTATAAAATATAAGATCATCCAAATATCGATTATCTGTTTGAGAAATAACGTTATCAATAAATTTTCTACGCTCTTCACTTCCATCGGTAACAATCACCGAGTCATTTGGTGTTATCATAACCAATGGATATACCCCAATATGATCAGCTAAGCGCTGATAATCTTTTTTATTTCTTCGAAATTGTTTCTTTTGATTTCGCTTCAAACTACAAGCCAGTAGATCATGTTGTTCGTCTTTTACAAAAACCGCTTGTAACATAAAAAAATCTGTCCCTTGCTTTATTTGCTGAGAATCTATTGGGTTAAAGTAGCTTTTACACAACGACAAATAATGTAGCGCATCTAATATATTTGTTTTACCAGCTCCATTATCTCCAGTAAAGGCATTGACACCCGGTGTAAAGGCTAACGAAACTTCTGCATAATTTTTAAAGTTTATAGCTGTTAATTCTTTTACCCACATATAACACAAAGGTAAAGAAAAATAGGTGTTTTCACGTTTCACTATTGTATCTAAGTATTAAAAATGTATTTTTGCAATCTTAAATTAAAACTGAACAATTCAAATTAACCAAAAGATAAGGTGAGCGTTAATAACACAAAAAGTAGCGGTACTGGAAGTTTTGTCCGCGACAATCAAAAAAGCCTAGCATTTATCGCAATTGGCATTGTAATCTTAATATTATTATATATTGGCTACCAGAGATTCTATCTAGCACCAAGAGCGGAACGCGCTACTAACGAGATGTTTAAAGCAGAAGAATACGCTTTGATCGACTCTCTTCAGGGTAGAGCGATTGATGGAGACGGGTCTTATCCAGGTTTTAAAGAAATAGCTGAAGAATATTCAAATACCAAATCTGCAAATATAGCCAATGCTTATCTGGGCGGTTTATATTTACGTCAAGGTAAATATCAAGAAGCCGTTGCTGCGTTGTCTAAATATAGTGACACCGGAAGTCCGGTATTAGACCCACTTATAGCTGGCCTGTTAGGCGATGCCCATGTTGAATTAAAAGACTATAAAAAAGCCGCTGATCAATATAAAAAAGCTGCCAATAAAAGTGACAATTCGTTTACATCCCCTCTTTTCTTAAAGAAATTAGGCTTAGTTAACGAAGCGCAAAACGACTATAAATCAGCATTAGAGGCTTATAACAAAATCAAAAGCGACTATCCACAAAGTTATGAGGCATCAATCATTGATGGCTACATTGCTAGAAGTTCAACGCACTAAATCAGTTAAATAATAGATATGGCTACTCATTTAAAAAGTCTGTCAGATTTTTCACATATAGAGGTTGGTTCTGCAGCAAACTTAAAGATAGCTATTGTGGTAGCGCAATGGAACGCGCAAGTTACCGGTTCTCTTTATGAAGGGGCCTATAACTTATTATTAAGTAAAGGTGCTCTGGAAAAAAATATTTTGGTAATACAGGTACCAGGGAGTTATGAACTGAGTTCAGGAGCTGATATAGCTTTACGAAAAAAGGATATTGATGCTGTCATTTGCATTGGTTGTGTTATTCAGGGAGATACTCCTCATTTCACTTTCATATGTGACGCTGTAGCAAATGGTATCACGAACGTTTCATTGAAATATAATAAGCCTGTAATCTTCGGAGTTTTAACAACAAATACCTTAGAGCAAGCATTGGACCGCTCCGGAGGCAAACACGGTAACAAAGGAGAGGAAGCAGCGGTAACAGCTATTCAAATGGCGCATATCAGCAAAACGATAAACTGATTTTAAGCATTGAATCGCTATTACGTAAAAAACTTGATAGTGATTATTATTTAGGGTATGTTTACCAAGTGTTCTATAAGGTCTACCAGTATGGGGAAAAAATTTCTTGATGCAATCGCTTTTTTGTCACTAGGTCTGATGACACTCCAAAGCTGTTCTCATAAGACTTGCCCAGCGTATAACACATACCCTAAAACAAAAGGCATCCGTTAATATGGTTATTCAGAGAAAATATCAGAAATGCTACAATGCTGAAAAAACAATTTATTACCAAGCTTGTTTCCATTAATGTTTTATAACAAAGGCATTTAGTTCTTAGCTCATTGATTATCTTTTGACTAGACTGTTACATCAGAATTAAGTGTTATAAATAATTACGAGGACAAATGTTTATTCACCAAAAAAAAATCTTAGGATATACACTGCTCCTATTTATCTCCCTCTCCTTTCCTTTATCAATTAGCGCCCAAACAAGAGATCAGGTTCTGGAGCTGTTATGGAAAGGGATGGGCGGCCGGCAAAGTTGGGAAGAAGCCCGGTATTTTATGTTTAGTTGTGAAACAGAGCTACATGATATGATTCCCGGAGAGCATTCGTACATTTGGGACCGAGTAAACAATAACTGTAGATTTGAAGGAACTACTAACGATCAACAGAAGCTTACCGTTCTATTTAATACGAAAACAAGAGCTGGTAAGGTTTACGTAAATAATAGCGTAATTGCGGATAGTGATTCATCCTCAAGATGGTTAAAACCAATATTAAATGCTTTTTACAGCGACTCATTTTGGCTATTCCCACCAAAACTTATAGAGGCAGCTGACGTTACTGCAACTAATGAACAGGAACTTATTGGTAGCAACCGTTACTATGTTGTGGATATCAAGATACGTCGTCCAAACTTTGGAGAATTCCCTTCAAAATTGTTTATAGACACGAATACCGGGCGTATTTTCCAATGGCAGGCGTTTGCTAATGACGGTAGTGTTCTTTATAACTTTAATACATCTAGCTTTAAAGAAGTGGGCGGCGGATTAATTCTGCCAACCAATTTTGCTGATGCCAATAGCAGTGTTAACATTTCTTACCCAATTGTTTCGGCATTAATCAATGTTGAAGCAGATAAATTTACCAAGCCATAGATTCATATGAAATGGATTGAACTCGAAAGTATTGAGGAGCTGGATAGCATAGTTCACTCAGGTTCTTATACGGTTATTTTTAAACACAGCACACGCTGCCCGGTTAGTAGCATGGCTAAAAGACAATTTGAATTTGAAGGAGACTTAATTCCTGAGAAAACACCAATCTATTTGTTAGATCTTATCAAACACCGATCAATTTCAAATGAAATAGCGGAACGCTGGAACATCAGGCATGAATCGCCACAGGTTTTATTGGTAAAAGGCAACCAATGTATCTATAGCGAATCACACAATGACATCGAGGCAGCAAAAGTTAGCATCAAGATACCCAGTTAAAGGTAATTGTTTTCTTAATATCTGAAGCTAAGCTTAAATAAACAGGGCACGTTTCCGCCGCTTTCTTCAGCAGTGCTTTTTCTTTGCTGTTATAAACAATATCATCAGCAAAATGAAATATAATGTGAATCTCAGATACCTTTCGGGGTTCTGCCTGCATAATTTTAGTTGTTTCTGCCTTGATACCGCCCAATGATATATTATGTGTTCTTGATACGATACCCATGATAGTCAACATACAGCTTGTTAGCGATGCTACCAGCAAATCCGTTGGCGAGAAAGCCTCTCCTTTACCCTGATTATCCACTGGTGCATCTGTTATGATTTTTGTTTGGGATTGAACGTGTTTTGCTTCAGTTCTTAAATCTCCTAAATAAACGGTGTCTACGGTTGCCATTTGAATTATAATAAGAATGTAATATGCATGAATTTTAATTGATCAATATTCAAGCCTTGTGCTAATACGTCGCTAAAATAAAAAATTATTAGTTACTTTTGTCTTATGATTGAACTACCTGTTATTCCCGCCAATCAAAAGCAACGCAAGCCCGATTGGTTACGTGTAAAATTACCTGTTGGTAAAGAATACAAACATGTAAGAGGTTTAGTTGACGAACATAAGCTTCACACCATCTGCGAAAGTGGAAACTGCCCAAATATGGGTGAATGTTGGGGTGCAGGCACTGCCACTTTTATGATCTTAGGAAATATTTGTACACGTTCCTGTTCATTCTGCGCTGTAGCTACGGGAAGGCCTAAAGCCGTTGAATTAGATGAACCCATGCGTGTTGCTACTTCTGTAAAATTAATGCAAGTAAAACACTGTGTCATCACATCAGTTGATAGGGATGACCTAAAAGATGGTGGATCTTCGATCTGGGCAGAAACAGTAAATGCTATTAGAAGAGAAAGTCCTGATACTACGCTTGAAACACTTATCCCTGATTTTAAAGGAAACTGGGAGAATTTAGAACGGGTTCTGGCCGTAAGGCCAGAAGTTGTTTCTCATAACCTCGAAACCGTTAGACGCCTGACAAGAGAGGTTCGTATTCAAGCGAAATATGACAGAAGTCTGGAGTGTCTGCGAAGAATAGCTGCTGCCGGTTTACGGACAAAGTCAGGTATTATGCTTGGATTTGGTGAAACAGAAGTAGATATTATTGAAGCAATGCAGGATCTATATGACGCTGGCGTACATATCCTTACGCTTGGCCAATATTTACAGCCCACGAAAGCACATCATCCGGTAGTCGAATGGATCACACCTGATCAGTTTAAATATTATCAGGAAATCGGTTTAAAAATGGGATTCAAGTATGTTGAAAGTGGACCATTAGTTAGGTCTTCTTACCACGCTGAAAAGCATTTGTTTGACATGCAATAATTATTAAATATATAACATATTTCATTCCCCGTCAGCTTATAAAAAGCTCCCCAGGGTACTGGGGAGCTTTTGTATTAATTGGCTGGCCGGTATTACCGCAAACCCTTCTTCTGCCAATAGGTCGCCCGCTCTTCCATGCAAATAACACCCCAAAATGGCTGCTTCACTCGATGTATAACCCTGCGCTAATAAGGAAACTAAAATACCGGTAAGCGCATCTCCCATACCACCACTGGCCATACCGGGGTTACCGGTAAAATTCACATATACCTTACCATCTGGCGCTGCAATGAACGTGAACCTATTTTTTAAAATGATCATCAAGTTCCGCTTTGATGCCTCCTCCTTGGCTTTACTCACCCGTTCAAACCAATTATCACTTGCTCCGAACAGACGATCAAACTCTCGCATATGCGGTGTTAATATAGTACCCATCGGTAAGTGATTCAATAATTCCTTTTCTATAGACAGGATATTTAAAGCATCCGCATCCAATACCAAAGCAGGGAGCGATTCGGTAAAAATCAATTCCTTCAGCAGTTTCCTCTCCTTTTCCCCTGTTCCAAGTCCAGGCCCGATAGCCAAGGCATTGTATTTTACAACGTCAATTTGCTTACCACGTTCCAATAACATTACTTCAGGCAAACGAGTATTCATTGCTAAAAAACCACTCTTTGGAACACATAAAGTACTTAACCCCGCCCCCGTAAATAAGCAAGCTTCCGCACTTAATAAAGCTGCACCCATAGTATTCTCACTGCCTGCAACAATTAAACCATGTCCAAACGTTCCTTTATGACTAAATGGACTTCTTTCCTTCAATATCTCCCGGATATCTTGGTTGGTAACTTCGATAAAATCACTTGGCAGACGCTCAATAAATTTCTCGTTTAGACCAATATCTACGACGTGAAACCTTTTCATTAGACGGGCAGACTCCGGAAAAACAAAACTAATTTTTGGACGTTGAAACGTGATTACATCCTCTGCAATTATCGAACTCCACGTTGCCGCTATATTACCATCTGCAGCCATGCCCGTTGGGATATCAACGGCAATCGTTCTCTTCCCAGTTTGGTTGAGATAATTCGCTAAAGCCAGCCAGTTACCGGCAAGAGGTTTATTAAGCCCCGAACCAAGCATAGCGTCCACAATAACATCCTGATTAACATCAGGATAACTTTCTGCTTCAGCTATTTCCTTTATAGGAATCGGTAAAGCCCGTAATCGCTGATAGTTTACTTCAAAATCTTCCGTTTTACGATCATTATACATAATAATCCAAACATACACATCAGCAGCGTAAACTTGATAAAGTAAACGCGCGATAGCCAAACCGTCTCCACCATTATTACCTGTTCCACAACACACTAAAACGGAAAGACCATCTAAAGGTAATAACGAAGCCAACTTTTCAACAAATGCCGCGGAAGCTCTTTCCATCAACTGAATGGAAGAAATAGGTTCATTTTCAATAGTATAAACATCTGCCGCACGCATTTGCTGTGCTCTTAGTAAATTACGCATAGCGAAAGTTAGCGAGAAAAAAAGCAGTATACAAATAGTATACTGCTTTAAGGTATAAAATGAATACCCTATTAAACGGTCTCTTTCACGCTACGCAAGTCTTTAGCTGCACCAACCATAGCATCGAGTGCTGCTTTTGTTTCTGGCCATGCCCTGGTTTTAAGACCGCAATCTGGGTTTACCCATAACTGTTTATAATCTATCACTGCCTTAGCTTTTTCCAGTAAAAGGATCATTTCTTCTTTACTGGGAATACGTGGTGAATGAATATCATACACTCCGGGACCAATATCATTCGGATAGTTGAAATTAGCAAAAGCATCTAGCAGCTCCATTTGCGATCGCGACGTTTCAATTGTAATCACATCTGCATCGAGTGCTGCAATGTCAGCAATGATATCATTAAATTCAGAATAGCACATATGTGTATGAATCTGCCTATCATCTGCAACACCCGCAGCAGATAGTCTAAATGCTTTAACTGCCCAATTCAAATAGTTACGCTGGTCAGCTTTACGTAAAGGTAAACCCTCGCGGATCGCCGGCTCGTCAATCTGAATAATCTTAATCCCGGCTTTTTCCAGAGCGAGCACCTCGTCTCTTATGGCTAATGCTATCTGAAACGTAGTTTCAGAACGAGGTTGATCATCTCTCACGAATGACCATTGCAGAATAGTTACCGGCCCAGTAAGCATTCCTTTTACTGGTAGCGATGTAAGCGATTGTGCATAAGAAGTCCAATATACCGTCATATCCTGTGTCCTACTCACATCTCCAAATAAAACAGGGGGTTTCACACAACGAGAGCCATAACTTTGAACCCAACCATTTTTTGTAAACACATAACCTTGCAGCTGCTCGCCAAAATATTCTACCATATCGTTACGCTCAAACTCCCCATGTACCAAAACATCCAGCCCAGCATCTTCTTGCCACTTAATCGCATCTTTGGTTTCCTCTTTTATTAGCTCGTCATACTCTTCCCTGGTAATAACTCCCTTTTTTAATTTCGCTCGCCAGCTTCTCACTTCTTTTGTTTGGGGGAAAGAACCGATAGTTGTGGTGGGAAACAACGGTAGTTTCAGTGTTTCCAATTGTCTTGCTTTCCTTTCTGGAAAAGTGCTCTTTCTTTGTATATCCTCATCTGCAATTGTCGCAACTCGTTCTTTCACATCAATATGATGGATAAGGGTAGAAGTTCTTCTGCGTTCCTGAGAGGTTTGATTTTCAATGTAATGTTGATAGGCAGGCGAACTTTCTTGCCTATTTTCAGCTAATACGGAAAGATCTTTTACTTCTTCTAATTTTTGCTTAGCGAAAGCCAACCAATCTTTCACCTCCTTGGGTAAGGTCTTCTCGTTATCTTCGTTGTCCAAATCGCAAGGAACATGAAGTAAAGAGCATGAAGGTGCAACCCACACCCGGTTCTCACCTAGTTTTTTTGTAGCTGTGTCAATCAGCTCTAAGGACTTATCATAATTGTTTTTCCAAATATTCCTGCCATCAACCACCCCCAAAGAGAGTGTCAATTTTTCAGGAATTAAACGCAGTATCGTTTCCAGCTGTTGCCGATCTCTTACGAGATCAATATGTAAGGCGTCAACCGGAAGGTTTAACGCTACTTCAGCATTATCTTTTAAACCCTCAAAATAAGTTGCTACTATCACTTTAATTCCACCTGTGCTTTTCGCCAGTCGCTTGTAAACCTGCTTGTACAAGGCCAGGGTTTTATCATCCAAATCCAGCGATAAAAAAGGCTCATCTAATTGAATCCACTTGACACCATAATTTTTCAATGCCTCAATAATCCGCTCATATACAGGTAATAGACTATCAATTAAATCCAAGCGATTAAAACCTTGCTCTTTTTCTTTCCCTAGTAATAAATAACTGATAGGACCAACTAAGACTGGTTTTGTTTCAATACCCAACTGCTTAGCTTCGTAATATTCATTGATTATTTTCTCAGAAAACAAACTGAAGTTTTGATTTTTGATAAACTCCGGCACCAGATAATGATAGTTCGTGTCAAACCATTTAGTCATTTCCATAGCCGTAACGTCTATACCGTCATGCTGAAAACCTCTGGCCATCGCAAAATAAAGTTCCAATTCGTGCTCAGCACTTTTGTTAGCGGCAAGGTTATAGTACCGTTGGGGTATTGCTCCTACCATTAGGGTCATATCCAACACTTGATCATAAAATGAGAAATCATTAGAAGGTATAAGGTCTATCCCCATTTCCTGCTGAATTTTCCAATTGGAAGTACGGATTTTAAGTCCAGCTTCCAGCAATTCCTTCCTCGAAATTTTACCACTCCAAAAGGCTTCGCAAGCCTTTTTCAATTCCCGTTGGGCACCAATACGCGGGTAACCCAGATTGTTTGTAAGCAACATAAATTAATAGTTTAATTAAACAAATATTCTTGTTTCTATAAAACTTCCTCGGGCTTTCAACAAAGTATACAGCAAGGCATAGCATACCCTATTACCAAAACATCTCTTTTTTGGAAAGGTTTGCTCTATTTTGGGCCTTGACATTGCTTCTATTCGCGAAAGCCTGTCAAACTACTTAAAGGCAAGTCTCCTGGCTTGCATTCGTCCGTTTTACGTCTTCCCATTCCATTGGAACAGTGACTGTGGTATGTAAAACCTATCCCATTATTATTGGGAGAATGCTTACAGTTGCGCGACAGCCCGTGATTCTCACACGGTTCCTTATTAATTCTCCTTAAGAGAAACCACTAAGTGCTCAATCTGAGTAATTGTTATTAACAAGTCGCCTCAAACCTAAGATAAATTCTGTAACTTTGCAATTCATTTGTAAAAAGTATACATCTAGATGTATATTCTTTACTATTTGGATAAGGCGGAACGATTCCAATTCGAGCTGTCAAAAAAGGAGTAGCTTGGTGTAGAACACACCATTTAAGATTTATTATTAAATTAAACTTAAGTCAAAAATGTCTATCGTTAGGGAAAGTGACTTACCTGGTATAGGTAAAAAATACCAAATTGTAACTGGAGCAGGTGACAATATGGTGGTGGTTATCCATGATGACGGGAACCGTGAATTATACCGATTAGACGAGGAAGAAAACGAGTCAAAATGTGTGATGACACTCAATGACGAGGAATCTCGCCAAATCGCTGGTATAATCGGAGGGCTATCATATAAGCCAAAAGCTCTGGAAACTATGGAGCTTGCCGTTAATGATTTGGTGATTGAATGGTTAAAGGTAGAAGACAAGGCTTTAATCAATCAGCAAACTATTGGTCAGCTTGAAGTTAGGCAAAAAACCGGAGCGTCTATCATTGCGGCGATAAAGGATGAAGAGAGCATAATAAACCCAGGTCCCGATTACAAAATTACTCCTGGCACTACATTAGTTGTTGCGGGAAAGCGCAGCAATATCAAAGCTTTAAAGGAACTTCTTCGAGGTTATCAAACCGTTTAACACTGATCCTATTTTTTTTTAACCATGTGAGTATATGCATACAGAGACCCTTATATTAGAAATAGGAATTGCCGTTGGCCTTGTAGCTTTCGTTGGAGCCGTTGCCAATAAACTTCGTTTTTCTGTCATACCCTTTTTTATTTTAATAGGTATGGTTTTGGGGGATCATGCACCAAAGTTAGGAATTGTCGATTTACAATTCACCGAAAGTAAACCTTTCATTGATTTCATGGGTAGGCTGGGAGTGCTGTTTTTGCTTTTCTATTTAGGTCTTGAATTTTCTGTTGGCCGACTCCTAAAGTCGGGAAAAGCAATCGTATCGGGAGGATCTATCTACGTTGCCTTAAATTTTACGTCTGGTCTTGTAGTAGGATGGTTGATGGACCTTCCATTTGCAGAAATGATGATTCTTTGTGGAATCATGACCAGTTCTTCCACTGCGATAGTAGCAAAAGTGTTAACGGATTTAAAACGAACTGCAAACGCAGAAACAGAAGTTATCATGGGGATGATCATGTTTGATGATTTATTTATTGCCATGCATATCTCTTTTTTATCAGGTTTAGTGCTAACTGGCGGCGGGTCATTTTGGACGGTAGCCAGTACTTCCTTGCTCGCATTAGGTTTTATCCTCATATTCTTGATCTTAGGCAGAAGATTAGTTCCTTATATCGACAGAATATTAAATGTCAAATCTTCTGAAATTTTTATTTTAATCATCTTCGCATTACTTTTCCTGGTAGCTGGATTTTCCGAAACCATTCACGTTGCCGAGGCGATCGGAGCACTCATGGCAGGGCTAGTTCTTGCGGATTCTCAATACATCAAACGAATAGAGCAAATGGTATACCCTTATAAGGATTACTTCGGCGCAATGTTCTTTTTTAGTTTCGGACTTTCTATCGATCCTTTCACCCTTAGCGGCGCCGTGGTATGGGCCACTATAGCTGCTGTCGTCACAATTATTGGAAATGTTGCTTCTGGTTATTTTGCCTCGCGGTTTGCTGGCTTAAAAACAAAGACATCCTTTGACATAGGTTTTACGTTAGCCGCTAGAGGAGAGTTTTCTATTATCATGGCAAATATTGGAAAGGCAGGCGGTCTGAATCCTATCATTCAATCTTTCGTAGTAGTCTACGTCTTGATACTGGCAATCGTGGCTCCTATCTTAACCAAAGAATCGAGAAACATATGGCACGGAATATTTGGCGGGGGATTATACGCGAAAAACAAACAGCCGGTAAAAACGCTTGAAGCTTTGGAAGCTGAGGCCGAAGCGAACAAAGAACAGCTATCTTCAGATAAGGAAACTTAAATTAAACTTATCACATTAACTATTAGTACAAGGCTAGTCTTACTTGCCTCCTGCATTTGACCACTGGCGTTTACATAAAACCCAGTTCCAAACGAGCTTCCTCACTCATCATACTTTTATCCCACTTAGGGTCAAAAGTAAGCTCCACTAAAGCATTTTTTACGCCGTCAATTCCTGCTACTTTTCTTTGTACCTCATCCAAAAGTTCTCCCGCTACCGGACAAGCAGGAGCTGTCAAGGTCATAATAATCTTTGCGGTACCGTCTTCCTTTGTGTTTACTTCATAAATCAAGCCTAACTCACAAATATTCACAGGGATTTCTGGGTCAAATATCGTCTCCAACTGCTCCGTAATCTTATCGGCAACACCTAATTTATCAATTACAATCATAAGATTTCCTCCTTTAACTTTTAATTTAATTCGGCCTTCAAGAATCGGGCAGTCTCACTTTTCCGATTTTTCAACATCTCCTCAGGAGTTCCGCTAAATAACACATTTCCCCCTGCAGCCCCCCCTTCCGGACCTAAGTCAATAATCCAGTCGGCCACTTTTATAACATCTAAGTTATGTTCGATCACCAGCACTGTATTACCCCTATCTACTAAACGGTTTAACACCCCCAATAAAACATTAACATCTTCAAAATGCAAGCCAGTTGTAGGCTCGTCAAGTATATAAAAAGTATTTCCCGTATCTTTTTTAGATAATTCAGTAGCCAACTTAACTCTTTGCGCTTCACCTCCAGACAAAGTTACGGAAGATTGTCCTAAAGTAATATATCCCAGTCCAACATCTTGCAAAGTCTTTATCTTTCTGTATATTGACGGTATTGATTCAAAAAAAGGAACTGCTTCATCAATACTCATATTTAACACATCACTAATAGATTTACCACGATACCTTACTTCCAGCGTTTCCCTATTATACCTCTTCCCATTGCATGCTTCGCAAGGCACCTGTACATCGGGTAGAAAATTCATTTCAATAACTTTCATTCCCGCTCCCTGACACACTTCACATCGTCCCCCTTTCACGTTAAACGAAAACCGTCCAGGTTTATACCCTCGAATTTTCGCTTCCGGAAGCTGAACAAACAAACTCCTTATATCAGAAAAAACACCTGTATAGGTAGAAGGGTTTGATCTCGGTGTCCGCCCAATAGGTGTTTGATCGATTTCAATAACTTTGTCTATATGATTTAACCCATCAATCGTTCTGTAGGGCATAGGTATTTTCTTTGCTCGGAAAAAATGATGGTTTAGAATAGGATACAAGGTCTCCGTGATAAGGGTAGATTTTCCACTTCCTGATACACCGGTAATCGCCAATAATTTTCCTAGTGGGAACTCCACTGTTACATTTTTTAAATTGTTGCCATTTGCATTTTCCAATCGAAGCTTGAGTCCATTACCAGACCGCCTAACTGCTGGCACACGGATCTCCCTTTTTCCATTCAAATAATCCGCTGTCAATGTTTCAGCGTTTTTTATTTGTGAAGGCGTACCTTGTGCCACAATTAAACCACCGTTTAATCCAGCGCTTGGCCCCATATCAATAACGTGATCCGCTTCAAGAATCATATCCTTATCATGCTCAACTACCAATACAGAGTTTCCAATATCACGTAGGTTTTTTAACGCTTCTATCAACCTTTCATTATCACGTTGATGAAGGCCTATACTTGGCTCATCCAAAATATATAACACATTTACCAACTGCGAACCTATCTGAGTGGCTAGCCGTATCCGCTGAGCTTCTCCCCCCGAAAGCGTTTTTGCAGTACGGTTTAAAGTTAGATAGCTTAACCCTACATTTAATAAAAAACGTAGTCTGCTTCTTAATTCTTTTAAAATTTCTTCGGCTATTATTTTTTGCCGCTCGTCTAATTTAGCGTCAACATGATCAAACCAAGAGGATAAAGAAGCAATATCCATTGAGGCTAAATCGAAAATGTTTTTTCCAGCGATTTTAAAATGAAGTGGCTCTCTTTTAAGTCGAGCACCATTACATACCGGGCAAGTTTTCTTTGCACGGAAAAGGTCTAAATCGTCACTCTTCTTTTCCGCATGTTCCTCTAACAACTTAAATATACCATCAAAACTAACCTTATACTCTTTAACATTCCATTTATTATAGGTAACAGGCACTGTAATTAAATCAGGTGCACCATTAAGCAATATATCCAATTGTTGCGCAGACAAACTTTCTACTGGAGAAGACAGCGAAAATTCGTACTTCTTAGCCAGGGCCTTTAACTGTTGAAAAGTCCAATTATCCTTATACTCTCCTAAAGGGGCGATCCCCCCCTTTAGTATACTTATTTTCGGGTCAGGTATTACTGATTGCTCGTCGATTTCAAAGGTATAACCTAAACCATCACATTTTTCACAGGCACCGTACGGAGAATTGAAAGAAAATGTGTTTGGTTGGGGTTCATCATATGATATTCCACTTTCTGGATCCATCAAATAACGGCTAAAGAAATATTCTTTGTTACCTTGATCACTTATTTTGATAATCCCTTTTGCTGCCTTCATTGCCTGTTGTAAGGACGTGTGCAAACGTTTCCTATCCTTTTCACTTACAAGAAGTCTGTCGACAACCATCTCGATATCATGTATCTTATATCTATCGACCTGCATCTTCGGCGTCAAATCAACAATTTCACCATCGACCCTTACCTTAACATATCCCTGCTTTCTGATTTGTTCAAACAATTCCCGATAATGTCCTTTACGTCCCTTAATCAATGGCGCTAAAATATTAATAGATTCACCATTGAATTGGTTTAATATCTGATCAACTATTTGGTCTTCCGACATGCGTTCCATTCTCTTCCCCGTAACGTAAGAAAATGCCTGTCCTGCTCGCGCATATAATAGTCGCAAAAAATCATATACCTCCGTAATTGTACCGACAGTAGACCGTGGATTTTTACTAGTTGTTTTTTGTTCAATAGCTATGACAGGGCTTAGTCCGGCAATTTTATCAACGTCTGGCCGTTCCATTCCCCCCATAAATTGTCTGCTATAAGCACTAAAGGTCTCCATATATCTACGTTGACCCTCGGCGTAAATCGTATCGAATGCCAACGAAGATTTCCCACTGCCACTTAATCCGGTAATAACAACTAATTCATTTCTTGGAATAACAACATCTATATTTTTAAGATTGTGCACCCTAGCGCCAAATACTTCCAGTTCACTTTGATCACCTAAATCAACGGGTAATTTATCGTTCATGTATATATACAAAAAATAGCTTTATGCCCTAACTCAACTCTAACAAATGGAGTTGCTAGACAAATACAAACTTAGACAAAATTGTCCGTAATTGGAACTCATAACAACTTTTGAAAATGGTCTAAAAACCCGTATAATAAACAGCTAACCCCATCTCTACATTAAAAACCCCAATCTGCATTAATAAATTTACGTTAGGCTTACTTATATGGTAATCACTCAATTTTATTAAAAATCAAATCTTCAGCATAACGTCAGAAAAAAGAAAAGCGAATAACAGGTATCTATTATTCGCTTCTCTATGAAGCTGTCCTATTTAAATCTAGAACTCAGCCTATTCTTCTTGCATTTCTACGGAAAGCGATCACATCTGGTTATTCTCATTAGCGTTAGCTACATCTTCCAAGGCTAATTTTGTATCTCTCTTTTCTATCTTATAACCATAATCCCACGGATTTTCAATTACTTCCTTGGTAGAGATGAGCTTATACACATAATTACTCGTTTCTTTATTGAGCTTTAGCTGATAATAATCATCTTGATTTTGCATGCGTATAGTTTTTCGCAAGCTTCCACTTCCTACATTATACGCTGCTGCAACCAATGTCCAATTACCAAACTCTTTATAAAGTGCATTTAGATACTTACACGCCGCAACAGTTGACTTCTGTACATCATGTCTTTCATCTACCGCACCATTCACTTTCAAGCCAAAAGCACGAGCAGTCGCAGGCATAAATTGCCATAAACCAGATGCTCCTCTATGAGAAGTCCCTTCTATTAAACCACTTTCAACTAAAGGTATATATTTGAAATCTTCGGGAATGTTGTATTCTTCCAGAACCGGCTCAATTATCGGGAACCAAGCTTTTGCATTTTTATGTAACTTATATGTTCTCAACTTTTCAAAAGAATAAGCCTTTAAAGAACGTTTTATCTTCTTCTCAATATTTACATCCCCAGTTGGTAAATATTCATCTGCAAAATTCAATGTTGAATAACCTGTCTCTTTTTTGACAGCTTCTACAACACTTAGTGTACCGGACGGAATGGTATTTTTAGCTTCCTTATTTATAGGCGTACTATAGATAAACATCTTTGAAAGAACCAAAGCTAATAAAACCACCATGCAAGTACATAGGTGTTTTTTTATCATTTTTTTACCTCTCTGTTTTGGTTAAGCAAAAAAGCGGTTGCAAATATACAAATTATTTACTTAAAATACAAATAGTTACAAAAAACCATTTGCAAAAGCGAAAGATTTTAACTATACTTTAGGTCTGTTTTTTTTCTAAAACAATCCACAAACAACTATTTATCAACATTTTTAAGTATCTTTGCGCACACATCATACGTACAAAAAAAATTATGCCATTCAGGAACAAAAGGAACAGTCGGGACGACAAATCCACCTCTCAAAAACAATCTTTTTCCAAGGGAACATCTGGTTACAAAAGTAAAGATACTCATAAAGGTGATAGCCGGCCGGGTAGAAAACGTAATGAGAGCGAAGCTACAGAAAAGTCTTTTAAAAATGATTCTTTTAAGAGTGATTATAAGGATTCTTGGAAAAAGAAAGGAAATGAAAGCTCCTATTTTAAATCATCTAAAAGACTTTCTCATAAAGATTATAAAGATAAAGACGCTGACGATCGGAAGTATAGCCCTTCAAATACCTATAAAAAAAGCTTCGGCAAAAGCCGCAGTAGAGTAAATGATAGCAATTTTTCGAAAGAACGAGAAGATAACGGGCTGATTCGCCTTAACAGATATATAGCCAACGCGGGCATTTGTTCTCGCCGAAAAGCAGATGAATTGATACAGGCTGGTGTAGTTACAGTAAATGGTTCTGTCGTAACCGAATTAGGCACAAAGGTAGATGTGGCAAAGGATGAAATTCGTTACAATGGAGAAAAACTTAAAAGAGAAAAAATGGTTTATGTCTTACTCAATAAACCAAAAGATTATATCACGACCACAGACGATCCTCAAGAACGCCGTACGGTTATGCACTTAGTAGAAAAAGCTTCTAAAGAACGTATTTATCCCGTAGGACGTTTAGACCGGAACACAACTGGTTTATTGTTACTCACCAATGATGGAAACTTGGCGGAGAAACTCTCTCATCCAAGAAATAGTATAATGAAAATCTATCAGGTAGAGTTAAACAAAAACCTAACGCAAGGCGACTTCAATAAAATAGGCTTTGGATTAGAGTTAGAAGACGGTTTTATTAAACCAGATGATATAAGTTATGTGGTTGGTGCCAGTAAAAAAGAGGTTGGCATTCAAATTCACAGTGGAAAGAATAGGATTGTAAGGCGTATTTTTGAATCATTAGGTTACGATGTACTTAAGTTAGATCGGGTAATTTATGCTAACCTTACCAAAAAGGATCTACCTAGAGGGCGCTGGAGATATCTTGAAGAAAAAGAAATTGTGCAGTTAAAACATTTTATTAAATAAACTACCATTACATCAAAAGGGCGTTATTATATATAAATGATGACGCCCTTTCACTTCACACGCTTTTGAGGAAAAGGAAAGTCATAACGAATTCCTTAAGCGTACATTTACCCTCTTCTGATTAGTTAATCACCACCATTAAACTATTTGTTAACACACCGCTATTGAGCTACTTACAGTATCAATGTCATCTCATTTTATACTGCTAGATTTGCATGTACACCTAAAGGGATACGGAGCATCACAAAACCCAACTAACCGAGCAGATCAGGAGCCCCCCTACAACTTCACTGGAGCTGACGCACACGAACATACCCGTCGGGGACCACGGTGACATCGCCCACGGATGGGACCGGGTCTATATGGCCTCCCTGGCCGGTTTCTTTTCCGCGGGGGAATGAGGGGCCCCTGCCCCGGGGGGAGGGAACGTTGGGGCAGCGGGGGCCCGTTAACGCAAAAAGCCCCGCTGCACGTGCAGCGGGGCTGTGAAAATGGGCACCGACCTACTCTCCCACGTGTTACCGCAGTACCATCGGCTCTGGCGGGCTTAACTGCTCTGTTCGGGATGGAAAGAGGTGGACACCGCCGATATAGGCACCTGAATACCTTATATAGACATATACCGGAAGAAAAAAATACGGGAAGACAACAGCCCTGTTCCCTGCTTGAGAAAGCTTCGGGCTATTAGTACGGCTCGGCTATGGTATCTCTACCTTTACACCTGCCGCCTATCGACGTAGTAGTCTGCTACGGCCCTGTAAGGAAGTCTCATCTCGCGGCTAGTTTCGCACTTAGATGCTTTCAGCGCTTATCTATTCCCAGCATAGCTACTCTGCGGTACACCTGGCGGCATAACAGATTCACCAGCGGCTGGTCCAACCCGGTCCTCTCGTACTAAGGTCAGCCCCGCTCAAACTTCCAACGCCCACAACAGATAGGGACCGAACTGTCTCGCGACGTTCTGAACCCAGCTCGCGTGCCACTTTAATCGGCGAACAGCCGAACCCTTGGGACCTTCTCCAGCCCCAGGATGTGACGAGCCGACATCGAGGTGCCAAACCTCCCCGTCGATATGAGCTCTTGGGGGAGATCAGCCTGTTATCCCCAGAGTACCTTTTATCCTTTGAGCGATGGCCCTTCCATGCAGAACCACCGGATCACTATGTCCGTCTTTCGACCCTGTTCGACCTGTATGTCCCACAGTCAAGCAAGCTTTTGCCATTGCACTCCGCGTACGGTTACCAAGCGTACTGAGCTTACCTTTGAAAGCCTCCGTTACCTTTTTGGAGGCGACCACCCCAGTCAAACTACCCACCAAACAATGTCTCCGCAAATAGCGGATTAGGAACCGGATACAGAAAGGGCGGTATTTCAAGGGCGATTCCGCGCATCCTGGCGAACGCGCTTCAATATCTCCCGCCTATCCTACACATCCTGCACCCAGTACCAATGTTAAGCTATAGTGAAGGTTCATGGGGTCTTTCCGTCCCGTTGCGGGTAACCGGCGTCTTCACCGATACCACAATTTCACCGAGCTCATGGCCGAGACAGCGCCCAGATCGTTACACCATTCGTGCAGGTCGGAACTTACCCGACAAGGAATTTCGCTACCTTAGGACCGTTATAGTTACGGCCGCCGTTTACCGGGGCTTCGATTCAATGCTTCACCCGAAGGTTGACATCCCCTCTTAACCTTCCGGCACCGGGCAGGTGTCAGGCCTTATACGTCATCTTTCGATTTGGCAAAGCCATATGTTTTTGTTAAACAGTCGCCTGGGCCTTTTCACTGCGGCTTCTCAATCGCTTGAGGAAGCGCCCCTTCTCCCGAAGTTACAGGGCCATTTTGCCGAGTTCCTTAGCCATGATTCACTCGAGCACCTTAGGATTCTCTCCTCGACCACCTGTGTCGGTTTGCGGTACGGGTCTTTATAACCTGGAGCTTAGCGGGTTTTCTCGGAAGTCTGATTACCTGCGCTATCGGCGCCCCCGAAGGTTTGCCGTACTATCGGCCTTCAGCAGTACCGGCGGATTTGCCTGCCGGTCCTGTACCTAAAGCCTTCAACGCACTATTCCGTCAGTGCGCGGCAGTGTCACTGCTCCGTCACCACATCGCAGTTATAAAGAGTACCGGAATGTTAACCGGTTGTCCATCCACTTCCCCTTTCGGGTTTCGCGTTAGGTCCCGACTGACCCTGATCCGATTAGCGTTGATCAGGAAACCTTGGTCTTTCGGTGGGCGGGTTTCTCGCCCGCCTTATCGTTACTTATGCCTACATTTGCTTTTCCATCAGGTCCACGGCGCATCGCCGCTCCGCTTCGCCCCCGATGGAATGCTCCCCTACCGATATATTCATATATCCCACTGCTTCGGTGGTGTGCTTGATGCCCGTTTATTATCCACGCCCGGCCGCTCGACTAGTGAGCTGTTACGCACTCTTTAAATGAATGGCTGCTTCCAAGCCAACATCCTAGCTGTCTGGGCAACCGGACCTCGTTAGTTCAACTTAGCACACACTTGGGGACCTTAGCAGGTGGTCTGGGTTCTTTCCCTCTCGGCCCCGGACCTTAGCACCCGGAGCCTCACTGCAGACCATATCTGAACAGTATTCGGAGTTCGTCTGGATTTGGTAGGATGTGACTCCCCCGCACCCAATCGGTAGCTCTACCTCTGTCAGACTACATGTCCACGCTGTTCCTAAAAACATTTCGGGGAGTACGAGCTATTTCCCAGTTTGATTAGCCTTTCACCCCTACCCACAGGTCATCCGGAAACTTTTCAACGTTTATCGGTTCGGTCCTCCAGTACGTGTTACCGCACCTTCAACCTGCCCATGGGTAGATCACAAGGTTTCGCGTCTACCTCCACTGACTCTGCGCCCTGTTCAGACTCGCTTTCGCTTCGGCTGCGTGGCTTAACCACTTAACCTTGCCAGTGAAGAGTAACTCGTAGGCTCATTATGCAAAAGGCACGCCGTCACCGGACCTGCCGGCTCCGACCGCTTGTAAGCACACGGTTTCAGGTTCTGTTTCACTCCCCTGTTCGGGGTTCTTTTCACCTTTCCCTCACGGTACTGGTTCACTATCGGTCTCTCAGGAGTATTTAGCCTTGGCGGATGGTGCCGCCGGATTCCCACAGGGCGTCTCCGACCCCGCGGTACTCAGGATCCCGCTAGGTCAATCTCCATTACGTGTACGCAGCTCTCATGCTCTACGGCAGGCCTTCCCAGACCTTTCCACTTCTTCGGATTGTACCACGTCGCGGTCCTACAACCCCGCTGCTGCCGTAACAGCAACGGTTTGGGCTCTTTCCCTTTCGCTCGCCACTACTCAGGAAATCATTGTTATTTTCTCTTCCTGCGCCTACTTAGATGTTTCAGTTCAGCGCGTTCGCGTTATATACGGCATGTCTTCAACATGCCAGGTTTCCCCATTCGGAAATCACCGGATCGGCTCTTATTTGCAGATCCCCGGCGCTTATCGCAGCTTATCACGTCCTTCTTCGCCTCTGAGAGCCTAGGCATCCCCCGTGTGCCCTTTCTTACTTTCTTCTCCCGGCAGCCTTTTGCGCCTGCCGGGATGCCTTTGTCCGGGCCGTGCACCAAAGGCACGGCCCTGCTGTTGTCTTCTCTCGTGTTTTTTTTCTTCCAATATGTCAAAGAACTTCTATCCCGGTACAATCACCGGAAATCGTGGAGAATAACGGATTCGAACCGTTGACCCCCTGCGTGCAAGGCAGGTGCTCTAGCCAGCTGAGCTAATCCCCCGTCTGGTAGTCCCGAGCAGATTTGAACTGCTGACCCCTACATTATCAGTGTAGTGCTCTAACCAACTGAGCTACGGGACTGCACTCTTCTTCTCTTCTGCTCCGGTACCCCGGTAGGGGAGGGTACTGCTTCCTCTTTCCTAATTCTGTTCTGTATCTTCAAAAGAAATCTTCATGGCGCAGCGGGTGCACCGGCGGGCACTCCAGAAAGGAGGTATTCCAGCCGCACCTTCCGGTACGGCTACCTTGTTACGACTTAGCCCCAATTACCGGTTTTACCCTAACACGCTCCTGTACGGTTACATGCTTCAGGTACCCCCAGCTTTCATGGCTTGACGGGCGGTGTGTACAAGGCCCGGGAACGTATTCACCGCGTCATTGCTGATACGCGATTACTAGCGAATCCAACTTCACGGGGTCGAGTTGCAGACCCCGATCCGAACTGTGACCGGCTTTCCGAGATTGGCATGACCTTGCGGTCTAGCGGCCCTCTGTACCGGCCATTGTAGCACGTGTGTAGCCCCGGACGTAAGGGCCATGATGACTTGACGTCGTCCCCGCCTTCCTCACTGTTTGCACAGGCAGTCTGGATAGAGTCCCCACCTTTAAATGCTGGCAACTATCCACAGGGGTTGCGCTCGTTGCGGGACTTAACCCAACACCTCACGGCACGAGCTGACGACAGCCATGCAGCACCTAGTTTCGCGCCCCGAAGGGAATGACCATCTCTGGCCACGCCGCTAACTTTCAAGCCCGGGTAAGGTTCCTCGCGTATCATCGAATTAAACCACATGCTCCTCCGCTTGTGCGGGCCCCCGTCAATTCCTTTGAGTTTCACCCTTGCGGGCGTACTCCCCAGGTGGAACACTTAACGCTTTCGCTTGGACGCCGACTGTCTATCGCCGACATCGAGTGTTCATCGTTTAGGGCGTGGACTACCAGGGTATCTAATCCTGTTCGATCCCCACGCTTTCGTGCCTCAGCGTCAATCATACCTTAGTAAGCTGCCTTCGCAATCGGTGTTCTGTGGCATATCTATGCATTTCACCGCTACTTGCCACATTCCGCCTACCTCAAGTACATTCAAGCACGCCAGTATCAAAGGCACTGCGATGGTTGAGCCACCGTCTTTCACCCCTGACTTAGCATGCCGCCTACGCACCCTTTAAACCCAATAATTCCGGATAACGCTCGGATCCTCCGTATTACCGCGGCTGCTGGCACGGAGTTAGCCGATCCTTATTCTTACGGTACATTCAGCCCTTTACACGTAAAGGGGGTTATTCCCGTACAAAAGCAGTTTACAACCCGTAGGGCCGTCTTCCTGCACGCGGCATGGCTGGTTCAGAGTTGCCTCCATTGACCAATATCCCTTACTGCTGCCTCCCGTAGGAGTCTGGTCCGTGTCTCAGTACCAGTGTGGGGGATTCTCCTCTCAGAGCCCCTAGACATCGTCGCCTTGGTGGGCCGTTACCCCGCCAACCAGCTAATGTCACGCGAGCCCATCCATTCCCTATCAATATTTCACCGTAGCACCATGCGGTGAAACGGTCGTATGCGGTGTTAATCCGGATTTCTCCGGGCTATCCCCCTGGAATGGGCAGGTTGCTCACGCGTTACGCACCCGTGCGCCACTCTCACCGAAGGTAGCAAGCTACCCCCGGATCCCGTCCGACTTGCATGTATTAGGCCTGCCGCTAGCGTTCATCCTGAGCCAGGATCAAACTCTCCATTGTATAATGAATGTTCGCGATCCGGACCCTCTCCTCTGTAGCGAGGCGGCCCCGATCTTTTCTTGTCTTCCGACCCGACCGGTGCGAACCCCGCTGCGCTACATGAATCATTTCTCTTCTATTAAAGAACTCTTACGCCCCCGCTTCGCGCTTCGGCTTCCGCTGTATCCCTCGGCCATCAAAGCCCCAGGTACATCAATCCCCCTTCCGGGGCTGCAAAGGTAGAAAACTTTTCCGTACCCGCAAAATATTTTTTCTGTTTTTTTTTTCCCGGCCCGGCCCACAGGGGAAAACTCCCCAAAAAACACCCCAAGACCCCGGAAACCTCAAAAAACAACCGCATCCCTTCGTTTGCGGAGTGCAAAGATACGCACTTATACCGTACCGCCAAATACTTCCCCACTTTTTTTTGACCCAGATCCGCAAATCACTGTAAATCAAATAAATTATTTTTTCACCATTAGATCGCCCCCAGCAGACCATGGGATATAATCTGGATATACCCTTCTCATATAACAACGTACATCCCTGAGTTTAGCTGATTTCTTATATTATAGCTATTAAACAGAGGTTTAACAGGGGATTAACAGAGGAGCTGTCTAAAAAGCCCTATTAATAGAAGATCCCCGATACTGAAAAAGTGTCGGGGATTTTTATTTTTTGTCCTAAAAAACAGTTATTTTTAGGTGCACCCAAACAATATGGCAAACATACTATTCAAAGCATTACCGTCCAACAGTCCGAGCCTGTTTCCGGAAGATATTTTTGCAAAGATCCCAGAGAACCACCCGGTACGTCTGGTAAATGCAGTGGTTGACAGACTGAACATCGACCACATCATAGGACAGTACAAAGGTGGCGGCACGAGCAGTTTCCATCCGCGTATGATGATCAAAGTGCTGTTCTATGCCTATCTGGGCAACATCTATTCGTGCCGCAGGATAGAAAAGGCCTTACAGGAGAATATCTATTTCATGTGGCTTTCGGGCCACAGTGCACCGGATTACCGAACGATCAACCACTTCCGTGGCAAAAGACTTAAAGGGCATATCCATTCCCTTTTTGCCGATGTTGTCCGTTTGCTTGCCGAACTGGGCTATGTAAGCCTAAAGGTCCAGTACATAGACGGTACAAAGATTGAATCGGCGGCAGGCCGTTAACTTTTGTATGGAAAGGTTCGGTGGAAAAGAACAAAGCAAAACTGGAAAATAAAATACAGTCGGTCCTCTCGGACATTGAATCACAGATAAAACAGGACCAATCGGAACTGGGCAGGGATGAAACACCCAAACCTATTAAGAGCAATGAGCTCAGGGACAGACTTTCTTTACTGAACGAAAAGCTCAAAGCAACAGCAAAACCTACCCAAAAACAGCTTAAAAAGCTGCGGGAAGAACATCTTCCAAGGCTGGAAAAGTACGAAAAGCAATTGGCTACACTGGGGGAAAGGAACAGTTACAGCAAAACCGATGAAGATGCCACCTTCATGCGGCTGAAAGATGACCACATGCAGAACGGGCAGCTCAAACCGGCCTACAACACGCAGATCAGTACGGAAGAACAGTTCATCACCCACTACAGTATCCACCAGACAAGCACCGATACCACCACATTGGAAGACCATCTTGATAGCTTCGAAGATCAATATAACAGGCAGAGCGATGTGGTGGTGGCCGATGCCGGTTACGGAAGTGAAGAGAACTATGAAATGCTGGAATCAAAGAACATAGAAGGTTACGTGAAATATAATTACTTCCACAAAGAGCAGAAACGCAACCAGAGGAACAATCCTTTTCTATTACAGAACCTGTATTATCATAAAGAGCAGGACTTCTATGTGTGCCCGATGGGACAGAAGATGGAGTTTGCCGGTAAGGGAATACGCAAAAGCACCAATGGATATAGTTCCCGGGTGAGCTATTACAGGGCCGAACGCTGTGAAGGCTGCCCGCTTCGGGGCAGTGCCATAAAGCGCAGGGAAACAGGATCATCGAAGTCAACCACCGGTTGAACGAACTGAAGACCAGGGCACGCGAACGTCTAACATCGGAAACAGGAAAGTACCACCGGAGTAAACGCCCCATAGAAGTGGAGGCGGTCTTCGGACAGATGAAAAGCAACAACAGATTCAACAGGTTAACCATGAGGGGGCTTGAAAAGGTCGATATTGAGTTCGCCCTGATGTGTATAGGGCATAACCTGAGAAAATGGTCGAAAAAGCTCCTGAAAACAACTTCGTCAGGCCCAAACAACGAACCTAAATACAATAATCCCCTTATTTATGACCCCAAATGGATAAACTACTGCTATCAACCATTGGTCGCAGAGTAACATCCTAAAACCGATAGACTCTACAGGTAGATACAAAACGAAAGAAGGCGCCCTTTTTAGACGCCTTCTACGTAAATACTACATTGATCTATGCTTAACATTGAAGTTGGCAGGACTCCTAGCTGCCAGTATCGCCCAAGAACCTAAATGCCCCAGAAGCCGGAAAATCTATTTGTTACTATTGTTGCAAGATTTTTTTTTGCCAGACAGGATTCGTATCCACACGTTATTTTTTGTTGCACCACTCGCTTTCTACTTTTCACTTACTGT